>JBBODD010000001.1:1550000-2832273 GCA_038002745.1 Bacillus sp. FSL H8-0547
ACTTCACCCCAATCATCTACCCCACCTTAGGCGGCTGGCTCCTTGCGGTTACCCCACCGACTTCGGGTGTTGCAAACTCTCGTGGTGTGACGGGCGGTGTGTACAAGGCCCGGGAACGTATTCACCGCGGCATGCTGATCCGCGATTACTAGCGATTCCAGCTTCATGCAGGCGAGTTGCAGCCTGCAATCCGAACTGAGAATGGTTTTATGGGATTGGCTAAACCTCGCGGTCTCGCAGCCCTTTGTACCATCCATTGTAGCACGTGTGTAGCCCAGGTCATAAGGGGCATGATGATTTGACGTCATCCCCACCTTCCTCCGGTTTGTCACCGGCAGTCACCTTAGAGTGCCCAACTGAATGCTGGCAACTAAGATCAAGGGTTGCGCTCGTTGCGGGACTTAACCCAACATCTCACGACACGAGCTGACGACAACCATGCACCACCTGTCACTTTGTCCCCCGAAGGGGAACCTTCTATCTCTAGAAGTGGCAAAGGATGTCAAGACCTGGTAAGGTTCTTCGCGTTGCTTCGAATTAAACCACATGCTCCACCGCTTGTGCGGGCCCCCGTCAATTCCTTTGAGTTTCAGTCTTGCGACCGTACTCCCCAGGCGGAGTGCTTAATGCGTTAGCTGCAGCACTAAAGGGCGGAAACCCTCTAACACTTAGCACTCATCGTTTACGGCGTGGACTACCAGGGTATCTAATCCTGTTCGCTCCCCACGCTTTCGCGCCTCAGCGTCAGTTACAGACCAGAGAGTCGCCTTCGCCACTGGTGTTCCTCCACATCTCTACGCATTTCACCGCTACACGTGGAATTCCACTCTCCTCTTCTGCACTCAAGTTTCCCAGTTTCCAATGACCCTCCCCGGTTGAGCCGGGGGCTTTCACATCAGACTTAAGAAACCGCCTGCGCGCGCTTTACGCCCAATAATTCCGGACAACGCTTGCCACCTACGTATTACCGCGGCTGCTGGCACGTAGTTAGCCGTGGCTTTCTGGTCAGGTACCGTCAAGGCGCCGGCAGTTACTCCGGCACTTGTTCTTCCCTGACAACAGAGTTTTACGATCCGAAAACCTTCATCACTCACGCGGCGTTGCTCCGTCAGACTTTCGTCCATTGCGGAAGATTCCCTACTGCTGCCTCCCGTAGGAGTCTGGGCCGTGTCTCAGTCCCAGTGTGGCCGATCACCCTCTCAGGTCGGCTACGCATCGTCGCCTTGGTGAGCCGTTACCTCACCAACTAGCTAATGCGCCGCGGGCCCATCTGTAAGTGACAGCCGAAACCGTCTTTGAATGTCAAACCATGCGGTTTGACATAGTATCCGGTATTAGCTCCGGTTTCCCGGAGTTATCCCAGTCTTACAGGCAGGTTGCCCACGTGTTACTCACCCGTCCGCCGCTGACCTCCGAAGAGGTCCGCTCGACTTGCATGTATTAGGCACGCCGCCAGCGTTCGTCCTGAGCCAGGATCAAACTCTCCGAAGAAAATTTGTGACTCATAAATGTTGCTGACTTAAAAAATTTAAAACGTTTGGTACGCTTTTGGTTTTGTTTAGTTTTCAAAGATCATTTTAAAGATTGGAGCGGGTGATGGGAATCGAACCCACGACATTAGCTTGGAAGGCTAGAGTTTTACCATTAAACTACACCCGCATATAAAGTTATAAAATTACCTGGTCGGGAAGACAGGATTCGAACCTGCGACCCCTTGGTCCCAAACCAAGTGCTCTACCAAGCTGAGCTACTTCCCGTAATATGGCGCGCCCGACAGGAGTCGAACCCATAACCTTTTGATCCGTAGTCAAACGCTCTATCCAATTGAGCTACGGGCGCACATGATAATTTGTGAAGCGACTTAAATATAATACCAAGTAGTGATCTTTATGTCAACAACTTTTTTTAAGTTTTTCAAAGCTCTTTTGGTGCGGCCGAGAAGAGTCGAACTTCCACGGGGTTACCCCCACTAGGCCCTCAACCTAGCGCGTCTGCCATTCCGCCACGACCGCGAAAAGAATAATGTATGGTGCGGGTGAAGGGACTCGAACCCCCACGTCAAAGACACTAGATCCTAAGTCTAGCGCGTCTGCCAATTCCGCCACACCCGCATACATTAAATGGTGTGCCATGAAGGACTCGAACCTTCGACCCTCTGATTAAAAGTCAGATGCTCTACCGACTGAGCTAATGGCACATAGATATTCATTTTTCAAAATGAAAATGGCTGGGCTAGCTGGATTCGAACCAGCGCATGACGGAGTCAAAGTCCGTTGCCTTACCGCTTGGCTATAGCCCAATAAAAATGGCGGTCCCGACCGGGATCGAACCGGCGATCTCCTGCGTGACAGGCAGGCATGTTAACCGCTACACCACGGGACCAGATGGTGGAGGATGACGGGCTCGAACCGCCGACCCTCTGCTTGTAAGGCAGATGCTCTCCCAGCTGAGCTAATCCTCCGTATTCATTTGTGAAAATGATGACCCGTACGGGATTCGAACCCGTGTTACCGCCGTGAAAGGGCGGTGTCTTAACCGCTTGACCAACGGGCCAGAGACAATAAAAAATAATGGCGGAGAAGGAGGGATTTGAACCCTCGCGCCGCTTACGCGACCTACACCCTTAGCAGGGGCGCCTCTTCAGCCACTTGAGTACTTCCCCATATTATGGCTCCGCAGGTAGGACTCGAACCTACGACCGATCGGTTAACAGCCGATAGCTCTACCACTGAGCTACTGCGGAATAAAATTGCTGACAGACTTTCTTAATTATATGAAGGTTTGGACAAACTGTCAAGCCTTCTTTTCAGTCTTGTTTTGCGTCTCTTACGACGGCTTTTATAATTTAACACAGCTCGACACAGAGCGTCAACCCTTTTTATAAAATTCTATGAAACAAGTTTGATTTTCCCTCCGCATTTGCCGCACACGTATTTTGATGTATCCATCTTCCTGCGGCGATTGTAGATAAACCGGCACTCTGTGCATTGATACTGAACGATTTTCCTTGTTCTTGCCGGAGGCTCGATCGGCGTGCAGAACCTTGGTGCGCCCACTTGTGAAAGCAGCGCTCTGAATTCAGGATCACGGTGCTTATATCCTCTTCCTTCTATATGAAGGTGATAGTGGCACAGCTCATGCTTGATAATGCCGATCACCTCATCGATTCCCTGAGAAAGATATTTCGGGTTCACTTCGATATTGTGGCTTCTAAGCAAATACCTTCCTCCCGTTGTCCGCAGCCTGCTGTTGAAAACCGCTTTATGTTTGAATGGTTTTCTGAAGTATTCTGCAGAAAGCGATTCTGTCAGTTCCTGAAGTTTGCGTTCATTCATTTCAAAGCACCCCGCATAGTTTGTTTCTACGAACAGGACATCCCGAGCCCGCATAAAGTAAGTCATACACATACTCCATTATAAACAATAAGGAGGAACGAGCAATGCCATCATGGTTAAAAAACCAAATGCAGCGTGCGTTTTATGAAAAGGACCGTTATCAAATCAAAATGCTGAACCAGTGCTGGTATTTTTATAGAAAAAAACACTGCTCGTAAGCAGTGTTTTTCATCAGCTGTTAACCATTGTAAGTGCAACCCGGCCTTTTTGCCTGTCTACTGAGTCTACCCATACAGTTACAACATCTCCTACTGAGACAACATCAAGCGGATGCTTCACGTAAGAGTTTTTCAGCTTGGAGATGTGGACAAGCCCATCCTGCTTCACGCCAATATCAACGAAGGCTCCGAAGTCCACTACGTTTCGGACCGTCCCCTGAAGCTCCATGCCTGTCTCGAGGTCTTCCAGTTTCAGAACGCCTTTTTTAAGCAGCGGTTTAGCCACTTCATCCCGCGGATCACGGCCTGGACGCACGAGAGAATCACAAATATCTTTTAAGGTCAGTTCTCCCATGCCGATTTTTTCTGCAGCTTCTTTTATGTTCAGACTGCTTATTCCTTCTCTAAGCTTATCAGAGCCAAGGTCTTTCAGGCTCAAGCCAAGCATACGGAGCAGCTCTTCTGTTTCTTTGTAGCTTTCAGGGTGGATTCCGGTAGAATCCAGAGGGTGTTTGCCCCCGGAAATCCTTAAAAACCCTATGCACTGTTCATAGGTCTTAGCTCCAAGGCGAGGGATCTTTTTCAATTGCTTCCGGTCATCAAACTTCCCGATTTCATCACGCTGTTTCACAATGTTCTGCGCTACAGACTTGCTTAGCCCCGCCACATACTGAAGCAAAGAAGATGAAGCTGTATTCACGTTAACTCCAACTTGGTTTACAACGGTTTCAACAACAAACGTCAGAGAGTCATTCAATTTTTTCTGTGCAACGTCATGCTGGTACTGCCCGACTCCAACTGACTTAGGATCGATTTTGACCAGTTCGGCGAGCGGATCCTGCAGTCTTCTCGCTATGGAGACAGCACTGCGTTCTTCAACCTGAAAGTCAGGGAACTCTTCGCGGGCCAGGTCAGATGCAGAGTAAACACTTGCACCCGCTTCATTTACAATGATGTACGAGAGATCTGCTTTCAGTTCTTCAATCAGATCTGCCACGAATTGTTCAGTTTCCCTTGATGCCGTCCCGTTTCCAATGGCAATCAGTTCAACCTTAAAGCGCTTGATGATATCCGCAAGCTTCTGTTTCGCTTCTCTGGCTTTATTAACAGGCGGATGGGGATAGATAACCCCAATTTCAAGAACCTTCCCTGTTTCATCTACCGCAGCAAGCTTACAGCCTGTCCGGTAGGCAGGATCGACTCCAAGGACGATTCTCCCCTTAAGAGGCGGCTGAAGCAGAAGATTTCTCAGATTTTCAGAGAAAATGTGGATTGCCCGGTCATCCGCCTTTTCAGACAGTTCTTTCCGGATTTCTCTCTCGATGGAAGGTTCAATCAATCTTTTATAAGCATCTTCTATCGCTTCTATATACGTATCTTTTACAACTGTGCGCGGATTTTTAAGTTCGCGTTTTTGAAGCTGCGCAATAATTTCTTCCGCAGGCGCTTCAACCGTTACTCTCAAAATGCCTTCCTTTTCCCCGCGGTTTAGAGCAAGAACCCGGTGGGGCACAATTTTCAGGATAGGCTCCTCGTACGTGTAATACATTTCATACACGTTCTTTTCGTCTTTCTCTTCATCCTTGGCTGATGCGGCGATTTTTCCTTTTCTGAAAGTAAGATCGCGGATCCACTGGCGATAGGACGGCTCGTCTGAAATCCACTCGGCAAGAATGTCTTTCGCACCATAAATGGCATCCTGGGCTGTCAGCACTTCTTTTTCTTCATTGATAAACGCGGCAGCTTTTTCTTCAAGCGAGCCATTTGAAGGCTGTTCTTTCATCCAGGCTGCAAGAGGTTCAAGACCTTTTTCCTTCGCGACTGTCGCTTTTGTTCTGCGTTTTTGCTTGTAAGGCCGGTAGAGATCCTCGACTTTCTGAAGTTTGAGAGCATCATTAATGTCTTTTTTCAGTTCAGGGGTCAGTTTGCCCTGTTCCTCAATCAGGCGGATAACCTCTTCTTTTCTGGCCTCAAGATTTTGGATGTACTGCCATTTTTCAGAGATATCGCGGATCTGCACTTCATCAAGGGCACCTGTCTGTTCTTTCCGGTACCTCGCTATGAAAGGAACGGTATTTCCGCCCTCGAGCAATTCAATCACGTTCTGTATTTGCTTATATGTAATAGACAGCTCTTTGCTGATTGTCTGCATGATGCGTTCTGTTTTGTCTGCCATTCTGTTGCCTCCCCTTACATCGACTTAGAAACAGTTTACCAAAAGCCGGGCTATTTCAAAAATGACGAATAGCCCTTATTGATAAAAATTGTTTTGTTTACCCGTTTTTCAGCCCAATAAAAAAGCCCGCCAGCTAAAACAGCTGACCGACTACGTAGGTTAAATCATCCTGGCGCGATTTCGTATAAGGCTCCAGATGATTTGAGATATCTTCAATTGTCTGATAATCCTTCAAAAGAGATTTTACTGCTGGAATGTTGAGTCCGTCTGAATGCAGAATGAATTTTGCTCCTGCATCATAAGAGTACGTATGAACGCTGAACTTCTGAGGCTTGCCTGACATATAGCCAAGAACAGGCAGGGGATAGACATACTTCCCTGACGGAGAATAAAGGACGAACCGGATATTCCCTACCGAACTGAATGTGAACATATTCTGTCCAAAGTACGCCTTGAAAATAGCAACGGTTGCTCCGCGCTTGTTTTTCAGTACCTCATTTGATTTGGCAATCAGCAGCTCAACATCCTCTGCATGATATTCCTCAATGACTTCCTTGATTGCAGATGAGGATTCATACGCACGCTCGCCGCTTCCGAGTCCATCTGCAACGGCGCAGATGAAATAGTCCTCAGTCGCTTTAATTAAAAAACTGTCCCCGCATAATGTTTTTCCTTCCTTTTGAATCTGGTAGGCGTATGCGTAGACATGGCTGTTTTGTTCCGTTTGATACATTACTGCATCCCCAGTGACATATCAGCAGAAAGTGCTTCTTTGAGCTTCGTAATCGCTCTTCTCTGAAGCCTTGAAACGTGCATTTGAGAAATGCCGAGAATCTCTCCCGCTTCCTTCTGGCTTTTATTCAGGATATATGTGTGGTGGATAATCTCTTTTTCACGGTCAGACAAAACGTGAAGAACACTTTCAAGCATGAGCTTCTGGTTAACCTGCTCATACCCTTCTTCTTTTGAACCGACAATATCTAAAATGGTCACTGTGCTGCCGTCGGAGTCCGCTTCAATGGAATGGTCTACAGACAACGCCTGATAGCTTTTTCCCATCTCCATCGTTTCAAGCACTTCCTCCTCTGAAACCTCCAGATAATCAGCGATCTCATGGACTTGCGGTGAGCGCTGAAGGGAATTTGTCAGTTCATCAACAGCCATCTTAATCTTCGGGCCAAGCTCTTTAATTCTTCGCGGAACATGGACGCTCCATGTTTTGTCGCGGAGAAATCTCTTTATTTCACCGATGATGGTCGGAATGGCAAATGCCTCAAAGGTTTTGCCGAATTCAGGATCATAGCGGCGAATGGCACCGAGCAGGCCGATCATTCCGACCTGTTTAAGGTCTTCATGAAAGCTTTTTCCCCTTGAGTACTTCTTCGCAAGCGTCTCAACAAGGCCGCTGTAGTACTCAACAAGAAAAAGCTGGGCATCTTCATTTTGATTGTGCTGAAAATCAAAAATCAGTTCGTTTATTTCTTCTTTAGTTCGCTTCGTAGTTTTGGATGGTTGTGTCATGTTCTACTCGCTCCCCGCTTAAATACTTTGTCATGAAGACGGTAACGCCGGAATCGATTTGCACACGAACTTCATCCATGAGCGTTTCCATCAAGTAGAGCCCCAACCCTCCCTCAGGAAGCTGGTCTACAGGGTTTGCGGCAGAATACGGCCCCAGCTCATTTTTCTTTTGTTCGAAATTAAAGCTCTGGCCGCTGTCTGAAACCATCACTTCAAGGCGGTCGTCATAAAGGCCAAACCCTAAGTTTACCTCTCCGCCTTCCGCGTTCTCATACGCATGCTGCACGGCATTCGTGCATGCTTCGCTGACAGCTATCTTCAAATCTTCAATTTCATCGTACGAATAGCCCATTCTGCTTGCTATCCCGGAAAGAGTCAAACGGACGATTCCCACATATTCCGGCTTTGCAGGAATCCTCACTTCGATGTAATCCACTAACTGTCTCATCGAACCCCACCTTCTGATTTAGAAGAAATGTCAATAATTTCACTCAGACCAGTGATATTAAAAAGTCTTTCAAGACGGGTAGATAAATTCACAAGCTTCATATCTCCGCCGTTTTTTCTGACAGCCTTCAGCAGACCGACAAATGCACCGAGTCCGGTACTGTCCATGTAGGAAACATCCTTCAGGCTGACCGTCATCGATTTCCCTTCTTCAGCAAGCGGCATAAGCTGCTCTCTCAGTTTAGGTGCAGTATAGGCATCAATTTCTCCAGCCAGATCTATTTGAACAAGTTCATCTGTTTGATTTGCATTTATTGAAAGGTTCATGTGTAGTCCCCCTAATATTATTCCTTTTGTCCTAATGAGTTATTTACCCCGTGTAAAAAAGGATTAAACCTCACGCTTTAAAATGAGGAGAGTAAAATCATCGTGCAGTTCAAAATCCTGCATCTGAAGAAAATCTCTGTAGATATGATCCACAATCTCCTGAGCCTTTAAATGACTGTATTTATTTATAAGATCTGTAATAAAGCAGCGTTCTACAAATTCATCTCCGGATTTTGATTCAGTCACTCCGTCGGAAAGAAGCACAACCATGTCGCCCTTTTCGATCACTTTCCTGTACTCCTTATATTTAACGGATGAATCAATTCCAAGGACAAGCCCTTTAGTCTGCATGTCCGAAAAAGAATCTTCTGTTGCACTGTAGTAAAATCCAGGCTCATGACCTGCAGAACCGTATATAAATTCGTTCGTTTTGGTATCAAACATTCCGTAAAACATCGTGATGAACATGCTTGGGTCCACGTTATGCTCGACAACCCTGTTTAAATTCTCAAGCACCCTGCTTGGAGATTTCCGCGATTCAGGCAGACTGTCCATCGCATATTTGATCATCGACATGCAAAGCGCAGCCGGAATCCCTTTGCCAATGACATCTGCTATAGCGATGCTGACTGTTTCCTCGTCATAGACAAAGTGGTAGTAATCTCCGTTCATATGCTTTGCCGGAACGCTTATTGCGCCTATATCAAGACCCGGAACATTCGGCACAGATGTTTCGAGAAGCATCTGCTGCACGTTTACAGCGACCTGAATTTCCGACTTGATCTCCTGCTGCTTGTCCCTGAGGCTTTGATGCTCCTGATAGGCAAGACCGTATCCCATCATGACCTCAAGCAGAAAATCAAGCGAGTTCAGCACCTCCTGGTCAACATCAGGAAAAAGATCCTGAAGAACCTTCCGGTGAAGACTGATGATCTCCTCAGGGGGGATTTGCTCAGCAATTGCTTTTCTGCTGAACTTCTGTCCCTGATACAAAGCCGTTTCAGTCAATTCATTCAGGTAATGGCTGAGCAGTTCCTGATATTTTGACTCAATGACATCCTTAAAATCCATTCAGCTTCCTCCTAGCGAAGCCATTTAACAGCTTGGATATCCGTTCCCTCTCCTAAGACGGTATCGATACTAAACTCATCCATCAGGCGTTTAACTCCAGGCAAACCGGCTCCAAGTCCTCCGGAAGTTGAAAAGCCGTCTTCCATTACTTTTCGCACATCCGGTATACCAGGCCCGTTATCAATGGCTATTATTTTCAATCCTTTTTTGCTGAATTCGGAAATTTGCTCAATGCAAATCTGGCCTTGTCCAGCATACAAATATATATTACGTGCAAGTTCGGAGATAGCTGTCGTAATCCTCGCTTGGTCGACCGTACCAAACCCGAGCTCTTTAGCAACATTGCGGCCAAGCTGGCGGGCAGCCACAATGTCCCACTCCGTAATGATTTTTACACAGGATTGGTTATCCATGCTTATTCCCCCAGCTCCTGATGTAGAGTTTCAAGCCCTTTTTCAAGATCCAGCGCGGTCTGTACATCTGCCAGATGGATTCCAAGTTCGATAAGTGTAATGGCAACAGCAGGCTGTATGCCTGTTAAAACCACCTTTGCTCCCATAAGCTTCGACATGCCGATCACATCACCAAGCACCTTGGCAATGAACGAATCGATTACATCCACAGAAGTAAGGTCTATAACAACGCCGCTTGCTCCTGTTTCATGAATCTTGTGAAGCAGATCTTCCTGAAACTGCAGGGCTGTCTGATCATCAAGCTCCCACTGAATGGATACAAGCAGGCAATTATGAAGCTTTAGTATAGGAATTCGTGGAGTTCTCATTCCGGATCCCCCATTTCAACAATTTGTTTTTTGGTCATTTCAAGAGCGGCTTCCATTCCCTTTTGAAGGCTGTTTTTAGTAATAACCTGGCTTAGATCGATGCCAAGGTTTACGATCGTCTGGGCAATTTCCGGTCTTAAGCCGACCAGAAGGCATTTAGCCCCTACAAGACGCACAGCTTCAGAAGCCTGAATGATGTGATGCGCCACCATTGTGTCGACCACCGGCACACCGGTAATGTCGATCAGCACAACCTGGGCGCGGTGTTTGACAACGCCTGTGAGCAGGTTTTCCATAATCTGTTTTGCACGTTCTGTATCAATTGTACCAACAAGCGGCATAATTGTAATGTTTTCAAAGACAGGAATCAGCGGAGCAGACAGTTCCTGCAGCGCAATCTTCTGCAGGGATACCGTTCTTTCCCATGAAGCGGCATATTGATGAATCAGTTCATTGTTAATTGGGGACAGCAGTCTGTCAAACTCCCATACAACCTGCATTTTTTCCTCTTCAGACAAGTCCTCTGTCAGTCTCGTGAAAAGAATGAGGGACAGCTGTTTCAGGCCTTCTGAAATAAATTTCAGGCTCCAGCCAAGCTGAACTGCTTTATGCGCAAAGTCAGACACTCTTTCTGAAAAGTCGGTTCCCGGACTGTGCATATGGCTGATTAAAATCTGAAGGTATTCATTGCACGCATTATCATAAGCATGGTCTGACAGAAGACTGGAGTACTTTTGGTCCCCAAGCTCTTTCAGACGGTCTTTCCATTCTTTTAGAATCTCATTCTGATGAGCCATTACATATTCAAATAATTGATTGGACTTTTCTGTCATGTGTCCGTGATCCCCCTCTTAGTAAATGGGCAAAAAAGGTAACAAGTATTCCACCTTACATTATACCGATTTATGTCAATAAAATAAAAAAAAGTTGCTTTCTGGCAGCAACTTCCTTAAAAAGAACCTTTTTATCCGTTAAAAATCAATGAGTCCCAAGCTTATTTGCAAAGCTTCGTCCACTTTATCCATCATTTCATCATCTAAGTGTGTAATCTTATCAGTCAATCTCTGTTTATCAATCGTTCGGATCTGTTCCAGCAGGATAACAGAGTCACGTTCAAATCCATATCGCTTTGAATCAATTTCCACATGGGTTGGAAGCTTCGCTTTCTGAATTTGAGCAGTGATGGCTGCTATGATGACCGTAGGACTGAACCTGTTTCCGATATCATTCTGAATGATCAGTACCGGACGGACCCCGCCTTGCTCAGAGCCGACTACAGGTGATAAATCAGCAAAATAAACGTCGCCGCGTTTGACAATCAAAGGATTAACCCCCGCTTACTAAGCGTTCAACGGTGTGGTCAGCCTCTGATTCAGCCTGAAAAGCTTCGGAAGCAATGTTTAAGTTAATCTTGGCCATTTCCATGTAACCGCGTCTCATAGACTCGCGAATCTGACGCTTTTTGCGTTCGCGGATATACATTTTCGTTGCTTGATAAATTAACTCGCTCCGATTCCCATTTTCCTGTTTCACAAGACCGTCTAACTCCGAGACCAATGCTTGCGGCAGTCGAATTAAGATTTCTGTTGTTGCGCTGGATTCAGACACAAACATACACCTCCACCAAACTTACACACCTATTATTCCATTCCACATACAATAATAACACTATCAATGCAAGAAGCAAAGTTATTTTCTAATTATTCCGTCCTGCTGTTTTTAGCGCTTTGGCTCTTTTATACAATGAGACCCCTTTTAAAAACCGGCCTTACCCTTTTTTCTTCCGTCCAATAGAGAGTTTCTCATTTCAATTATACTCTTATTTCTCAAAAACATACGGGGAACGCGCGAAGTTATTGTACAAGTGACTTCATAGTTGATTGTCCCCAGTTTTTCCGCTACTTCATCCACCGGTATCATCTCATCATTCTGACTGCCGATAAGCGTAATTTTCGTTCCAATTTCTTTTTGCGAAGGCAGCTTGATCATGCATTGATCCATGCAGATCCTTCCAACAATTGGCACTCTTTCTCCGTCCACAAGCACGTCGGAATCCCTCAGGCGGCGGACCCAGCCATCTGCATATCCGATGGGAATCGTGCCGATCCATTCATCTTCCTCTGCCGTGTAGGTTGCTCCGTAGCTGATTTTGTCGCCTTTATTTATCTTTTTCACATGAACTAGCTTTGAATGAAGGGAAAACGCTTCTTTTAGTTGGAATGGAAGCAGAGGTTTCATTTCACTTGAAGGGCTTAGACCGTACATCGAGATCCCAAGTCTGACTGCATGGACAAGCTTATCCGGAAATCTCAGGCCCGTTGCGCTGTTGCCGCAGTGAATCATCACATTCCCATAGGTTGCAGCTGCTTTTGCCAGCACCTCAAAAGTCTTGTATTGCTCATCAAAATAGGCAGTATCAAGTTCATCCGCTGTAGCAAAATGGGTAAAAACACCTTCTATGTTCAAGCACTGTTTTCCTTCTGAAAAAGAAAAAACCTTGTGAAGTTCCTCTTCTGTGCGGATCCCAAGGCGTCCCATGCCGGTATCGAGCTTTACATGAACGGCTAATGTCCCGGTTTGAATATTGCGGCCTGCATCCTCCAGCCACTCGAAAGAAGGTGCTGTAAGGATGATGTTCATGTCGGCTGCAAGCTGCACATCTGAGGGACGGGATGCCCCCATTACAAGTATTTCCGTTTGGAATCCGGCATCGCGAAGGGCAATGGCTTCATCCAGAAATGCTACCGCAAGCATGTCCGCTCCTGCTTCAAGTGCAGCTTTCGCCACTTCTGCATCGCCGTGGCCGTAAGCATTCGCTTTCACAACAGCAATCAGCTTCTTGCCCTCTCCTATATGTGCTTTCATGTTTCGGACATTGCTCATGACGGCATCCAGATCAATCTCCGCCCAGGTATCTCTGTAAAAAGCCATTTCCATGTCTACACTTCCTCGTGATTGTCTTTATCTATTGCTGATTATGAGAGGTTTTATGGCTCGTTGTCAAATCAAAAAAGGGATTTGTTTTCTCCATAAAAAAATCGGATGGCTCACACGCCATCCGATTTTTTACTTGATTGCCTGCCCCTGAACTGATTGTGCGACCCGGATCATTTCTTCCTGAGAGAGATCCTTTGAAGCAATCATGTATTCCACTCCGTCGTACGTCCAAGTCAGCGACTGTTCTGTGAGCGCTCCAACCGCAACTCCAAGGTCCACCGGCTCGCCGTTTACTGAGGAAGAAGTAGCGACAGTTGCCGCAACGGCTTTTTCCTGGATAAACGTGTACGATTTTTCTCCGTCATACGTTTGTACGACCCGCTTGCCGTTTTCTGTTGTCATTTCTTTTTCCTCGGTCAGCTTCGCGCCTTCAATTTCCTCAAGCGGATATTTCACCGAGAATGGTTTAGAGTCAACAGCTGCAGACGTCTCAACATCTACACTCGCAAATGACATATTCTTCTCCATGTCGAATGAATTTTTATCGAACTTCGCACCAAAGTCAAAATCCGTAAATTCAACGACAACCAGAGGGTTTCTGTCTGTATCCATCACTTTTACAACCGACGGCTTCAGGTCCTTTTTGTTAAAGGTAATTTCCTGGAGAGGAAGCATCTGGCTGTTCTGGTAATTGGTTTTTGTTTCAAACACATACTCATTTTTCGTTGACTTGAAGATTGAGTCTGCATCACTCTTGATGTCTTTTACGAGTGATTCAAACAAGTATGCCTGACTGCTGTTCTGCGGCCATTCGCTTTGGAAGCGGAAGCTTTTCTTCAGAGCGGGCGTTAACACAAACACGCCTTCATTGTTTCTTAAAATCATCTGGCTTTGGTCTTTTTCTGCGTTTTTCAGATTCACTCTGTAGAAGGACGGCTGTTTATGCCAGATTTCCACCTCGTAGATCTGAGGCTCGCTTCCTGTCTGCAGGGTCATCTGCGCCTTTGCTTTATACCCCGACAGCTCTTCTACCTTTTTGTCCAGATTCTCCACAACATCCGTTTTGGATTTCTCGCCGCACGCTGCAAGCATCAGAACGGCAATGATCCCCACCACCAGCAATAAAAAGTGCTTTTTCACCTATTCAGCCCCTTTGTCTCATATGACGTAAAAAGGAAGAAACGCTCCTTGAAAGCACCGTGCTCCGGCACGGTTCGATCAAACGACTTGTCTCTCCTACCGCTGTACAAATATATGAGGGTCAGGGCGTGAATATGCAGACTAGCTTGACGAGCTTTCAATTATTACTTGAGCTGCCGCATACTCCCTTGTGTGGGTAATGGACAGGTGCACGGAAAATCCTTTCATATCAGGCTTTACAATCATTGGCCTGCCAAATTCATCTCTTATAATTTCAATATCCTGAAAGCTGAGTGCCCCGCCGATGCCGGTGCCCATCGCTTTTGAAAATGCTTCTTTGGCAGCAAATCTTCCCGCTGCGTACTCTGTTTTTCTTGTGCCGGAGTAAGAATGATAGGCATCCTTTTCCCGGTCTGTCAGGATCCTGTCAATAAACTTCGGCTGCCTGAGAATCATTTTTCCGATCCGGTCTATTTCCGCAATATCAAGGCCGATTCCTTTGATCATTAAACCGCCTTCTTTCTTTCTAATGTGTTTGCCGCCGTGTACTAATATGCCGTCTGAGCTCATAACCGTGGTAATATAGAAGAAGCCTATAGAATAGGAGACATGTTCTATGTTTACAAGATCTGAAGATTTCAGGACGTTCATTCGTCTCTATCCTGTTGTAACAGCCATTGTCTGTATCCAGGTGCTGCTCTGGCTGCTGTTTTTAATACCGCTCCCTGATATTACGTTCTTCTTTGCCTCTATTGTAGGGTACAACGGAGGCGTTGCCAATGGCGAATGGTGGCGGCTGATTACGCCGATCTTCCTGCACGCAAATTTTGCCCACATTCTGTTTAACAGTGTGTCCATCATTCTCTTCGCGCCTGCTCTTGAGCGCATGCTTGGAAAAGGAAGGTTTCTTTCTGCCTACCTGGCAACAGGAATTATCGCAAACCTTGCAACCTATTTTGTCATTGAAGACTTAAGCTATACCCATGTTGGTGCATCGGGCGCCATTTTCGGCCTTTTCGGCATCTACCTGTACATCGTTGTCTTCCGGAAAGACCTGATCGATTCGTCAAACTCACAGCTGATTATCACGATTTTAGCTATTGGCATTGTGATGACCTTCATCAATACGAACATTAACATTATTGCCCATATTTTCGGTGCAGTAGGCGGCGCCCTGATTGCCCCTCTTTTTTTGAAGAGGCCGGGGCGTTAGCTGCATCCGTTTTATCCGTTTACAGCAAGACGCCGTCCCATTAAAGGACGGCGTCTTTTCTTGCGCTTTTTTCATAAGAATACCATTCAAACATTTCCCCGGCATCCTTCAGATCCACGCCTTTCACGTGAAAATGAGTGCCGCCGAATCCCGAGGTAGCGGACGCCTGCAGGGAAGCAAGCTCAAGCCGCTTTTGAAAATACGACTGTTTGCATTCCAGGACCTGGATTCTCTTTCTTTTAGCCAAATAAGTTGTTTTGACCACGGCCCGGGAAACAAGCGTGAGCTGATCTCCTCTTGTATTCCAGCCGCCGGCTCGAAACGCAGCAAGGCCTGCTGCCAATGCGGCAGGAATGGTTAAAAAGGCGAGATAGCCCCAGGGCTCGAAGAAATAGCCGATGATGCAGGAGAGAATGACGAAGGGGATGGTATAGATAAGAAGATAGCCCCTCTTCGCTCTTTTAGACAGAGGAGTCAGCTGTTCCTGCATTGTATAGTCAGGCGCAAACTCCTTTAACACCTCTGCAATTTTTGCTTTTTTGATCAGCGGGAATAAGACGGCTGACATGTTTTGATTGTTTAGGCTGCCCCCTGCACTCAAAAGATGGACAGTAGCGTAGCCAAGCGGTTCCCTGATTGGATTTTCGCTGATTTTCACAGCCTGTATCCGCTCAAGCGGGATTGTAAGCTGGTGCTTTTCAAATAAACCTCTGGATATGATCAGATCCTCATCTTTTTTAACGACTGTAAAGTTCGCAAACTTCAGGCACACCCCGATAATACTCAGGACCCAGGCGATAAAAAAAGCGAGAAATACGATTATGGCGTAAACCGTGATGCTGGCATCTGTTAAAAATGACACGCGGTTTATCAGCTTATCAAACGGAATCAGCTCGTCGAACTGGGAGATGAATGCAAAAGCGGCTGAGAGCACAACACCAATGCCGCTTGAGGTTGAAGCTGCCACAAGGAGCTCTTTCATCCCGATTTTATAGACAGAACCCGGCTCTTCAACCGGTTTTTCAGCCTCTTCTTCAGCTGGAACTTCTTTTTTCCGCTCTGCCAGAGCCTCATTTATGCGGCGTGCTTCTTTACGTGTCACGGCAGTCAGCACAGCCTCCGCCTCAATCCCTCCCCCTGCTGTCTCGAGCTGGAGTTTAACAAGGCCGAACAGCTGCTGGACAATGCCGGCACTTTCGTTGATGGACTGAATCCGTTCAACCGGTATGTATTTTTTCTTTTTCACAAAAAGACCGTATTCAATTCGAAGCTCATTCTCTTCAAATCTGTAGGTGTATTTCGTCCAGCTGATGATGCTGAATATGACCATGACTGACAGAACGACGGCAAGGCCGATAAAGAAATAAAGCTTATAGTCATTCACAAAGAACAGAACAACAAACGGAAACAAACCGTCTTTCAGCTGTTTAAAGAATGTCAGAATGGCTGCTGCGGGATGCAGTCTTTTCGGTTCAGACATCATCTTCTGTCACCCTCGCAAGCTTTGAGATGAAGTCGCGGAGCTGGTCCGCCTCCGCCACATCAAGTGCGGGTATTTCATGGACGGTTGCCGCCGTGCTCACCGTCACAGTTGCAAGGTCATGCTTTCTGAGCAGAGGTCCCTGCTTTGTGTTCACGTGCTGCACTCTTACCATCGGTACAATCACGCGCGTAATAATAAACAGCCCGGACTGAATATCAATTTCGTTCTCATGCACTTCATACCGCCATGTACGGTGCTGAATTTTCGGAGTGATAAAAATAAAAACAACCGAAAACACCAGCCAAAGTCCGAATGCAGCCATGGTGATCCAGATTGGAAAATCAAATGCGTAAACCGCATAGGCAAGTCCCCCGGCTGCTGCCAGAAATATGATTGACTGAATAAGGGCAGAAAGCTTCCATACTTTTAAAGCCCGTTCGCTGATCCTGTGCTTAGGTGCGTCTCTCATCTGTGTTCCCCCTAAATAAATCTCTCTTTTTATACGTTTTTGAAATAGATTTGTTTCACTTATTTCTAAATGATTCCATATTTATTATAGCGGGATGCGGGGAACTTGAACAGGAACAGCTCTATCGGAGATAAAAAGAAGCTCCGTCTATTTTTTCCACATTCGGATAGGCGCACATCTTTTCCATCAATGCAAAAAGGGCGTCATCCTTCTTCTTCGCTTCGATCATACAATCAATCTGCGGTACGCTCCCTTTGATTTCTGACAAGAACGCCATGAACAGTTCAGGGTCCACGTACTCTGCATGGGCATTGAACTCACTATCGCTGCGGGGGCTTGAAATATGCATTTTAACCGGGAGAGGCGAATGCTCCCAGCTCGCTGTCACCCTGTCCCAGTGACTCCTCCAGTCTGAATCCTTCTCATGATTTGCGAGGTGGTGGTGATAGTCAAACACCAGAGGAATGGCAAGCTTTTCGCATAAATACATTGCATCCTGCAGAGTAAAAACGGTATCATCGTTTTCAAGCATCAGCATTTCCTGAAGCTTTACAGGCACATACCCCCAGTTATGAATGAACTGCTCGAGCGCTTTATCCTTGTTGCTGTATGCACCTCCCACGTGAATGACGCACCTATGTTCATGCGGAACACCCATCCCTCTCAGGAGAACTTCATGCATACTCAGGGTTCTGAGTGAAGTATTCATAATTTCAGGTTTAGGCGAATTAAGAAGAACAAAATGATCAGGGTGAAAATCGACCCTCATCCCTGTTTTTCGAATCCAGTCACCAAGCTCCTTAAGCGGCTCTTTCAAGTCCCGCAGATAGTGAAAATCCTTCACTTCAGGGTGATTGGCCAGCGGAATCAACTTTGAGCTGAATCTAAAAAAACGAATGTCATTACCCGTATTATGCTTGAGTATTCTTAGGCAATTAGCAAGATTTGAGGCAGAAATTCTGGCCAGCTTTTCGATGGCCGCTTCTCTGTCCTGCAGTCGCTGAAATTGAGCGAACGTCATTGTTTGCGACGGGGAGCAATTGGTTAAATTCACACTCATGGCTACATAGCCAAGCCGGACAATGGTCAAAAAGAACACCTTCTTTCCCTGTTTCACTTTAGGGTTCCCATTTCCGGATGCGATTACTTTTTCGCATGCAAAAAACGCACTGTGCAAGGAGCACAGTGCGTTTTGACTTGTATTAGTTAGATGATGAAGAGTTTGAATAACGGCGTTTGCCGCTGTTAGTGCTTGGCTTTCCGCCCTGCTGTCCGTAAGAACGTTTGTTGTTCTTGTTGTAAGGACGCTGGCCGTCTCTTCTGCCGCCGCTGCGGTTGCTTGAAGAAGAAGATGAACGTTTGCCGCCTCCGCGCTTGTAAAGCGGAGATTCTTCTGTCAGGTTAACCGGAGTCTGGTTCGGCTCTTTCGTCATAAGCTTGATCGCTGCTGCAAGAACAGAAACTTGATCAAATTCTTCAAGCAAAGCTTCAGCTGTGCGCTTGTAGAATGATAAGTTGTCGTCAGCGATTGCCTGACGGATTTTATCAACAGATACGGATTGCTGGCCTTCAAGAGCCTCATCAAGAGTAGGAGCCTTCATGCGGTCCATTTTGCGCTTCGTTGTGCGCTCGATGATCTTCAGCATATCCTGTTCTCTTGGCGTTACGAATGTCATCGCAGCACCTGTTTTACCTGCACGTCCAGTACGGCCGATACGGTGTACATAGCTTTCAGGATCTTGAGGAACATCGAAGTTGTAAACGTGAGTGACACCAGAGATGTCAAGTCCGCGAGCAGCAACGTCTGTTGCTACAAGAACTTCAATCGCACCTTCTTTGAATTTGCGCAATGCAGACATACGCTTAGCTTGAGTAAGGTCGCCGTGAATTCCTTCAGCAGCATAGCCTCTTAGCATTAATGCTTCAGAAAGCTCATCTACTCTGCGCTTTGTGCGTCCGAAAACAATCGCAAGTTCAGGTGACTGGATGTCAAGAAGACGTGTAAGCACATCAAACTTTTTCTTCTCCTGTACTTCGATGAAGAATTGCTGAATGTTTGTAACAGTCATTTCTTTCGCTTTTACTTTTACGATCTCAGGGTTCGTCATGAACTTTTCAGCAATGCGTCTGATCGGATCAGGCATTGTAGCTGAGAAAAGCAAAGTTTGGTGCTCTGATGGCACATTTGAAAGAATGTTCTCAATGTCTTCGATGAATCCCATGTTCAGCATTTCGTCCGCTTCGTCCATAACAACAGTCTGAACATCAGATAATTTCAATGTTTTACGGTTAATATGGTCAATAAGACGGCCTGGAGTTCCAACGATGATGTGAGGGAATTTCTTCAAAGAGCGGATCTGGCGGTTAATGTCCTGTCCACCGTAGATCGGAAGTACACGTACGCGTTTTGATGAACCGATTTTGTAAAGCTCTTCTGATACCTGGATAGCAAGTTCGCGGGTCGGTGCAATGATGATTCCCTGAATCTTATCTTGTTTAACGTCGATCTTTTCGATAAGAGGAATACCGAATGCAGCTGTTTTCCCTGTACCTGTTTGCGCCTGGCCGATTACATCTTTATTTTGAAGCCCAAGCGGAATCGTTTGTGCCTGAATTGGTGTAGCTTCTTCAAACCCCATGCGGTTAATGGCGTCCATTAATAATGGGCTGATACCTAGTTCTTGAAACGTAATTGTCAATTTGTTCTACTCCTTTTAATCCTTATAGCTTCACAGACTTTCATGTATGGTGAAACAAAAAACGCCCCATCGGGCAAAACGTTAGCTTATAAAAGCCCGTAAACACTTAAATTCAATCATATCACTTTTTATATACTTTTACAACAAGGCGTATTATTTCACACTTGTCTTAGTCTGCGCCGTTAAGAAATTTTCTATAAGTTCTGCGACCTCCGGAAACTCTTCCCCATGGCAGATCAGATGCTTCGAACACGGCATAAAGCAAAGCTCCTTCTGCCTTGAACGGATTTTTTCATAAATATAAACAGCGCTTTTGACAGGCACAATTCCGTCACATTCTCCCTGTACAATCAGTACAGGTATAGTTATTTTCTCCAATAATGGTCGGATATACCTCACAAGCTTCCTGAATTGCAGAGCTGCAGCAATCGGCGTTTCCATCACTTTTTTTCTGTATCTGATAAAAAGTTCATTGTTTGCGCCTTCCCCCCTGATGGCATCTGCAATCAGCCCTTTCACATCGAGAAGCATCTGGCGCGGATTTAAGTAATGCGCAGCTGCGCTGAGAAGCACAAGCTTTTCAACCGGATACCTCGAGGCCAAATACGCTGCGATCAAGCCGCCCATTGAAAAGCCTATGATATAGACCTCGGAACATTCTTCAAGCAAATCCCTGAGCTCATTTTCAGCATGCGCAATCCATTCGCTGAATTCAATCCCCTTCAGGCTCGGCGTTTCACCGTGGCCCGGAAGCGTCGGCGACTTCAGCACCCAGTCCGTCCGTTCCTGCAGGTAGCTGACGAGAGGCTCCACTTCATAAGGAGCTCCAGTAAATCCGTGTATACAAAGGCATCCTTTCATATCACTCTCTCCCGAATGAACATATTTTTATACCGGGTTTTAAAAATAAGAGGATTGAAAAAAAAGAACCCGGGTATATAAAAAGTACCCTGGGTTACTATATTTCAAAACAAAAAGGAGCGTTCATCATGACCGCATTAAAAAACAGTGCATATGAAGTTGTAAGTGAGCTTACGCCGTATTCCATCGGGGTCGGACTTGTCGTACTCGTTATCTCTCCATTTATTTTCTGAACGTCATGGACCAAGGTCCTTCCCTCTTTCTTTTCGTGTTTCTCTGACAGATCAAAAGAAGGACCGGCTGCTTTATTTCATTTCTAGAGAAGAGCTTGAACAACCTCTTCAAGCTTCATTCCGCGCGAGGCTTTTACAAGAACAAGGTCTCCAGCTTTCGCCGTTTGCTTAAGGTCTTTAATAAGCTCCTGCTTATCCTGATAAACGTGAATCACTCCGCCATCGAGGTTCTTCCTTGCACCTTCGGCTATTTCTGCCCCGAGCTTTCCGTATGTGAAAAGATGCTGCGTTTCGGCTGCATCGATTGTTTCGCCAACCTCACGGTGAAATTGAACCTGCATGTCATCCCCTAGCTCAAGAATATCTCCAAGAACAAGAATTTTCCGGCTGTATCCGTCCATATCGCCTGCAAGCCTGATGGCAGCTTTCATGGATGTCGGGCTTGCATTATAGGCATCATTGATGACAGCAAGACCGCCTTCTGTTTTCGTCAATTCCAGGCGCATGCCCGTCATCTGAATATCCTTCAGCCCTTCGCTGATCTTTTCTTCTGTCACGCCAAGGAATTCAGCTGCTGCTATGGCAGCGAGCGCATTGCCGACATTATGCTTTCCAAGCACAGGCAGGAACAGTTCTTCCCCGCGGCCGCGAATGGTAAAAAACGTGCCTTTTTCTGTGTGTCTGATTCCCTCGGGAGAATACGTGTTCTCAGCAGATGCTCCGAATGAAATCTTCTTATATGAAGCGTCCCCAATACGCTCTTTAAGCAGAGGCTCTTCCCCGTCGTAAATCAGAACACCTTCAGGTTTAAGACCGCTGACAATTTCAAGCTTGGCTTTTGCAATTCCCTCTCTTGACCCGAGATTCATCATGTGGGATTCCCCGATGTTGGTAATGATCGCAGCATCCGGCTTGGCAAGATTCGAAAGAAGTTCGATTTCCCCGAAGTTGCTCATGCCCATTTCAAGCACGGCTACCTCTGTATCTTCCGTCATGCTGAGAATTGTAAGCGGCATGCCGATATGATTGTTGAAATTCCCCTGCGTTTTGTGGACACGGAACGTTGTTGAAAGTAAAGCTGCCACCATATCTTTCGTGGTTGTCTTTCCATTGCTTCCTGTCACGCCTACAACTTTCAGGTTCAGCTGGTCAAGGTAGCTGCTTGCGAGGGTTTGAAGAGCTTCCAATGTGTCTTCAACCAGAATGACAGCACCTGAAGGAGGGTTCGGTTTTGAACGGTTCCAAAGAGTGGCCGCCGCTCCGTCAGCAAGAGCCTTTTCGGCGAAATGATGGCCGTCGAAGTTTTCGCCTGCTATCGGTACAAACAGTGTACCTGCCTCAATCTTTCTGGAATCCGTTGTAATGCCATGAATTATGGTGTTTTCATGCTGTGGCGCAAGGCCTGATCCGCCCGCCATTGTCTGAATGTCGCGCAATGAACGTTTAATCATGATCTATAATCTCCCTTCTTATATGTAAGCTGCCTTCTGCATAATGAATAAGAAACACTATTCTTTTACGAATAGTGTTTCCAGGCTTTCCTTAAAACGTGTGCTTAATTTGCTGCTTGCCTTCGTGGCGCTCAAGAGCAAGCTCGACAAGACGTCCGATAAGCTCAGGGTACTCAACGCCTGTATGCTTCCAAAGAAGCGGGAACATGCTGTATGGCGTGAAGCCCGGCATTGTGTTCACTTCGTTGATCAGCGCTCTTCCGTCTTCTGTCAGGAAAAAGTCTGCGCGTACAAGTCCTGATCCGTCGATTGCCTTAAAGGACTTAATGGCAAGCTCTTTAATCAGGGCATATTCCTCTTCCGTAACCTGTGCAGGAATCATCATGTCCGTGTCGCCGTCTTCGTATTTCGCTTTATAATCATAGAATTCTTTTTTAGGAGCAACTTCACCGACAACCGAACAGATCGGCTCATCATTTCCGATGACGCCGATTTCAATCTCGCGTCCGATAATGCCTTCTTCAATAATGATTTTGCGGTCATAATCAAATGCTTCGGCGAATGCTTTTTCAAGTGACGCGCGGTCTTTGCATTTGCTGATGCCGACACTTGAGCCCAGATTGGCAGGCTTAACAAAGCAAGGATACCCAAGCTCCTGCTCCACTTTATCATAAGCTTCTTCAGGCGCCTTTTTCCACTCGCTCTTAATATAAGAAACATAGTTAGCCTGCTCAAGTCCCGCCTGGGCAAACAAGTTTTTCATAATGACTTTATCCATGCCTGCTGCAGAAGCAAGCACACCGTTTCCAACATACGGAAGGTTCAGAAGCTCAAGCATGCCCTGAACAGTGCCGTCTTCACCGTTCGGTCCGTGAAGAAGCGGGAATACGACATCAATTTGTTCGTTCGTTTCATCTGCTTTTGCAGGGAAAAGATCCTGATTCAGCGCAACCGGAGAAACCGCTGTGCCGTTTTGGCTGAACTGAAGGGCAGCAGGTGAAGCAGCCGGCTCCGTAAGCTGCGGTCCGCGGAACCATTCGCCTGTTTCGGAAATGTAGATCGGATGTATATCAAATTTATTCGTATCAAGTGCTTTTATAACAGCAAGTGCCGTCTGCAGGGAAACCTGATGCTCTGCGGACTTGCCTCCATATAATAATCCAACTTTAATTTTCATGCGGATATCCCCCTAAGAAAAGTTCATCTCTACTATATTATCACTTTCGGCCCAAATTGTTATAGCCCATCATGGATTTCTTTATAACATTCGGGCAAAGGCACAATTTGCGTCCTTTTAAGACGTTTCCAATTTCAGTAAAGCAGGCGAATGTAAGAATGTTTGCCTTTATCCTGTTTTTTGCCGGCAATTACTCCGCACTTTTTTCACGCATCAGGCATTTCCTGCATGCAAACCACCCGTTTTGTATTAAAATAAGGGCAAGGAGGTCTGATTCATGAAACCAATTACATCAGAAGAGCAGTTCCAAACATTAATTACCCAAGATCAAGAGGTGCTAATCAAATTTTTCGCAGACTGGTGCCCTGACTGCACAAGAATGAACATGTTTATCGGCGAAATTATGGAATCTTATTCCTCATATGAGTGGTATGAAATCAATAAAGATGAATTCCCTGAAATCGCAGAAAAATACCAGGTTATGGGGATTCCAAGTATCCTGATTTTTAAAAACGGCGAGAAGCTCGGGCATCTTCACAGCGCGAACGCAAAGACTCCTGACCAGGTGACGGAGTTCCTTCAGGAGAAGCTGGGCTGATTTTTAGAATTGACATACTAATCAAATTATTTTATGATACAACTAATTTCATACGTTTCTTATCAAGAGAGGTGGAGGGATATGGCCCTTTGAAGCCTCGGCAACGGATCTGACAGCAGAAACCGTGCCAATTCCAGCAAACAGTTTGTTTGAGAGATGAGAGCTAGAACTTGCACAGCAGAACCAGCCTCTCTTGTCTAACAAGAGGGGCTTTTTTATGCAGAGAGAGGGGATTCCGCAATGAAATACGGTTTTTGGCTGCCGATCTTCGGAGGATGGCTCAGAAATGTTGAAGATGAAAATATGCCTCCTACTTACGCCTACGCACAGGAGGTTATCCAAAAAGCAGAGGAGTGGGGCTATGACACCACCCTTATCGCCGAGCTTTACTTAAATGACATTAAGGGACCTGAGCATGATTCGCTTGAAGCCTGGACAACGGCTGCCGCTCTTGCCGCCGTCACGGAGAAAATTGAAATTATGACAGCTGTCAGACCCGGCTTCCACAATCCTGCTGTCACGGCAAAGATGGCAGCAAACATTGACCACATCAGCAATGGACGGTTTACCCTGAACGTTGTTTCTGCCTGGTGGGAAGAAGAGGCACGGCAGTACGGCGGCATTTTTACAGAACACGACGCACGCTATGACCGGACGGAAGAATTTATTGAAGTCCTGAAGGGGCTTTGGGAAAAAGAAACGTTTACGTATCAGGGAAGATTTTATGACCTGATGAATGCCCGCCTTTCACCTAAGCCGGTGCAAAGGCCTAATCCGATTCTCTATGCGGGAGGAGAAAGCCCGCGCGGAAAAGAAACGATTGCCGAGCATTGCGATGCCTATGTGATGCACGGGGGAACGGCTGGTGAAATCAAAACGAAGATTGACGGCATGAAGCAGCTCCGGGCAGCACGCGGAAAAGAGCCATTCCAATCGTTCGGAATGGCTGCCTATATCATCTGCCGGGATACCGAAGAAGAAGTCCAGCAGGAGCTGAAGCGGATAACCGATGTAAAAGAATCATCCGCCTATGCAGGATACAAAGACTTCACAACAAAGTCCCGGCTTGAACAAAAGCTTGAGCTTTATGACTACTCGGTTTCAAACCGCGGGCTGCGTCCAAATTTGATCGGCACTCCTGAGCAGATCGCTGACAAGATCCTTGAATATGAAGAGGCAGGACTTGATTTATTGCTTCTCCAGTTCTCGCCGCAGCTCGAAGAAATGGAGCGTTTTTCATCACAGGTCATGCCGCTTGTGGAAAAGAAACGGAAACAAGGTACATTCTCGCTTTGAAAAGTCAGTAGATAAATAGACGCACAAAAACGCTTGGATCTTATTTGCCAAGCGCTTTTTGTGCGTTGTTTTAATTTCGTACTTAAGGTACCCGTTCCTTTGCGCTCCATCACCACGGGTAGGGCAGGAGCCTCCTGACGAAACTGTCAAGTGCTTTCCTTGATGGCTAACCAAAGAGATGTGATACTTCTCAAGCTAAAGAAGACGTGAATCCATTCTCCTCTCTTTTTAATCGCAGGCTGTTTTTATGCTGAATCTAAATCTCACATCGTACCCGTTCCCTTGCGCTCCAGTCACTTGCTTTCCGCGGGGAGTGCCTGGAGCCTCCTCGCTGCGCTTGCGGGGTCTCCAGTGCCCTCTTCATGCCCCAGAAAAGCGGAAGCGCCCGTTTTGCTCCGGCAGTCAGATAAGAAATCCCCCGAAAAGTCCGGGTTTGACTTTTTGGGGGATTTTGTTCTGACAGAGGAGTTGGGCGCTGCAGCTGGACAAGGAGTCAAGTGCCTTCCGCTTCAGTCCACTGGTGCATTAAATTTAAATTTAGAAAACAAGGACAACGGCATAAAGGCAAAAGTCTCAACTTCGTTCAGCACTCTGTTAAACGTGGATTTTCACATTTTATCTGTATTGGCTAAAAGCTTTAATCAATCACCTGTCAGTTAAAACCACAAAGTCACCAATTTTCCGGAACTTTAACCAGTACATACTTTTTCGTCCACATTTGAGTGGAAGCAATTAATCTTTCACCGTCTTTTTCAAAGAACAGACCGCTGCCGTCTTTTCGTTTTAATTTCCATCCATTGGCGGCAAGCATGCGTTTAGTTTCTTGATCCGCGATTGAAGCACCCCTGTTTTCACTGCGTGTGATGTACCAGACATGGCCGTTTTCAGAAGCAATTTCAACTATTTTACGATCCGTGTTTTTCAGTCTTTCAATAGCTTCTTTTGCCGTTATTCCGCTTATGGGAACAGGGGGGTAATACCATTTATTCACATAAGCAGCAAGCGCAAGCAAAGCTAAAAAGACACCAGCAGTGAGAACGGCTTTTTTCAATGGACCACATCCTTTTAACAAATCGTTCAACGCCTGCATCACATCTTCAATAAGGAAAGTGATTATTCCTTTTTCAGCACAAAAAAGGGCCGAACCTTCAGCCCTCTTCCCTTTTCATTATTCCGGCTTTACAGCTTCAAAAGTAATCGTCTGCCGGTCATGCTCCGGTGCTTTTCCATATGTATAATCCGCCGAAATGACAATGTCCGTAAAACCAAGGCGTTCGAGAATCAGCTTAAATTCCTTCACTCCGTACCATCTCATGGCAAACCTCTGCAGCTCGGTTTCTGAAAGCTTTCCGTCTTTCCACTTTTCATACTTCAGATAGGTGATAGAATACTGCTCAAGCACGCTGTACTCAACCTGCTTTGCCTCCATTGTGATGATGTGCTGATCGGGCGTTTCCCACGTACTTGTAAACACTTGATTCAGCTGTTTTTCCGGCTGCAGGTCAAGATCCAGAATAAGTCGGCCTCCCTCTGTTAAATGGTCATAAAAATTCTTCAGCGCATGGATAGATTCTCTTCTGTCCTCAATTAAAAGAAAAGTGCCCGCAGGCAAAATAATGGCCTCGAATTTGCCGGGAAGCTTAAATTCACTCATGCTTGCTTCTGTGAGCACTGGACGAAGTCCTCTTTCCTCACAGCGTTTTCTGCATGAGTCCAGCATATGTGCCGAGGTATCCAAGCCCTCGATAGCGAATCCGTCCTCAAGCAAAGGAATATACACCCTTCCAGAACCTGCACCCGGCTCAAGGATTCTTCCCTTCACTTCACGCAGACGTTCTCTGTAAAACTCCAGATCGCCAAAGGAATGGCCCACCGGCTTGTCTAAATCGTATACTTCCGTTGCTAGCTTGCTGTACTGGCTGAACATTCACATCCCCCTTGCCGCGCATTCTACTATTATTAATAGCCCTAAACGCATCGAACATACATTTAATCAAACGTTTGTTTAATTCGCTTACATTCTTTTTTCTCCTGCTTCATTTTTTTTCATTAAGTAATAGCCAATGCCAGCAAGCGTCATAATGAGAATCATCGGCAGCACAAACGGCTCTGCGGCTTCTTTAATTTGCGTCCAGTTCGTGCCAAGCTGAATGCCCATATATAAAAAGAAAATGGTCCAGGGAATCATGGCTGCCACCGTGTACACGGTGAATCTCCAGAGCGGCATTCTCCCAATCCCGGCAGGAATGGAGATGGCGTGCCTCACAACAGGGATAAATCTTGCCGTGAAAATAACGCCCGCTCCGTATTTTTCAAACCATTTTTCAGAAAGATCCAGATGATGGCTGCTGATGAAAAGATATTTTCCAAACCTCTCAAGAAAAGGTCTTCCTCCGTAATACCCCATCCAATAAAGAAACAGCTGGGCTAGTGTTCCGCCAACAACGCCGGCGATGACAGCACCAGTAAAGTCCACTCGTCCGAGCGAGATCAAATATCCTCCGTAGCCAAGTACAATTTCACTCGGAATGATTTCAATCATCAAACCGAGTGCAATCCCGTAATATCCAAGATCTGCAAGCATCTCAAGCAATGTGTAAAGTAGCTCCTTCATAATGGCTCCTTTTCTTTTCATATTTCAGCAGCCTGTGCGGCCAAGCCTTTCTCACATATATATGCTTGTTTTACTTGCTCTAATCTCATAAAAACAAAAAAGCAAACCCGTTAAGGTCTGCTTTTTTCTGATTATCTCGTTATGACTGATTTGGCTCCTGCTTTTATGAGAATAAACCATCCTGCGGCTAAAAAGAGTGCTCCGGCTCCAAACAGACCCCCGTAGTACCCGATTGCTTCAGGACCCCCAAACTTGAATACGGTTTCGATTAGAACATCCCGGACATCAGGTATAATAAACAGGACCGCCGCAAGACCGATGGCTACGTATCCGCCAATCAGCCCGAAGCGGTAAAAGATGCTTCCAAGGACAAAGAATATGGTTTGAAGGAAAAAGCAGATGGCTGCATCTGTATAGAAATTCAAGAAATACGGAACGTCACTTTCAAGAAGCATGGAAAAATAGAAAAGTTTGAGGCCGCCTGAACCAGTTCCGCCGATGCTTTCCAGCAGCATGATTAATAGTGTATGGCCGCCCGCCATGAACAAAGAAAGAAGCAGAAGAAACAAGCTTGTCGTTACATAATAATTTCGTCTCGTTGCACCCATCTTCACACTGAAGGGATAGGTTTCTTTTACTGTCAGAAAGCCCGCTATCGAGCTGAAAATGTAGACTGCCATTCCGCTTGAGAAGATCATGCTGCTGCCCGTTGAAAGACTGATGCCAAAAGAGACACCCATACAGGCTACAAGTATACTCCAGAAAATCACAAGTGAGTGACGCATATCCAAAACCTCAAATAAAAGGATGCCGCGGCATTGTCTGATCATGCTGAAACCCCGCCTTTCGTTTTTTCAGTCAAATAAACCATCAGTTCCTGGACAGGAACATGCTCGACGTTCAAGCCCGCTTTTCGGGCCTCGGACTTACTTTCTCCATACAGCACTGCCTGTTCCATGCTGCCGAATGCTTTCCGGTGAATGACATTCTTTCCTGCTGTAAATGCGGATACATCTGACCTTGGGCCGTTTACGATAAACGATTCCTCGCGAAGTTCATCGGCATTTTTCTGCATCAGCAGTTTTCCCTCCGAAACAATCAGAACTTCTTCAAGCAGCCTGCTGACTTCATCAATAAGGTGTGTAGACAGAATGAATGTCCTTTCCTGCACCTCATATTCTTCGAGGAGAAGATCGTAAAATCTGCTGCGTGCTGCAGCATCAAGGCCGATATACGGTTCATCGAAGATGGTAATAGGCGAGCGGCTTGCAAGTCCTACTGTGATGCCGAGCGCGGACTCCATTCCTTTTGACAGCGATTTAACCTTCATTTTTTTATCCAGCGAAAATTCTTCAAGGAGTCTTTCTGCCGTCTCAGGACTCCAGTTCGGGTAGAAATACCCTGCAAATTTGAATATGTCGCCAATTTTCATTCCCTTTTTAAAATTTTCGCTTTCATTGATGAGGCAGATCGACTCTGTGATCCTCTGATTTTCAAATGGCTTCTGCCCGCCGACCAGGACCTCGCCGCCATCAGGCATGACCTGCCCTGCAAGGATTTGCATCAGCGTAGTTTTTCCAGCTCCGTTCCGTCCAAGCAGGCCGTAGATTTTATTCCCTTCAAGTTCCATTGTCATGGCGTCCAGTGCTTTCTTTTTTCCATACTCTTTTGTTAATCCCTTAATGCTAACGTTCATTTTTCCCGCCCCCTTTTTCAAGCATTTCTTTCAAATCGCTCACACTGATATTCAGCTTTTGCGCCTCGGATTTCAGCGGGAGGATATAGGCTTCAAAAAACTGCTCCTTGCGCTGATGAATCAGCTTGTTTTTTGCCCCGTCTGCTACAAACATCCCAATTCCCCTTTTCTTAAAAAGAATGCCTTTTTCAACCAGCTGGTTGATTCCCTTTGCTGCAGTTGCAGGGTTGATCTGATAGTGCGCTGCAAATTCATTTGTTGATGGCACCCTCTCTCCCTCCTGCACTAAGCCATTGATGATATCGTCTTCAATCTGTTCTGCAATCTGCTGAAATATCGGCCTGTCAGTGTCTAAAAATGGATTCATATGACCCCTCTTTCAGTTTGTTCATTGGTTAGTTACTTATGTAATTAACTATATACCCCGGTGGTAATCATTGTCAATCCCATTTGTAAGGTTTTTCAAAAAACAGGCAAAAAAAAGAAACGGAGCTATTTACCGCTCCGTTTCTTTTATGCATCTTTGAAAGTAACATTCGTTACCTTTTTCGTCTTTTCGCTGTATTCAACAAACACAAAGATCTCAAACGTTTTGCCCCGCTCCTTTAACACAAGCTTGAACGTTTCTGTTGAGATGGCGCCTTTTGTCTTTTTCCCGACATGAAGATAATCGGTGATCTGTGCACCAGGGTATTTTTCCATCGTTTTCTTCATGGCCACTCTTCCGTACTCTTCATACGACAGTACACCGGTTTCAGCCGCAGCTTGAGTTTGTCCCTGGACAAAAACGGCCGGAAGGCACAGCAAAAGAAGAATCAAGATACGGTTCATGTGCAGCACCCTCTTTCTTTTTTCATAGGGTCTGCAGAGGACTGAACTTTATGCAGTCATCTCTCTTACCATAAAAACCTGCTCTGCTTTTACGATGAATCCCTCGTCTTCAAGAATGCCGCAGACCGGGTGGGTTTTGGAGAAATTCACGGCCGTCCTGCTTACGTTAGCTTCGTTTGAAAACGCAAAAGCTTCGTGCAGCAATGATTTAAGGACACTTTCTTTGTTTTCATGCTCTGGATGAGCTTCGCACTGAAACAGGAGGATTCCGGAAAGCTTTCCATCCTCGTCGTATTTGCGTTTTGAAAGGGAATAGCCAATCGTTTCCCCGTTTTCAACCGCAAGCAGCGCTTCACCGTCACGAATGTTCTGCCACTGCACCTGCCATGGAATCAGCCTGCTGCAAAAAGAGTGCTCCGCTAAATCATGCGGCTTTTTCCAGTGAATATCATGCGGTCCATGGTTCGGATCGCATGTCAATGGAGCCGAATAACCAAGGTGAATAAGCTGATCTGTTGTCTGATATCCCATTTTCTCATACAGTCTGATCGCCCGTTCATTATGCGAGAGTGCTTCAAGTGTGGCTGTGTGGACTCCTGCTTTTTCATAGATGGAAAGGACTTCTTCCATCATCTTTTTCCCGACGCCTTTGCTTCGGTATGCAGGGGCAACTCCGGTGCCGCCGTTCCAGGAGACGTTTTTCCCATCAATGGACCTGATGCCGTTTAAGATCAGCCCCACGGGTTCTGTTCCGTCAAAAGCCACAATGGACAGAGCAGGAGAAAGATTTTCAAATACGAGTCTGTTCAGAAAAGCTTCAAGAGTAAGAGTCATATCAAAATCATAGCCTTCAAACCCCTTGTTCCACGCAATCAGTGCATCCTGGAGTGTACATTCGGACAGCCGCTTACATGTGATCATTCTCTCTCCCCTTTTCTTACGTACATAAAAACCATTTCTTCAAGTGTCTTTATCTGTTCCCGGAACGGATAGTCATTTCCGATGACAGAATAATGTAGGCAGGTGCCGTCAATCGTTCCCCAAACCATGGACGAGATAATCGCAGGATTTACATCCGGCCGGAATTCCTTCCGCTCGGTTCCTTCCTGCAAAATCTCCATCAGCAGCGTCCGGTAAACTTCCTCATACCTTGCCGTCATCACCCGTTTCAGCTCTTCATCCCGTCCTGAATGAATCCAGAACTCAAGATGAACGCCGATCATCCGCTGCCAGTCCGGTGAAAGCTTGATCTCCAGATAGTTTTCGAAAAACTGCCTGAGCTTTTCTTCAGCCGTTTCCTTTATACGGAAACGTTCTTTTAATCCTGCGATATTTTCTTCCGTCTTTCTTTGCATCAGCTGCAGATAAATCTCTTCCTTGCTTTTGAAATAGTTATAGATGGCTCCTTTGCTCAATCCGGATTCTGCTACAATGTCATCGATGGTGGCCAGCTGGAACCCTTTTTCACCGAACGCCTTCAGAGAACTGTCCAGAATATGCCGCTTCTTCTTCTCCTTATATTCCTCTGATACAATTGGAGCCATTTGCAGCCCGCCCTTCTTTTTTTAAAACCGACTATATAGTCCATATTATTCCATACACAGTGAAAAATTCAAACAATTTTGATTATAAATTGAGTAAAAACTGCCATTTGACTTTTGCACCGCAACCCCTTAATGTAGTAAAGGTATTTTTTAAAACACACATATCATCTTCTTATTAAGAGAGGCAGAGGGACTGGCCCTGTGATGCCTCGGCAGCGGACTCGGATCTTTGAGTGCTGTGCCAATTCCAGCAAGCCATGCGCTTGAAAAATGAGAAGAGCTTATTTCCATTCCGGATATAGGATCTCTTCTTGTTATCAAGAGGAGATCTTTTTTTATGCAGCCAAGTTTTATCTGCAGAGAGCGGAACACTATGAATATGAAGAATTGAAAGGTGGTTATTATGGACACAAAAGCTAACGGATGGGCACTTTTGCCCCTCGTTATTTTCATCGGACTGTTTGTTGGATCGGGCATCATCACGGGAGACTTCTACAAAATGCCGATCCTTGTGGCAATCCTTGTTGCCGCAGCGGCAGCCCTTATCATGAACCGGAAAGAAAGCTTCACATCAAAAGTGGAGAGTTTCTCAAAAGGAGCGGGACACCCTGACCTAATGATCATGGTCTTTATCTTTATTCTTGCGGGTGCTTTTTCGGAGGTGGCAAAAGGGATGGGCGCCGTTGAGTCGACGGTTAACCTGGCACTTACCTTTCTCCCTCAAAGCCTGCTGATTGCAGGACTGTTTATCATTGGTGCGTTTATTTCGCTTGCGATGGGTACGTCTACAGGAACGATTGCAGCTCTTGCGCCGATTGGAGTCGGAATAAGTACAGAGGCAGACATCTCTGCGGCTCTTGCAATGGGTGCCATTATTGGCGGTGCCATGTTTGGAGATAACTTATCGTTCATCTCGGATACAACCATTGCGGCTGTTCGAACACAGCAAACGGAAATGAGAGACAAGTTTAAAGTAAACTTATTCATCGTCCTGCCTGCAGCCATCGTAACGTGCGTCATTCTGTTTGTGATGACACTTGGAGGTCAGGCGCCTGTTTCGCCCGACGCATACAGCTGGGTAAAAATGCTTCCATACATCGGGGTTCTTGCAGCAGCCCTGCTCGGAATGAATGTGATTGTTGTTCTTGCAGGCGGAATTATCCTTTCCGGTATGATTGGAATAGCAGACGGCAGCTACACACTGACAGCCTTTCTGCAGAAAATAACAGACGGCATTATGGGAATGGCCGAGCTTGTTATCCTTTCACTCCTGATCGGAGGTATGGTGGAACTGATTAAGCGAAACGGCGGCATTCACTTTATTCTTGAAACGATGACAAAGCGCATTTCCTCTAAAAAAGGAGCGGAATTTGCCATAGCCGGCCTTGTCAGCTCAACGAACCTTGCAACTGCAAACAACACAATTTCAATCATTGCTACTGGACCTCTTGCCAAAGATATGGCGGACAAGTATGACATCGATAAACGAAAATCAGCAAGTCTTCTCGATATCTTTTCATGCAGCATCCAGGGACTTATTCCTTACGGTGCGCAGATGCTTTCAGCGGCTGAATTTGCTTCCATCTCGCCGACAAGCATTCTGCCGTACTCGTTTTATCCGGTACTGATTGCCCTGTGCGGTGTTGTGGCGATTTTGGTTCAGTATCCGCGGTTTAAAAGAAAAGCAGCGTAAGAAAAAACAGCGTCCTAAATAACACGGTAAATCATATATCAATCGGCATACTAATTTGCATAGAAATTGGTATGCTTTTTTTTTGATATTCGCAGGAAAATCCACCTTCCCTTTATTGGTAATCCAACACGTTTCCTGCCAATTTTTCTTTTTTAATCTCCCAAGAAAAAATAGTTGACACTTAAAATATATTTATGATATTATTAAAAATTTGATAAAAAATAATCTATATGTTAAGCTTAAGAAGGTTACCATATATGGAGGTGGATTATTTGTTTCAAATTGGCGATAACATTGTTTATCCAATGCACGGAGTCGGTATAATTAAAGCTATAGAAGACAAGGAAATATCAGGGAAAAACCAACAATATTATGTCATAAATATGTTAATAGGTAATATGCAAGTCATGATTCCTACGGATAAAATATTGAGTTCAAGTATACGCCCAGTTACTGACATACTTGCATTAAAGCACATCATACACATTTTTCAGCATGGAGAATCAGATAGATTACTGACGTGGAAACAAAGGTATAAAGTAAACACGGACAAAATTAAAACCGGTAAAATCCAAGAAGGTGCTGAAGTTATACGTGATTTAATGCGTATGAAGAAAGAAAAAGCACTTAATACAAGTGAAAAAAAAATGTTGGATAACGCACATGAATTTTTGATTAGTGAACTGGGAGTCATTAAAGGGATCACTGATCATCAAATAAATAGTTTCTGTTAAGGTTAATTATAAATAATGTATTACAACTCCCGAGAATACCCTGAATTTGACGGGAATATGATGATTATTAAAAGTAAATCTTTTCAAAAACAGCCAACTTCTTCAGCTCACTATTAGAGCATTAACCTCTTTTGTTATTTCTGCAATCTAATCCATTTCTATTTTTGAATTTCTTTTACGAACGTTTGAAGTTTCATCAAATAACTCGATAAAATAATCGCTTGATTTTTGCAATCCTGATTCACACTGGCACGGACAAGGAGCCGTAAGGATGAAAGAGAGGTAGGGCTTTCATTGTTTTAGGTATACAATTTATTATCTAGTCCGTTATTTCTAGAAAAAAAACAATCAATATCACCTCTATCTTTGAGAATTTTGTACATCAACTGAGACAGTGAATAGTAATTGTTTCTTCTTTACGTAAAAAAGATAATCGAATGGGTAACACCATATGGTCAAATGCAAAAATGGTTTCCAGACTAGGAAACCATTTTTTGTTTCATTCACATAACATAGGTAAGATTAGTGGTGATGGTCTTAATCCTTTAATGAAGGGTAACGTGAACTTTCTTCATCTTTGGTTTTTATTTTTTCATATTTTCAACTTTTTTCTGTTGGGATTCTTCAAATCAAGATCTATTACTTTAAAAGCCGCTTCACAATCTTCAACCCGTTTTTCGCATTCGGATAACGGAAGCTCAAGTCAAATCTGGTTGTTTGATTCAAAACACTTTTATAGTGAGAAAAAGCATCGAAGCTGAATTTGCCGTGATAATTGCCCATTCCGCTTTCTCCTACTCCTCCAAACGGCAGGTGCGGAGTTGCGATGTGCATAAGCGTATCATTGATGCAGCCTCCTCCAAAAGAAACCCTGGTGACCACCTGCTCTTCTGTCTGCTTGCTTGATGTGAATAAATAAAGCGCAAGCGGTTTAGGGCGTGCCTGGATAAAAGAGATGGCTTCTTCCAGCTCCCTGTACTGGAGTACAGGGAAAATCGGTCCGAAGATCTCCTCCTGCATAACAGGAGAATCTGCTGCCACATCCCCAATGATGGTCGGAGCAATTGTGAGCGTGGATTTATCTGACTCGCCTCCATGAAGAATGGTCCCATCTTTAAAAAACTCTGTCAGACGGTCAAAATGTTTTTCGCTGATCATACGGCTGTACTTTTCATTCTGGAGAGGATCCTTGCCGAACATTTGCTCAATTTCCGACTTGAGCAGTGTCATAAATTCCTCTTTTATGTCTTCATGAACCATTAAATAGTCAGGTGCAATACAGGTTTGGCCTGCATTTGTAAACTTTCCGAAAGCAATTCTGCGAGCAGAGAGCTTAAGGTCAGCGTCCTTGTGAACAATACATGGACTTTTCCCGCCAAGCTCTAGAGTAACAGGTGTCAGATGCTTCGATGCGGCCTCCATCACAATTTTGCCGACCGGCACGCTGCCGGTGAAGAAAATCGTATCGAACTTCTCTGCCAGAAGCTGCTGATTCGTTTCTATTCCGCCTTCAATGACGGCGATATACTCCTTTGGAAACGTTTCTTCAATTATCTTCTTCAGCAGAGCGGATACAGCCGGAGCGAATTCAGAAGGCTTTAAGACCGCTGTATTCCCTGCCGATATGGCACCGACAAGCGGCGATAAAGCAAGCTGGAAGGGATAGTTCCACGGGGCGATAATCAGTGCCGTTCCGTAAGGTTCAGGGATAATCCGCCCGGTTGTGCCGATATGGGTAACCGCCGTTTTCACTTTTTCGGGGGCTGCCCACTTTTTTAAATGTTTGCCCGCAAAAGAGATCTCTTCAAGCAGGATCCCGATTTCTGTTGTATAGGCCTCAAACTCGGATTTGTTTAAGTCCTTATTCAGTGCATCTATAATGGCCTGCTCGTTTCTTTTTATCGACTTGCGGAGACGATCCAGGTTTTTTTTGCGGTCCTCGAGTTTTCTTGTATGTCCCTTTAAAAAATACTCTCTTTGGGCCGCAAGAATGGATTGAATTTGTTCCATTTTATTATTACCGCCTTTTAAGTGTTTATATGTTTAATCTTATAAACGTATAGTACATGATTTGAGGTGATTGTGTCAAACCATAAACACCCGCGGCATTTAGACACGCGAGTTGAAGAGGCACTCCGGGCCAGAGACGCCACTTTCTATAAGATGTTGCTAGGCTTGTGGCATCATTCTGGAGAGTTGTGCCACTTTCCCTTATGATGCAATCAGGGTTGTGGCGTCACTCCGGTGAGTGGCGCCATTTTCTTTTATGATGCTGTGGGATTTGTGGCGTCATTCTGTAGAGTTGCGCTACTTCTCTTATGGTGCGGACGGATTTGTGGCATCACTCCGGTGAGTGGCACCACTTTCTCTTATGTTGCAGACTGACTTGTGGCATCACTCAGGTGAGTGGCACCACTTTCTCTGATGGTGCAGACTGACTTGTGGCGGCACTACGGTGAGTGGAGGCACTACGGCGAATTGCGCCACCTCTCTTATGCTGCAGACGGATTTGCGGCATCACTCCGGTGAGTGACGCTACTTTCCCTTGTGATGCTGCAAGCGTTGTGGCTTCATTCTCCAACTTTCCAATACTCAAACAGCGGACCATTTTCCCCGTAAAATGGATCATGTGAAGGCAGCGGCACTTGCTTAATCCGGCTGATGGCTTCCTCGTATTCCTCCGGTTTCCCTGTGCACATATCCATTTCCTCATTGTCCGGATAGGCCCCCATGACTTGGAAGTCCGCATCTTTCTGGAGGCATTTGTGGCCGACTCCAGCCGGAATGACCGCTACATCTCCCTTTTCCAATAAAAGCTTGCGGCCTTCTTCTCCTCCAAAAAGAACCTCAGCCCTTCCGCTGAGTACGCCGAGTACTTCATGCGCGGAACTGTGAAAATGATGATAGTTGTAGACTCCGTTGACCCAGGCTCCGTTCCAGCTGTTCTTTTTCAATGCATGTTCAAATTCCTCTTTTTCAGAAAAAGCGGCTTTGTATACGAGCAGCGGAAACTCCGTATTATTCGGAATGGTTCCATCTCCTTCAAACAGCTCATGCTGGACGTTCATTCATCTTCCTCCTTTTTTAATGCCTGTCACGCAGACAGTCAATTCAGGACGCACTTTTTTAAAGGATACTCTTACATCTTCATAGCCGCAGGCGAGCATGTCATCGCGGATCTGTCTGCCGAACATTTTTGTTTTTTCCGCTGAAGCATCCTCTTCCCTTGGCTGCATTGTGATGGCCGCCATTCCTCCGGGCTTCAAGGATTTCGTGAGATTCTCAAGCCCTGCGCGAGGGTCGTTCCATATCGTGTAATTGTTGACCGAAAGCAGCTTGTCGTACGTGTTTGCAGGCAGCTCGACTGTTTCGGCATCGGCCTTCATTAATTTCACGCGCCCGTTTTTCACATAGCTGCTGAACTGCTTTTCTGCCTGTTCCTTCATCGTTTCAGAGACATCCACCCCGTCTATAATGACTCTGCGGTGATGTTTCAGCATATAGCCGATGCTGTACCCCGGTCCAAATCCTATTTCCAGAATACGGTCCCCCGGCCTTATCTTCAGTTTGCCGATCGTCCATTTATTAATTGTTGTGTTCTCAAGTGCCATGATTTTTCCTGCTACAATCCCTAAAAATCCTTTTGGCCGGCTGAAATTTTTTGTGAACGCTGTAAACATGCCCCGCACCTCTTTTTCCGTCTTTTTCTTATCTTTATCACCGATGCGGTCAACTTAAACAATTTGCCTGTGAAAAAAAGACTGATTGACAGATTGAATGAAACTGCATACACTTAACTTAAACGTTTAAGTTAAGTGTATTATTTCGACCCAGCTACAGCAAACCACTCCCACTTAAACGATTAAGCAAAGGGGCTGAATACGATGGCTGAACCTCAGTCTGCTCACGTCTTGCTGAAACAGCAAAGCTTATGGACAAACAAGACCTTTTTGTCGCTCTTCACCGCCTACACACTCTCCATTTTTGGCGGCACGTTTCACACAATTGCCCTGAATATCTGGGTGCTCAAAACTTATGACAGCGCAGCCCTCATGTCTGCCGTCCTTATCACTCATATGCTTGTGACCACGTGTTTTGCCTCCATAGCAGGCACGGCAGCAGACAGGATGAACCGGAAAAAAATGATGTGGATATCAGACTTGATCAGGTGTTTGCTTGTAGTTTGTCTCGCGGCAGCAATCGCGGTGGAAACCCCGTTCTGGGTCATTATCCTGCTTACTGCAGGTACAGCACTTTCCGGGTTGTTTAAGGGTCCTGCTTTTAACGCTTCGCTCACTGATGTGGTAGGCAAAGAGAAGATCCAGTCAGCAACAGGTGCTATGAGTCTTGCAGACAACATTGCAAGAACACTTGGGTTTGCTGCCGGCGGAATCGTCGTGGCTGCTTTTGGCGGTGTTGCGGCTATTTTAATTGATGCGCTTATGTTCTTTGTATCTGTGATTCTCGTTCTCGCGGTGAAAAATTTTCCCGAGCACAGGGAGACCTATGCAGAAAAAACAACGTTTAAGCAGGATTTGCTCACTGGATTCTCATATATATGGCAAGAACCGTTCGCACGGGCGATCACGATTCTATCACCTGTTCTCATTCTGTTTTTCACCACATCCCTAATGATCATTCAGGTAATTGCCATTAAAGAGTGGAAAGCATCCCCTGCTGAATTCGGCCTGATTGAAGCAAGCATTCCGCTTGGGTATATGGCCGGTGCGGGGCTGATCATGGTGTTTGAAAAGAAACTGGTTCACAGAGGCATGATTATTCTTGGCAGTACAATCGCTCTCGGGCCCCTCTATGTCATTCTTGGAAAGATTGATTCGGCTGTGATTGGAATTCCTGTGATTTTGCTGGTGGGATTTTTATTTTCGTTCAGTACCCTGCTCATAAATGTCATACTCAGACTCGAGGTAACGAGCAGCATGCAGGGAAGAGTGTTCGGAACGATTGGTGCTCTTACGAGTGTTCTCCCTCCTGCCGGCCTCGCTGCAGCTTCGTTTTTCACCGATCTCTTTGGCGGAGGGCATGTGCTTCTCATTTGCGGTTTGCTTCTCACTGTTATCGGGATGATCGGGTGGTTCTGGCTAAAGGATTTGAGGGAGTACAGATAGTGCACACAGACAAAAAGCTGCCAGGTAAATCAGGCAGCTTCTTCTTACTTATGATGAAAAGGGCATTTCCCCTGGATGGGCTCAATGTCATCTCCGATAAAATACTGCTTCCACTCTCTGTGATCCGGGTCCCCGTAGTGGCTGATGTTCGGGTGCTTTGGAAGCTGATCCCACTTTTCAACCCGCTCCCTCACTTTTTCGCGGGACATGCTGCCGCCCTCTGACGTGCCTTCGAGTCCTTCAAATATGCGGCGCGGCTGGAAACCAAGCACTAAACTTGCCCCAAGATCTCTTGTTTTCCGCTGTTTGTAGGCGGGGGCATTTCCAAAGACGAAGTACGGTTCATCGGCAAACGAAAAGGCCCAGAGGTGATGATCCGGATCCTGCGGGTAATCTTTCGGCCAAGGCTCTTTGTCGATATCATGAAGGTACTGAAGCACATTCCAGAAATACTCCCGGTAGTACGGAATCGATTTTTCGTCCTCCTCCGGTTCAACGAATACAAACAGACCGTGGCGAATGAGCTTCTCAGCTTCGTCAAACAGCTTCTTAAACGCAATCAGGGCTTCCGGAAGATTAGACCAGTCTTCTTTTGATATGTAAGCATATCTCAGCTCTCCCTTTTTTTCTGCGGCCATTCCGAAGTAGCATGGGAACGTTTTATTTGTGACGACACTTCTGAAATTCTGATATTCCCTTATAACCCATTCGGGAACGATTTCAGGATTGGTCATATCTTCTTTTTCAAGCAAATATTTAGGCACCGTGATCATCGTTTCACTCCTTAAATGATTGTGAAAAGCATCTTCTCCCTCTCTTTCCATACCCTGCAATCAACTGCTTTAATCCATTAAATAAATATTAAACAAACGTTTAATTAAGACCTTGTCTTTCAAGTTTTTATTGTTCAGAGCGCGAATCTGCCCTTATACTTGTTGTAGAAAATGGAAAAAAGAGAGGTCCCCCTTATGCTTAAGCGTTTTTTCACTTATTACCGCCCATATAAAGGACTGTTTATCATTGATTTTACCTGTGCCGTCATTGCAGGACTGCTTGAACTCGGATTTCCGCTTGTCGTAAATGCTTTTATCGACCGTCTGCTTCCGGGCGGAGACTGGAATCTGATTATCTGGGCCTGCGCAGGACTGCTATTCCTTTACTTGCTGAACACTGTTCTTCAGTATGTTGTGACCTACTGGGGACATATGCTTGGCATTAACATTGAGACTGATATGCGGAAAAAACTGTTTGAACACATTCAAAAGCTTTCCTTCCGCTTTTTTGACAATACGAAAACCGGGCATTTAATATCCCGGCTGACAAATGATTTGATGGAAATCGGCGAGCTTGCCCATCACGGACCTGAGGATTTGTTTATCGCGGTGATGACGTTAATCGGCGCATTCTCCGTCATGCTTGCCATCAATGTAAAACTTGCTCTGCTGACGTTCCTTGTTATTCCGTTCCTGCTTTTCCTCGCCATTTATTTCAACAACAAAATGACGGCAGCCATTCATCAGCTGTACACAGATGTGGCGGATTTCAGCGCAAGAGTTGAAAACAACGTAAGCGGCATTCGCGTTGTTCAGGCTTTCGGAAATGAAAGGTTTGAAAAAAAGCAGTTTCAGAAAAACAACCTGCGCTTCAGGCTGTCAAAGCTTACGGCATATAAGATTATGGCGATGAATCTTTCCATCAGCTACCTTTTGATGCGCCTCGTCACTCTGTTCGTCCTTGTATGCGGCACGTGGTTTGTTATTCAAAAGGAACTGACATACGGAGAATTTATTGGTTTTGTCCTGCTTACAAATGTGCTGTTCCGTCCGATTGAAAAAATCAATGCGATTATTGAGAGCTATCCGAAAGGAATTGCAGGCTTTAAACGCTATATTGAATTAATAGACACAGAACCTGATATAGAAGACCGTCCCGGAGCTGTGACGGCTGGTCCACTTAAAGGAAACATACGGTATGATAAGGTCTCATTCGGTTATGGAAATCATGACAAAGTATTAGACGGCATCGATTTATCCATCAATGCAGGCGAAACTGTTGCATTCGTCGGTCCTTCCGGTGCGGGAAAAACGACACTCTGCAGTCTTCTTCCGCGCTTTTACGAAGTGACCGGCGGGAGCATCACAATCGACGGAACAGACATCCGCGACCTCACGCTTCAGTCGCTCCGGACACAAATTGGCATTGTTCAGCAGGATGTTTTTCTTTTTTCAGGAACGATGAGAGAAAACATCGCATACGGCAAGCTGGGTGCGTCAGACCTTGAAATATGGGAAGCTGCCCGGCATGCCCAGCTAGAAGAACTGATTTACTCCCTGCCGGACGGACTTGACACGGTCATCGGCGAACGCGGTGTAAAGCTTTCAGGCGGCCAAAAACAGCGCTTATCCATTGCAAGGATGTTTCTTAAAAATCCGCCGATTCTTATTCTGGATGAAGCGACATCCGCTCTCGATACTGAAACAGAAAAAGCCATCCAGGAATCCCTGGCCAAGCTGTCAGAAGGCAGAACGACTCTCGTCATTGCCCACAGGCTGGCCACGATTAAAAACGCAGACAGGATCATCGTCGTCAACAAAGACGGAATTGCGGAACAGGGGTCCCATGATGAACTAATGGCGGAAGGCAAAGGATATAAGCGTCTTTATGAAGCTCAGTTTCAAGTGTAGAACCTGCAGCAGATTCTTTTAATCAAGCAGAAAACCCCGGTCCTTAAAATCAGGCCGGGGTTTTACTATGTCAGCTGAGTGATGTATCCAGGGGCTTCAGCTTTGCTTCAATTTCAGCACGGCGCGGCTCAAGGAACGGAGGAAGAGCAAGTGCTTCGCCGAGATGCTCAAGCTCCTCATCAGTATCAAATCCCGGACCGTCTGTTGCAAGTTCGAAAAGGATGCCGTTAGGCTCCCGGAAGTAAAGGGAACGGAAGTAAAAACGGTCGACAAATCCTGAACTCGGGATGCGCTCAGCTTTCAGCTTCTCAATCCACTTGTGCATCTCTTCTTCATTTTCAACACGGAATGCCACGTGGTGAACTCCTCCGCGTCCAAGACGCTCCTGCGGCAGATCGAGGCGCTCTTCGATATGCACCTCTGCTCCTGTGCCGCCTTCTCCCGTTTCAAACACCTGAATATCCGGCTGGCCGGGTACATCAGACGGATAGCTGCCTTTCGCCCGGAAACCGAGAATATCTGTCAGAATTTCAATCGTCCGTTCAGGAACAGCCACTGTCAGCTTGACTGGACCAAGTCCGGTAATCGCATATTCAGCCGGAACCGGGCTCTTCTCCCAAGGTGTTCCTGCGGCAACTCCCGAATTGTTCTCATCAGATACCAGAATCAGCCGCTGCCCTTCAAAATCTCTGAAAGAAAGAGTCAGGCGGCCAAATGCCTCAGTAATCTCCCCGTGCTCCACATTGTGCTTCTCAAAGCGCTCTTTCCAGTAGGAGAGTGCCGCATCGCTTTTCACGCGGAGCGATGTAGCGGAAATGCTGTTGACTCCTTCGTGGACCCTGCCTGCATTGGCAATTTCAAAAAACGTCAGCTCTGTGCCCGGATTTCCTTTTTCATCCCCGTAAAACAGATGATACACAGACACATCGTCCTGATTGACTGTTTTCTTAATTAGCCGAAGACCAAGTGTTTTCGTATAAAACTCATAGTTTTGAGGTGCTTTTGCTGTAATGGCTGATACATGGTGAATCCCTTTTAACGGCAGCATGTAAATCCCTCCATAAAATTATCTTGAATTCGAGATATTATAGATATACTATACACCCGCTGAAAGCAGATGTCAATGATTTGGGATTTGATAGGAAGCTGGCTGTAAATCCTCGATCGTTGGTAGTAAATCATGTATTCCCGGTTGTATTTTCTTACAAGTTGGCAGTAAATGAAACATTCTCGGTTGTATTGGCTCCGCCGCTGTCAACACCATGCATTCTCAGTTTTTGTGATTTGCCAGAAGGCAGTCAAACTTGCATGATTGGTCATTATAACTTATTAGCCGGAAGCAAATCTGCATTCTCGGTCGTTTTAACTCCCTCCTGAACCAGGTATTCTTCATCTTGGAAATACTTTCATATTTTGCTAGTATCAAAGAAGAATGATTGTTCAGTACAGGAGGTATGGTTGTGAGCTCAGGCGATGATAAGAAGCGCAGGAATTTGAAAGTGATTCAATTTGATAAGGATAAAAACAGCCTGGTCGAGACGGTCCAGCCGCAGGAGACATTTGATGATGTGGGCGGACTTGAGGATGTGAAAAAACGGATCCGAATGGATTTTATTATGCCCATCCAGTCGCCTGAGTTTTTTCAGGCCTTTGGTAAAAAGAGCGGCGGCAGCCTTTTGCTGTACGGGCCTCCGGGATGCGGGAAAACATTTTTAGCAAAAGCGATTGCAGGTGAGATCAATGCAAGCTTTATCCACCTTGAGCTCCAAGCGATTCTTTCCATGTATGTCGGCCAGAGCGAGCACAATCTGCACGATGTTTTTGAGAAAGCACGGGAGCAGAAGCCGTGTGTGCTGTTTATTGATGAGCTTGACGCCCTTGGGGGAAACCGGCACCGCATGAGCCAGCACCACGACCGGATGATCGTCAATCAGCTACTTTTGGAGCTTGACGGACTGCAGTCGTTCAACGATCAGGTGTACATCATCGGGGCGACGAATACACCCTGGTATCTTGATCCGGCGCTGCGAAGGCCGGGAAGGTTTAACTCTCTCATTTTCATCCCGCCTCCCTCACAGGAGGAGCGCGAGCTGATTTTGACGCTCAAAACAAAAGATAAGCCTCAGGAGAAACTTGATTTATCGAAAGTGGCTAAGGCAACCTCGCACTTTTCAGGAGCTGATCTGACTCAGGTTGTGGATGATGCCGTATCAAAAGCCATTGAACGCTCACTCGAACATGGTTCCCTGCAGCCAATGTCACATGCAGATGTCCTAAAAGCTGCAAAGAACCGGAATCCTACAACGCTTGAATGGTTTTCAACAGCTAAGAACTATGCGACGTTCAGCGATACGAATAAGGATTATCAGCACGTTCTGGACTATATGAAAGTGCATGGCATCCGGTGATGTTCAGCTTCTATGAGGAGAGGATCCGCAAACTGACAGACTGGAAAAATTACAGCCAGGCTATTGAAGAAGCACATGCACTGATTGCGTCTGATCCTGAGGAGGCCCGTTCGTATTCGCTTCTTGCCAGGATCTATGCAGATAAGGAGGATTTTCCTGCAGCTGTCCATTTTTCAAAAGAAGCCCTCCGTAAAGATCCGGAAGACTTCACCGGTCACCTCATACTTGTCATGGCCCTCTTCAATATTGGTGAATGGAAAGCATTTGATGCGGCTGCAGAAAGTGCTCTCCATCTCTATCCGGACACAGCGCACCTCTATTATCTTAAAGCCCTTAGAGCCCTGCAGAAGAATAAATGGAAGAATGCTTTGGGACTCATGGAGATTGCGCTTGTTCATGAAACCGAAGATGCCACATACCTTGCAGCCTACAGCAATCTCCTCCTGCTTGCAGGGAAAAAGAAAAAATCGAAAGAATACGAGCAAATGGCTTTGAAAAGCAATGAGGATAATCCCTATGTGTATTATACTCTGGCCAATACCGCCTTCAACCGCGGCGATTTCAAACAGGCAAGAGAACTCAGCCGCAGCGCTGCGGAAATTGACCCTGAAGATCAGGATTACAGGGAACAATACCTCGATATGCTGAAAACGGAATATGCTGTTCACAGATATTTGCTTCGTATCCTGCAGACTCATTCCTTCATCAGAAGAAAAGCCGGAATTCTTTTCTGGCCGGCGTTCCTTTTTTTCTTCATTGTGTTCAATCCGCTTTTCTGGCTGTATTTGATCGTGATTCTTGTTCCCTATTACATCAGCCATTTCACAGCTGGAAAGCTTGTCAGCCGGAAGCTTGGCTATAGGAAATCAAAACCTGAAATCAGCAGAGGGAAGGCTGTCGCGGCTGCCATGTTTGCCGCACTTGTTTTGACCGGTTTGTTTGCTGCCATTTTCAGATAACATTCTTTGTTTTGGGGTAAAGAGTACAGAGGTGATGGACATGGCATTCAATTATGACGAGGACTTCGAACATACGGATTTCCGAAAGAATCCCGAAAAGTACCGGGTCGGCAGAGGCGAGCAGGGCGTTTTGCTTGTTGAGCCATATAAAGGTGAAATCCTTCCCCACTGGCGGTTTAAAACACCTGAGATTGCGAAGAAATCTTCAGAAACGATTTACGCGATGTATGAAGAATACAAAGAAAATGGCGATTTTGTCGGAATGGACATGGCGCGGAAGTTCATCCAGATGGGCTACACCCGCGCCAGACGCTACGCCAATTATAAGGGCGGGCAAAAGTATAAGGAGGACGGCGACCTTCACGAGCGTGACATTGACGAAGAAAAAGCTGAATCTGCTTCTATCTTCAAGGAGAAATGGATCAAAATCAGGGAAGATGAAGACTATTTGATATTGAAAAAAGAGCATCAGAAAAAGTATGGCTGAATGAAATCGTTCAGGCACTGCAATCTTACTTAAAACCATTTTTGGAGGCGCCTATGAAGATCCGGATTCTAAACGGACACGATGCCGCCGCATACCGCGGCATCCGCCTTGAAGGCCTGAAAACCAGCCCTGAAGCGTTTGGCTCAAGCTACGAAGAAGAGCTGCTTTATACAATAGACTTCTTCAAAGCAAGGCTCGACGCCGAGCACACGTATACGTTTGGCGCTTTTGACGGGGATGCACTTGCAGGGGTTGTTACGCTTGTACCTGAAACGAAAGCGAAACTCAAACATAAAGCCTCCATCTTCGCGATGTATGTCTCTCCAACTTACCGGGGAAAGGGCATTGGCAGAAAGCTTATGACAGCGGCTATTGATCATGCCGGGCAGCTGGAAGACACAGAACAGCTGCAGCTTTCTGTTGTCAGCAGCAATCAGTCTGCTTGGCACCTTTACGCCTCGTTAGGCTTTTCAGTATATGGCTGTGAAAAAAGAGCCCTGAAAGCGAACGGCACCTATTTTGATGAAGAGCATATGGTGCTGTTCCTTTAAAAATATGTAAAACCCGGATACATGCGGAGTCCGGGTTTTTTCTGGGTTCTTACACTTCCCTTATTTCAAACGGTGCAAGCACCTTCTCAATCTTATCCCTCTGCGTCTCATACCGCTCCGGCAGCATAAGTCTTTCGCCGAGCACCTCTTCATCATGCGCAAATCCAGGAGGATCTGTTGCGATTTCAAACAGGATCTCACCGTGCTCCCTGAAGTAGATCGCATTAAAATACTGGCGGTCCTGCACAGGCGTCACCTGGTAGCCGCTTCTTGCGACATGCTGCTGCCATTGAAGCTGATTGCTGTCGTCTTCTGCCCGGAAAGCAATGTGATGAACGGTGCCTACCCCCATTCTTCCCCGGCCAATCGGAGTCATCTTCAAATCAATGATGTTTCCGATATCAGCCGTTGAACGAAAACGGATAAAGTCCCGCTCTTCGGCGATCTTTTCATATCCCATCACCCTTTCAAGGAGTTCTGCCGTTTTTTCAGGACGTGCGGACAGGAGAGTTGCACCTGCGAAACCTTTTATCGCAACATTGGTCGTAACACCGCCAAACTCCCATGAGTTCAGTTTTCCTTCTTCCCTCTCAACAAGCTCAAGATGCAGTCCGTGAGGGTCGTCAAATACAAGGAATGACTCGCCAAACCGTTCCATCTTTTCAAACGGCACGCCTAGTCTCCCAAGTCTTTCTTCCCAAAACGTCAGAGCTCCTTTTGGAACAGCATACGACGTTACACCGACCTGGCCGTCGCCAATCGTTCCCTGGTAAGCATCCGGCCAGGGGAAAAAGGTAATAATGGTTCCCGGATGGCCCCCTTCATCTCCGAAGTAAAGATGGTATGTCCCCGGATCATCAAAGTTAACCGTTTGTTTCACTAATCTAAGCCCGAGAATTCCTGCATAAAAATCAGCGTTTTCCTGCGGATGGCCGACAATTGCCGTAATATGGTGAATACCGGCTGTTTTCATTGATACATCTCTCCTTTAAAAGTAGTTTCTCTTTCTTCAATCTATATAAACATGAGTTAATATCTCGAATTCAAGATAATTTTAAGGTATTCTCTGCTGAATGTCAACATTGACCTAAATAGGTTGACCAGCCGAGAATATGCGAAGCTCTTTATAAGGAGAGATGAACACTTCAGCACGCCAGAAAGATAACGTTCTAATTCATTCAATGAGTTCTGTTAACAAAAATCTTCTGCCCTGCAGCCAAAACGACCAGCAAAAAACAGGATGTGTAAAGGAAGAACAGCTTTGTAAATGAAATGAGAATGCCGGAGCTGTTTTCGACAGTACCCGCATATGGCATCGTCCAGGGATAAAACATGCCGAACGTCTGACCGGCAGCTGAAGTTGCGGTTAAAAATGCGATGCAGCATAGGAATACGTTCAGGATCATGCTTTTTATATAGCTTTTGAGATAATAGGCGATCAAAAACTGGATGACTGAAAGTCCGCAGACACCCATCCATCCAAGCAGGCTGCTTTTGAATAAGGTGCCCCATGGAACAGCACCCTTAATTCCAAGAAAAGAGCCAAGCAGGATAAACAGAGCCAGCGCAATTACCTGCGCCAGCGCAAGCAGCATGAACAGCCATAACGTTTTCGAAAAGAAATGAGCCTCATGCTTCACCGGATAAGTGAACAGCTTGAGCCAGTTGTTTCCCCTCTCTTCATATCTGCACAAAGAAGAAGCAATCATTCCAGAAAGCATCGGCAAAAACACGCTTGCGTAAAACAGACTTGTAATCATCCAGGCCATCAGCCACTGATTTTCAAACGGTGAATTGTATTCGCCAACCATCACCTTAGTGTAGATGACAACACCATAGACGACGGGGATTCCCGTCATAAGCAGGATGATCAGCCAAATATTTGTCTTCCTGGATTTTTCCCATTCCATTTGTAAAAGAGTTCGCATTCAAAGTCACTCCTAGTGAAATTCTTTTTGATGAAAATGAATAGTGCCAATCAGCAGAAGCATACAGGTCAATGGGATCATGATAACCAGGAAGCTCCAGTCAATTGTATAATCGGCTGTTGCTCCGATAACGGCTCCCTCCGGAATGGAAACCGGAACCGAATAAGCTGAAAGGAAACCCCACGGAGTCCAGACGGCCCAATCTTTCATGAGCGGCCCGATAAAGACAGCCGCAATTCCCGCTGAAATCGGCAGCGCCTGATGCTGTACAGTCAATGACAGCCACGTTTGAAAACAAAGATAGGGAATGCTGATGAGAAAAGGAAAGAAAATATGGACAAAAAACTGGGTAAAGCGCATTCCGTCCGTGAGGCCGAATACACTCCCAAGGAAATAGGTTCCGGCTGTCATAATGGCTCCGACCCCGAGAGTTGCCGACAGCACCAACCCAATCCGGGTCATGTAAAAGGACGTTTTGGAGATCGGCATGCACAGAAGCTGCTTCCACATTGATGATTGATGTTCAACGGAACTCAGGATGGAGGCAATGACGGCAATCGTTACAAAAATCATTGGATTTAATATCAGGAAAAGAAACTCAAACACGACGCCCCAGATTTTAAAGGGCTCCATGCCGGTATTCCGGTAATACCAGAAAAAGACAGAAATGAGGAGACACATGAGAATCGGAACCGCCGCTGTAACTTCAAGGAACCAGCTTCGCCTCAGCTTAATCAAATCCGATGACAGAATCTGCCTCATGAAGCATTCTCTCTTTTCGTCATTTGCATAAACATTTTTTCCAGTGATGATTTTTCTTCTTCCATCCGAAGTATGGTCACATCATTGGAAATGAGCTGCTGCTGAATCTGCTGGATAATTTCGGGTCTTGCATCACTGATTTTAAGTTGGTCTCCCTGGAGCTTGGCGATAAATCCTTTTTCTTTGAGTATGGACCAGGCTCTCTCCGGATCATTCGTACGAATCAGGAGGTGTCCGCTGTTTTGCTTTTTTAATTCCTCCATGGTTCCCTGGAACTTCATTGATCCCTGATGGATGATTCCGACATGGGTAGCCATTTGTTCCACCTCACTGAGAAGATGACTTGAAACCAGCACAGTTGTATTCATAATAGAAGGCATGTTCTTGATCAGCTCGCGCATCTCCTGAATTCCTTCAGGGTCCAGACCATTTGTCGGCTCATCCAGAATCAGCAGCTCAGGTCTGTGAATCAGCGCCATAGCAAGACCGAGCCGCTGCTTCATCCCCAATGAATAGGTACCAGCTTTCCGGTGTATGGCATGCTCCAGCCGCACCAGCGAGAACACTTCATCCACTCTTTTTCTGTCATCCACACCATATAATTTCGCAGCAATCCTTACATTTTCCAAACCGGTAAGATGGCTGTAAAAGCTTGGGGTCTCAATTAAAGAGCCAATTCTTTTCAAGATTTGAATCCGGTCCGTTTTCAGGCTTTTGCCAAACAGCAGGATCTCCCCGCGAGCCTGCTTGGTCAATCCGAGGATCATCCTCATCGTCGTTGTTTTTCCTGCACCATTCGGACCTAAGAACCCGTAAATCTGACCCTTTTCAAGCTGCAGATTTACCCCGCTGACAATCTCCTGTTTCCCGTACACCTTTGTCAAACCTTTCGTTTCAAGTATCAATTTAAACGCTCCTTTATTTAGAATGGCTGCCGACTTTTTGGTTTGATCAACAGATAAAACAACAGCATTTGTTTAAAACTTAAAGCGCAAATACAAAAGGTAAATTCCTCCGAACGTATAGGTTGCGGATAATGCAAGATTAATCAGCAGCCGGAACCATTCATCCGAAACGCTGAACCAGAATTGCACGTTTGTAATTCCGATAATACTGACCGAAAGTACAATGAACATGCTCCGAAAAAACACATTAAAAATCATTCCGCCCCGCTCATCTTTTCCTTCTTTGATGTAGAAAAAGATAAATATGATCATGGAAATGAAAGCGGTTTGCGTCAAAATGTTATTTGCCAGTTCAATCATCTCTTGATTAAGCATCAGTCGTCCCTCTCTTTATTTGTGTCATATTGAAACACTTCGTTCACGTTCTTTTCGAAAAGCTCCGCTAGCTCAAACGCCAAGATCAGAGACGGCGTATATTTGTTCTTTTCCATACTGATGACCGTCTGTCTGCTGACCCCAAGCCGGTCGGCCACTTCCTTCTGGGTCCAGCCCTTTTCAGCCCTTAGAATAGCTATGCGGTTGTGGAGTACTCCGTTATATTTTTGAGACATCGATGTTCACCTCTACATTCAGAGTAAAAAACTTTTTACTTAATGTAAAGTATTTTTGACACCAAAGGAGAAATTTAGTATTTTTTTCCTAAAAAGATGCAAGCTCCAGGCAAGTGAATTCATAAAAAAGAGCCTGCTAATATTTTGTGCAGGCTTCCATCCTTATTTTTCTTCTGCTGCCAGTTTTAACGCTTGAAACGCATTAATCATGCCTGATCCGAATTGCGGATCAGAGCCCGGCATACCGAGATCATTTGCGGATCTCCGCATGATATCCAGAACTTTGTCAGCGCTTGGTTTTTTCCCGTGCTTCTCCAAATAAGCTGAAATAATAAGCCCTGCTGTAGCCGCGGTTTTCGGCGCAGCCAGGCTGGTGCCGGCAGAAAATTCGTATCCTTTAGGCATACCCAGGTAAAACGGAATAACAGGCTGGGGAAGGTCTATCGGATAGGTTGTCAAAATAAGGGGAGCAAGGGTTTGATCCGTATAGTCCAAAACGCCGCCCGGAGCGGTAAAATCAATTTCTTTTCCATAATTTGAGTAAGGAGCGAGCTGGTTCTGTCTCGTCGCAGCTGATACGGATACCGTGTTTTTGAGGCTTCCGCCAGGCAAATGCACCATTCGCTCACCAGGTCTGCCCAATTGTTCCCCTGCCCTGCCCGGATTCGATAGATCAATTCCCTCATTGCCCGCACTGGCTACTATGAGAATGCCATTTCTTCGGGCAAGTCCCGCTGCTTTTTCAAATGCTCTTACCGCAATTCTTTCGTCTTTATCAGAAAGTGATTTGTACGTGCCGAGACTGATTTGAATCACATCTGCACGGTCCCGGATGGCGGCCAGGACCCCCTCAATCATCCACGAGAATTGTCCCGCATCCTTGTCCATGACCTTATATGGGACAATGCCAAGACCCGGCCCTACTCCAAGCAGCTCTCCATTTGCCGATATCATCCCCGCAGTCATCGTCCCATGGCCATTGTTATCATCTGTCGAAGGAGAATTTGGTACGAAGGATTGACCTGGCCGGACGATGCTTTCTTTCAAATCAGGATGTTCAAGGTCAATTCCGGTATCAACGACCGCTATTTCAACGTTCCGGCTTCCTCTGTGCAGCTCATAGCTTTTTCCGCCTTCGGTGACAGCTTTGACATCCCAGCCCCAGTTTTTATAAAGGAGCGCAGAGGAAATCACTGGCCAGCTAATGAACGAATCTTTCGGTATATCAGGCAATTTCATTTCCGGGTCCGAACCGCTCTCCAGAATGTAAGGTTCCAGCTGCTGTTCAATTTTTTTTACAGTTTTCTCGAGGTTTCCTTTATCGGAAGAGGATACCCGGACCAGACCCGCACCCGGCAAAGGTTTCACATCTGTTCCAGGTGAAAGACCATCCGGTGTGCGAAAATTCTCCCATTTCATGTCATCGTTAACGGAGATTAGCACAGAACCGGCTTCTGCCTCTGCTGGATATGCACAGGCAGCTACTGCTGACAAAATGGCAAGTAGGAACCACTTTTTCATTTTCCTCTCCTCCTTTTACCAGTTCACGACCTCAATCGTTTTCTGTTCCCGGTTGTTTTGATAAAAGCTTGCATAATGGCCGTCCATATTCATCAGTTCATCATGTGTTCCCTGTTCAGCTATTGTTCCGTCATGCATGACAAAAATACGGTCTGCATTTTGGATGGTGCTGAGGCGGTGTGCGATGACAATCCTTGTGCATTTCATGTTCGTCAAATACTGGTCTATTCTGGCTTCATTCAGCTGATCAAGCGAGCTTGTCGCCTCATCTAAAACCAGAATAGAAGGTTTATGAAGCAGGGCGCGCGCCAAGGCAATTCTTTGCCGCTGCCCCCCAGAGATATTCATGCCCATTTCACTGATCATTGTGTGGTACTTCATCGGCATTGTCATAATATCTTGGTGAATTTGCGCCATTTTTGCCGCTTCCTCCACTTCTTCCATTGAAGCATTGTGTCTGTGGACGGTAATGTTGTTATAAATTGAACGGTTAAATAATGTGACGTCCTGGGGCACAACACCAATCTGGCTTCTGAGTCGCGGTTTATCCCAATCCTTTAAATCCACTCCGTCAAAGAGGATGTTCCCCTGCACTGGTTCGTACAGACCGAGCAGAAGCCTTGCAAGTGTACTTTTTCCGGCTCCAGATTTGCCGACTATAGCAATTTTCTGGCCGGCCCTGATGGTCAATGAGACATCCCGAATAACTTCCGGACTATATTTACTGTAAGAATAGGAAACATTCTTCAGCTCAACTTCACCGGTTAAACCGCCTGCAGCTTTTGGACTTCTGCTTTCATATTCGGGAGGGGCATCCAGCACGTCCTGAATTCTGCGAAGATAGGAATCTGTTAAAATAAACGAGTTTCCCGTCTGAACTAGGGAGCCGCTCAGCATGAAAAGCTGGCTTGCGAGTGCATGGAAAGCAACGAGTGCACCGATGGTAAAGGTTCCGTTTAAAATCAGGCCGGATCCTATGAGAAGTACTGTAAGCGGAGCAAGCATTATGATCATCCCTGATGCTGTATTGACTCCATTAAGCAAAAGCTCTTTTTTTCGGTATGCTGTAATCAATTCTTCGAACTTTGATTGCCAGTCTTTATAGGTTTTGCTTTCGATTCCAGCTGTTTTCACAGTAAACATTCCGTAAAAAATCTCGGATTGATACCCTTGAAGGGCACTATTCTTCACGATTTCCTCCTGATTGTATTCAGAAAGCTTCTGTTTGCTGATCAGCATGACGCCGATATTGACCGACATGAGGGCAAGCACGCAGACTGTGAGGAGAACGGACTTGCTGAACATATAGCCAATCATCACCAGGAGCAGACCCGCATCCAGCACTCCTTTAATCAGCTGATTCGCCAAAAGGTCCCGGATAATCCGGTGGCTGTTGGAACGGAAAAGCAGATCACCGAAGGATCGCAGCTGAAAAAAAGAATAGGGCAGTTTTAATAAATGACTGAAGAAGCGGGTCATCATACTTTTGTCTAAATGGTTGTATAAAGCAATCAGGACACGCCCCCTGAAAAAAGAAAACAAGCCTTGAAAACAGACAAGAAACACCATCCCCGCAAAAAAGACGGAGAGCATTGATGCGTTGTTTTTCAATAAAATTTGATCAATTAGAAACTGAATGAGAACAGGCATAAGAATGGAAAACGACTGAATCATCAAAGATAGAAGGATGACGGGCATGAGAAGTCTTTTCCTGCCTGAGAGCATCCTGATATACGGCTTCCAGACACTTGGCTGCTTTTGAATAACGAAGCCGTCATTTGGTTTGCATACCAGCACATATCCTGAAAAACTTTCCGCAAACTGGCCGAAACTAAGCTTTCTCCTTCCTATCGCAGGGTCGATAATAACCGCATTTTTGCCTGTTACTTTTTCTAATACTACATAATGCTGGTCATCCCAGAAGAGGATGGCGGGAAGAGGCAAGGCGACTAGTTCTTCCGCCTTCACCTTATAGCAGGATGCGTCCATTCCGAGATGCTTGGCCAGCTGAACAAGCTGGAAAAGCGTGGTGCCGTCCCTCCCGCTCCCGAGAAATTCCCTCAGCTCGTAAAGAGACACAGAACTGCGGTAATAAGAAGAGATCATCGCCATGCAGCAGATACCGCATTCTGTCTGCTGCATTTGTTCAATATATGGGACTCTCCGCTTATGTTTAGCCATCTACATCACCTTTCTATCCGGCCATTCAAGTGCCAGCACTGATGGAAGCAATGGATTCCAGAGCCTGAGCAATCCATATCCGATTCCGGCCAAGCCAAGCATCAGACCGAGAAGTTCTGCTTTCTCATGGAGTCCATACGACCATCCGGCCTGTTTGCCAAAGTCCAAGGATGACTTCCCAATCTTTCTCCACTCGCTGACATCTCCGCCAGCCGCCGATAATAATATATCAAGATTGCCGAAATCTCCGTGACATAAGCTATGGCTTACACCAAATCCTGCCGAGCGCGTTTTATTGATGGCGGCTGTTAAGTCTTTGCTGAGCTTTTCATGTAAAGTGCCGCCCTCCAGTCCTTCCAGCATTTTCTTTCTTGCAAGTCCAATACCTGGGGCTCCGTGGCACCAAAATACCGGCTGCGTTTTGCCGTCTTGACCTCGAAGGTCCTTCCAGTTTTGTTCAGAAGGGAGAAAATGGGCTTGTTCAAAATCAATCAGGCTCTCTGCAAGCTCATAATAAGTCCGGTTTCCTGTTTCCTTGAACAGCTCAAGCAGCGGCCAGGCATAGCCGCTTGCACCGTGGGAAAGGCCGGTCCACATCCCCTTCTCAAGCTTCTCCTTCACATGAGGGGCAAGGCACTCCGCCAGATGCTCGGCAGTATCCAGTGCTTCTTTTTGAGACGTTAGACGATACAATTGCAGCGCCACAAGAAGTGCTCCTGCTGTACCTCCAAGAAAATCGGCTGTTTCGTTCTTTTCGGCCAGTTCTTTAATCTTTGTATGATAAGAAGATGCTCTGTCAATGAGCCCCTGGTCCTTCCAAATTACCCCTAAGCTTGCGAGAGTATATTGGACAGAAGAATACCCATGATAGGCTGAAATGGACAGCGGCTCTGCGGATTCCGATATTGTTTTCGTCACACCCGCAAGCCCGGCTTCTGCGTATTGCCTGTAAACGGGATTACCTGTTTCTTCAGAGAGCTGTGCCAGGAACAGGATGATTCCAAGCGTCCCATCATAAAGTCCGGGACCGAGAGGAGAACAGATCAATCCCCCATGCTGGTCAAGCGAGAGCCCAATCCAGACAGCCTCGTGATTTTCTTGATCATAAAATGCGGTCTGCACCAGTTCATCGCCAATTTCAGCTGCTGCCTTTAAAAATTCAGCCGCCTGCTGTACAGGATAACCCTCATTCAGATAAACAGTTCCCATGGGTTTGTGTGATTCCGGTTTTTTCAGCAGTGTCATGACAGACATTCGAATGTATCTCATTTGTTTGCTGCAGTCGTTCTCTGATAGATTTTTCACACGGTCGAACACGAGGTCCATGCCCGATTGACTGTAAAAGCTTTCAATCTCGCTTCCTCTGCTGTCAAAAAGACTCGTCCCTCCAAACTGAAATGAAAAATAAGGAACATCCTGGTTCAAGAGATCCTCACATTCAAAACGGATAAAATCTGCAAACTTATCTACCCGCTTCGTTGCCAGCCAGAAATGATCAAACAGCTGCTCGCGGTCCAGACCATTCTGAAGAAAATCAGGATGAGTGCTTGCTGTCAGGAACCGGGTGTAATTCCTGGTCGGTCTGATGACATGCCTGACATGGTCTTCTCTGAAAACAGCAATTGGTCCTGTGTCAGAGAGAAGCTCAAGCCGGTTTGCCATAAACAGTTCGTACATTTCCTGAAAACCGCTGCTGATATCATGCATGTAGTCCGTAGCACTTGCCTTTTTGCCATCTTTAAGCGGCAAATTCTGACGCCCTTCCATAATGACCGGATACTGCACCAGCTGCATATTATCTGTCCCAAAACCTGTAATTCCCCACGTCGTAATCTTCCGGGATTCCTGGCCTCCTTCTCCTCCGAGTGCACTCATATCCAAATCAATCGGCATATCCCTTGAGAAACGGACTGGAAGCATTAGTGATCCAAATACCGATTCATGAAGTTCAATCGATGTATTGGTAAGAACCTTGCTTTCCTTAAAGAGATCAAGGTGATTGCTGAAGAGCGTTTCTAAATCAATCAGTACAGGAAATTCTCCGCTTGCAATGATATTTTCAAAATGAAAGTCTGATGAACGGAAAAAATAGAGCAGTGCAATATAGCCGCCTTGTCTGTAATAAAAGCGTTTCAGCTCCTCCTCTGTCAGACATTCTCTGTATGCTATGTATTCCTGCCATCCGTACCCGCTTCTGTCGAGAAGGAGCGGCGCCTTTAAGGGCAGCGAATAGCCTCTCTCCTCAACCCATGATAAGAACTGGTTAAAATGACGGTCCAAATCCATGGATCGCGGCTTATAGACCAGCTTAAATCCGGACTCAAACTCAAAAATCATGACAGTCCTTCCATCCTTATGAGAATCACCCGCATCAGCATGCATTGCAGCAAGCTTGTCCTTACCGTGATTGAAGGCCTTGCGGATAGCAGGCAGATCCTTGGTAAAACGGTTCAATGCTTCAAGATTCACCGTCAGGCTTCTAATGACCGCCTCTGTCAGCAGACGGCCTAATACAGGATAGATTTCAAGCAATTCTCTTCGTCTGGCAGAATCACCAAGAGCGGCTTCAAAATGACGATACCTGTCCTCGGGTGTATCGCCGTTCAATTCATCTCCCCATTTAGCAATATGAAGTTCAGAGATCAGCGTTCGTACGGAGAGCATTTGCAGATGCTTATGGAGGGTTTGGAGCATAGAGGGAAGCAGTGTTTTGCCAAAAAGGGACTCTTCTGCACCCACAGAGGATTCAAGCTCGTCCAATCCAGCTATAAGTCTCGCTTTCGCATATTGCAGGAAAGGGATAAAGAATGGAAAAAAACTGTTTTGATAGATTTCATAATTTACTTCATTGCTGCCAATCTCTTCGTTCCAATCACCTTGCAATATTTGTTCCAGCTTGCTGATCCATTTTGGTTCCCCGTTAAGAGACGGTTCATCCTTCTCTGATAATAGCTGTTTAAACATTTGGCTATCTAGATTTATTGGAGCTAATTTCAGCATGAGCGAAGATTCGTTAAACCCGCCTGCCTCCATCCATTTGCCGTATCGGTCCGGCCCGCATCCTTTTTCATTGCCTGATTGAAGCCTTTCATTCAAATAGCATGCTTTTTTCCATTCATTTGCACCTTTAGATTGAGTCAGCATATATAATCTCTCCCGTGTTTGAATCGTTTAAGAAAAGCCCCCTAGAGGCGGGGGCTCTTCATACATAGAATGAATTATCATGATGGCTAATTGCTTTTGATCAGCAATCGTTCGAGCAAGCGCTTGTCGGGCAGAAGTTAACAGAAAGAGTAACAGTAATTCCAATACACGGAAATGAAGATGGCGTAGTCTCAGTATTTACATCTCCTGCTCCTGCAAGCTGTTTCAATTCTTCTTCGTTAACAGCACCAGCCGGGTGGTTGAATCCTTCAACAGTAGAACGGAACTCAGGGTTTCTCATTGCGCGGACAAAATTTGTCATTTTTGTTTCCTCCAGATCAATTGAATTTTTTGTTGCCCATGGACGACCCCATTATAAGCCGGATTTTGGAAAGAAAACCACAAACCATTTTCCTGTTTTTTGTAAATGATTGTTTGAGAAATGTTAATTTTGTAAAATTATGTATCCATTTACTTATTTTTAACATTTTGTCTAAATATGGTTGACTATCTTTTAAAAAGCGGTGTAAATTTTAGATGCTTCACAAAAAAAACTATCAAAAGGAGTGGGGAAAGATGACAGCAACAGCAATCATTCAGTCCTGGAAAAATCCAATGGCACGTTTTGAAGAGGCAGCAAACCCGGCTGGAGACATCCTGGCTGAATTAAACGAACAGGATCTGGCAGCAATCGCAGGAGGCTGTGACTGGTGGAATGTCAGCTGCAACATTGGAAACCAAGGCGGATTCTGCACACTGACTAAAGAGTGCCAAAAAAACTGCAACTAATACCACTTATGGAGAAATGTGGAAAGCAGCATCTGGCTGCTTTCCATTTCGTGTTTCTCCTCCAAATACACCTTTTGATCGGAGAGATCAACCATGCATAAAAAAGCTTATATAAGCGAAAGACTTAATCCTCAAGGAGGAGATCCCCGCTTCGGACAGAAGCGGCTGGAGTACTGGAGCCGCTTTTTCAGGTCCGACCCTGCACTATTATTGGAAGCTGTGCAGAAGCTTTCCGGCCAAACAGAACGAGAACTTCGTATCCTTGCAGCGGCAGACAGCTGGGAGGTTTTCGTCCCCGCTTCGATCTGCGATTTTCCAAAGGACAATCAAACGCTGGACAAGTTACTGAAAGAGATACCGTTTTACCCAGTTCTGCTCCCGTTTTTAAACAAGTCTTATCACTTCATACATACGAGCGGCCTTACTCGATCATTATCCGCTGCAGCCAAGGATGAACTAATCCTTCATCTCGCTGAAGAATTGATACAAATCTGCTACCCTACCCTTGTTCTTGAGCTGAATGTAGCCAGGCTTTCGGGAAAACTGAACGGCGGCACACCGGAGGAACGCTATGAATTCTTTATTCATAAGATTCTTCCTGATCCTGAATTTTTTCAGGCTTTGTCAGAGGAATATCCGGTCCTTTTCCGGATGCTTGAATCGAAGTCTGAAAACTGGATGCACTTTTTAAAGGAAACGCTGATCCATTTCACTTCCGACCACTCTGCACTTGAAGCCGTTTTTTCGAAAGAGGAAAAGCTTGGGGTACTAAATCGCCTGGAACTCGGTCATGGAGACACTCATCAAAAAGGAAAAACAGTGGCAATTGCTGAATTCAGCTCAGGACTCAAGATTGTGTACAAGCCGCGGCCATTTGGAATTGATGAGAAATTCCGTGATCTCCTTGATTGGTTCAATTCAAAAGCCGCCCCCCGCCATCAGCTGCTGACACCGAAGGTACTAAACAAAGGATCTTACGGTTATGCCAAATTTATCCATCACCACTCCTGTTCAAACGAAAAAGAAATTGAACATTTTTACGGAAGACTTGGCGCACAGCTAGCCGTTCTCTACTGCTTGAATGCTGTTGACTTTCATCACGAAAACATTATTGCAGCCGGGGATCAGCCTGTACTGATTGACCTCGAATCCTTATTTCATCTATACATCGGCAATAGCCCCGAATCACTTTCAGCCGAAGAAAAAGCAGTGTCCATCCTGAACCGGTCCGTTCAGTCAACAGGTATCCTTCCTGCCCCAATCTACTATCGTGACAATCCGCGCGCCAAAGGAATGGACGTCAGCGGAATGAGCGGGCGGGACGATCAGCAGTCCCCCTATAAGGTTTCTAAGATTATTGGCAGAAAAACGGATGAAATGAGGATTGGCAAGGATTATGTAACGATTGCTGCAGAAAAAAACAGACCGTTCCTAAACGGCAAATCGGTTGAAGTCTATCCTTACGTAAACTGCTTTGAAGAGGGCTTTAGCCAGATCTATCACCTGCTGATGGAGCATCGAGAGGAGCTGAAGGAACAGCTGATGCTGTTTGCCGAGATCCCGGTCAGAAGGATTTTGCGGCCGACAGCTGTCTACGGTGAGCTGCTCCGGAACAGCATGCATCCTGATTTTCTTCGGGACGGACTGGACCGCGACATCTTTCTCCACCGGGTATGGCTGGACACTAAAGGCCGTACGGAGCTGACACAAACCTCTGCATCAGAAAAAGAAGATCTGCTCAATGGGGATATCCCATATTTTCTGGCCCGTCCGGGAGACTGTGACCTCCGTGACAGCTGTGGCCGGACCATCTCCGGTTTTTTTGAAAACTCACCGCTTGATCAAGTATTGGATAAGGTCTCTTCCCTTTCTGAGGATGATCTTGCCCAGCAGCTGAAAGTGATTCATTTATCCATTTTGGCGAGCGATGCGAATGAAATGGCAGACGCCATGGAACTTAATCCTTATCAAAAGGAAGACCTCACCTTTCATGACCTCCAGTTTCAGGAAGAGAGCGAGCGGATTGGACGCTACTTAATTAGAACGGCAATTGAGGGAGACAGTGGAAAAGACTGTACATGGATCAGTACAGTGCTTGAGGGGGACAGCGAGCTTGCATGGAGAATTTCGCCGGTAGGCCCAGATTTTTATAACGGAAATCCAGGAATCGCCCTGTACCTTGGTTATCTTTGGAAAGTAACGGGTAAGACAGTCTATAAAGATGCTGCTTTGAAAACAATTCAACCGGTCCTTGACCGAATGGCTCTATGGCAAGAACACCCTGAATGGAGTGTCGGAGCTTACAGCGGAAACGGCGGAAGCCTTTACGCTGTTCATGAATTGTCGGTCCTGTTCTCTGATTCCATGCTTGAACAAGCATGGAAAAATGCTCTGCAGCCGTACATCGCCATGATTCCAAATGACAGGCTGTATGATTTTATCGGAGGTACTGCCGGTGCTTTCGCCGTTTTATTTTCCATATATGAACAGTCTGGGAGTCCAAAGGCTCTCAAAGGAGCAGAATCCTGTATTCGACACTTGCAAAATCATGCCATACAGGTTCCAGAAGGAATTGGCTGGAGATCTCCTTTTGACGACCATCTTCTAACTGGTTTTTCCCATGGAGTATCTGGAATAATTGCCTCCATGGCAAGATGGCATGCCTTTTCAAAGGATTCTTCTGTAACGGAATATATTGAAAAAGGGCTTGCCTATGAAAGGAATTTCTATTCAGAATCAGAGCGCAACTGGGTGACACCCGGACGCGGCACTACGTCAAATGCATGGTGCCATGGAGCACCTGGAATCTTATTAAGCAGGCTCATCCTCATGGAGTCAGGCTTTAGCAGTATTCAAGTTCAGGAAGAAATCAAAACTGCGCTATCCACCACCATTGAAAAAGGATTCGGCAACAACCGTTCATTTTGCCATGGCGATTTTGGGCAGCTGGAGATTCTCCGGTACGCAGAAAAAATTCTTAAACAGCCTTCCATCGGCCTGGTGATCAGTCAAATTGAAACACAGCTTTTGTCCCACATGAAAGAAAAGCCATGGAATAAAGGATTAACAAGAGGTATGGAAAACACAGGCCTTCTAATCGGCATTGCTGGAGTTGGATACGGGCTTCTTCAAAGCTTCGCCCCAAACCTGCTGCCCTCTCTGCTTCAACTCCGGTCTCTGAATGTAAACAGCCTTGAGAACAGATTGGCCAGAGGAGGTGAAAAACATGTATAAATACCATTTTGAAAAGATCTCTATGAACCCGCTTACCGGGAAACCAAAAGAAGATTACAGGGAAAAAGTCATCCAATTTGCAAATGAAGGCTGGAGGCTTCATCAAATGTTTGCTCCCCCTGCCTACGCAGGAGGACAGTCAGCCTTTATTGAACTGGTTTTTGAAAAAGAAGAATAAAGGCCTTAGGGGACGCAGTGTCATGCGTTCCCTCATTTTTTATACAGATGCTGTCAGCCGTCATAGTACACAAAAACTTTAAATAACATTTCTGAAAGTGACTGCATGACACTCTAATTTCCATGCTTTATATGGTTAACACCAAGGTTAAGTGAAAATCAGATTGTGATAAAAGATAGAGGCGTGTCTAAAGTCTGAATGATAAAGAGGTTCTATTTCCTTATATCCTAAAAAAAACCCCTCGTTAACCGGGATTTTTGAATCTTCTCCTTTGTAAATTTAGTAAAATGACTGGTCTATAAATACATTTTCAACGTTATTTCAATGATTAAATTCATTTTTTTACATGTTTTATATAAAAAAACAGGAGTTAAATCCTGGTCCTATCCCGGGATTTTACATTTCCCAACAGATAAATGGTGCCTACTCAAATGAGTAAGCACCATTTTTATAAGAATTTAAGCCTGCGCTTCAAGCGTCACATCAATATTTCCTCTTGTCGCCTTTGAATACGGGCAGAATTCATGAGCTTTATGCACAAGATCTTCAAGCTTGTCCTTTTCAATGCCGGTTCCCTTTACGTCGAGTTTTACCGCGAGCTTGAAGCCTCCGTCCGACTCGTCTTTCAGAAAGCTGACATTGGCCGTTACCTCAGAATCAAACTTCACTTTTTCTTTTCTTGCCATATGCTGAAGGGCGCCGTCGAAGCAGGCCGCATATCCCGCTGCAAACAGCTGCTCAGGATTTGTTGCATTCGGCACTCTGTCTGCTCTCGGTGAGCCCGGCATGGCAATATCCATGTTGATGACATCATTGGATGAATGGACTTTTCCTTCCCGTCCGCCTACTGCTGTAACTGATGTAGTAAATAACGCTTCTGACATGTTCCATACTCCCTTTCGTATTAAAACTTTCTTGCTCTTTTTTATATACCCTCTCATACGAAAACTATTCGTTCGAGTGTGCATAAAAAAAGCATTCCTTCAAAAGAAGAAATGCATTAATCAATCCTTTTCTGCTCATACATGTTGCTACGGATCTTCATCCATTCAAAAAGATGAGTCACTATGACTTTGAGCACGGCATATCCAGGTACAGCAAGAATAATTCCGATAACGCCGAAAAGATTTCCAGCCGTCAAAATCACGAAAATAATCGTTATCGGGTGGATATGAAGGTTCCGCCCCATAATCTGCGGAGAAATAAATTTCCCTTCGATCAGCTGAACGACGGTCCATACGATGATCAGCTTCAGAACCATAAACGGTGAAGTGACAAGCGCAATAATAAAAGCGGGTGTAATCGCAATCGCCGGTCCAAGATACGGGACAACGCTTGTAAATGCCGCAATCAGGGCAAGAAGGGAAGCATATTCCAGACCGATAATCAGAAAACCGACATACATAAGCGCTCCAATGCAGAAGCTGACGATGATCTGGCCGCGGATGTAGGAACTGATCTGCTGGTTCATTTCATGCATGACCTTAAATGAAGAGCTTCTCAGGTTGACAGGCAAAAATTTCAGAACGTACGGTCCAAGTTTTTTGCCGTCCTTTAAAAGATAGAACAAAATGAACGGCAGCGTGACAATCGCCAGAATAAAATCCTTTACAATGCCGACAATATTCCCGATTCCTGCAAACATGTTGTTGATGATGGTAGATGCCTGTTCAGACACCTGCCTGGATAAATCCGCTACATTAATGTTCAGCGTTTTTTGCGCCTGAAACACAAATTCGCTTCCGACCACCTGCATGACGAGCAGTTCCACATCCCTTGTGTACTGAGGGAAACTGTCAATCAGGCTCAGAACCTGCGTCTTTAAAAACGGGATGACCGACACAATCAGAATCGTGAGGAGCCCTGCAATCACAACAAACAAAAGTAAGATCGAATAAACTCTCCGTACTCCCTTCCGCTCAAAAAAATTCACCACCGGATTCAGCAGATAATACACAATCGATGCCAGAACAATCGGCAGAAGGATGGTTTTAATAAGCACTTCAATTGGCGTAAAAATAAACGATACCTGCATAAAGACAAGAATGTTTAATCCAATCAAAAGCAGAATCAGAAGAAACAGAACAAATCTATTATTAAGGATAAACCTCTTAAACGTACCTACTCTCGGGCTTGCCTGCTTCATGAGTGTCCTCCATTTCTCTCTATGCACTCGAATTTTCATCTAAGCTTATTATAGTGGGTTTTTTTGAAAAATGAAAATAGAACTCCTGATAATAAAAAGAATCTTTTCCTGCATCAAAAAGGACAACCCGTAAAACGGATTGCCCTGTCTCCTCCTTGTCCATTATTTGCTGATAAACATCTGCGTCCAATAGTGGCCGTAAGATCCGCCTTTGGCGTACCCAACACCGATTTCCTTGAAATTAGAAGACAGAATGTTTTTGCGGTGTCCTTCGCTGTTCATCCAGGCAGTTACAACACTTTGAGCTGTAGTCTGTCCGGCAGCAATGTTCTCACCTGCATAGCTGTACTGAATGCCAAAGCTCTTCATCATATCAAATGGAGAGCCGTATGTAGGGGATGTGTGACTGAAGTAGTTTTTGTCACGCATATCTTCTGATTTGTACCGTGCAACACGGGCAACCTCCCAGTTGGCGGCAAGCGGCTTTAAACCGTATTTGGCACGCTCTTTATTCACAAGCGTAACCACTTCGCTTTCCATGCTTTGATAAGCGCTTCCAGAAGGGATGTTAAGAGACTGTCCTGGATAGATCATATTAGCATTCTTAACATTTGGATTGGCTTTAATCAATTCAGAAACGCCAACCTGATACTTCGATGCGATTTTCCACATCGTATCCCCGCTTTTAACTGTGTATGTACTTGCAGCACTTGCTTGACTGCTGAATCCAAAGGCCAGAGCGACAACCAACAACATAAGAGAAAAAGATTTAAGTGTTTTCATAGCTTTATTTTATACGAATACTAGTTTGCAAGAATAGCGGTAGTTTTTACCGAAAAAAAGGGGTTGACTGGCGGTACTTGATTAGTCAGGAGGCAGAATGATGTGTATTATCATGTTTTTTTACATCTGAACGCGGTGCGGTAACCTAACATGCAGAGGTCCTGAATGCAAAAATGTTAGCGCACTTTCGGCCATTTCGGTCCCTTGGTTTGTGCTGTTAACTCGGGTTTAGAGCACTTTCAGCTGCGCCGGGTATCCGGTTTGTGCTCCTAACCTAGCTTTAGAGCACTTTCGGCTGCGCCGGGTATCCGGTTTGTGCTCCTAACCTAGCTTTAGAGCACTTTCGGCTGCGCCGGGTATCCGGTTTGTGCTGCTAACTCGGCTTTACCGCACTTTGGGCTGTTCCGGATACCCGCTTTGTGCTGCTAACCCGGCTTTACCGCATTTTCTCCTGTTCCGGATACCCGCTTTGTGCTGTTAACTCTGCTTTACCGCATTTTCTCCTGTTCCGAGTACCTGGTTTGTGCTGTTAACTCGGCTTTACCGCATTTTCTCCTGTTCCGGATACCTGGTTTGTGTTGCTGACTCGGCTTAACCGCATTTTCTCCTGTTCCGGATACCTGGTTTGTGCTGCTGACTCGGCTTTACCGCATTTTCATCAGCCACGGATACCTAGCTTGTGCTGCATCCCCCATTTAACAGCACTTTTCGTACCCAGACACCTCCTTTTTTCCATTGAAAAGGTTTACTTAACTTTGACATCTCCCTTATTAATCTTCGTTTTTTTATCTAAAAATCTTTGACATAACCATACAAATGATGTAAAGTACCAAATGGACGAACAATTAAAAGTTAACATTACAATAACATTCGTATTTAGGGGTGTATTTTAGATGGAAAATGTATTTGATTATGAAGATATTCAATTAATACCTGCAAAATGTGTTGTGAACAGCCGTTCTGAGTGTGACACAACCATCGCTCTTGGAAACCATACATTCAAACTTCCTGTCGTACCTGCCAATATGCAGACGATTATTGATGAAACGATTGCTGTAAATCTTGCAGAAAACGGCTACTTCTACATCATGCACCGTTTTCAGCCTGAGAAAAGAAGCGCGTTCATCCAGGATATGAAATCACGCGGCCTGATTGCTTCAATCAGCGTCGGTGTTAAAGAGGAAGAGTACGGCTTTATTGAAGAACTTGCGGCTGCCAATCTGGTGCCTGATTATATTACGATTGATATTGCCCACGGCCACTCAAATGCTGTGATTGAAATGATCAAGCATATTAAAAAGCACCTTCCTGAAAGCTTTGTCATCGCAGGCAACGTTGGAACTCCGGAAGCAGTAAGAGAGCTTGAGCACGCCGGCGCTGACGCGACAAAGGTCGGAATCGGCCCGGGCAAAGTGTGCATCACGAAAATCAAAACAGGCTTTGGAACAGGCGGCTGGCAGCTGGCTGCACTTCGCTGGTGTGCAAAGGCGGCAACGAAGCCAATCATCGCAGACGGCGGCATCCGCACACATGGAGACATTGCGAAGTCCGTTCGATTTGGAGCATCCATGGTCATGATCGGTTCCCTGTTCGCAGGACATGAGGAGTCTCCTGGCGAAACCATCGAAATGGACGGAAAGCTTTTCAAAGAATACTTCGGATCAGCTTCTGAATTCCAAAAAGGCGAAAAGAAAAATGTAGAAGGTAAAAAAATGTACGTCGAGCACAAAGGCTCACTGAAGGACACTCTCACCGAAATGGAGCAGGACCTTCAGTCATCGATCTCCTATGCAGGCGGAACAAAACTTGATGCGATCCGCACGGTGGATTATGTTGTCGTGAAAAATTCGATCTTTAATGGGGATAAGGTTTATTAATAGCAAAAGGAGCAGGGCTTAAGTTCAAGCCCCGCTCCTTTTTGTATATTTAAAGAAAGATTTCAGCGAACCGGTTATTCATCTCCCGTCACGATTTCAATCAGCACAGCGGAATCTTTCTCATTTAACTGAGCATACTTGTTCATAGCATCTATAACGAGTTCGACTCTGTCTTTATTCGGACTTATCCAAAGCTCATATAGAACAGCTTTCGCTATGATCCTGCTATCCTTAGATTGAAAGGTAAACCTATAATCAGCAGGACTCGCCATACTGGCTTTCGCTGTTATCCATTCCGCATCGTCCAATACTTTCCTGACCTCATCAACGTCTTTAACATTAGTAATCTCTTTGTGCACCTTATAAGTATTTTCATCGGCTACCCGTTTTTCAACTTCAATATATTGTGATTCATAGTCAGGATCATCTACACATCCCGTTAGAAAAAATAAAACCCCTATTGTCAATATAAAGATAAACGTATGTAATCTCATAACAACTCCCCCTTACTCACTTAGACGAAAATAGGTGACAGAAGTTCCAGAAACGAAAAAAAACGGAGAAGATCTTAATGACCTTCTCCGTTTTTTTTTATTTATCTGTATGATTTACTCAACCGTCACACTCTTAGCAAGGTTACGCGGTTTATCCACGTCACAGCCTCTGTGAAGAGCTGCGTAGTAAGAGATCAATTGCAGTGGAATAACAGAAGCAAGCGGCGTCAGTTCTTCGTGTACAGCAGGAAGAACGAAACGGTCGTCTTCTTCTTCTAAGCCTTTAAGGGCGATAATGCATGGGTTGGCTCCGCGTGCTGCTACTTCTTTCACGTTTCCGCGGATGCTTAAGTTAACATGCTCCTGTGTTGCAAGCGCGATAACCGGCGTGCCGTTTTCAATCAGTGCGATTGTTCCGTGCTTAAGCTCTCCTCCGGCAAAGCCTTCTGCCTGGATGTAAGAGATTTCTTTAAGCTTCAGGGCGCCTTCAAGTCCTACATAGTAGTCGACTGAACGGCCAATGAAGAAGCAGTTGCGTGTTGTAGAAAGGTATTCGCGTGCAATGTATTCCATTTCTTCTTTTTGATCGCAAAGGACTTCCATTGCGTTTGCGACAATACCCATTTCTTTTACGATATCAAAGCTTAGGTTAATGCCTCTTGCTTCAGCTGTAACTGCTGCAAGGATGGCAAGTACGCCTAATTGCGCAGTATATGCTTTTGTAGAAGCAACAGCAATTTCAGGCCCTGCATGAAGCAGAAGCGTGTGGTTTGCTTCACGTGAAAGCGTAGAACCAGGTACGTTAGTGATTGTTAATGCCTGGTAGCCAAGCTCTTTAATTTGAACAAGTACGGCACGGCTGTCTGCTGTTTCACCGCTTTGTGAAATAAAGATAAACAGCGGCTTTTCAGAAAGTATCGGCATGTTGTAAGAGAATTCACTCGCAACATGAACCTCAACAGGTTTCTTCGCCCATTTTTCAATGAACTGTTTACCGACAAGACCGGCATGGTAGCTTGTTCCGCATGCTACGATGTAAAGGCGGTCAGCAGCATCCACTGCGTCAACAATCGCCGGATCCATCGAAAGCTTGCCTTGGTCGTCCTGATATTTTTGAATGATCTTCCGCATAACAAGCGGCTGCTCATCGATTTCTTTAAGCATGTAGTGAGGGTATGTTCCTTTTTCGATATCGCTTGCGTCAAGCTCAGCTGTATATGGAGCACGCTCAATAACTTCACCCTGAAGGTTCTTGATCGTAACAGCTTCGCGTTTCACAAGGACGATTTCTTTATCCATTAGCTCTACAAATTGGTCTGTAACCTGCAGCATTGCCATTGCATCTGATGCAACAACATTGAAGCCGTCACCAAGACCGACTAGAAGCGGGCTTTTGTTTTTTGCAACAAAAATGGTTTCTGGATTTTGCTCATCTAAAAGGGCAATGGCGTAAGAGCCTTTTAAGATCGACAGTGTTTTGCTGAACGCTTCTTCAACATCTGCACCCTGGTTTACAAACTTCTCAATAACCTGTACCACAACTTCTGTGTCTGTGTCACTTGCAAGAGCTACGTCCTGAAGGTATTCACGTTTAAGGCTTGAATAGTTTTCAATTACACCATTGTGTACAAGCGTAAAACGGCTTGAAGCACTTTGATGGGGATGTGAGTTGCGTTTGCTAGGGGCGCCATGAGTCGCCCAGCGAGTGTGACCGATTCCAGCTGTAGAAAGAACATTCGCATCCACTTCTTCGCGAAGAATGGCGATGCGGCCTTTTTCTTTAAACACATGAACTCCGTCTTCATTTATTACAGCAATACCAGCTGAATCATAACCGCGGTACTCAAGCTTTTCAAGACCGCGAAGCAAAATTTCCTTTGTATCCTTTTGTCCAATATAACCAACGATTCCGCACATACTAAAGTATCCTCCCATTAGGCGGGGGACAGGCCAAGTCTCGGGGACCTGTTAATCTGTCCCCTCACACATGTCTATATTTTTAGGTGATTACGTTCTTCCCTTTGTGCAAAAAGTTGCCTCTTTGTTTTCAGGAGAGAGCTTGCGGCTGTAATCGTCAACCGGGAGGCATCCGCCGAACTTTCGATAATCCTCCATCCTCGTCAACTAAGCTTTTTCCGTTCTGCTTAGTTCAGGCGCTTTTCGTAAAACGTACTAACTATGCTCCTTTCTCTGTCTAAAATCAAAACACAAAAGTAATCTTACTATACGACAATCAAATCGTCAATTCGTTTTGTGATTCAGAAAGATGCACCCTTTAGTATATGAATTACGAAAAAGATTGTTCCCCCGCTTTCATACCCTGTTCATCCGGTTTTTCAAACCTGTCGGGAGGAGACAATGAGGTATGTTTAGTATGGGGCAGCAAATGAATGATTTATGTCTGTGAATTATAGTTAAAAAAGACCTGCCAGTACCGGCAGGTCTTTCGATTTATAAGCTTATTCTGTTCCCATTTCAGCTTTTACTACAGCTACAATGCGTGACACATATTGCTCGCATAGCTCTGCAGTCGGCGCTTCAGCCATAACACGCACAAGCGGCTCAGTTCCGGAAGGACGCACCAGGATGCGGCCGTCTCCGTTCATTTCCTGTTCCACTTCAGCAATGACCTGCTTTACTTTCATGTTGTCTGTAACTTTATGCTTATCTGTCACTTTCACATTAATCAGAAGCTGCGGGAATTTCGCCATTTCTGAAGCAAGCTCAGATAGGGATTTCCCGGTTACTTTCATGATATTTACAAGCTGGATGGCTGTAAGAAGACCGTCGCCGGTTGTGTTGTGGTCAAGGAAAATGATATGCCCTGACTGCTCTCCGCCCAGGTTATAATCGCCTTTTTTCATTTCTTCTACAACGTAGCGGTCACCGACAGCTGTTTGAACGCTCTTCATGTTATTCGCTTCAACTGCTTTGTAGAAACCAAGGTTACTCATAATCGTTGATACAACCGTTTCTTTTTTCAATCTGCCATGCTCGTTAAGGAACTTTGCACAGATGAACATGATTTGATCGCCATCGACGATCTCCCCTTTTTCATCAACGGCAATAAGGCGGTCACCGTCTCCGTCGAATGCAAGTCCTACATCCGCTCCTTTTTCTTTCAGGAAGGCTGCAAGTGCTTCAGGGTGAGTCGATCCTACACCGTCATTGATATTAAGGCCGTTCGGCGTTGTTCCCATTGTGGAAACATCTGCATCAAGGTCTGCAAAAAGGTGCGTTGCAAGGGATGAAGTCGCTCCGTTTGCACAGTCAAGCGCAACGTGAAGACCTGTAAAGTCCTCATCAACTGTCTGCTTCAGGAACTGCAGATATTTCTGGCCGCCTTCAAAATAGTCGTTTACCTGTCCCAAATCAGATCCTACAGGTCTTGGAAGTGTATCTTCTGCCTGATCCATCAGTCCTTCGATTTCAAACTCCTGATCATCTGACAATTTAAATCCGTCTGGCCCAAAGAATTTAATGCCGTTATCCTGAACAGGATTGTGGGATGCTGAAATCATCACGCCAGCCTGGGCTCCAAGTGCTTTCGTCAAATATGAAACGCCTGGAGTTGAAATGACTCCTAAACGCATAACTTCTGCTCCGATTGAAAGTAGTCCCGCTACAAGGGCACCTTCAAGCATGTGTCCCGAAATGCGTGTATCTCTTCCAATCAGCACTTTTGGACGTGTTGAATCTTTCGTAAGAACATATCCTCCAAAGCGTCCGATTTTAAATGCCAGTTCAGGTGTCAGCTCACTGTTTGCAACGCCTCTTACACCATCAGTTCCAAAATACTTTCCCATTCTAGTATCGCTCCTTTTGACTGTTTCAATCATCATGATTGCTTTGAAGAAATCTTTACGTTCACTTGCTCTTCCGGCAGACTCCACTTAATGTCCTGAGGTCCGTTCACTTCAACTTTCACGTCGTGTTCACCGTCCGACAGGTCATTCACATTGATGAAAAGCTCAAGGTCGGATGGATTCATCTTCTCAAGGACGTTCGGCGCTGCTGTAACACTCAGATCAAGCTCCCTTGAGTCAGGGTCTGTAAACTGAAGGATTTTCCCTTCACCAAGCCCTCTGATGCGGACAGGCAGATTCTCAAATACGCGCTCTTCTTCCTTATCAACGTCAACTTTAATTTGTATTTTTTCCGGGCTTACTTTTGTCGCACCGTCAGGAACGGGAATATCAACATCCAGTACGGTGTCATCTTTGATTTTGCTCAGGTCCACTGTCACCCCGTCAATAAACTCAAGAGGATTCAGAACATCCTGCGGACCATAGACGGTCACTTCATTAGGTACAGCCTCAATGCTCGCTATGCTGAGCCCTTCTCCAAGCTCGCCCTCATTTTTTATGTTTAAAGGCAGCTTTTTGCTCGGGCTTGTAATCGGCACCGTTACGTCTACAACGGACGGATAGGCTTCAACAGCCAGAATATTGCCGTCTTCGTCGTACACCGTCACTTTTGATTCCTGGTCCAGTGTTTCATTCGCATTTTGCAGGTTCACTCTTGTTTTGATCAGCGCAATGCTGTCAATAAGGGTTTTGGATCCTGTTACCCTGACAACACTTGGCTTCACAATCGGCTCCTGCGCCGTATATCCGGCTTCTATCTGGTTTTTATTAATAAAATCCACTTCAACCGGGAAATCACGCGTTACTTTTTCTTCTACATTCACCGTAATGACCGAAGGATTTAAATTCACTTCCAGGTTATCCGCTATATTTTTATGCTTCAGCTCAATTCTGTGTGAGCCGATTGAAAGGTCGGACAGCTCGGCATATATTTCAAAGTCCTTCAGCTGCTTTGCTTTTAAAAGTGAATTGGTTGGTCCGCTTAATGTGACATCGACTGTCTCCGGCACACCTGTTATCACTACATTGTCCTGATCCTGATACGTCTTTACTTCCACATCCTGAATGGTCTCTGTCCCTTTAGATGATTGTGAAGGTGCAGAAGGGAAGACAGATGTAACAGGTCCTGTCGTCTGCTTCTTTGGTGCAGGAGATTCGATGTTGACAGATATATAGAGCATAAGCGCCATAAGCAGCGCGATAATTCTCATGACCCAATGATTGTTTATCATCTTATCCATTCTTCTTCCCCCTCCACTGCCACAGGTTTGAAGAAGCGGCTTTCGCCTGTTTACCAAATTCCGAAACGAGTATCTCACTCAAAGATTCAACCGTCAAATTTCTGTGAAGCTCGCCGTTTCTCGTTACCGAAATACTTCCGGTCTCCTCCGATACGACAATTGTAATACTGTCTGTTACTTCACTGATGCCGACTGCTGCGCGGTGCCTCGTCCCAAGCTCTTTTGAAATAAACGGACTTTCCGAAAGAGGCAGGTAGCAGGCTGCTGCTGCAATCTGGTTTTTCTGAAGAATGACAGCTCCGTCATGAAGCGGAGTGTTCGGGATAAAGATATTGATTAAAAGCTCAGAAGATAAAGCTGAGTGAAGCGGTATGCCCGTTTCTATGTAATCGCTCATCCCTGTTTCTTTTTCAATTGTTACGAGTGCGCCGATGCGGCGTTTTGCCATGTAATCCGTTGCTTTCAGGATGGCATCAATAATTTTCTGCTGTTCTTCCTCCTCTGGGGCCCCGCTTCTTGAGAAAAGTTTTCCCCGTCCCAGCTGCTCCAGTGCTCTCCGCAGCTCAGGCTGGAAAATAATAATAATCGCAAGAAAACCCCATGTTAACGCTTGGTCCATGAGCCATTGCAATGTTTGCAGCCCTAAATACTGGCTGAGTGTCCGAACGAGGATGATCACGATAATGCCTTTTAAAAGCTGAACGGCCTTCGTGCCCCGTATCACCATAATCAACTTATATATAACGAACCAAACCAGGAGAATATCAACGGCGATGCCGAGGTAGTGCAAGAATGGAAAATCCTCAAGTGCCATATTCTCTTCCTCCATCAGTTTTAGTCATTTGCACAGGACTATAACTACGATATTATATCATATAATCTGCAATTAAACCGTATTGTAGTCATTTAAGGACGGACAGCCTGCGCTTTTGAGTCCATTTGTCACGGCACCCTTTCAGACAATAAAAAAAGGCCGCCAGGGCCCATTACTGAAAAATATCGACGACCTCTTTTGCAAGAGATTTCATCTGGTACCAGATCCATTCAAATGCTTCATTGATTTCTTCGACTTCGCCTGTGACCTTCCCGGCTGAAGCCATATATTTCTCACCGTTTATGACGGTGACATCTCCCTCTACTTTTCCCTCAATCTTCAGCGTTCCGCCTTTAACGGTTACATCACCCTGAACCGTTTCGCCTTCTGGAACGGTAACCGTATTATTTTCAACAACCAGATTCGGCTGTTTGGATACACTGAAGTCTGAATCTCCCGACCAGGAAGAAAACAGGCTTCCCGTCATCAGCAGCACAAACAGAGAGGCGGCCGCAAGCATCGGATGACCTTTAAGCCACCTGCCGACACCTACGCGCTTCTTTTCTTCAGGAAGGCTGTTCATAACGGCCTGCGTGAAATTTAACGGAGCTTCAATATGCGAGGTGCTTTGCACCAGGGCGATGGATTTCTCCAGTTCATGCAGGTGCTTCGCACACTCTGAGCATGACTGAAGATGTTCTCTGAGGATCCTTTCGTCCGCTTGCTTTATATCATGATCGAGATACTGATGAATCCGCTCAATCATTTCCTCTGAACATTTCACTTAACATCACCTCAACTTATAAATGCCTTAATTGCTTCCTGAGAGCTTCCCGTCCTCTGTGAATTCTCGTTTTCACCGTCCCGATGGGCATATTGAGAATTTCACTGATTTCAATTAAAGAAAGCTCATCTATATACTTTAATACGATGACCGACCGATATTTATCAGGGAGCTTTAAAATTTCTTTCTGAATCATTTGCTGAAGTTCCATTGTCGCAACCTGATCCTCAGGCAGCGCAACATCTGCTGCAACCTGGGAATACATGGTGAGACCTTCTGTTCCGGCCACCTCTGCATCCAGATAGTAATCGGGTTTTTTCTTTCTGATCCGGTCAATTGTCAGGTTGGTTGCTATGCGGTATAGCCATGTTGAAAACTTTTTATCCATATCGTAGCTGTGAATATTGACGTATGCCCGTATAAACGCTTCCTGAGCAATATCCTCAGCCTCATGAGAATTCCCAAGCATGCGGTAGCAAAGCTGATAAATCTTGTCCTTATACAGATCTACTATTTCTGCAAATGCATTCTGGTCGCCTTTTTTCACTTGTTTAATCCTGTTTTTTACGATTGTCTCCATGATACCCCTTACCTCCGCACAAATCGCGGATTCCCCTTATTACGTATAAGCCGAATAAAAGGTTTCATTTTTTTCACATAAAAATAGTTTAACAAATTTTAGGTGTCCTGTAGATGGCTTTTGAGGAGGTTTATCTTAAATCTATCTTAAAAGATTCCCGTAAAAATGGAAAGGGCATAGCCTCAATCAGCTATGCCTTTTGTCCCCATTATTATTTGAGCTTTTCTCCGAATAAAGAGCCCATTAAAGCAACAGCTACTGTTGCGGTTTTATTTTTTTCATCCAGAATCGGATTTACTTCAACAAACTCTGCTGAGGTGATAATCTCTGATTCTGCAAGCATTTCCATAGCAAGATGACTTTCCCTGTAGCTGATGCCGCCAATAACAGGTGTTCCGACACCCGGTGCATCATGAGGGTCAAGCCCGTCAAGGTCCAATGAAAGATGAACTCCATCTGTACGCTCCTTCAAATACTCGATGGTTTCCTCCATCACCTTTGTCATGCCCAGACGGTCAATTTCATGCATGGTATATACTTTAATCCCTTTTTCCTTAATCAGCTCTTTTTCACCCTGATCAAGAGATCTAGCACCAATGATTACAATGTTCTCGGGCTTCACTTTAGGAGTATAGCCTCCAATTCTTGTAAGCGCTTCATCTCCAATTCCGATGCTTACGGCAAGAGGCATCCCATGAATATTGCCTGATGGTGACGTTTCTCCGGTATTTAAATCGCCATGGGCATCGTACCAGATGACTCCGAGATTCTCATAGTGCTTCGAAACCCCTGCAAGCGTTCCGATCGCAATGCTGTGGTCTCCGCCGAAAACAAGAGGAAAGGCACCCGATTTGATTGCTTCATCCACCTGTTGTGAAAGCTTCACACTGGCCTCTGATACCGCTTTCAAGTTTCTCAGATTATTGGCTGCTTCTTCTTCTCTGTTCGCACGTCCAATCTCAATATCGCCTTTATCTTCAATCTCATAGCTGAGCCCTTCCAATCTCTCAACAACACCGGCATATCGAATCGCACTTGGCCCCATATCGACACCGCGGCGCATTTGTCCAAGATCCATTGGTACTCCAATAATTGATATTCTTTCTTTCATTACAATCATCCCCCTTAGTAGAAGCCTGTGCCTCTATTGTACGTTCAAAAGGGGAGATGACTCAACTCGACAAAATCGTGTATATATATACAGAGTTTTCTGTTAAAAGGACAGCCCGGTAACGCATCTGTCCAGTTTGCAGCACACTCTGTCCTTCAATCAGCATTTATGGAAAACAAAAAAACCTAAGACTATAAAGTCTTAGGTTTAAAGATGGAGCCTAGCGGGATCGAACCGCTGACCTCCTGCGTGCAAGGCAGGCGCTCTCCCAGCTGAGCTAAGGCCCCGAATATGGAGCGGAAGACGGGATTCGAACCCGCGACCCCCACCTTGGCAAGGTGGTGTTCTACCACTGAACTACTTCCGCAATATCATGCGGGTGAAGGGACTCGAACCCCCACGTCAAAGACACTAGATCCTAAGTCTAGCGCGTCTGCCAATTCCGCCACACCCGCATATTAAGGAAAAAATGGTGTGCCATGAAGGACTCGAACCTTCGACCCTCTGATTAAAAGTCAGATGCTCTACCGACTGAGCTAATGGCACAATATGAAAACACTCTTTTGATCCTGCGCAGACACACAGTTCAAAAAAATGGCTGGGCTAGCTGGATTCGAACCAGCGCATGACGGAGTCAAAGTCCGTTGCCTTACCGCTTGGCTATAGCCCAATGAAAGTATGTATTTTCTAAAATTGGAATTGACCGTAAAAAGGTTTATGTAAACTAACCTTATTATTTACAGTCCAGACACATTCTATTCACTTTCCGCTTGTTTAAATAAAATGGTGGAGGGGGACGGATTCGAACCGCCGAACCCGGAGGGAGCGGATTTACAGTCCGCCGCGTTTAGCCACTTCGCTACCCCTCCACATTTCAGTGGTGCCGGCGAGAGGACTTGAACCCCCAACCTACTGATTACAAGTCAGTTGCTCTACCAATTGAGCTACACCGGCATTAAAGTAAAGGTATTAAATTCTTATGGTGGAGGATGACGGGCTCGAACCGCCGACCCTCTGCTTGTAAGGCAGATGCTCTCCCAGCTGAGCTAATCCTCCAGAAGAAAAGAATGTTTAGTATTTCACATAAAAAAACAATGGTGACCCGTACGGGATTCGAACCCGTGTTACCGCCGTGAAAGGGCGGTGTCTTAACCGCTTGACCAACGGGCCAGTTGAAATTGTAGTGTAAGCTCCCAACCGGGCTTGAACCGATGACCTCTTCCTTACCATGGAAGTGCTCTACCGACTGAGCTATGGAAGCATGGCTCCGCAGGTAGGACTCGAACCTACGACCGATCGGTTAACAGCCGATAGCTCTACCACTGAGCTACTGCGGAATAATATAATAGTATGATTTGTTCACAAGCCTGGCAACGTCCTACTCTCACAGGGGGAAACCCCCAACTACCATCGGCGCTAAAGAGCTTAACTTCCGTGTTCGGCATGGGAACGGGTGTGACCTCTTTGCCATCATCACCAGACATAGTGACAAAAATTATTATACTATGAAATCCGAAGATTTCAAGCTTTTTTTGAAAGAAGTTATTCTTTCAAAACTGAATAACGTTTGATAACAAGATTCACGTGCAATTTACGCTTAGTTAGACTGTGGTTAAGTCCTCGAACGATTAGTATCTGTCAGCTCCACACGTCACCGCGCTTCCACCTCAGACCTATCAACCTGATCATCTTTCAGGGTTCTTACTCACAAATGTGATGGGAAATCTCATCTTGAGGGGGGCTTCATGCTTAGATGCTTTCAGCACTTATCCCTTCCGCACATAGCTACCCAGCGATGCCTTTGGCAAGACAACTGGTACACCAGCGGTGCGTCCATCCCGGTCCTCTCGTACTAAGGACAGCTCCTCTCAAATTTCCTGCGCCCACGACGGATAGGGACCGAACTGTCTCACGACGTTCTGAACCCAGCTCGCGTACCGCTTTAATGGGCGAACAGCCCAACCCTTGGGACCGACTACAGCCCCAGGATGCGATGAGCCGACATCGAGGTGCCAAACCTCCCCGTCGATGTGGACTCTTGGGGGAGATAAGCCTGTTATCCCCGGGGTAGCTTTTATCCGTTGAGCGATGGCCCTTCCATGCGGAACCACCGGATCACTAAGCCCGACTTTCGTCCCTGCTCGACTTGTAGGTCTCGCAGTCAAGCTCCCTTGTGCCTTTACACTCTGCGAATGATTTCCAACCATTCTGAGGGAACCTTTGGGCGCCTCCGTTACATTTTAGGAGGCGACCGCCCCAGTCAAACTGCCCGCCTGACACTGTCTCCCAGCCCGGTAAGGGCTGCGGGTTAGAATTTCAATACAGCAAGGGTAGTATCCCACCAATGCCTCCACCGAAGCTGGCGCTCCGGCTTCCAAGGCTCCTACCTATCCTGTACAAGCTGTACCAAAATTCAATATCAGGCTGCAGTAAAGCTCCACGGGGTCTTTCCGTCCTGTCGCGGGTAACCTGCATCTTCACAGGTACTATAATTTCACCGAGTCTCTCGTTGAGACAGTGCCCAGATCGTTACGCCTTTCGTGCGGGTCGGAACTTACCCGACAAGGAATTTCGCTACCTTAGGACCGTTATAGTTACGGCCGCCGTTTACTGGGGCTTCGGTTCAAAGCTTCGCTTGCGCTAACCTCTCCCCTTAACCTTCCAGCACCGGGCAGGCGTCAGCCCCTATACTTCGCCTTGCGGCTTCGCAGAGACCTGTGTTTTTGCTAAACAGTCGCCTGGGCCTATTCACTGCGGCTTTTCAGGGCTATTCACCCTAAAAAGCACCCCTTCTCCCGAAGTTACGGGGTCATTTTGCCGAGTTCCTTAACGAGAGTTCTCTCGCTCACCTTAGGATTCTCTCCTCGCCTACCTGTGTCGGTTTGCGGTACGGGCACCTCTCACCTCGCTAGAGGCTTTTCTTGGCAGTGTGGAATCAGGAACTTCGGTACTAAATTTCCCTCGCCATCACAGCTCAGCCTTATATGGGAAGCGGATTTGCCTACTTCCCGGCCTAACTGCTTGGACGCGCATATCCAACAGCGCGCTTGCCCTATCCTCCTGCGTCCCCCCATTGCTCAAATGGTGAGGAGGTGGTACAGGAATATCAACCTGTTGTCCATCGCCTACGCCTTTCGGCCTCGGCTTAGGTCCCGACTAACCCTGAGCGGACGAGCCTTCCTCAGGAAACCTTAGGCATTCGGTGGAGGGGATTCTCACCCCTCTTTCGCTACTCATACCGGCATTCTCACTTCTAAGCGCTCCACCAGTCCTTCCGGTCTGGCTTCGACGCCCTTAGAACGCTCTCCTACCACTGTTCGTAAGAACAGTCCGCAGCTTCGGTGATACGTTTAGCCCCGGTACATTTTCGGCGCAGAGTCACTCGACCAGTGAGCTATTACGCACTCTTTAAATGGTGGCTGCTTCTAAGCCAACATCCTGGTTGTCTAAGCAACTCCACATCCTTTTCCACTTAACGTATACTTTGGGACCTTAGCTGGCGGTCTGGGCTGTTTCCCTCTTGACTACGGATCTTATCACTCGCAGTCTGACTCCCGAGGAGCAAGTCTTTGGCATTCGGAGTTTGACTGAATTCGGTAACCCGATGAGGGCCCCTAGTCCAATCAGTGCTCTACCTCCAAGACTCTCATACTCGAGGCTAGCCCTAAAGCTATTTCGGAGAGAACCAGCTATCTCCAAGTTCGATTGGAATTTCTCCGCTACCCACACCTCATCCCCGCACTTTTCAACGTGCGTGGGTTCGGGCCTCCATTCAGTGTTACCTGAACTTCACCCTGGACATGGGTAGATCACCTGGTTTCGGGTCTACGACCACGTACTAATTCGCCCTATTCAGACTCGCTTTCGCTGCGGCTCCGTCTCATCAACTTAACCTTGCACGGGATCGTAACTCGCCGGTTCATTCTACAAAAGGCACGCCATCACCCGTTAACGGGCTCTGACTACTTGTAAGCACACGGTTTCAGGATCTTTTCACTCCCCTTCCGGGGTGCTTTTCACCTTTCCCTCACGGTACTGGTTCACTATCGGTCACTAGGTAGTATTTAGCCTTGGGAGATGGTCCTCCCGGATTCCGACGGGATTTCACGTGTCCCGCCGTACTCAGGATCCACTCTGGAGGGAACGAAGTTTCGACTACAGGGTTTTTACCTTCTATGACAGGCCTTTCCAGGCCGCTTCATCTACCCCGTTCCTTTGTAACTCCGTATAGAGTGTCCTACAACCCCAAGAGGCAAGCCTCTTGGTTTGGGCTGATTCCGTTTCGCTCGCCGCTACTTGGGAAATCGCATTTGCTTTCTCTTCCTCCGGGTACTTAGATGTTTCAGTTCCCCGGGTCTGCCTTCAGTACCCTATGTATTCAGGTAAAGATACTGTTCCATTACGAACAGTGGGTTTCCCCATTCGGAAATCTCTGGATCAAAGCTTACTTACAGCTCCCCAAAGCATATCGGTGTTAGTCCCGTCCTTCATCGGCTCCTAGTGCCAAGGCATCCACCGTGCGCCCTTCATAACTTAACCAAAATTGGTCAATCGTTTGTTTAGACTGTAAAGTCTAAGAAAAATCACTATGGTAAGCGTAAATCTCAGTGAATTACTTGTTATCAATTACGTTATCCAGTTTTCAAAGAACAACCGGCAGATCATCAATGATTGCCTTCTTTCATATAGAGAGAATGATCTCTCAAAACTAAACAAAAACCAAAAGCGACCTCATATCCTTAGAAAGGAGGTGATCCAGCCGCACCTTCCGATACGGCTACCTTGTTACGACTTCACCCCAATCATCTACCCCACCTTAGGCGGCTGGCTCCTTGCGGTTACCCCACCGACTTCGGGTGTTGCAAACTCTCGTGGTGTGACGGGCGGTGTGTACAAGGCCCGGGAACGTATTCACCGCGGCATGCTGATCCGCGATTACTAGCGATTCCAGCTTCATGCAGGCGAGTTGCAGCCTGCAATCCGAACTGAGAATGGTTTTATGGGATTGGCTAAACCTCGCGGTCTCGCAGCCCTTTGTACCATCCATTGTAGCACGTGTGTAGCCCAGGTCATAAGGGGCATGATGATTTGACGTCATCCCCACCTTCCTCCGGTTTGTCACCGGCAGTCACCTTAGAGTGCCCAACTGAATGCTGGCAACTAAGATCAAGGGTTGCGCTCGTTGCGGGACTTAACCCAACATCTCACGACACGAGCTGACGACAACCATGCACCACCTGTCACTTTGTCCCCCGAAGGGGAACCTTCTATCTCTAGAAGTGGCAAAGGATGTCAAGACCTGGTAAGGTTCTTCGCGTTGCTTCGAATTAAACCACATGCTCCACCGCTTGTGCGGGCCCCCGTCAATTCCTTTGAGTTTCAGTCTTGCGACCGTACTCCCCAGGCGGAGTGCTTAATGCGTTAGCTGCAGCACTAAAGGGCGGAAACCCTCTAACACTTAGCACTCATCGTTTACGGCGTGGACTACCAGGGTATCTAATCCTGTTCGCTCCCCACGCTTTCGCGCCTCAGCGTCAGTTACAGACCAGAGAGTCGCCTTCGCCACTGGTGTTCCTCCACATCTCTACGCATTTCACCGCTACACGTGGAATTCCACTCTCCTCTTCTGCACTCAAGTTTCCCAGTTTCCAATGACCCTCCCCGGTTGAGCCGGGGGCTTTCACATCAGACTTAAGAAACCGCCTGCGCGCGCTTTACGCCCAATAATTCCGGACAACGCTTGCCACCTACGTATTACCGCGGCTGCTGGCACGTAGTTAGCCGTGGCTTTCTGGTCAGGTACCGTCAAGGCACCGGCAGTTACTCCGGCACTTGTTCTTCCCTGACAACAGAGTTTTACGATCCGAAAACCTTCATCACTCACGCGGCGTTGCTCCGTCAGACTTTCGTCCATTGCGGAAGATTCCCTACTGCTGCCTCCCGTAGGAGTCTGGGCCGTGTCTCAGTCCCAGTGTGGCCGATCACCCTCTCAGGTCGGCTACGCATCGTTGCCTTGGTGAGCCATTACCTCACCAACTAGCTAATGCGCCGCGGGCCCATCTGTAAGTGACAGCCGAAACCGTCTTTGAATGTCAAACCATGCGGTTTGACATAGTATCCGGTATTAGCTCCGGTTTCCCGGAGTTATCCCAGTCTTACAGGCAGGTTGCCCACGTGTTACTCACCCGTCCGCCGCTGACCTCCGAAGAGGTCCGCTCGACTTGCATGTATTAGGCACGCCGCCAGCGTTCGTCCTGAGCCAGGATCAAACTCTCCGAAGAAAATTTGTGACTCATAAATGTTGCTGACTTAAAAATTTAAAACGTTTGGTACGCTTTTGGTTTTGTTTAGTTTTCAAAGATCATTTTCGCTCGTCAGTGGTGACGGCTTATATAATTTAACATGGTGACCATCACTGTGTCAACAGGATTTTTTGAAGTTTTTTAAGACTTTAAAAATTCATTTGTTTCTCAGCGACGAAGAATAATATACCACCATTTCCACTTCAAGGTCAATATGTTTTATAAATTATTTTGCATAAAATGAAAATCAATTTTCCCGCTTATGATTTTGTATAAGTTGCCCAGCAATTCTCTTTTTTCAAGAAGTGATCTTTTTTGAACAAATGTGAGACTGTCGTCAATAAGAATATTGCTTATGATCTGAAGTTCCTGTTCAAGCAGCAGCTCCATTTCCTGAGCTTCTTTATCATTGAAGATAAACCCTTTTGACATATGATCCTCCTCTAAGATGCGTAAGTTTTATCATTATGGCACAACTTGAATTTTTCTAATCATATTCTTCACAGCTTGGCATACATATGAGACAAGAACATTAGGGACGGGGCTGATCAGAATGAACAATTTCTATGTACTGCATATAAAAAAAGTGAAACAGCTGCTCATCATTGTCATTGCCGCTCTCTTTACTGCCGGTATTTTATATATAGAAAATGTCCTTCAATTTCCTGTTTTCTCAACAGCAGACGGGCCAAAGGCTGTTTTTAGGGGAGAAGAGAAAGCAAACAGCGTTTCCCTTACGTTTGACATCAGCTGGGGGGATGAAAAGGCAAAGCCGATTCTTGATACTCTGAAGAAAAATGGTGTGACAAATGCGACCTTTTTTCTTTCAGCAGCCTGGGCTGAGCGGCACCCTGAGATAGTGAAGCAAATTGTAAAGGATGGACACCAGGTCGGGAGCATGGGATATGCCTATAAAAACTACACCTCGCTTGAGGCAGATGAAATACGGCGTGATATTCTCATGGCGCAGGATGTATTCAGCGAACTCGGACTGAAAGATATTAAACTTCTCCGGCCGCCTACAGGTAACTTCAATCAGGAGATCCTGACGATTGCCGAAAGATACGGATACACTGTCGTTCATTATAGTGTAGATTCAGATGACTGGACCAATCCCGGTGTCAGCACCATTGTGAAAAATGTAAATGATGCGGTTCAGGGAGGAGATATTATTCTGCTTCATGCCTCTGATTCCGCCAAGCAGACACAGAAGGCACTTCCGCAAATAGTTGAAGGGCTGAAACAAAAAGGCCTGAATAACGTGACGGTAGCGGATTTAATTTCGGGAGGAACAGCCAAATCAACGGAAGTTAAATAACCTTATGAAAAAAGCTAAGCCTTGAATAACAGGGCTTAGCTTTTTTTAGTTTGTGATAATTTAGATAAGAGCAGCAGCTGATAGGCATTGCATAGAAGCAGCGGAATCAGCATTAAGTACAGCCAGTCACCTTCATTTACACGCAATGCAGGCACCCATTCGACCGTTGTAACGACTGTCATAAAAAACAGGGCCGGTATGAAAGCCATTTTGTTTGTCTGTTTCATCTTGATATAAGCGACCGCTGCACTGAATAACAGCAAAAAGAAGGCAATCATGATATAAGGAACAGCTGAATCACCTTCAGCTGCGAACAGCTGATAACGGAAATAAACCAAATCAAAGATAACGAACAGGATCAGCACAATTTGAATGGCATTCCATAAAGCAGCAGTACGAAAGATTCCAAGTCCGAACCGGTGAATCGTCAAATATGCGAAAAATCCCATTTGGCTGATGATGCTGAAAATAAATCCGACTCCAACGAGCCAAAGCAAAATGGAGAGAATCTCAACAATGTCAAACGATAAGAAAAACTCTTTATAATCTCCCCATCTTAAGGCAAAACCAGTAATACTCGTAGTGATGCCGCCGACAAGCAGAGTCGATAAAAATAACCGAACCCAATTTCTACTGTTCACAATTGTATCCCCCAATATGTATTCTACTCCAAAAATTTTACCAGTGTCTTTTGTAAAAAGCTATGTTAATTACCAGTATTAAAACAGGCCGATTCATTCATATTAGAAATAAGCAACTTTAAATGGAAAGGAGCTTTGCATGATGGAAAAGCGAAGGTTGCTCTCAATTCTGACACTTACAGCCATGTGTTTTTTCCTCGCGAGCTGCGCACCTAAAGATCAGCCTTCAGGACAGCTCGATTATGAAGAAACAAAGAAAATGGTTGTCGATATTTTAAAAACCGATGACGGAAAAAAAGCCATTCAGGAAATCCTTAAAAATGATGATATGAAGCAAAACCTGATCATGGATCAGAAAGTTGTCTCTGACACCATTTCCAAAACCCTGACGTCTGAAAAGGGACAGGAGTTCTGGAAAAAAACATTTGAAGATCCAAAGTTCAGTGAAAGTTTTGCAAAAAGCCTTCAGACCGAACACGAGAAGGTTATTAAAGGGCTGATGAAAGACCCGGAGTATCAAAAGATGCTCATTGGCGTCCTTGAAAATCCTGAGATGGAGAAACAGACGATGAAAGTTCTCCAAAGCCAGGAATACCGCAAACACCTTCAGGAGGTCATCACAGAGACGATTGAAAGTCCCCTGTTTAAAGCCAAGCTTGAAGAAACTCTGCTGAAAGCAGCTAAAGAAACGAACCAGCAAGGCGGCGGAGGCTCAGGCGGCAGCGGAGAGGACTCAGGGCAAGGCGGCAAGTCCGAAGAATCCGGACAAGGCGGCCAATAGAGAGAAGCGCACTGCTCAGGGCCCGACAGACAGAAAAGGACCCGGCTGAAAAGTCCGGGTTTGACTTTTCCGCCGGATCCGCTGCGCCGGACTACCGGGGCGCTGGACAATTACGCTCTAAATGTCATATACCTTTAGCAAAGCGCCAAAACGTTGGCGCTTTTGTTTATACATTTACAGGCACAATCTCTGCAACCTTTTTAGCGATTGATGAGTAGATCTCTCCAGTAGGATGATCTGCTGCATATACGGAAGGAGCAAAGTCCTTTTCGTTCCAGTCAGGCTGCTGAAGCGGAATATTTCCAAGCACAGGGACATTAAGCTCCTGTCCAAGCTTTTCTCCTCCGCCTTTGCCGAAGACGTACTCTTTTTCTCCTGTTGTTCTGCTTTCAAAATAGGACATGTTTTCAACGACACCAATCACTTCATGATCAGTTCTAAGCGCCATAGCACCCGCTCTTGCTGCAACAAAAGCAGCTGTAGGATGCGGAGTCGTTACAATGATTTCTTTGCAGGAAGGAAGCATTGCATGGACATCAAGCGCTACGTCTCCGGTGCCCGGAGGAAGGTCTAAAAGCAGATAGTCAAGATCTCCCCACTCTACTTCCTGAAAGAAGTTATTCAGCATTTTTCCAAGCATCGGCCCTCTCCAGATAACCGGTGCATTATCCTCTACAAAAAAGCCCATAGAGATGACCTGGACGCCAAAACGCTCAACCGGAATAATTCTCTCTCCCCTTACAACAGGACGTTTCGTAATACCCATCATGTCCGGCACACTGAATCCGTAAATATCCGCATCAATAAGTCCGACTTTTTTGCCGAGACGGGCAAGAGCCACAGCTAAATTAACGGAAACAGTCGATTTTCCGACGCCGCCTTTACCGCTGGCAATTGCAATGTAGACAGGCTGCTTGGCTGATGACAGCAGAGAGGGATCCTCTTGTTTAGGCGCCTGATATTTTGCTGTTACTTCCTGGGGAAGTTCTGTAAAGCGAAGACCGACTGTGCCTGCGCCTGCTTCTTTAAGTTTTGCGACAATCTCCTGCTGAAGCTGCATCTGCTCAGACGTCCCTGTCTTTGCAATACCGATTTTCATGCTGATATGGTTTTTCTCAGCTTTCACTGAAATTTCTTCTATGGCATTCAGTTCTTCAAGGCTTCTATGTAAAAAAGGTTCTTTTAGTTCTCCGACGATTTTGCGAGCTGTTTGCTCATTCAGCATGTTAACCACCCTTTGTTGTATTCGTTTTCATCAGTATATCATAATTTGAAAGAAAATTGGGACTCCTGGGTTTATAGCTTAAGGCATTCAGGGAAAACAAAAAAATCCATCCCTACTCAGGAGGATTTTTTTCGTTCGTCATATAGCGCAGGATGCCGTTATAAATAGAAGCCGCCACTTTATCCTGATATTCATCGGTGCCAAGAAGGCGCGCTTCATCGGGATTAGACAGAAAACCCACTTCTACCAGAGCACCAGGCTTATCGATGTGTTTCATCAGGTAAATCGTATTCATCTGTTTGGCTTTGCGGTCAGTGTTCTCCAGGTTGCGCCTTAGTTCATCCTGAATAAATTTGGCAAGCACCTGATTTTCCTCCATCTTGGAGTGGTAGAACGTTTGTGCCCCGCTCCACTGTCTGGAGGGAATAGCATTAAGATGAATACTTAAATACATATCTGCTTCAGAGTCGTTAATCAGCTCCAGGCGCTTTCTCAGGTCCTCACCTTTTCTTTTTGAATAGCCCTTCGTACTCTTATCCGCAAGGTCTGTATCTCTTTCTCGTGTGAGAAGGACGAGTGCCCCCTGTTCCTGCAGGTAGTCTCTGATCTGCTTTGAAATGGCAAGGGCAATGTCTTTTTCCAGATGCTCCGTTCCTACCGCTCCGCCGTCCGGCCCGCCGTGTCCGGGATCTATGTAGATAACCTTTCCTGTCAGCGGCAGATTCCAGGACTTCCAAGAGCTGTCGTTATTAAATTGAAATTGAAATAATAAAAGCAATAAGATAAAGCCTGCCCCAAAGCCAAACCATCTCAGCTTGTTTTTCATTTTTTCCACCCTCCTGCCCGTCCTTTACCACTATATGGCGGACAAACAGGAAATATGATTAGGCAATAGCGTTTTAATGAAGTCTGAGCTTCAGCCTCTTTGCTCCTTTTTCAAACCCTTCTGACCACCATGAATGAATCAAGTGCTCACATGCATAGTAAACCGATTCGTTTTTAAAATCATCACCGTGGTTTCCCCATATGAGCATGTAATCAAATAGTTGGTCAGTTAACTCTTTTTCCTCCCGGCTTGACCTCATGCTGACTGACTTCTGCGGTTCGCCGTAATAGCCGAATCTGCTGTAGCTGGCACCGAGCAGGAAGGCTTCTATAGAATAATCGATGCAGCCTTCTTCAATGGCGGAATAATCAATCGATCCTGAATGCATATAGACACCGAAACACTCATAGGCTTTCGCCTTCAGCTGGGTGAGTGTCAATTCTTTCAGGATAATGCGCTCATAGTTTATTTGCTTTTCTCTTCGTTTATCTGAAAGTGAAGTAATCTTTTCCATGATGTATATGCCCCCTCAGTCTATTGTTTTTCCGGGGGCCGGTTTCATGCGAGGTAAAGATTGTCTGCGGGTGGTGAATTTTTTGGGGGAAAATAAAAAACCACAGCAGAACCGCTGTGGTTTTTGAAGAAAAAATTAACGTTTTGAGAACTGAGGTGCACGACGAGCGCCTTTAAGACCGTATTTTTTACGTTCTTTCATACGTGCGTCACGAGTCAGAAGACCTGCACGCTTAAGAGTGCCGCGATATTCTGGATCTGCTTCTAAAAGTGCACGTGAGATGCCGTGACGGATAGCGCCAGCCTGGCCAGCGAATCCACCGCCATTAACATTTACTAAAACATCATAGCTTCCAGCTGTTTCAGTTAAGTTAAGCGGTTGTTTGATGTCTTCGATTAGAGCTGCGAAAGGGATATAGTCTTTTACTTCACGATCGTTGATAACAATACGGCCTTCGCCTGGAACGAGACGAACACGCGCTACTGAGCTTTTACGACGGCCAGTACCGTAATATTGAACCTGTGCCAAATTAATAACCTCCTTAATAATTAACCGCGAAGTTCGTAAACTTCAGGTTGTTGTGCTTGGTGTGGATGCTCGTTGCCTGCATATACATGCAGCTTTTTGTACATTTGACGTCCTAGAGAACCTTTAGGAAGCATTCCGCGAATTGCTAGTTCAAGCATTTTCTCAGAGTAGTTTGTACGCATTTCAAGAGCAGTTCTTGATTTTAGTCCGCCTGGGAATTGGCTGTGACGGTAGTAGATCTTGTCAGTCAGTTTCTTTCCAGTCAGTTCGATTTGTGCTGCATTGATGATAATTACATGATCACCAGTGTCTACGTGTGGTGTATAAGTTGGTTTGTGTTTTCCGCGAAGAACAGATGCAATTTCGCTGGCAAGACGACCTAGAGTTTTGCCTGCAGCATCTACCACGAACCATTTACGTTCAACTTCAGTTGCTTTCGCCATATATGTTGTACGCATGATTTTCCCTCCAATATCTTTCATTTAAAATTTAATCATTCTATTTCAAAACACAGATAAACTCTTCCGGGGCTTATTTGTGGGGTTGAAATACATACCATATGATAGTTTATAACGTCCGGGCAACATTGTCAAGATAATGTTACACCTGGTTTAGTTGTCATAGTAAACTTTCCACAAATATAATCCGGAACCCGGGGCTGTTTTCCCGTTCAGTGAACGGTCACGCGCCTTCAGGATGTCTGGAATCCGGTAAGGATCCAGCACTCCCCGCCCGGCATTTATCAAGGTTCCGACAAGGATTCTGACCATATTGTAGAGGAATCCGTCACCGACAAACCGGAATGTCAGAACATCGTCTTCTTCGTAAAATTCGATATCATATAAAGTTCTGATTCTGTCCTCTTTATCTGTTTTAGCTGAACAGAAGCTTGTAAAATCGTGGGTGCCGATCAAAAACTTTATCGCTTCCCGCATTTTCACATAATCAAGTTTATATGGATAATGATACGCATAATTCCGGCTGAACACATCCCGGACTTCCGAGCGGCTGACTTTATAGCGGTATTCCTTTGCACGGACATGGTACCTTGCATGAAAGTCGTCTTCCGTAAATGCTGCAGCCTGAATAGCCACATCTCCGGGAAGAAGCGAATTTAAGGCATTCGGCCATCTGCTCTCCGGAATGTAGATCTCTGTATCAAAATGAAGAACCTGGCCGATGGCATGAACACCTGCATCTGTTCTGCCTGATGCAAAAACTTTCACTTCCTGACCTTTATGCAGTTTTTTCAGGCCTTTTTCAATTTCACCCTGAACGGTCCTCTGTCCGGGCTGAATTTGAAATCCGCTGAATCCTGTTCCGTCATATGATACGGTGCATTTTACCCTCATTGTAAACTCCTATGAACGCAGTAGTAATAGAACAATGCCTACAGCAATCAGCAGGCCGAGTATGATCGTATCAAGGGCTCTCCACGTCAGCTCGCGAAGCTTCGTTCTTCCTTCGCCTCCCTGGTAGCCTCTTGCCTCCATCGCAACAGCAAGCTCTTCCGCCCTCTTAAACGCGCTGATAAACAGCGGCACAAGCAGCGGAATGATGGCACTGATTCTTTGTTTAATCGGTCCGCTTGTAAAGTCAGCTCCCCTTGCCATCTGCGCTTTCATGATTTTATCCGTTTCCTCCATAAGCGTAGGAATAAACCGGAGTGAGATCGACATCATCAGCGCAAGTTCGTGGACCGGGAGGCCGATTTTTTTAAAAGGATGCAGCAGGCTTTCCATTCCGTCTGTTACTTCAATCGGTGTTGTCGTTAGCGTAAGGATGGTCGTAAGCAGGATAAGAAACAGAAATCTGAGGGAAATATAAATCCCCTGGATCACTCCCTCCCGGTGAACCGCAAGAAAGCCGGCTTCAAACAGGACAGGACCTTCTTTTGTCACGAGAATATGCAGAATAAACGTAAAAAGGATAATCCATATGATCGGCTTTAAGCCGTTCAATAGAAATCTTGGCGGCAGTTTTGTCGCACCGACGATAAAAAAGGTAAACAATCCGAGAATGGCATACGTCACCGCATTGTTGGCAAAAAACACGATAAAAACAAACAGAAAGATCATCGTGAGCTTTGAACGGGGGTCCATTCTGTGAACGAGCGAGGCGCCGGGAACATACTTGCCGATAATCATGCTGTTCATCATATGGAATCACCTTTGATCCCGCGTACAACCATACTGACAAGGTCATCGATTGAAAGTGAGATCCCTTTCCACTCTTTCCCGAGCTTCTGCTCAATCGTCTTTTGAAGCTTTACGGTTTCAGGAAGATCAAGCCCTGCTGAGACGAGCACTTCAGACTGGCTGAAAATCTCTTCAGGCGTGCCTTTCATCTGGACGGTGCCTTTATGCATCACAACAATTTCGTCCGAGTAGCGGGCGGCATCCTCCATGCTGTGTGTGACAAGAACGGTTGTAAGTGACCTGCTCTTATGAAGAGAGTAGAAAAGATCCATGATCTCTTTCCTTCCGCTCGGATCAAGCCCTGCAGTCGGTTCATCAAGAACCAGCACTTCAGGCTGGATGGCAAGAACGCCAGCTATAGCGACCCGTCTCATTTGACCGCCGCTCAAATCAAACGGTGACTTCTGGAGTACGTTTTCCGGAAGCCCGACCAGCTTGAGAGCATTGCGGGCCTTTTCCCGTGCTTCTTCTTCTGGGACGCCGAAATTCATAGGACCAAACATGATGTCCTTTTCAACCGTTTCCTCAAAAAGCTGATGCTCCGGAAATTGAAAGACGATGGCTACTGACCTGCGGACCGGTTTCAGATCTTTGACCTTTTTACCTGCTTCTATTTTACGTTCACCAACAGTAAGAGAACCTTTTGTAGGCTTAAGCAGTCCATTCAGATGCTGAAGAATGGTTGATTTGCCGGAACCGGTATGTCCGATGATCGAAACAAACGAGCGGTCTTTTATTTCCAGGTTAATGTCATGCAGCGCTAGACGTTCAAATGGCGTACGAGCCTGATATCTGTGCTCTAGCTCTTGGAATGTAATGTCCACAGTTCATTCACCAGGCTTTCTTCGTCTAAGTAGTTCTTTGAGAGGGCAATGCCTGCTTCTCTCAGCTTCATGCTGACCTGATAGGAAAAAGGCAGATCAAGTCCTATTTCAACCAGCTTGCGGTCGAGTTTGAAAATCTCTTCAGGTGAGCCCTCAGCAAATTTTTCTCCGCCATTCATAACGATAATCCTGTCTGCTCTCGCGGCCTCTTCAAGGTCATGTGTAATTGAAATGACCGTTACGATCCCCTGTCTGTTAAGCTCGCGCACTGTCTCCATCACTTCGCTTCTTCCCTGCGGATCAAGCATTGATGTAGCTTCGTCCAAAATAATGATCTGCGGCTGAACGGCAATGACACCCGCAATGGCCACGCGCTGCTTTTGGCCTCCTGAAAGATGGTGCGGCTCTTGATCGAGAAATGCTTCCATCTTCACTTTTTGAGTAGCCCATTCGACGCGCTTTTTCATTTCTTCCCGCGGCACTCCGTGGTTTTCCAAACCAAAAGCCACATCATCTTTAACGGTCGTTCCTACAAATTGGTTGTCCGGGTTTTGAAACACCATGCCAACTTGTTTGCGCACTTCCCAAATCGAGTCTTCATTTAATGGAATGCCTTTTACGGCGACGCGGCCGTGCTGCGGCAGTATAAGACCGTTGAGGACTCTGGCAAGGGTTGATTTGCCGGAACCATTATGTCCGACAACAGCAAGCCATTCGCCTTTTTTCACACTTAACGAAACAGCGTTAAGGGCGGGTCTTGCATCGTCTTCATGATACTGAAATGTAACCTGATCCACTTCAATAATTGTCTCTTCCATCGCTGCCTCCCTCACCTGTACTCCTGCGCAGACGCAAAAGCCATGCTCTTCTATTCTGTCTCTGCTGCGGCACTCATTGGCCCCTCATCACGATGAGAGGCTGCCTGAGTGTACAAAAAAAGGGCATAGATCCAGTTTTCAGGAAAACTGACCCGCCCTCTGAGTAAAGAAAATAATGATTAAACTAATTCGATAATGACCATTGGTGCTCCGTCGCCGCGGCGAGGTCCAAGTTTCATTATGCGCGTGTAACCGCCCTGGCGTTCTGAGTAACGCGGTGCGATGTCACTGAATAGTTTTTGAAGTGCATTTTGCGTGCCTTCTTCGTTAGCTACCTCGTTACGGATGTAAGCAGCAGCTTGGCGGCGGGCATGAAGATCCCCACGTTTACCTAAAGTAATCATTTTTTCTACAGTTGAACGCAATTCTTTCGCACGAGCCTCAGTAGTTTCAATGCGCTCGCTGATGATTAGATCTGTAGTAAGATCACGAAGTAACGCTTTACGCTGAGCACTTGTACGTCCTAATTTTCTGTAAGGCATTATGTGTTCCCTCCTTCGTTAGTACTGTGTGTTAATTTTAGAAACACGCGAAAACGCTAGTTAACTTGTTAACTAGTCGTCAGTCGTCTTTACGAAGACCTAAGCCAAGTTCTTCTAGTTTCGCTTTCACTTCTTCCAAAGATTTACGACCTAAGTTGCGAACTTTCATCATATCTTCTTCTGTTTTATGAGCAAGCTCCTGTACAGTGTTAATGCCTGCACGTTTTAAACAGTTATAAGAACGAACTGACAAATCCAATTCTTCGATCGTCATTTCTAAAACTTTTTCTTTTTGGTCCTCTTCCTTTTCCACCATAATCTCAGCGTTTTGAGCTTCATCTGTAAGCCCAACGAAGATGTTAAGGTGTTCAGTCAGAATCTTTGCACCAAGTGCAATAGCTTCTTTCGGACCTGTGCTTCCGTCAGTCCACACATCAAAAGTAAGTTTATCATAGTTTGACACTTGACCAACACGTGTATTTTCAACTTGATAGGACACGCGTGCTACAGGTGTATAAATAGAATCGATTGGGATAACGCCGATTGGCTGATCTTCTCTTTTGTTTGCATCAGCCGGAGTATATCCGCGACCGCGTTTCGCAGTCAATCTCATACGGAAATGTGCACCCTTCGCTAATGTAGCAATATGAAGGTCCGGATTTAGAATTTCAACGTCACTGTCGTGAGTAATATCTGCAGCCGTTACAACTCCTTCATCCTGTACATCGATCTCAAGCGTTTTTTCTTCCTCTGAATAGATCTTAAGAGCAAGTTTTTTAATGTTTAAGATGATCGTAGTCACATCTTCAACAACGCCTTCAATCGTAGAGAATTCATGGAGTACACTATCTATCTGGATTGATGTTACAGCGGCACCAGGGAGTGAGGATAAGAGAATACGACGTAAGGAGTTACCCAAAGTTGTACCATATCCACGCTCGAGTGGTTCGACGACGAATTTGCCGTACTTGGCATCGTCGCTGATTTCAACCGTTTCGATTTTTGGTTTTTCAATTTCTATCATCTATAAACCCTCCTTCAAAACGTCGAAACCCCGGCTAGACAGATTATGAAGCTCCAAGGCGTGTGTCTAACCGAAATTCCCCATTATAAAGTCCCGAATGTGCACAACAACAAATAGTTATTTTCTGCGAGAACTTTTTAACTGTATCATAACCCATTATTGACAGGGATACAAAATCTATACAGAAAAATTATACACGACGACGTTTTGGCGGACGGCATCCGTTATGTGGAACCGGAGTAACGTCTCTGATAGCTGTTACTTCAAGACCAGCAGCTTGAAGAGCACGGATTGCAGCTTCACGGCCTGCGCCTGGTCCTTTTACAGTTACTTCAAGAGTTTTCATACCGTGTTCAATAGAACCTTTAGCTGCAGCTTCAGCAGCCATTTGTGCAGCGAATGGAGTGGATTTACGTGATCCTCTGAATCCGAGTGAACCTGCACTTGACCAAGAAAGAGCGTTACCATGTACGTCTGTAATAGTAACAATCGTGTTGTTAAATGTTGAACGAATATGAGCAATACCTGCCTCGATATTCTTTTTTACGCGACGCTTACGAGTGTTCGTTTTACGAGCCATTGTCGGTTAACCTCCTTTACCTTATTTTTTCTTGTTCGCAACCGTACGACGAGGTCCTTTACGAGTACGAGCGTTATTTTTGGTATTTTGACCACGAACAGGTAGACTGCGGCGATGACGTAAGCCACGGAAACTGCCGATCTCAATCAGACGTTTGATGTTTAGGGATACTTCACGGCGAAGGTCACCTTCAACTTTCAACTTGTCTACGATATCACGAATCTTACCTAGTTCTTCTTCTGTTAAGTCACGCACACGTGTATCTTCAGAAACACCAGCCTCAGCTAATACTTTTCCAGCAGTTGGACGTCCAATACCGAAAACATATGTTAATGAAATTACAACGCGTTTGTCACGAGGAATATCTACACCAGCAATACGAGCCATTTAAGCTGCACCTCCTTCAGTTTTAACCTTGTTTTTGTTTATGTTTTGGATTCTCACAAATTACCATTACTTTACCTTTTCTGCGGATGACTTTGCACTTTTCGCAGATTGGTTTAACCGATGGTCTTACCTTCATGATTTCTCTTACCTCCTTAGTTGCGGAGTGTTTTATTTAAAACGGTACGTAATTCTGCCGCGAGTCAAGTCATATGGTGATAATTCTACCGTAACTTTGTCTCCAGGTAAAATGCGAATAAAATGCATGCGGATCTTTCCAGATACATGCGCCAATACCGTATGACCATTCTCAAGCTCTACTTTGAACATTGCATTTGGCAATGTTTCCTGTACGGTACCCTCAACTTCAATTACATCATCTTTCGCCATTCATTATTCTCCCTTCTTCAAATCAGCAGCTTGCTCGTTGACAAACGTCTTCAGGGCATGCCGGAGTTTTCCGTTTGTTACACGTCCTGTTTCTTTTATACTGTTCTGAACTTCCGGAGATACGCGATCAATAAACTCTAGATGATTCACATTCTTCTTTTTAGGGGAGTGGAAGGGTCGCTTCTCTCCGTCTGCTATAAATACGAACCGTTCATCTAAAATACTGATCACGACAGCATATTGTCCAGCTTCTCTGCCTTCAGTAATAGAGACAAACTGACCTATGCGCGGACTCGATTCGGCTTCGTTCAAACAATATCACCTGCGGATTTAGGCTTTAGTTAAAATCTCATAGCCAGTTTCTGTAATGGCAATCGTGTGTTCGAAATGAGCACACATTTTGCTGTCCTGAGTAACAACTGTCCAGTTGTCAGCAAGAGTTCTTACATATCGGCTTCCGGCATTCACCATTGGCTCAATCGCCAAGACCATGCCAGGTTTTAACCTCGGACCTTTGTTTGGCGGACCATAATGCGGAATCTGCGGATCTTCATGTAAATCCTGTCCAACGCCGTGTCCAACATATTCACGTACGACCGAGAATTGATGCTGTTCAACATACGTCTGAATAGCGTGTGATATATTGGATAGTCTCTCACCCGGTTTGGCTTCAGCCAGACCTTTGTAGAGGGATTCCTCAGTCACTTCAAGAAGCTTTTTGGATTCCTCTGAGATGTTTCCAACAGGATAAGTCCAAGCAGAGTCACCATGATAGCCATTATACTTCGCACCGATATCGATGCTGATAATGTCTCCTTCACGCAATACTCGATCTCCAGGTATTCCGTGAACGAGCTCCTCATTCACAGAAGCACAAATGCTCCCGCGAAAACCATTATAACCTTTAAAAGAAGGAATTGCATGGTTTGCACGAATAATCTTTTCGGCAATTGCATCCAGTTCTTTTGTTGTAATTCCAGGCTGTATATGTTTTTGGAGTTCCTGGTGGGTCAATGCGACAATGCGACCAGCCTCACGCATAATTTCGATTTCACGTGGAGTCTTACAAATGATCATTCACCTAATCCTCCAAGCAGTTCATTAACGTCAGCGAAGACTTTGTTGATGTCCTGCTGGCCATTAATATTACGCAGATATCCTTTTTCTTCATAGAAATTCAGCAAAGGTTGTGTCTGCTTGAGGTTTACTTCAAGCCGGTTAGCAACAGTCTCTTCGTTGTCATCTTCACGCTGGTAAAGTTCACCGCCGCATTTGTCGCAGCGTCCTTCAGCAGCCGGAGGATTGAAAACGAGATGATATGTTGATCCGCATTGTTTGCAGATGCGGCGTCCTGTAAGACGTTCCATCAGGATGTCTTTATCAACCTCAATGTTAATGACATAATCCATTTTTCTATCAAGATCAGACAGGATGTTTTCCAAAGCTTCAGCCTGAGCAACTGTGCGCGGGAATCCGTCAAGCAGGAAACCTTTTTCACAATCATTCTTGCCTAATCTTTCACGGACGATACCGATCGTTACTTCATCAGGAACGAGAGCACCTTGATCCATGAAGGATTTTGCTTTAAGACCTAGCTCAGTTTCACCTTTAATGGCAGCTCTGAACATATCCCCTGTTGAGATATGAGGGATTTCATATTTTTCAACGATTCGTTCTGCCTGTGTGCCTTTACCGGCTCCCGGCAGACCCATTAATACTAGATTCAAGAATATTACCCCCCTCAGTCTCTATTTAGAAGGAAAGGGACACAAGTCCCATAACCTTACTGTTTAATAAATCCTTTATAGTGACGCTTAACAAGCTGACTTTCAAGTTGTTTCATCGTTTCAAGAGCAACCCCTACTACGATCAACAAGCTCGTTCCGCCAATCTGTGCAGAAGCTGGCAAGTTAGCGAACTTAATAAAGAATACAGGAAGAACTGAGATAGCTGCTAAGAAAAGTGAACCAACAAACGTCAGTCTGTATAGAGTTTTTGTTAAATAATCCTGCGTATTTTTCCCTGGACGAATACCCGGGATATATCCGCCCTGCTTTTTCAGATTCTCTGACATCTGCTCCGGATTAACCTGAACAAATGCATAGAAGTAAGTAAAAGCAACGATTAATGCAACATATACAATCATGCCGATAGGCTGTGTATAATCAAACGTTTTTTGGATCCAGTTTGTAACATCATTGGATCCGAAGAACGAAGCAATTGTTGGCGGTGTGATAATGAACGAAACCGCAAAGATGACAGGGATAACACCGGCAGGATTCACTTTAAGCGGAAGGTGAGTAGACTGACCTTTCGCAGGAGCTCGGCCTGCTGAGTTCTTCGCATATTGAATCGGGATCTTGCGAAGAGCCTGCTGAATGAAGATAACTCCAACTATAATTGCGATTACCGCTAATACTATCAGCGCAACTTTTACAATGTTCAAGAAAAGCTGATCTCCAGCGTCCTGGAATTGCTGCACATAGATTTGGTTAAGAGTTGTAGGGATTCCTGCTGCAATCCCCGCAAAAATGATAATGGAAATACCATTACCCACACCCTTAGATGTGATTTGCTCTCCTAACCACATTAAAAAAGCAGTACCTGCTGTTAAGACAACTGCAATTAAAAGGTACGTTGTAATTCCCGGCTTTTCAATTAATAATCCCCCAGCGAGATTATTAAAACCGTAAGACATACCCAACGCTTGGATGAAACCTAGTACAATCGTAAAGTATCTAGTGAATTGTGCTAGTTTACGACGGCCAACTTCACCTTGCTTTGACCATTCAGTAAATTTCGGAACGACATCCATCTGCAATAACTGCACGATGATGGATGCTGTAATGTACGGCATAATTCCCATCGCAAGGATCGAGAAGTTATACAGCGCACCGCCTCCGAAGGTGTTAAGAATTCCGAAAACATTCATTTCATCCTGAGCCTTTAAAACGTCAGCGTTGACGTTAGGCACAGGAATGAACGTACCAATACGAAAAATAATTAACATTAGAAGGGTGAACAAGATTTTATTGCGGATATCACCCACGCGCATAAAATTGGAGATTGTCTTAAACATTAAATCACCTCTACTGTACCGCCAGCAGCTTCGATAGCTTCTTTAGCAGATGCAGAGAATTTATTGGCTTTAACTGTAAGCTTTTTCTCAAGCTTTCCGTTGCCCAGTACTTTCACGCCTGATTTCACTTTGCTGATTACTCCAGCTTCAACTAGAAGTTCAACAGTTACTTCAGCACCGTCTTCGAACAGATTAAGTTTGTCAAGGCTGACAATCGCATAGTCTTTACGGTTGATGTTTGTGAATCCGCGTTTAGGCAGACGTCGGAATAAAGGAGTTTGACCACCTTCGAATCCAGGGCGAACACCGCCGCCGGAACGGGCGTTTTGTCCTTTATGACCTTTACCAGCTGTTTTACCGTTACCAGAACCAGTACCACGGCCAACACGATTGCGTGTTTTGCGTGACCCTTCTGCTGGTTTTAATTCATGAAGTTTCATCGGGACACCTCCTTGATATTAGAAGATCTATATTATTGTTCTTTAACTGTTACCAAATGAGATACTTTGTTGATCATGCCGCGGATCGCTGCATTGTCATCAAGCACTACTGTTTGATGCATTTTTTTAAGACCTAGTGTTTTAACAGTAATACGTTGGTCTTCTGGGCGACCAATCACACTGCGAGTGAGGGTAATCGCTAATTTGTTTGCCATCATGTTTCCCTCCTTATCCTAACAATTCTTCAACCGACTTGCCACGTAGCTTCGCAACTTCATCAGCGCGTTTAAGTTCTGTTAATCCAGAAATTGTAGCACGGATCATGTTAATTGGAGTGTTAGAACCTAGTGATTTAGAAAGGATGTCACTAACTCCTGCTAATTCTAGTACTGCACGAACAGGACCACCAGCGATAACACCAGTACCTTCAGATGCAGGTTTTAAAAGGATGTTTCCAGCACCGAATCTGCCGATGACTTGGTGAGGAATAGTAGTACCAACCATAGGTACTTCAACAAGGTTTTTCTTAGCGTCTTCGATCGCTTTGCGAATCGCTTCCGGAACTTCCTGTGCTTTACCAGTACCGAAACCTACATGACCGTTTTTGTCGCCGACAACTACTAATGCAGCAAAGCGGAAACGACGTCCACCTTTTACTACTTTAGCTACACGGTTTACTGTAACAACGCGTTCTTCAAGCTCTAATTTGTTTGGTTCAATACGACCCATTCTCTGTGTCCCTCCTTTTTTTATTAAAATTCTAGACCAGCTTCGCGAGCAGCTTCAGCCAAAGCCTTAACACGGCCATGGTATAAGTAACCCCCGCGGTCAAATACAACAGATTTCACGCCTTTTTCGATTGCACGTTTAGCAACTAGTTCGCCAACTTTAGCAGCAGCTTCAGCGTTGCCTTTCGCATCAAGAGCAAGGTCTTTATCTAATGTTGAAGCACTTGCAATTGTCACTGATTGAGCATCGTCAATTACTTGTGCGTAGATGTGCTGATTAGAACGAAATACGTTTAAACGAGGACGAGCAGTTGTACCAGATAATTTTGCGCGGACACGTCCGTGTCTTTTCTTACGCACAACGTTTTTGTCAAGTTTCGTAATCATCCAGGTCACTCCTTTCTTATCATCTAAGCGACATTACTTCGCTGTTTTACCTTCTTTACGACGTACATATTCACCTTCGTAGCGGATACCTTTGCCTTTGTAAGGCTCTGGCGGACGAGTAGCGCGGATGTTAGAAGCAACAGCTCCAACACGCTCTTTGTCTGTACCTTTTACAATTATTTTTGTATTTGAAGGCACTTCAATTTCGATTCCTTGTTCAGGAACGATTTCTACAGGATGTGAGTATCCAACAGCAAGAACTAGCTTGTTGCCTGATTTAGTAGCACGGTAACCGACACCTACTAATTCAAGACCCTTTTCAAATCCTTTAGAAACGCCCTCAACCATGTTTCCAAGAAGGCTGCGAGTTGTACCGTGAAGAGCACGATGTTCTTTTTGATCAGAAGGACGTGTCACTGTAAGTACGTTGTCTTCAACCTTAATGTTGATATCAGAGTTAAAAGTACGAGTTAATTCACCTTTAGGTCCTTTAACAGTTACAGTGCTTCCGTCGATCGCAACTGTTACACCAGCAGGGATTTCAAGTGGTTTTTTACCAATACGAGACATTCATGTACACCTCCATTCTTTTTTCAGGTTATTACCAAACGTATGCCAGAACTTCTCCGCCAGCTTGTTTCGCACGAGCTTCTTTGTCTGTAAGGACACCTTGAGAAGTAGATACGATTGCGATTCCTAAACCGTTAAGTACGCGAGGTACTTCGTTAGCTTTAGCGTATACGCGTAATCCTGGTTTACTGATGCGTTTCAGACCAGTGATAACACGCTCGTTGTTTGATCCGTATTTAAGGAAAATACGAATGATACCTTGTTTGTTATCTTCTACATATTCAACATCACGAACGAAACCTTCACGCTTAAGGATTTCAGCGATCTCTTTTTTCGCTTTCGATGCAGGAATTTCTAATTTTTCATGACGAACCATATTCGCGTTGCGAATACGAGTAAGCATATCTGCAATTGGATCTGTCATTACCATATCAAAATTACCTCCTTCCCGATTATGGGGTATTACCAGCTAGCTTTTTTAACGCCTGGAATTTGACCTTTATATGCGAGTTCACGGAAACAAATACGGCAAAGTTTAAATTTGCGGAGAACTGAATGTGGACGACCACAGCGTTCGCAGCGAGTGTACTCTTGTACTTTAAACTTTTGAGTGCGTTTTTGTTTCGCAATCATTGACTTTTTAGCCACGTTTTCGCCTCCCTATTTCGATTATTTTTGGAATGGCATACCGAACTGAGTAAGAAGCTCACGAGATTCTTCATCAGTGTTAGCAGTTGTAACGATAACGATGTCCATACCACGAACTTTTGATACTTTATCATAATCAATTTCAGGGAAGATTAGTTGTTCTTTAACACCTAGAGTGTAGTTTCCGCGTCCGTCAAAAGACTTTTTAGAGATACCGCGGAAGTCACGTACACGTGGTAATGATACAGAAACTAATTTATCTAGGAATTCATACATGCGCTCGCCGCGAAGAGTTACTTTCGCACCGATAGGCATACCTTCACGCAGACGGAATCCTGCAATTGATTTTTTAGCTTTTGTGATAACCGGCTTTTGACCTGAGATTGTAGTTAACTCTTCTACAGCTGTATCAAGAGCTTTAGAGTTAGATACTGCGTCACCAACACCCATGTTGATTACGATCTTCTCAAGCTTTGGAACTTGCATCACTGATTTATAGTTGAACTTGCTCATTAAAGCAGGTGTAATTTCTTTTTGATACTTTTCTTTAAGGCGGTTCATGCGAGGACCTCCCTTCCTTATTTACTATTTATCTAAAGTTTCACCAGATTTTTTCGCAACACGTACCTTTTTGCCATCAACCACTTTGAAACCAACACGAGTTGGCTCACCTGATTTAGGATCAAGTGGCATAACATTTGATACATGGATAGGTGCCTCCTGGCTGATAATTCCGCCCTGAGGGTTTAATTGAGAAGGTTTTGAATGCTTCTTCATAATGTTGATGCCTTCAACAAGCACGCGATCTTTCTTAGGGAAAGCAGCAAGTACAGTACCTTGTTTGCCTTTATCTTTACCTGAGATCACTACTACTTTATCACCTTTTTTTACATGCATCCTAGTCGCACCTCCTTAGTAAGGCTATCTATTTTCGATTTATAATACTTCTGGAGCAAGAGAAACAATTTTCATGAAGTTGCCTTCACGCAATTCACGTGCAACTGGTCCAAAGATACGAGTTCCGCGAGGGCTCTTGTCATCTTTAATGATTACACATGCGTTTTCGTCGAAACGGATGTAAGATCCGTCCTGACGGCGAGCGCCGCTCTTTGTGCGAACGATTACTGCTTTAACAACGTCGCCTTTTTTAACAACGCCTCCTGGTGTTGCTTGTTTGACCGTACAAACAATTACATCACCAATATTAGCAGTTTTACGTCCAGATCCGCCAAGAACTTTAATAGTAAGAACTTCACGAGCACCAGAGTTGTCAGCAACTTTTAAACGGGATTCTTGTTGAATCATTTACGTTACCTCCCTTCGGAAATATAATCCGAACAATATTAGATAATAACAGCTTCTTCAACAATTTCAACTAGACGGAAACGTTTAGTAGCTGATAATGGGCGAGTTTCCATGATTTTAACCACATCGCCGATTTTAGCTTGGTTGTTTTCATCATGAGCTTTGAACTTTTTGGAATATTTAACACGCTTGCCGTATAAAGAATGCTTCTTATACGTTTCAACAAGAACAGTGATCGTTTTATCCATTTTATCAGAAACTACACGTCCAGTGTAGACTTTGCGCTGGTTGTTGCGTTCAGTCATTCTGCAACCTCCTCTCAGGATTATCGATTATTAGCAGCGATCTCTCTTTCAGTGATCACAGTTTTCATACGAGCGATCGATTTACGTACTTCACGAATGCGAGCAGTGTTTTCAAGTTGTCCAGTCGCCAATTGAAAGCGAAGGTTGAACAGCTCTTCCTTCAGTGATTTTACTTTTTGTTCAATTTCAGCAGTGGTAAGATCACGAATTTCATTAGCTCTCATTTGATTCACCACCAATTTCCTCGCGTTTAACGAATTTTGTTTTGATTGGCAATTTGTGAGATGCAAGACGCAATGCTTCGCGTGCTACTTCTTCTGATACACCAGCAATTTCAAACATTACTTTTCCTGGTTTTACAACTGCCACCCAGCCTTCAGGAGCACCTTTACCGGATCCCATGCGGACCTCTAGAGGTTTAGCCGTGTAAGGCTTAGAAGGGAAAATTTTGATCCAGACTTTACCGCCACGTTTCATGTAACGAGTCATAGCAATACGAGCTGCCTCAATTTGACGATTTGTAATCCAAGAAGCTTCTAGAGCTTGAATGCCGTATTCACCGAAGTGAACTTCTGTACCGCCTTTAGCACGACCGCGCATTTTTCCACGGTGTTCTCTGCGATATTTAACGCGTTTTGGCAACAACATAATTATTTTCCTCCTTCCTCTTTTTTCTTCTTAGTAGGAAGAACCTCTCCACGATAGATCCAAACTTTAACGCCTAATTTACCATAAGTAGTGTCAGCTTCAGCTGTACCATAGTCAATATCAGCACGAAGTGTGTGAAGTGGAACTGTTCCTTCACTGTAGCTTTCAGAACGAGCGATATCAGCGCCGCCAAGACGACCAGATACCATTGTTTTAATTCCTTGTGCACCTGCGCGCATAGCACGTTGGATTGTTTGCTTTTGAGCACGACGGAATGAAATACGATTTTCAAGTTGACGAGCGATGTTGTCAGCTACTAGTTTAGCATCAAGATCAGCTCTCTTGATTTCAAGAATATTGATGTGTACACGCTTGCCAGTTAGTGAGTTAAGAGCTTTACGAAGTGCTTCAACTTCAGTACCGCCTTTACCGATAACCATACCTGGCTTAGCAGTGTGGATCGTAATGTTCACGCGATTAGCAGCACGCTCGATTTCAATCTTTGAAACAGATGCATCGCTTAAACGCTGATTGATATATTCACGAACTTTGATGTCTTCGTGCAGAAGATTAGCATAATCTTTGCCAGCGAACCATTTAGATTCCCAATCACGGATAACACCAATGCGAAGACCGACTGGATTTACCTTTTGACCCACGGATTATCCCTCCTTCTTTTCTGATACAACGATTGTAATGTGGCTTGTGCGTTTGTTGATGGCACTTGCACGGCCCATTGCGCGTGGACGGAAACGTTTTAGAGTTGGACCTTCGCCTACATAAGCTTCAGTTACAACCAGGTTGTTAATGTCCATTTCATAGTTGTGCTCTGCGTTTGCCACAGCAGATTTTAGAACTTTTTCAATAATTGGAGAAGCAGTTTTAGGTGTGTGGCGAAGAATCGCTACCGCTTCACCGATTTGCTTTCCTCGGATAAGATCAATTACTAAACGAGCTTTACGAGGAGCAATACGTACTGTTCTTGCAACGGCTTTAGCTTGCATTTAAAAGCCTCCTCTCATTAGCGTCTTGTTTTTTTGTCGTCAGCTGCATGGCCTTTATACGTACGTGTTGGAGCAAACTCACCGAGTTTGTGTCCTACCATATCTTCAGTAACGTATACAGGAACATGCTTGCGACCGTCATATACAGCGATCGTTTGACCGATGAATTGCGGGAAAATAGTAGAACGGCGAGACCAAGTTTTGATTACTTGTTTTTTCTCTGACTCGTTTAACTTTTCAACTTTCTTGAATAAATGCTCATCTACGAATGGTCCTTTTTTCAAGCTACGGCCCATACTTGTACCTCCCTTCGCGATTGCGCTACGGTTCCTTCGAACCGTAGAACCATCACGTTATTTTTTACGACGACGTACGATGAATTTATCGGACTTGTTTGTCTTCTTGCGAGTTTTGTAACCAAGAGTAGGTTTACCCCAAGGAGTCATTGGAGACTTACGTCCGATTGGAGCACGACCTTCACCACCACCGTGCGGGTGATCGTTAGGGTTCATTACAGAACCACGAACTGTAGGTCTGATACCTAACCAGCGAGAGCGTCCAGCTTTACCGATGTTGATAAGTTCATGCTGCTCGTTTCCTACTTGACCAACTGTAGCGCGGCAAGTAGCAAGGATCATGCGAACCTCACCAGAGTTCAAGCGAACAAGAACGTATTTGCCTTCTTTACCAAGAACCTGTGCAGAAGTACCAGCAGAACGTACTAATTGTCCGCCTTTGCCTGGTTTAAGTTCGATGTTGTGAATAACTGTACCTACAGGGATATTTTGAAGTGGAAGTGCATTTCCTACTTTAATATCAGCCTCTGGTCCAGAAACAACTTGTAAACCTACTTCAAGGTTTTTTGGAGCAAGGATATATCTTTTCTCACCATCTGCATAGTGGATAAGTGCAATGTTTGCAGAACGGTTCGGATCATACTCGATTGTAGCAACGCGTCCTGGTATACCATCTTTATCGCGTTTGAAGTCGATAATACGGTATTGACGTTTGTGACCGCCGCCTTGATGACGTACAGTAATTTTACCTTGGTTGTTACGACCGCCTTTTCTGTGTACAGGCGCAAGTAATGACTTTTCCGGTTTGTCTGTAGTAATCTCAGCGAAATCAGAAACAGTCATGCCGCGACGACCATTTGAGGTTGGTTTGTACTTTTTAATCGCCATCTCGTTTCCCTCCTATCTTAAATAATGAATTAGACTTCGAATAGTTCGATTTCTTTGCTGTCAGCTGTTAATTTAACAACTGCTTTTTTGCGTTTATTAGTAAGACCTGTGTAACGACCTACACGCTTATATTTGCCTTTGTAGTTAAGAACGTTAACTTTCTCCACTTTTACGCCAAAGATTGCTTCAATAGCATCTTTCACTTGAGTTTTGTTAGCACGAACGTCAACTTCAAACGTGTACTTTTTCTCAGTCATTAAGTCCGTTGAAAGTTCAGTGATTACGGGGCGCTTAATAATATCACGAGGATCTTTCATTATGCAAGCACCTCCTCTACTTTTTGCACCGCTGCTTTCGTAATAACAAGCTTTTCATGGTTAAGTACATCAAGTACATTAATAGAATTAGCTTCAAGAACTGTAATGCCAGGGATGTTACGTGCAGATAGTGCAACAGATTCGTTTACATCAGCAGTAACGATCAATGCTTTCTTTTCAACTGAAAGTCCTGCAAGGATAGCAGTCATTTCTTTTGTTTTAGGAGCATTCATTAGAAGATCTTCTAATACTAGAATGTTGTTCTCTTGTACTTTTGTAGATAAAGCTGATTTGATCGCTAAGCGGCGAACTTTTTTAGGTAATTTGTAAGCATAGCTGCGTGGTGTTGGACCGAATACGATACCACCGCCGCGCCATTGTGGTGAGCGGATAGATCCTTGACGAGCGCGTCCAGTACCTTTTTGGCGCCAAGGCTTGCGACCTCCGCCTCTAACTTCTGAACGATTCTTTACTTTGTGGTTTCCTTGACGCAAAGAAGCTCTTTGCATGATAACCGCATCAAATAAAACGTGCTGATTAGGTTCGATACCAAATACAGAATCATTTAGTTCGATTTCACCAACGTTTGATCCGCTTTGGTTTAATAATGCTACTTTCGGCATTATCGAATTCCTCCTTTCTTAGAAAAATTAGTTAGATTTAACAGCCTTTTTCACTGTGATAAGTGATTTTTTAGGACCAGGTACGTTTCCTTTGATCAATAGAAGGTTACGCTCAGCGTCAACTTTCACGATCTCAAGGTTTTGAACAGTTACTTGCTCTCCGCCCATGCGGCCTGGCAATAATTTGTTTTTGAATACTCGGTTAGGAGCAACAGGACCCATTGAACCTGGGCGACGGTGGTAACGAGAACCATGTGACATAGGTCCGCGAGATTGGTTATGGCGCTTGATAGAGCCTTGGAAACCTTTACCCTTTGAGATTCCTGTTACATCTACTGTATCTCCAGCAGAGAAAATATCAACTTTGACTTCCTGACCAACTTCATACTCACCAGCTTCTCCGCGGAACTCCCTTACGAAGCGCTTAGGTGCAGTATTAGCTTTTGCAACGTGTCCTTTTGCAGGCTTGTTAGAAAGCTTTTCACGTTTGTTTGAGAAACCAACCTGAACAGCAGCATAGCCGTCGCTTTCAACAGTCTTGATTTGAAGAACTACGTTTTCAGCAGCCTCAATTACTGTTACCGGGATAAGATCGCCTTTTTCAGTAAACACTTGAGTCATACCGATTTTTTTACCTAAGATTCCTTTGGTCATTAGTCACACCTCCTATAATGTTATAAAATCTATTTTTTGAAATTAAAGTTTGATTTCAATGTCAACGCCTGACGGCAAGTCTAATCTCATCAATGCATCAACAGTTTGTGGTGTTGGGTTGATGATGTCGATTAAACGTTTGTGTGTGCGCATTTCGAACTGCTCACGTGAATCTTTGTATTTGTGTACCGCACGAAGAATCGTGTAAATCGATTTTTCAGTTGGCAACGGGATCGGACCAGAAACGTTAGCACCTGAACGTTTTGCTGTTTCAACGATCTTTTCAGCAGATTGATCAAGAATTCTGTGATCATATGCTTTCAAACGAATACGAATTTTTTGTTTTGCCATTATTTTCCCTCCTTTTCGCCTACTTTTAAAATAGACTTTCTCCGTAGAAATTTTCCGTACACTCGCCATGGCAAAGCGGCCGTGTGTATCGGCAACCTCCTACTTCATCGCAGTCAAAGACCAACATTGTCTATTATATAGAAATTTTGCGCCCAATGCAAGATAAAAATAAAGTTTTTACTTTCTTGCGCACTTTTCCTATTATACATACATCAACAGGTAAAAACAAGGGGATCAGCAGCTGGAAAAGTTTTCGTTTCTTATGGCAAATCATTTCTACTATATATATAGAAGAAACAAAAAAAGACGAGCACGAATGCTCGTCTTTTTAAATAGCAGGATTACTCAGTGATTGTAGCTACAACACCAGCGCCTACTGTACGACCGCCTTCACGGATTGAGAATTTAGTACCTTCTTCAATCGCGATTGGAGCGATAAGTTCAACAGTCATTTCGATGTTATCGCCAGGCATAACCATCTCAACGCCTTCTGGAAGTTGGATGATACCAGTTACGTCCGTAGTACGGAAGTAGAACTGTGGGCGGTAGTTAGAGAAGAATGGAGTGTGACGTCCACCCTCTTCTTTTGAAAGAACGTAAACTTCTGATTTAAATTTAGTGTGTGGAGTGATTGTTTTTGGCTTAGCAAGAACTTGTCCACGTTGGATGTCGTCGCGAGAAACCCCACGAAGAAGTGCACCGATGTTGTCGCCAGCTTCTGCATAGTCAAGAAGCTTACGGAACATTTCAACACCTGTTACAGTTGTTGATTTTGGCTCTTCAGTGAAGCCGATGATGTCGATAACATCTCCAACTTTAACTACTCCACGCTCAACGCGTCCAGTAGCAACTGTTCCACGGCCAGTTATTGAGAATACGTCCTCAACAGGCATCATGAATGGTTTTTCAGTGTCACGAGCTGGTGTTGGGATGTACTCGTCAACAGCGTTCATAAGCTCAACGATTTTCTCTTCCCACTCAGCTTCGCCTTCTAGAGCTTTAAGAGCAGAACCTTTGATTACTGGGATGTCATCGCCAGGGAAGTCATACTCAGAAAGAAGGTCGCGAACTTCCATTTCAACTAGCTCAAGAAGCTCTTCGTCGTCTACCATGTCGCATTTGTTCATGAATACTACTAGGTAAGGTACACCTACTTGACGAGAAAGAAGGATGTGCTCACGAGTTTGTGGCATTGGGCCGTCAGATGCAGAAACAACTAGGATTCCGCCGTCCATTTGTGCAGCACCAGTGATCATGTTTTTAACATAGTCAGCATGTCCTGGGCAGTCAACGTGTGCATAGTGACGAGTTTCAGTTTCGTACTCAACGTGTGCAGTTGAGATTGTGATTCCGCGCTCGCGCTCTTCAGGAGCAGCATCGATCATGTCGTATGCCATTGCAGCACCTTTACCGCTACGTTTTGCAAGTACAGTTGTAATTGCAGCTGTTAGAGTTGTTTTACCGTGGTCAACGTGTCCAATTGTACCGATATTGGCATGCGTTTTGGAACGGTCGAATTTTTCTTTACCCATTCTAAATTCCTCCTTAGAGTCATGATTGATTATATAGAGTGTAGAAAGTGGAGGCTGTCCACTTTCTATTCATACATAAGTAGTTATACTTTAATAAAGAGTGAAAATCAATTATTCACCTTTATTTTTTTTGATAATTTCTTCAGAAATTGATTTTGGAACCTCTTCGTAGTGATCAAAGTGCATAGAGAATGTTCCGCGTCCTTGAGTGTTTGAACGAAGTGCAGTTGCATATCCAAACATTTCAGAAAGAGGTACCATAGCACGTACTACTTGAGCGTTTCCGCGAGCTTCCATACCTTCAACGCGACCGCGGCGAGAAGTGATATCACCCATGATATCTCCCATGTACTCATCAGGGATTACAACTTCAACCTTCATAACAGGCTCAAGAATAACAGGGTTACACTTAGATACAGCGTTTTTAAGTGCCATAGATGCAGCAATTTTAAACGCCATCTCACTTGAGTCAACATCATGGTAAGAACCGTCTACTAATGATGCTTTAACATCGATTAGAGGGTAGCCTGCAAGAACACCATTTTTCATGGAGTCTTCCAAGCCGGCTCCAACCGCTGGGATGTATTCACGAGGAACAACACCACCGACGATTTTGTTGTGGAACTCAAAGCCTTTTCCTTCTTCATTTGGTTCGAATTCGATCCAAACGTGTCCGAATTGACCGCGTCCACCGGATTGGCGTGCAAACTTACCTTCAACTTTCGCAGATCCGCGGAAAGTTTCACGGTAAGCAACCTGAGGAGCACCAACGTTAGCTTCAACTTTGAATTCACGTCTCATACGGTCAACAATGATATCAAGGTGAAGTTCACCCATACCAGAGATGATCGTTTGACCTGTTTCAGTATCAGTGTGAGCTTTGAATGTTGGATCTTCTTCAGAAAGCTTAGATAGAGCTGTAGACATTTTGTCTTGGTCAGCTTTTGATTTTGGCTCAACTGAAAGCGAGATAACCGGCTCTGGGAATTCCATTGATTCCAAGATAACAAGGCTCTTTTCATCACATAGAGTATCACCAGTTGTAGTATCTTTAAGACCTACAGCAGCAGCGATGTCACCAGCATATACAGTAGAGATTTCCTCACGAGAGTTAGCATGCATTTGCAGGATACGTCCTACACGCTCACGCTTGCCTTTCGTTGAGTTTTGTACGTAAGATCCAGAGTTTAGAACACCTGAATATACGCGGAAGAATGTAAGTTTCCCAACATAAGGGTCAGTCATAACTTTGAAAGCAAGTGCTGAGAAAGGACCCTCATCGCTTGATTCGCGAGTTACTTCTTCTTCAGTGTCAGGAGTGATACCTTTGATTGCAGGTACATCAAGAGGTGATGGCAGGTAATCAAGAACTGCGTCAAGCATTAGCTGTACACCTTTGTTTTTAAATGCAGATCCGCAGATAACTGGGTAGAATTCTACATTTACTGTACCTTTGCGGATTCCGGCTTTAAGCTCTTCAAGAGTAAGCTCTTCACCCTCAAGGTATTTCATCATAAGCTCTTCGTCAAGTTCAGCAACAGCTTCTACAAGCTTGCCGCGCCACTCTTCTGCAAGATCTTTATATTCTTCAGGAATTTCTTTTGCCTCAGAACGAGTTCCAAGATCATCTTCGTAGAAGTATGCTACGTTTTCTACAAGATCGATAATTCCTTCGAATTGATCTTCAGCACCGATTGGAAGCTGGATTGGATGAGCATTTGCTTCAAGACGGTCATGCAATGTTTTTACAGAGTATAAGAAATCTGCACCGATTTTATCCATTTTGTTAACGAATACTACACGCGGTACTCCGTAAGTTGTTGCCTGGCGCCATACTGTTTCAGTTTGAGGCTCAACACCTGATTGTGCATCAAGTACTGCTACAGCACCATCAAGTACACGAAGTGAACGTTCAACTTCAACTGTGAAGTCTACGTGTCCAGGTGTATCGATGATGTTTACGCGATGGCCTTTCCACTGAGCAGTTGTAGCAGCAGAAGTGATCGTGATTCCACGCTCCTGCTCCTGCTCCATCCAGTCCATTTGAGACGCACCTTCGTGTGTCTCACCAATTTTGTGAATACGTCCAGTGTAGAAAAGTACACGTTCAGTAGTCGTCGTTTTACCGGCATCGATGTGAGCCATGATGCCGATATTACGAGTTTTGTCTAAGGAGAACTCTCTTGCCATTGGGGTCTTTTCTCCTTCCTTTTATAAGGATTAGTATGGTTATTGGTTTATATTGAATCCTACCAGCGGTAGTGAGCGAATGCTTTGTTAGCTTCAGCCATTTTGTGAGTGTCTTCACGCTTCTTAACTGATGAACCAGTGTTGTTCGCAGCATCAAGAATCTCATTAGCTAAACGCTCTTCCATCGTTTTCTCTCCGCGAAGACGAGCGTAGTTTACTAACCAGCGAAGACCAAGAGTTGTACGGCGGTCAGGGCGAACTTCAACAGGTACTTGATAGTTTGCTCCACCAACACGACGAGCTCTTACCTCAAGAACTGGCATGATGTTTTTAAGTGCTTGCTCGAACACTTCAATTGCTTCTTTACCTGAACGCTCTTTCACGATGTCAAAAGCAGTGTAAAGAATAGTTTGTGCTTTACCTCTCTTACCGTCAACCATAATTCTGTTGATTAGACGACTAACAAGCTTTGAGTTGTAAAGTGGATCTGGCAATACGTCTCTTTTTGTAACAGGACCTTTACGTGGCATGTTATATCCTCCCTTCATGCGATATACTTAAGTGATATATGACTTAAGGCATTATTTTTTTGGTGCTTTTGGGCGTTTTGTACCGTATTTAGAGCGGCCTTGCATACGTTTGTCAACACCTGCAGTGTCAAGCGCACCGCGAACGATGTGGTAACGTACACCCGGTAAGTCTTTTACACGTCCGCCGCGGATAAGTACAACACTGTGCTCTTGCAGGTTGTGTCCGATACCTGGAATGTAGGCAGTAACCTCGATTCCGTTAGTCAGGCGTACACGAGCGTATTTACGAAGAGCCGAGTTCGGTTTCTTCGGTGTCATTGTACCAACACGAGTACATACTCCGCGTTTTTGCGGTGATGAAGTGTTAGTCTGCTCTTTTTTGAAGCTGTTGTAACCTTTGTTCAGTGCAGGAGAAGTTGATTTTTCAACTTTGCTTACGCGTCCTTTGCGAACTAGCTGGTTAATAGTAGGCATGTTTATGTCCTCCTCTCTTAATGTTTAATACCACACATCCAGGTGGTTCATATTTGGGCAAAAACAAAGTTTTTGCAGAGAGTTTATCACTCTTGGCAAAAACGGTTTTTAATTGATAATAGCTACAGTTACGGCTCCGACTTCTATTCCGCAAGCTTTTCCAAGCTTTTTCATAGAGTCGACCATGTGAAGGGAAACGTTCTTCTGTTCTGCAAGTTCAATGACTGGTTTAACAATCCTTTGATCTGCATCTTCAGCAACAACCAGTTCCTTTACCTGGCCAAGCTTTAGAGCTTTTACTGTTTGCTTCGTACCAACAATTACTTTATGTGCCTGCGATACTTTTTCATAAGACATATAAATACATCCTCCAAAGCAACAGGTTTTAATTAAGCACCTAGGATATACTAACATCGTAAGAGATGGATGTCAACCAGATCAGTGAAACATTTTTCTGGATTCACCCATCTCTTCTTCAGTTAGTTATTCTGCAGGTATTGTTTCACCTTCGGGCTGTGTACGCGGAATCGGATTAACGCGTCTGTAGCGCTGCATTCCTGTTCCGGCAGGTACAAGCTTACCGATGATTACATTTTCTTTCAGACCAAGAAGTTCATCACGTTTTCCTTTGATTGCAGCATCTGTCAGGACACGAGTTGTTTCCTGGAACGATGCAGCAGAAAGGAATGAATCTGTTTCAAGAGAAGCTTTCGTGATACCAAGAAGGATCGGACGTCCTGTAGCAGGGCGCTTGCCGTCAAGAAGCACTTTCTTGTTGGCATCCGTAAATTGGTGAACATCAAGCAATGTGCCCGGCAATACATCTGTATCTCCAGCATCCATTACTCTTACTTTGCGAAGCATCTGGCGAACCATTACTTCTACGTGTTTGTCACCGATTTCTACCCCTTGCATGCGATATACTTTCTGCACTTCACGAAGCAGGTATTCCTGAACAGACGTGAGATCTGTCACCTTGAGCAATTCTTTAGGATCAATCGAACCTTCAGTCAGCTCCTGGCCGTGTCTGATCTGGTCTCCTTCAGCAACTTTCAATCTTGCGTTGTAAGCAGCTGTGTACGTGCGTGTTTCAACGTCGCCTTTGATGACGATTTCCTGCTGTCTGTCGCGCACTTCATTAATCTCAACAACAACACCGTCAATTTCGGAAATTGTCGCCTGACCTTTAGGGTTACGCGCTTCGAACAGCTCCTGAATACGAGGCAAACCTTGAGTGATGTCGTCTCCGGCAACACCGCCTGTATGGAACGTACGCATTGTAAGCTGAGTTCCCGGCTCACCGATTGACTGGGCAGCGATGATACCAACTGCTTCTCCCACTTCAACTTCTGTTCCGGTAGCAAGATTGCGTCCATAGCATTTTTTACATACGCCGTGGCGTGTGTTACACGTAAATGCAGAACGGATCCAGACTTCCTCAATACCCAATTCCACAATTGTATGAGCAAGATCTTCTGTAATCAGATCATTTTCCTCAACAATCACTTCACCTGTTTCAGGATGTTTCAGCGTTTTGCGGGCATAGCGTCCGATAAGACGCTCTTCAAGATGCTCGATAATTTCTGTTCCCTCTTTAATTGAACGTGTCAGAATTCCGCGGTCAGTTCCGCAGTCTTCATCACGGATGATAACATCCTGGGCAACGTCAACAAGACGTCTTGTCAAGTAACCTGAGTCAGCTGTCTTAAGGGCTGTATCCGCAAGACCTTTACGGGCACCATGCGTAGAGATAAAGTACTCAAGAACTGTTAGGCCTTCACGGAAACTTGATTTGATCGGAAGTTCGATAATACGTCCGGCCGGGTTGGCCATCAGTCCGCGCATTCCGGCAAGCTGCGTAAAGTTAGATGCGTTACCACGGGCTCCGGAATCACTCATCATAAAGATTGGGTTGCGTTTATCCAGGGAAGCCATCAGCTTGCCTTGAATAACGTCTTTAGAAGCACTCCAGATAGAGATGACGCGTTCATAGCGCTCTTCCTCTGTAATGAGACCGCGTTTGAATTGCTTAAGAACATTATCAACTTTAGCCTGAGCTTCTTTAAGGATTTCTTCTTTTTCCCGAAGTACGATGATGTCAGACACACCAACCGTAATACCGGCTTTTGTAGAATATCTGAAACCAAGATCCTTCATGCGGTCAAGCATTTTGGATGTTTCGGTAATATGGAATTTCTTAAAGATTTCAGCAATGATCTTACCAAGAATTCCTTTTTTGAACGGAGAAATAACCTCCTGGCTCTGGATGAATTCTTTGACATTCACATTTGCATCAATAAAGAATTTTTCCGGTGTTTCATCTTCAATGTTGCTCTTCGTCGGTTCATTCATGTATGGGAATGAAGGAGGAAGAATTTCATTGAAGATCAATTTTCCGACTGTTGTTACAAGAAGCTTTTTGCGCTGCTCATCTGTAAATGATTCATTTGGCAGAGAGCTTGCTTGAACAGCAATACGGGTATGAAGATGCACATAGCCGTTCTGATAGGCAAGAAGTGCTTCATTTGTATCTTTAAAGACCATACCTTCACCAACAGCACCTTCGCGCTCAAGTGTCAGGTAGTAGTTTCCAAGAACCATATCCTGAGAAGGTGTAACAACCGGCTTACCATCCTTAGGATTCAGGATGTTCTGCGCTGCAAGCATAAGGATTCGGGCCTCTGCCTGAGCTTCAGCTGAAAGCGGTACGTGAACCGCCATTTGGTCACCATCAAAGTCAGCGTTGTAAGCTGTACATACAAGAGGGTGAAGGCGGATTGCGCGTCCTTCTACAAGTGTTGGTTCGAATGCCTGAATACCAAGTCTGTGAAGAGTCGGTGCGCGGTTTAACAGCACTGGGTGCTCGCGGATAACAGACTCTAATACATCCCATACTTCAGGAGATACGCGTTCTATTTTACGCTTTGCACTTTTAATATTGTGTGCAAGGCCTTTTTCAACAAGCTCCTTCATCACGAAAGGCTTGAAAAGTTCAAGTGCCATTTCCTTAGGAAGTCCGCATTGGTACATTTTCAGGTTTGGACCTACAACAATAACCGAACGGCCTGAATAGTCAACACGTTTTCCAAGAAGGTTCTGACGGAAACGTCCCTGTTTTCCTTTCAGCATGTGTGAAAGTGATTTAAGCGGACGGTTACCCGGTCCGGTTACAGGACGGCCGCGGCGTCCGTTATCAATTAATGCATCGACCGCTTCCTGAAGCATGCGCTTTTCATTTTGAACGATGATGCTCGGGGCACCAAGGTCCAATAGACGCTTTAAGCGGTTATTGCGGTTAATGACACGGCGGTAAAGGTCATTCAAGTCAGACGTTGCAAAACGTCCGCCGTCAAGCTGAACCATCGGGCGCAGCTCAGGAGGAATAACCGGAAGCACATCAAGGATCATCCATGATGGCTCATTTCCTGAGTTACGGAATGCTTCAAGCACTTCAAGGCGCTTGATCGCACGTGTTCTGCGCTGTCCCTGTGACGTTTTAAGCTCTTCTTTAAGCTGATCTACCTCTTTATCAAGGTCAATGTCTGAAAGAAGCTTCTTGATCGCCTCTGCCCCCATTGCAGCCTGGAACGATGAGCTGTATTTGTCACGGTAAGCACGGTATTCTTTCTCGGAAAGAAGCTGTTTCTTTTCAAGAGGCGTATCGCCGGTTTCCGTTACGACGTAAGAAGCAAAATAGATAACTTCTTCGAGAGCACGAGGTGACATGTCAAGAACAAGTCCCATGCGGCTCGGGATCCCTTTGAAATACCAAATGTGTGAGACTGGGGCAGCAAGCTCAATGTGCCCCATACGCTCACGGCGAACCTTTGCACGAGTCACTTCGACTCCGCATCGGTCACAGACTACGCCTTTATAGCGTACTCGTTTGTATTTTCCGCAATGACATTCCCAGTCCTTTGTAGGACCGAAAATGCGCTCACAGAATAAACCGTCTTTTTCTGGTTTTAATGTACGATAGTTAATCGTTTCTGGTTTCTTCACTTCACCGAATGACCACGAGCGGATTTTATCGGGTGATGCGAGACCGATGTTCATATACTCAAAGTTATTTACATCTAGCAAGGGGCCTACCTCCCTTTTCGTCTTCAGGTTTTACCCTTATTGCTTACTATTCTTTCGTAACTGCGTCTTTTTCTTTTTCCATTGCTGCTGATGAAAGATCATCCGGCTGATCATTCAGGGATAAACCTTCTGACTGCTGTCCTTCTTCATCGTCTTCAAGATCTCTCATTTCGATTTCCTGTTCATCGCCTGAAAGAATCTTAACGTCCATACCTAAACTTTGAAGTTCTTTGATCAATACTTTGAATGACTCTGGAACTCCCGGCTCCGGTACATTTTCGCCTTTGACAATTGCTTCATACGTTTTAACACGTCCGACAACGTCATCTGACTTAACAGTAAGAATTTCCTGAAGAGTATAAGCAGCGCCATAAGCTTCAAGCGCCCATACTTCCATCTCTCCAAAACGCTGTCCGCCGAACTGGGCTTTACCGCCAAGAGGCTGCTGCGTAACAAGTGAGTATGGACCTGTTGAACGGGCATGTAATTTATCGTCTACCATGTGGGCAAGTTTGATCATGTACATGATTCCAACTGATACACGGTTATCAAACGGTTCACCTGTACGGCCGTCGTAAAGGACGGTTTTGGCATCTCGCGCCATACCGGCTTCTTCAAGCGTTGACCATACATCTTCTTCACGGGCGCCATCAAATACCGGGGATGCTACATGCATGCCGAGTTTGCGCGCTGCCATTCCAAGATGAAGCTCAAGCACCTGACCGATGTTCATACGGGATGGTACACCAAGCGGGTTAAGCATGATATCAACCGGAGTTCCGTCTGGAAGATAAGGCATATCTTCTTCAGGAAGGATTCTTGAGATAACCCCTTTGTTACCATGGCGTCCGGCCATTTTATCGCCTTCAGAAATTTTACGCTTCTGAACGATATAAGCGCGGACAAGCTGGTTTACGCCAGGTGGGAGCTCATCGCCGTCTTCGCGGTTGAATACTTTTACATCAAGAACGATTCCGCCGCCTCCGTGAGGAACACGAAGGGAAGTATCGCGGACTTCTCTTGCTTTTTCACCAAAGATTGCATGAAGCAGACGTTCCTCGGCTGTCAGTTCCGTAACCCCTTTAGGCGTTACTTTACCAACAAGCAGGTCTCCGTCTTTTACTTCTGCACCGACACGGATAATACCGCGGTCATCAAGATTGCGAAGGGCATCTTCCCCTACGTTCGGGATGTCGCGCGTAATTTCTTCCGGTCCAAGCTTTGTATCACGGGATTCTGATTCATATTCTTCAATATGAATAGACGTGTATACATCATCTTTTACAAGACGTCTGCTCATGATGATGGCATCTTCATAGTTGTAGCCGTCCCATGTCATGAATGCAACCATTACGTTGCGTCCAAGTGCAAGTTCGCCTAGTTCCATAGAAGGTCCGTCAGCAAGGATTTCGCCTTTTACAACTTCATCGCCAACACTTACAATCGGACGCTGGTTGTAGCAAGTACCTTGGTTAGAACGGATGAACTTCAGGAGGCTGTACTTATCAAGGTTGCCTTTTGTTTTAACGCCGTCCACATCTTCATAGCGGCGCACCCAGATGTTTTTAGCTTCAACTTTCTCAACAACACCAGGGAACTTACAGATGACAGCAGCACCCGAATCTTTTCCTGATACATACTCCATGCCTGTTCCGACAATTGGAGATTCAGGATTCATAAGCGGAACTGCCTGACGCTGCATGTTCGCTCCCATTAGGGCACGGTTGGAGTCATCGTTTTCAAGGAACGGAATACATGCTGTCGCTGCAGATACAACCTGCTTTGGAGATACATCCATGTAGTCCATTCTGTCACGTGACATGACCGTGTTTTCACCGCGGAAACGGGAAACGATATCTTCATCAAGGAAAGAGCCGTCATCAGCAAGGCGTGCGTTCGCCTGTGCGACTACATAGTTATCCTCTTCATCTGCTGTCAGATAATCAATTCGTGCAGTTACTTTGCCGGTCTCCGGGTCAACGCGTCTGTACGGCGTTTCAATGAAACCGAAACGGTTTACTTTTGCATACGAAGACAGGGAGTTGATCAGACCGATGTTCGGTCCCTCAGGAGTTTCGATCGGACACATGCGGCCGTAGTGAGAGTAGTGAACGTCACGGACTTCAAAGCCTGCGCGCTCACGCGTCAAACCACCGGGTCCAAGTGCAGAAAGACGGCGTTTATGCGTTAATTCAGCAAGCGGATTCGTCTGATCCATGAACTGGGAAAGCTGTGAGCTTCCGAAGAACTCTTTAATGGATGCAATAACAGGACGAATGTTAATAAGCTGCTGAGGTGTAATTGTATTTGTATCCTGAATCGACATTCTCTCGCGGACAACACGCTCCATACGGGAAAGTCCGATTCGGAATTGGTTTTGAAGGAGTTCTCCTACAGAACGAAGACGGCGGTTCCCAAGATGGTCGATGTCGTCTGTATCCCCAACTCCATGCAGCAGGTTGAAGAAGTAGCTGATAGAAGAAAGGATATCTGCAGGCGTGATGTTTTTCACATTTTCTTCAACATAAGCATTGCTGATTACGTTAATGACTTTTTCGCCTTCTTGATCGATTGGAGCATAGATTTTAACGGACTGAAGCGTCACATCTTCTTCTACTACTCCGCCTGATGGCGTGATGGTTTTAAAGCCGACGCCGCTCTCAAGGTTCGGAATGATCCGGTCAAGTGTGCGTCTATCAATTAACGTATCTTTTTCTGCAATGATTTCGCCAGTTTCAGGGTCTACTAACGTTTCAGCAAGACGCTGGTTGAACAGGCGGTTTTTAATGTGAAGCTTTTTATTGATTTTGTAGCGTCCGACACTCGCAAGGTCATAGCGCTTCGGATCAAAGAAACGGGAATCCAGAAGGCTTTTTGCATTATCGACAGTCGGCGGCTCGCCCGGGCGCAGACGCTCGTAGATTTCAAGAAGAGCTTTCTCTGTGCTCTCTGTGTTGTCTTTATCAAGCGTATTGCGAAGGTATTCGTTTTCTCCGAAAAGATCAACGATTTCCTGATCAGAACCAAAGCCGAGAGCGCGCAAAAGAACCGTTACCGGCAGTTTCCGAGTGCGATCAATGCGCACATATGCAACATCTTTAGCATCTGTTTCGTACTCTAACCAGGCACCACGGTTTGGAATAACAGTAGCAGTAAAGCCTTTTTTACCATTTTTATCGACTTTTCCGCTGTAATAAACACTTGGTGAACGAACAAGCTGTGATACGATAACGCGCTCAGCGCCGTTGATCACGAACGTGCCTGTCTCAGTCATCAATGGGAAGTCACCCATGAATACATCCTGATCTTTCACTTCACCAGTTTCTTTGTTAATTAAACGCACCTTTACACGAAGCGGTGCAGAATAGGTAACATCGCGCTCTTTGGATTCCTCTACTGAATATTTAGGATCACCTAAACTGTAATCAATAAATTCCAGCGAGAGGTTACCAGTGAAGTCCTCAATTGGAGAGATGTCCGTGAACATTTCTCTGAGGCCCTCATCAAGAAACCACTGATAGGAAGCGGTTTGAATCTCGATAAGATTTGGTAATTCTAACACTTCACTAATGCGTGCATAACTTCTGCGTTGGCGGTGTCGTCCATACTGAACTAGTTGACCTGTCAACTGCTTCACCCCTCAAATCAAGCGTAATAGAACTTGTAATATGTATCCGCAAATGAATCTAGCAGCTGCCAATACACATACAAGGAGAAAACAAAAATAAAAAGGTCTCTATAATTAGAAAACCACTTTTGTCAAACGTGCTATTGATTTTAACATCTTTTCCATTTGTCCTATATTTATACATTTCATTCAAAAAAATAGAGACTTATGGAATATATATATTGGCATTTTATAATGTTAACATAGGCAAAAATTCGAGTCAATCTTTTTCTGCCCTGATAATATAGTAGCCTTTATCCTTTTTGACTGCAGCGACATCTTTAAACATTTCAGAAAGCTTGGCCATAGCAGACGGGGCACCTTGCTTTTTCTGAATAACCACCCATAGCTCTCCTCCCGGACAAAGAGAATGATAGCTTTTTTCAAAAATCTCGTGCACTGTTTTTTTCCCGGCACGGATTGGCGGATTGGTAAGGATAGCCGCGTATTTTTTTGAAGGATCAACATTTTCAAAAAGATTGCTTGTGCGGATACGGACATTTTTGACACCGTTCGCCTCTGCATTTTCTTTTGCAAGCTGGACTGCTCTTTCATTGATGTCAATCATATCAACTGTGCGGTCTCCGAATTCCTTCGCAAGTGCAATTCCTATCGGCCCGTAGCCGCAGCCGACATCAAGCAGATCACCATCTGTTTTTGGCAGAGCAAATGTATTGATCAGCAGTCTTGATCCAAAGTCCACTTCGTTTTTGGAAAATACGCCGCGATCGCTTTGAAAATGAAAGGAATTCCCTCTTAACGTATATGTCCATGACTTACGGTCACTCAGAGCTTCCGGCTGCTGTGAATAGTAGTGATTTGTCATCTTTTCCCCTCCATGTTAAAGGAGTATACCTAAACAGGCAATCATTCATACCTGCACGTTCGGACTTGCTGTCAAACGTGAAAAAAAAGCCCGCTGTTATTTCAAGCGAGCTTTGTCTTTTCAGGAATTACTTAACTTCTACAGAAGCGCCAACTTCTTCAAGTTTGCCTTTGATTTCTTCAGCTTCTTCTTTAGCGATTCCTTCTTTGATAGCTTTTGGAGTGTTGTCAACTAGTTCTTTAGCTTCTTTCAAGCCAAGGCCAGTGATTTCACGTACAACTTTGATAACTTTGATTTTTTGTGCACCAGCGCTAGCAAGTACCACGTCAAATTCTGTTTGCTCAGCAGCAGCTTCGCCGCCAGCAGCGCCACCAGCCATTGCTACAGGAGCAGCTGCAGTTACGCCAAATTCTTCTTCGATTGCTTTAACTAAGTCGTTAAGTTCTAAAACAGTCATTTCTTTAACTGCTTCAATGATTTGTTCTTTAGTCATTGTATATTTCCTCCTTATAAACCTATTAGTTTTTTGTTTTGGTACGGGTGGATCAGATTAAGCTCCCTGCTCTTCCTTTTGATCTGCAACTGCTTTAGCAGCAAGTGCAAGATTGCGCATTGGAGCTTGAAGTACGCTAAGCAACATAGAAAGCAAGCCTTCGCGTGATGGAAGATCTGCAAGAGCTTTAATTTGCTCTACTGTCGCAATGTTTCCTTCGATTACACCTGCTTTGATTTCTAACGCTTCATGCTTTTTAGCAAAGTCGTTAAGAATCTTAGCCGGAGCAACTACGTCGTCGTTACTGAATGCAATTGCATTTGGGCCTGTAAGGGCGTCATTAAGACCAGTAAGTTCAACATTTTCAACTGCGCGGCGAGTCATTGTGTTTTTGTAAACTTTGAACTCGATGCCAGCATCACGAAGAGTTTTACGAAGTTCTGTTACTTCTGCAACTGTTAAACCGCGGTAGTCAACAACGATTGTCGTTTTGCTTTCGCGAAACTTAGCCGTAATGTCTTCTACGATGGATTTTTTTGTATCGATAGCGCTGCTCATTGGTACACCTCCTGTAAGAATTAAGATTCCGCACTTATACCGTTCGGTTTCTTTCTTATCAAAAGAAATGCCTCCACGTCAGACATGGAGGCAGTATATATACAAGCGATCTAATTACTAGTTCACATATATACACCTCGGCAGGAAATTAAGCATGGGTAGCACCTGCTGTCTACGGTATAAATGAAGTTATTTAGTTAAACAACATTTTTGATTATATATAAAGGTGACTAAGATGTCAACTATTATTTAACGCCGAAGCTTGAAGCATCAACTTTAACGCCAGGTCCCATAGTAGAAGCAACAGCAACGTTCTTCATGTAAGTACCTTTTGCAGCAGCTGGCTTAGCTTTTAGAAGTGTTTCGAAGATTGTTGTGAAGTTCTCAACAAGCTTGCTGTCTTCGAAAGAAACTTTACCGATTGGCACGTGGATGTTTCCAGCTTTGTCAACACGGTATTCAACTTTACCGGCTTTGATTTCTTTTACCGCTTTGTCAACGTCAAAAGAAACTGTTCCAGTTTTAGGGTTTGGCATTAAGCCTTTTGGTCCAAGGACGCGTCCAAGTTTACCAACTTCACCCATCATGTCAGGAGTAGCTACGATTACATCAAATTCGAACCAGCCTTGCTGGATTTTGTTGATGTAGTCAGCATCGCCAACATAGTCAGCTCCGGCAGCTTCTGCTTCCTTCGCTTTTTCGCCTTTAGCGAATACAAGTACGCGCTGAGTTTTGCCCGTTCCGTTTGGAAGAACAACTGCACCGCGGATTTGCTGATCGTTTTTACGTGGATCAACGCCTAAACGGAATGCAACTTCAACTGTTGCATCAAATTTAGCTGTGTTTGTTTTCTTTACAAGTTCAATTGCATCTTGAACTCCGTAAGCTTGAGCACGGTCTACTAATTTAGCAGCTTCAACGTACTTTTTACCTCTTTTAGCCATTATAGATTTCCTCCTTAGTGGTTTTAGCGGAATAACCTCCCACGAATAAAGGTTGCGAAAAGCAACTCGCAACCCCCCTAAAACAAAAACAACAATTAGTCTTCGATGACGATACCCATGCTGCGTGCAGTACCTTCAACCATACGCATAGCTGATTCAACATTAGCCGCATTTAAGTCAGGCATTTTTGTTTCAGCAATTTCACGTACTTTATCACGCTTAACTGTTGCTACTTTATTACGGTTTGGTTCACCAGAACCAGACTCAATACCGGCTGCTTTCTTAAGCAATACTGCAGCAGGCGGAGTTTTTGTAATAAATGTAAATGAACGGTCTTCAAATACCGTAATTTCAACAGGAATGATAAGTCCAGCCTGATCAGCTGTACGAGCGTTAAACTCCTTACAGAATCCCATGATGTTAACACCAGCTTGACCCAATGCAGGACCAACCGGCGGCGCTGGATTAGCTTTACCAGCAGGAATTTGCAACTTAACCATTTTAATTACTTTTTTAGCCACGAGACACACCTCCTTAAGTCCGTGATGTGGTAATAGGGTTTTTACCCTCCCACTCATGTCGTCATTCTTTATATGAATGATAGAAAATAATCAAGTTTTATGCCCCGCAGAGCGAGACATACTGACTTATGAAATATTATCACTTTTCGTTTTCGAATTCAAGTTTTTTTCTTATAATTTATCAACTTGAGAAAATTCCAGCTCAACCGGCGTTTCGCGGCCGAACATGTTGACAAGCACTTTCACTTTGCCTTTATCCTTGTCAATCTCTTCAATTGATCCGGTAAAGTTGGCAAAAGGACCATCTATTACTTTGACAGACTCTTTCAGTTCAAAGTCCACTTCAATGCGTTTTTCTTCCATGCCCATATGCTTAAGGATCGTTACAACCTCTTCAGGAAGAAGCGGCGTCGGCTTAGAGCCTGATCCTGCTGATCCTACGAAACCTGTAACACCCGGCGTATTCCGGACAACGTACCATGAATCGTCCGTCATGACGATCTCAACAAGCACATATCCAGGGAATACTTTTTTCTTTGTTACTTTCTTTTTGCCGTTTTTGAAATCTGTTTCTTCTTCTTCCGGAACGATGACGCGGAAGATTTTATCCTGCATGCCCATTGATTCTACACGCTTTTCAAGATTGGCCTTAACCTTATTCTCGTAACCGGAATAAGTGTGGACTACATACCAGTTTTTCTCCATCTTCTATAGGACGACTTGTCCATTCCCTCCCTGCATTTTGACTCTTATATTGCACTCTGCGGTTAGTTTCTTCTGCTGACTGTTATTTTTAAACAATGAAAAAACCCGTCGAACGGGTTTTTGCGGAAAAATAATATTCTCTATTATAGCACGATTTTCTATCTATTATTCAATAAAATAAAACGAAATCAAAAACAGACGCTTTATTTTTAAGATACAAGGCGGATCAGCGATGAAATTCCGTAGTCGATGATGGCAAAAAAGACAACTGCAAAAGCTACTGTCGCAATAACTGTAATTGTATAGCGCGTCAGTTCTTTGCTTTTTGGCCAGCTTACCTTTTTCATTTCACGGGATACATCTTTGAAAAAATTAACAATACGCTGCATGTACATTACCTCCAAGAGAATTCAGAAAGCCTGTCATAGAAATATAGAATCATGTGATGAGTGCTACTTTGTTTCACGGTGGTCCGTATGTGCGCTGCAAGCTTTACAAAATTTCTTGAATTCTAAACGCTCTTCTGTGCTTGACGTGTTTTTCATCGTTGTGTAGTTTCTGCTTCCACAGTCTGTGCAAGCCATAGATACTTTCTTACGCATTTCGACACCTTCCGCTAGTCCTGCTTTTTCTATAAAAATGTACCACACGCAGGGAACCTTAGTCAATCTCGCCTGACAGGTTTTACAAATTGATCTCGCGCAGTTCCAGATACCTCTCAAGCTTGCGTTTTACACGCTGAAGGGCGTTATCGATTGATTTCACATGGCGGTTAAGCTCCTCTGAAATCTCCTGATAGCTTTTGCCGTCCAGGTAAAGCACGAGTACTTTCCGTTCGAGATCGCTTAATAGCTCTCCCATTTTCGTTTCTATATCATCAAATTCTTCCTGATTAATAATCAGTTCTTCCGGATCCATGACTTTAGCCCCGGATATGACATCCATAAGCGTCCGGTCAGATTCTTCGTCATAAATAGGCTTGTCCAGAGAAACGTATGAGTTAAGAGGAATATGTTTTTGACGGGTAGCGGTCTTAATAGCGGTAATAATCTGGCGAGTGATGCACAGCTCTGCAAAAGCTTTGAACGATGTAAGCTTGTCCTCTCTGAAATCACGGATTGCTTTATATAATCCGATCATCCCTTCCTGGATAATATCTTCTCTGTCAGCCCCTATTAAAAAATAGGATCTTGCTTTAGCTCTGACAAAATTGCGGTACTTGGTGATTAAAAAATCCAGAGCATCGCTGTTCCCGTTATGAACAAGCTCAACAACCTGTTCATCCAGTAGAGCATGAAAATCTTCTTTGCTGAGTTTGCCCATGCTGAAATGTGTGTTCATGCCGATCCCCCCGACCGCACAATAGATAGAAATATTATACAGTATGCATTTTGAAAGCGTCAACAGCCTAGAAGCCGCCTCTGCGCCATTTTTCAAACAATTTCAACATATCATCTGTTATCGGAATTTTTGACTGGGGACTGTTTACTTTAATTTTTTCAACCCGCTTTTGTATTCTCTTTTCAATGGCTTCCACTTCATTCAGAAGCTCTCTTGCTGATTTGCGGAGGGCTCCCTGGCCAAAAATGGCCCATTGTTCAGTGAAATCTGATGTTGCCACATGAATCTGTGTTTTAATGTTGCTCAGAGAGATGGCTAATTTTTCGATCCTCTCATCCGCTGTTTCATTTTCTCTTGTATAGATAACTTCCACTCTGTGGTTTTTTTGTTTTTTCTCAATGCCCTTCACTTGATGGGCATCGAAAACAACAATAACTCTGTATCCGGTGTACGCTTGATATTCTGCCATTTTTTGAATAAGAACCTCTCTAGCCTCTGCGAGATTCTCTTTTTTCAATGATTGAAGATTCGCCCATGCACCGATGATGTTATATCCGTCAACAAGGAGGATATCCATTGTCTATTCTCCTAAAGGCTGACGCTTTCTGTAGACCTCATACATCAGGAGGCCTGCTGCTACTGAAGCATTAAGAGATGTGACCCGGCCAGCCATCGGCAAGTTGACCAGAAAATCACATTTTTCTTTGATGAGTCTTCCCATACCTTTTCCTTCACTGCCTATCACGAGTCCAAGCGGCATTTTACCGTCCATGGAACGGTAATCATCCGAGCCTTTCGCGTCTGTTCCCACAATCCACACGCCCCGCTCCTTAAGTTCCTCGATTGTTCTCGCAAGGTTTGTCACTCTTGCAACCGGGATATACTCAATTGCACCTGTTGATAATTTTGCTACTGTAGTTGTCAGGCCTACCGCTCTCCGCTTCGGAATGATTATGCCGTGAGCACCTGTTGCATCAGCTGTTCTCATGATGGAGCCGAGATTATGAGGATCCTCGATTTCATCAAGAATCAAGATAAACGGCGCTTCCCCTTTATCAGCAGCAGCCTTCAGGATATCGTCGACTTCGGCATATTCATAGGCAGCCACCTGTGCGACAACTCCCTGATGGTTCCCTTCTGCCATCTGATCAATTTTTTTCTTCGGAACAGTTTGGATGATGATGCCTTTTTCTTTTGCAAGCTGTGCAATCTGCTGGGCCTGTCCCTTTACTGAGTTCTCGGCTATCCAGATCTTGTATACATTGCGCGTTGATTTTAATGCTTCAATGACCGTATTGCGGCCAATAATGTATTCTTCCGCCATCCTTACTTCCTCCCTTCGTTTTCTATCAGTTCAAAAGAAGCTTCAATAATTTCCGAGAGGCGCTCTTCCCTCTTCTCAAGGTGAAGATAGCCGATCAGAGCTTCAAATGCTGTGCTGTATCTGTACGTTTGAACGTCTGTATTTTTTGGCACTGTGCCTGATTTTGCGTTTCTTCCCCGGCGGATAATCGCCATTTCTTCTTCACTGAACGCTTCCCTTTTTGAAAGCTCGTGCAGAACGGCTGCCTGGGCTTTTGCAGAAACATAGGTCGTTGAAAGCTTATGCAGCTGGTTTGGGCGCACCTGTCCTTTAGCAAGGAGGTGATGCCTTACAAAAACCTCGTAAATGGCATCACCGATATACGCAAGCGCCAGACTGTTCATTTGTTTTGAATTTGGTACTTCCTCTAAGCGAAGCATGTTTACCCTCTTTTCCATCTCGTTCCTTGAGGCGTATCTTCAAGAATGATATTCATCTCTTTCAATTTATCGCGGATTTCATCAGACAGCTTGAAGTTTCTGTCTTTTCTGGCCTGTATCCGCTGCTCAATCAATTCTTCAATTTCGGCGTCCAGTAGTTCCGCGCTGCCAAATTTGAGGCCAAGTATGGCTCCAAGCTCGTCAAATGCTGAAGTAAAGGCCAAAATGACTTCCTGTGACGTATTCTTCTCCTGCAGGTAGTAGTTCGCCTGTCTGGAGAGCTCAAACAGTACCGAGATGGCATTTGCCGTATTAAAGTCATCATCCATCGCTTCTGTGAATAAATTGCGCTGTTCAGAAATGATGCCAAGCCATTTTTCATTATCATCAGTCAGCTCAGAACTGCTTTTTGATCTGTGCTGCAGATTTGTATAAGACGTCTGCAGACGGTCAAACGCATTCTTCGTGCTTTCAAGCAGATCGACCGAATAATTGATTGGGTGGCGGTAGTGAACAGACAGCATAAACATCCGCAAAACCTGGGGATCATGCTCTTTAATAATGTCGTGCACCAGGACAAAGTTGCCAAGTGATTTGGACATTTTTTCGTTGTTAATATTAATATACCCATTATGAAGCCAGTAGTTAGCAAACGGCTTCTCTGTCAATGCTTCCGATTGGGCGATTTCATTCTCATGGTGAGGGAATGTAAGGTCCTGTCCGCCTGCATGAATATCAATTGTATCCCCGAAATGGTTGTGGACCATCGCAGAGCATTCAATATGCCAGCCCGGACGTCCTTTTCCCCAAGGGCTATCCCACGAAATTTCTCCCGGTTTTGCAGCTTTCCAAAGAGCAAAATCCAGGGCATCCTGTTTCTTGTCTCCTGCTTCAATTCTTGCCCCTACACGAAGCTCATCTACAGACTGATGGGAGAGTTTTCCGTAATCTTTAAAAGCTCTCGTGCGGTAATAAACATCACCCTCGGCTTCATAGGCGAATCCTTTTTCAACGAGCGCTTCAATAAAATCAATAATAATATCCATGCTTTCTGTTACGCGGGGGTGAGCATCTGCACGGTCACATCCAAGCGCCGTGACATCTTCGAAATACGCCTCGATGAACCGTTCAGCAATCGCAGGAACTTCTTCTCCAAGCTCATTTGCTGCTTTAATCAGCTTATCGTCCACATCTGTAAAATTGGACACATAATTAACGTCATACCCGCTGTATTCAAGGTATTTGCGGACTGTGTCATAGACAATCGCAGGACGGGCATTTCCTATATGGATATAGTTATAAACCGTTGGTCCGCACACATACATTTTTACCTTTCCTTCTTCAAGGGGCTTAAAGGTTTCTTTTTGTCTGGTTAGCGTATTGTATAACTTGATGGTCATCTTGACTCTTCCCTTCTTTCAATTGTGCGATTTCTTCTTTCAGGCTTATGAGCTCTGCCTCAAGTTCCTTGAACCTGTCTGCCACGGGATCCGGCAGATTACAGTGGTCCATATCCTGATTAATCCGCTTGCCGTTTCGGATCACGACCTTGCCCGGAATGCCGACAACTGTTGAATGATCCGGCACATCACGAAGCACGACAGACCCCGCCCCGATTTTGGAATAAGCACCGACCGTGATGGAACCAAGCACTTTAGCACCTGTCGCAATCAAAGCATTGTCCAGTATGGTCGGATGCCTTTTACCCTTCTCTTTTCCGGTTCCGCCAAGAGTCACCCCCTGGAAAACCGTTACGTTATCGCCGATTTCGCACGTCTCGCCAATGACAACTCCCATGCCGTGATCGATGAAAAACCGCCTTCCGATCTTTGCACCCGGGTGAATTTCAATGCCCGTGAAAAATCTGCTTACTTGTGAAATGACTCTTGCGATAAAAAACATGTTCCGTTTGAAAAACGCATGTGCGAGCCGGTGAGCCCATATTGCATGCAGTCCTGAATAAGTAAGTATCACTTCCAGATACGATCTTGCAGCCGGATCCTGTTCAAAAACGACCTCTATGTCTTCTTTCAGCATTTTAAACATTGTATTCCCCCCAAACCTTCCCCTTATTTTGTCCTTTAATCCAATTGTGAAACAGCCTATAAAAAAAGCGCCTCTGTCCTAATAGACAGAGACGCTTTGATGCGCGGTTCCACTCTGTTTAAACAGGCGATAAAAAGCCTGTTTCAACTTTGGCTCCTTTAACGGGGAGCATACGCTTTTATTTACTGCTTCAAAACGAAGGTTCAATAAAAGACTCAAAGGTGCATTTCAAGACGGTTGTCGCATAAACCTCTTTCACCGGTGAGGTTCTCTCTGGAATGGAAACGGCGTCTCTACTTCTCCTTCTCAACGTGTTTCAATGTATTACACATACTATATTACATTTCAGGCAAAAAGTTAACTGTTCGCACTTTTTAATCTTGCTAAAATCGTTTCTTTACCAAGAAGTTCGATTGCCTGCGGCAGGTCCGGCCCATGAGTCTGGCCAGTTGTTGCCACGCGGATCGGCATAAACAGATTTTTGCCTTTATGGCCTGTTGATTTCTGCACCGCCTTCGTTGCAGCTTTAATGCCTTCAGCCGTGAACGCTTCAAGCTTATCAAGCTCTTCTGCGAATGCTGTCAGCACTTCAGGCACCTGCTCTTCGTCCAGCACATTGCGCGCTTCGCGGTTATAGGTAATTTCCTCTTTAAAGAAAAGCTCGGTCAATTCTGTGATTTCTGCGCCATAGCTGATTTTATCCTGATGAAGGACAATCAGTTTGCGGGCCCAGTCAAGCTCTTCTGCAGATGCCGAATCAGATACTTTTCCTGCTTTTACAAGGTGCGGAAGAGTCAATTCAACAAGCTGATCCGCATCAAGCTGTTTGACATACTGATTGTTCATCCACAGCAATTTCTGTGTATCAAAAACAGCCGGCGATTTAGACAGCCTTGCAGGATCAAAGATCTCTGCAAACTGATCTTTCGTGAACATTTCTTCTTCTCCGCCCGGAGACCAGCCAAGCAGCCCGATAAAGTTGAAAAGGGCCTGCGGCAGATAGCCGAGTTCTTTATACTGTTCAATAAACTGGATGATTGATTCATCACGCTTGCTGAGTTTTTTACGGTTCTCGTTAACAATCAGCGTCATATGGCCGAAAACAGGAATGTCCCATCCGAACGCATTGAAGATCATGATCTGTTTCGGTGTATTGGAGATGTGGTCTTCTCCGCGAAGGATATGCGTCATCTTCATAAGGTGGTCATCAACTGCTACAGCAAAGTTGTAAGTCGGCGTACCGTCTTTTTTAACAATGACGAAATCGCCGATGCCGTCTGTTTCAAATGAAATCTCTTCTTTCACGATGTCATTGAACGTGATGACTTCTTCCTTTGGCACGCGGAAGCGGATGCTCGGCATTCTTCCTTCAGCTTCAAGCTTCTGCTGCTCCTCAGGTGTCAGGTTTGCACATTTTCCTGAGTATTGCGGAGTCTCACCGCGCTCAGTCTGTTCTTCCCGCTCCTGCTCAAGCTCCTCTTCTGTGCAGTAGCATTTGTACGCTTTTCCTTCTGCAAGCAGCTGATCGTAATATTTTTTATAAAGATCGTTGCGCTCTGATTGTCTGTACGGGCCGTATTCTCCGCCGGTATCAACGCTTTCGTCCCAGTCAATGCCAAGCCATTTCAAGTATCTCAGCTGACTTTCTTCGCCGCCTGCAATGTTTCGCTTTTTATCAGTATCTTCAATACGGATAATAAACTTTCCGCCGGTATTGCGCGCATAAAGGTAATTAAACAGCGCTGTCCGGGCATTGCCGATATGTAAATGTCCAGTCGGACTTGGAGCGTATCGCACTCTTACTTCGTTTGTCATATCTGTACCTCCGTTAATCTCTAACATCTGTTCCATTTTATCATTAAAAACAGGGTGTCCAAAAGCTTGTCCGGGATTTTATTTTTTCACAATCAGAACAGAAGCCTGTGACGCAATTCCTTCTCCGCGTCCGGTGAAGCCAAGATGTTCGGTCGTTGTCGCCTTCACATTCACCTGGTCTGCATCAGCTTCCAGAAGTTCTGCGATCCGTTCTCTCATTTGATCAATATAGGGAGCCATCTTCGGTTTTTGGGCAATAATCGTACAATCAATGTTGCCGAGTACATAGCCCTTTTCTTTTACAAGCTGCCAGACATGCTGAAGCAGCTTGGCAGAATCAGCATCCTTAAACTCAGGGTCGGTGTCCGGAAAATGCTTTCCGATATCACCTGCTGCTATTGCTCCAAGGCAGGCGTCTGCCACTGTGTGAAGCAGCACATCTGCATCAGAATGGCCGAGAAGGCCTTTTTCATATGGAATTTCAATGCCTCCAATGATAAGGGGGCGTCCCTCTGTCAGCTGGTGCACATCAAAACCCTGTCCGATTCTAAACATTCCTTATTCCCCTCTCTCACTCTCAAGTATCGCTTTTGCCATCAGCAGATCATCCGGCGTAGTCAGTTTAATATTTGTATAGTCACCTTCAATGACAAGAACCTTGTGGCCGCTTCTCTCCATCAGGCTTGCATCATCTGTTCCAAGAAATGCTGCAGCCGACGCTTCTTTATGAGCCGCAAGAATGTCAGAAAGACGAAAAGCCTGTGGGGTCTGTACGGCCCACAAGCTAGAACGTTCAACGGTTTCAATCACTTCACTGTTCAAGACACGTTTAATCGTATCCTTCACAGGGACTGCAACGGTTGCAGCTCCATTTTCATATGCTGCTTTTACGAGCTTTGAAATGACGTGTTTTTTTATAAACGGCCTTGCACCGTCATGCACGAGGACAATATCTGAGGTCGCCGCTTTCAGTCCGTTATAGACGCTGTGCTGCCTCTCATTGCCTCCGCTGACCATCTTTTTGATTTTTGTCAGGCCTGCGGCCATTTCTTCAAAAAGAGCCCGTTCATCCGGATTGATGACAAGAAGGATGCCTGTGCATGCAGGATCTTTCTCAAAAACCGTCAAGGTGTGCACAATGACCGGTTTTCCTTCAAGTTCAATAAACTGTTTGTTTTTGCCCGCTTTCATCCGTTTTCCTTGTCCGGCGGCAGGAATAATCACTTCATAGTTCATTTGCCTGCTCCCCTACAACGCTTTTTCAAGCAGCTTGGGCTTCGCGAAAATCATTCGTCCGGCAGAAGTCTGAAGAACGCTCGTCACGATGACGTCGATGTTTTTGCCGATATAGTTACGGCCCTCTTCCACTACAATCATCGTGCCGTCATCCAGGTAAGCTACGCCCTGATTGTGCTCTTTTCCATCCTTGATGACAAGAACTTTCATCTCTTCCCCAGGCAGGACAACCGGCTTGACGGCATTTGCCAGGTCGTTGATGTTCAGAACTCCGACTCCCTGAAGTTCGCACACTTTGTTTAAATTAAAGTCATTTGTGACCACTACACCTGATGTCAGCTTGGCAAGCTTCACAAGCTTGCTGTCCACTTCCTGAATTTCCTCAAAATCGCCCTCATAAATCTCAACTTTAATGGAGAGCTCTTTTTGAATGCGGTTCAGAATATCAAGGCCTCTCCGGCCGCGGTTCCGTTTCAGGGCATCTGAAGAATCAGCGATATGCTGAAGCTCTTCCAGCACAAAATGAGGAATGACAATCGTGCCCTCCAAAAATCCGGTCTGGCAGATGTCGGCAATTCTCCCGTCAATAATGACGCTTGTATCAAGAATTTTGAGCTTCGTGCTCTCAACTTCCGCTTCTTCTTCACCCGCTCCTTTTTTCTTTCCGATTTTCCCGGAAATCGAAAACAGGCTGATCAGTTCGTCCTTGCGCTTAAATCCAACCTGAAAACCAAGGTAGCCAAGCAAAAGGGTCAGAAAAATCGGTATGATTGTGCTGAACACCTGATACTGAATGTCTTTAAACGGAATAACATTAACAATAAGAAAGGCAATTATAAGTCCGACAATCAATCCCAAACTACCGAAAAGAACATCCGTCACAGGTGCCTTTACCAATGATTCTTCCAGAAGCTTAACCCAGTTAATTACATAATCAACAAGCCAGAATGTGGCTATATAAAATAATATTGCTCCTAAAATGGCCAGAGCATATGGTGAATTAATAAAAGGTATGTCCTGCAGGCTTAACAATTTCATCAGCTGCGGCATAAAGAAAATACCCAGCGTTCCTCCAAGGAAAAGGAAAAAGATCTGCACAATTCGTTTTAACATACCCCCACCTCCTTCTCTTATCTATTATAATCACTTTCTCCCGTTTAAAACGGTGAAAACGCGAATTTCCGGAACCTGTAAACAGATTGAAATGTAATGAGAATCATATCATTTCCGAAAAATGAAAAACAAGAATAATATAACCTAAATCATGATGATTAAAACGTTTGAGGCGAAAGATTCATAAAAAGTTCGTTATATCTGACGGTCTATCAGCAGCTGCTCCTGAAGTCTGCGGAGACCTTCTTTTATCTTTTTCGCCCTTACCTCGCCAATTCCATCCACCTCATCAAGCTGTTCTACGGTTGCGCGCGTAATAAGTTTCAGGTTTGAGAATTTGTTCACCAAATTTTCAATAATGACAGGCGGGAGCCTCGGGATCTTCTTAAGCACCCTGTACCCTCTCGGCATGACGAGATCATCAGGATTTGTGAAATGGGCCGAATAGCCGAGCAGGCGCAGAAGGACCATGTCATCCATCAGTTCTGTATTCGTCAGCACCTGAAATTGCTCGAGCACGTATTTAGGATCCAGTGTTTTATCGAAGCAGTAGTCTTTAATGACAAGCGCTGCCTCTTCCTCGATATCTGAAAGCAGTTCATTCAGCTGCAGCCTGATAAGATGCCCTTCTGTGCCAAGCTCATTAATATAATTCAGGATTTCGTTTTTAATCCGCAGAACCATCTCAATCCTGTGAATCACCTGCAGAAGCTCATCAAATGTGACAAGCTCTTCAAATTCGAGCGCCCCAAGGTTGATGATGGACTGATCAAGCACCGTTCTGTACTTTTCAAGAGTCTGAATCGCCTGATTCGCTTTTGTTAAAATGACACCGATATCTCTCAGTGCGTAACGGAGTTCCCCGTAGTAGAGGGTGATGACGTTCCTTCTCTGGGAAATGGCCACAACCAGGTTACCTGTCTGTTTTGCCACCCTCTCCGCCGTACGGTGGCGCATGCCCGTTTCAATTGAACTGATAAAAGCATTCGGAACGAGCTGGGCATTTGCATAAAGAATTTTATTTCCCGAATCACTTAAGATAATGGCTCCGTCCATTTTAGCCAGTTCATATAAATGAGCGGGAGAAAAAGCGGAGTTTATATAGAATCCGCCATCCACGAGTTCTTTTACTTTGTCGCTGAAGCCAACGACAATCAGCCCCCCTGTTTTTGCGCGCAAAACATTTTCAATGCCTGCTCTTAAGGGAGTTCCGGGCGCAATAAACTGCAGAATTTCCTTCATGCTCTTTTCGTTTGTTTTTTTCTCTTTCTCACTCATATTGCTACCCTCCCAGTGTGATTTGCAGGGCTTCTGCGACGTTTTTGACACCCACTGCCTCTATGCCATTCGGAACTGTCCAACCGCCTATATTTGCCTCTGGAATGATCGCACGCCTGAACCCGAGCTTGGCTGCTTCCATGACGCGCTGCTCAATTCTCGAAACGCGCCTTACTTCGCCTGTAAGCCCTACTTCTCCAATAATAATATCTGTTGCTTTTGAAGGTGCATCCTTAAAGCTTGAAGCGATGCTTACGGCAACTGCAAGATCAATCGCAGGCTCATCAAGCTTTACTCCGCCGGCCACTTTTAAATAGGCATCCTGATTCTGCAGCAGCAGTCCGACTCTCTTTTCAAGCACAGCCATCAGAAGCGGCACCCGGTTATGGTCGATTCCTGTTGCCATTCTTCTCGGGTTGCCGAAGCTTGTCGGTGAAATCAGCGCCTGAATCTCAACAAGCACCGGTCTTGTCCCTTCCATGGAAGCTACAACGGTAGAGCCTGCTGCCCCTTTGGAACGTTCCTCAAGGAAGATCTCAGACGGATTCAGCACCTCTTCAAGCCCGCTTTCCTTCATTTCAAAAATACCCATCTCATTTGTGGACCCAAAACGGTTTTTCACTGCTCTTAGTATCCGGTACGTATGATGGCGCTCTCCTTCAAAATACAGGACAGTGTCAACCATGTGCTCAAGAATTCTCGGACCGGCAATTGACCCTTCCTTTGTTACATGTCCGACAATGAAGATGGCGATGCCTTTCGTTTTTGCAAGTCTCATAAGTTCTGCCGTACATTCCCGGACCTGTGAGACACTTCCAGGTGCTGAGGTAATGTCACTCTGAAACACCGTCTGAATGGAATCAACAATCACAAAAGCCGGATTTGTATCATCAATTGCCTTAGCGATATATTCCATATCGGTTTCAGCAAGTACAAGCAATTTATCAGATTTAACACCTAGGCGGTCAGCCCTCATTTTCGTCTGCTTGACCGACTCTTCTCCCGATATGTAAAGAACATCGTTTCCATTATCGGCAAGCTGTGAGGAAACCTGAAGCAAAAGCGTTGATTTTCCAATTCCGGGGTCTCCTCCTATCAGGACAAGGGAACCTTTTACAATCCCGCTGCCGAGAACACGGTTAAATTCTTTGAGGTTGGTTTTAATGCGCGGTTCCTGAGACGTTTCAATGTTTGTGATAGGTGAAGGTTTGTTTGCGGTCTGACCCGGAGCAGAGTGTGCAAAAGCCACTCTCCTGTTTGCCGTTCCTGTTTTTACAACTTCTTCTGTCATCGTATTCCATGCTCCGCAGCCCGGGCATTTCCCCATCCATTTTGGGGACTCATATCCGCACTCAAGGCACATGAATTTCGATTTTGTTTTAGCCATACATTCTGTCCTTCCTTACTAGATTACCTTTTTAAAAAGAGAATCGGTAGAATCAGTGTGTTTGCTCTAAGAAACGAAATCGAGGCATACGTGAAAAATGTATGCCTCATGATTGTTTCGCTTCTGATGATTATTTGATTTTCTCCGTTTCAGCTTCTGAAGAACTTTTTACAGTAAATTCTCCCTCTGTCACATCGAGAACAACTTTCTGGCCTTTTTCGATTGTGCCTTTAAGCAGCTCTTCAGACAGGCGGTCTTCAACATGCTTCTGGATCGCCCTTCTCAGCGGACGGGCACCGTACTCAGGATCAAATCCTTCATCGGCTATTTTCTCCTGTGCAGCATCTGTCAGTTCAAGCACAAGGTCCTGTTCGGCTAGACGCTTCATCAGCTGATCGGCCATAAGAGTAACAATCTCTTTAATGTGTTTCTTCTCAAGAGAGTGGAACACGATAATTTCATCTATACGGTTCAGGAACTCAGGTCTGAATGCTTTTTTCAGCTCATTCATAACCTTGCCCTTCATATCCTTGTAATCCTGCGCCTCATCCTGCACGTTGAAGCCAACGTACTTGTTGCGCTTCAGTTCGCTTGCGCCGACATTCGACGTCATGATTAGTATGGTATTTCTGAAATCGACCGTTCTTCCTTTAGAATCTGTTAATCGTCCGTCTTCAAGCACCTGAAGAAGAATGTTGAAAACATCAGGGTGAGCTTTTTCAATTTCATCGAGAAGAACAACAGAATACGGTTTTCTGCGTACTTTTTCAGTCAGCTGTCCGCCTTCTTCATACCCGACATATCCCGGAGGGGAACCAACAAGTCTTGATGTTGAGTGCTTCTCCATATACTCGGACATATCAATCCGGATCATGGCATCCTCATCGCCGAAGATGGATTCTGCAAGTGCTCTTGCAAGCTCTGTTTTACCTACGCCTGTAGGGCCGAGGAAAACAAATGAGCCAATCGGGCGCTTCGGATCTTTAAGCCCTGCTCTTGCGCGGCGCACCGCCTTCGCAACAGCCACAACGGCTTCATCCTGGCCAATGACGCGGTTATGAAGAATCTGCTCCATGTTCAGCAGCTTATCTGTTTCTGTCTGGGCAAGACGCGATACCGGAATTCCAGTCCAGCTCGCAACCACCATTGCGATATCATCCACTGTCACTTCGGAATTTTCCTGACCCTGTTTTTCTTTCCATGTTTTCTTCGTTTCCTCGAGCTGCTCGCGCAGACGCTGCTCTGTATCACGGAGAGAAGCCGCTTTTTCAAATTCCTGGCTTTGAACAGAGGCATCTTTTTCCTTGCGCACTTCCTCAAGCTTCATTTCAAGCTCTTTTAAGTTCGGAGGAGTTGTAAATGAACGGAGGCGAACCTTCGAACCGGCTTCATCAATTAAATCGATTGCTTTATCCGGAAGGAAACGGTCTGAGATATAGCGGTCTGAAAGCTTAACCGCTGCATCAATTGCCTCATCCGTGATGGATACTCTGTGATGAGCTTCATAACGGTCGCGAAGCCCTTTTAAAATCTGGATGCTTTCATCAGCTGTCGGCTCATCAACCTGAATCGGCTGGAAGCGGCGTTCGAGCGCTGCATCCTTTTCGATATATTTGCGGTATTCATCGAGCGTAGTGGCCCCGATGCACTGAAGTTCTCCACGTGCAAGCGACGGCTTAAGAATATTGGAAGCATCAATTGCCCCCTCAGCGCCTCCTGCACCGATCAGTGTATGAAGTTCGTCGATAAACAGGATAATGTTTCCTGCCTGGCGAATTTCATCCATCACCTTTTTCAGACGGTCTTCAAATTCACCGCGGTATTTCGTGCCGGCTACAACAGTTCCCATATCAAGTGTCATAACACGCTTGTCACGGAGGATCTCAGGTACTTCGTTGTTCACAATCTGCTGGGCAAGGCCTTCTGCGATTGCCGTTTTACCGACACCAGGCTCCCCGATTAAAACAGGATTGTTTTTCGTTCTGCGACTTAGGACTTCAATGACCCTTTGGATTTCTTTGCTTCGCCCAATGACAGGGTCAAGACTGCCTTCGCGTGCAATGGCCGTCAAATCGCGTGCCAGACTGTCCAGGGTCGGAGTATTGGCATTGTTCATCGAACCGCTCTGGTGGCCAGAGCCGGACTCATTGCTGCCAAGCAGCTGGAGGACTTGCTGGCGTGCTTTATTTAAGCTTACACCGAGGTTATTAAGCACCCGTGCAGCCACACCTTCTCCTTCGCGGATAAGACCTAAAAGAATATGCTCTGTGCCCACGTATGAATGGCCTAGCTTTCTAGCTTCATCCATGGAAAGCTCAATCACCTTTTTAGCTCGGGGAGTGTAGTGTATCGTCTGTGAAATTTCCTGTCCTCTGCCGATGAGGCTCTCCACTTCTTTTTGAATTTTATCTGATCCAAGGCCAAGAGCTGTCAGCGCTTTTGCAGCGATGCCCTCACCTTCTCTTACAAGACCGAGAAGAATATGCTCTGTGCCGATATTGTTATGTCCAAGACGGACAGCTTCCTCTTGTGCTAATGCAAGAACCTTCTGAGCGCGTTCAGTAAATCTTCCAAACATCATCCTTCATCATCCTCCATCCTTCTGACCATTTCAAGGTTTAGTCTTTCTCTGATTAATGAAGCTCTTCTTATGTCCCGTTCATCCGGGCGCAATGCTCCTCCGGAATACTGCTGGAGAAATCCCGGCTGAGTCAGGATCATCAGCTCATTTAAAATATTTCTGGAAATATCTTTGATGATATTTAAATCAATTCCCAGTCTCACATCTGATAAACATTTTGCTGCTTCTTTGGATTCAATGATCCTGCTGTATGTCAGCGTGCCCAGAGATCTGAACACACGGTCCTCAAGCGGCACCTGCGACGTTTTATATAAAGCTTCCCGTGCAGAGCGCTCTTTTTCAATCAGCTGGTGCACCACACTCAGCAGATCTTCTGCAATATCATCCTCAGACTTGCCGAGAGTAATCTGATTGGAAATCTGAAAGATGTTACCTAATGCTTCGCTGCCTTCCCCATAAATTCCTCTAACAACCAGACCTAATTGATTAATAGCCGGAATAATTCTGTTCATCTGCTGTGTGAGCACAAGAGCCGGCAAGTGCATCATCACCGATGCCCTCAGCCCTGTTCCCACATTTGTCGGGCAGCTGGTTAAGTATCCTCTTTGTTCATCAAACGCATAATCAACCGAACCTTCCATCCAGTCATCAAGCCTGCTCGCTGCTTTTAAAGCTTCTTTCAGCTGCAGACCGGGATACAGACACTGAATGCGAATATGATCCTCTTCATTCAGCATGATGCTGACCTCTTCATTCTCAGACAGCAAACATGCGCCGAACGAAGAATCCTCTGCTAAATTCGGACTGATTAAATGCTTCTCAACGAGCACCCTTTTCTGAATAGGCTGCAAATCATCCATGCGGAGCATTTCAAGCTTGCCGATCTCATCTACGCTCTTATCCGCAAACGTCTCTTCAAAAAGAGAGAGAATATCCTGCAGCTCTTCATTCGAAGCAAAAGTCGGAAACCTGTACTTCTCAATGTTTCTTGCCAGTCTGACACGGCTGCTGAGAACAATGTCTGAATCAGGCCCATCCTTGCTCATCCAGGCACTCATCGCCTGGTTAATAAACTGCTGAAGCGACATATCAGGATTCACCTCCTCTGGAACTTTTTAACGAAAGTTCAAGCGAACGGATCTCATCCCGGATTTCAGCAGCCTTTTCAAACTCTTCCTGCTGAATTTGCTCTTTTAGATTCTGTTTTAATAACTCTATTCGTTTGCGGATGTGAATGCTACCGCCAATTCGCTCTGGAATCTTTCCAGCATGCACCGTATTGCCGCTGTGGACTCTTCTCAGAATCGGGTTAATTTGATCTTTAAACGTCCGGTAGCACTCGGAACATCCGAACCGTCCCACTTTTGTAAACTGCTGAAACGTCATCTCGCAGCCGGGACACTGCAGAACTTCATTTTTTTTAAAAACATCCTGCTTTGACGCGGAAACGGATGAATCCATGTTCAAAAGGCCTGCCAGCAGGTTATTAATAGAAAATCCTTTGCTGCTGTCAATGAATATGGAACTGTTGTTCTGAGCACATTTATCACAAATATGAACCTCAGTTTTTTCGCCGTTCACAACCTTCGTAAAATGAAATGTTGCCGGTCTCTCATTGCATTCCTGGCATATCAAGTCTGTCACCTGCTCTCATCGGTATTTCAAGGAAGTCAGCATGGCCTTTATCATTCTTGCCCGCAATTCATCCCTGTGCGGCAGTTCAATATATAAAACGGACCTGTCAATCACACTCAGCATGATTTTTGCTTCCCGTTCTGAAATGACATCTTCACTTACAAGCCTTAATATGAGATCTTCAGCAGATGACTGCGAGATCCGCCTGTCAATAATGCCCATGATCTGATCAATTAGATGCGCAGCATCATTCGACTTTACCTTTATAATCCGAATGTAGCCGCCGCCTCCCCTTTTGCTCTCTACGATATATCCTCTTTCAATCGTAAAACGGGTATTGATGACATAATTGATTTGTGAGGGCACACACTGAAACTTATCCGCAATTTCGCTTCTTTTGATTTCGACGATCTCCTTGCCGCTTGTCGTAAGCACCTGCTTCAAATACTGTTCAATGACATCCGAGATGTTCCGCACTCCGCCTCCCCCTAACTTGACTTTGACTATATTTGACTTTAACACTAATATAAAACGAACGTACCATTTTTTCAACTCATAACTGCTCATCTATCTATTTCCATTATTAACGGCAGTGAAACGTTTTTAAACAGAATTTGCCGTATTATTTTAAATGGGAAGAGTAATGAAAGGAAGGTGGAGGAAGGATAATACTTTATGTATACGTCATCAATCGGTAATAATGAGCTGTTTTTCTGACCGGGATCCATTAAACGCAGCTTTTCTGCATAAGAATAAAAGTGCATGCGGCAAGGCATGATTGGATTGGTGCATAAGAGTTCGGCGGGAAATGCTATGGTATCCAGGTGCATGCTTGCCCTGTGAGATTGTTTTTCGGTTTTGGAGGGTATGTGATCGGGGCTTTTGCTTACCCTCTGATATCGTTTTACGGTTTTACAGGGTACGGTTCGGCTGTTTGCTTACCCTCCGAAATCGTTTTACGGTTTTAAAGGGTACGATTCGAGTGTTTGCTTACCCTCTGATATCCTTTTACGGTTTTACAGGGTACGATTCGAGTGTTTGCTTACCCTCTAATATCGTTTTACAGTTTTACAGGGTACGATTCGAGACTTTGCTTACCCTCTGATATCGTTTTACAGTTTTAGAGGGTACGATTTGAGCGTTTGCTTACCCTCTGATGTCGTTTTACGGTTTAGCAGGGTACGATTCAGGTGATTGATTACCATCACTCATTATTTCTGGCGCAAATACCCTTGCCCAGGTTAAATTCACGTATATCATATTCTTTTCCGAACAACAAAAAAGAACAGCATCTCTGCTGTCCTTTTTTCTGCGTGCCTGGCAACGTCCTACTCTCACAGGGGGAAACCCCCAACTACCATCGGCGCTAAAGAGCTTAACTTCCGTGTTCGGCATGGGAACGGGTGTGACCTCTTTGCCATCATCACCAGACAATATGCATTTTGTTGAAAGAGTTATTCTTTCAAAACTGAGTAACGTTTGATAACAAGATTCACGTGCAATTTACGCTTAGTTAGACTGTGGTTAAGTCCTCGAACGATTAGTATCTGTCAGCTCCACACGTCACCGCGCTTCCACCTCAGACCTATCAACCTGATCATCTTTCAGGGTTCTTACTCACAAATGTGATGGGAAATCTCATCTTGAGGGGGGCTTCATGCTTAGATGCTTTCAGCACTTATCCCTTCCGCACATAGCTACCCAGCGATGCCTTTGGCAAGACAACTGGTACACCAGCGGTGCGTCCATCCCGGTCCTCTCGTACTAAGGACAGCTCCTCTCAAATTTCCTGCGCCCACGACGGATAGGGACCGAACTGTCTCACGACGTTCTGAACCCAGCTCGCGTACCGCTTTAATGGGCGAACAGCCCAACCCTTGGGACCGACTACAGCCCCAGGATGCGATGAGCCGACATCGAGGTGCCAAACCTCCCCGTCGATGTGGACTCTTGGGGGAGATAAGCCTGTTATCCCCGGGGTAGCTTTTATCCGTTGAGCGATGGCCCTTCCATGCGGAACCACCGGATCACTAAGCCCGACTTTCGTCCCTGCTCGACTTGTAGGTCTCGCAGTCAAGCTCCCTTGTGCCTTTACACTCTGCGAATGATTTCCAACCATTCTGAGGGAACCTTTGGGCGCCTCCGTTACATTTTAGGAGGCGACCGCCCCAGTCAAACTGCCCGCCTGACACTGTCTCCCAGCCCGGTAAGGGCTGCGGGTTAGAATTTCAATACAGCAAGGGTAGTATCCCACCAATGCCTCCACCGAAGCTGGCGCTCCGGCTTCCAAGGCTCCTACCTATCCTGTACAAGCTGTACCAAAATTCAATATCAGGCTGCAGTAAAGCTCCACGGGGTCTTTCCGTCCTGTCGCGGGTAACCTGCATCTTCACAGGTACTATAATTTCACCGAGTCTCTCGTTGAGACAGTGCCCAGATCGTTACGCCTTTCGTGCGGGTCGGAACTTACCCGACAAGGAATTTCGCTACCTTAGGACCGTTATAGTTACGGCCGCCGTTTACTGGGGCTTCGGTTCAAAGCTTCGCTTGCGCTAACCTCTCCCCTTAACCTTCCAGCACCGGGCAGGCGTCAGCCCCTATACTTCGCCTTGCGGCTTCGCAGAGACCTGTGTTTTTGCTAAACAGTCGCCTGGGCCTATTCACTGCGGCTTTTCAGGGCTATTCACCCTAAAAAGCACCCCTTCTCCCGAAGTTACGGGGTCATTTTGCCGAGTTCCTTAACGAGAGTTCTCTCGCTCACCTTAGGATTCTCTCCTCGCCTACCTGTGTCGGTTTGCGGTACGGGCACCTCTCACCTCGCTAGAGGCTTTTCTTGGCAGTGTGGAATCAGGAACTTCGGTACTAAATTTCCCTCGCCATCACAGCTCAGCCTTATATGGGAAGCGGATTTGCCTACTTCCCGGCCTAACTGCTTGGACGCGCATATCCAACAGCGCGCTTGCCCTATCCTCCTGCGTCCCCCCATTGCTCAAATGGTGAGGAGGTGGTACAGGAATATCAACCTGTTGTCCATCGCCTACGCCTTTCGGCCTCGGCTTAGGTCCCGACTAACCCTGAGCGGACGAGCCTTCCTCAGGAAACCTTAGGCATTCGGTGGAGGGGATTCTCACCCCTCTTTCGCTACTCATACCGGCATTCTCACTTCTAAGCGCTCCACCAGTCCTTCCGGTCTGGCTTCGACGCCCTTAGAACGCTCTCCTACCACTGTTCGTAAGAACAGTCCGCAGCTTCGGTGATACGTTTAGCCCCGGTACATTTTCGGCGCAGAGTCACTCGACCAGTGAGCTATTACGCACTCTTTAAATGGTGGCTGCTTCTAAGCCAACATCCTGGTTGTCTAAGCAACTCCACATCCTTTTCCACTTAACGTATACTTTGGGACCTTAGCTGGCGGTCTGGGCTGTTTCCCTCTTGACTACGGATCTTATCACTCGCAGTCTGACTCCCGAGGAGCAAGTCTTTGGCATTCGGAGTTTGACTGAATTCGGTAACCCGATGAGGGCCCCTAGTCCAATCAGTGCTCTACCTCCAAGACTCTCATACTCGAGGCTAGCCCTAAAGCTATTTCGGAGAGAACCAGCTATCTCCAAGTTCGATTGGAATTTCTCCGCTACCCACACCTCATCCCCGCACTTTTCAACGTGCGTGGGTTCGGGCCTCCATTCAGTGTTACCTGAACTTCACCCTGGACATGGGTAGATCACCTGGTTTCGGGTCTACGACCACGTACTAATTCGCCCTATTCAGACTCGCTTTCGCTGCGGCTCCGTCTCATCAACTTAACCTTGCACGGGATCGTAACTCGCCGGTTCATTCTACAAAAGGCACGCCATCACCCGTTAACGGGCTCTGACTACTTGTAAGCACACGGTTTCAGGATCTTTTCACTCCCCTTCCGGGGTGCTTTTCACCTTTCCCTCACGGTACTGGTTCACTATCGGTCACTAGGTAGTATTTAGCCTTGGGAGATGGTCCTCCCGGATTCCGACGGGATTTCACGTGTCCCGCCGTACTCAGGATCCACTCTGGAGGGAACGAAGTTTCGACTACAGGGTTTTTACCTTCTATGACAGGCCTTTCCAGGCCGCTTCATCTACCCCGTTCCTTTGTAACTCCGTATAGAGTGTCCTACAACCCCAAGAGGCAAGCCTCTTGGTTTGGGCTGATTCCGTTTCGCTCGCCGCTACTTGGGAAATCGCATTTGCTTTCTCTTCCTCCGGGTACTTAGATGTTTCAGTTCCCCGGGTCTGCCTTCAGTACCCTATGTATTCAGGTAAAGATACTGTTCCATTACGAACAGTGGGTTTCCCCATTCGGAAATCTCTGGATCAAAGCTTACTTACAGCTCCCCAAAGCATATCGGTGTTAGTCCCGTCCTTCATCGGCTCCTAGTGCCAAGGCATCCACCGTGCGCCCTTCATAACTTAACCAAAATTGGTCAATCGTTTGTTTAGACTGTAAAGTCTAAGAAAAATCACTATGGTAAGCGTAAATCTCAGTGAATTACTTGTTATCAATTACGTTATCCAGTTTTCAAAGAACAACCGGCAGATCATGAATGATTGCCTTCTTTCATATAGAGAGAATGATCTCTCAAAACTAAACAAAAACCAAAAGCGACCTCATATCCTTAGAAAGGAGGTGATCCAGCCGCACCTTCCGATACGGCTACCTTGTTACGACTTCACCCCAATCATCTACCCCACCTTAGGCGGCTGGCTCCTTGCGGTTACCCCACCGACTTCGGGTGTTGCAAACTCTCGTGGTGTGACGGGCGGTGTGTACAAGGCCCGGGAACGTATTCACCGCGGCATGCTGATCCGCGATTACTAGCGATTCCAGCTTCATGCAGGCGAGTTGCAGCCTGCAATCCGAACTGAGAATGGTTTTATGGGATTGGCTAAACCTCGCGGTCTCGCAGCCCTTTGTACCATCCATTGTAGCACGTGTGTAGCCCAGGTCATAAGGGGCATGATGATTTGACGTCATCCCCACCTTCCTCCGGTTTGTCACCGGCAGTCACCTTAGAGTGCCCAACTGAATGCTGGCAACTAAGATCAAGGGTTGCGCTCGTTGCGGGACTTAACCCAACATCTCACGACACGAGCTGACGACAACCATGCACCACCTGTCACTTTGTCCCCCGAAGGGGAACCTTCTATCTCTAGAAGTGGCAAAGGATGTCAAGACCTGGTAAGGTTCTTCGCGTTGCTTCGAATTAAACCACATGCTCCACCGCTTGTGCGGGCCCCCGTCAATTCCTTTGAGTTTCAGTCTTGCGACCGTACTCCCCAGGCGGAGTGCTTAATGCGTTAGCTGCAGCACTAAAGGGCGGAAACCCTCTAACACTTAGCACTCATCGTTTACGGCGTGGACTACCAGGGTATCTAATCCTGTTCGCTCCCCACGCTTTCGCGCCTCAGCGTCAGTTACAGACCAGAGAGTCGCCTTCGCCACTGGTGTTCCTCCACATCTCTACGCATTTCACCGCTACACGTGGAATTCCACTCTCCTCTTCTGCACTCAAGTTTCCCAGTTTCCAATGACCCTCCCCGGTTGAGCCGGGGGCTTTCACATCAGACTTAAGAAACCGCCTGCGCGCGCTTTACGCCCAATAATTCCGGACAACGCTTGCCACCTACGTATTACCGCGGCTGCTGGCACGTAGTTAGCCGTGGCTTTCTGGTCAGGTACCGTCAAGGCACCGGCAGTTACTCCGGCACTTGTTCTTCCCTGACAACAGAGTTTTACGATCCGAAAACCTTCATCACTCACGCGGCGTTGCTCCGTCAGACTTTCGTCCATTGCGGAAGATTCCCTACTGCTGCCTCCCGTAGGAGTCTGGGCCGTGTCTCAGTCCCAGTGTGGCCGATCACCCTCTCAGGTCGGCTACGCATCGTTGCCTTGGTGAGCCATTACCTCACCAACTAGCTAATGCGCCGCGGGCCCATCTGTAAGTGACAGCCGAAACCGTCTTTGAATGTCAAACCATGCGGTTTGACATAGTATCCGGTATTAGCTCCGGTTTCCCGGAGTTATCCCAGTCTTACAGGCAGGTTGCCCACGTGTTACTCACCCGTCCGCCGCTGACCTCCGAAGAGGTCCGCTCGACTTGCATGTATTAGGCACGCCGCCAGCGTTCGTCCTGAGCCAGGATCAAACTCTCCGAAGAAAATTTGTGACTCATAAATGTTGCTGACTTAAAAAATTTAAAACGTTTGGTACGCTTTTGGTTTTGTTTAGTTTTCAAAGATCATTTGCTGCCCAGTTGAGCAACTTTTAAATCATACCATCGCTGACTGGTTAAGTCAACAACTTTTTTAAATTAATTGGTGGAGCCTAGCGGGATCGAACCGCTGACCTCCTGCGTGCAAGGCAGGCGCTCTCCCAGCTGAGCTAAGGCCCCGAATAAAAAAATGAAAATGGTCGGGAAGACAGGATTCGAACCTGCGACCCCTTGGTCCCAAACCAAGTGCTCTACCAAGCTGAGCTACTTCCCGTAATATGGCGCGCCCGATAGGAGTCGAACCCATAACCTTTTGATCCGTAGTCAAACGCTCTATCCAATTGAGCTACGGGCGCATATAAAAATGTGTGTGGTGCCGAGGACCGGAATCGAACCGGTACGGTAGTCACCTACCGCAGGATTTTAAGTCCTGTGCGTCTGCCAGTTCCGCCACCCCGGCTTATTCAAAGAGCGGAAGACGGGATTCGAACCCGCGACCCCCACCTTGGCAAGGTGGTGTTCTACCACTGAACTACTTCCGCAATATCATGCGGGTGAAGGGACTCGAACCCCCACGTCAAAGACACTAGATCCTAAGTCTAGCGCGTCTGCCAATTCCGCCACACCCGCATATTAAGGAAAAATGGTGTGCCATGAAGGACTCGAACCTTCGACCCTCTGATTAAAAGTCAGATGCTCTACCGACTGAGCTAATGGCACATATATAAGAAACCTAGTGGTGCCGGCGAGAGGACTTGAACCCCCAACCTACTGATTACAAGTCAGTTGCTCTACCAATTGAGCTACACCGGCATTTATAAAAAGTATGTCCAAAAATCATATGGTGGAGGATGACGGGCTCGAACCGCCGACCCTCTGCTTGTAAGGCAGATGCTCTCCCAGCTGAGCTAATCCTCCATACAGCACTTGCGTGCTCTTATAAACATACAGCCTGGCAACGTCCTACTCTCACAGGGGGAAACCCCCAACTACCATCGGCGCTAAAGAGCTTAACTTCCGTGTTCGGCATGGGAACGGGTGTGACCTCTTTGCCATCATCACCAGACAATATGCATTTTGTTGAAAGAGTTATTCTTTCAAAACTGAGTAACGTTTGATAACAAGATTCACGTGCAATTTACGCTTAGTTAGACTGTGGTTAAGTCCTCGAACGATTAGTATCTGTCAGCTCCACACGTCACCGCGCTTCCACCTCAGACCTATCAACCTGATCATCTTTCAGGGTTCTTACTCACAAATGTGATGGGAAATCTCATCTTGAGGGGGGCTTCATGCTTAGATGCTTTCAGCACTTATCCCTTCCGCACATAGCTACCCAGCGATGCCTTTGGCAAGACAACTGGTACACCAGCGGTGCGTCCATCCCGGTCCTCTCGTACTAAGGACAGCTCCTCTCAAATTTCCTGCGCCCACGACGGATAGGGACCGAACTGTCTCACGACGTTCTGAACCCAGCTCGCGTACCGCTTTAATGGGCGAACAGCCCAACCCTTGGGACCGACTACAGCCCCAGGATGCGATGAGCCGACATCGAGGTGCCAAACCTCCCCGTCGATGTGGACTCTTGGGGGAGATAAGCCTGTTATCCCCGGGGTAGCTTTTATCCGTTGAGCGATGGCCCTTCCATGCGGAACCACCGGATCACTAAGCCCGACTTTCGTCCCTGCTCGACTTGTAGGTCTCGCAGTCAAGCTCCCTTGTGCCTTTACACTCTGCGAATGATTTCCAACCATTCTGAGGGAACCTTTGGGCGCCTCCGTTACATTTTAGGAGGCGACCGCCCCAGTCAAACTGCCCGCCTGACACTGTCTCCCAGCCCGGTAAGGGCTGCGGGTTAGAATTTCAATACAGCAAGGGTAGTATCCCACCAATGCCTCCACCGAAGCTGGCGCTCCGGCTTCCAAGGCTCCTACCTATCCTGTACAAGCTGTACCAAAATTCAATATCAGGCTGCAGTAAAGCTCCACGGGGTCTTTCCGTCCTGTCGCGGGTAACCTGCATCTTCACAGGTACTATAATTTCACCGAGTCTCTCGTTGAGACAGTGCCCAGATCGTTACGCCTTTCGTGCGGGTCGGAACTTACCCGACAAGGAATTTCGCTACCTTAGGACCGTTATAGTTACGGCCGCCGTTTACTGGGGCTTCGGTTCAAAGCTTCGCTTGCGCTAACCTCTCCCCTTAACCTTCCAGCACCGGGCAGGCGTCAGCCCCTATACTTCGCCTTGCGGCTTCGCAGAGACCTGTGTTTTTGCTAAACAGTCGCCTGGGCCTATTCACTGCGGCTTTTCAGGGCTATTCACCCTAAAAAGCACCCCTTCTCCCGAAGTTACGGGGTCATTTTGCCGAGTTCCTTAACGAGAGTTCTCTCGCTCACCTTAGGATTCTCTCCTCGCCTACCTGTGTCGGTTTGCGGTACGGGCACCTCTCACCTCGCTAGAGGCTTTTCTTGGCAGTGTGGAATCAGGAACTTCGGTACTAAATTTCCCTCGCCATCACAGCTCAGCCTTATATGGGAAGCGGATTTGCCTACTTCCCGGCCTAACTGCTTGGACGCGCATATCCAACAGCGCGCTTGCCCTATCCTCCTGCGTCCCCCCATTGCTCAAATGGTGAGGAGGTGGTACAGGAATATCAACCTGTTGTCCATCGCCTACGCCTTTCGGCCTCGGCTTAGGTCCCGACTAACCCTGAGCGGACGAGCCTTCCTCAGGAAACCTTAGGCATTCGGTGGAGGGGATTCTCACCCCTCTTTCGCTACTCATACCGGCATTCTCACTTCTAAGCGCTCCACCAGTCCTTCCGGTCTGGCTTCGACGCCCTTAGAACGCTCTCCTACCACTGTTCGTAAGAACAGTCCGCAGCTTCGGTGATACGTTTAGCCCCGGTACATTTTCGGCGCAGAGTCACTCGACCAGTGAGCTATTACGCACTCTTTAAATGGTGGCTGCTTCTAAGCCAACATCCTGGTTGTCTAAGCAACTCCACATCCTTTTCCACTTAACGTATACTTTGGGACCTTAGCTGGCGGTCTGGGCTGTTTCCCTCTTGACTACGGATCTTATCACTCGCAGTCTGACTCCCGAGGAGCAAGTCTTTGGCATTCGGAGTTTGACTGAATTCGGTAACCCGATGAGGGCCCCTAGTCCAATCAGTGCTCTACCTCCAAGACTCTCATACTCGAGGCTAGCCCTAAAGCTATTTCGGAGAGAACCAGCTATCTCCAAGTTCGATTGGAATTTCTCCGCTACCCACACCTCATCCCCGCACTTTTCAACGTGCGTGGGTTCGGGCCTCCATTCAGTGTTACCTGAACTTCACCCTGGACATGGGTAGATCACCTGGTTTCGGGTCTACGACCACGTACTAATTCGCCCTATTCAGACTCGCTTTCGCTGCGGCTCCGTCTCATCAACTTAACCTTGCACGGGATCGTAACTCGCCGGTTCATTCTACAAAAGGCACGCCATCACCCGTTAACGGGCTCTGACTACTTGTAAGCACACGGTTTCAGGATCTTTTCACTCCCCTTCCGGGGTGCTTTTCACCTTTCCCTCACGGTACTGGTTCACTATCGGTCACTAGGTAGTATTTAGCCTTGGGAGATGGTCCTCCCGGATTCCGACGGGATTTCACGTGTCCCGCCGTACTCAGGATCCACTCTGGAGGGAACGAAGTTTCGACTACAGGGTTTTTACCTTCTATGACAGGCCTTTCCAGGCCGCTTCATCTACCCCGTTCCTTTGTAACTCCGTATAGAGTGTCCTACAACCCCAAGAGGCAAGCCTCTTGGTTTGGGCTGATTCCGTTTCGCTCGCCGCTACTTGGGAAATCGCATTTGCTTTCTCTTCCTCCGGGTACTTAGATGTTTCAGTTCCCCGGGTCTGCCTTCAGTACCCTATGTATTCAGGTAAAGATACTGTTCCATTACGAACAGTGGGTTTCCCCATTCGGAAATCTCTGGATCAAAGCTTACTTACAGCTCCCCAAAGCATATCGGTGTTAGTCCCGTCCTTCATCGGCTCCTAGTGCCAAGGCATCCACCGTGCGCCCTTCATAACTTAACCAAAATTGGTCAATCGTTTGTTTAGACTGTAAAGTCTAAGAAAAATCACTATGGTAAGCGTAAATCTCAGTGAATTACTTGTTATCAATTACGTTATCCAGTTTTCAAAGAACAACCGGCAGATCATCAATGATTGCCTTCTTTCATATAGAGAGAATGATCTCTCAAAACTAAACAAAAACCAAAAGCGACCTCATATCCTTAGAAAGGAGGTGATCCAGCCGCACCTTCCGATACGGCTACCTTGTTACGACTTCACCCCAATCATCTACCCCACCTTAGGCGGCTGGCTCCTTGCGGTTACCCCACCGACTTCGGGTGTTGCAAACTCTCGTGGTGTGACGGGCGGTGTGTACAAGGCCCGGGAACGTATTCACCGCGGCATGCTGATCCGCGATTACTAGCGATTCCAGCTTCATGCAGGCGAGTTGCAGCCTGCAATCCGAACTGAGAATGGTTTTATGGGATTGGCTAAACCTCGCGGTCTCGCAGCCCTTTGTACCATCCATTGTAGCACGTGTGTAGCCCAGGTCATAAGGGGCATGATGATTTGACGTCATCCCCACCTTCCTCCGGTTTGTCACCGGCAGTCACCTTAGAGTGCCCAACTGAATGCTGGCAACTAAGATCAAGGGTTGCGCTCGTTGCGGGACTTAACCCAACATCTCACGACACGAGCTGACGACAACCATGCACCACCTGTCACTTTGTCCCCCGAAGGGGAACCTTCTATCTCTAGAAGTGGCAAAGGATGTCAAGACCTGGTAAGGTTCTTCGCGTTGCTTCGAATTAAACCACATGCTCCACCGCTTGTGCGGGCCCCCGTCAATTCCTTTGAGTTTCAGTCTTGCGACCGTACTCCCCAGGCGGAGTGCTTAATGCGTTAGCTGCAGCACTAAAGGGCGGAAACCCTCTAACACTTAGCACTCATCGTTTACGGCGTGGACTACCAGGGTATCTAATCCTGTTCGCTCCCCACGCTTTCGCGCCTCAGCGTCAGTTACAGACCAGAGAGTCGCCTTCGCCACTGGTGTTCCTCCACATCTCTACGCATTTCACCGCTACACGTGGAATTCCACTCTCCTCTTCTGCACTCAAGTTTCCCAGTTTCCAATGACCCTCCCCGGTTGAGCCGGGGGCTTTCACATCAGACTTAAGAAACCGCCTGCGCGCGCTTTACGCCCAATAATTCCGGACAACGCTTGCCACCTACGTATTACCGCGGCTGCTGGCACGTAGTTAGCCGTGGCTTTCTGGTCAGGTACCGTCAAGGCACCGGCAGTTACTCCGGCACTTGTTCTTCCCTGACAACAGAGTTTTACGATCCGAAAACCTTCATCACTCACGCGGCGTTGCTCCGTCAGACTTTCGTCCATTGCGGAAGATTCCCTACTGCTGCCTCCCGTAGGAGTCTGGGCCGTGTCTCAGTCCCAGTGTGGCCGATCACCCTCTCAGGTCGGCTACGCATCGTTGCCTTGGTGAGCCATTACCTCACCAACTAGCTAATGCGCCGCGGGCCCATCTGTAAGTGACAGCCGAAACCGTCTTTGAATGTCAAACCATGCGGTTTGACATAGTATCCGGTATTAGCTCCGGTTTCCCGGAGTTATCCCAGTCTTACAGGCAGGTTGCCCACGTGTTACTCACCCGTCCGCCGCTGACCTCCGAAGAGGTCCGCTCGACTTGCATGTATTAGGCACGCCGCCAGCGTTCGTCCTGAGCCAGGATCAAACTCTCCGAAGAAAATTTGTGACTCATAAATGTTGCTGACTTAAAAAATTTAAAACGTTTGGTACGCTTTTGGTTTTGTTTAGTTTTCAAAGATCATTTGCTCCAAGAGCAGCTTTATAATAATATCAAATCTCAATTACTAAGTCAAGCACTCTTTTCACTTTTTTATTTTTCGCCGTCGCCGTTTTTTGCGGCAACGTTTAATAATATATCACCGCAGACACTATTAAGCAAGGCTTTTTTTATAAAAAATAAAAATAAAAAACCTCCGCCGAAATAGCGGAGGTTTTTATGTGTATTTAACGATGTCTCATATGCGGGAAGAGAAGGACGTCCCTGATAGAAGCCGAGTTTGTCAGAAGCATCACTACACGGTCAATTCCAATGCCAAGACCGCCTGTTGGAGGCATTCCATACTCCAGCGCTTCAATAAAGTCTTCATCCATCATGTGCGCTTCGTCATTTCCTTGTTCTCTTTCCTGAAGCTGTGCTTCAAAGCGTTCTTTTTGATCAATAGGATCATTCAGCTCAGTAAAAGCATTTGCATGCTCACGGGCAACAATGAACAATTCAAATCTGTCTGTAAAACGAGGGTCTTCATCGTTCTTCTTGGCAAGTGGCGAAATCTCAACCGGATGGCCATAGATAAATGTAGGCTCAATCAGGTGCTCTTCTACTTTTTGCTCGAAGAATTCATTGATGATGTGGCCGACAGTCATGTTTTTGTTGATTTCCACGTCATGCTCAGCTGCATGCGCTCTGGCGTCTTCCACTGACATTTCAGCCCAGAAATCCACGCCGGTGCGCTCTTTGATTGCATCAACCATATGAAGTCTCTTCCACTCCGGCTGAAGATCGATTTCATGTTCACCGTACGTAATTTTTGTAGAGCCTGTCACTTCTTTAGCAATATGGGCAATCAGGTTCTCTGTCAATGACATGATATCTTTGTAGTCTGCATATGCCTCATAAAGTTCGATCATTGTGAACTCAGGATTATGACGGGTAGAGATTCCTTCGTTTCTGTATACACGGCCAATCTCATATACTTTTTCAAGGCCGCCCACTATTAGTCTCTTAAGGTGAAGCTCAATTGCAATCCGCATGTAGAGCTGCATATCAAGAGCATTGTGGTGTGTCACGAACGGACGGGCTGAAGCTCCGCCTGCAATGGTGTGCATCGTTGGCGTCTCAACTTCAAGGTAGCCGTTTTGGTCAAGGTAGCGGCGCATGGATTGAATGATTTTGCTGCGTGCAATGAACGTGCTTTTGCTTTCATCATTCATGATGAGGTCGAGATAACGCTGGCGGTAGCGCTGTTCAATGTCTTTTAAGCCATGGAATTTATCAGGAAGCGGACGAAGAGACTTCGTTAAAAGCTCGAAGCTTGTAGCCTTGATGGAAAGCTCGCCGACTTTCGTTTTAAACATAACACCTGTAACGCCGACAATGTCCCCAAGATCAGCTGTGTTGAACAATTCGTACTGCTCATCACCGACTGCATCCTTGCGCACATAAATTTGAATTTGACCTTCAATGTCCTTAATATGGGCAAATCCGGCTTTTCCTTTACCGCGCTTTGTCATGATTCTTCCTGCCAGTGTGACAGAAATGGCTCTTTCCTCAAGGTCTTCTTTTGAAATTTCGCCGTATTCACGGACGAGCTGCGATGTGTATCCTGTACGCTCAAAGCGTTTTCCGAACGGATCGAGACCCTTCTCACGCAGTGCGCTCAGCTTTTCCCGTCTTACTTTCAGCTGGTCATTTAATTCTTCATGGGTTAATTCTTCATTACTCAAAAAAATCAGCTCCTGTCCTCTATAAGGCTTGTTAGTCAATTATACCGGCGAATGCAGAAAAACTGCCAGTTCAAACTGGCAGTGTGCAATCGCTGCGGGGAAAGGCAGTTCATCCTGCCTGTATGCTGCTTTGTTCTTTCGCTTCTGCCTGCAATGTAAATTCATCAAGCAGATTCACAAGCTCGTCTCTTGTTTCAGTCGTATTTACGGCATTTCTTACAATGGCGTGCCCTCTGATTCCCTTCAAGTACCATGCAGCATGCTTCCTCATTTCTCTGACAGCCGTTTTTTCGCCTTTAAGGGCAACCAGACGGTCGAGATGAAGTTTGCATACATCCATTTTTTCGCGTACTGAAGGTTCGCCGATCAGTTCACCTGTTTCGAGATAGTGAACCGTACGGTAAATCATCCAGGGGTTTCCCAGTGCGGCACGGCCGATCATCACGCCGTCAACACCTGTTTCATCAAGCATTCTCTGGGCATCCTGAGGTGTTTCCACATCCCCGTTCCCAATGACCGGAATGCCGACAGATTCTTTTACTTCTTTAATGATAGCCCAATCCGCCGTTCCTTCATACATCTGAACTCTTGTACGCCCATGAACAGCTACTGCGCTGCCTCCGGCTTTTTCTACAGCCTGCGCATTCTTGACAGCAAAGATGTGCTGGTCGTCCCATCCAATGCGCATTTTCACGGTAACCGGTTTATCTACTGCATCTGTAACGGCAGAAACCATGTCATAGATTTTATCCGGATCAAGCAGCCATTTAGCCCCGGCATCACATTTTGTGATTTTCGGAACAGGACAGCCCATATTGATATCAATGATATCGGCTGTAGTGTTTTTATCGACAAACTTGGCAGCTTCTACAAGTGTTTCTTTTTCTCCTCCGAAGATCTGGAGGCTGAGAGGCTTTTCCCGCTCATCAATGTAGAGCATGTCCATCGTTCTTGCGTTGTTGAAAAGGATGGCTTTATCACTGACCATTTCAGCGCAGACAAGTCCCGCTCCGAATTCCTTCACCGTCAGGCGGAATGCCGAATTGCAGACTCCGGCCATAGGTGCAAGGACAACGCGGTTTTTCAATTGGATATCGCCGATTTTAAACATCGGGTTACCTCCTTTCAGAGCCTTACTCTCTCGGTGAAAGCTCTTCTATCGTGACGTTCAGCGCGGCCGCTACTTCTTCAATAAGCTGATCATTCGGAAGCCTGTTCCCGCGTTCAACCTCACCTAAAACAGACACAGATATGCCAAGGTCTTTTGCAAACCCTTCCTGGGTATATCCTTTTAATTTTCGAAAAGCCCGAATACGTCTTCCCCATTTTTCTGCTGCTTCCATATTCGTACCCCTTCTTTGTCCGGTAGTTGATCGATTATGACTGAAAGCGGCTGACTGCTTGCTTGTATATGAATATTCTGGTCTATCTCATATAACGGGATTAATACGAACGAACGCTCTAACATCCTAGGGTGTGGAATAATTAGTTGCTCTGTTTCAATATTTTCGTGATTATAGAGTAAAATGTCAAGGTCCAAAGTCCGGGGACCCCACCTGATATCCCTTTTTCTTCCGAGACTCTGTTCAATCCCCTGCATGACAGACAGCAGCTCAAACGCTGTCAGATCTGTGCGGACGGAGAGCACCATATTTAAAAATGCATCCTGATTCTCATAACCCACTGGATCTGTTTCATAGATAGAGGAAATTTCCTCCACCTCAATAGAAGAATGTTCATTCAAGCTCAGGATCGCATCTTTTAAATAGCGCTCTCTGTCTCCGATGTTGCTGCCAAGCGCAAGAAAGGCTCTGTTCATGAGCGTCCTCTCCTGATCTCCACGGCCACATAGTCGTAATGGCCGGGTATCGGCGGGTCCGGCTTGTAAAGTTTTACTGTGCAGAAGCTTACCTGCTGAAATTCTTCAAGAACCTCTGCCGCAATGTTCTCGGCGACAGCTTCTACAAGCTTGAACGGCTTTCCTTCAGCAACACCTTTGCAAATTTTATAAAGCGAAGCATAATTGACCGTGTGCTGCAGATCATCTGTCTGCCCTGCCTGCTTTAAATCAAGCTCAATGGTCAGGTCAGCCCGAAAACGCTGGCCAAGCTTCGTCTCTTCAGGAAAAACACCATGATACCCGTAAAACTCCATCCCGTTCACAAAAATTTTATCCAAGCTCAGCCGCTCCTTTTCCAATCATGGCATCCATCATTTTTGCCATTCTTGCAATTCCTTTCACATCATGCACCCTCACAATGCTGCATCCTTTTTCGATTCCGAGGCACACTGTAGCCCCTGTACCCTCCATTCTATCAGAAGGCGGGAGATCGAGTATGCGGCCGATGAAGGATTTTCTTGATGTTCCGAGCAGGACCGGATACCCCAATTGACAAAAAGTCTCCAGATTTCTCATGACCTCAAGATTATCCTCCATCGTCTTCGCAAACCCGATGCCCGGGTCAAGGATAATTTTGCTGTCCTTAACACCTGCGCGTTTGGCGATTGAGACACTTTCATTCAAATCTGAGATCATGTCCGGAATCAGCGCGGTGTAATTCCGTTCCGGCCGGTTATGCATGAGGATAATCGGCACATCGTATTTGGCAGCAACAGCAGCCATTTCAGGATCTGCTTTTGCCCCCCATACATCGTTTAGAATCGTTGCTCCGGCAAGAACAGCCTCCTCTGCCACTTCTGCTTTGTATGTGTCAATGGAGATTGGAACACTGATTTCTTTAGAAAGTTCTTTTATAATTGGAACAACTCTCCGGATTTCTTCTTCAGCAGGGACAAAATCCGCGCCGGGGCGTGTAGACTCTCCCCCGACATCAATGATATCCGCTCCGTCTGCAATCATTTCCTTCGCGTGGGCTAGCGCCGTTTCTATGCGGTTAAACCTGCCTCCATCTGAAAAAGAGTCAGGCGTCAGATTTAAAATCCCCATAATCAATGTCTTTTCATAAGGATTTAATCGGTACGGACCGCAGATCAGATCCTTTTTATCATCAGCTAAAATGGTGTCCATTTATCATCAATCCTTTACAGCTCTTCTCTGCTTTTCAGCATTCTGCTTTGCTTATAGATCCTTTTTAGTGTTTGCGTTACAGCGCCATTCTTTCCCGAAAAAACGCTAGAGCCAATTTCTTTCAGCGGAATGATTTCCTGAACAGAGTTTACGGCAAATACTTCATCAGCCTGGAGCAGCTCCTCTGCTGTAAACCTGCCTTCCACCCACCTCATTCCCTCTTTTTCCAGACAGCGGATGACGAACTGCCGGGTGATACCGTTCAAGATCCCTGTATCTAAAGAAGGTGTATACACACACTCATCCTTTACCCAGAAGAGATTTGAGACAATCCCTTCTGCCACAAACCCTTCTTTCGTAAGAAAAATCCCCTCGATTGAAGGATCATTTCCTGCTTCTCGCTTCGCCAGAACATTGTTCAGATAATGATGGGACTTGATCCGTTCTTTCCCCTCAGGCGTATTTCTCGGAACAGACAGAAGAAGCCCTCGTTTTTCAAGGTCAGCCGGCAATTCAGGCAGTTTTCTCATAAACATCATGACAGTAGGTTCGCGATATTCCAGGGCACCGAACATCAGTCCGCCGTCTCCCGCTGATACGTTGAGGCGCACCGACACATCCTCATCCTGCAGATCGTTAAGCAGAAGCAGATGCTGAATGATCTCTTCTATATTCAGGCTGGATTCATCCAGCTGAATATTCAGCTCTCCCATGGCTTTTTTCAGCCTACTCATGTGATCATTAAGCAAAAACGGATGCCCCTTATAGACTCTGAACGTTTCAAACACCCCGAGACCATAAAGATACCCGTGGTCAAAGGGAGAGATCCTGGCATCCTTTGCCGGAATGAATTCGGAGTTCAAGTAAATATACATCAGACCTTTTCAGCAGGCCGGTGCGTTTGAATAAAATTGCCGAGCAGGTTCTTCCCAAAGGATGTCATGATTGACTCAGGGTGGAACTGCACACCTTCAACCGGAAGTGTTTTATGGCGGATCGCCATGATTTCGCCTTCTTCTGTCCATGCTGTGATATCAAAGCAGTCAGGCAAGGTTTCTTTTTTCACAATCAGTGAATGATAGCGGGTAGCTGTGAATGGATTCTCAATATCCTTAAAGATCGTTTTGCCGTCGTGGTGCATTTCGGATGTTTTCCCGTGCATCAGGCGTTCTGCGCGGACAACATCTCCCCCGAAAACCTGCGCAATGGATTGATGTCCAAGACAAACTCCGAAAATCGGAATTTTCCCCGCAAAGCGCTCAATGGCAGCCATGCTGATTCCAGCTTCATTCGGACTGCATGGACCAGGGGATATCATAAGAAAATCAGGAGCCATCTCTTCAATTTCATCGAGCGTGATCTCATCGTTCCTGCGAACGATAAGCTCCTCTCCAAGCTCTCCTAAATACTGCACCAGGTTAAACGTAAACGAATCATAGTTATCAATCATTAAAATCATTCTCTCTCACCTCATACTGTCATAGTCTCTTCTTCGCTCAGCTCTTTCGCCCTAAGCAAGGCCTGCGCCTTCTTGAGCGATTCTTTATATTCGTGTTTAGGATTGGAATCGATGACGATTCCGGCTCCTGACTGGATGTAGGCATGTCCGTCCTTCGCAAGCAGCGTGCGGATGACAATGTTCATTTCCATATCTCCATTATACCCAATCCAACCGATTGATCCTGTATAAATGCCTCTTCTTGTCGGCTCAAGCTCCTCAATAATTTCCATCGTTCTGATTTTGGGAGCTCCGGTAATCGTCCCTCCCGGAAAAACACCTTTCAGGACATCCAGATAATCTTTTCCTTCTGCAAGCAGGCCGCGGACATTTGAAACGATGTGCATCACGTGTGAATATTTTTCGATGACCATAAACTCGTTTACTTCAACCGTACCGTATTTGCACACTCTTCCAAGGTCATTCCGTTCAAGATCAACAAGCATAACATGCTCAGCACGCTCTTTCTCATTTTCAATCAGCTCTGAAGCAAGCTTCTGATCTTCTTCTTCACTTTCCCCTCTTGACCTTGTTCCCGCAATCGGCCTCGTGCTTGCGTGTTCGCCGTCTATTTTAACCAACAGCTCAGGCGAGCCGCTCACAATCTGGAAATCATGCAGATCCAGATAAGCCATATACGGCGATGGATTCACTTCCCTCAGGGTTTCATACACTTTAAGCGGATGCACCTTAAGAGGTTCAGTCTGCCTGACAGACAGGTTCACCTGAAAAACATCACCGTTTGCAATGTATTCCTTAATTGTCTCAACAGCATCCATAAACGATTCTTTTGTAAACCGGTGCGGGGATGCAGAATTTCCGGTTCCGCCTGCAGGCTTATGAACAAATGCAGCTGTCTGTTTTTCAAACCAGCGCTTTTCCATTTCAGCTATTCTGTTTTGCGCCTTTTTTAGGTCAGCTTCAGATGAATAGTGGGTAATGAACCAGATTTCCTTTGTCTGATGATCATAAACGGCCAAATCATCAAAAAGCAGAAAATATAGATCCGGCGTTTCAAGATCGTCAATAGAACGGCTTTCAAGCTTCTCAAACGCTCTTACACAATCATAGCTGAAAAAACCGATCGCCCCGCCCTGAAAATCCGGAAGCTCATCATTCTTTACGGTATTAAACTGACTGAACCAGCTCCTGAATTCATCGAGAATATTTCCTGTCCGCTGCTCAGTTCCGTCCTTTGTCCGGATTGAAAGAACCGAATCTTTCCCTTTAATGACTGCAGCCGGGTGAAGGCCCGCGATGCTGTACCGGCCGCCCCTGCCGCTTTCAAGGATTGCGTGGCGCTCCTCGTTTCTGGAAAGATGCTGATATTGTCTGAAGAAATCAAGATTGTAAGCCGCCTTCTTTGCAAGCGGTTTTCTCTCAAGGTGCATGCTTAACCCTCTCCTTAAAAACTCATAAGTTCATTTTACATAAAACAGGGGAAGAATACATGTTGAAAATTTCTCCCATAAACAAAAAAAACAGCCCAAGGGCTGTTTCTTGATTAATCAAATTGATAAAGCGGCGTGCTTAAGTATCTTTCCCCGTTACTTGGGATAATGGCAAGAACCTTTTTGCCTTTACCAAGCTCTTTCGCTACTTGAAGCGCTGCTTTAATCGCTGCACCGGAAGAAATGCCTCCAAGAAGACCCTCTTCTCTAGCCGCTTTCCGCGCCACTTCAAAAGCTTCTTCATTTTTCACTTGAATGACACCGTCGTAAATATCTGTTTTTAGGATATCCGGAACAAATCCTGCTCCAATGCCCTGGATTTTATGAGGACCCGGTTTGCCTCCTGAAAGGACAGGTGAGTCAGCAGGCTCCACTGCATAGATTTTTATATCAGGATAAGCTTCTTTAAGAACCTCGCCGGCACCTGTAATGGTTCCGCCCGTTCCGATTCCAGCTATGAATGCATCAAGCTGGCCGCCCATCTGGCTGACAATCTCAGGACCTGTCGTACGGCGGTGGACCTCAGGATTTGCTTCATTTTTGAACTGCTGAGGCATGAAATAGCCATGCTCTTTTGCAAGTTCTTCCGCTTTTCTGATGGCTCCGCCCATGCCCTCAGGACCAGGAGTAAGAACAAGCTCGGCACCGTACGCCCGAAGGAGGTTCCGGCGCTCCATGCTCATTGTTTCAGGCATAACCAGGATTGCTTTAATCCCTTTTGCAGCTGCAACCATCGCAAGTCCGATGCCTGTATTTCCGCTTGTCGGTTCAATGATCGTATCGCCTTCTTTAAGAAGCCCTTTTTCTTCGGCAGCTTCGATCATCGCAAGCGCTATGCGGTCTTTTACGCTGCTTCCAGGGTTCATAAATTCAAGTTTCAGGTATACATCTGCACTGTTTTCATCTACAATGCGGTTTAATTTGACAATAGGTGTTTCCCCAACCAGTTCGTGTATAGAATTTGCTACACGCGTCAATCTGACCACCTCTATTTCCGAGTATTTTTATTGGCTTTAAAAAGAATGTACCAAACCTCAGTCTGAATTGTCAATCTTTTCTTACTTCTCGGATAGGGCAAAATGCTCAATTCTGTTTTATCATTGGGGTGTGTCGCTGCCGTAAAACCACGTTACTCCCGCTTCTTCCCATAGAGGCTTTACAGAAACGGCTGATTCCATCTGCTCAAGGGCAATCTGCCGTCTGATCTGGTTCTTAGCTTCTTCAAATGAGTACTGCACTCCGTTAACCTTCTCTTTCAGGAGGATGACAGAATAGCCGTTTTCACTTTTAATCGGCTCGCTCCACTTATCTTTTTTGAGCTTTTCAGCTTCTTCGATATATTGAGCCGGAAGATAATCGTTTTCTGATGAAACATAGCCAAGGTCTCCGCCCTCGTTGGCAGAAAACTCATCGATTGATTTTTCCGCAGCGAGCGCTTCAAAGCTCGAGCCGCCCTCAAGCTCTTCGATTACCTTTTTCGCTTCTGCCTCTGTCTTCGTCACAATGTGAAAAAGGTGATACGTATCCCTAATGGAATAGAGATCCTGATTGGACTCGTAATAGGCCTTTAATTCCTTCTCCGGAATTTCAGCATCTTTTGTCAGCAGCTCTTCAAGCAGCATGCTGTACCTGATCTGTTCGCGCAGCTCTCCGTCTTCTGAAAGCTGCTCGTTGTCGAGTGAATTGTACATGGATTTATACATCGTAAGCTCCCGTTCAAGCTCCTCATCAGGAATTTTGATGTCATGTTTTTCAGAAAGCTCCTCAACAACCGTAAAATTAATCATTTCTTCAAGTGTTTCCCTGCCGAAACGATCTTCAAGCTCTGCCATCCACTGCTCTCTTGTTATTTCCTTATCCCCGACAGATGCAATGGATTCTGAGCTTCCCTTTGAAGCAGGTCCAGTTGCAGCGATGCTGTCATCCTTTGTTAGAAAATATGCCAGAGTAAAACAGTTGATGATCACGAGTCCGAAGATAATCAGCCAGACCGCTTTTCTGTTCATCTCTCCATCTCCTGACCGCATGTTCAGCGCGCTTCGTCTTTCAGCTCTGTCAGTTCTTCTTTTGAAAAATGATACCGTTCATTACAGAAGTGGCATTCTGCTTCTGCTTTGCCGTCCTCTTCAATCATGCTTTGGATTTCATCCGCTCCAAGACTGATAATGGCATTTGAAATTCTCTCGCGTGAGCAAGGGCAGTGAAAAGCAACTGGGTGCTGATCAAGAATCTTCACATGATCTTTGCCGAGAATCTCAAACAGAATTTCTTCCGGCGAAAGCCCTTTTTGGATCAGTTTCGAGATTGGCTCTACACTTCCAAGCCGTTTTTCAATTTCCGCAATCGTTGATTCGTCCGTGCCGGGCATGAGCTGAATGATGAAGCCGCCTGCCGAGAGGATTGTGTTGTCAGGGTTAACAAGTACGCCTACCCCAACGGATGAGGGAACCTGCTCAGAGCTGACAAGATAATAGGTAAAGTCTTCGCCAAGTTCACCTGACACAAGTTCAACTGAACCTGTGAAATGTTCTTTCATGCCAAGATCCTTTACAACAGAAAGCGTTCCGGATGTCCCAACCGCTCTTGCTACATCAAGCTTTCCTTTTGCATTTAAATCAAAGTGTGTTTGAGGGTTTGTCACATAGCCGCGAACCTCGCCTTTTGCATTACTGTCAACGACAATCACGCCTATAGGCCCGCCTCCCTCCACTTTAATCGTCATTTTGCTGTCGCCTTTAAGCATTGAGCCCATCAGGACACCAGCCGTCATTGAACGGCCCAGGGCTGCAGATGCAGTCGGCCATGTCTGATGCCTTCTTTGCGCCTCTCCAACTGTGTCTGTCGTTTTAGCTGCGTATGCACGCACTTGTCCGTCATACGCAAGTGCCTTTACAAGATAATCCATGTTTTATCACCTTTCCAATTAAATGCTGTTTCGTTCAAAAATCAGCTGAAGTCCTTTGAGTGTGAGGAACGGATCAACGATGTCAATCACCTTCGACTCAGAAGCAATCAGCGTTGAAAGTCCTCCTGTTGCAATAACCTTAGGCTCTGCTTTAGACTGCTGTTTCATTCTCCCGACAATGCCTTCAACCTGTCCGACATACCCGTAAAGAATGCCCGCCTGCATAGCGCTGACCGTATTTTTGCCGATAATATCATCAGGTCGCGCAATTTCGATTCTTGGAAGCTTGGCTGCTCTCGAATAGAGAGCCTCAGTTGAGATATTGATTCCCGGAGCAATCGCACCGCCCATATATTGTTTTTCCTCGTTGATATAGCAGTAGGTTGTGGCTGTGCCGAAATCAACAATAATCAGAGGACCGCCGTATAAATGGATGCCTGCCACTGCATTCACAATTCGGTCTGCACCTACTTCACGGGGATTCTCATATTTAATGTTCAAGCCTGTCTTGATGCCAGGTCCGACAACGAGGGGCTTCTGTTTGAAATATTTCGTGCACATCCGCTCAAGCGAGAACATAATCGGCGGCACAACAGAGGAGATAATGATTCCTTTAATATCGGTCAGATGAATGCCTTCATGTTCAAAGAGGGATTTGATGAGCATGCCAAACTCATCTTCTGTTTTGTTGCGCGTCGTCTCAATGCGCCAGTGATGCTTCAGAGCATCCCCTTCAAAAACGCCTAAAACGGTATTTGTATTCCCTACATCCAGCACTAAAAACATATGTATCACCACTTTATCCAAATTCTTTTTCTCTGTATTCAATACTCTTTCATCATATCATGAAGCCGCCTTGAATTTATGCAAAATTTATGTGTGCAGCCCTGTCTTCCCTCACTCATTTTAGTCTTTTTAGGCAGCGGATTGCAAAAGGAAGAACCTGAAACGGCGTTAAAAAACCGCATGTTCAATGTGAACATGCGGTTTTGATGTATGATCAGTCTTCTTTACGGTCTTCGTGAATCTCAGATGTCTGCTCTTCATCCTTTTTTGGAAGGATGTTTACTTTTACATCTTCTTTCTTTTCATGTTCTGAAACCGGACGGTCAGGCAGGGTGCCATGATCCACCAGATGCTTGATCTGCTCTGCATCGAGAGTTTCGATTTCAAGCAGGGTTTGAGCAATCAGTTCAAGCTTATCGCGGTTTTCAGTAAGGATTTTCTTAGCGCGCTCGTAGCATTCTTTAATGATGCGCTGTACTTCCATGTCGATTTCATGGGCAATCGCATCACTGTAATTCTGCTCGCTGTTAAAGTCGCGGCCTAAGAATACCTGTCCCTGGGACTGTCCGAACTGAAGCGGTCCAAGCTTGTCACTCATACCGAACTCCGTTACCATGCGTCTTGCAATGCCAGTGGCACGCTGGAAGTCGTTCGTCGCACCTGTGCTCACTTCGCCGAAGACGATATCCTCAGCCACACGTCCGCCGAGCAATCCTGTAATTTTATCAAGCAGCTCAGGCTTCGTCATGAAATAACGGTCCTCTTTTGGAAGCATAACGGCATAGCCGCCAGCCTGACCGCGAGGCACGATTGTTACTTTATGAACCATATCGGCTTCATCAAGAACAACACCGATAATCGTATGTCCGCCTTCATGATAGGCAACAATATTGCGTTCTTTTTTGGAAATAACGCGGCTTTTCTTGGCTGGACCTGCAATTACGCGGTCTGTCGCCTCGTCTATATCCGTCATATCCACTTTCTTCTTGTTGCGGCGTGCTGCAACTAGCGCTGCTTCGTTCAGCAGGTTCTCAAGGTCTGCACCCGAGAAGCCAGGTGTACGGGCTGCAATGGACTTCAGGTTTACCGTATCATCTAAAGGCTTATTGCGGGCATGAACTTCAAGCACCGCTTCACGGCCTTTAAGATCCGGACGGTCGACTGTAATTTGACGGTCAAATCGTCCCGGACGCAGAAGTGCCGGGTCAAGAATATCCGGACGGTTCGTTGCAGCAATCATGATGATGCCTTCGTTTCCGCCGAATCCATCCATTTCAACGAGCAATTGGTTCAGCGTCTGCTCGCGCTCGTCATGGCCGCCGCCAAGACCGGCGCCGCGCTGGCGTCCAACAGCATCGATTTCATCGATAAAGATGATACAAGGAGCATTTTTCTTTGCATTTTCGAAAAGGTCGCGGACACGGGAAGCTCCCACCCCTACGAACATTTCAACAAAGTCAGATCCGCTTATAGAGAAAAACGGAACGCCGGCTTCACCTGCTGCAGCGCGGGCAAGCAGGGTTTTACCTGTACCCGGAGGTCCTACAAGCAGAACGCCTTTTGGAATACGGGCGCCAAGCTCGGCAAATTTGCGCGGGTCTTTAAGGAATTCAACAACCTCGACAAGCTCTTGTTTTTCCTCGTCAGCACCGGCAACATCTTTGAAACGCACTTTTTTCTTTTCTTCGCTGTAGAGCTTCGCTTTGCTCTTGCCGAAGTTCATTACACGGCTTCCGCCGCCCTGAGCCTGGTTGAGCAGGAAGAAGAAAAGAATAAAGATAATGACAAACGGTATGATGGATGTAAAGAATGTTACCCATCCGCTCGTTTCTTCTGCAGGAACAAATTTAACACTCGTTTTGCCCTGCGCTGCAGCATCAACACGGTCCAGAGCTTTGTCGCTCAGTACATGTGTTACAAACTGCTCTTCTTCTTTATAATCATCCAGCTGGCCCTTTACTTCATATACTCCGCGAAGCGGCTGTATCGTAATATTATCCACGTCACCAGCTTCAAGTTTGGAAATGAACGTACTGTAAGTTAATGGCTCAGTTTTTGTGTTGTTTCCCTGGAAAAAACTGACGACTCCAATAACCACTAAAAAGATTAATAAATAAAATATGGTATTACGGAAGATCCGATTCATTCCTTACCTCCTCCCACAGTAAACACAACTATTTTAAATAGTATCATAGAAAATCATTCCAATACAACTGATTGGCCGTTTTGGTACTTGACAAATGCTGCATTTACTTATTTTCGTAAATTTCAGGCTTCAGCACCCCGATATAAGGGAGATTGCGGTAGCGTTCGATGTAGTCAAGTCCATAACCTACAACAAATGCGTCCGGCACTTCAAAGCCCACATAATCAGCCTGAATATCTGCTTTGCGTCCTGTTGGTTTATCAAGAAGCGTCACGATGCTGATCGTTTTTGCCTTGCGGTAGCGGAAAAGCTCTACAAGGTAGCTCAGTGTAAGCCCGCTGTCGATGATATCTTCAATAATCAGGATGTCTCTGCCTTCTACTGAAGTGTCAAGGTCCTTCAGGATTTTCACTTCACCGGAAGATACTGTAGAAGTACCATAACTTGAAACATCCATAAAGTCCATTTCCAAGTATGTATCAATGTTCTTCAGCAGATCTGCCATGAACGGCATAGCGCCTTTCAGCACTCCGATAGCAAGAGGGAAACGGTCTTTATACTCTTCAGTAAGCTGAGCTCCCAGATCCTTTACCTTCCGGCTGATTTCTTCTTCTGTTATTAATACTTTTTCGATATCCTGCTTCATTACAAGTTGCCCCCTACAAAATCATTGCTCTTTATATTGCAAAACAACGTAGTCACCTGCGCCGCACCCGGCATCTTCAAATGAAGACTTTTTAAGGCCGGGAAGCCAAAGGATCTTGCCGCTGCCATCTTCTAAAACAGGCCAGCTGTTCCTTCTATGGACCGGTACTTTTGCATCAATAAATATATCTTTTACTTTTTTCGTACCGTTCATGCCCTTCAGTTTGATTTTATCGCCCTGCTTTCTTGTCCTTATAAGCAGAGGCTTGGTCAAAGACTCGGCCGGCATGACGAACACATCGTTTCCAGCTATCCATTCATCAGGTTTTCCGCTGATGATTTCACAAGTTAGGAGATGCCCGTCTGGAAGTACTGTGCTTGACGGGATCTGCACTGTCCTTGAAAATGACTGGTCCTTTATTTGTTCAAAAGTAAACAAACACGTTTGGTAGGATTTGATTACTTTAAGGCCGTCTGGAAAATCTAGTGAACCGGAAGGATGTGTATGCGAGAGTAAGGATTGTAGACTCTCAATATGTATAGAAGAAAGGGAAGATGGTTGGTCTTCATAAAGATAGTTTAATATTAGTTGAATACATCTTCTTTGTAAAGGCATAGGCAGGGTGTTGAACAAATCGATATCGAGTTCGGCTTCGTGCTTTTCTTTCCTTTTCAACACTGTATTCAACTTTTCTTTCGATAATTCCTGTAAGAACTCTTCATCTTCTTTGAAAGTCCTGCTGAAATACTGAAATCTCCCGTGCACTTTCGGGTTCTCTTCCTTCAGGAATGGAAGAACCTGTTTACGGAAGCGGTTGCGGGTGTAATCAAGCTTTTCGTTGCTCGGGTCAAACCTTGGAGCCAGATGGTTCAGGCTGCAGTATTCGAGGATTTCACTTTTATCAGCTGAAAGCAGAGGCCGGATAATGCTTCCGCCTGCAAACTCCCTGTGTTCCGGTATCCCGGCAAGCGCTGTTCCCGCGCTGCCCCTTGTCATTCTCATCAGAATCGTCTCGATCTGATCATCGCCATGATGGCCTAAAGCTATGAACGAAGCCTGATGCTTCTTCATGACTCTTTCGTAGAAGGAATAACGGCATTCTCTTGCCGCGCTCTGAATGCTCATCTCAGGGTTTTCTTCCGCATACTTCGAGACATCGATCTGCACAGCTTCGCACAGAACATGATGGTTCCGGCAAAACTCCTTTACAAATTCCATTTCAAGGGCGGATTCAGCTCCCCGGAACATGTGATCAACATGAGCCGCAGCAAGACTCAGGCCGAATTCGGATCTAAGCCGGATAAATAAATGAAGCAGGGCGAGTGAATCAGGACCTCCTGATACACCTATGACGACTGCTGTGTCTTTCACTTTATAGCGTGTAAGAAAACGTCTGAAACGTTCTAGCATGGCATTCCTCTTTTATAGCATAGTCTTTGCGTACCTTCATACTATCATGACAGCTTTCAGCCCTGCAAAAAAGAAGTCCCCCGTTCACATATTTACCATAAATTCGCGCTACATCAGATAGTGATAGACGTAAAACGAGTAGATAATGCAAAGTGCGGCAAGGATCATGACGGTTTCAACCCATCCTCCGGTCCTGCTTTTCTTTTTTGCTTTTACACGGACCGGCCCCTGACTTGCTGCATTGCCTGATGGCCCGGGTCTCACTGCTTTCGCCTGTTTGGATGTTCTGCTTTGCCGTCCATGCACCTGAGACGGTTTTGCCGCTTGAGCCTGTCCTGTCTGCACGCGGCTTTTCTGCTGCTTTTGCGGTGCTGAACCCTGCTCATAGAGAGACGTCAGAAAGTCCTTTTTCATATCAGCAGCATAGTGGTATTTTCCCAATAACGCTTTTTTCAAAACAGCTGAATGCTTTCTTAAATAAGGGTGGTCCTGAATGACTTCCATGAGCTGTCTGCCGCCCTCATCCTGCTTTTTAAACCGTTTTGGATGAACAGAGTTAATGACGATCATGGCAGCTGCAAACAAATCGTAGGATGGCTCAGCCCTGCGGGTGCCAAGACCCCAGTACCCTCTGTCAAAAAAGTCGGTGAATTCTTTGATTGACCTCCCATTCAGAGTTGTACCCCCAACGTCAATGAACCTCAGCTTTACCGGCCGTTCTGCCACCATCAGATTTTCAGGCTTCAAATCGCCGAATACCCATCCGGCCCTGTGCAGCTCCTCTAAATTCGACAGCAGCTGAACCGTCAGCACCCCTATCCATTCCAATCCCTGATTGCTGATGAAATCCAGGTATTGCTTTCCGCTGATATATTCCATCACATAAAACGGAACCTGCTCTCCCGTTCTTGGATGTATCCAGTCATCTACATCAACTAAAGCAGGCCCAAGGGAACTCCCCCGGACCTTTGAAAAGTGCTTAAGAACATTCACTTCGGACGTAATGGACATGCTGTTCCCGCTTACCTTCAAAGCGGCAAGTCCACTTCTCCCTTCTGCCAAGTAAACGATCCCTGTAGCACCCTGTCCAAGCGGCTTTACAATACGGTACTTGTTATGATGCCACTTTCCTTCAACGACAGTGCCGGGCAGAAGATTACATGTTTGATTCATTGAAGTATTGTTCATCATCTGAAAGCAGGCTCCTTAACGAACGCTTTTTCTTAAACGAATGGATGCCATCGCGAATGGCAGGTCCCGTAGGCGTGATGCCGCCTGTTGTCAGCTTTGGGAAAATAGAAGAGAGAGATTCAAGTTTCGGCGTCCAGTCAAGGACCGTTTCAACTTCTTCCTTTTTCCCAGGAAATACAGACACTGAAAATTGATTTTCTCCTATTCTCGAATTCAGGCTGATTGATAAATCAAGCAGAGATTCTTTAACGGTCGGAAGCTTAGGTTTCATGCTTCCGCTTGTATCAACAAGAATCAGGATCTCCATGCCGATTGTTTCTCCAAGCTCATCGACTACTTCCATGACCTCACCCCGTTTTTCCGGGGAGAGCTCCTCCATTGTCACTTTTTTGCCCAGAATCTGCTGCAGTTCGGAGTTCACAACACCCTGCAGAGTTTGAGTCATCGCCTGTCTTGTGACCATTTGAACCGTCTGTGACAGCTGCTCAGCATATACCACCTGGCTCACTCCGCCTCCGGACATGGCAATTCCTTCGATTTCATTGATCGCATCCTGGTCTACAATGTTTTCTTCCAGTATTCCAATGACGTTAACCGTAATCCCCTGTTCTTTTGCAAGAGCAGCCATCGCGACCGGATCTTCGCCATGATTGGAACACCCGTCAGTTATCAGCAGTATTTGTTTCAGTTTCCCTTTATTCATTGGTTCAGCCCCTCCAGATATCCTCTTATCACCAAGGAAATAATGTAGTATCATCCTCGCCAGTAATAAAGAGTTTTATACTCTGAAAGAAGGCTTTAAAGCGTTAAACCGCCCCTTGCTTTTTAATATGTTTCGCAGTCGGAATGGATGCCCATTTCGGTGTATTATGGTCGACTTTAGCAACGACAACGGTCATATCGTCTTCAATCTTCCCGCCCCGTGTCCTTATAACCTCCTCCATAATTAAATCTGCGACCTCCTGAGGATCCATTGTCTCAAGCTCTTTGATCTTCCGCTTCATCCAAAGATCGTGGTTCTCTACATGCTTCGGCCCTTCAAAGATGCCGTCGCTCATCATAATCAGCAGATCTCCCGCTTTCAGCTGCTCTCCCACGACTTCCACATCAAACTCATCGATGATGCCCATCGGAAGATTGCTTGCCTGTATTTTCATGATCTGGTCTCCGCGTTTAATAAAGCTTGGCGTAGAACCGATTTTAAGAAACTTGCATGTAGCATCCTGCAGATCGACAATCGCAAGGTCAAGCGTGGAAAAAATTTCATCTGTCGTTCTCAGGGACAGAATGGAATTTATCGTTTTAATCGCTACCTTTTCTTCAATTCCGGACTGAAGAATTTTCTGAAGCAGCTTAATGGTTTCATTGCTCTCAAAATGGGCTCTTACTCCGTTTCCCATACCGTCGCTGATTGCAATCGCATATTTGCCGAAACCAAGCTCAATAGTTGAGTAGCTGTCTCCCGAAACGAGACCTCCGCCTTTTGCCGCATGGGCAACACCCGAATCAACCCGATACGTTCTTGAAGACCCGAACGATACATGACAGTAGCCGTTCGGATAGCTTGAGCATTCCTCACGTTTCACAATAATGGATTCCTCAAGAATATCAGACAGCATCGGAGCTATGATTTTTTCGCACTCCCCGTGGCCATTGCAAAACGGGATGCTCATTTCAATATCGACATTTCCCTGTTCAAGACTGTATATATCAACGTGCCCTATCTCAATGCCAAAGCTCTGGAGCGCTTCGAGAATCTGCTCCTCCTGCACAAAATGATTCTCCCGTTCACGCTTGATTTCTTTTGAAAAATCCTCCATGACCTGAGACACACCAAGCAGCTGTTCCGCTACAAGCCGCCTGCTTTCCTGCACTTGCTGCTTCAGCTTTTCGTTCGCATCATAATAGTTGATTTCCTGCTCAATAGCCTCTTCCACCTTTTTCGGTTTTGAGCAGTACTTTTCAAACTCTTTTTTCAGCTTGCGGTTGCTGTGGTACGTATTTTCTTTGCTTTCATCCATAATAGCCTTCATAAACTCATAGGTTGTATCAAAATTCTGAACCCAGCACCTTTCTTTTTTAAAGCAGGTCTGGCACGTTTTTTCCGTAATCGTGCTTAAGAACAGGTCTGTTCCCCGCTGGTCTTCTGATTCTTCGCTTTTTTCATAGAAGGTGGCAAAGCTTTCAGAAAGAGCATAAAAAACCTGTGAGAACTGATCGACCCTGTGAGCGGTCACATCCCTGATTTTCCGCATGTACTGCTGCTGCTCCTGGGTGTGCTCGTTCGTACCAGGGATGTGCTTGGCCAGCTTATTGGTGATCGCCTTCGGGGTCAGCAAAAACAGACCAATGGCAATAACGGATTCTGTCAGGTTTTTCATCAGATCCGTTGAACCCTCTCCGTACAGGGTAATAAGCAGCGATCCAATCAGCAGTCCGATTGCCGCCCCAAACTTCTGCCCTTCTTTTAGCAGGCCTCCAAGAAGCCCCGAAAATGCAAGGAGGCTCATCTGATATAAATTCCCTACGTTTGCAAGACTCAAAATCAATCCCGTTACCACACCGACCGTACAGCCGATGCTTGAGCCCCCGATAAAGGCAAACAGCAGGACAATATAGCGTGAAAAGATGTGCTCAGCCTGAAGTTCCTGATAAGTGACACCGACAAACCCTGTCAGGACAGAGGCAAGAAGAATCATAATGCAGATGATTTCTTCTATTTTAAGTGACTGCTTGTACTTCTTTGCAGAAAGAAGAGGCAGACTCTGCAGGAAGATGAGCGAAAGGATGAAGGCAAGGCCGGATTCGACTCCTGCCATCATATAATCGTAGAGAGTAAGCGGGCCCTGGAGATAAAAGTACCCGACCCTCGTCACCATCATAGAAAGAAAGACAACAAACGGCAGTGCCTTCATCTTGTCTTTATAAAGAAAGGATGCCAGCTTTTTCATCACCAGGAAGACGAAGATTGAGGCGGTGACAAAGAGAGAGGTTTGCCAGGAGATGGTGGCTGCTCCTCCGATCAGAGCAAGCGAAGCAAAAAGCGCTTTATCTTTTTTCATCAGCAGAACGGCTCCGAAAAACGGCAATGCAAACGGAAGCACCTCTGTCAGGATTAAAGCCCGTCCAAGCAGAAAGCCAATCAGCACAAACAGCAGGCCTCTATGTAAAAAAAGAAGCTGCATTCTTGTCCCAAAACGGTTCAAAGAACGATTGAACCACTGATGCGTTCTTTCAAGGCTGACTTCTGTCATCGGCTCGATTACCCTTCTTTCTACCTTTTCCATATTTTCATTCCCCCGTTTTTTGATATTACGGCTATTATATAGAAGGCTCAAAAAAGAATTTGTCAAACGAGGGGCCGGTATACCAAGAAACGTTCGACTGTTTTTTTGAATAGCGACAAAATGCACGAAAAACAGGGTCATTTTACAGGAAAAGGGGGTAAACAGTCTGAGAAATGAGTCGCAACCGGGGGAAATTGCAGGAAACCAAAAGGAGACAGCATACAAAAAAACCCGGCTCTCAAATAAGAGAACCGGGGTTTGTATGATGACCCGTACGGGATTCGAACCCGTGTTACCGCCGTGAAAGGGCGGTGTCTTAACCGCTTGACCAACGGGCCAGTTAAAAATGGTAGCGGCGGAGGGAGTCGAACCCACGACCTCACGGGTATGAACCGTACGCTCTAGCCAGCTGAGCTACACCGCCATTTTTAAAAGCCATTTGTATTAGGCACAAGATATATAATACAAAGGATTGTCTCTTTCGTCAACAAAAAGTTTAAAAAAGTTTTCAGGAGCCATTTTTCCCATAAAAAAAGAAAGCACACGCGCATGTGCTCTCCTGACAATTAAGCATTTATATCAGATAGCAGCAAGTTAACCTCTTCTTGCTCCGCGACCGCCGCGTTTTGATTCCGTGTTGCGTTTTAGAGATGATAAGCGATCCTCGCTGTCTTTAAGGAATCTGCTCATTTTTTGCTCGAAATTCTCTTTAGGACGGAACTCATTTGTGTTTGATCTTCCTCTTGGACGATCTGGGCGGTTTGGACGGTCTGAGCGGTTCGGGCGGTCTGGACGTTCTGGGCGCTCAGGACGATCAATAGCTTTCTTGATGGATAAACCGATTTTTCCGTCTTTCTCTACGTTGATGACTTTTACAGTAACTTCGTCACCTACTTTTAAGTGATCGTTAATATCCTTCACGTAATTATCAGCGACTTCACTGATATGGACTAGTCCTGTAGTGCCGCCAGAAAGCTCTACGAACGCTCCGAAATTTGTAATGCCCGTTACCTTACCTTGCAGCTTGCTGCCAACTTCTATCGACATAAAAAAAATGCTCCTCCTTAATAAACATAAAAACTCATTATAGTTAATTATACATAATGTAAAAATCAAGTGTCAACAACACTACTCTTTACCTTTTTTTGGCAAAGAGAAGATAATTTCGTTCTCATCCGATAAAAAATAGTCGCGGCGTGCGATTTTTGCAATATAATCATCGTCGTTCAGCTTCACAATTTCCTCTTCGAGCACCTTTTCTTCTTTCTCAAGCTCAGCAAGCTTACTCTCAAGCTTCTTCTTTTCTTCTGCCTTTTCTTCAATGGCGCTTGATTGGGAAATCAGGGTCGAAAGAACAATAACTGAAGTCACCGCTGCAATTAATCCAAATAACGTCAGCCGTCTGATAAGGCCGCGTTTCCGCCGTTTCATGATCTGGTCTTTTCGCTCCTGCTGCTGCACGTACTGTGACTGAAGCTGGGTAATTTTCCGTTCTTTAGCGAGACTCATTCATTAGCCTCCTTACTTCTTCTTTTTCCATAAAATCCATAAGTTACCACACATATTCAAGATTTTCAAACGAAATCCTGCCGCTTTTTTGAAATAATTGTGAAAGAATTTCCGTATGCTTGCCGGAACAAGTTTAAGCATTCCTTTCAGTATCCAGATGACAGGAGCCATCAGCACTTTAAGCGTTCCGAATATCAGCCTGCAAAGCCATTTTACCAACTTCCATAAAAAGATGACAAGTCCGGTGACAATGGCAATGAGCAATTTTGTCAGCCCTGTGACAGGCTTGACCAACATGAAATCTCCGATTCTTAAAGCTGTCCTGTACAGTCCGACAGCAAACCTTATCATCCATTCCAAAACAGCCAGATACATTTTTTTCAAAAGACTCTGATAGGCAGCATATCCGCACAGCAGGGCAAGGAGAATGTATACCCTGAACTCGCCTTCATTAACCTGGAGAAGAACGTAAAATAAAAGAAGTCCCTGAAACAGCCAGAAAAAGATGTCATTTATAAACACAATCCATTTTGCTCTTTTTGACCGCATGAGGAAACGGCTGTATGTATCAAGGGAAACTCCGATAAAACAGCCGGATCCGACCATGCTGAGCATGGTCAGGAATTGAACGGACAGCGTCATTTAAACAACTTGCTAAAGAGTCCTTTAGCTTTCTCCGTCTGTTGGTCATCCAGGTAGACAAGGTCAAAAACTCTCCCTTTGATGGAGACAATGCCTTTGTCGACATCCAGGTTTTTCATTTGCAGATTTTCCCCGCGAATGGCAAGTGCGCCCATGACCGTCTCAAGAAGAAACTCTTCATTGTCAAAACTTTCTACATGGGTTACGCCTGTGATGTCCAGCAGCTTGCGGCCCCTCATAATCACGTCATGCTCCTGGATGGTTCCTTTAGACTGTGATCCATTATCATAATATTGATTCATAGCCAGCCCCCGCATTCTTCTTAGAAATATTCTTATCTATTTCTATGAGAAAGGGGGGCAAAATAGAACAAGCCCTTACTGACTATTCTTCGCTTAGCTTTTCTTCTTTTATGATTGTGAACATGCCGGCTGCATCTTCTTTCTTAGAAGAATCCTGCAGTTTTTCGACCTTGGCCGTAATGCGTTTTTGTCCGAAGCGGATTGCGAGCTCGTCCCCTTCTTTCACAGTTGAACTGGCTTTTGCAACCGTTCCGTTCACAGTAATCCTGCCCTGGTCGGATACTTCCTTTGCAAGCGTCCGGCGTTTAATCAATCTTGATACTTTTAAAAATTTGTCGAGTCTCATGATTTAAGCACTCCCTTTTTACAGGCCCTTTTGTTTCGCTTCATTCCAGTAAGAGTCCATTTCTTCTAAAGACATGTCCTCAAGCGGTTTGTTCAGCTCTTCAGCCCGCTTTTCAATATATTCGAATCGTCTTGTGAATTTATGGTTAGTAGACGTCAGCGCTGTTTCTGGCTCTACGTCATAAAATCTTCCGATATTCACGAGCGCAAACAGGATGTCCCCGAATTCTTCAAGCACTTTTTTGGAATCTGATTCCTTTGACTCGTGTTTGAATTCCTGTATTTCCTCCTGCACCTTGTCCCATGCAGGGTTCACATCATCCCAGTCAAAGCCTGCCTTAGCCGCTTTTTTCTGAAGATGAAAAGCCTTTGACAGGGCAGGCAGTGAAGCTGCTACAGATTTTAGGAACGGCTCCTTCTGCTGTGAGCCTTTTTCCGCGCGCTTAATCTCCTGCCAGTTGGCAAGGACTTCTCCCTCATCACGGACCTCTGCCGTCCCAAAGACGTGAGGGTGTCTCCGGATCATTTTATCCGTCAGCGTCCGAATCACATCATCTATGGAAAACATGCCTTCATCAGATCCGATTTGGGCATGCAGCATGACCTGAAGCAGTACATCCCCGAGCTCTTCAACCATGTGGTCGTCGTCCTCTTCGTCGATCGCTTCGATCAGCTCATAGCATTCTTCAATTAAGTACCTCTTAAGAGAGCTGTGTGTCTGCTTTTTGTCCCATGGACAGCCGTTTGGCCCACGAAGCTCGGCAATGACTGAACGCAAAGTCTGGAATTGATGATTCAGCTGCTCTTCTTCTTTTATCGGAGGAACATAGACACTTGTTAAATTATCCACCGCCGCGGCTCTGTCCAGTTCATACAATGGGACTTTAACAATCTTTTCGTCCCGTCCTCCGGCTGCTGTGACGATCATCACTTCATACTCATCAGGCAGATCTTCCATCAGCGTCAGCTTTACTTCAGAAGCAACCATTTGATCATAGACCTGGCAGATAATCAGGTGCTGCCTGTAGTTCAGCTGCTCTCTTTTCATCGTCAGGCCGTCCACCATCTGAAAGCCGTCAATCGGATCGATTCCGAGTGCTGTAAATGTCGGATCCAGGAAGCTTTGTCCTCCTGCAATCTCAACCTCATAGCCCCTTTTTCTTCCGTTTTGCAGAAGATACTGAACGGTTTGCTCTGCAACAAGGGGATGTCCGGGAACAGCATAAACAATGTCCCTGTCATTTGCTTCTTTATAGAGCTCTTCTTCAATTTTTTTATATACATCACCGAACTGGCTGTTTTCTTCATAGACAGAATCAAAGGACACATAGCCCGGAAGCTCTGCCCCAAGCTCTGCAACAACAGGATGCTCCTTTGTTCTTAAGTACAGCGCAGATGCTGAAGTGAGTCTGCGGTATACCCCAAGCGGCATATGGCTTGCGTCAGAGCCGCCAAGTCCAACAACCGTAATCTTCCTGGCCATATATTCATACCCCTTTTCCTTTATTTTAAAAACGTTCCGAGCTTCTTTCCGCCCGGAAAAGCTTCAAGTTCTTTTTGTGTAAATATAGATAATTTCAGGATGGCAATCAAGTAGATCATTCCCCCGAAGAGTGCTCCGCAAAGAGCCCCTGCTGATGCGGCCAAACGGTTTCCCGACATCCAGCTTTCTGAAAAAAGAGCCGAATAGGCAAAGAGAGCTCCCATCATAATAAGCGCTGCAGCCGCAATCTTACCTGTATTCACCCTTCCGGCAAGCCTGTACCCTTTTGACTTCAGATAGCCGGCATTCAGTCCCGCGATCACACCATAAGCTATAACAGTGGCAGCCGCTGCACCTGCCGTACCAAATTCCGGAACGAGCAGCTCATTCAAAGCGAGTTTCGCTGCGGTTCCAATTAGGACAGCAAATGCAGGAAAAACAGTATAATTCAAACCCTGTAGTATAGCGGTGAGCGTCAGAGAGTAGGAAGTAAAGATGACAGACAGGCTCAAAACAGCAAGAACCTCTGTCCCCGAATCCTTTTTGAAAAGCATAATATTCAGCGGTTCCATTATCATGATCAGACCGGCTGATGCTCCTGCTCCGACTACGGTACAAATTTTTAATGAAGCTGTGATCCTCTCAAAGATAACTGCCTGATTTCCGTTCCGCTTAGCAAAAGCAATCAAAGGGACGAGCGACAGCGAAAAGGAAGTAGCAACCACGGTTCCCAGCTGAATCAAAGGCTGGCCCCGATCGTAGATCCCTTTCATCCTCTTGGCATCAGACATCTCAAAGCCGTTTTTTAATAGCTCCGAATACAGCTGCATAGCATCAATCAGCTGAATAAAAATAATCATCAGGCTTGTAATCGAAATGGTAAGGGAGTGCTTAACCAAATAAGAGAGAATGCTTGCAGTCCTTATTGAAGAGTCATTTTTCCCAAAAAAGGATACTCCCCTTTTGTCTTTTGACAAAAAAAAGGCCAGCAGAATGAAAGCAGCAAACCCTCCTGTAAGGGAACCGAAAAGGGCTCCTTGTCCTGCTTCGTACAATGAGTACCCGTTATTAATGAGCAAATAGGAAAAGATGAGAATCGTCAAAACTCTGATTCCCTGCTCCGCCACCTGGGATACGGCAGTCGGCAGCATGTTTTCCTCTCCCTGAAAATAGCCCCTTAAAATAGATACAAACGGAACAAGCAAAAAAGAAAAAGAGATTACTCTGATTAACGGCGCAAGCTCAAGGTCCCCCATGAACGAAGCGAGCTGATCGGAGCCTATGTATAAGGTCAGATAAAAGATAAGTCCCGCTGCAAATAAAAACAGAAAAGACACTCTTAAAATTTTCGAGTTTGACGACGCATTTCCTTTTTCTCCGAACTCAATCATCATCTTCGAAATAATGACCGGGAATCCCGTCGTAGCGAGCATGATGGCTATACCGTAAAACGGATAGACCTGCTGGTAAATATAAAAGCCGATGTCACCGACTATATTTTGATAAGGCACACGGTATGCCGCACTCATGACTTTAATGAGCAGAGCGGCAATGGTTAAAACCGCTGTCCCCTGCAAAAAAAGATGTTTTGATGGCCCGGAACGGACGTCCATCGTCCAATTCTCCTTCCATAGTAAGCTAACCGAGCCTATTATATCATAAGAAACTCCCTTCAAATCTTACTCAGCGGCCCTTTTTGTCTATTTTTCCCTCTTTTAGGCATAAGAAAAGGCAGCAAAAGCTGCTGCCTGATTAAAACGGTATAAATAAAGACTATTGTTCCATCTGACGGGCTAAAAAGCCTGCAGCTGTTTCTACTGCTTTATGTTCAACTTCCCCAACAGACTGATCCTTCGAAAAAATGACTACTGCTCCGATTGGATCTCCATTTGCAACGATCGGTCCGACTGTGAACGATTTAAGTTCTTCTGCATTGCCGTCAATCAGCTCGACGCTGCCGCCCTCAGTATTCAGCAAAGAGCTGCGGTCTTCCATTGCTTTTTCAACCTGCTCGCTGATGTTTTTGTTCATGTATTCCTTTTTTGAACCGCCTGATACTGCTATGTAGGTATCACGGTCACAAATCAGGACTGGATGTCCAAGGCTGTCATACAGAGCGTCGGCATATTCCTTTGCAAAATCACTCAGTTCACTGATCGGGGAGTATTTCTTTAAGATAACTTCACCGTCGCGGTCGACAAAGATTTCAAGCGGATCTCCCTCACGGATGCGCAGAGTTCTGCGGATTTCCTTTGGAATCACCACGCGGCCTAAATCATCAATACGTCGTACTATACCAGTTGCTTTCATCTAATGCTGCCTCACTTTCACTTGATGATTGAGTAGTTGATGATTGCTTGCTCGCAGGAACTCTTTGCAACAACCACCATTTCTTACGGATAGTATCCTTCAGCCATACACGCAATATACACAACATCAGTGAAATTTTCTTGATTAGGCAGTATTTTCTTCAACAGCTTAGACAGTCCGGGGCAGATCTAAACCCCTTTTGCAGAAATCTCTTCTTTTTTTGCCGATCCAAGACCGTTCAGCAGTCCTTCAGCGATTTTGAGCCATTTATCCGGTTTAACTCCCTTGATTTGAATCGTCATCTTCAGGCGTTTCCCGTCCATGCCAAGGCCGACCGCGCGTCCATATTGATTGCTCAGATCAAACAGCTTCTGGCCGTCTACTTGCGCGCTTGTCTCTTCGCTGACATAGATGGACACCGTGTCCTTCTCCTGCTTGATCATCTCCACTTTTTCCTGAACGGCAAACACTTTAAGCTTGGCAATCTGCATAAGGTCGTTTACTTCCTGAGGATAATCTCCGAAGCGGTCAATGATTTCCTCCTGCAGCTCTTCTAGGTCGGCGAGAGAAGAGATTGCTCTAAAGCGCTTGTAGATGTCGATTTTCTGTCTGCCGTCTGAAATGTATGTCTCAGGAAGGTACGCATCGACTTCAAGATCAATTTCAACCTGGAACGGTTTTTCTTTCGGCCCTTCCACGCGCCGCTCTTCAATTGCTTCTTTCAGCATTTGAGAGTACAGGTCAAATCCCACGGAATCAATAAATCCATGCTGCTGGGCACCAAGCAGATTTCCCGCTCCGCGGATGGAGAGGTCCCGCATAGCAATTTTAAAGCCTGAACCAAGCTCCGTAAATTCTTTGATCGCCTGCAGACGTTTCTCTGCCACCTCAGTCAGAACTTTATCTTTCCGGTAAGTGAAATATGCATAGGCAATTCTGCTTGAACGTCCAACCCGGCCTCTAAGCTGATAGAGCTGAGAGAGGCCCATCTTGTCTGCATCATGGACAATCAGCGTATTTACATTTGGAATATCAACGCCGGTTTCAATAATCGTCGTGCTGACAAGCACATCAAATTGTCCGTCAAGGAAATTAAGCATGGTTGACTCAAGTTCATTTTCTGTCATTTTTCCGTGTGCATAGGTCACCCTTGCGTCAGGGACAAGCATGGAAATCTCATCTGCTTTACGGTCAATATCATCCACTCTGTTATAGAGGAAATAGACCTGTCCTCCGCGTGCAAGTTCCCGCTCGATGGCTTCTCGGACAAAACCGCCGTTGTATTCAACGACATAAGTCTGAACCGGAAACCTGTTTTCAGGCGGCGTTTCAATTACAGACAAATCGCGCACTCCGAGCATGGACATGTGAAGCGTTCGCGGAATCGGTGTAGCCGTAAGCGTGAGCACGTCAATGTTTGCTTTCATCTGCTTGATTTTTTCTTTATGCGTAACGCCAAAACGCTGTTCCTCGTCAATGATGAGAAGCCCCAGCTCTTTATACTGTACGTCTTTTGAGAGAAGGCGGTGGGTCCCGATCACCATATCCACCGTTCCATTTTTAAGACCTTTTACAGTCTCATTCATCTCTTTTCTCGTTTTGAATCTGCTTAACAGACCGATATTAATCGGATAGTCCTGAAAACGCTCACGGACGGTTTCATAGTGCTGTTGGGCAAGAATGGTCGTAGGTACAAGCAGGGCGACCTGTTTGCCGTCAGCAACCGCTTTAAAGGCAGCCCTGATGGCAACCTCTGTCTTTCCGTAGCCCACGTCTCCGCACAACAGCCGGTCCATCGGCCGTTCCCGTTCCATATCATGTTTAATTTCATGAATCGAGCGAAGCTGATCTTCTGTTTCCTGATAAGGGAAAGCGGCTTCAAACTCGCGCTGCATTTCGCTGTCAGGCGAAAATCCATACCCGACGCTTGCCTCGCGCTCAGCATAGAGCTTAATCAAATCATCTGCTATATCCTGTACAGACGATTCAACCTTCCGTTTTACTCGCTTCCAGTCACTTCCGCCAAGCTTATAAATCTTAGGCTCTTTGCCTTCAGATCCAACATATTTCTGGATAAGGTCAATTTGCTCAACAGGAACATAAAGCTTGTCGCTTCCCTGATAGCGGATGTGAAGATAATCCTTGTGAACACCGTTAATGACAAGCGTTTCAATTCCGAGGTACTTCCCGATCCCGTGATTGACATGCACAACGTGGTCGCCGACCTGAAGTTCAGAGTAGCTTTTAATTCGTTCAGCATTTGAGATTTTCTGGCTTCTCGGCTGCTTTTTAACCCTCTTCTTAAAGAGCTCCTCCTCCGTTACGACTGCAAGTTTCTGCATCGGAAGCTCAAAGCCCGTCTGAAGGTCACCCTCCATCATGTACAGATTCCCAAGCTTTGGTGTCTCATTTTTCTTTAAAAAGGCAGCATTGATTTCGTAGTCACTTAAAACAGCTTCAAGCTTTTTGACCCGCTCTTCTGTAGCGCCAAGGAAAACGACGGAAAAATTCGCTTTCTTCCAGCGTTCAATCTCACTTTTCAGCACATTCATCTGCCCGTGGAAATTCTGCATCTGCTTGCACGAGACATTCAGTATGTTTTGCGGGCTTGTATGCGGGACGTGGCGCACAAACAGCGAGAGATAGACAAGGGGATGCTTCGTTTTTGTCAGCACATCTGAATAATCGTGCGACAGCTTTATATTGTTCACGATCTTCCCGTGCTCAAGCAGGCTTGTATACCAGTCTGCCTCATCTTTTTCAAGACTCTCATACATTTCCTGTATCCGGCTGATCTCATCCATTACAACAATGGTCTGTTCCGGAAAATAATCTAGTAAACTAGCAGGCTGCTCATAGAAGAAGGTGAGATATTTCACCATTTCCTGATTAAACTGGCCGTTTCTGAGCTGTTCAAGCTCATACCCGATATTTTCTGCAAGGATTTCTTTTTGCTTATCGTCTTTAAGTCGTTTTAGGCTGTATGCAAGCGCCTGTTCCAGTTTTTCAATGCATATCTTGATTCGCTCCCCGTCAACAACGAGCTCTTCTGCAGGTCCTATGTGGATCTCTTTCAATTTTTCAATCGAACGCTGATCTTCACTGTTAAAGGTGCGGATTGAATCAATTTCTGTATCAAACAGCTCGATGCGGACAGGATATTCTTCTGTCAGCGGATAAATGTCGATAATCCCTCCGCGCAGACTGAACTCGCCCGGTGCAGAAACCATGCCGGCCCTTGCGTAGCCCATTGTCACCAATGAGGCGAGAATTTCATCCAGGTCAAGATCCTGACCGAGCTTTAGATGAAACTGATTCCTTGTCCATTCTTCTTTTGGCGGCAAAAATCGTCTCAGCGCCGCAATCGGCGCAACAACCACTCTCTTTTTGTCCTGAGAAAGCTGGTTTAAAACATCCATCCGCTGTGCTTTAAGCTCAGGGCTTGCTATCGCAAGCTCAGATGCAATGAGTTCATTGACCGGGTAGAGAAGCACCTGATCTCCGGCCAGGTTCGTCAGGTCCTCATAAATTTTCTGAGCCTGAAAAAGGTTATGGGTAATCACAAGGAGCGGTTTGTCTGCATGCTTAAAGAGTGAAGAAGTGAACAAAGAGCGTGCAGAACCCGACAGTCCGGCAACAAGCTGCTCTTTTAACCCTCCCTGTATCCCCTGTAAGATGGTTTGAAAATCATCGTTTTCATAAAAGTAATGCTGCAAACTTTGCAAAGGTGGAACCTCCCCGTTCGGCAGTGTTTCAGCCGTTTATCTATCCGAATGAAGCAGGACAGGATCTGCCGTCTTTCTCCCTGCCTGCCAACTAACAGAAAAATGCCTTGACTTTATAACAAAGCCAAAGCGTCGCTTATTGAATAAACCGCTGCAGCTGGTGATAGTCCGGATTGCGTTCCAGCGCTTCCTGACAATCCTCGCAGATGGTTTTTACTTGAATATCGCCATTTTGTTCATATGAGATCATCTCTCGTCTCTCTTCCTGCGACAGGTGCTGAAAACCCAATTGCTCGCTGTATACTGAAACGCTGTCAATTGTTCCGACCTTAACGCCGCAATGGCGGCATGTATAGTGTAGCGCCATTTTAGCCCCTCCTGAAAGGTTTTAGTAACAGTATGAACCTTCAGGGGGGCGCTTATACTAAATCAATTGTATTTGTTCATCACTTGAAGGAAAGGCTCTTTGATAAAACTCTCGCATGCATCTGCAGAAAGAGCGATTGCATCCTGAATGCTCGGCCATTCTTCTTTCCCAAAAGAGCCAAGCACGTAATTGGATACACTCATCCCTCCTGAGGGACGGTCGATCCCGATTCTCACGCGGTTGAATTCCTGTGTATTTAAATGCTGGATCATTGACTTGATTCCGTTATGTCCCCCGGCGCTTCCTTTTGTTCTCAGTCTGACCTTCCCTGCCGGCAGATCAAGGTCATCATAGATGACGGCGAGATCTTGGTCATCTATCTCATAATAATCCATTAATGGCCTGATGCATTCACCAGAAAGATTCATGTAGGTAAGTGGTTTTAATAATATGACTTTCTCTCCCGAAACATGCCCCATTCCATAAATCCCGTTAAATTTCGTGCGGTCCAGAGGAATGCCGAACCGTCTGGAAAGCTCGTCAATCGCGATAAATCCTACGTTATGACGTGTGTTTTCATATTGTTTTCCCGGATTTCCGAGTCCAATGAAAAGTTTCATGATTGTACCTGCCCATTCTTTAAGCCAATCGGCTCTTTGTCAGTATGCCCATCCATCCGGAAGGGTTTAAAATCAGGCGCCAATGAAGCTCAAGCTCTAAGATCAGGCTGCCATCATTTTCAATGTTTCTTTAGTTCAACAATACCATAAAAAACGCAGCCATTAAACGGCTGCGTTTGTAATTTACTCTTGTTTTTCGCCTTCAGCAGCATCCTCTTCGTTTTCTCTGCCTTCAGCATTCTCAGGCTCTCCAGGCTCCTGCTCTTCACCGCTGTCGATTTCCTCTTCCTGCTGTGGAGGAAGAATAGAAGCAACGACCTCATCCTTTTCATGGTTGAATGAATATTTGCCTGAAATCTTCACATCGCCGATTGTCAGCGTGTCATTTACGCCAAGCTCTGAAATATCAACCTCAATTGTCTGAGGGATTTCATTCGGCTTAGCTGTAATGGAAGCCTGGTACAGAGGCTGCTGCAGAACGCCGCCGTCCTTAACTCCCTGTGCATCTCCAGTAAGAGTAATCGGAACATCGACTTCTACATCCTCTTTCATGTTAACAACGTAGAAATCGGCATGAGTGATTTCGTTTTTAAGAGGATCTGTCTGCATTTCATACAGCATGACAGAATGGGACTTTCCGTCAAGATCCAGTTTTATAATTGCGTTGCGGCCTTCGTCGCGCAGCGTCTTAATTAATTCTATGCTATCTATAGAGATTGATTTGGGTTCTGTTGTTTTACCGTAAATAACAGCGGGAACCTGTCCTTCTTCGCGGACCTTTCTTCTCGCCGAGCTCGTAAATACTGTACGTTCTTTTACTTTTAGAGTTGTCATAGTCCAAAACACCTTCCTAACGATAAGTTATGTCTTATTTAATTCCCATTATTGAATAGGTCTAAACATTTTTCTTATTTAAAGGGGGGGATTTGTTTGGGTCGGGACCGTGCTTTTTTCATTTAAAACAGCATGTATTCAGCGCTGCCTGATAAGAAAATCTTCGCCGATCACCAAAAATTGTATCACTTCCGGATCAGTGCTTTCAACATCTGGCTCTCTATTCTTGAGGGGGCTGTTCTACCCGTTTAGTGCCTTCAACTCTGCGATTCATCTTCTTGAGGGGGCTATTCTATCCGATCAGTGCCATCAACTCTCTGATTCCTCTGCTTAAGGGTTCTATTCTCACCGATCAGTGCCATCAACTCTCTGATTCCTCTGCTTGGGGGTGCTATTTTCTCCGATCAGTGCCATCAACTCTCTGATTCCTCTGCTTGGGGGTGCTATTCTCACCGATCAGTGCCATCAACTCTCTGATTCCTCTGCTTGAGGGCTCTATTCTCTCCGATCAGTGCCATCAACTCTCTGATTACTCTGCTTGAGGGTGCTATTCTCACCGATCAGTACCATCAACTCTCTGATTACTCTGCTTGAGGGTTCTATTCTCACCGATAAGTGCCATCAACTCTCTGATTACTCTGCTTGAGGGCTCTGTTCTCCCTGAAAAGTGCCATCAACTCTCTGATTCCTTTTCTTAAGGGTTCTATTCTCACCGATAAGTGCCATCAACTCTCTGATTACTCGGCTTGAGGGTTCCATTCCTCCCGATAAGTGCCATCAACTCTCAGATTCCTTTTCTTAAGGGTTCTATTCTTCCCCAAGCTCAAATACTCCTTTTTTTGTAATCCTACCCGTTCCCTTCCGCTCCAATCCGCAGGAGCAATAAGCATTTACCCAGCTAAAAACGGCAAAAAACAAATAAAAACCCCTCCTGCTCTAAACAGAAGGGGCTGCAATGATCAATCAAACAAAGTAGAAACAGATTGCTCTTCGTGAACACGAATGATGGCTTCGCCGATCAGCGGGGCAACAGACAGCTGCTTAAGCTTGTCGATTTTTTTCTCTTCGCCGAGAGCAATAGAGTTTGTTACTACAAGTTCTTTAATATTTGAGTTTTGAATGCGTTCGATGGCCGGTCCTGAAAGTACAGGGTGCGTACAGCAGGCGTACACATCTGTCGCGCCGTTTTCTACTAGTGCATTTGCAGCAAGAGTGATTGTTCCGGCTGTGTCGATGATGTCGTCGATTAAGATGGCTGTTTTGCCTTCGATGTTACCGACAATGTTCATGACTTCCGCAACATTCGGTCTAGGGCGGCGCTTATCGATAATGGCGATCGGCGCTTTCAGACGGTCAGCAAGTTTGCGGGCGCGGGTTACTCCGCCGTGGTCAGGAGAGACAATGACGATATCCTTCAGATCTTTCTCCTGGAAGTACTCAGCAAGAATTGGAACACCCATTAAATGGTCAATTAAAATGTCAAAGAAACCTTGGATTTGAGGAGCGTGCAGGTCAAGAGTGATCACGCGGTCGGCTCCTGCCGTCTCAAGGAGGTTTGCAACAAGCTTAGCTGTAATCGGTTCACGTGCACGGGCTTTGCGGTCCTGGCGTGCATATCCGTAGTAAGGCATAACAATGTTGATTGTTTTTGCAGAAGCACGCTTTAACGCATCAATCATGATCAGAACTTCCATCAGATGCTCATTTACCGGAGCACTCGTTGACTGAATGACAAAAACATCACAGCCGCGGATACTTTCTTCAATGTTGATCTGAACTTCGCCGTCACTGAAGCGTGTTACCGAACATTTACCTAAATCAACACCGACTTCATCTGCAATTTCCTGAGCCAAGGCAGTGTTTGAGTTTAATGTAAAAATCTTTAAATTTGAATCTGCATAACGATTTGACATTTTTAAAGGAGACCTCCACTGGGTTTTATTGGTTAATCTGTATAAGCCGGGTGAACAGCAGCAGAATGACTGCGGCTGCTCTTTGACCTTCTTATTTTAAATAGTCATCTTTATTGACTTGTCTTGCACGTGCGATGGAAAGGGCTTTGCCCGGCACATCATCTGTAATCGTAGAACCTGCAGCAACATAAGCTCCCTGGCCCACTGTTACAGGTGCGATTAAGTTCGAATTGCAGCCGATGAAAGCTCCGTCTTCAATCTTAGTGAGGAATTTATTTTTGCCGTCATAATTGACTGTAATCGAGCCGCATCCAAGGTTTACGTCTGCACCCACTTCAGCATCTCCGATGTAGCTCAGATGTGAAGCTTTGCTCGCTTTGCCCATGGATGATTTCTTGATTTCAACAAAGTTTCCGATCTTAACTTCGTCACCAATTGAAGAATCCGGTCTGATATGTGCAAACGGTCCGATGTTTACATCATGGCCTATTTCGCTGTCGTGTGCAGCGGACTGGCGGATCGTTGTCCGGTCTCCGATTTTGCAGTTGTTGATTTCCGTGTTAGGTCCGATAACCGAATCTTCACCGATTTCGGTTTTCCCCGAAATGACGGAACCTGGATAGATAACCGTATCTCTTCCGATTACTGCATCGCTTGAGATATACGTATTGTCAGGATCAATGATGGAAACACCATTCTTCATGTGAAACGCATTAACGCGCTTTTTCATAAACTGTTCTGCCTGTGCAAGAGCCACTCTGTCATTAACACCGAGAGTCTCTTCAAAAGATGCCGTCTGAAAAGCCGAGATGATTTCATTTTCCGATTTTAAAATTTCAATAACATCCGGAAGGTAGTATTCACCTTGGGAATTTTCATTGGACACTTTTTTCAGTGAGTCAAAAAGAGCCTTATTGTCGAAGCAGTATGTTCCAGTGTTGATTTCCGTAATAAGAAGTTCTTCTTCGTTTGAATCTTTGTGTTCAACAATCTTCTCAACATGTCCTTCAGCGTTTCGCACAACACGTCCATAACCTGCAGGATCATCTGCTTTAGCTGTAAGAATCGTTGCTTTTGCATGTGTTTCTGCGTGATGAGCAAGCAGTGATGCCATTGTATCTGCCGTAATTAACGGTGTATCGCCGCAAATAACAATGGTTGTCCCTTCTTTGCCTTCCAGATGGGATGCAGCCTGCATAACAGCATGAGCCGTTCCAAGCTGTTCACTTTGAAGGGCATATTCTGCTGTATCGCCAAGCTGATCTTTTACTTTCTCCGCTCCGTGACCAACTACAGCAACGATTTTGCTTAAATCAAGTTTTGAAACTTCATCTGCTACGTGCTGAACCATTGGCTTGCCGCCAACTGGATGAAGCACTTTATAAAGCTTTGATTTCATCCTTGTGCCTTGTCCTGCAGCTAAAATAACTGCGTATCGGTTATCCATTATCGAGGCCTCCAGTATCCCTTTTTATCCATAGAAAAATATATCTCAAATAACCCTTTATTTCAAGAAAACATGAGAAAGTACATAATATTTCATAAAATTGTCATGATCTGTCAAGCGTTATTTTTAGCATTCCCTATTTTGAAAAATCTTTTTGTACTACGGAAAAAGCCGGTCAGGATCTTGTCCTGACCGGCTTTTTTAAGCTTCATATAATCAAGAAGCACCTGCTTCTTCAAATTCAACTTCAAGTTCACCTAAACGATGATACTCGGTTAATACAGCTTCCTGAATTTTCCCTCGAGTTCCAGAATTGATCGGATGCGCGATATCACGGAACTCACCATCAGGAGTTCTTTTGCTGGGCATTGCAACAAACAGCCCGTTGTTGCCATCAATAACGCGGATGTCATGAACAACAAATTCATGATCAAGTGTGATGGATGCAATCGCTCTCATGCGGCCTTCGGTGTTTACGCGGCGTAATCTTACGTCAGTAACTTCCATTCTGTTCACCACCTTTTCCCTGTATGAAAAACTTTAGTTAAGTTATTCAACGGAATTTTTCTATTTCCTGCAAGAACAGAAAAATATTTTGAAAAATCAGGTGATTTTATGGAGTCTTGTAGACCCTTGCAAATTTCTTCAGCAGGTTTGCATGGTACAAAAGGTTTACAGACCGATCAGCAGCGCGAAAATCAGCTTACAGCAGCAATAACTTCTATTTCCACAAGTGCATCTTTCGGAAGTCTGGCAACCTCCACACATGAACGTGCAGGCTTGTGACCGCTGAAGTACTGGCCATAGACGTCATTGAAAGCAGCGAATGAATTCATATCTTTTAAGAAAACAGTGGCTTTAATGACACTTTCAAGTGAAGCGCCCGCTTCTTCAAGAACAGCCTTCAGGTTTGAGAAAACCTGGTGGGTCTGCTCTTCAACAGTGCCTGTAACCATTTCTCCTTCTGGAGTAAGCGGAATCTGACCGGAACTGTAGAATAATCCGTTTAGGACGATCCCCTGGCAATATGGACCTATGGCAGCCGGAGCCTTTTTCGTATCAATTGTTCTCATCTTACCCTCTCCCCTGTCAGTTCGTATATTAGAATGCTGTCTTTTCATAAAATGATGTTTATGAAGTCGGACCCGTTGCTTTCCGCGGGGAGCGCCGGGAGCTTCCTCGCTGCGCTTGCGGGATCTCCCGTTCGCTCTATATCCCGTAGAAAAGCGGAAGCGCCCGTTTTGCTCCGGCAGTCAGATAAGAAATCACCCGAAAAGTCCGGGTTTGACTTTTTGGGGGATTTTGTTCTGACAGAGGAGTTGGGCGCTGCAGCTGGAAAAGGAGTCAAGTGCCTTCCGCTTCAATCCACTGGAATAATCGGTTCCATGCTAAAGCAGCAAAACTTACAAAAATCCTATTTTAAAAACCGGAAATAATTCCCGTCCGAAACTTCTATCTGTTTTTCCTTTACATCAACGTCTGTCAGTTTGACCACAGATATGTACTCGTCAACAAGACGCTCTTCAACGCCTTCTGATTCTACCAGTACACCGATGCCTGCAAGATTTGCATTGAATTCCTCGAGCATGCTGACCATTCCGTTAATGGTCCCGCCGGCTTTCATAAAGTCATCAATGATCAGGACATTTGACCCTGTCTTGAGGCTTCTCTTAGAGAGAACCATCGTTTGAATCCGTTTTGAAGAGCCTGAGACATAATTAATGCTGACTGTAGGACCTTCTGTTACCTTGCTGTCGCGCCTGACAATGACAACGGGCACATCAAGCTGATTAGCCACAGCATAGGCAACAGGAATCCCCTTCGTAGCGACCGTCATGACCAGGTCGATTTTCCGGTCCGCGAAAACAGACGCGAAAAGTCTTCCAATCTGATTCACAATGGAAGGGTTACCAAGAATATCCGTTAAGTATAAATACCCTCCAGGCAGCAGTCTTTCCGGTTTAGCCATGAGACTGCAAAGCTCGTCAATGATCTCTCTTGCTTCTGAAGCTCCGATTCTCGGGATAAACTTTACCCCGCCAGCTGCTCCCGGCACCGTTAAAAGAGAACCAATGCCTCTTTGTTCAAATGTTTGCTTTATAATAGTCAAATCCTCACTGATGGACGATTTGGCAGATTGGTACTGATCAGAGAAAAAAGTTAAAGGAACAAGTGCATGTGGATGTTGTAGCAAGTAATAAGTCATATCAACAAGCCGTCCACTGCGACGAAATTTCATGGAATAACCTCCAAAATCCGAATATTTTAAAGTAAATATAACTTAATATACGGATTTAATCAAGGCTATTCCGTTCTCCAATCAACCTCACAGCAAAAACCTGATCACAGAAACCTCTTAATCCGTTATACACCCGGTGCAGCCTTGACTCATAGCGGACCAGCCCGAAAACAGTGGGTCCGCTTCCGCTCATCAGAACGGCATCGGCACCAAAGCGTTTCATCTGATCTTTAATATTTGCAACCTCAGGGTACATATTCAGCGTGACATCTTCCAGCACATTGCCGAGAAGGCTGCAGATTTTGTCAAAATCCTGTTCCTTAATTCCCTCTATCATTCCGTCAACATCAGGATGTTTAACAGAGTCAAGCTTCAGGTTCCGGTATACATCTGCCGTTGATACGCCGATTGTCGGCTTGGCAAGCACCACCCAGCAGTGCGGAGGGGTATCAATATGCTGAATCTTTTCCCCGCGGCCTGTAGCAAGGGCCGTTCCGCCATATACACAGAACGATACATCAGAACCAATTTCCGCTCCAAGCTCTGCAAGCTCGTCCAGGCTTAAACCTAGCTTCCACAGCCGGTTCAGCCCTCTGAGAGCGGCAGCTGCGTCGCTGCTTCCGCCTGCAAGGCCCGCAGCGACCGGAATGACTTTCGTGATGGAGATGGAAACGCCCTTTTTCACCCCGTACCTCGTTTTCAGAAGCAGGGCGGCCTGATACGCGAGGTTCCGCTGATCATCCGGAACAAAGCGGTTGTGGGAGATAATTTGAATCGTATCTTCAGGCAGTTCCACAAGTTCAACGCGGTCGGCTAAATCAATTGTTGTCATAATCATCTTCACTTCATGAAATCCATCTTGTCTTTTATGGAGCACATCAAGCGAAAGGTTGATTTTAGCCGGCGCTTTTTCCAAAATACGCAACATTTTCACCTACTTTTAACGAACTGAAATTATCCACATTGTACCACAAAAAAGGCGAATATAACGGGTTTTTCCGGCAAAACCGCTATAAGGCGCGATATTTCAGTATTTCAAAAGATTTTCTTGCAGAAAAAGCCGGAGCGGAATGCGCCCCGGCTTTATAAGTTCGTTACTTTTTCACCTGACCGGCCATATGCTGTTCAGCAAATTCAATTGCCCGTTTTACCATATTTCCTGCATCACGGGATTTGATTGCCCCCCAGCCATCCTGTTTGACCGTGTCGTAAAACCCTAAATCCTTTGCCAGCTCGTATTTAAACTCTTCGGACATAATTCCTTGACGACGTCTTCCCATCACAGAACACTCCTATCCTCTGGCTTTTGCTGCCGCCCGGAAATGGACGGCAGTCTGCTTCCTTTATACAAATAAAAAAGCAGCACCATTAGTATGTGCCGCTTCAAGCAGGTATATCCTTCAATTGACGGGACAGCGCTTTTTAAGGCAACAAAAAAAGCAGCAAACGAGTGTCTACTGCCCAGCAACTGCTACTGAACCTGATGTATCTTCAAAAAAAGTTAATTGCACGGTTTCAGTTAAGACATCTGCATAACTGTATGATACGCGTTCAAATGCATTTTCATCCTGATCTAGTTGTACAACGAAAACAGCTGGGTACGTCTCTGTAAGAACACCTGAACGTTCAATCGTTTTTCTTCGGCCGCCGTTTGCTTTCAGCGTAAGCCGCTTGCCAAGATTGGACTCCAGGGAGTTTTTGATATCGCCTAACGTTTTTGCCATTGCAACCACCTCACTACATTCAGTATACACTACCGCCCAATTTAAGTCAAATAAAATTTAAATTATATCAGTGATGAAAGATCACTGTCAACAAAATATTTTCAACAAAATTCCCTCTATCTCTACAATGTAGGATTTACCTAATTCTCTTGTTTTATGTAAAGAAAGGAAAAATTGTTTCCTTAAAGAGATTTAAGGGGGAAAAGACCGCTTTCTCACGAGAAGCGGTCTCACGAAGAACTGGTGTCATCGTGCCTGCGATAAGGCATTCCTGTTCTGAGGACTCCCTTGGTTTCGATGCCGCCAAGCCCTTTTTCTCTTGTCAGGGTATTGCGCAGCACATCCCAGACGTTTATTCGCTCTGAAAATGGCGTAAAACTTATTTTCGCTACAATATAAACAGGGTCAAGTGCATGAATATTCACTCTTGACGGGGAACTGGCAAAATTGGCTCCCGCTCTTATAATCGATTCAAAATGAGACTGGCACGCACCGGCAAAAATGACCAGCTGATCAAGATGGGGAACAGCTTTACGCGCATTGCGGACGGTCTGAACAAAATGCTTGGAATGGCGGTATGCGTTCAGGTCATTGATTGGTCCTTTATGCTTTGAATAAGCATCATGGCCCGTGATGACCAGAATATTCGGCCGGTATTCTTCAATCAGTTCCGCCACAACATTTTCCATTTCTGTTTCTTTTACGTGAACGCCAAAAACAGGAACGCCCACCCGTTCGTAAAGCGACAGGCACTTTTGCAAGTAGGTCGGATCTCCGTCCAAGTGAAGAACCTTTCCCGGAAGATGAAAAAACTCCTCATTGTGGCTGTAGTTTGCTGTTGCCTGGTACTCCCTCTTTTCCTGCAGCAGCCGGTAATCCTGTTTCAGCAGATAGAGAGACTGCTCAAGCTTTTCTTTTTCGTGCACTTTCCTCTCCATGCGCTCACGGTCATCGATCACTGCTAAATCATCGCAGAGAGCATCAGCGATCAGACGTACTTCTTCTCCGTATAAAATAGCAGCCCAATTGCCGTCTTCTGTCTGCTTCAGATCTATGACCCTGAACAGGACATCGCACTGATAAGATTTGCGGGCTACAATATCACCTATTTTAACTTGCATGTTCTTCACTCCAAATGACCGATTCGCTGAAACATTCCCATACAGGACACCGCACAGACCAAGAGAGGACTTGCTGTGCAGGGTCCGTAAACATCAGTGTGCTTAGAACTCCTTTTCTAGCCTATGACATTTCAGCAAAAGTGTGATAATTTGGAAGCTTCCTTCCTTCAGTCCGCTGCATACACATAGAAAAACCCCGCAGCCTCATGGACTGCAGGGTTCAACCGTGCCGTTATTCCTTAAATTCCCCAATGAGCTGATCACTGAGCAAAGCAAATTCTTCGATGGAAAGCGTTTCTCCCCGCCTTCTGCCGTCGATGCCGGCCTTCTCAAGGGCCTCTTCAATAGCGGCTTTCTTTTCTTTGCCGTTTTGGAGGGAGTGCTGCAAATTGTTAAGCAGGGTTTTTCTTCTTTGAGCAAAGCTTCCTCTGACCACTTTAAAGAAAAACGCCTCATCTTTTACCGTTACTTTCGCTTCATTTCGGAGCAGCAGCCTGATGATGGCCGAGTCGACGTTCGGCTGCGGCATAAAGACTGTTCTCGGCACTGTCATAACGGTTTTAGCCTCTGTATAGTACTGTACTGCTATAGAAAGCGATCCGTAGTCTTTAGAGGACGGAGACGCCTCAATTCTGTCTGCGACCTCTTTTTGGAGCATAACAACGATGCCTTTTAAAGGAAGCTGATCTTCAAGGAGCTTCATAATAATCGGAGTCGTCACGTAGTAAGGCAGATTGGCAACGACCATGACTTCCCTGCAGTCTTTAAACTGCTCGTCCATTACCGTTTTGACATCTGCCTCCAGAACATCCTGGTGAATGACTGAAACGTTATCATACGGGGACAGAGTGTCCTTTAAGATCGGGATCAGCCTCTGGTCAATCTCAAAGGCAACAACTTTCTTGGCCCGCTTTGCCAGCTGTTCAGTCAGCGCCCCTATTCCGGGACCAATTTCAATAACACCCGTTTCTTCTGTTACCCCTGCATGGTCAACAATTCTTGTCAGGACATTCGGATCGATCAGAAAGTTCTGTCCAAGACTCTTTTTAAATGAAAAGCCGTACTTTTCCAAAATGGCCTTCGTGCGGACCGGTGTTGCAATATCTTTAATCATTCTGCTGCTCCTCCCGAACAATCTCCTCAATAGCTTGTGCAAAAGCTTCTCTTGTTATCTTGAACATATGAAGTCTTTTTTCAAGCTGCTTGCCGTTTGTGTATCCTATTTTTAAAAGCACGCCAAGTCTTTCTCTCCGGTCCTTTGCTTTTGGACCTCCGATCAGACCCGCTGCCAGCAAATCGCTTTTATGAATGACAGGATCGGTATCCGCCATTTCTTCTTTAACATCCTTCAGAGCGTTCCTTATGGCCTCTTTTGAAGCATGCTCTACGCCTATGCCCCTGCCGTTTTTCGGACGTGCATCAGGCTTTGCCAAAAAGGCATGCTTGCAGCCGGGAACCTGTTCGGCAACCATCTTGCGGATTTTTTCACCCGGAAAGTCAGGGTCTGTGAAAATAATAACTCCCCGCGTCTTCTGTGCAAGACGGATCTGTTCAATGACCGCATCTCCAACCGCAGAGCCGTTCGTCTCGATTGTGTCGGCGTCAACAGACCGTTTGATGGCCGTCGTATCGTCTCTGCCTTCCACTACAATAATTTCTTTGATTTTCATATTTTCCTCCAAAAAGGTGAAACTTTTTTGAGTAGTCAAACGTCTAATTTATAAATAGCGCTTTGTGCTTCGCTGTCTGGTTAAAACGTAATTGTACCTCATTCAAACACAAAAAGACAGAGGGACTTACATCCCCCTGCCGTCATATGATTAGTTCAGTACTCTTATTTTAACGGTCTTTCTTCCCCAGCGGTAGGCTGCTCCCTTATCAGAGAAGAATACATCAATCTTTTTCCCTTTAATAGCGCCGCCTGTATCAGAGGCAACGGCATACCCGTAGCCTTCAACATACACTTTTGTGCCAAGCGGAATCACGCTCGGATCAACGGCAATGACCTTGGCGTTTGGATTTGATCTCAAATCCACACCTGTCGCCGTTGTACCTGAACATCCGTTGCAGTGTGCTGTGTATGCTGTTGATGTTACGTAAAACTCTTTGGATACAGAATCATTAGATCTGGACACTGTTTCCGGTTTGCTTGCAGCCGGTTTAGGCGCAGCTTTTGTGCCCAGTGCCACTACACGATCCTGACTTTCTTTTACAGTCTCTTCTTTGATCAGCTTTCTAGACACTTCTTTTCCATTTTCAAGCATAACTTCAAAATGTTTCGCAACTTTGCCTTCTGAACCAGGTTTAATAACTTCCTGTTTTCCTTTAGGAATGTCTTGGTCATTCTTTGTTACAACTGAAAACGCAACTGGTTCTTCCACTACATCGGTGACTTTTTCTACGCGTGTGACGATTACGGCATCATTTGCACTCAATGTTTCATGAATTTGGGGTTCAACCTTATCAAGTTCATTTACCTGTACTTTTTGGTCTTTCAAAAAGTCAGCGACAGTAGTCGAAGTTGACCATACTTGTTGTTTTTTATCTCCAACTGTTAGTGTAATCTGTATGGCTTTCTCAATGTTGAGCTTAAGATTATCTGATATCTTTGTATCTTTTGAAGCATTCATCTTATCGTGCCCGGTAATCTTTATGTTCTGTTCCTTCAAAAATTCTTCTACGGTTTTGGCTGTTGTCCTTATTGTCCTTTTCTCATCATCCACAGTTAACTGTACAGGTTTCGAAGCCTCAAAAACAACGTTCAGGTTGTTTTTGATTTCAGCATCGCCTTCCGGTGATACGTTATCTTCTTTTTTTCTATCTATGTTTAAATCTTGGAGTAATTCATCTACTGTACGTGCATGTGTCCTGAGCTTCTCGCTTTTGCCGTTCATCGTGACAGTTACGGTGTTCTTCGTCGCTTCAAATGTAGCGAACGCGGTACCCGTAGCTAAAACGACTAAACTGACAATTGCGAGGACAATCTTGTTCATGCTTAGTCTTTCGGATAACAGCTTTTTCATATGGTTTATCACTATGAAAAACGCCTCCTTCTCCTCCGAGGATTATATAGAGTAACGATCTTGCTGTCAACCCTCACCCACTTTTTTCATTTTTTTCTAATCGTAAACACTATTATGCTAAAAAAAGATCAAAAAGTGAAGAATTTCTTGTCGACAAATATATCCTATGAGAAAAAGAAGACGGGTAGAACCTCATATTTCCAGTGAGTTTTCGGACAGGCTCCCGCAAAAAATGACAAAATCCCTTAGCGAGAAATGCCGAAAATTCTCTTTGCATTGTCGGACGTTTGTTTTACAAAATCCGCATAATCCATACCGCGAAGCTCCGCAATCTGCTCCGCTACATACTTTACATAGCCTGGTTCGTTTCGTTTTCCTCTGAACGGATGAGGTGTTAAATAAGGGCAATCCGTTTCAATCAAAAGTCTTTCCATTGGAATTTCAGCTGCGACCTCTTTTGGCTTTTTGGCATTTTTGAATGTGACAGGCCCGCCGAATGAAATGTAGAAATTCATTTCCATGCACTGTCTCGCCACTTCAAGGCTTCCTGTAAAACAGTGCATGATCCCGCCTACTTCGCTCGCCCCTTCTTCCTGAAGAATCTCAACTACGTCTGCTGTTGCATCCCGGTTATGGATAATGATCGGAAGATTCACTTCCTTTGCAAGAGCAATCTGCTTTCTGAATACCTCTTTTTGAACATCCTTTGGTGATTTGTCCCAGTAGTAGTCAAGGCCCATCTCCCCTATAGCAACTACTTTAGGATGAGACGCAAGCTCTTTAATCCATTCTAAATCGGCATCCGTCATATCAATCGCATCAACCGGATGCCAGCCGACTGCTGCATAAATAAAATCGTATGCTTCAGCAAGTTCAATCGCTTTTGTAATCGTTTCTGTATCAAAGCCAACAACAACAGTATGGGTCACGCCTTCATGGAGCGCCCTTTCAATCACTTCTTCAAGGTCATCCTGATACTGGATGGCGTTCAAGTGTGCATGTGTATCAAATAACATCTTTCGACATCCTTTCTCCGCGATTTGAAACAGAAAAAAAGAGGCGTTATCCCCGATTGTTACACGTGAAACACCTCTTTTTTTCTCTTTTTTATTTAATAATTGTACCATTTGGAAGACTTGAATCGACAGTAGCAAGCGACAAGTTTCCTTCTCCGCCGCCGGCAAGAATCATTCCCTGTGACAGCTCTCCGCGAAGCTTAACCGGTTTAAGGTTTGTAATGCAGATGACTTTCTTCCCTACAAGCTGGTCAGGCTGATAGCTTTTTGCAATACCTGATACAACCTGTCTTTTTTCCGAGCCAAGATCAAGCTGCAGCTTGAGCAGACGGTCTGCTTTTTTTACAGGCTCTGCATGGATGACTTCAGCTACACGCATTTCAACCTTCATGAACTCATCAAACGTAATTTCCGGTGCTGTTTCTGCTTTTTCTTCTTTTTTAGCTTCCTCAGCTGGTGCAGGAGCCGTACCCTGCATCTGTTCTTTAATATAGGCAACCTCTTCTTCAACCTCTAAACGAGGGAAGATTGGAACTCCTTTTGCAACCTTCACCTGTGGGATGCTGCCGAATGAGGACAGACTGTCCCATTCCTTCAGGGAAGCATCCGAAATGCCAAGCTGTTCGAACATCTTTTCAGGTGTTTTGGTCAAAAACGGCTTCAGCAAAATGGCGGAGATGCGGAGAGACTCAGCTAAATGCACCATCACTGAACCTAATTTACCGCGGTTTTCCTCATCTTTTGCCAGAACCCATGGCTGTGTTTCATCAATGTATTTATTTGTTCTGCTGATAAATTGCCATAGCGCATTAAGAGCAATCGAGAATTCCATCTTTTCCATCGCTTCTTCATACTTCTTAATCGTTTCCCCGCTGAATGCAGCAAGCGTACCGTCAAATTCGGTTTGTGCTCCGCTGTAGGCAGGAATTTCGCCGTCAAAGTATTTCTGAATCATGGCAACCGTTCTGTTCAGCAGGTTCCCTAAGTCATTGGCAAGGTCATAATTCACTCTTTCGATAAATCCTTCCGGAGTGAAAACACCGTCAGAGCCAAAAGGCACTTCTCTAAGCAAGTAGTAGCGGAGAGCATCAAGACCATATCGGTCAATAAGCGTGACCGGGTCCACAACATTGCCTTTTGATTTGGACATTTTACCGTCTTTCATCAGCAGCCAGCCGTGTGCGAACACTTTCTTTGGCAGCGGCAAATCGAGGGCCATCAGCATGATCGGCCAATAAATTGTATGGAAGCGGACAATCTCTTTGCCGACGAGGTGAACATCTGCCGGCCAGTATTTCCGGTACTTTTCATCGTTTTCTGTTCCGTATCCAAGAGCAGTTATATAGTTGGAAAGAGCGTCAATCCATACATAAATGACGTGCTTCGGATCACCGGGAACCTTCACTCCCCAGTCAAATGTCGTACGGGAAACAGCAAGATCCTCAAGGCCGGGCTTAATGAAATTGTTGATCATTTCATTTTTGCGTGATTCAGGCTGAATGAATTCCGGATTTTCTTCGTAGTACGCAAGGAGACGGTCTGCATATTTGCTCATTTTAAAGAAATAGGACTCTTCCTTTACTTTTTCAACAGGACGTCCGCAGTCAGGGCAGTTGCCGTTTTCAAGCTGTCTTTCCGTAAAGAAGGACTCACACGGCGTACAGTACCATCCTTCGTATTGGTCAAGATAGATATCGCCCTGCTCAAGCAGCTGCGCAAACACTTTCTCTACAATTTCTTTATGGCGGTCCTGAGTCGTACGGATAAAATCGTCATAAGAAATGTCGAGCTTGCTCCACAGATCTTTAATTCCGCTGACAATGTCATCGACATATTTTTGTGGAGTGACGCCGATTTCTTCTGCTTTACGCTGTATTTTCTGGCCGTGCTCATCTGTTCCTGTCAGATACATGACGTCGAATCCGCGCATGCGTTTATAGCGGGCCATTGCATCCCCGGCAACGGTTGTATATGCATGTCCAATATGAAGCTTTCCGCTTGGATAATAAATAGGTGTTGTAAGGTAGAACGATTTTCTCTGATCTTCCATCGGTTTCCCTCCCGGTAATGGTGACTGTCTCTAGGATAGAGATAAGAAAAGCGCAGGCGTCTGATGCCGGCAATGCGCATCTATATATTCTTATTTCTGGAAAAAGCCCCCGCCCAATGGACGAGAGCGCTTATCCTTAATAGATTTCCAATCGAATTATACTCTTTATGATACCATCTTAGCCTTTAATATCAAGAAAATATACCTTCTATGGACAAAAAAACAAAGACCCCCAGGAATAGTATGAGTGGCATAATTATGCCAAATGTTTCCTAATGAATAATTTTTGTTGATTCTTGTCGAACAATCGTTATAATATAGTTAACAATATTTTGAATTAATACTATTCTATGTATAATTATATATTCCCTTTTATGCGTTTATTTTCCTTTTTTGACGGGTATATATCTTAATACCGCTAAGGCTGTAAGGGTTCACGAAACTTTCACTTATTTTCGCAGCCTATTGAATAGTTTCTGATTGACGTTTATTGGAAACACTGTTATGCTTATGAGGATGAAGATTTTGTCGAATTATGACGAAGTTTAAGAAAAAACACATATAGAACCTTTATTATTGGGAGGAGAACAAAATATGAAATCTACAGGTATTGTACGTAAAGTTGACGAGCTTGGCCGAGTGGTAATTCCGATCGAATTGCGCCGCACACTTGGAATCGCTGAAAAAGACGCTCTTGAAATCTATGTGGATGATGAAAGAATTATCCTTAAAAAATATAAACCAAACATGACTTGCGCTGTAACTGGCGAAGTATCTGACGATAACTTCACTCTTGGCAACGGAAAATTAGTTCTAAGCCGTGAAGGTGCAGAGCAGATCCTTAAAGAAATCCAAAGCAACTTAGTAAAATAAGTACGAAAGACCTGGCGGAAATCCGCCAGGTCTTTTTTTATCCTATTCAACGTGATAAGACTGATACACATCTCTCTTCGGAACATTCCGCTCCTTTGAAACCTGTTTGATTGCCTCTTTCGATGACATTCCCTCGTTCACATAATGCGCAACATGCTCTTCAAGCGACAGAGAATCCCACCACTCATCTTCTGCAGGGATGCTGTTGATATCCTGTCCCTCCACAATCAGACAGAATTCTCCGCGGATCTGGTTTTCCTCAGCCCACTTCACAGCTTCAGGTATTGTCCCTCTGATGAATTCTTCAAATCGTTTTGTGAGCTCTCTAGAAAGACAGATACGGCGTTCTCCCAGAATCTCCGCCATTGCTGCAAGTGTTTCTTTCAGCCTGTGCGGAGATTCATAAAAAATCATCGTTTCCGTCCGGTTTGCCAAAGCTTCTAGCTGTTTTTTCTTTTCTTTTTTCTGCCTGTCCAAAAAACCGAAAAAGTAAAAGGGCTGGGGAGTTATGCCTGATGCCACAAGTGCTGTAAGTGCTGCATTTGCACCGGGAAGAGGGATCACCTTTCCGCCTTCAGCAAGGATATCTTCCACAAGCTTGCTTCCGGGGTCCGAGATAATCGGCATGCCCGCATCGCTGACAAGCGCTACATTTTTCCCCTGTTTCATCAGTTCCAGAATTTTAAAGCCGCTTGATTCTTTATTATGTTCATGATAGCTGATCAGCTGTGTGCCAATCTCAAAATGATTGCAGAGCTTTTTAGACTCCCTTGTATCCTCTGCAGCAATCACATCCACTTCTTTCAAAATGGAAACGGCGCGGAAGGTCATATCCTCCAGATTGCCGATCGGCGTTGGCACAAGGTAGAGCGAGCCCCACTCTGTGTCCGCATTAAAGCTTTTCTGTTCCTGCATCTTCATCATCCTCCCTCTGCCAGAAATCCCAAGCTGTAAAGCGTTCAGGATCAGCAAGAAACTCTTCCTTCTTTCTCCTCGGCAGCTGTTTAAAAGCATATTCCGCCCTCATCGCCGGCCTTTTTGAGGAAAATTGCTTTGCATACAGGAGCTTCACAGGGCCTCTCGCCCGTGTATACTTGGCACCCTTTCCGGCATTATGCTTCTCCAGGCGGGCGGCAAGATCATTCGTATAGCCTGCATAATAACTTCCGTCCCTGCACTCAAGCACATAGAAAAAATGAGTGCTATTGCTTTCCATACAGGATCTCTTTCACTTCATCTGTGTATTCATTGTTCTGATTGTAGACAAAAAGCGGAGGAAGAATCTTCAGATCCGGCTGTCCGCCTTTAATTCCTTCTATCAGCAGGGTATTTGCTTCTTTTCCCTGCTTAGGATATACGAGCTGAATCCGTTTAGGCTCGATTTTGTATTTTTTCATAAGCTCCGTAATTTCAAGCAGTCTGCCAGGCCGGTGAACAAAGGCGATCTTTGCACCCATTCGGGCAAGCTTGCTGGTCGCACAAATGACATCCTCAAGCGTGCAGAGAATTTCGTGCCGCGCAATCGCTAAATGTTCATTCTGATTTTGTTCATCCTTCTTCGGCGTTTTAAAATAAGGCGGGTTGCACGTGATCACATCAAATTTCCCGTGGCCAAGTACGCCCGGCATATCCTTTAAATCACCGTGAATCATCGTGATTTGATTCTGGAGGTTATTATAGGCAATGCTTTTTTCAGCCATTTGAAAAAGCCGCTCCTGAATTTCAACACCGGTAATGTCTGCTTTAGATCTTGTCGAAAGCAGCAGCGGAATCACGGCATTCCCTGAGCATAAATCCAGCACTTTCCCTTTTTGAATCGGCATATAAGCAAACTTGGATAGAAGAACCGCATCTAAACTGAAGGCAAAAACAGACGGACTCTGCACAATCCTTAAATCCTCAGCCAGAAGGTAATCCAAACGCTCATCTCCTGTTAAATCGACCATCGTAAAATCCTTTCTTTCTATATAAATATCAACAAAAGCGCAAGTGCCAAGGCCCGCTCCGATAGGCAGATAAGAATCCGGCAGAAAAGTCCGGGTCCCGCCTTTTTTGCCGGATTTGTTCTGACAGAGGATCTAGGCGCTTACGCTTGCCGAGGATATACTATCCATATCCTTACATTCATTATAATATCCTTAACAAGAACAAATCCGTTCAGAATATTTCTTTTCAGACCTTAAAAAAAGCTTCCCCTCGCAGGAAAGCCCGGTTATTTCTTATTAAGAAAGGAAAGACAGAACAAACAGTCTCCGTCTTTGCGGACACTTCCATAGTGAACATTGCATATATGGAAACCTTCCTGATAGAGACGGGCCAGGTTATCATAGCCCTCTCCAATGTCCACAATCTTTGAATCCATTCCCTGTTTATCTGTATGCTGTTTCATCTGCTTCTTTTGATCTGCTGCAGCTGCTGTTGCATTCAGGCGTCTGCGGAGGTTATCATTTTCAATCTGAAGATGATGATTCTCCTCAAGCAGGCCGCCAAGGTGATGCTTCAGCTCTCCAAGCTGTCTGTACAGGGAACCGATTTGTTCTTCCATGCTGCTTACAGATTCAAAGATTTCTTTTTTATCCACTTGTTCCACCTCATCAATCTGTGGATTTCATTGGAACAGCGCCTTCTTTCATTAATTCTTCCCAAGTAAATTCAACCACGCGGTCTTTTTCTGAAAGTTCAACCTGCAAAACCCGTTCCAATATATTTAACCCGACTACTTTTCCTGTGCCTATCGGCGTGCCGATTGACTCACCGATATCAGGAAGCTGTTCTTTGGCAGATTCATATTCATCATTTTCATATTTCAGGCAGCACATAAGCCTTCCGCACAAGCCGGAAATTTTTGTTGGATTGAGCGAAAGGTTCTGATCTTTCGCCATCTTGATGGAAACCGGTTCAAAATCGCCAAGGAATGTGGAGCAGCAAAGCATTCTGCCGCAGGGTCCGATGCCTCCAAGCATCTTTGCCTCATCCCTGACGCCAATCTGGCGCAGTTCAATGCGCGTTTTGAAAATAGCCGCCAGATCCTTTACAAGCTCCCTGAAGTCCACGCGGCCATCTGCTGTGAAATAAAAAATAACCTTGTTCCGGTCAAATGTATACTCAACATCTACAAGCTTCATATCAAGCCGGTGCTCTGTCACCTTATGCTGGCAGACCTCATACGCCTCTTTTGCTGCATGATGGTTTTCATCTACGATCAGGCGGTCTTTTGCATCAGCCACCCTCAGCACTTTTTTCAGAGGAAGAACGATGTCATTCTCTCCAACCTGCTTTTTATGAATGACGACTTTGCCGAACTCGACGCCTCTTACTGTTTCGACAATCACAAAATCTTCGTTTTCTATTTGAAGCCCATTAGGGTCGAAATAATATATTTTACCCGCTTTTTTAAAGCGGACACCCACTACATCGTACAATTCTATCCCTCCTGCAAAGATAAAACCAATTGCTCCATCAGTAATTGTGGACTCACATTCATCTGGAGTCTTTTTTTTGCTTCTAATATAGAAGTGATTTTTTCAAGGATCTTTTGTCTGGATACTTGAATGGCATGTTGTTCTAACTGTGGAAGCAGATCTTGATAGATAACATGATCTGTATTGCCTATTTGGATGGAAAGAATGTCTTTATATACATATAAAAGCAAGTCAAAAGCCATGTCCTGCTGTTCTTTTTCAGCGAAAAAAGGCACCCATTGCGTTTGAACCTGGACGAACGCCTGTCCATTTCGCTTAAAGATCACTTCATACAATTTTATCACTACACGTCTTGCCTGTGCAAACCAATCATCTCGACTTAATTCGAGCGCTTTTTCAGAACTGTTGGTCATTCTTGCAGCGAGTCTTGCATAATTAGCAGGCACATCCTGCTTTAGCAGCTCCTTTTCAATGGCTGAGACGGGGAGCGGCATGAAAGTGAGCGTCTGGCATCTTGAGAGAATAGTGTCAAGCATCTGATGCACTTGTTCGGTCAAAAGAATGGCCATCGTGTCCGCGTTTGGCTCCTCCAGGAATTTAAGCAGGCTGTTTGCGGCATTTGCCGTCATTTTATCAGCGTGGGAGATGATATACAGCTTTTTGTTTGATTCTACCCCTGTTTTTGTAAACTCTTCCTGAAGACTTTGAATCTGCCATTTTTTTATCGAAAGTCCATCCGGCTCCACCAGATGCAGATCAGGATGGTTTCCGGAATGGATGCGCTTGCAGTTTCTGCATGTCTCACACGGCTTATGCCCGTCCGGTTTTTCACAAAAATAGCTTCTGGCGAGAAGAAGACTGACTTCCTTTTTCCCGGTACCTTTTTTCCCTTCAAAAAGGTACGCGTGAGCAAGGCGGTTCTTCTCAAAGCTGTTTCCAAGCAGTTTAAGGACTCTGGGCTGGTACTCTTCTAAATCATTCCATGTGCTCATCGTCATTTCTATCACTCTTTACGTATAAAGGTTCATTAAAAGGCCTTTGATTTCGCCTATTTTTGCCAGTATGTCAATGGAGGACTGCTCCTCCTGAAGCAAAGCCTCTGTCAATTCAATCAGCTGCCGGTCAATTTCCAATACGGTTGTATGATTTCTGCTGCTGCCGGTGAAATCAAAACTCGAGGACTGTTTCAGCTGCAGTCCGTATTCTACAGCTTCTTTCATCATCCGCTTTACAAGGGATTTGTACCGCGCAAGGTCCCTCATATTGCGGGACTTCGCTACACGGCGGCCGGATTCCTCCACACTTGCAAGCATTCCGTTCAACTGATGCAGATGCAGCTTCGTCTCCTGTTTTTGCACAAGCTCGGAAAACGGCCGGCTTGCACCGGAAGGCATAGGGCCTGCATTTCGTTTATCCGGCGCTGTGCGGAGATCCTGATTAATTTTCATATCGTCACCTTAAAAATGGTGAAACTGTTCAATCGGAAGAACAAACACCGTCGCTCCGCCGACCTCTACTTCAACAGGATAAGGGACATAGGAATCCGCATTTCCTCCCATTGGAGAGACGGGTGCCACCAGCTGTTCTCTTGACTGGCAATTTTCCCTGATGACAGATAATGCCTTCTCAACCCGGGCATCTTCTGTCCCAATCATGAACGTTGTGTTCCCGGATTTTAAGAAACCGCCCGTTGATGCAAGCTTTGTCGCTCTGAAATTATGTTCAACCAATGCACTCGACAGCTTATTGCTGTCCTGGTCCTGTACAACCGCAATGATCATTTTCATCATGTATGCCTCCTTATAGTTTAACAGCTATCTTTCTATAAAGCATTGTTTCATTTATGGTAATTGTATTCCCATTATATCAGCGTTCACTTTAAATAAGGAATTAAAACTTCCATTACGTCCCGGCACACATCTTCAAGACTCTGATCGGCGTTGATCACTTTGATCCGGTCCGGAAATCTTTCTATCGTTTGTTTATACCCTTCCTGAACTTTCTCATGAAAATCCATTTTTTCAAGATCAAGCCGGTTCACTTCACGGCCGTCATTGCGGCTGATCCTCATCAAACCGCGTTCAGGAGCGATATCAAAGTAAACCGTAAGATCAGGCATGACCCCGTCAATGGCAAATAGATTGATGGAGTATACCTCTTCTGTGCCAATCCCGCGCGCATATCCCTGATAAGCAAGAGAACTGTCAATAAAACGGTCGCAGATGATCAGCTTTCCTTCATTTAATGCCGGAATGACTTTTTCGACCATATGCTGTCTTCTGGCAGCTGCATAAAGCAGCGCTTCTGTTCTTGCATCCATCTCCGTATTTTCTTTATTTAAAATCACTTCACGGATCTGTTCGGCAATCCGGATTCCTCCGGGTTCTCTTGTAAAAACAGCCTCAATGCCCTGTTGTTTAAACTCCTCATGAACCTTTTGCAGAACAGTCGTTTTCCCTGCTCCCTCCGGCCCTTCAAATGTAATAAACGTCCCTTTCACTACAATCACCTTTTCTGTATATAAACAGCAAGCTGTTCATCTTTCAATGCCTGTCCGCCCTGAAAGCGCGCTTTGCATGCCATTAATGTTCTGATCTGCCTCACATGCTCCTCCGTAATGATTTCTCCTTCCATTAAAAGAGGAATACCCGGCGGATACGGAATAACAGCCTCTCCGCTTAACAGCCCGGCTGCATCCTCAAATGACGCGACTTCTTTACTATACCCATTTAATTCCCCGTACGATAGGGGAAGCATACTGATTTTTTGATTTTCTTCCTTATATAAAAGCGGATCCAATGGAATTCTTCCCTCATCGCCCTTATCAGAAGAAAAGAGGAATGAATCTGCCTGATTCCTGCTGAGAGGCAAAACAAGAAGAACATTTTGGATATCTGCAAGCTCTGTATAGACTCCCTGCTCTTCAAGGCGGCGCTGAAGCTCAAACCCTGAAAGCCCGGCTGCAGACCTGATTGTCAGTTTTAAAGGATCGATGATTGCGCGTTTATCCATTGTCGTGACAATTTCAACCTCTTTGTTCGCCTCCACACTTTTTTTAAAGACGTCCACAGCTTGCAAGATTTCAACCGCACCTTTGGTTAAAACAAGCTTCTCCATATACTCCCTTGCCAAATCAAGCGAGGCCATAATAGGGTATGAAGGGCTGCTGCTTTGAAAAACAGACAGATAGTATAAAAGCCTGTTCCGATCAATCAGCCCGCCATTCACATGGAGGAATGACCCCATTGTCATCGCAGGAAGCGTTTTATGAGCGGACTGAACAACAGCATCAGCCCCTGCTTCAATTGAAGAAGCAGGGAATGGCATGCCGGGAACAAAGTGAGCGCCATGAGCTTCATCCACCAAAACAGGAATTCCTTCTCTATGAGCAAGTTCCACCGCTTCTCTGAGGTCTGCAGTGATGCCGTAGTAATTCGGATTTGTCAAAATGAGTGCCTTTGCCTCCGGAAACCTTTTGACAGCTTCTTTCACCGTCTCTGTCTCCACATAGGACGGAACACCGTACGCTTCGTCCATCCTTGGTGAAAGAAATACCGGCTTTGCCCCGGAGAGCCTGATGGCATTAATGATTGACTTGTGGCTATTGCGCTGAACCAAAACAGGCTTTCCAGGCTCACAGCAAGCCATAATCATCGCCAAATTCCCGGAAGTTGACCCGTTCACAAGGAAAAATGTTTCATCTGTCTGATACAGCTCAGCAGCCAGCCTCTGCGCCTCCAATATGGGGCCGCTTGGATCATGAAGGTCATCAAGTCCCGTGATCTCCGTTGCATCAAGCCTGAGAACGCTCCTGAAATCTCCTGCAGCCTCCTCCGGAAAAACCTTTCCATACTTATGCCCCGGCACATGAAACGAAACCGGGTTTTGAAGCTCATGCTTCTTTAATGCTTCATACAGCGGTGCTGCCATCTAACGAAACCGTCCTTTATTATGTCTTATTGCCATTATATCAATAGAAGCCCGCCGAAAAAAGCGCAAGCACCGGAGTCAGGTCTGACAGACCTGGCCGGCAGATTCGATCCAGGCTGTTTTGCGGACGCTTGCGCCTGGACCTCCTAATGCGCATAAAACAAAAAAGCCGCCTGTGACGGCAGCTTAAGAATAGAGCGGCGGTGTTTTCACCCTCCGCAGTTTATCAACGTAATAGGCGTACTTGGGATCTTCCGTTTCTGTCTGAATCATATCAGTCTCGCAATCTGTACAAACAAAACTTGTATAGAGATGAATTCCCTTCACCTTTTCTGTATCGCATATAATACACGTTTCCCCAGCCGGTTTCTTCACATCTTCCGAATTCACTGTTCTCCACCTCCATACAAGCAGTTTTGCCACAGATCCACTGTTGTATACAACATTTCGAATACTCATTCCCTCTCCCATTGTATGCCGGTGAGCCCAAATCGTGTATGTCTATATAAAATAACCGGGCTGCAGGGAGAGGCGTTCTTTTTTTATAGAACATGCAGGATCTATTTGCTTTCATTTAGGCCTTTTGCTTACCCTCTGATATCGTTTTACGGTTTGAGAGGGTACGATTCAGGCGGTTGCTTACCCTCTAATATCGTTTTACGGTTTTACAGGGTACGATTCGAGTGGTTGCTTACCCTCTAATATCGTTTTACAGTTTTACAGGGTACGATTCGGGTGGTTGCTTACCCTCTAATATCGATTTACGGTTTTACAGGGTACGATTCGGGTGGTTGCTTACCCTCTAATATCGTTTTACAGTTTTACAGGGTACGATTCGAGTGGTTGCTTACCCTCTGATATCGTTTTACAGTTTTACAGGGTACGATTCGGGGGTTTGCTTACCCTCTGATATCGTTTTACAGTTTTACAGGGTACGATTCGGGTGGTTGCTTACCCTCTAATATCGTTTTACAGTTTTACAGGGTACGATTCGGATGGTTGCTTACCCTCTAATATCGTTTTACAGTTTTACAGGGTACGATTCGGATGGTTGCTTACCCTTTGATATCGTTTTACGGTTTAGCAGGACGATTCAGGTGATTGATTACCATCACTCATTATTTCTGGCGCAAATACCCTTGCCCAGGTTAAATTTACCTACATCCTATTCTTTTCCGAACAACAAAAAAGACAGCATCTCTGCTGTCCTTTTTTTCTGCGTGCCTGGCAACGTCCTACTCTCACAGGGGGAAACCCCCAACTACCATCGGCGCTAAAGAGCTTAACTTCCGTGTTCGGCATGGGAACGGGTGTGACCTCTTTGCCATCATCACCAGACAATATGCAATTGGTTGAAAGAGTTATTCTTTCAAAACTGAGTAACGTTTGATAACAAGATTCACGTGCAACTTACGCTTAGTTAGACTGTGGTTAAGTCCTCGAACGATTAGTATCTGTCAGCTCCACACGTCACCGCGCTTCCACCTCAGACCTATCAACCTGATCATCTTTCAGGGTTCTTACTCACAAATGTGATGGGAAATCTCATCTTGAGGGGGGCTTCATGCTTAGATGCTTTCAGCACTTATCCCTTCCGCACATAGCTACCCAGCGATGCCTTTGGCAAGACAACTGGTACACCAGCGGTGCGTCCATCCCGGTCCTCTCGTACTAAGGACAGCTCCTCTCAAATTTCCTGCGCCCACGACGGATAGGGACCGAACTGTCTCACGACGTTCTGAACCCAGCTCGCGTACCGCTTTAATGGGCGAACAGCCCAACCCTTGGGACCGACTACAGCCCCAGGATGCGATGAGCCGACATCGAGGTGCCAAACCTCCCCGTCGATGTGGACTCTTGGGGGAGATAAGCCTGTTATCCCCGGGGTAGCTTTTATCCGTTGAGCGATGGCCCTTCCATGCGGAACCACCGGATCACTAAGCCCGACTTTCGTCCCTGCTCGACTTGTAGGTCTCGCAGTCAAGCTCCCTTGTGCCTTTACACTCTGCGAATGATTTCCAACCATTCTGAGGGAACCTTTGGGCGCCTCCGTTACATTTTAGGAGGCGACCGCCCCAGTCAAACTGCCCGCCTGACACTGTCTCCCAGCCCGGTAAGGGCTGCGGGTTAGAATTTCAATACAGCAAGGGTAGTATCCCACCAATGCCTCCACCGAAGCTGGCGCTCCGGTTTCCAAGGCTCCTACCTATCCTGTACAAGCTGTACCAAAATTCAATATCAGGCTGCAGTAAAGCTCCACGGGGTCTTTCCGTCCTGTCGCGGGTAACCTGCATCTTCACAGGTACTATAATTTCACCGAGTCTCTCGTTGAGACAGTGCCCAGATCGTTACGCCTTTCGTGCGGGTCGGAACTTACCCGACAAGGAATTTCGCTACCTTAGGACCGTTATAGTTACGGCCGCCGTTTACTGGGGCTTCGGTTCAAAGCTTCGCTTGCGCTAACCTCTCCCCTTAACCTTCCAGCACCGGGCAGGCGTCAGCCCCTATACTTCGCCTTGCGGCTTCGCAGAGACCTGTGTTTTTGCTAAACAGTCGCCTGGGCCTATTCACTGCGGCTTTTCAGGGCTATTCACCCTAAAAAGCACCCCTTCTCCCGAAGTTACGGGGTCATTTTGCCGAGTTCCTTAACGAGAGTTCTCTCGCTCACCTTAGGATTCTCTCCTCGCCTACCTGTGTCGGTTTGCGGTACGGGCACCTCTCACCTCGCTAGAGGCTTTTCTTGGCAGTGTGGAATCAGGAACTTCGGTACTAAATTTCCCTCGCCATCACAGCTCAGCCTTATATGGGAAGCGGATTTGCCTACTTCCCGGCCTAACTGCTTGGACGCGCATATCCAACAGCGCGCTTGCCCTATCCTCCTGCGTCCCCCCATTGCTCAAATGGTGAGGAGGTGGTACAGGAATATCAACCTGTTGTCCATCGCCTACGCCTTTCGGCCTCGGCTTAGGTCCCGACTAACCCTGAGCGGACGAGCCTTCCTCAGGAAACCTTAGGCATTCGGTGGAGGGGATTCTCACCCCTCTTTCGCTACTCATACCGGCATTCTCACTTCTAAGCGCTCCACCAGTCCTTCCGGTCTGGCTTCGACGCCCTTAGAACGCTCTCCTACCACTGTTCGTAAGAACAGTCCGCAGCTTCGGTGATACGTTTAGCCCCGGTACATTTTCGGCGCAGAGTCACTCGACCAGTGAGCTATTACGCACTCTTTAAATGGTGGCTGCTTCTAAGCCAACATCCTGGTTGTCTAAGCAACTCCACATCCTTTTCCACTTAACGTATACTTTGGGACCTTAGCTGGCGGTCTGGGCTGTTTCCCTCTTGACTACGGATCTTATCACTCGCAGTCTGACTCCCGAGGAGCAAGTCTTTGGCATTCGGAGTTTGACTGAATTCGGTAACCCGATGAGGGCCCCTAGTCCAATCAGTGCTCTACCTCCAAGACTCTCATACTCGAGGCTAGCCCTAAAGCTATTTCGGAGAGAACCAGCTATCTCCAAGTTCGATTGGAATTTCTCCGCTACCCACACCTCATCCCCGCACTTTTCAACGTGCGTGGGTTCGGGCCTCCATTCAGTGTTACCTGAACTTCACCCTGGACATGGGTAGATCACCTGGTTTCGGGTCTACGACCACGTACTAATTCGCCCTATTCAGACTCGCTTTCGCTGCGGCTCCGTCTCATCAACTTAACCTTGCACGGGATCGTAACTCGCCGGTTCATTCTACAAAAGGCACGCCATCACCCGTTAACGGGCTCTGACTACTTGTAAGCACACGGTTTCAGGATCTTTTCACTCCCCTTCCGGGGTGCTTTTCACCTTTCCCTCACGGTACTGGTTCACTATCGGTCACTAGGTAGTATTTAGCCTTGGGAGATGGTCCTCCCGGATTCCGACGGGATTTCACGTGTCCCGCCGTACTCAGGATCCACTCTGGAGGGAACGAAGTTTCGACTACAGGGTTTTTACCTTCTATGACAGGCCTTTCCAGGCCGCTTCATCTACCCCGTTCCTTTGTAACTCCGTATAGAGTGTCCTACAACCCCAAGAGGCAAGCCTCTTGGTTTGGGCTGATTCCGTTTCGCTCGCCGCTACTTGGGAAATCGCATTTGCTTTCTCTTCCTCCGGGTACTTAGATGTTTCAGTTCCCCGGGTCTGCCTTCAGTACCCTATGTATTCAGGTAAAGATACTGTTCCATTACGAACAGTGGGTTTCCCCATTCGGAAATCTCTGGATCAAAGCTTACTTACAGCTCCCCAAAGCATATCGGTGTTAGTCCCGTCCTTCATCGGCTCCTAGTGCCAAGGCATCCACCGTGCGCCCTTCATAACTTAACCAAAATTGGTCAATCGTTTGTTTAGACTGTAAAGTCTAAGAAAAATCACTATGGTAAGCGTAAATCTCAGTGAATTACTTGTTATCAATTACGTTATCCAGTTTTCAAAGAACAACTTTCTTGGTGGAGCCTAGCGGGATCGAACCGCTGACCTCCTGCGTGCAAGGCAGGCGCTCTCCCAGCTGAGCTAAGGCCCCGTATTAAAGAGATGGTGGGCCTAAATGGACTCGAACCATCGACCTCACGCTTATCAGGCGTGCGCTCTAACCAGCTGAGCTATAGGCCCATCTCATATAAGGATAAAAGAGACGATTGCGACGAACAAAAAAGCACGCGCATGACGTTCTCGCTTACTTGTAAAGTAAACTTCCTATTTAAATGGAGAACAAAGTTCTCTCAAAACTAAACAAAAACCAAAAGCGACCTCATATCCTTAGAAAGGAGGTGATCCAGCCGCACCTTCCGATACGGCTACCTTGTTACGACTTCACCCCAATCATCTACCCCACCTTAGGCGGCTGGCTCCTTGCGGTTACCCCACCGACTTCGGGTGTTGCAAACTCTCGTGGTGTGACGGGCGGTGTGTACAAGGCCCGGGAACGTATTCACCGCGGCATGCTGATCCGCGATTACTAGCGATTCCAGCTTCATGCAGGCGAGTTGCAGCCTGCAATCCGAACTGAGAATGGTTTTATGGGATTGGCTAAACCTCGCGGTCTCGCAGCCCTTTGTACCATCCATTGTAGCACGTGTGTAGCCCAGGTCATAAGGGGCATGATGATTTGACGTCATCCCCACCTTCCTCCGGTTTGTCACCGGCAGTCACCTTAGAGTGCCCAACTGAATGCTGGCAACTAAGATCAAGGGTTGCGCTCGTTGCGGGACTTAACCCAACATCTCACGACACGAGCTGACGACAACCATGCACCACCTGTCACTTTGTCCCCCGAAGGGGAACCTTCTATCTCTAGAAGTGGCAAAGGATGTCAAGACCTGGTAAGGTTCTTCGCGTTGCTTCGAATTAAACCACATGCTCCACCGCTTGTGCGGGCCCCCGTCAATTCCTTTGAGTTTCAGTCTTGCGACCGTACTCCCCAGGCGGAGTGCTTAATGCGTTAGCTGCAGCACTAAAGGGCGGAAACCCTCTAACACTTAGCACTCATCGTTTACGGCGTGGACTACCAGGGTATCTAATCCTGTTCGCTCCCCACGCTTTCGCGCCTCAGCGTCAGTTACAGACCAGAGAGTCGCCTTCGCCACTGGTGTTCCTCCACATCTCTACGCATTTCACCGCTACACGTGGAATTCCACTCTCCTCTTCTGCACTCAAGTTTCCCAGTTTCCAATGACCCTCCCCGGTTGAGCCGGGGGCTTTCACATCAGACTTAAGAAACCGCCTGCGCGCGCTTTACGCCCAATAATTCCGGACAACGCTTGCCACCTACGTATTACCGCGGCTGCTGGCACGTAGTTAGCCGTGGCTTTCTGGTCAGGTACCGTCAAGGCGCCGGCAGTTACTCCGGCACTTGTTCTTCCCTGACAACAGAGTTTTACGATCCGAAAACCTTCATCACTCACGCGGCGTTGCTCCGTCAGACTTTCGTCCATTGCGGAAGATTCCCTACTGCTGCCTCCCGTAGGAGTCTGGGCCGTGTCTCAGTCCCAGTGTGGCCGATCACCCTCTCAGGTCGGCTACGCATCGTTGCCTTGGTGAGCCATTACCTCACCAACTAGCTAATGCGCCGCGGGCCCATCTGTAAGTGACAGCCGAAACCGTCTTTGAATGTCAAACCATGCGGTTTGACATAGTATCCGGTATTAGCTCCGGTTTCCCGGAGTTATCCCAGTCTTACAGGCAGGTTGCCCACGTGTTACTCACCCGTCCGCCGCTGACCTCCGAAGAGGTCCGCTCGACTTGCATGTATTAGGCACGCCGCCAGCGTTCGTCCTGAGCCAGGATCAAACTCTCCGAAGAAAATTTGTGACTCATAAATGTTGCTGACTTAAAAAATTTAAAACGTTTGGTACGCTTTTGGTTTTGTTTAGTTTTCAAAGAACTTTTAATGTCGCATCGTCTTGAAGCGACCTCCTTAATATATCACGCGATGTCCTATTAAGTCAATAACTTTTTTGAAGAAGTTTTTGTTAATGTCATCAGCGACGTTTATTAATATACCACCGTGTCATCGGGGTGTCAACAAAAAAAATAGAACAGGCAGTTTATTTTGCCCGTTCTACGTTAAGATCACCATTTTGATTACGATAAGCGCCGCCACCCCGGGCAATCCGAGCAAGCCCGAGATGGCTGCTGTTGTCCAGTTAATAGGAATGTGCAGGTCAATGCTTGTACCGAATGCATTAATAAAAAATAGAAACAATGCGCCTACAACAATCTTAGCCATCGCCTGCCCGATCCATCTCATTGATTTCATCGGGGCGCCTGCCACAAGAAGCAGAACGATGATGCCTCCAAGAATGGAAAAAACATATACAGGTTCCATTCCACCACTCACTTTCATCGTTACTTTCTACATATCTATGAAAGGATGGTAAAAATAGAACAAGCTATTTCTTTCCGATGGTGATATTTCTTTTCTTGGCTTCTCTTAATAAGAAGAAGTATTTAGACTGGGAAACCTTAAGTTCATAAAGGATTTCCGGCGAGGGCTCCACGCTTTTGTCAACAAGCTGCTTTCTGTGATTCCATTCACTTTTCATATGGAGGAGGTCGTCAATAAGCAGCTGATCATATTCTTTTCTGAGCCAGCCTTTTCTGCGAAAAAACATTGAAAAATTCCCCTTCCTCCTGTTTTAAAGCTCCCGTCTGCCTTCAAGCGCTTTAGAGAGTGTCACTTCATCTGCGTATTCCAGGTCTCCTCCCACAGGAAGACCGTGTGCGATTCTCGTCATTTTAATCCCTGCAGGCTTCAAAAGCCTTGAGATATACATAGCCGTCGCTTCTCCCTCAATGTTGGGATTGGTCGCCAGTATGATTTCCTGGACAGAATCATCCTGCAGCCTTTTAAGCAGTTCAGGAATTTTAATATCCTCCGGACCAATTCCGTCCATTGGAGAAATGGCTCCTTGAAGGACATGATAAAGGCCTGTGTATTCTTTCATTTTTTCCATGGCAATGACATCTTTCGGGTCCTGCACGACACAAATCACAGATTTGTCTCTTCTTTGATCCTCGCAAATGTAGCAAGGGTCCTGATCTGTGATATGTCCGCATACAGAGCAGTACGTCAGATTCCTTTTTGCATTAACAAGCGCTTTTGCAAAATCCAAAACGACGTCTTCCTTCATGTTCAGGACGAAAAAAGCCAGGCGGACCGCCGTTTTGGGGCCGATTCCTGGCAATTTCATAAAGCTGTCAATCAGCTTTGATATAGGCTCTGGATAATGCATCCCATTCCTCCTAGAACATGCCTGGCAAGTTCATGCCTTTTGTGAATTTGCCCATTGTTTCGTTCGTCAGATCATCCATTTTTTTGAGTGCATCGTTTGTAGCTGCAAGCACAAGGTCCTGAAGCATTTCGATGTCATCCGGGTCCACGACTTCCGGTTTGATGTTTACATCAGTGACCTCTTTGTTGCCGTTGATTGTCACAGTAACCATCCCGCCGCCTGCAGATCCTTCAATTGTTTTTGTTACAAGCTCTTCCTGTGCTTTTGCCATGTCTTTCTGCATTTTCTGCATTTGTTTCATCATCTTTTGCATGTTTCCCATTCCGCCACGGTTCATTAATAATCTCCTCCAAATCAGTCTTTTATTTCAATGAGGTCTGCACCCACTAATTTTTTCGCCTCGGCGATCAGCGGGTCCTCGTTTTCATCAGGGGTATTGCCGTCATCATTCTGACGCTGATCACGTATGTAATCCTCTCTTATTTTACCCCATTCCTGCTCAGGAACGCCAACCATTTCCAATGTCCGTCCTGTAAGAGAAAGCAAAATGGCTTCCATATTGCTGCGGACACCGTTATTATCGTCCGCCACCATCTTGCAGTGGATTTCATATTTAAATTTTAGCACAAACGCAGTCTCTGATGCTGCGACAGGTTCACTGTCCGTCAGAAGCGCTGCATGGGATACTTTATTTTGTCTTCGGAGCTCTTCAAGGAGTTCTCCCCACTTGCCCTTAATGGCAGCAAGGTTTGGCTTTGTTGCATCTTTCAGGATTTCCTGAATCCGGCCAGAAGGGACTTTATATCCGCCGCGGATTGTCTTAGATGCTTTTTGCTCTCCCTGCTGCGCCTGCTGCTGCCCGCCTTGTGGCACGCCCTGCTTTTTCAGGAGTTCAAGTTCCCCGGACAATTTCTTCACCATGGCCTGAAGTTCGCTGTAATCGCCGCCTCCGCCTTCGCTGCCCGCTCTGCCTTTGCCCTCAAACTCTGAAAGCTTCACAATGGCAACCTCAAGGAAGATGCGCGGATGGTTTGTCCATTTCATTTCCTGCTGGCTCTTGTTCAGCACATCAATCGCATGGTAGATGGCATCAGTCTGAATTTCTTTCGACAGGCTGACAAACTGATCATCAGCCGTCACTCTTTCAAGTACCTCTTCAAGCTGCGGAGCTGTCTGGTAGAGGAGCAGATCCCTGTAATAGTAGATAAAGTCTTCTGTAAGCTTTGATGCATCCTTCCCCTGGTTCATCAGCTCATCGAGTGTCTGCAGCGCACTCGATACATCTTTTTCATGCATGGAATGAATCAGGTTTCCAATCATCGCCTGGGATACAGAGCCTGTAATGAGCAGGGCATCATCAAGCGTCACTCTTTCATCACTGAAGGAAATCGCCTGATCAAGCAGACTGAGCGCATCACGCATTCCTCCGTCTGCAGCGCTTGCAATGACCTGAAGTGCAGACTGGTCTGCGATTATCTTCTGATCATCAATAATCTCCTGCATCCTTCCCACAATTGAAGCTGCCGTGATCCGTTTAAAATCAAACCGCTGGCACCTTGAAATGATGGTGAGAGGAATTTTGTGTGGTTCTGTTGTCGCCAGAATAAAGATGACATGTTTCGGAGGCTCTTCAAGCGTCTTTAACAGGGCATTGAACGCGCCGATTGAAAGCATGTGAACCTCATCGACGATATAGACTTTATATTTAACCGATGATGGTGCATATTTTACTTTATCCCGGATATCCCGGATTTCATCTACTCCGTTGTTTGAAGCAGCGTCAATTTCAATTACATCAGAAATAGAGCCATCTGTGATTCCCCGGCATGCTGAGCATTCATTGCACGGCTCTGCAGCTGGCGCTTTTTCACAGTTGACTGTTTTGGCAAAAATCTTGGCAGCGCTCGTTTTACCCGTTCCCCTCGGCCCGGAAAAAAGATACGCGTGCGAGAATTTATCTTGCAGCAGGGCATTTTGAAGCGTTCTGGTAATATGTTCTTGACCTACGACATCATGAAATTGCTGCGGCCGCCAAACACGGTATAAAGCCTGATAACTCACATAACGCCCTCCTTCAAATTCATCCTTTCTATTATACCTTATGGAAACAGGAATTTACAAAGCCCAAAAAGGGGTCAGTCCCGCACTGCATTAATGCAGTGCGGGACTGCCCCCTTTTTGAAAAAAATAAAAAACCCATCCTTCATCAGGATGAGCTGATTATTATAAGTTAAACTGCCGTGCACCTTCCGTCGATTAGTGCCCATAAGCGTTACTTAAGCAGTTAGCTCGGCCCAGGCAACCCTGCGGCACATGAGAGATTCCACTTAATGCTGCTTCCTTCCGGACCTGACATGGTTCATGGATTCCCATTGCGCAGGACCCAGACGTCAACACCACTTACTTAAGGCAGGCCCTACAGACAGCTAACCTCGGGAAAGGGATTCGGCCTCGCTAGAGCGGATTGCGAGTACAGGGCACCGCTACCTCCCCGCTTAGCACGGCAAAATTGATACCTAGTTTAGGTGCGCCGTTTAGTACGACGCATAACCTAGTATATAAGGTTTTACCGAAAATTGCAATCTCCAGCTACTGTAAATTTTTTGAAGAAGCCTTCAGCGCTTTTTTCTTTTCACGCAGTTCTCTGAAAAAATCACTGAGCAGACGCCCGCATTCTTCTTCAAGTACACCCCGGGTCACTTCTGACTGATGATTAAATCTGCTTTCATCCAGAAGATTCATCAGTGTTCCGGCACAGCCGCCCTTCGGATCTGCAGCGCCGTAAACGACCCGCTTCACTCTTGAGAGCACAATCGCACCTGCACACATCGGACAAGGTTCAAGAGTAACGTACATTGTCGCATCTTCCAGTCTCCATGATCCTGTCCGTCTGCATGCTTCATCGATGGCAATCATCTCGGCATGGGCAATTGAGCGCTGGTCCGTTTCTCTCAAGTTATATCCTGTGCCAATCACTTCATCGTTCAAAACAATGACAGCACCGATCGGCACCTCTCCAATCGCTTTTGCCTTAAGCGCTTCTTTGACCGCCAGTTCCATGTACATCTGATCTTTATCCATTATGTGCTCCTTATAGATTCAGGCAGGTTGGCACAAGCTAGGTTTAGTAAAGGAGTGAATGGCTTTGGATAAAAAAGCAGCCTGTGCCCTGCTGATTATTGATATGATAAATAACTTCGACTTCAAGCACGGCGAAACGCTCGCCGCTGAAGCAAAAACAGTGTCGCAAAACATTTATACTCTGAAAAAGAAGCTGCAGCAGCAAAATGTTCCTGTCGTCTATATAAATGATCATTATAAATTATGGCAGGCCGATTTTCAAAAAATATCGGAAACCTGCACAAATGAACGGAGCAAACCGATTATCGACCAGCTCTATCCGGATGATACCGACTATTTTTTAATCAAGCCCATGCACTCCGCCTTTTACGGAACTGCATTAAATGTACTCCTTGATCACCTTCAAGTTAAGCATCTCATTTTAACAGGCATTGCCGGAAACATTTGCGTGCTTTTTTCAGCCAATGATGCCTATATGCGAGGCTATCGGCTTTCCGTCCCCGCAGACTGCATTGCATCAAATGATAAGCACGACAACGAATATGCCCTGCGGATGATGAAGAATGTCCTGCAGGCGGATATATCCGCTTCCCCTCATATAAAAATATAACATGCTCCCGCTCATTTCCTCATAGAATGTAACAGAGAAAGTATGACGAATGAGTGAGGGGATTCAATATGCAGATACATATTGTCCGGGAAGGACAAACATTATACGGCATTGCCCAGGCGTACAGCACGACTGCCGAAGAGATCATTCAGACAAACGAGATCCCAAATCCCGGCCAGCTTGTCGTCGGCCAGACTATTGTTATTCCGATCAGGGGGCGTTTCTACTGGGTGCAGCCCGGCGATACCCTCTGGTCCATCAGCAAAAAGTTCGGCACTACCCCAAAAGAGCTTGCAGAAATAAACGGGATCCAGCTCAACACCCAGCTTCAGATCGGATTCAGGCTCTATGTTCCCGAACGCCCTAAACCAAAAGCAGAGTTTAACGCCTATATAGAGCCGTCCGGCAATCAGGTCAGCCCGAACCTAGAGGAAAGCGCCAGAGAAGCAGCTCCTTATTTAACATACCTCGGCCCGTTCAGCTTCCGCATCCAAAAAGACGGAACACTGAAAGAACCTCTATTAAATGATTTTGCCAATATCGCAAAGAAAAACAAAGTCACGCTGATGATGATTGTAACGAACCTGGATGATGACGGCTTCAGTGATGAGATTGGACGGATTGTTCTCAACAATCAGGATGTCCAGAATAAGCTTTTAAACAACATCGTTGCGACAGCAAAGAAATACGGATTCAGGGATATTCATTTTGACATGGAATATTTGCGTCCGGCAGACAGAGAAGCCTATAACCGTTTTTTGAAAAAAGCAAAAGCAAGATTCAAGAAAGAAGGATGGCTGATCTCAACCGCTCTTGCACCGAAAACAAGTGCAGATCAAAAAGGCAAGTGGTATGAAGCCCATGACTACAAGGCTCATGGGGAAATTGTTGATTTTGTCGTCGTCATGACATATGAATGGGGATACAGCGGGGGACCTCCTATGGCAGTGTCTCCGATCGGCCCTGTCCGCGAAGTGCTCGACTATACGCTTACAGAAATTCCTGCGGGAAAGGTCATGATGGGGCAGAATCTCTATGGCTATGACTGGACGCTTCCGTTTAAGCCGGGAGGACAGTTTGCAAAAGCCATAAGCCCGCAGCAGGCCATCCGTCTCGCAAGCCGGTATAACGTCCCGATTCAATATGATATGAAAGCTCAGGCGCCGCACTTCAATTACCGTGCAGAGGACGGCAAAGAACATGAAGTCTGGTTTGAAGACGCACGATCCATCCAGGCGAAATTTGACCTGATGAAGGAACTGAAGCTCCGCGGCATGAGCTATTGGAAGCTCGGGCTTTCCTTCCCGCAGAACTGGCTTTTGATTACCGACAATTTCGAGGTCGTGAAACGTTAAAAAGCAGCCGCCAGGCTGCTTTTTCTGATTGCTTTCCTATTCAATCCATGTATACATATAGTCTTTATCTTCAATTTCCTGTGCTTTCTTCACAACCTTAAGCGGCCGGAACGTATCAATCATGACAGCAAGCTCCAGGGTATCTTTTTTCCCGATGCTTGCTTCCGTCTTCCCTGGATGAGGCCCATGGGGAATGCCGCTCGGATGAAGCGTGATCGATCCACGCTTAATTCCTTTTCTGCTCATGAAATTTCCTTCAGCATAGTAAAGAAGCTCATCGCTGTTCACATTGCTGTGATAATAAGGAGCCGGAATGCTCTCCGGATGGTAGTCGTACATCCGCGGCACAAAGGAACAGACAACAAAATTGTGCCCTTCAAACGTCTGGTGAACCGGAGGCGGCTGATGGATACGGCCTGTAATCGGCTCGAAATCTTCAATGTTAAACGCCCATGGATACAAATAGCCGTCCCAGCCGACGACATCAAAAGGATGATGCCCCAGGATGTGCCTGTGCATATACCCTCTGGATTTTGTCAGTACTTCAAACTCTCCCCGCTCATCAAAGGTAAGCAGTTCCTCAGGACCGCGAAAATCCCTCTCGCAAAACGGGCTGTGCTCAAGCAGCTGACCGTACTCGTTTCTGTACCGCTTCGGCGTCGTAATCTGACTGCACGATTCAACGATGAGAAAGGCTGTCTCTGTCTCAGGCTGAATTCTGTAAATCGTCCCGATGGGAATCGAGATGTAATCTCCTGAACGATAGGTGATCACACCGAACATCGTCTCCACTTTTCCGCTCCCTTCGTGGACAAAAAACAGCTCGTCGCCATCTCCGTTGCGGTAAAAAGAGGACATTGGCTTATCTGCTTTGATGACGCCGATTAAAAGATCGTCATTTCCCAGAAGATACTCCCTGGCACTCAGGGCATCCCCCTTCTCTGTCATAGCATCTGTGAAAAAGTGCCTGTGCTTTAATGAATCTGTCTTTTCATATTCCGGCATGCACGGCTGCAGCAGCTCAGATTTCACCACTTCAGTCGGCATATAATGATGATAGAGAATCGACTGCACCCCTGAAAAGCCTTTCGTTCCCATCACCTGTTCCCTGTACAGGCTGCCGTCTTCTTTTTTAAACATTGTGTGCCTCTTATGCGGGATCGTGCCAAGAGTCCGGTAATACATCCTCTCACCTGCTTTTAGCTGTGATTTTGTTTTTCAGAGAACCAAGGCCCTCAATTGTCAGTTCAACTTCATCCCCAGGCTGCAAATAACGGTGCACCTCTTCTCCAAGCTCAAGAATGCAGCCTGTGCCCACGGTGCCTGAACCAATGACCTCTCCCGGATACAGCGTCACACCGGCTGATGCTCGTTCAATCATTTCGCCAAACGAATAATAGCAGTCCCGTACGTTGCCGCTTGAGAGCTGCTTACCATTAACAGCTGCTTTCATCTCGAGATCAAGCTTTGGTCCGAGTTCATCCGCGGTTACAAGAAAAGGACCGAGCGAGGTCGCAAAATCCTTTCCTTTTGCAGGACCGAGGCCGACTTTCATCTCTGCCTGCTGAAGATCGCGTGCACTCCAGTCGTTCATAATAAAGTACCCGAATATATACTCACCTGCGCGCTCAGCCGGAATATCACAGCCTTCTTTTCCAATCACGCAGGCAATCTCAAGCTCATAATCCAAAGCCCCGCATCCGGGAGGAACTTCGATGGCATCCCCCGGCCCTTTAACAGCCAGATGATTTGAAAAATAAAAAACCGGAAACTGATACCATTCAGGCACAACGTCAAGCCCTCTTTTCCCCCGTGCTGTTTTCACGTGCTGCTCAAACGCATAAAAATCACGGATGCTCAGCGGCCTTGGAAGAGGAGCTGCAAGCCTTTCCTCCTCAAGCTCATAAACCCCTGCATCCCCGGCACGAAATGGTTTAAGACTCCTGATGAAATCAGCATACCGTTCATAGTCCGCTATCAGACGGAGAAGATCCCGAGGCAAATACCCCCCGCTTGCCGCATGCATATCGATGATCAAATCTCCCTGTATCCATCCTGCCCTCAGTTGTTGATCACCCGTTTGAAAGGTCACAAATTTCATCCCATCACCTTCTGACAATTTCAAATGTGTCACTCATCGGCTTTGTATACTGATTCCCCGCCAGGCGGCCAATCGGATTCAGCTTCCCTGTATCAATTTTGCCGTCATAGAAAAGGGCATCGTCAACATGGACGTGAACGACCTTGCCGATTACAAGACTTCCGGCCCCGGCATGCTCTCCAAAGTGAAGGACGTCATGAAGAATGCACTCCAAGTGCACAAGACTTTCCTTTACCCTTGGAGGCGAAACAGCAGCGCTGCTTATTTTCGTCAGCCCGCTCTCCTCAAATTCGTCCGCATCCCGCGGGAATTCTCCGGCACACAGATTCATCTGTTCGCCAATCTCTTCGCTGACGATATTAATGACAAACTCTTTCGTCTGTTCAATGTTAAGAAGTGTATCTTTTTTCGTTCCGTCTGTCCCCCTTCTCATGGGAGAAAAACAGACCATCATCGGTTCTGCTGAGATCGCCGTGAAAAAGCTGAACGGTGCGAGATTGGCCGTCCCGTTTTCATCTAATGTAGAAACAAACGCAATCGGCCTCGGCAAAATCGAACCGATCATGAGCTTATAGGCATCTTTCCAATGGAGCGAGTCAGGCTTTACATCCATGTCCATCACCTTCCGCGTTTACAGATTTCCCCGCCGCTCCTGCTCTCTTTCAATCGACTCAAAGAGCGCTTTGAAGTTTCCGTCTCCGAAACCTTTTGCCCCTTTTCTCTGAATGACTTCAATGAAAACCGTTGGACGGTCGACAATCGGCTTTGTGAAGATCTGCAGCAGATATCCTTCATCATCGCGGTCTACCAGAATGTTCAGTTCTTTCAGCTTATCAATTTCTTCGTCTATATCCCCTACCCGCTCGCTCAGCGTTTCATAGTAAGCATCAGGAGTATTCAGGAACTCAACACCATTTTTCTTCAGGATGGCGACTGTTGAAACAATATCCTCCGTTAAAATAGCCAAATGCTGCACGCCCGGTCCTTTGAAGAACTCAAGGTATTCCTGGATTTGAGATTTTCGTTTTCCTTCAGCCGGCTCGTTAATCGGAAACTTGATCCGGCCGCCGTTGTGCATCACCTTTGACATAAGAGAAGAATATTCTGTACTGATATCCGAATCCGTGAAATGCCTCATTTCCTTAAAGCCCATGACTTTCTCATAATAGGAAACCCATTCCTGCATGCTTTCTACATTTCCAACGACATGATCAACCCCGATAATGCCGGCTTCTGTATAAGGAATCCTCATTTCCGCTTTTTCATACCCCGGCATAAAAACACCCTTGTACTCTTTTCTCTCAATAAGAGAATGAATGGTGTCCCCGTACGTGCCGATAACAGCTTTTTTTACTATTCCATGGTCATCCTTTAATTCAAATGGAGGGGTGATCGAAATGGCTCCCCGCTCAACAGCCCCTTTGTAAGCCTTTTCAACATCATCCACGACAAGGGCAATATCCCTTACTCCGTCACCATGTTTTTTAACAAATTCAGCCACACGTGAGGTATCATTCAAAGAACCTGTAATAATCAGACGGACCTTTTGCTGCTGCAGGACGTAGGAGACTGTCTCTCTGTTGCCGGTTTCAAGACCGGAGTAGGCGACAAGCTTAAATCCGAAAGCCGTACAGAAATAATGCGCAGACTGCTTGGCATTTCCTGAATACATTTCCAAATAATCAACATCTTTTACCGGAAAAAAATCCTCTGTCACTGCATCCATTGCAACTGTTTCCTCACGCATAAAAATCCCTCCATTTTATGAATATTAGTACTATTCCGAATCTATCATACGGAAAATGAAACAGACGAGGCAAGAGTTCAAAGTAAAGCTACAACGCTTTTCTGCAGTGATGCGGACCGGCATAATTCCCTCCTTTCCATGGCAGGATAATTGGAAACTTTTCTTTTTTGGGAAATGCCCGCTCTTTTCCTATTAACACTGTGATACAATGAAATTTGTCTGTTTTGATAGATTTTTTTGCGTAGGAGGACACGTGATGAATGGCGTACCGTTTATTACTGTGGAAGGACCGATTGGCGTAGGGAAAACTTCACTTGCAAAGGCGATAGCAGAACACTATCACTTTCATTTGCTGAAAGAAATTGTGGATGAAAATCCGTTTCTCGGCAAATTTTATGAAAACATCGAAGAGTGGAGCTTCCAGACAGAAATGTTCTTCCTCTGTAACCGATATAAGCAGCTAGAAGATATTGCCCAGTTGTTTTTGAAAAAGAGTCAGCCGGTTGTGGCAGATTACCATATCTATAAAAACCTCATTTTTGCAAAGCGCACTCTTAAAAAAGAACAATATGATAAATACCTCGACATATATTCCATTTTGACAAGCGACATGCCAAAACCAAACTTGATCATATACTTAGATGCAAGTCTTGAAACGCTTCTCGCGAGAATCGACAAGCGCGGAAGAGAGATCGAGAAAAAGATAGAACCTGGATACCTGAAGCAGCTGTCCGAGGATTATGAAGTGGCCATGTCACAATGGGAAAAGGAACACCCGTCCATCCCTGTACTGAGGTTCAGCGGGGACGAGCTTGACTTTGTCCAAAACGAAAAAGATTTGGCCTATATCTTTAAGCGTCTGGATGAATCTTTACACGAAGGAGCTAAAGCTAAATGAATTTGAGAGAAAAATACAGCATACCGAACAATGCTGTGATTACTATAGCGGGCACTGTCGGCGTCGGCAAGTCGACGATGACAAATGCGCTTGCAAATGCCCTGAACTTCCGCACCTCATTTGAAAAAGTAGATACAAATCCGTATCTTGATAAGTTTTACGCAGATTTTGAAAGATGGAGCTTCCACCTGCAGATCTACTTCCTCGCAGAACGCTTCAAAGAGCAAAAGCGCATCTTTGAATATGGCGGCGGATTTATTCAGGACCGTTCCATTTATGAAGACACAGGCATTTTCGCAAAAATGCACTACGAAAAAGGGACGATGACAGAAGTTGATTATGAAACCTACACGAATCTTTTCGATGCGATGGTCATGACGCCTTACTTCCCTCACCCTGACCTTCTGATTTACCTCGAAGGCAGCCTTGACGACATTCTGTCCCGCATCAAAGAGCGCGGACGCCCGATGGAGCAGCAGACACCTGTTGCCTACTGGGAGGAAATGCACCGCCGCTATGAAGACTGGATCAACAACTTCAATGCGTGCCCGGTGCTGCGCCTGAACATCAATGACTACGACATCATGAATGACGAAGGTTCCATCGAGCCGATCGTGGAGCGCGTTGCCCATTTTATTGAGCAGACCAGACTGCTGAAAAAATAACCGATTTAAGCCTTTTTCGAAAGGCTTTTTTTGTTGCCGAATTGCAGGCAAAAACCCAACTGCTCCTCACTCCGGCACTTGTGCGATACAGGTGAATATCTTAATAGACGAATGCTGGTATTTAAAAAGGAGAAGCGAGACATGGGAAAGGTAAACTTTAATAAATCCGTAAAATCCGGGCATAGAATGGATCAATTCCAAGAAAAGGACCAGACCGGGCACACCCAGGATCAGTCTCAGACAGCTATGCAAAATCCGTTTCTTGAAGGAACTGAACAGGACCTGCAGCAAAATGCCAATCAAAATCCTGTTTTAAATCCTAATCAGGAGCAAACGCTTGAAAGTCAGACTCAGCGGCAGCGCCATGGAGATCAGACTCAGGGAGCACAAACAATAGGAGGGCACACCAATCATTCTCCTCTGACTAACAACCAGACCATCACAACTGATGTCAGCGGTGTTACGGTAAATGTGACTTGCTGCTGCGAAAAGGAGAAAAAACCTTTGAAAGAATACTGCGAGAAGGGCTGTACATGCAAAGATTGCAAAGAAAAGAGAGACTGTGGATACTCGGGCAGTAAAAAAGAGGAAAAATGCAATGATGACTGCGACTGCTGCACAAGAGATCTGGCTGCACTGCTTGAAAGCCTGAGGGTCTTTCAAACTACAGCAGAAGATACTGCCGGTATTGATATTTATCTGACTGGTTCCCCATCGCTGGTCAATCCCTTTAGAGATCAGATTATCACAAGTGTAAACGAATGCGGAGCTTTTACATTCCGGGGACTGGGTCAACTTGCCCCCCGGCCAAATACGACCGTTCAGATTTGTAAAACAGCAGGAGTCAGTGCTGCTGCCGGCAGCCCTGAGTTCAGCTTCCTGCAGAGCGCGGGGGCGGCATGCCTGAATTCTTTGGACAGGAAAAAGAGAACGTGCTGCTGCGGGTGCTGTGCAGAAAACATAGCAGAAGACCTTTTATTTGCCTCAAGATTTGGTTTGAATGTCAGCTTGCTCGTTGACGGTCTGACGGGTCTTAATAACCTGGTCGTTTTAAACGTGTGCGGCTGTCTTGCATTCTTTACAACAGTCAGTATTATCGGAGTGCCATCGGAGATTTATGCTTTTAGTGTGTGTTCCATTACAGGATTTACTGTTCTTTGATAGCGAACCCGCCTAAACTCTGAACAAAACCTTGAATAGATACAAAAAGCCCGCTGCAGAAGCAGCGGGCTTTATCAACAATCTCCAATTATTATGCGCGTAATAACCGGAATTCATATTTTAAATGGAGGAGGTAGAGGGATTCGAACCCCCGCGGGGTTTGACCCCCCTGTCGGTTTTCAAGACCGATCCCTTCAGCCAGACTTGGGTATACCTCCGTACTGACAAGAATTAATATATCATATAGAAAATATGCCTGTCAACGTTTCTAAAAAACTTTTTTCAAAAAAATCAGAGGGCCAAAACGGCTGTTTGGGCCCTCCGGTATGACAAACCATTATCTTGATAGAACTTCTCTGTTACCCATGTATGGACGCAGAACTTCAGGGATGATGACTGTCCCGTCTTCCTGCTGGTAATTTTCAAGAATCGCTGCAACCGTGCGTCCGATGGCAAGTCCTGAACCGTTCAGCGTGTGAACAAATTCAGGTTTCCCTTTAGGTTCGCGTCTGAAGCGGATGCCTGCACGGCGTGCCTGGAATGCTTCAAAGTTACTGCAAGAAGAAATTTCGCGGTATGTTTCCTGGCTCGGAATCCATACTTCGATGTCGTATTTTTTCGCAGCCGTAAATCCGAGATCAGCTGTGCACATTCTCAGAACGCGGTACGGAAGTCCAAGAAGCTGCAGAACCTTTTCAGCGTGTCCTGTCAGTTTTTCAAGCTCATCGTAAGAGTCTTCCGGTTTTACGAATTTCACAAGCTCTACTTTGTTAAATTGATGCTGGCGGATCAGACCTCTTGTATCTCTTCCCGCAGAACCTGCTTCAGAACGGAAGCAAGAGCTGAACGCTGCATAGTTGATCGGCAGCTGATCGGCAGACATGATTTCTTCGCGGTGCATGTTCGTAACCGGTACCTCAGCAGTCGGGATCAGAAAGTACTCCTCGTCTGCAATTTTGAATGCATCTTCCTCAAACTTCGGAAGCTGTCCTGTACCCGTCATGCTCGCTCTGTTGACGATGTACGGAGGAAGAACTTCCGTATAGCCGTGCTCATCAATATGAAGATCAAGCATGAAGCTGATCAGCGCACGCTCAAGACGAGCACCAAGACCTTTGTAAAAAACAAAGCGGCTTCCTGTTACTTTTCCTGCACGTTCAAAATCAAGGATTCCCAAATGGTCGGCTACATCCCAGTGAGGCTTCGGCTCGTATGCAAATGACGGAAGTTCGCCCCACTCGCGGTGAAGAATGTTATCATCCTCCGTTTCACCGACCGGCACACTTTCGTGGGGAATGTTCGGAATAGACAGCATCAGGTTTTCAAGCTCAGCTTCAACTTGTCTAAGCTCTTCATCCATTTCCTTCACCTTGTCGCCAACTTCACGCATCTCTTTAATCAGGTGATCGGCATCCTGCTTTTCGCGCTTCATGACGGCAATTTGACCGGAAACCTCGTTGCGTTTGCTTTTATAAACCTCAACCTCAGAAATCAGGTCACGGCGTTTTTGGTCAAGCTCTTCAAATTTGGAAAAATCGCCTAAATCTTCTCCTCGATGAGAGAGCTTTTCTTTTACCTCTTCAAAATTAGCCCGCAAGTATTTAATATCCAGCATCCTAAACACTCCTTTATCTTTTTTTGCAAATAAAAAACTCCCGTCCCTGGTAAAGGGACGGAAGTTGTATCCGCGTTGCCACCCTAATTGAAGGCAGAATCCTGCGCCTTCCTCTTAGCAGGATAACGGCCTGTTCCGGACATATCTAGTCTCCGAAGATTTCAATACATCATTCAAGGATGGATTCACAAGGCTCTCACACCGGTTCGCACCTGCCACCGGCTCTCTTTGGAAAGAAACACTTGCTACTGGTTCCTGTCATCACGTTGTGCTTATTTAAGTAATTCATAATTTACTACAAGTTTGGTACGGTTGCAAGGGTTTTATACGCTTAATTTTTCTTTTGCCTGTTCCGCCATGCGGACAAAAAGACCTGTCATCCTGTGATCATCCGTTAATTCCGGATGGAAGGAGCAGCCAAGGAACTGGCCCTGTCTTGCAGCGACAATGCGTCCATCGTGTTTAGAAAGGATCTCAACGTCTTCTCCAACCTCCACAATATGAGGGGCTCTGATGAAAACGCCGGTAAAGTCTTCCGCTACATCCGTGATGTTAAGCTCCGCTTCAAAACTGTCACGCTGACGCCCGAAGGAATTCCGTTCAACGGTTACATCCATGACACCAAGATGGCCTTCTTCATATCCGACAATGTTTTTCGCAAGAAGAATAAGGCCTGCACACGTTCCAAACATCGGTTTACCTTGTGCAGCAAACGTTTTTAAAGGACCCATGAATCCGTATTTATCAATCAGGCGTCGCATCGTCGTGCTTTCACCGCCCGGAATAATCAGACCGTCAAGCTCATCAAGCTGCTCAGTCCGTTTGACAACGATCCCTTCAGCTCCGCTTTCCTCAATGGAGCGGATGTGCTCTCTGACGGCACCCTGAAGGCCAAGTACACCAATTTTAAGCATGACTCTTCTACTCCTTTGTGATTACCAGCCGCGCTCCTGCATTCTGTTTTCAGGAAGCAGTGTTGAGATCTCGATGCCTTTCATTGCCGTTCCAAGACCTTTAGAAAGGCTTGCAATCAACTCATAATCTTCAAAATGAGTTGTTGCTTCAACAATCGCACGTGCAAATTTAGCAGGATTTTCTGACTTGAAGATACCAGATCCGACAAATACTCCGTCAGCACCAAGCTGCATCATTAGAGCAGCATCTGCAGGTGTTGCCACTCCGCCTGCTGCAAAGTTAACTACCGGAAGGCGTCCTTCATGTTTAATTTGAAGAAGAAGCTCATAAGGCGCACCTAACAGCTTCGCTTCTGTCATCAGCTCGTCTGTGCTCATGCTTGCGATTCTGCGTACTTGTCCATTTACTTTGCGCATGTGGCGGACAGCCTCAACAATGTTGCCTGTTCCCGGCTCGCCTTTTGTGCGGAGCATAGAAGCTCCTTCTGCAATACGTCTTGTCGCTTCGCCTAAATCACGGCATCCGCAGACAAACGGTACAGTGAAGTCGCGCTTGTTCAAGTGATATTCTTCATCAGCAGGAGTCAATACTTCACTCTCATCGATATAATCAACACCCATAGCTTCTAATACGCGTGCTTCTACAATATGTCCGATGCGCGCTTTTGCCATAACAGGAATGGATACTGCTCCCATAACCGCTTCAACAATTGTCGGATCTGCCATGCGGGCAACTCCGCCTGCTGCGCGGATGTCCGCAGGAACGCGCTCAAGCGCCATAACGGCAACTGCGCCTGCTTCCTCTGCAATTTTAGCCTGTTCAGCGTTCACAACATCCATGATGACGCCGCCTTTTTGCATTTCTGCCATGCCGCGCTTTACGCGGTCAGTACCTGTATTGTTCATTCTATATCCCCCTCGTAATAGATAAAAATTGATCTAGCACATATAGCTTATTCTAAACTAAGTTATCAAAAAATCCTATCAAAATTAACGGAATAATAGTAACATTTCAAACAAACGGCTGTCATATTTCCTTTAAAAGAAATTATTGTAAAAAAAGAGATTTGCCCGATTTGAGCAAATCTCTTTCCTTTAAAACCAGCCAGTTACGGTATCTGTCACTGTGCCCCATAATCCTGCAAAGAATCCTCCGATTCCTCTCATGGAAAGGACAAACCAGTTCGCTTTCTCAACGCTGCTCTTTGTGACAAGGTCAACGCTTGCTTCGCTTTTTTCTTCAAGGAAACCAAAATCCTGGCCTTCACCGCTGTATTGAACGGTCATAGAGCCGATCTTTTCGCCTTTTTTCACCGGCGCCTGGACTTCATTTTCAGCATTAACTTTCTTCTCATCAAAAACGTAGCTTGGCTTGTACGCATTTTTTTCGCCGTTTTTAACAACTAGAGACAACGGCTCATTTGTTGCAACAGCCACTTCTTTTTCTTTTCCTTTCACAACAGAAAGGTTTGATTTGTCTTTGATTTGATAGTTTTCAGGATATACTTCTTCCATCTTGAAGTTATTGTACGCATAATCAATCATCTTTTTTGTTTCTTTAAAGCGCGGAGTGTGAAGTCCGTCGCTGCCCTGTGCATTTAAAACAACCGTAATGACACGCATGTCATTTCGTTCAGCTGTAGCAGTGAAAGATGAACCTGCAGATTTCGTGGAACCCGTTTTCAGGCCGTCAACGCCTTCTGTTTCAAAAAGAAGGCCTTCAAGCATCCAGTTCCAGTTATCCATTTTAATCGCATCATCTGTTCCTTCTCTGAAGGTTTTTCTTGGAATGCTTGCTGTTTCAAGCACTTCCGGATAGTCATTAATGAGTTTTTGTGAAAGAAGAGCCATGTCGCGTGCTGACATTTTGTTTTCAGCATCTGCACTCGTTCCTTCAGGATGCTGTCCAATCAGGTCTCCATTATCAAGACCAGTTGAGTTTACAAATTCATAGTTTTTAAGACCAAGATCTTTCGCTTTTTCATTCATCAATTTAACAAAATTCGATTCAGATCCTGCTACAATTTCAGCAAGACCGATCGCTGCACCGTTTGCAGAGTAAATGCTCATTGCTTCAAAGAGTTCTTTTACATTGTATGTACCGTCTTTTCGCAATGGAACATTTGAGAGGCTGCGGTTTTGGGAGATGCTGTAAACATAGTCACTCGGTGTATAGGTTTGATCCCACTTGATTTTTCCTTCGTTTACAGCTTCAAGAACAAGGTATTCTGTCATGATTTTTGCCATACTTGCGATCGGCAGAAGCTCATCGGCATTTTTGCCGTACAGGATCTTTCCTGTAGATGCCTCTACTAAAATGGCTCCTTTTGCATTTACTCCAACTGGATCGTTCTCTGCCGCTTTTGCTCCTGTACCCGGCAATACTGCAGTCACTGCCAGAACAGCCGCAAGAAAAACAGACAGCAGGCATTTTACTTTCATGTTGCTCAACTTCATAACCTCCACCGTTTTTTATCTATTTTTTTATTCAATAATTGACCTTATTTACAAACAACAAAGTCGATTTTATCACACTATGATTAAAAAAAATAGACAGAGTCTGAGACTCTGTCCTAAAGATTGAACATTGTATTACATTTCAGGTCAAACGGCCTAAAAATCTTATGATAACGAGTAGTTAGGTGATTCTTTTGTAATCTGAACATCATGCGGGTGGCTTTCGCGGAGACCTGCGCCGGTCATGCGGACAAACTGGGTGTTTTCGCGAAGCTCTTCAAGATTGGCTGTTCCGCAGTAGCCCATGCCTGAGCGGATGCCCCCGACAAGCTGATAAATCGTATCTGAAAGAGGTCCTTTATAAGGCGTTCTGCCCTCAATGCCTTCCGGAACAAACTTCTTGTTGTCTTCCTGGAAGTAGCGGTCCTTGCTTCCTTTTTCCATGGCGCCGACAGACCCCATGCCGCGGTAGACTTTAAAGCGTCTGCCTTGGTAGATCTCTGTTTCGCCCGGGCTTTCAGATGTTCCTGCAAGAAGGCTTCCGAGCATAACAGCATGTCCGCCTGAAGCAAGTGCTTTTACGATGTCGCCTGAATATTTAATGCCGCCGTCTGCGATAATAGTAATGCCGAGGTTTCTTGCTTCTGTCGCACAGTCGTATACAGCCGTGATCTGAGGAACACCTACGCCTGCAACAACACGTGTTGTACAGATTGATCCAGGTCCGATTCCGACTTTTACAACATTCGCTCCGGCTTCAGCAAGAGCTCTTGTCGCTTCTGCAGTCGCCACGTTTCCTGCGATTATGTTCAGTTCAGGGAATTCGCTTCTGATTGTCTTGACCATGTCGAGAACGCCTTTTGAATGACCATGTGCCGTATCAACTACAATCGCATCAACATTGGCTTCCACAAGTTTTCTAACGCGGGTCATCGTATCTGACGTAACACCTACGGCTGCACCTACAAGAAGGCGGCCATGTTCATCTTTTGCAGAGTTTGGGAACTCGATGACTTTTTCAATATCTTTAATCGTGATTAATCCTTTTAAAACACCTTCATCATCAACAAGAGGAAGTTTTTCGATTTTGTGTTTTTGAAGAATGCTCTCTGCATCCTTTAACGTTGTTCCGACAGCTGCCGTTACAAGGTTATCTTTTGTCATAACCTCTGAGATCTTGATGGAGAAATCCTGAATAAAACGCATATCCCGGTTTGTAATGATGCCGACAAGCTTTTGCTCATCTTCATTGTTGACGACAGGAACACCTGAAATGCGGTATTTTCCCATCAAATGCTCCGCATCATATACCTGGTGGTCAGGAGTTAAAAAGAATGGGTTTGTAATAACACCCCGTTCAGAACGCTTTACCTTGTCAACCTGTTCTGCCTGCTGCTCAATGGACATATTTTTGTGGATGATACCCATGCCGCCCTGCCTTGCCATCGAAATCGCAAGCTGAGCTTCCGTCACCGTATCCATGCCTGCACTGATAACCGGAATATTAAGCTTAAGAGTCGGTGTTAAGCTGACACTTAAATCTACATCCCTTGGCAGTACTTCAGATTTAGCCGGAACAAGCAATACATCGTCAAACGTCAAACCTTCTTTAACAAATTTACTTTCCCACATCATGAAATCCCCCTCTTTACGGCAAAATATTATTAGTAGATTAACAACTTGCCTACCCACTGTCAAGAACAGGTAAAAGAGTTTAAAAATTTCGACAATAAGGAGGTCTGCAAAGTGACTGCAGCAAACGCGTGGAATCAGCTTAAATCCTACCAAACAACAGAAACGGTCCAAAAATTCCTGGAAAAATGTTATCAAAAATCCAGCCAGTCACTGCCGGCAGAACTCTCTTATCAAAACAGCTACCCGTTTGTGTATCATCTGAAGCATGCAGAAAACTTTTATCTCTCAGCTGAAAACGCGTCACTGCCCGTAAAGCCCATGCTGCTTTTCTACGGAATGGCCCAGCTCATAAAGGCCTGCATCCTGACAAAAGATCCGGAATACCCTGCTGCATCCTCTGTCCTTGCACACGGAGTATCTTCTCGCAAACGCAAAAAACAGCACTACCGTTTTCTGCAGGACGAAGTGAAAATACAAAGGAACGGCCTGTTTGCCCATGCTGCCTCCCACCTTTACAGCCTTCAGCACGTGGAGAATGACAAGTACTCCATGCACGAGCTTTTGAAAAGAGTGCCAGAGCTCGGTGATCTGTTTAAAATGCATAAACAAAAAGACGTAAATATCGAAATTCAGGTGGACAATCAACACATTCATCTTCCGAAAGATGCGGCAGTTTCCTTTCACATGACACCGGAGAGGATGACTGACTACTTGCAGCATCACTTTCAGCTTGATAAAGCCGGTGAGACAGATGAGGTTATCTCATTGCTTCTGCCGGGGTCTTTTAACGCTTTCAGCAGCCCGCCCTTCTTATATAACCAGCAGACGTGCACGTACAGTCTGCCGGCATCGCTGAATGATCTGGCCGGTCTGCCTGAGTTTCTTGCGCACTATCTCCTGCTGTACAATCTAAGCATGATCTCAAGATATGAAACAGAGTGGTGGTACGAACTGATGCTCAGCCATTCCCAGGATGACTATGTCTTCATCGTCCGTTTCCTTGAAGCCACAAAGGATAAAATCCCACGGATGGCACTGACCTTTTTGAATCAGATGCGGGAGCAGAGTATGTAGGGGTATGTTCCAAGCTGCTTGGTTACCCTCAGATATCGTTTTACAGTTTGGAGGGTACGATTGCAGGCTTTGCATATACTCTGATATCGTTTTACGGTTTTGCAGGGTACGATTCGGGCGGTTGCTTACCCTCGGATATCGATTTACGGTTTTACAGGGTACGATTCGAGACTTTGCTTACCCTCTAATATCGATTTACGGTTTTACAGGGTACGATTCGAGACTTTGCTTACCCTCTAATATCGTTTTACGGTTTTTCAGGGTAAGATTCGGGCGGTTGCTTACCCTCGGATATCGATTTACGGTTTTACAGGGTACGATTCGAGACTTTGCTTATCCTCTAATATCGATTTACGGTTTTACAGGGTACGATTCGGGTGTTTGCTTACCCTCTAATATCGTTTTACAGTTTTACAGGGTACGATTCAGTTGATTGATTAATTTCACTCATTATTTCTGGCGCAAATACCCTTGCCCAGGTTAAATTTACCTACATCCTATTCTTTTCCGAACAACAAAAAAGAACAGCATCTCTGCTGTCCTCTTTTCTGCGTGCCTGGCAACGTCCTACTCTCACAGGGGGAAACCCCCAACTACCATCGGCGCTGAGAGCTTAACTTCCGTGCTTCGGCATCCGGCCTGCGATGAGCTTCGCATCTCTTCGTCAGCTTCACTCGTTCAGATCCTCACGTACATTCGTACGCTCCGGTCTTCTCTCCCTCGCTTCCTCGACCTGCTCGCTCCTCCCAACCCTCCGGATAGAAGTCGAACAGCATTCCTGCTCACCCTTCCCAAACCCTCCCGGGTTTAAGGATTCTCTTTTTATGAAAACGAAAAAAAGAACAGCATCTCTGCTGTCCTTTTTTTTGCGTGCCTGGCAACGTCCTACTCTCACAGGGGGAAACCCCCAACTACCATCGGCGCTAAAGAGCTTAACTTCCGTGTTCGGCATGGGAACGGGTGTGACCTCTTTGCCATCATCACCAGACAATATGCATTTTGTTGAAAGAGTTATTCTTTCAAAACTGAGTAACGTTTGATAACAAGATTCACGTGCAATTTACGCTTAGTTAGACTGTGGTTAAGTCCTCGAACGATTAGTATCTGTCAGCTCCACACGTCACCGCGCTTCCACCTCAGACCTATCAACCTGATCATCTTTCAGGGTTCTTACTCACAAATGTGATGGGAAATCTCATCTTGAGGGGGGCTTCATGCTTAGATGCTTTCAGCACTTATCCCTTCCGCACATAGCTACCCAGCGATGCCTTTGGCAAGACAACTGGTACACCAGCGGTGCGTCCATCCCGGTCCTCTCGTACTAAGGACAGCTCCTCTCAAATTTCCTGCGCCCACGACGGATAGGGACCGAACTGTCTCACGACGTTCTGAACCCAGCTCGCGTACCGCTTTAATGGGCGAACAGCCCAACCCTTGGGACCGACTACAGCCCCAGGATGCGATGAGCCGACATCGAGGTGCCAAACCTCCCCGTCGATGTGGACTCTTGGGGGAGATAAGCCTGTTATCCCCGGGGTAGCTTTTATCCGTTGAGCGATGGCCCTTCCATGCGGAACCACCGGATCACTAAGCCCGACTTTCGTCCCTGCTCGACTTGTAGGTCTCGCAGTCAAGCTCCCTTGTGCCTTTACACTCTGCGAATGATTTCCAACCATTCTGAGGGAACCTTTGGGCGCCTCCGTTACATTTTAGGAGGCGACCGCCCCAGTCAAACTGCCCGCCTGACACTGTCTCCCAGCCCGGTAAGGGCTGCGGGTTAGAATTTCAATACAGCAAGGGTAGTATCCCACCAATGCCTCCACCGAAGCTGGCGCTCCGGCTTCCAAGGCTCCTACCTATCCTGTACAAGCTGTACCAAAATTCAATATCAGGCTGCAGTAAAGCTCCACGGGGTCTTTCCGTCCTGTCGCGGGTAACCTGCATCTTCACAGGTACTATAATTTCACCGAGTCTCTCGTTGAGACAGTGCCCAGATCGTTACGCCTTTCGTGCGGGTCGGAACTTACCCGACAAGGAATTTCGCTACCTTAGGACCGTTATAGTTACGGCCGCCGTTTACTGGGGCTTCGGTTCAAAGCTTCGCTTGCGCTAACCTCTCCCCTTAACCTTCCAGCACCGGGCAGGCGTCAGCCCCTATACTTCGCCTTGCGGCTTCGCAGAGACCTGTGTTTTTGCTAAACAGTCGCCTGGGCCTATTCACTGCGGCTTTTCAGGGCTATTCACCCTAAAAAGCACCCCTTCTCCCGAAGTTACGGGGTCATTTTGCCGAGTTCCTTAACGAGAGTTCTCTCGCTCACCTTAGGATTCTCTCCTCGCCTACCTGTGTCGGTTTGCGGTACGGGCACCTCTCACCTCGCTAGAGGCTTTTCTTGGCAGTGTGGAATCAGGAACTTCGGTACTAAATTTCCCTCGCCATCACAGCTCAGCCTTATATGGGAAGCGGATTTGCCTACTTCCCGGCCTAACTGCTTGGACGCGCATATCCAACAGCGCGCTTGCCCTATCCTCCTGCGTCCCCCCATTGCTCAAATGGTGAGGAGGTGGTACAGGAATATCAACCTGTTGTCCATCGCCTACGCCTTTCGGCCTCGGCTTAGGTCCCGACTAACCCTGAGCGGACGAGCCTTCCTCAGGAAACCTTAGGCATTCGGTGGAGGGGATTCTCACCCCTCTTTCGCTACTCATACCGGCATTCTCACTTCTAAGCGCTCCACCAGTCCTTCCGGTCTGGCTTCGACGCCCTTAGAACGCTCTCCTACCACTGTTCGTAAGAACAGTCCGCAGCTTCGGTGATACGTTTAGCCCCGGTACATTTTCGGCGCAGAGTCACTCGACCAGTGAGCTATTACGCACTCTTTAAATGGTGGCTGCTTCTAAGCCAACATCCTGGTTGTCTAAGCAACTCCACATCCTTTTCCACTTAACGTATACTTTGGGACCTTAGCTGGCGGTCTGGGCTGTTTCCCTCTTGACTACGGATCTTATCACTCGCAGTCTGACTCCCGAGGAGCAAGTCTTTGGCATTCGGAGTTTGACTGAATTCGGTAACCCGATGAGGGCCCCTAGTCCAATCAGTGCTCTACCTCCAAGACTCTCATACTCGAGGCTAGCCCTAAAGCTATTTCGGAGAGAACCAGCTATCTCCAAGTTCGATTGGAATTTCTCCGCTACCCACACCTCATCCCCGCACTTTTCAACGTGCGTGGGTTCGGGCCTCCATTCAGTGTTACCTGAACTTCACCCTGGACATGGGTAGATCACCTGGTTTCGGGTCTACGACCACGTACTAATTCGCCCTATTCAGACTCGCTTTCGCTGCGGCTCCGTCTCATCAACTTAACCTTGCACGGGATCGTAACTCGCCGGTTCATTCTACAAAAGGCACGCCATCACCCGTTAACGGGCTCTGACTACTTGTAAGCACACGGTTTCAGGATCTTTTCACTCCCCTTCCGGGGTGCTTTTCACCTTTCCCTCACGGTACTGGTTCACTATCGGTCACTAGGTAGTATTTAGCCTTGGGAGATGGTCCTCCCGGATTCCGACGGGATTTCACGTGTCCCGCCGTACTCAGGATCCACTCTGGAGGGAACGAAGTTTCGACTACAGGGTTTTTACCTTCTATGACAGGCCTTTCCAGGCCGCTTCATCTACCCCGTTCCTTTGTAACTCCGTATAGAGTGTCCTACAACCCCAAGAGGCAAGCCTCTTGGTTTGGGCTGATTCCGTTTCGCTCGCCGCTACTTGGGAAATCGCATTTGCTTTCTCTTCCTCCGGGTACTTAGATGTTTCAGTTCCCCGGGTCTGCCTTCAGTACCCTATGTATTCAGGTAAAGATACTGTTCCATTACGAACAGTGGGTTTCCCCATTCGGAAATCTCTGGATCAAAGCTTACTTACAGCTCCCCAAAGCATATCGGTGTTAGTCCCGTCCTTCATCGGCTCCTAGTGCCAAGGCATCCACCGTGCGCCCTTCATAACTTAACCAAAATTGGTCAATCGTTTGTTTAGACTGTAAAGTCTAAGAAAATCACTATGGTAAGCGTAAATCTCAGTGAATTACTTGTTATCAATTACGTTATCCAGTTTTCAAAGAACAACTTTCTTGGTGGAGCCTAGCGGGATCGAACCGCTGACCTCCTGCGTGCAAGGCAGGCGCTCTCCCAGCTGAGCTAAGGCCCCGTATTAAAGAGATGGTGGGCCTAAATGGACTCGAACCATCGACCTCACGCTTATCAGGCGTGCGCTCTAACCAGCTGAGCTATAGGCCCATCTCATATAAGGATAAAAGAGACGATTGCGACGAACAAAAAAGCACGCGCATGACGTTCTCGCTTACTTGTAAAGTAAACTTCCTATTTAAATGGAGAACAAAGTTCTCTCAAAACTAAACAAAAACCAAAAGCGACCTCATATCCTTAGAAAGGAGGTGATCCAGCCGCACCTTCCGATACGGCTACCTTGTTACGACTTCACCCCAATCATCTACCCCACCTTAGGCGGCTGGCTCCTTGCGGTTACCCCACCGACTTCGGGTGTTGCAAACTCTCGTGGTGTGACGGGCGGTGTGTACAAGGCCCGGGAACGTATTCACCGCGGCATGCTGATCCGCGATTACTAGCGATTCCAGCTTCATGCAGGCGAGTTGCAGCCTGCAATCCGAACTGAGAATGGTTTTATGGGATTGGCTAAACCTCGCGGTCTCGCAGCCCTTTGTACCATCCATTGTAGCACGTGTGTAGCCCAGGTCATAAGGGGCATGATGATTTGACGTCATCCCCACCTTCCTCCGGTTTGTCACCGGCAGTCACCTTAGAGTGCCCAACTGAATGCTGGCAACTAAGATCAAGGGTTGCGCTCGTTGCGGGACTTAACCCAACATCTCACGACACGAGCTGACGACAACCATGCACCACCTGTCACTTTGTCCCCCGAAGGGGAACCTTCTATCTCTAGAAGTGGCAAAGGATGTCAAGACCTGGTAAGGTTCTTCGCGTTGCTTCGAATTAAACCACATGCTCCACCGCTTGTGCGGGCCCCCGTCAATTCCTTTGAGTTTCAGTCTTGCGACCGTACTCCCCAGGCGGAGTGCTTAATGCGTTAGCTGCAGCACTAAAGGGCGGAAACCCTCTAACACTTAGCACTCATCGTTTACGGCGTGGACTACCAGGGTATCTAATCCTGTTCGCTCCCCACGCTTTCGCGCCTCAGCGTCAGTTACAGACCAGAGAGTCGCCTTCGCCACTGGTGTTCCTCCACATCTCTACGCATTTCACCGCTACACGTGGAATTCCACTCTCCTCTTCTGCACTCAAGTTTCCCAGTTTCCAATGACCCTCCCCGGTTGAGCCGGGGGCTTTCACATCAGACTTAAGAAACCGCCTGCGCGCGCTTTACGCCCAATAATTCCGGACAACGCTTGCCACCTACGTATTACCGCGGCTGCTGGCACGTAGTTAGCCGTGGCTTTCTGGTCAGGTACCGTCAAGGCACCGGCAGTTACTCCGGCACTTGTTCTTCCCTGACAACAGAGTTTTACGATCCGAAAACCTTCATCACTCACGCGGCGTTGCTCCGTCAGACTTTCGTCCATTGCGGAAGATTCCCTACTGCTGCCTCCCGTAGGAGTCTGGGCCGTGTCTCAGTCCCAGTGTGGCCGATCACCCTCTCAGGTCGGCTACGCATCGTTGCCTTGGTGAGCCATTACCTCACCAACTAGCTAATGCGCCGCGGGCCCATCTGTAAGTGACAGCCGAAACCGTCTTTGAATGTCAAACCATGCGGTTTGACATAGTATCCGGTATTAGCTCCGGTTTCCCGGAGTTATCCCAGTCTTACAGGCAGGTTGCCCACGTGTTACTCACCCGTCCGCCGCTGACCTCCGAAGAGGTCCGCTCGACTTGCATGTATTAGGCACGCCGCCAGCGTTCGTCCTGAGCCAGGATCAAACTCTCCGAAGAAAATTTGTGACTCATAAATGTTGCTGACTTAAAAAATTTAAAACGTTTGGTACGCTTTTGGTTTTGTTTAGTTTTCAAAGAACTTTTTGTGTCGTTTCATCTCGAAGCGACCTAATCAGTATATCACTCTAAAGCCCATTAAGTCAATAACATTTTGAAAATGTTTTTTTGCTAAACTCGCTTATGTAGTGGCTTTCTTACTGACTTTTAGAATTATATCAGTATTCTTTTAAATAAGCAATAAAAAAAGAGCAAAAAATTGCTCTTATAGTATTTCTTCTATATATAGCTGTCTGTATTCTTTTAGAGCAATCATTTCCCCGCTGTCCTGAAGCTTCACAAGAGGTCTTGCAGGCTGGTGATCTTCTATAAAGACAATTTCTGCTGTTCGCCCATCAGACAGCCTGACGATTGTCCCGCTGCTGAATGTCAGCAGTCCTTTTCTCAATGATTTAAGAGCTGAGAGGTCAAATCTGCCAAACTCATCTTCCATCAGCTGCTCTAGAACGTGAAATGGAGACTGGCGGTCTCTGTACGGCCTGCTGCTGACCATGGCCTGATAGGCGTGGGCAAGCGCTGCAATCCTCCCGTAAGGATGAAGCTGGTCTCCTTTAGTGCCGAGGGGATACCCGCTTCCGTCCATTCGTTCATGATGCTGCAGGACGCCGATTTTGACAGCTTCTTTTAAAGATACAATGTTTTTGAGCATTTTATAGCTGTGTACAGGATGCTGTTTGATTTCGTCAAATTCTTTTGCGGTCAGAGCTCTTTTTTTCTGAATAAACCCCTGATCAAGCTTAGTCAGTCCGCAGTCGCAAAGCAGTCCTGTCATTGCAATCTGAATCACGTCACCGTGCGGGAAGCCTGAAGATTTGGCGAGGCTTGCGCTAAGAAGCGCCGCTGATACAGATTGATGGTAGAGATAGTCTTCTTCTCCTGAATATCCGGTTGTTTTAAACACTTCTGACGGGTGTTGCAGGATATGTTCCACAGCAGGAATCAGAAGATTTCTAACCTTTGAGATGTCAACTGAAGCACCTGAATGCCAGTCCGCATACAGTTTTTTAAAGCCATTGACTGCAGCATGGTAGACAGTCCCAAACGGGGTAACAGACTTGTCCGCCGGAACGTTTTTGTCCTGCTCGGTCTCGCTGGATGATTCTATTTCTACTGTCTCTATTAAAAATGCATGCAAAACATCGATCAGTTCCCGTTTAAGGACAGTATGTTTCCGCATAAGCGGTTTACCCGATGCTGAAAGAACATCCTTCAGCAAGATGTTCCCCTCATTTATCTGATTGATATGGACCCTCACATGAATCCCTCCCAACCTGATTATAACCCAATCTTTTTAGAAGGATATGGATTTATTGAATAAAAAAGACAGAAAAAAAGTACAGCTTAAGCTGTACTTTTCCTCCTTATTCTTCAGTGCCTGATGGATCTTCCGGCGGTGCTTCAGATTCAGGATCCTGAATCTGTTCTTCTGTCAGATCCTCTTCAGGTTCCAGTTCTTCTTTTTCCACTACCGCTACTGTTGCAACGTGTTCTTCGCCACCAAGCTTAATCAGCTTGACGCCCTGTGTGTTTCGTCCCGTTGTCGAGATGCTGTCAATCGCCATCCGGATCAGAACGCCGCTTGCTGTAATCAGCATCAGGTCCTCTTCTCCCGTTGAAGGCTTAACAGATATGACAGTTCCGTTCTTTTCGGTTACATTACATGTTTTAATCCCTTTTCCGCCGCGGCTTTGCACGCGGTATTCAGCTGCAGGCGTCCGCTTGCCGAATCCGTTTCGCGTGACAGTCAGAACGTCTGCGTCCTCTTCCAGGATCTCCATGCCGACAACTTCGTCATCCGCATCAAGCGTAATGCCTTTTACACCTGTAGCCGTCCGGCCCATTGAGCGGACGTCTGTTTCAGGGAAGCGGATCAGCATTCCCTTTTTCGTTCCGATCATGATGTGTTTCGTTCCGTCCGTCAGCCTTACCGAAATCAGCTCATCTGCTTCGCGCAGATTGACAGCAATCAGGCCGCCTTTTCTGATGTTGGCAAATTGAGAAAGGGGAGACCGTTTTGAGATTCCTTCTTTCGTTGTGAAGAAGAGTGACCAGTCATCTGCAAATTCTGAAACAGGAATGATGGCATTGACCCATTCCCCTTTTTCAATCTCAAGCAGGTTAATGATCGGCAGACCTTTTGCCGTTCTTCCGTACTCAGGAATCTCGTAGCCTTTTGTACGGTAAACCTTTCCTTTGTTCGTGAAGAACAGAATCGTGTCATGGGTTGAGGTTGTGAGCAGATGTTCGACGAAATCATCTTCATTCGTGCCCATTCCCTGAATCCCCCGTCCGCCCCTTCTCTGGCTTCGGTATGTCGAGATTGGAAGTCTCTTGATATAGCCGTTGTGCGTCAGCGTGATCACGATGTTTTCAACAGGAATTAAGTCTTCGTCTTCAATCATTTCGATGCCGCCGGTTACAATCTCCGTACGGCGCACATCATTGAAGCGCTCCTTAATTTCTTCCAGCTCCTCGCGGATGATTTCAAGAACTTTCTCATCATCTGCAAGAATCGCCTTCAGTTCTGCGATCAGTTTAACAAGACTCTGGTATTCTTCTTCAATCTTTTCGCGCTCAAGTCCAGTTAAGCGCTGAAGACGCATATCAAGAATAGCCTGTGCCTGTTTTTCAGAAAGAGAGAAGTTGTCCATCAATCCCTGTTTAGCGATATCTGTTGTCTGCGAGGCACGGATAAGTGCGATCACTTCATCCAGATGATCAAGTGCAATCCGGAGTCCTTCCAGGATATGCGCACGCGCTTCCGCTTTGCGCAGCTCAAAGGCTGTGCGGCGGCGGATAATCACCTTTTGATGGTCCAGATAATAGACAAGGAACTGCTTCAGGTTCAGAACCTGAGGCTGTCCTCCTACAAGGGCAAGCATGTTGATGCCGAAGCTTGTCTGAAGAGCCGTCTGTTTAAAAAGATTGTTCAAAAGGACATTTGAATTTGCATCTTTGCGGACTTCAATGACAATACGCATGCCGTTTCGGTCTGATTCGTCCCTTAAGTCAGTGATGCCTTCGATCTTTTTGTCGCGTACAAGCTCTGCAATTTTCTCGATCAGCTTCGCTTTGTTCACCTGATAAGGAAGCTCTTTAACGATAATGACTTCCTTGCCTGATGCTTTTTGTTCAATTTCAACTTTTGCTCTGATGGTGATCGATCCTCGGCCGGTCTCATACGCTTTGCGAATGCCGCTTCTTCCGATAATCTGTCCTGCAGTAGGGAAGTCCGGGCCCGGAATGATTTCCATAAGCTCCTGTATGCTCACTTCCGGATCTTTGCTGACAGCAAGCACCCCGTCGATGACTTCTCCAAGCTGATGAGGCGGAATGTTTGTCGCCATGCCGACAGCAATCCCCGCTGCTCCGTTTACCAGAAGATTAGGGAACCTTGAAGGAAGCACGACAGGTTCACGTTCAGACCCGTCATAGTTGTCCTGATAATCGATGGTGTCTTTGTTAATATCGCGGAGAAGCTCCATCGCGATCTTCGACATGCGGGCTTCTGTATAACGCATCGCTGCCGCACCGTCACCGTCAACTGAACCAAAGTTCCCGTGACCGTCGACAAGCATATAGCGGAAGTTGAAATCCTGTGCCATCCGGACCATAGAGTCGTAAACGGCGCTGTCGCCGTGCGGATGATACTTCCCGATTACTTCACCGACGATACGTGCAGACTTTTTGAACGGTTTGTCCGATGTCATGCCAAGGTCATTCATCGCGTAGAGAATCCGGCGGTGAACAGGCTTCAGGCCGTCACGAACGTCCGGAAGAGCGCGCGAAACGATAACGCTCATCGCATAATCGAGAAAAGAAGAACGCATCTCGTGACTGATATTAATCTCTTTCACGTTAGGTGTTTTGTTTTCTTCCATGAGTTGAACCTCCCTAATCTATCTAGCTCCATAAAAAACGGGAGTTAAAAGTTTTTGTAATGATGTTCATGCTGAAATATATAAGACCTTAAATATGTAAGTCTTTCCGATAATTGAATAATAGCCTACTCTCCATTATATCAATAAACCTATGACATTACACGTCAATTTCATAGAAATATCCCGAAAAACCGAATAATCCCTGCCTTTTCGGCAGGGATCACAGTTCTTTTACTCTTATTTTTCAAATAAGGCGGACCTTGCTTAAAACTTCTGCTCCAGCCCTTAGTTTTTAACTGATTTATTGCGTGCAATCATTGCGATCGCTGCAGAGGCTAAGATAAATCCGAATACAGCCCACATAATGACGCTGCTGTTTGACTGGCTCATGCCGCCCATGCCTGTTTTCGGCATGTCAGAAGGCTTTTGCCCTTCAAACTTTTCAGGGAACTGGTCCGTAATGGCACCTGACAGGGCCTGGCCTACTCCGAACATGTGCGAATACGCAACATGGATATTTTCATAGGCTGCAGGATAGTCTTTTCCTGTGTAGCTGTTAAATGCGGCAAGAAGCTGGTCAACATGCTCTTTGAGACCCGCCTCGAGGTCGGCCGCTTTCAGTCTGCCTTCTGTTGCAGCGTCAAGGAATGCCGCCTGTTCTGCACGGTATGCATCAAGCTCCGCTACCGCTTCTTCCTTCCCGGCTTCATTGTTTTCAGCAGTTGCTGTCACATAGTCAACAAAGTAGCCGATGTGGCTGCTCCAGATTTCTTTAAACTGTGCAGCTCCTTCAGCACCGTAGACAGATTCAACAGCCGCTGTCAGATCATCTGTGTTTTCGTTCAGTGCTGCCGCCGCCGCATCAAAGTCTTTTGCTCCGTCAATTCCTTTTTGCATTGTCAATGCCGCAAGTGCTGCATGTTCAGAAAATACTTGATTTAAATTTGCGCGCAAGTCAGCAGCAGGTGTGTCAGGAGATGTATTTTCAAATTTCTCAGGGAACTGGTCAGTGATGGCCCATGAAAGACCTTTGCCCACTCCAAACATATGGTGCATAGATTCTGTTACATCATCATATGCTTTATCATACTCGCCCGCTCTGTAGCTTTCAAAAGCCCCGATCAGCTGGTCAACGTGAACTTTAAGACCTGCTTCAAGATCTGCTGCTTTCAGGCGGCCTTCTGTTGCTGTATCGAGAAACTTCGCTTGTTCTGCACGGTATTCGTCAAGTTCAGCAAGTGCCTGCTTTCTGCCTTCTTCATTGTTTTCAGCTGTTGCCGTTACATAGTCCACGAAATAGCCGATGTGGCTGCTCCAAATCTCTTTGAATTGATTTCCGGCTTCTTCACCATAAACAGATCCGACAGCTGCCGATAAATCTTCTGTATTCTTATTAAGCTGTCCCGCAGCCGCTTCAAAATCTTCCTTGCCGTCAATGCCTTTTTGCATCGCAACAACCGCTAAGTATGCATGCTCTGAGAGGATTGCATCAAGGGATGCCCGAAGATCAATCGCAGGGTTTGAAACCTCTGCTGATGCCATGCCGCTGTGGCTTCCGCCGTGGCTGCCTCCGTGATCTTCTGCGTTCACTGTTCCAAAAGCCGGAATCAGCAGGGAAAAACTGAGTGGTACAGCAATCAGTGCTTTTTTCATCTTCATGTTATTCTCTCCTTTTATTTATGTTTATTTGACGTTTACATCATGACTAACGGAGAGAATTTAAGCATGGATCATTTATTTTTTTTAAAAATTAAAAAACATCCTGCCCGGATGTTTTTTAAAGAACTTAATAATACGGATAGTACGGGTACGGCGGATAATATGGATAAGGATATCCGTAGCCGTAGCCCGGCGACAGCAGCGCTCCTGTCGCAAGACCGCCGACAAACCCTGTTGCAAACGGAAAGCCGAAGCCCGGTCTCCCGAACCCGAATCCAGGTCTTCCAAATCCGAAGCCTGGTCTTCCAAAGCCAAAGCCCGGTCTCCCGAAGCCTCCTCCAAATCCGAATGGACGCCTCATGTCATATTGCTGATTATTCATTTTCACGCCTCCTGCTTAGATAAGTTGCCTACTTTCTTTACAAAGATATGCAGGGACATGTGAAATGTAGTGGGCTATGACGGAATTTCAGACAAAAAGAAAAGGCAAAGCCGGGATCCGGTTTGCCTTTTTGAACTTAGATATCAAGGTTTTTAACATACTGGGCGTTGCCTTCAATAAAGTTCCGGCGGGGTTCGACTTTGTCGCCCATCAGAATATCAAAGGTTTCATCTGCTTCCATCGCATCTTCAAGGGTAACCTGAAGGAATGTCCGCGTGTTCGGATCCATCGTCGTCTCCCAAAGCTGCTCAGGATTCATCTCACCAAGACCTTTGTAGCGCTGAATTCCAGGCTTAGGAGTTGCAGGCAGTTCTGCCATAAGCTTCTCCATCTCTCTGTCATTGTACGCATATTCAATCCGTTTTCCCTGCTGCACCTTGTAAAGAGGCGGCTGGGCAATGTAGACATATCCGCTTTCGATGATCTGTCTCATGTAGCGGTAGAAAAACGTCAGAAGCAGTGTGCGGATATGGGCTCCGTCAACGTCTGCATCCGTCATAATAATGATTTTATGGTAGCGTGCTTTTGAAAGATCAAAGTCTTCCGCAATTCCTGTTCCAAGAGCCGTAATAATAGTCCGGATCTCGTTGTTGGAAAGGATTTTATCAAGACGCGCTTTTTCTACGTTGATGATTTTTCCTCTAAGCGGCAGAATCGCCTGGAAATGACGGTCGCGCCCCTGTTTTGCAGAACCGCCGGCAGAGTCACCCTCAACGACGTAGAGTTCTGAGATGGACGGGTCTTTAGACGAACAGTCGGCAAGTTTCCCAGGCAGGTTGGAGATCTCAAGCGCACTTTTACGGCGCGTCAGCTCGCGCGCTTTTTTGGCTGCAAGACGCGCTCTTGATGCCATAACCCCTTTTTCAACAATTTTCTTTGCTGTTGAAGGATTTTCAAGCAGGAACTTTTCAAACGCATCTGCAAAGACATTATCCGTTACAGTCCGCGTTTCTGAGTTGCCGAGCTTCGTCTTCGTCTGGCCCTCAAACTGCGGGTCCGGATGTTTAACAGAAATAATGGCTGTCAAACCTTCGCGCACATCGTCACCTGTAAGGTTGGCATCATTGTCTTTAAAAGCGCCGCTTTTGCGGGCATAGTCATTGATGACGCGTGTAAGAGCCGTTTTGAATCCGGCTTCATGCGTTCCGCCTTCATAAGTGTGAATATTGTTGGCGAACGAATAAATGTTGCTTGTATAGGAATCATTGTACTGAAGGGCAACCTCGACTGTAATGCCGTCCTTTTCGCCTTCCATGTAGACAGGCTCTTCATGGATGACTTCTCTTGTGCGGTTTAAATGCTCAACATAGGATTTAATGCCGCCTTCGTACAGATATTCTTTTTTGCGTTTCGTTTCACGTTTGTCTTCAATTGTGATTTTAATATTTCGGTTTAAGAAGGCAAGCTCTCTTAAACGGTTTGCAAGCGTGTCAAAATCATATTCTGTCGTCTCCGTGAAAATTTCCGGATCCGGGACAAAGTGAGTAGTTGTTCCGGTTACTTCTGTTTCGCCGATCACTGACAGGTCAGCAGCAGGCACACCGCGCTCAAATTTCTGATAATGAATTTTGCCGTCGCGGTAAACAGTAACTTCAAGATACGTAGACAGGGCATTTACGACAGATGCACCTACGCCGTGAAGACCGCCTGACACCTTGTATCCGCCGCCGCCGAATTTTCCTCCGGCATGAAGCACGGTCATAATGACTTCAACTGCGGGACGTCCCATTTTTTCATGGATTCCAACCGGAATTCCGCGGCCGTTGTCTTTTACGGTAATGCTGTTGTCTTCTTCAACGATAATATTAATCTCATCGCAGTAGCCTGCAAGAGCTTCATCGATACTGTTATCGACAATCTCCCAGACCAGATGGTGGAGACCTTTCACCGCAGTTGAGCCAATATACATTCCGGGACGTTTCCGGACAGCCTCTAAGCCTTCTAGTACTTGTATCTGGTTTTCATCATATGATTGCTGTTCCATTTGTTTTTGTTCCATCGCCACTATGATCACCTACACTTTTCTTAAGGGCTTATAGATTGGGTTCAGAACGTTCATTCTGCCGTCTCTATGTCAAATGAGAATTTTGCACGTTTTTTCAGCGTGCCTGAAGCAAGAGGAGAAAAATAAACCTTGTCTGTCGTCACAACAATCGACTTTGTTTCGCCATTTGCTAGCTTTACCGGCTGATTCTGCTGCTTTTCCAAAAATTCACTGACAATTCCGGACGTCTTTGACGATTGATGATCAATAATCATGACGACTTCCTTTGAAGGAATCACGAAATTGTCTCCCAAGTGGATATACATGAAAAACCACCTCTCTCACTTAAGTAAGCGTGCCTTTTGAAACGCGGTACGTTGTTGCTTCCTTCAGCGTCTTATGGTCAATGCCCTCAACGCTTGTCGTCGTGACAAACGTCTGCACTTTCCCCTGAATTGTATTTAATAAATGCGATTGCCTGTAATCATCAAGTTCAGATAAAACATCATCAAGAAGAAGAATCGGATACTCGCCGATTTCTTCGTGAATCAGATCGATTTCTGCAAGTTTCAGCGAGAGAGCGGTTGTCCGCTGCTGTCCCTGGGAGCCGAACGTCTGGACGTCACGCCCGTTCACAAAGAAAAGAAGATCATCTCTGTGCGGACCGGCAAGAGTTGCTCCGCGCTCAATTTCTTTTTCTTTTATTTTATCAAACTTCTCTTCATATCCTTCTATCATTTTCGACAAACTTGAGGCTTCTGATACATCAGCGGAGGCTTTATACTCAATCGTCAGTGTTTCAAGCCCCCTGCTGATACCCTCATGGACCGGCTGAGCCCATTTCTGGAGCTTGCCGAGAAACTCCATTCGCTTTTTCACTACTTTTGCAGCGGATTCTGCAAGCTGGGAAGTCAGCACATCAAGCATCGTCCGGTCAGTCTGCCTCTTCATCTGCAGCTGTTTTAAATACTGATTCCGCTGCAGCATGACCTTTTGAAATTTATTTAAATCATGAAGATAGACAGGCGAAACCTGTCCGATTTCCATATCGATAAAGCGTCTTCTGACCTGGGGGCTGCCTTTTACAAGGTTAAGGTCTTCGGGAGCAAACATGATCACGTTCATCGCTCCGACATACTGGCTTAATTTCTGCTGCTCAATGTGGTTCAGCTTCGCTTTTTTTCCTTTTTTTGAAATGACGAGCTGCATTGGCACAGAACCGTTTTGTTTTTCTGCTCTGCCTTCTATTTTAGCATATTCCTCGTCCCAGTAGATAAGATCTTTGTCATTTGACGTGCGGTGGGATTTGGCCATGGCCAGGACATAGATCGCTTCCATCACATTCGTTTTCCCCTGGGCATTCTCCCCGAGGATGACATTGACCTTGTTTTCAAACTCCGCAGTCAGTTCTTTATAGTTGCGGTAGTTCCGCAGGGACAGTTCTTTGATAAACAAATCCGTTCACCAACTTTAAGTTGTGTATTTCACATCTTGAAACATTCAGCTTTTAACGATAAATGTTCCGAAATCAGGAATATCAACAAGATCTCCGTCATAAAGTTTTTTGCCGCGGCGGTTCTCAGGCTCCCCGTTTACAAATATCGCATATTCCTGAAGAAACCATTTTGCCATGCCGCCGGTCTGAATCACATCCGCCAATTTTAAAAATTGGCCCAGTGCTATATATTCTGTATCTATTTTAACAGGTTTTCTGGACATTCCGGATCGCCTTCTTTCTAAAATCTCTAACACTTTATTTTACTAAATATACTGGCCATACCACAATAGGCAGCTGCCTGTTCTTTTTAAAGAAAATCGTGTCTTCTCTGCGCGGACACTACGCGTGACAAAAGTCCTTCCCATAACGGATAAGACTGCTGGCTAAAAAAAGAAAGCTGCCGGCAGACCGCCGGCAGCTTGTGTCATTAATACGTTCTGACAGGGAGAATCAGCTGAAGGATGGAATCGTCATTTGGAGTGCGAATCAAAAACGGTCTCATCGCACCTGTAAAGCTGATGCTGATTTCTGTTCCCTCAAGTGCCTTTAATGCATCCATCATATATTTTGCACTGAAAGAAATTTTTAATTCCTCTCCCGAGAGTTCCTGTGTCTGCACTTCCTCGATGACTTTTCCGATTTCCGGAGTGTTCGAAGAAACTTCGACAATTCCGTCTTCAAGCGTAGAGAACTTTACGACGTTGTTTCTGCCTTCTTTTGCAAGAAGAGATGCGCGGTCGATGGCCTGAAGAAAATCTTTTGTATTCAGAACCATTTCTGTTTTGCTTTCAGAAGGAATCAGCCTCGTTGTATCAGGGTAGTTTCCGTCAAGAAGTCTTGAGAAGAACAGCAGGTTTTCCGCTTTGAAAAGCACCTGGCTTTCTGTGATCACAATTTCGATTTCTTCGCTCGAATCAGCAAGAATTTTGCTCAACTCATTTAAACTTTTTCCGGGAATGACAACATTGTAGGAAGTGTCAGCTTCCATTTCAATTTTTGCCTTGCGGAGGGCAAGACGATGGCTGTCTGTTGCGATGCAGATCAGCTCTTTATTTTCAAGCTTCCAGTTAACACCTGTCAAAATCGGGCGGGTTTCGGAAGTTGAAACAGAAAAAACGGTTTGTCTGATCATCGTTTTTAAAAGATCTGTCGGAACTTTGAAGCTGTTGTGCTCCTCCACTTGAGGAAGATGCGGATATTCCTCTGCATCCAGTCCATTTAAGTTGAACTCTGCTTTGCCTGAACGGATGACTGTCATGTGATGGCCATGAACCTCCATCTCCACAGAATCCTTAGGAAGTTTTTTAACGATTTCACTGAAGAAACGGGCCTGAAGGACGATGCTGCCTGCCTGCTTGATTTCTGCAATCTCTTTTCCGTTTTCTTCTGTAGGAATGAAAGACTCAATCGAGATATCAGAATCACTTCCTGTAAGAGTGACTCCTTCTTCTGTTGCCACAATTTTAATTCCCGTCAGGATTGGAATAGTCGTTCTGGACGAAACAGCTTTCATGACATCCTGTACGCTTTGAACAAGACGGTCTTTTTGAATGACGAATTTCATTAGGGTAAATCCTCCTTTTTTCGTACGGTGGAATATTTCTTCTGGTGACTTAATATATATATATTTTAAAGAAAAAAATAGTAGAAGTACTAGTAGGGCCTGTTGATATGTGTATAACTCTGTTGAAGAAAGGAAACACAGCCTATCCACATGTGGACAGACTGTGTATGAATCGTATTGGGTTATTCACATTATCCCGGATGCTCTATTTTATTTTGAGATGATTTTGCCTTGTTTATGCTGCTTGAGAGAGAGCTAGTTCTTCAGCATGCTCTCTATTTCTTTCAGCTGTTTAACAAGCTGGTCATCAGCCTGAAGGAGCTTGGAGATTTTCTCATGGGCATGAATGACGGTTGTATGGTCACGGCCTCCGAATTCCTCGCCGATCTTTGGAAGAGAGGAATCAGTCAGTTCCCGTGACAGATACATCGCGATCTGCCTTGGAAACGCGACGGATTTTGTTCGTTTCTTTGCTTTAAAATCCTCAAGCTTCACGCTGAAATGCTGGCCTACCATGCGCTGAATATCCGCAATGGTGATCATTTTCGGCTTTGAGCTCGGGATGATGTCTTTTAAAGCTTCTGCAGCAAGATCTGCATTTATGTCTTTATTGATAAGGGATGAATAAGCAACAACCCGAATAAGTGCGCCTTCAAGTTCACGAATGTTGGAATCAATTTGATTGGCGATATAAAGCATGACTTCATTAGGGATATCAAGGCCCTCAGCCTTTGCTTTTTTTCTGAGAATCGCAATACGCGTCTCAAGATCCGGAGGGGTAATGTCCGTAATCAGTCCCCATTCAAATCTGGATCTGAGGCGGTCTTCTAGTGTCGGTATTTCCTTTGGAGGACGGTCGCTGGAAATGACAATCTGCTTGCTTTCTTCATGCAGGGTGTTAAACGTATGGAAAAACTCCTCCTGCGTCTGTTCTTTTCCGGCAAGAAACTGAATATCATCTATAAGCAAAACGTCAACGCTGCGGTATTTGTTGCGGAAATCTTTCGCCTTGTTATCACGGATGCTGTTAATGAATTCGTTCGTGAATTTCTCTGAGGACAGGTAAACGACCTTTGCATTTGGTTTATGATCAATGACATAATGGCCGATTGCATGCATAAGATGCGTTTTTCCAAGTCCTACCCCCCCATAGATAAACAGCGGATTGTAGGCTTTTGCAGGCGCTTCTGCCACGGCAAGCGACGCTGCGTGGGCAAACCTGTTGCCTGAACCGATAACGAATGTATCGAACGTATATTTTGGATTCAGCATATTTTGAGGCAGCTCGATCTGCTCTTCGTCCTTTGCCACCTGCTTAATCGGTGATTTCGGCATAAAATCTGCTTCGTTCTGATTTTGGGGAATAATGAACTTGATCAGCAGCTCCTCGCCTGTCAGTTCATAAATGGTATTGGCAATTAAATGCAGATACCGTGATTCCAGCCAGTCGCGTGCAAATTCATTAGGAGCCGTAATCGTCAGCGTGTCTCCTTTAAGTGCATGGGCCTTCGTCGATTTCAGCCACGTTTCAAAGCTTGGCTTGCTGAGTTTTTTTTCAATTTCAGACAGCGCCTTGCTCCACAGCTCATCAATGTTCTCCATATGAGGCATCTCCCTCCTTCTTTAAAAAAGTAACGTGTATATGTTTTGTACAACCATTCATAGGCGTGCGAATAAATATACAAAAAGGACAAAATGTGCATAAATATATAATATAGTAGTAAAACATCTTTTCGACATAAACCTTCACGTGTGGACAAGTTTTTTAACAGGGTGTTTATAATCTTTCCACATGTTATCCACAATGTGTGGATAATTAATTTTATGACGTTTGATATTCAGAGTGAAAACACAAATATAATATCAAATTAAACGAAGCGGCGCAATGGTTTTGAAAAACTTATCCACATACCTGCTTTCCTGTTGAGAAAAATTGTCCACATCTGTTTGTTCTGTGAGAAACCTGTCGATAACGGGTGTGGATAAAAAATATTGTCGAAAAAATTGTGCACAGGCCGGTGCCACGGGAAAAAATTGAACACGCTGCAGAAGGTGTTTCAGATCCAATCCAGAATTGTTTTTGTCTTTGAAATTGAAAATGAGCTGAAATCCAGTGGACTGCAGCGGAAGAAACTTGACTCCTTGTCCAGCTGCAGCGCCCAACTCCTCTGTCAGAACAAAATCCCCCAAAAAGTCAAACCCGGACTTTTCGGGGGATTTCTTATCTGACTGCCGGAGCAAAACGGGCGCTTCCGCTTTTCTACGGGATGAAGAGGGCACGGGAGACCCCGCAAGCGAAGCGAGGAGGCTCCCGGCGCTCCCCGCGGAAAGCAAGTTTCTGGAGTGGAAGGGAACGGTTTGTCGTGCGGAAAGCAAGTTCTGAAGGGAACGGTTTGCATGAGGCAACCAAGAACCATCAGAAAAAAGAGAACGAAAAACCGCACCATGAAATCTTTTTTGACAGATGGTTGACAATTCGAGGGGTCACTCTCTATAATTAGAAAGACTGTCTTTAACAGCTATTCCTCAGGGAGGTGTCTATAATGAAAAGAACGTATCAGCCAAATAACCGCAAACACAGCAAAGTTCACGGTTTCCGCGCTCGCATGAGCTCAAAGAACGGACGTAAAGTGCTAGCAGCACGTCGTCGCAAAGGAAGAAAAGTATTATCAGCATAGGCCACTGAAAACTATCAGTGGTCTTTTTTACATGGCCCAATCCTTCAAACAGATTGGGCCATGTTTTTAGGAAAACAGCTGTTTAAATAGATTCTTTTAAAGAAATAATGATGGCAGAGCTTTCAGCAGGCTAAAGGAACGTCAGGGAAGGATCCGGAGTGAGGGCATGAAAAAGAAAAACCGCATTAAAAAAAACGAAGACTTCCAAAAAATATTCAAGCAGGGCAAGTCGATGGCAAACAGACAATTTGTGATCTACATGCTGAATCAGCCTGAAGAAAAGGAATTCCGCTTAGGTCTTTCAGTCAGCAAAAAGATAGGAAATGCCGTGACCAGAAACAGGGTGAAGCGTCTCGTCCGTCAAGTATTCCTTGAAGAAAAAGACAGCTTGAAAACAGGCATGGACTACATTGTCATTGCCAGAAAACCCGCGTCTGAAATGGACTATCATGAAGTGAAAAGCAGTCTCCTGCACCTTTTCAGAAAAACGAAAATCCTAAAGCCCGGCATTCGCCGTGAAAGCGCCATAAAAAATACATAGAAATGTCTAGAACAAATTTCGATTTCTTATCTAAAGATGTTAGAATATATGTTGGATACACCGGCAAAAATAGCCGGTTCAGTTAGATTGTTAGGAGGAATACCGGTTGAAAAGGAGAATATTGTTAGTGCTTGGCTTAGTGAGCATGGTGATGCTTCTTGCGGGATGTACAGAAGTCAATCAGCCAATCACAGAAGAAAGCCAGGGGTTCTGGAATCAGTACATTGTCTATCCGTTGTCATGGCTTATCATATATTTCGCAGAATTAACGGGTGAAAATTATGGAATCTCCATTGTCATCGTAACGCTTATTATCCGCTTTGCCATTCTGCCTCTGATGATCAAGCAGATCAAAAACTCCAAAGCGATGCAGGAACTGCAGCCTGAAATGCAGAAGCTGCGTGAAAAGTACAGCTCGAAAGATCAGAAAACACAGCAGAAGCTTCAGCAGGAAACGATGGCTCTTTTCCAGAAGAATAAGGTAAATCCTCTTTCAGGATGTTTTCCTTTACTTGTGCAGATGCCGATTCTTATCGGATTCTATCATGCCATCATGAGAACAGAAGCAATTGCCGATCACAACTTCCTGTGGTTTGACCTTGGTGCACGTGATCCATTATTCCTTCTGCCGGTCATTGCCGGTATTACAACATTCATTCAGCAGAAATTAACGATGGCAGGAACAGCAAGTCAAAATCCGCAAATGGCCATGCTTCTTTATATCATGCCAATTATGATCGTCATCTTTGCTGTCAGCTTCCCGGCTGCACTTTCCCTGTACTGGGTTGTAGGTAACCTGTTCATGATCGTGCAGACTATGATCATCTACGGACCTGATATTAAAAAGAATGCCCTTTTGAAATCGGGAGGAAAGAAAAAGTGAGAGAAATAACTGCTGAGGGACTTAGCGTCAAAGAAGCAGTACAATCCGCTTTAAAAGAGCTTCATGCAACTGAAAATGAAGTAGAAATCACCGTGATTGATGAAGGAAAAAAAGGTTTTTTGGGCCTGTTCGGCTCAAAGCCGGCAAGGGTGAAAGCTGTTAAACGGCCGAACCCCGCAGAAGAAGCGCATCGCTTTTTAATGGATGTTGTCAGAAACATGGGCGTGGACGCAACTGTTGAAATGAAGCAGGACGGGAAAAATGTGACGTTTCAAATTGAAGGAGAGAAAGTGGCTCTTTTAATCGGAAAACGAGGACAAACCCTCAATTCCCTGCAGTATTTAACGCAGCTTGCGGCAAACCGCCATGCCAATCACTATCTGAACATTACCGTTGATGCGGAAAACTACAGATCCCGCCGCAAAGAGACCCTGATCCAGCTCGCCCACAAGCTTGCCCATCAGGCAATCCGGACGAGGAAAGAGGTTCCGCTTGAGCCGATGCCTTCCTATGAACGGAAAATCATTCATGCTGCACTGGTCAGCCAGCAGCATAAAATCAAAACCTACTCTGTAGGTGAAGAACCTCACCGCCATTTGGTGATTGCGCCTAAATAGCAAAACCCCGCTGATACTCATTCAGCGGGGTTTTTTCTGTCTTCAGGAGGACTTAGATGAAGCGTGATTGGAAATATTGTTATTAACATGTGGATAAGTTAAAATGATAGGTAACTGAATGTGCGGAAAATCAGACTGTGGATAAATTGAACTTTTTTCCTTTCAAATAAGAAATAACTGTGATATCTTATAAATTTGACTGCGTATTTAATAGAACATGCCATTATAGATTAATTTTGAAAGAAGCGGGGTGAAACGCATGGATTTCGATACGATTGCGGCTATATCCACACCGATGGGAGAGGGAGCGATCGCCATTGTCAGACTGAGCGGCGATGAAGCCATCGCGGTAGCTGACCGGCTTTACTCCGGACCATCCGGAAAAAGACTGCGTGACGTTGATAGTCATACCATTCATTATGGACATATAAAGGATCCTGATACAGGCCAGATTGTAGAAGAAGTGATGGTGTCTGTATTAAAAGGACCAAAAACATTCACCAGAGAAGATATTGTTGAAATCAACTGCCACGGCGGCATTGTTTCGGTTAACCGTGTCCTGCAGCTTGCCCTGAACGGAGGAGCAAGACTTGCAGATCCTGGTGAGTTTACAAAACGTGCGTTTTTAAACGGAAGAATTGACCTGTCCCAGGCTGAAGCGGTGATGGACCTCATCCGCGCCAAAACGGACAGAGCCATGAACGTAGCGCTTGGCCAGATGGAAGGAAGACTTTCCAAGCTGATTCAAAAGCTGCGCCAGGAAATACTTGAGACACTGGCCCACGTTGAAGTGAACATCGATTATCCTGAATACGATGACGTTGAAGAAATGACGCACAGTGTGCTCATTGAAAAAGCGACGTATGTGAAGCAGGAAATTGAAAAGCTGCTCCAGACTTCCCAGCAGGGGAAAATTTTACGGGAAGGCCTTTCGACTGTTATCGTAGGCCGTCCGAATGTAGGGAAATCCTCGCTGCTTAACAGCCTCATCCATGAAAATAAAGCGATTGTCACAGATATTCCGGGAACGACGCGAGACGTGATTGAGGAGTACGTGAATGTAAGGGGCGTGCCTCTCAGGTTGGTCGATACGGCGGGAATCCGCGAGACGGAAGACATCGTAGAGCGGATCGGCGTTGAAAAATCCAGACAGGTGCTGAAAAAGGCCGACCTTATTCTGCTTGTCATGAACTTCAGCGAAGTTCTTTCACAGGAAGATGAACAGCTGTTTGAAGCTGTCAGCGGGATGGATGTCATCGTGATTGTCAATAAAACAGATCTGCCTCAGCAGATTGATTTGGACCGGGTAAAAGAGCTTGCCGGAAACTCGCCGGTTGTCACGACGTCACTGCTTGAAGAACAGGGCATTGACCAGCTTGAAGAATCCATCAGCTCCCTCTTTTTTGAAGGGGCAGTCGGTCCTTCGGATTTAACCTATGTTTCAAATACAAGACACATTGCCCTGCTGTCGCAGGCAAAACGGTCAATTGGTGATGCTCTTGAAGCCATTGATGCAGGCGTTCCAATTGATATCGTTCAAATTGATCTGACGCGCACATGGGAGCTTCTCGGCGAAATCATCGGGGATGCTGTTCATGAAAGCCTGATTGATCAGCTGTTTGCCCAGTTCTGTCTCGGAAAATAAGCTGCACGATTTTACATTTTGCTTTTTTTTATAAATGACTTTTTTAAGGAGGAACTGCCGTGGGATATCACGCAGGTGATTATGATGTTGTTGTCGTAGGCGCCGGCCATGCGGGAGTTGAGGCTGCTCTCGCTTCTGCAAGAATGGGCGCCAAAACGCTGTGTTTGACGATTAATCTCGATATGGTCGCGTTTATGCCGTGCAATCCGTCTGTTGGCGGGCCGGCTAAAGGAATTGTTGTCCGCGAGATCGATGCTTTGGGCGGAGAAATGGCAAAAAATATCGATAAAACACATATTCAAATGAGAATGCTGAATACAGGAAAAGGACCGGCTGTCAGAGCGCTTCGTGCTCAGGCAGACAAGTTTACGTATCAGCATGAAATGAAAAAAACAATGGAAAATGAACGGAATTTGACGATGCTTCAGGGAATGGTCGAGCGACTGATCATGGAAGACGGCGAATGCCGCGGGGTCATCACGCAGACAGGTGCAGAATACCGCGCCAAAACGGTTGTGCTGACAACAGGCACATTCCTTAGAGGGGAAATCATTCTCGGGGAGCTTAAATACTCAAGCGGCCCGAACAATCAGCAGCCTTCTATTCAGCTGTCTGAGCACCTTCAGGAAATTGGCCTTGATATGGTCCGTTTTAAAACAGGCACGCCTCCGCGGGTCAACAGCCACTCCATCGACTACAGCAAAACAGAGATTCAGCCGGGAGACGACGTACCCCGAGCTTTTTCCTATGAAACGACAAAATACATCACAGACCAGCTTCCTTGCTGGCTTACTTATACAAGTGAAGAAACGCACCGGATCATCGACGACAATCTGCACCGTTCGCCGATGTACTCAGGCATGATCAAAGGAACGGGTCCGCGCTATTGCCCGTCCATTGAGGATAAAGTGGTGCGCTTCAACGATAAGCCGCGCCATCAGATTTTCCTTGAGCCTGAAGGCAGAAACACTCAGGAAGTGTACGTGCAGGGACTTTCAACAAGTCTTCCTGAAGATGTGCAAAGACGCATTCTTTCATCAATCCCTGGTCTTGAAAAGGTAGAAATGATGCGCGCAGGCTACGCAATCGAATACGATTCGATCGTTCCGACGCAGCTGTGGCCGACCCTTGAAACGAAAAAGGTGCCGGGACTTTTCACTGCCGGACAGATCAACGGCACATCCGGCTATGAAGAAGCCGCCGGACAGGGACTGATGGCCGGAATTAACGCCGCCAGCAAAGCCCTTGGCAAAGAAGAGGTCATTCTGAGCCGTTCGGACGCTTATATCGGAGTTCTGATTGATGACCTTGTCACAAAAGGCACGAATGAGCCGTATCGTTTATTGACCTCAAGAGCAGAGTACCGTCTCTTGTTAAGACATGATAATGCGGATCTGCGTCTTACAGAAACCGGCCATAAAATCGGTTTGATTAAAGAAGAGCGCTATCAGTCGTTCCTTCTGAAAAAAGACGAGATTGAAAAAGAGAAGAAACGCTTAAGCACCGTGATCATCAAGCCGAATCAGCAAACTCAAGACGTCATCAGACAGGCTGGCGGAAGCGAGCTGAAAGACGGAATCCGTGCAGCCGATCTCCTCAAAAGACCGGAAATGAACTACAATCATATTCAGGCGCTTGTTCCGGCAGATGAAATTATTTCCGGAGAAATAGCTGAACAGGTTGAAATTCAAATCAAGTATGAAGGCTATATTGAGAAATCTCTTCAGCAGGTGGAAAAGCTCAAGAAAATGGAAAACAAAAAAATTCCTGAAAACATCGATTATGACGCAATTTCAGGGATTGCATCAGAAGCGCGCCAGAAGCTGAAAGAGGTCAGACCGCTTTCAATGGCACAGGCTTCGCGGATCTCAGGGGTTAATCCTGCTGATATCTCCATTCTTCTTGTTTATCTAGAACAGGGCAAGATCGCCAGAGTGGCGAACGAATAGCATCAGAAAGGTTTTGACTATGGACATTTCGTTATTTAAGGCAAGTCTCGAAGAAAAAGGAATCACCCTGACAGATACGCAGCTTCAGCAGTTTGAGACATACTATGATCTGCTTGTAGAGTGGAATGAAAAAATGAACCTGACTTCGATTACGGAAAAAAAGGAAGTCTATTTAAAGCATTTTTACGACTCCATTTCCGCTGCTTTTTATTTTGACTTTACAAAGCCGCTTTCCATATGTGATGTAGGGGCAGGCGCCGGTTTTCCGAGTCTGCCGATCAAAATATGCTTTCCGCATCTGAACGTGTCGATTGTGGACAGCCTGAATAAACGCATCACGTTTCTCGACCACCTCTCAAAATCTCTGAATCTGTCCGGGGTTTCCCTTTATCACGACAGAGCCGAAACGTTCGGCAAAAAGAAAGAACACAGAGAGTCGTATGACGTTGTGACAGCGAGAGCGGTAGCGCGCCTTTCCGTATTAAGCGAGCTTTGCCTCCCGCTTGTCAAGCCGGGCGGACATTTTGTGGCCATGAAGGCTGCAAGTGCGGAAGATGAACTTTTAACAGCGAGAAAAGCCATCAGCACTCTCGGCGGAAAAACAGAAAATAAATATGCTTTTGAGCTGCCTCTTGAAGAAAGTGAGCGCTCAATCATCGTCATCCATAAGCAAAAACCAACACCTGCAAAATATCCGCGAAAACCGGGTACGCCGAATAAACTTCCTCTTGAGTAGAGGCTCGCCTGAAGACAGCGGGTTCTTCAGTGAAGCGAATCAGGTGGAAAGTTTGATTTGCATGCAGGAAAAAAGAGACTTGAAAGAGAAATAATATGATGGCAGTTTCTAAAGGTGGTGTAGGCTCATGAAGCATCCATTCTCTCGTTTTTTCGGCTTGGGAGAAAAAGAAGATACAGCAGAAAAAACAGCAGGAATAGATACAGAAGAAATTGATGATTCAGTATATGATGAGGTAAAGAAGATTCCGGTTGCGGACATCGTCCCGAACCGTTTTCAGCCGCGTACTGTATTTGCTGATGAAAAAATTGAGGAACTCTCTCTTACAATACACACACATGGCATCATTCAGCCGATTGTTGTGCGCCAGGCAGACGGCAACTATGAAATTATTGCCGGGGAAAGAAGATTCAGAGCTGTTCAAAAACTTGGCTGGGAAACGATTCCTGCCATCATCAAGGATTTCAACGATACGGAAACGGCATCTGTTGCGCTGATCGAAAATCTTCAGCGGGAAGAACTTTCTGCCATTGAAGAGGCTGTTGCCTATGCAAAGCTGCTCGAGCTTCATAACCTGACGCAGGAAGCCCTTGCACAGAGACTTGGAAAAGGACAGTCTACAGTAGCGAATAAGCTCAGGCTGCTGAAACTTCCGGATGAAGTGCAGCAGGCGCTGCTTCAGAAGAAGATCACAGAAAGGCATGCGAGAGCGCTCATTCCTCTTAAGAAACCTGAACCTCAAATCCTTTTGCTTGCAGAAATTATGGAAAAGCAGCTCAATGTGAAGCAGACAGAAGACCGTGTTGTGAAAATGCTCGAAAAAACGGCGCCAAAAGCAAAAGCGAAACGAAAAGCGTTCAGCCGTGATACGCGCATCGCCATGAACACAATCCGCCAGTCGCTCTCAATGGTTGCAGACACAGGCGTCAAAATTAATGCCGAAGAAGAAGAGTTTGAAGAATACATTCAATTCACGATAAAAATCCCGAAATAAGCTCTCCTGCGTCCGTTGCAGGCGGGCTTTTCTTTTGCGGACAGAACCTGATAAAACAGGGTTTACGGCCTATCGGCGCATTTTTTTAAATTCCTAAAAAGTTCAAACTATTGTCCATATTTCATGATAGAATAAAGAGATGATAGAGTTCATGTCTAGTGAATGAGGTGACACTGTGGGGAAAATTCTTGCCATTGCGAACCAGAAAGGCGGAGTCGGCAAAACAACAACTTCCGTAAATCTTGGCGCTTGCCTGGCTTATATTGGAAAACGGGTTTTGCTCGTTGATGTTGACCCACAAGGAAATGCGACAAGCGGTATTGGAATTGAAAAAGCAGATGTTGAACTATGTGTTTATGATATTTTAGTAGATGATGCAGATGTAGTAGATGTCATAAAGCCGACTGCTGTCGAAAATCTGGATGTTATTCCGGCCACGATCCAATTAGCGGGTGCCGAAATTGAACTTGTCCCGACCATTTCCAGGGAAGTCCGTCTGAAACGTGCGCTTGAAAAAGTAAAACATAACTATGATTATATGATTATCGATTGTCCGCCTTCTCTCGGGCTTCTGACAATCAACGCTCTGACGGCCTCTGATGCCGTCCTCATCCCTGTGCAATGCGAATATTATGCTCTTGAAGGGCTGAGCCAGCTTTTGAACACAGTAAGGCTTGTCCAAAAACATTTGAATACCGATTTAATGATTGAAGGCGTTCTCCTGACAATGCTTGATGCCAGGACCAACCTGGGCATACAGGTCATTGAAGAAGTGAAAAAGTATTTCCGCGATAAAGTTTACAGAACGATTATTCCCCGTAATGTGCGTTTAAGTGAAGCACCAAGTCATGGAAAGCCGATTATCATTTACGACCCGCGATCAAGAGGCGCAGATGTATATTTAGAATTGGCAAAGGAAGTGGTAGTGAATGGCTAAAGGGTTAGGAAAAGGACTTAACGCTTTTTTTACGAATATAGAAGCCGGCAAAGATGAATCTTATCAGGAAATCAAACTGAAGGATTTGCGTCCCAATCCCTATCAGCCCCGAAAAACATTTGCACCCGGTGCGATTGAAGAACTGAAGGAATCCATTCTTCAGCATGGCATTCTCCAGCCGATCGTTGTGAGAAAAAGCATAAAGGGCTATGAAATTGTTGTCGGTGAAAGACGGTACCGCGCGGCGAAAGAAGCAGAACTTGAGGTTGTGCCTGCCGTTGTTAGGGAGCTGACCGAGCAGCAGATGATGGAGCTTGCTCTCCTTGAAAACCTTCAGCGAGAAGACCTCTCTCCGATTGAAGAGGCTGCTGCATATCAGTCCCTGCTTGACCACATGCACATTACGCAGGAGGAACTCGCCAGGCGGCTCGGCAAAAGCAGACCTCACATTGCCAATCATTTGAGGCTTCTTTCCCTTCCGTCAGCCATTCAGCAGCATATATCCGATGGCAAGCTCTCAATGGGCCACGGAAGAACGCTGCTTGGACTGAAAAACAAAGAGAAAGTGAAGCCGCTCGCTGAAAAAATCATGAAGGAACAGCTGAATGTCCGCCAGGTGGAACTTCTGGTGCAGCAGCTGAACGAAAACGTTCCACGTGAAACGAAAAAGAAGGCTGTCAGCAAAGATGTGTTTATTAAAGAGAGAGAATCCTACTTGCGGGAGTATTTCGGTACATCTGTCACCATCAGGCAGCAAAAGAAAAAAGGTAAAATTGAAATTGAATTTTTCTCAAAGGAAGATCTCGAGAGAATTCTGGAATTGCTTGAAGCGGAGCAATCATCTTAGGAAGCCATCTTGCCCATAAGGCGGCTTCTTTTGCTTTGGCTGACAGTACATACAGCTAAACGGAGTGATATAAATTGGTTTTAACAGGAAGTTTGGTTAACGCAGCGGGTATCATTGCAGGGGCCCTGTTAGGCCTTCTGCTGAGGAAAATACCTGAGACGATGAAACAGACCGTCATGGCTGGAATCGGTCTGTTTGTGATGGTTTTAGGGCTTGATATGGCGCTTGAGAGCAAGCAGCTTTTCATCGTGATCATCAGCCTAGTGCTTGGAGCCGTCATTGGGGAAGCGATTGATATTGAACAAATGCTTCACCGGGTCGGACGCCTGCTTGAACGGAAATTCAGCAGGGATCAGACCGGAAACTTTGCGCAGGGCTTTGTGTCGGCCACACTTATTTTTGTTATCGGGGCTATGGCGATTGTCGGATCGCTTGACAGCGGTCTTAGACAGGACCATGACATTCTGTATACGAAGTCCATGATAGACGGCTTTACGAGCATGGTTCTTTCGAGCACGCTTGGCATAGGCGTACTGTTTTCAGCCGTGCCGGTCTTTTTGTATGAAGGCGGCATCGCCGTGTTTGCCAATGTGATTCATCAATATATCCCTGAGAGTTTGCTTGATGATCTTATTTCAGAAATTACAGCAGTCGGCGGAATTCTGATTTTTGCAATCGGCTTGAACATGCTCTCGATTAAAGCCATCCGCGTGGCAAATCTGCTTCCGAGTCTGGCTGTCGTTGCTGTGATCATCACTGTGATGAAACTTGTATAATCTTACTGTATAGACCTGCTGGCATCCTTTACCTGGTTCAGCCAGGAGGTTTTTTTCTTTGTCGGCGCTGCGTTCATTTCGCGGTCAATGGATGCAATGCTGTCCGCAATAATCGAGGCCATCGACATCACAAGATGCAGCCTTGTGTTCTGAAGGACAAAAAACTCCATAAATCCGCTCACATTGACAATGCCATTAATGTGGATGTCTCCGACTTCAGGAAGAACCTTGTTGACACCTGCGCCAGGCTTGATCGGGCCAGCCCCAACCTGAAACGTCCCGACGCTTTTTAACCTGCCGAGGCATGCATCTACAGCTAAGATAAACGGCTTATGGAAGACGCGTTCAATCGCCTCTATGGTTTCTTCTAAATTAACTGCATGGACAGGGTTTGCAAGTGTTCCGTATATATGAAAATGGCGCAGGCCTGCTTCCTTCAGCTTTGTTCCGACTAAAGGCCCCAGGGAATCGCCTGTTGAACGGTCTGTTCCAATGCAGAGCACAACAACCGGTTTCCGTACAGAATGAAGGAGTTTCAGTTCAGCTGACAGCTGCTCGGCCGCATGTTCATCTTCATAATGGATACGGTCACGCGACGGTTTTAAAAAGCCAGGTTTAAAATTCATCCTTTCACTCCCTCATTTTAGTAGTATCAGTATACGGAAGAATTCAGAATTCTATACATGATTACGTGATTGCGGGAGTTTTAGGTCAGGACTGTCATTTCCTATGAAAAGTTGCTAAAATAAATTTTATCTTTAGGAATGTTTTATCTTTCATTAGAAAGGTTGATAAATAGTGGACTTTGCCAACAAGCTGATAAATAAAATGACAGATTCTTTTTTTAATGAAGATATGTGGCTCAGTGCAGGACAAGGCCTGCTGAAAATCATCGGGATTCTGATTCTTGCCTCCATCCTGATCAAGATCGGCAATGTGGTGATCGGAAAGATTTTCATGCTCCGCACCAAATCGCCGCTCAGGATTTCAGAGCGGAGAGAAAACACCCTTGTTAAATTGCTGGACAATGTTCTGACCTATCTTGTTTACTTCATTGCTCTCCTCATGATTCTTGAGACGCTGAGCTTTGATGTAAAGGCGCTTCTTGCAGGAGCGGGAATTGTCGGTCTTGCCGTCGGCTTTGGCGCGCAAAACCTTGTACGGGATATTATCACGGGTTTCTTCATTATTTTTGAGGATCAGTTTTCTGTAGGGGATATGATCCGTGTAGGGCAGTTTGAAGGAACGGTTGAAGAAATCGGCCTGCGGACGACAAAAATCAAAAGCTGGACCGGTGAAATCAATATTCTTCCAAACGGGAACATAACGGAAGTGACAAACTTCTCGATCAACAACAGCGTGGCGTTTGTTGATGTCAGCATTGCCTATGAGGGAGACATCCCAAAGGCAGAAAAAGTCATTGAGGACCTTCTGCTTGAGCTTCCTGATAAATATGAAGAAATGGTCGCGCCGCCTGAACTGCTCGGCGTGCAGAATCTCGGACCGTCTGAAGTTGTACTCCGGGTTGTAAGCGAGGTTCTCCCTATGAAGCATTTCCATATTTCAAGGGTGCTCAGAAAGGAAATTAAAATGAGGCTTGATGAGCACGGAATTGAAATTCCATATCCGCGCATGGTGATGTACTCAAGAAACGAGGAATCAAGGACAAAAGAAAGGATGACGGAATAGTGGATAAAGAGTTCGGCTTAAATGACGTTGTCGAAATGAAAAAACCCCATCCGTGCGGAGAGAACCGCTGGAAAATTATCCGAATGGGCATGGACATCCGCATCAAATGCGAAGGCTGCTCCCACAGTGTCATGATTCCGCGCCGGGAATTTGCCCGGAAGATGAAAAAAAGATTAGTAAAACATGAAGAATAAGTTTTTATAAAGGAAAAACACGGATTTACAAGCCGGTTTTCCTTTTTTTAGTGGAGAAAATGCCATTTCAGCATTCCGGGCCTCTCCCTCTTTAGCTTGTCATTTCCTTCTTTACTATCTATAATTGTTGAAGATTGGTTTAGAAACGAGGACTTGTCTTTTTTTTGTCCAGAAGATAAAACGCAAAGCCCTTTTTGATAAGGGCCATTTAAATATAGAGGAGTGGAATTCATTATGGCTTTAACAGCTGGAATCGTCGGTCTTCCGAACGTCGGGAAATCGACTCTTTTTAACGCCATCACACAGGCTGGAGCAGAATCAGCCAACTACCCGTTCTGCACAATCGATCCGAACGTAGGGATCGTTGAAGTGCCGGATGAGCGTCTTCAAAAGCTGACAGATCTTGTTCAGCCTAAAAAGACGGTTCCGACTGCATTTGAATTTACCGATATTGCAGGAATCGTAAAAGGCGCAAGCAAAGGAGAAGGCCTTGGAAACAAGTTCCTTTCCCATATCCGTCAGGTAGATGCAATCTGCCACGTTGTCCGCTGCTTTGCAGATGACAACATCACTCACGTTGCAGGAAAAGTGGATCCGATTGATGATATCGAAACAATCAACCTTGAACTGATCCTTGCAGACCTTGAATCAGTAGACAAACGTGCAGACCGCGTCGGCAAGCTTGCAAAACAAAAAGACAAAGATGCCGTTTATGAGCATGAGGTTCTGTTAATGCTTAAAGAGGCGCTTGAAAATGACAAACCAGCCCGTTCTGTCGAATTTACAGACGAACAGATGAAGATCGTAAAGCATCTTCACCTGCTTACAAGCAAGCCGGTTCTTTATGTAGCAAACGTTTCTGAAGACGAAGTGGCAGATGCGTCAAACAATGAATATGTAAAGGCTGTCCGCGAATTTGCAGCAGACGAAAAAGCAGAGGTTATTGTTGTCTGCGCCAAGATTGAATCTGAAATTGCAGAGCTTGACGGCGAAGAAAAAGAAATGTTCCTTGAAGAGCTCGGAATTGAAGAATCAGGCCTTGATCAGCTGATCAAAGCATCATACAACCTGCTTGGCCTTGCTACTTACTTCACGGCAGGCGTTCAGGAAGTGCGCGCATGGACGTTCAAAAAAGGCATGAAAGCACCTCAGTGTGCCGGTGTCATCCACTCTGACTTTGAACGCGGATTTATCCGCGCAGAAACGGTTTCCTATGAAGATCTGCTGAATGCAGGAACAATGGGAGCAGCCCGTGAAGCCGGAAAAGTGCGCCTTGAAGGAAAAGAATACATCGTGAAGGACGGGGACGTTATTCATTTCCGTTTTAATGTCTAATCCCGGGTTGCCTAAAGTCCATTTGTTTGCTATAATTTAAACTTGTGAGTAATTGAAATGTTAATTGCTCCTTGCCCGTTTAGGGCCGTTTAGACCAAAAGGAGGTGTAAGAGATGAATAAATACGAAATCATGTATATCATCCGCCCAAACATTGAAGATGAGGCTAAAAAAGCTCTTGTTGAGCGTTTCAACACAATTTTAGCTGACAATGGTGCGGAAGTTGAAGAAGTGAAAGAGTGGGGCAAGCGCCGTCTTGCTTACGAAATCAACGATCTTCGCGATGGCTACTACATGCTTCTTCAAGTTGCATCAAAGCCTGAAGCTGTTCAAGAATTTGACCGCTTAGCTAAAATCAGCGAAGACATCATGCGTCACATGGTAACTAGAAAAGAAGCGTAATTCATATAGATTAGATATCTCAGAAAAGGATGATTCTGATGATGAACCGGGTTGTTTTAGTCGGCAGACTAACAAAAGATCCAGAACTGCGCTACACTCCAGCCGGAGCGGCAGTTGCTACTTTTACATTAGCTGTAAACCGTGCCTTCACAAACCAGCAGGGCGAAAGAGAAGCGGACTTCATTAACTGTGTTGTATGGCGCCGTCCAGCCGAAAACGTTGCAAACTTCCTTAAAAAAGGCAGTCTTGCGGGCGTTGATGGACGTCTTCAGTCACGCAGCTATGAAGACCAGACTGGCAAGCGCGTATACGTAACCGAAGTGGTTGCAGAAAGCGTCCAGTTCCTTGAGCCTAAAAGCGGCGGTGGTGGAAACAGCGGCGGTGGCGGAAACAACAATTATTACGGCGGAGGCCAGGGTGGACAAGGCGGACAGCAAAATCCATTCAGCCAAAACCAAAATCAAAATCAGAATCAGCGTAATCAAGGGCGTTCGAACTTTGATGACGATCCATTCGCTAACGATGGAAAGCCGATTGATATCTCTGATGATGACTTACCGTTCTAAAACATACAGCTCGAACTAAATAAAGTTACGGAAGGAGGAAACAACTATGGCAGGCGGACGCAAAGGTGGACGTGCAAAACGTCGTAAAGTGTGCTACTTCACTGCACACGGAATCACTCACATCGACTACAAAGATGTAGATTTGCTTAAAAAATTCGTTTCTGAGCGCGGTAAAATCTTACCACGTCGTGTAACAGGAACTAGCGCTAAATATCAGCGTAAATTAACGATTGCTATCAAACGCTCTCGTCAAATGGCTTTACTTCCATACGTTTCTGGCGAATAATAAGATGAAAAAGGCAGTGAGGATTCCTTGCTGCTTTTTTTATTATTCAAAGAAACCCTGACATGATTTGATTTGCATGCAGCGCTTCATTTAAAATAAGCTTGGAAGGTAAAAAAGAGGTGAATCTGTGAAACGTGTTAACGTACTGACAGAAGGCGCGATTCTTTTGGCGCTGTTTGCTGTCTTAACATTTATGACGCTTTATCTGCCGCTGTTTGGGGCAATTTTAATGTTCTTTATGCCGCTGCCGTTTATTTTGTATACGGTCAGGCATGGGTTAAAGCCGGCAGGCATTCTGACGGCTGCATCGTGTGCTGTGCCATTGTTAATTGGTTCTTTGTTTGCTTTGCCGCTGACCCTGATTTTTTCAATAAGCGGGATTGTGATGGGTCATTTCTACAGAAAAAAGCAGACAGCAGGAGCTTTAATCGCTGGAACACTTTCCTTTCTGCTGAGCTTTGTCGTGCTGTATGCTGCATCCGTTGCGTTTTTTCAGGTTGATCCTGTGAAGGAAATGACAGCTGCGATGGATGAAACCTTTGAAATGGCGAGATCCATGATGGCAGCAGTGGGCCAGGAAGCAAATGAAGACGCAATTCAACAATTGGAAGAGCAGATGAAGCTCATAGGCTACTTGATTCCAAGTGTCCTTCTCTCTTCTGCTTTTATTTTCACCCTGCTCTCGCACGCCGCGGCCATTCCGGTGATGAAAAGACTGAATGTGCAGATGGCAAAGCTTAAGCACTTCCGCGAGTGGAAACTGCCTTCAAGCATCGTATGGTATTACCTCGGTGTAAGTTTTCTGATGTTTTTCGATCTTCAGGAAGGAAGCTTTCTTTTTATCGCCGCTGTTAACCTTCTGTTTATGCTGCAGATGCTCCTTGTCATCCAGGGATTTTCATTCATCTGGTTCTACAGCTATGTGAAAAACTATTCAAAAGCGATACCGATTGTTGCGGTCATTGTGTCATTGATTGTGCCGATCCTGATGTATCTCGTAAGAATCTTAGGTATAATTGATTTAGCATTTAATTTGCGGGGCCGCGTGAAAAAATAAAAGAAAAGCGCATAAACTAGATTCATACATTGACCCCAGCAATCTTGCGTATGTTTCACTGTAGGTTTGAGGAGATGAAACAACATGCCCAGTTTTTTTGAAAAACCATTAATCAGGTACCCCCTTCTAGCATTGATTGCCCTGACCGCGATTTCCATCATCATCCTTTTTTACTATCAGTGGATGATCGGTTTAGCCGGGGTCCTTCTTTTAGGTGCGATTTTGTTTCTTCTCCGGGCTGCCGATAGAAAAATAAAAGCAGAGATGGAGACTTATATCTCCACGCTCTCCTACCGTCTGAAGCGGGTTGGAGAGGAAGCTTTGATGGAAATGCCGATTGGCATCATGCTGTTTAATGAACAGTTCCATATTGAATGGACCAATCCGTTCCTTACCTCCTGTTTTCATGAGGATACCCTTGTCGGGCGGTCCATGTATGATGTCGCAGAAGCTCTCGTTCCGCTTGTGAAACAGGAAGTGGACACCGAAACGATCACCCTTCATGAACGGAAATTCAAGGTGATCATTAAGCGCGAAGAACGGCTGCTCTATTTCTTTGATGTAACAGAGCAGATTGAAATTGAGAAACAGTATGAAGATGAGCGCACGGTTCTGGGGCTCATTTTCCTGGATAATTACGATGAAGTGACCCAGGGTCTGGATGATCAGACCAAGAGTTCGATCAACTCTCATGTCACGTCCATCCTGAACAAATGGGCGACCGAAAACGGCATTTATTTGAAACGAACATCCTCAGAACGCTTTATGGCGATCCTGAACGAACATATTTTAATTAAGCTTGAAAAAGGAAAGTTTTCAATTCTTGACGAAGTAAGAGAGCAGACGACCGTTGAAAACATTTCCCTGACGCTGAGCATCGGAATCGGGTCAGGTGTCCCTTCTCTGACAGAGCTTGGCGACCTTGCCCAGTCGAGTCTTGATCTTGCACTAGGACGCGGAGGCGACCAGGTGGCCATCAAGCAGACGAACGGAAAAGTGAAATTCTACGGCGGAAAAACGAATCCGATGGAAAAACGAACGCGCGTCCGGGCAAGGGTTATATCACACGCTCTGACAGAAATTATTTCTGAAAGCGACAAGGTCATCATTATGGGCCACAAATACCCTGATATGGACTCGATCGGATCAGCTATCGGCATCCTGAAAGTGGCGCAGGTGAACGATAAAGAAGGCTTTATCGTGCTTGATCAAAACGAAATTGATACAGGTGTACAGCGGCTGATCCAGGAAGTCAGACAGCACTCGGATCTCTGGTCCCGTTTTATTACGAGAGACGAGGCGCAAGAGATATCGACCGATGATTCTGTGCTGATTGTCGTAGACACGCATAAGCCATCCCTTGTCATCGATGAAAAGCTGCTCAACAAAATGGACAATGTCGTCGTCATCGACCATCACAGACGCGGAGAAGAATTTATTAAAGATCCGCTTCTCGTCTACATGGAGCCTTATGCTTCTTCAACGGCCGAGCTTGTAACAGAGCTTCTCGAATATCAGACAAAACGTCTGAAAATGAACATGATTGAAGCGACCTCGCTGCTTGCCGGCATCATCGTGGATACGAAAAGCTTCACGCTCAGAACGGGTTCGCGCACATTTGACGCGGCTTCTTATTTAAGGTCCAAAGGGGCAGACACAATCCTCGTGCAGAAGTTTATGAGAGAAGACATCACGCACTACGTGAAGCGTTCAAAACTGATACAAAATACAAACATGCTGAGAGAAGGCATCGCAATCGCTAAGGCAGATCCTGATTCAGAGGAAACGTTTGATCAGGTCATCATTGCCCAGACAGCGGACACCCTGCTGTCGATGAGCGGAGTTGTGGCATCGTTTGTCCTTGCCCGAAGAAACGACCAGACCATCGGCATCAGCGCCCGTTCACTCGGGGACATAAACGTCCAGCTGATCATGGAAGCCCTGGACGGCGGCGGACACCTTACGAATGCTGCCACTCAGCTTGAGAACCTGTCTCTGAATGAGGCAGAAGAGAGATTAGAACAGGCAATCCTGGAGTATTTAGAAGGAGGAACCAAATCATGAAAGTTATATTCCTGAAAGATGTTAAAGGCAAAGGAAAAAAAGGGGAAGTAAAAAATGTAGCAGACGGCTACGCACATAACTTCCTGATCAAACAGGGGCTTGCAATTGAAGCAAATAACTCTGAAATCAGCAAACTGCAGGGCCAGAAGAAAAAAGAAGAAAAAGAAGCCGCAGCAGAGCTTGAGCGCTCAAAAGAACTGAAAGAAACGCTCGAGAGCCTGACAGTTGAGCTCAAAGCAAAATCAGGAGAAGGCGGCCGCCTTTTCGGATCGATCACAAGCAAGCAAATCGCAGATGAACTGCTGAAAACACACGGCCATAAACTCGACAAGCGCAAAATCGAGCTTCCGGATGCCATCCGCGCTCTAGGGTTTACAAACGTGCCTGTCAAGCTTCACCCTGACGTAACAGCAACACTGAAAGTGCATGTAACTGAACAATAATAAGCAAGATGTGATGTGTGAATGGATGCTGCTTCTTTTCTGCGCAACACATCTTTTTTGCAGGCTTAAGTCCTGCCTAAATCAAGTTAAGGACGGTGATCATCATGAATGAAATGTTTGATGACCGGATTCCTCCACAGAACATTGAGGCGGAGCAAGCCGTGCTCGGAGCCATTTTTCTCGAACCCGCATCATTGATTACAGCTTCTGAAATTCTGATTCCAGAAGACTTTTACAGAGCATCTCATCAGAAGATTTACAATGTCATGCTCGGGCTTGCGGATAAAGGAGAGCCTGTTGACTTAGTAACAGTCACCTCAGAGCTTGCAGATGCCAATTTACTAGAGGAAATCGGCGGTGTATCTTATTTAAGCGACCTGGCGGGTTCCGTCCCGACAGCAGCCAATATTGAATATTACGGCAGAATCGTCGAAGAAAAATCCATTCTCAGACGCCTGATCCGCACGGCAACAACCATTGCCCAGGACGGATATTCACGCGAAGACGAAGTGGCAGTTCTCCTCAACGAAGCCGAAAAAAACATTATGGAAGTCTCCCAGCGCAAAAATGCAGGAGCTTTCCAAAATATAAAAGATGTACTCGTTCAAACGTACGATAACATTGAATTGCTGCACACACGAAAAGGCGACATCACGGGAATTGCGACAGGATTTACCGAGCTCGACCGGATGACGGCAGGCTTTCAGCGAAATGACCTCATCATCGTGGCGGCCCGTCCATCCGTTGGTAAAACCGCCTTTGCCCTGAATATCGCCCAGAACGTCGCAACAAAAACGGACGAAAACGTCGCCATCTTCAGTCTCGAGATGGGTGCGGACCAGCTAGTCATGAGGATGCTCTGTGCAGAAGGCAACATTAACGCCCAGGCACTTCGTACAGGAAACCTGACCCCTGAAGACTGGGGCAAGCTCACAATGGCCATGGGAAGCCTCTCTGACTCAGGCATCTACATCGATGATACGCCCGGTATCCGCGTCAGCGACATCCGCGCAAAATGCCGCCGCCTGAAGCAGGAAAGCGGCCTCGGCATGATCCTGATCGATTACCTGCAGCTCATCCAGGGAAGCGGACGTAACAAGGACAACCGTCAGCAGGAAGTATCCGAGATCTCCCGGACACTGAAGTCCCTCGCAAGGGAACTCAAAGTCCCGGTCATCGCCCTTTCCCAGCTTTCCCGCGGCGTTGAGCAGCGTCAGGACAAGCGTCCGATGATGTCCGACATCCGTGAATCCGGAAGTATCGAGCAGGATGCCGATATCGTAGCCTTCCTCTACCGGGACGATTACTACGATAAAGAATCCGAAAACAAAAACATCATTGAAATCATCATCGCCAAGCAGCGTAACGGACCGGTCGGCACCGTCAGCCTGGCGTTTGTAAAAGAATACAACAAATTCGTCAACCTGGAACGGCGCTTCGATGATGCCGGCGTGCCACCGGGTGCTTAGAAGCTGTCCTTTGCGGGGCGGCTTTTTTTTAATTGGTCAGGGGCTGCAGATGCGCGCTTTCATGTAAGAGGAATCTGGAAATTTTCAAGTAAACGACTGTTTACGGCAAGTAATGGATCGGTTTTTTTTTAGGAAAAGAGGTATTCCGGCAAGTATTCGGCGCGGGGTTGCAAGTAAACGACCTGGATGGCCCTCGGGCCTCGTTTTTAAGCCTTTGAATGCTCAAAATCTTCTTCGAGCGGGACGCATGTATGAAGCATGCGCTCTGTTATTTAGGAGGCATCTGGAAATTTTCAAGTAAACGATTGTTTGTGGCAAGTAAAGAATCGGTTTTTTCAAGTAAAAAAGGTATTCCGGCAAGTATTCGGTGCGTAACGGCAAGGAACGGGTATGATTGCGCCGCATCTTCCCCTGACAGAATGAAACCCCAAATCAGGGGTTAACCTATGAAAAGAGGAACCAAATCACACACAATCACAACATATTACGAACGAAAATAAAATGAAATCTCATTAATGTTCGTCTTTTCGTTGACTTTCTGCCCTTTAACTGGTAGAATTAGCTTGTTTGATTGAGCGAAACTAGAACGTGTTTTAAATAACCGGAGGTGCACATTAATGTCTTCAGTAGTAGTAGTTGGTACACAATGGGGAGATGAAGGAAAAGGCAAAATTACCGATTTCCTTTCCGAAAATGCGGAGGTCATTGCCCGTTATCAAGGCGGAAACAACGCCGGACATACAATTAAATTCAACGGTGAAACATATAAGCTGCACTTAATTCCATCAGGTATTTTCTACAGTGATAAGACCTGTGTAATCGGCAATGGAATGGTCGTTGATCCTAAAGCTCTTATGACGGAGCTTAAATATCTTCACGACCGCGGCGTCAGCACGGACAACCTGCGCATCAGCAACCGCGCGCACGTTATTCTGCCTTATCACCTTAAACTTGATGAAGTGGAAGAAGAGCGCAAAGGCGCAAACAAAATCGGCACAACGAAAAAAGGAATCGGACCTGCTTACATGGACAAAGCAGCGCGCGTCGGCATCCGTATTGCTGATCTTCTTGACCGCGAAGCGTTTGAAGAAAAGCTTGCGCGAAACCTTGAAGAAAAGAACCGCATGCTTGAAAAGTACTATGAAACAGAAGGCTTCACTATGGAAGAAATTCTTGATGAATACTATGAGTACGGTCAGCAGTTCAAACAATACGTCTGCGATACAGCTGTTGTGCTGAACGACGCTCTTGACGGCGGCAGACGCGTGCTGTTTGAAGGTGCACAGGGCGTTATGCTTGATATCGACCAGGGCACATATCCGTTCGTTACATCATCAAACCCTGTTGCAGGGGGCGTAACGATCGGTTCAGGCGTCGGCCCGACGAAAATCAACCACGTTGTCGGCGTATCCAAAGCCTACACAACACGTGTTGGAGACGGTCCGTTCCCGACAGAACTTGATAACGAAATCGGCCACCAGATCCGTGAAGTCGGACGCGAGTACGGAACAACAACAGGCCGCGCGCGCCGCGTCGGCTGGTTTGACAGCGTTGTTGTCCGCCACGCACGCCGCGTCAGCGGTATCACAGACCTGTCCCTTAACTCAATTGACGTTCTGACAGGCATTGAAACACTTAAAATCTGTACAGCATACAAATACAAAGGCGAAATCATGGAGTCATTCCCTGCTAGCCTTAAAGTTCTTGCAGAATGTGAGCCGGTATACGAAGAGCTTCCAGGCTGGACAGAAGACATCACAGGCGTACGCGACCTCGGAGAACTTCCGCAGAACGCACGCAACTACATCGAGCGCGTATCGCAGCTTACAGGTATTCCGCTTTCCGTCTTCTCTGTCGGTCCTGACAGAACGCAGACAAACGTTGTAAGAAGCGTATACAGCTAAGCCATTGAATCGAAAGGGATCCGTCCCTTTCGATTTTTTAATTATTTTTAAAATAGTCTTGTGTTTCAGCTATTATTGAACTATAATAATTTAGGTCGGCAGATAATCGCTGATCCATACATACTTCGGCTTGGTAGCTCAGTCGGTAGAGCAAAGGACTGAAAATCCTTGTGTCGGCGGTTCGATTCCGTCCCAAGCCACTACGAAAAGCTTCAGCACTGGGTGCTGAAGCTGGACACAGAAAAAAGACATGATCCTTAATCGGATGCATGTCTTTTTTGTTATGCCTATAGTCGCATAACCGTTACATAAAAGTGCAAATTTTTACATCAAAAACTAAAATATGACATCAATAATACAGAAATGTTACATTTTTGAAAATGGCTAGGTAATAGTCTGATAATATGGTAGGTTAGTAGAGTGGCTAAAAAAGAAATCCGCAAACATAGCACTATAGGCTTATATAGATGATAGATAAAGTACTGATCAGTGGTCAATTGGGAGGAAATTGTATCGTGTTTAAGCGCATAACTGGATTCGTTGGAAACAACGTGAAGCATACAAACAGCACTATAAAGAAGGCATTATTCGGTCTGACTTTCGCAGGCGCCATGACATTCGGCATGAATGCTTCTGCAGAGGAAAATCTTGAGACCGTTTACCATATTTATCTGGACGGCGAAAGAATCGGAACGGTAGACAGTCAGCAGTTAATTGATGACCTTTCAAAGCAAAAGATTGAAGAGGCCAAAAAAGAGTATAAAGATTATCAATTAACGGTTGAAGAGATGGAAGTAATCCCTGAGCAAATGTTTCGCCCTGCTGCAAGCAACGAGGAAACTCTTGCCAAGCTTAAAGAAGAGCTTAATGTAGCAGCAGACGCAGCTTTACTTAAAATAGATAATCAGACTGTCGGCTACTTCAAGAACAAAGAAGAAGCAGAGAGAGTTCTAAAAGCTTACAAAGCCAAGTACGTTCCGGCTGAACAGGTAGAACAGGCCGAGAAAATGAAGCAGTCCCCACCGCCGCTTCAGCCATTAAAAGAAAATGAATCTCGTATACTAGACGTTTCATTCTCGGGAAAAGTTTCAATTTCAGAGGAAAAAATTTCTCCTGAAGAGGTGCTGACGGCACAGGAAGGCGTAAAGCTTCTTGCAAAAGGCACGCTTGAAGAGAAAAAACACAAAGTAAAAGATGAAGATGTTCTTTCAAAGGTCGCTTCTGAATACAAGCTTTCCGTTGAAGAATTGCTTGCTCTAAATCCGGGTCTGTCAGATGAAAATGTAATCAAGCCTGGTGAGGAACTAAACGTAAAAGACTACAAGCCTTTCACAAATGTCCTAGTAAAAGAAGAGGTTTCAAAAAAAGAAGCCATTGCCTATGAAACAGAAGTGGTTGAAGATTCTTCCATGTTTAAAGGCGACAAAAAAACGAAGCAAGAAGGAAAAGACGGACAGAAGCTTCTTAACTATGTTGTTCACAAGGAAAACGGCAAAGAAGTAAAACGTGAAACGACAAAAGAAGAAACGCTTGCTGAACCGGTAAAAGAAATCATCGTAAAAGGCACAAAAGTGGTTCCTTCACGCGGAAACGGCTCTCTTCAGTGGCCGGCTGTCGGCGGATATGTTTCAAGCAAGCTTGGAACGCGCTGGGGCAAGATGCACAAAGGAATCGACATTGCCCGTCCGAGTGACCGCACAATCAAAGCGGCAGACAACGGCAAGATTATCTCTGCAGGCAATGATGGCGCATACGGAAATAAAGTCGAAATTGATCATGGAAATGGCATGAAGACGGTTTATGCCCACCTTGATTCAATCTCTGTATCGGTTGGCGATACAGTGTCTCAGGGACAGAAAATCGGTGTCATGGGTTCTACCGGCCGCTCAACTGGCGTTCACCTTCACTTTGAAGTCTATGAGAACGGAAAACTGAAAGATCCATTGAAGTATTTAAAGAGATAACCTTGGGCCCTGCCTGAGGTTTTCCTCATTTTTCACATCGGACTTGTATTTATGACTCGGCACTGCGCCGGGTTTTTGTCTTTTTACCGCTGATTTGCCTGACAGAGTTTGGGATATCCTAAAAAGAAACTGCCTGAAAAGATGAATCTGCCTGTCATAAGTGGTAAATTAAGAAGAGAGAACGTAACACCTTATATAAAAGGGGCGATTGGCCGTGGAAAAGAAAATCTTAGTTGTCGATGATGAAAAGCCGATTGCAGATATTCTGCAGTTTAACTTAAAAAAAGAGGGCTACGACGTTTATTGCGCTTATGATGGAAACGAAGCGCTTGAAATGGTCGAAGAAGTGCAGCCTGACTTAATCCTATTAGATATTATGCTTCCGAACAAAGACGGCATGGAAGTCTGCCGCGAGGTCCGTAAAAAATATGAAATTCCGATTATTATGCTGACGGCAAAAGACTCGGAAATTGATAAAGTGCTTGGACTTGAGCTCGGAGCGGATGACTATGTGACGAAGCCTTTCAGCACAAGAGAACTGCTTGCACGCGTCAAAGCAAACTTAAGAAGACTTCAGGCGCTGCCTCCAGAGCAGCAGTCAGATAAAAACGAAATCGAAATCGGTTCCCTCACGATTCACCCCGATGCTTATGTAGTATCAAAACGCGGGGAAACAATCGAACTGACACACCGCGAGTTCGAACTGCTTCATTATTTGGCCAAGCATATCGGACAGGTCATGACCCGCGAGCATCTTCTCCAGACTGTGTGGGGCTATGATTATTTCGGCGATGTGCGCACAGTCGACGTCACGGTCCGCAGACTTCGGGAAAAAATCGAAGATAACCCAAGTCATCCAACATGGATTGTGACAAGACGAGGTGTCGGGTACTACCTGCGTAACCCTGAACAGGAGTAGGATTCATGAACAAAGTCGGTTTTTTCAGATCCATCCATTTCAAATTCGTCATGGTCTATGTACTCCTGATCATGATTGCCATGCAGATTATCGGTGTTTATTTCGTTCAGCAGCTTGAACGGTCCCTCACCGAAAATTTCAATACATCCATTACGCAGCGAATCAATTTCATCAACTACAGCATCGAGCAGGAAATGTCCAAGGAGAGGACGGAGGATCCGACCGGAACTCTCCCCACTCTTGAAGAAGACATCACCGCCATACTAAAGGATTTCGCAAAGGATGAAATCCAGGAAATCCGTGTCATCGATAAAAACAGCCGCGTCATTGCAACATCAGATCCGAACAACAGCGACATTATCGGCAAGCGTACGACGGAAGTGCTTGTGAAACGAACGCTTGTCTTTGAAAAGCCTGATGAAAAAGTCTATATAGATAAACCAACAAGCAGGCGCGTGAAAATTTCTTCTACACCGATTAAAAACATCAATCAGGAAACGATTGGCGCCCTCTATCTGGTCGCATCAATGGAAGAAGTCTTCTCCCAAATGCGCGTCATCAACGGGATTCTCGCGACCGGAACCGGTATTTCCTTGGCAATTACGGCACTTCTCGGGGTCTTTCTTGCAAGAACGATTACAAGACCGATGTCCGATATGCGAAAGCAGGCATTGGAGCTTGCGAAGGGGAACTTTTCTCGAAAAGTCCGCGTTTACGGCGAGGATGAAATCGGCCAGCTTGCGGTGACTTTTAACAACCTGACAGACAAGCTTGAAGAAGCCCAGGCATCAACTGAAGGCGAGCGGAAAAAGCTTGCATCCGTGATTGCCCATATGACGGACGGCGTTATCGCGACAAACCGCGCAGGCGATGTGATTCTCGTGAACAGTCCTGCGATCGAAATGCTGAACGTTTCACGTGAAACGGTGCTTGATGTTCCAATCACGAAGGTTCTCGGTATTGACGATGAATATACGTTTGATAGTTTAATTGACCAGCAGGACTCTCTCATCCTTGATGCAAGCACAGAGGACAAACCGTACATCCTTAAGGTTAACTTTTCGACGATTCAGCAGGAGCAAAAGCGCATCACCGGTCTGATCGCGGTGATCTACGATATTACGGAGCAGGAGAAAATCGATGAGGAGCGCCGCGAATTTGTTGCGAACGTGTCACATGAGCTCCGGACGCCGCTTACGACGATGCGCAGCTACCTGGAAGCACTTGCCGATGGGGCGTGGGAAGACAGGGACATTGCCCCGCAGTTTTTGAATGTAACGCAAAATGAAACCGAGCGGATGATCCGCCTTGTCAACGATCTTCTGCAGCTGTCAAAGCTCGACAGCAAGGATTACCGCATCAACAAAGAGTGGGTCAACTTCACAGCCTTCTTCAACCAGATCATCGACAGGTTTGAAATGACGAAAGAGCAGCATGTCTCCTTCCTTCGCGACCTGCCGGAAGAAAAGCTCTATGTCGATATTGATCCTGATAAAATTACACAGGTGCTCGACAACATTATTTCCAACGCCCTGAAATATTCTCCAGAGGGCGGACTGATTACCTTTAAGACAGAAATCATGGATGACATGCTCCAGATCAGCGTCACCGACCAGGGCATGGGCATCCCAAAAGGAACAGAGCATAAGATTTTTGAGCGGTTTTACCGCGTGGATAAAGCAAGAACGAGAAAGCTTGGCGGCACTGGACTGGGGCTTGCCATCGCAAAAGAAATGATCGGGGCCCATGACGGTGAAATCTGGGCGGAAAGCGTGGAAGGCAAAGGGACAACGATCCTGTTTACCCTTCCATTTACAAGGGATCAAGAGGATGAGTGGGATGAATCGTGAAAATATAAAAACCGTTATATTGGTGCTGCTCGTCTGCGGAAGTGTGTTTTTCACCTACAACCTTTGGACGTTTAAGCCGAACTACGATTTCATCGACAGCAGCCAGTACCTTGAAAATGAGCCGATCAGCAACGTGAAGCATGAACCGGAGGACGTCATCCGTCCCTATCAGATGATGGTTCATGACAAAGCGGAGCATTACGGCACCTACCGGCCGGAACGGATCGACTTTGTCTGGAATCAGCTGAAAAACTGGAACATGGGCGAAGTGAAAAATGTATCCGGTAAATACACGGCAGATGAGCTGGATGAGTGGCTGACGGGAAAAAGCGAATCGAGAAAGATCGAGTTTCTCTTCAGCGACAAAGTTCCGTTTGAACTCTTTCAGTCTATTTTTCAATACAAGTCACAAAAAACGATCTACTCATCATTTGACCGGATCGTCCTTCCAAGCGGGAAAAACGGATCGTTTCAAAAGATCTTGTTTATTTCAATGGAACAAAGACTCGTCTATGAAGCTTCCATCAGCAATGAAAACGCCAAAGGCATCATTGCGTCTGTGATTGAAAAGCGGGAAAACCTTGACCGCTTCGTGCCAGAGGTGATTTCTGAAGACAATCGATTGCTGCTTCCTGAGGGCCGGATTGCTCTGGATGAAATCGAATATATCATCAACTCCGTCAATGGCGAAGCGTTCAAGCGGGCGCTCTTTACGAATCCCGATTACGTCCGCCGGGAAATGAAGCCGACACAAAACGTTTATACGGACGGAACAAGTCTTTTGACGATCTATCCGAGCCAGGAACGGCTGCGGTTTGTGAACCCGACCATTGACCCGAGCATGTTTATTGAACGGGGAAAAGCGATGAAGCAAAGCATCGAATTTTTGAACGATCACGGCGGATGGACGGATGAGTACCACTTCTACAGCATGAATCCCGACAGCCAGCTCGTCTCATTCCGGCTGATGATCGATTCCATTCCCGTTTTTGAAAACAATTCAAAAACATTCGGCCCGACGGAAATCGCGATGCGCTGGGGAGATAATGAAATCGCCACTTACTCAAGACCGCTCTACCGTCTGAATTCAGGTTACAGCCCAAGCGCTGTCGACATGCTTTCAAGCAAAGAAATTGTCAGCCAGCTGAAGCAGAAAAAAAGCATCGAACCGGACAAAGTGAAGCGGGTCTTCCCTGCTTATGAAATGTCGGCAACAGCAGAGCCGAGAATCGTTGCCATCAAACCTTATTGGTACGCTGAAACAACGGGCGGCCAATACGTGAAACTGCATACCGAAACGCTTGGAGGGAACAGCGATGGACTGGAGTAAAACGAAAACCATTTTCATTCTGGCTTTCCTTGTCCTAAACACCTTCTTAGCCATTCAATATTTCAATATCGTCATCACCAACAGCCGGTATGATGTCATTAAAGAGCCGCTAATCGAGGAGCAGCTTGCGGCAGAGGGCATTACGTACAAGAAGCTCCCGGAAGGCAATGAAACTGGCGCCTACATTACGGCTGAGAGCAAGGTGTTTACAGAGGAAGAGCTGAAGTCCCTCCCTGCCCAGGACGTACTGAATCTCGAGGATGAAATTACGTCCCTGCGGGCGGAATTTGAAAAGCCCTTCACCCTGCCTGAAACAAACACACAAAGCAAGCTTAATCAGATTGTGAGAGAAAACATTCTCTCGGGCGACCAATATGCCTTCTGGAAAACGGACAACGTGAAAAACACGATCATCTACATCCAGACCTACAATGACCGGCTTGTGTTTCAGGACCTGTCAGCCGACCAGAAAATCGGGATGCTGACCCTGTTTTTAAACGATAAAAATCAGCTCGTCAGCTATGAGCAGACGCTGCTTGAAAACATTCAGGACCTTGAGGGCAAGCAGGACACGCTCCCTGCCATTAAGGCGCTTGAGGCCCTTTACAACAAGAATGACTTAAAACCGAATAGCACGGTGACAGAGGTTCAGTTCGGCTATTATACGCCGTTCCCGCTCTCGGGCGAACAGATCCTCGCCCCGACCTGGCACATCGTCGTCAATGATTCGGAGGATTATTACGTAAATGCATTAGAAGGACAGGTCATCCGTTCTAATGAAAAATTGGAGTGAACGCAATGAGTCTGCAATTCAGTGTTCTCGCAAGCGGAAGCACGGGAAATGCAACATATGTCGAAACAGTCAAGCACTCTCTGCTCGTTGATGCCGGATTCAGCGGCAAGCAGATGGAAGCCCTGTTTCAGCAGATCGGAAGAAAAATCAACAAGCTGTCAGGTATACTCGTAACCCATGAGCACAGCGACCACATCAAAGGACTGGGCATCCTGGCACGCAAGTACAATCTGCCTGTCTATGCCAACGAAAAAACGTGGCAGGCGATGGAAGGACTGATTGGAGCGATCCATCCCGACCAGAAATTCATCTTCCAGACCGGGACCGTTCAATCGTTCGGCGGAATCGACGTCGAATCATTCGGCGTGTCCCATGACGCGGCCGAGCCGATGTTCTACACCTTCCACCACGAAGGGAAAAAGCTAGCTCTGATCACAGACACCGGATATGTCAGCGACAGAATGAAAGGCATCATCCACAATGCGGATGCCTTCGTGTTTGAAAGCAACCATGACGTCGACATGCTGCGCATGGGCCACTATCCGTGGAGCGTCAAGCGCCGGATCCTGAGCGATGTCGGCCACGTTTCCAATGAAGACGCGGCGCTTGCCATGACCGATGTCATCGGCGACAAAACAAAACGCATCTACCTTGCCCATCTCAGCAAAGACAACAACATGAAAGAGCTCGCCCGCATGTCCGTCCAGCAGACGCTTGAAGGTAAAGGCTACATGCCGGGAGAGCAGTTCGACCTTTACGACACAGACCCAAAAACCCCCACCCCCCTTGTGCTTGTTTAGCACAGCAATTGGAGTTTTTTTAAAGATCCTTGGGTATACTGAATCTATATAACGTCCTGCAAAAGCTCCTGCTAAAAAGGAGCTTTCGCGCTACATAAAAGATGGGTGGGATAACCAATGGGGTACTATGATCAGGACTATGAACACTACAGCCGGAAGCAAAAAGGCAACCGCGGCGGTAAATTTCTGCCCGGGCTGCTGGGCGCCATCCTTGGCGGCCTGCTCGTCCTTTTTTCCGTTCCGATCCTTGCCAACATGAACATCCTTCCTTACGACCTCGCACTCGGCGGGGACGAGGAGGATAAAGAAGACGAAACGCCGAACTCGACCGTTCCATCCCGCAATATCTCAGTGGATGTGAGCACGGCCGTCACGAAGGCGGTAGACAGCGTCTCAAAAGCGGTCGTTGGCGTCGTCAACATCCAGGAAGCGGGATTCTGGAATGAAAAAGGCGAAGCCGGTACCGGATCAGGCGTCATCTACAAAAAAGAAGGCGGAAGTGCCTTCATCGTCACCAACTACCACGTCATTGAAGGAGCCACGCAAATCGAGCTCAGCCTGAGCGACGGCACGCGAATCCCTGCTGAGGTACTCGGCAGCGACGAGCTTATGGACCTTGCTGTTTTAAGATCCGAAAGTAAAGCCGTCGAGCAGGTAGCCCAATTTGCCAACTCTGACAACGTGAAACCTGGAGAACCGGTCATCGCCATCGGAAATCCGCTTGGCCTCCAGTTCTCGGGCTCTGTCACACAGGGCATCATCTCCGGCACCGAGCGCGCCATTCCGGTCGACTCGAACCAGGACGGAGAAGTTGACTGGAATGCAGAGGTCCTCCAGACAGACGCAGCCATCAACCCCGGCAACAGCGGCGGGGCGCTCGTCAACATCGACGGCAAGCTCATCGGCATCAACTCCATGAAGATTGCCGAATCAGCGGTAGAGGGAATCGGCCTCGCCATCCCAATCAACCTGGCGGCGCCAATCATTGAAGACCTTGAGAAATACGGCGAAGTCAGACGCCCGTTCCTTGGAATCGGCATGAGATCCCTGAATGAAGTCTCAAGCTACCACTGGGAACAGACGCTCAAACTGCCTAAAGAAGTTCTGTCAGGCGTTGTCGTCATGAGCGTGAACCCGGTCTCCCCTGCAGGCCAGGCGGGACTTAAGGAAATGGACGTCATCACCGAATTTGACGGCCAGGAAATCAAAGACATCATCGACCTGCGCAAGCAGCTCTACAAACGGTCAGTCGGCGAAGAAATCGACATCACCTACTACCGTGAAGGAAAACAGAAATCAGTGAAGCTAAAGCTCGGAGAAGAACAGGAGGGGTAAACTTCTCCTGTTTTTTCTTTGAAGAGGAAACAAATAAAAATTCACCACATTGATGTCCAGCTTCAGCGCCTAACTCCTCGGCCAGAACAAAATCACGCAAAAAGTCAAAACCGGACTTTTTGCGTGATTTCTTATCTGTCTGTCGGAGCTGAACAGGCGCTTACGCTTTTCTCGTTGTGGATAAGGAGAATTATTTATGAAATGCTGCGAAGAACACATTGAATTAGCGATAGATATGTATGTAGACGAGCACGAAATCGCGCCAGAAATCGAAAAAATCAGAGAAATCAACAAGTTATCCACACCCTGTGAATTGTGCACAAACCCTGCTGTATATATAGTGGGGAACTAATATTCGCACACTAAATGTGGATAAGTTGTACACAAATGTGGATAACATCTGTTGGTAATCTGAATCAAAGTGGGGATAGCCTGTGAACATCACAATTTGCACAATCGGCAAGCTAAAAGAAAAATACCTGAAACAAGGAATCGACGAATTCCTCAAGCGACTAACACCATACGCCAAAGTCGATATCATTGAACTCCCGGACGAAAAAGCACCCGAAAACCTCAGCGAATCCGAAATGGAAATGGTGAAGCAAAAAGAAGGCGAACGCCTCCTTTCAAAAATTTCCGATGATACTCATGTTATAGCGCTGGCGATCAAAGGGAAAATGAAATCATCTGAGGAGCTTGCAGCTGATCTGGACCGGCTTGCTACCTATGGAAAGAGCAAAGTGGCGTTTGTTATTGGCGGATCTCTTGGATTGAGTGATGATGTTTTGAAGAGAGCGAATGATACCCTGTCATTTTCGAAGATGACTTTTCCGCATCAGCTGATGAGGCTGATATTGGTTGAGCAGGTGTATCGGGCTTTTCGGATTAATCGGGGGGAGCCTTATCATAAATAGAGGCAAAAATTTTTGTAGATAAGGCGGATATTTGCCATTTAAAGCAGGGAAAGAAGGTGTTAATAAGCCTTCTTTTTCTGTATCTAGATATTGCATGTGGATAAGTGTAAGTGTTTGAAAGGTAGATTCCGTAAAATCAAATTCAAGCTTGACCTTATAAATTTGCCGTGAACGAGCATTCGTTCGCCCACCGCTAATCTTATCGACAAAGAGCTGTAGCAATTTTTTTTACTCTCTGGCTGAGGACGTATAGACTTCTACAAATTTTTCTAGTAGAAAATGAACTAATTCAGGAGGAATAACTTTTGAATCGAATTTGATCATTTCGGTTAATAACTTGTTCCTTCTTTGTTCGTTTACTCGTTGACTGCACACGTAATATGTTTGCTTTCTTTTACTACCATCATTTAAAGTATTATAGATGTAATTGAAGGTACCATACCTTGTCCACAATCAAGACAGCGTAGGATACTACTCAATAAGAATGGTTCGTTTGATTGTCTTTGTTTAAACGATTTATTTTTCCTGCGAGATTGAACAAGACTCCAAAGTTTATTTTTATGTTATCCCTTTACCAAAATGATTATTATTTCTTCCTTCCTTTTCTTCGCTTCTTATCCCATATCCCAGTTATCAACTTTTAACCAACTGATCGTGCCGTTATAGACTAGATTATAAGATGAAATTTGTATTCTGTCTGTTTTTCTTGGTAAGATGTGAGCTTTTACTACACTAAATAACTATTTCATGAAGTTAAAAAAGTAAAAGAATACTATACAGCTCTAATAAGATAAAAATGTAAGTTGAAATATAGCATTTATTGCATTCTAACTGTGTTATTATTAGTATTTTTACGACTTACTAAGTTAACTTTAACGGTATTTTTATGATTTTATAAGAACAGATTTAGGTAGATTTATCCAAACAATTTGTTATAATTCTATTAAAATGTTTTATAGGGGGATATAAGTTGGAAACGATTATTAAGTGGAGAGACTTACTAAATGAAAATAGACATAAAGACAAATATAAAGATGCAGAAAAGATTGCAAAAGAAAACAGGGAAAAGGAAGAGAGAAAAGCAATTGATTTAAATATGATTCATGATCACAGAAATGAATTTGAACGTGATTATGATCGTATTATGAATTCTTCTTCTTTAAGAAGATTACAGGATAAGGCTCAGGTTTTCCCTCTTCAAGCAAGTGATTTTATAAGAACTAGACTTACCCATTCGATGGAAGTATCGTCGATAGCAAGGTCATTTGGTATTTGGCTTGAAAAATGGTTAATTGAAGTGAAAGAAGAATTGGGCATTGAGGATTATGGGAAAATCCCTGCTATTTTAGCAACTGCAGGATTAGTACATGATTTGGGTAATCCTCCTTATGGTCACTATGGAGAAGATGTTATAAAAAATTGGTTCAATACATATTTTCAAGAAAATGAGGATATTCCCTTAACACAGCCTCAAAAAAATGATTTCATTAACTTTGATGGAAATGCACAGGGGCTAAGAATCTTAACTAGACTACAGTTCTTAAATGATCAATTTGGAATTAATTTTACTTATGGTACATTATCTGTGCTTTTAAAGTATCCATTTGATTCCTCTGATGACTATGCTGTTGAGAATGGGAAATTCGGTTATTTTCAGCAGGATATAGAAATTGGAACAGAAATTATTAGCCAAACAGTTAAGATTCCCGGAAAAAGAAATCCTTTAACCTATTTTTTAGAAGCTGCAGACGATATTGCATATTTAGGTTCAGATCTGGAAGATGGGGTAAAAAAGAAAATAGTTCCTTGGGAAAAGATATTTGAAGAACAAATCATAGAAGAAAATGTACACGGAATTTATCATGCTTATAAAAATGATATTGATGGCTTAAAAGAAAAACATGATAAGGCAAAAAATCAGGGTTTTCCAGATAATTTACTAACAAGTGTCCAAAATTTTAAGGTCTGGGCGCAAGGACAAATGATCAGGGAAATTAAAGAGGTTTTTGTAGAAAATTATGAACAAATAATGAATGGTGAATTTGGTGAAGAAGAGTTTTTAAAGAAGACAAATAATGCACATCGTTTAAGAAAATTTCTAAAAAACTTACTTCAAGAATATATTTTTCCTAATAAAGAAGTTTTATCATTGGAGTTAGTTGGTGACTCAGTTTTATCGGACCTACTGACAATGTTCGTAAAACATTGTATAATTAACGAAACAGACGATTTTGAGAATGAATCGAAACCAAAATCGGGCAAGTTATTTAGGATGATATCGGAGAATTTTGTTTTTGTTCACTTAATAAATGACGATTTTAATAACCCCGCAAAGGGTAAAGAAATAAAAGCCTTAGATTTGTACTCAAAGTTATTATTGATTACAGACTTTATTTCAGGTATGACGGATTCTTACGCATTGGATTTACATCAAAAGCTAAAAGGTGTTAAAATGCCTTAAAAATGACATAGGATGGAGGATGAATATCATGGAATTTACGCCACAGATTAGAAATGATTTTTATGATGTTTTATCTAATCGTCCTACTGCCAGAAATTTAATTAAAAATCTAGAACAGAAGAGTAATTTATTAATGTTTGGTGGATGTATTCGAGATTATTATGAACACCAATTTTATTATATCCCACGTGACTTTGACATTGTTATAACTGATTTAGATCAAGATTTAGAAAGTTTCCTCGAAAAATTCAACTTCAATTATAAGAGGAACAAATTTGGTGGTTACAAGATAAAAGTAGATGATTTGCAGTTTGATATGTGGGAAATTGAAAATACTTGGGCTTTCAAAGAAAAAATAGTTGAGTATAGAAGATTCCTTGATCTTAATAAAACTGTGTTTTTAAATATCGATAGTATATTTTATGATTTAAATAAAGGAATACTATTTGATGAGGGTTTCAGTAATGCAATGACAACCAGAGAAATAGATATTGTATTAACACCCAATCCTTATCCAGAGCTAAATATAGCGCGAGCATTTAGATACAAATATAAATATAATTTAAAGTTTTCTAATCAGCTTCAAAGGTATCTAGATAAATGGATAAATAACTTTGAGGATAAGTTATATGCTATAAACTATTTAAAAGACATAGAATTAAAAAGATATAAGACTTCTATTATAGACTGGAACTATGAAACTTCTAATACTATATTTCACAGATATAAAGATATAATTGTATCTGGTTAAGAATAGAAATAGAATGGCTTGGGGGAATTTCCTAAGCCATTCTTTTATATTTTGTAGAAAATTTACTACCTCTATAATATTTAGAAGTAGGCCTAATAATTATTTTACCTAGCTTAATTCATTAGGCGATATCGAAATGGATGTCATGGGATAATTTTTTGCCTCTTAAATAACTACGTGAGCCATATCATAAATAATAGGAGTGACTATAAGTAAAATATAATTCTAGATAAAATTTCAACTTCTAGAACTAACAATACAAGAGAGTGTACTTGAACATAATGGCTTTATAACTAATTTAAAATAGGAAATGTATGTAAGATTTATTCGGAAATCATGACTAAAAAGAAGCACCAAGAACACCCTACCGTTCTTTTTTTTAGTCATTCTCTCAACCCGTCCGCAGCATCTTTCCACATCCAGAGTTATTTAGTGAAAGCTTAAATGTTTTACATTCTTGTTTTCTACAAAAAAAAACACTATATGAGCGTTTTTGTATCTTTATTTCTTCAACTTATTACCTGCAACTGCTGCCATTGCAATAGTAAGAGCTGCTGCACCTACTTTAAATACTTTATTATTTTGAATATTATATAATGTATCCTTTATAAGCATAGTTCTTCTTATGTCCTTAATTTCACCCATCACCCAAGCCTTATTACTATCTGACAAATCTTCTTTTTGTAAGATCGAATAAAGATTCTTTTTTTCATCTATTAGATCGTCCATTAATTTATCATATGAATGATTTAAATTGTCGAGATACATCTTAGATAGCTCCGTAAAGTTTGGAATTTTACTAACTAAACTTTCTAAAGCTTCCTCAGGTAGCTTAGATAAATTCTGTATTAATCCTTCGAACTTTTCTATATCAACTATTTCTTTAGCTTCTTCTACACCAATTTTATCCAATACCTTATTGATCTTCACTAAATTTTTCTCATTTTCATTTTCCAATTAGATTTCTCCTCCTTATTATTTAAATTAGAATATTCTCCTTGAAGTGACAACATCCCTGCTTCATATTTAAAATCTGCTGGACTTCTCAAATATCCAATCTTATTTTTTAGGTAACTCTCAGTATTCTTAACAGTAATTTTTCCTTCAAAATTCTAATTTTACTAAAAATATTACAAGCGGTATTTCACAGTAAAAAGTCTACTGCGCATTACAAGAGAAGATACCCAATATCCAACCCCATTTTTGTAAAGAGGCAATATTCAAGTTAAATCAATTTTTTACAAGATTGGTATTTCAAACTAAGGATTTATACATTTTTTAGACCAGGGAGATTGCGGAGGTAAATGTCATGTTGTTCCTTGGTACACTGCATGTAGTTTTGTGGTAAATACTGTGTCAAAGGTGATACATTTCAATGGCTGTAATCAGCGATAGCTTTATGAAGATTAGATCCGATCTCTTTACTAAATAAATATGAAATCCCAACTTAGTCAGCTCTAAGTTCTGGGATTGTAGACCGCAATTCTTATGAGAACATATATCTTGTAATACCGATGATTAATAATAAATAGAAGATTTGTAGTAAAATTAGAATAAAATAAAAGAAGGTGAAAAGTTGTGTCTGTTTTATCATTAATAGAAAGAACTAAACTAGAGAAAATTATGGGGATGAGCAGTGGCTATGTTCTCAATTTTTCAAACCGTACTTTTCAAAATTTTATTATTGAGCATGTTAATAGAGAGATCTATGAAGACAAGTATGCATTTGAAGGTGACTCTAAAGCAAAAAGGCTGCGGGCATTTTGGATTATAGAATCGAATTACATTGTTTCGAAACTAATTTCTGCACTATTAGAATACTGGAGCATGGATAATCAACTTCGAGAAATCACCTTGGAAAAGAAAGATCAGGTTTTATTTGAAGATTGCTTAAAAATAGCAGAAAGATTAAAACATAATTCTATCTCTGAACATATAGAGGACATTTTACAACCAGAATCAGATGATTCCGATTTTGAACTTCTAACGAATACAATTAGAAATAATATAGAACAAAATCAACCTCAGGTAGCTTTAGATAGACTTCATACATATGCAATAAAATTCGTTAGGAAAATGTGCGATAAGCATGGAATTGAATATGACCGAGATAAGCCATTACAAAGCATTTTTGGTGAATATGTAAAATTTCTAAGAAATAATGATCTCTTTGAATCAGAAATGACAGAAAGAATTCTAAAATCTTCTATTTCTATTTTGGATGCATTCAATGGCGTTAGAAATCATCAAAGTTTTGCACATGATAACAAAGTATTAAATTATGATGAGAGTATGCTTATTTTTAAAAATGTAACAAGTACAATAGCGTTCATTGATTCAATAGAACAAAGGATAAATAAGAATTCAACTAATAAAAACGATGATAACTCAGCTGATATAGGTTGGGATGACTTGCCATTCTAAATAACAAGGTTACCGTTTGTTTGGTCGCGGTGAACAGTTTCATAAATAATAGAAAGTAACAATTAGTAAAATAAAATTCCAGAAAAAACTTTAACTTCTAGAACTAACAACACGAAGAAAGTGTACTTTTACTGAAGAATACACTCTCTTGGTGTTTTAACTTTGTTGATTACTACTTTGACTATGGAAGGCCCATGTATAAAAACTTAATAATAATAGGTAGATCCTTAATAGCCCCTCCCAACCCCTCTCTCAAAAGCAGCCAAATGATTAAGCGAAGCATCTCTCAATTGAGTAAAAACCAGTCTCGCATCATTTGGGATATTGAACGTCAAGAATCTGTTGTACATGCCGATATTGTCGATTTCCCCTTGAACTCCAGCTGCATAGGCTGCTTTAATGTTTGGGGGAGTTGTCACGAATGACTGTGATGTATCTTCAGGTAAGGGTACCTGATAGCGTTCAAAAAGTGTCATTAATGCGCTTATATGTCTCAGTTCTGCCTCTTTGATTCGGGCGAATGTAGGGATATATCCAAATGTTCCTAGAATATTGTTGTATCTTGCCTGTGCCAGATATTCGTCCTGAAGAGCATAAGTCAGCATTTGAGGAAAAGACAGCGTTGCTGCGTTTAGTGCTCCTTTAGCACCGAAATTTTCGATTTGCCTATAAAGGTTTGCATGACCTGCTATATGATTTGTCCCGGCGGGAGCATAATAGAATGGATTTCTGTTATATACATACACGGTGAGCAATTCCCTCCCTGTTGTCATTTTTAGGTTTAGCATATGTTTTCTCATCAGTATGGTGTAAGGACATCGTATGATTTTATAACTACTTAAATACAGGAAATGTATGTATGGTTTATTCAAAGATCACGATTTAAAAAGAAGGACCAAGAACCCCCCAGCGTTCTTGGTCCTTCTTTTTCACATAATAAACCAACTCTCCGGCAACCATAAAAAGGTAAATCTATACAGCCTGGAGATGCCTATGCAAAGTCTAACGAAAATCCTTATACCGAGACAGCTGTTTACGCTCCTTATTTTATCGACTGGTCTGCTTAATCACGTGATTCTCATCCCGAATCTGCTGACCGCTTCAGGAAGGGACAGCTGGTTGAGTGTCCTTTTGTGCTGTCCTGTGGCCTTATTCTTTTTATGGCTTGTTTCCTACATTGTTAAAAATTGTCCGGATGAAGGTTTTTTCAGCATGGTTCAAAACCGGTTTGGCAAGGTATTCTCCGCCCTTTTATCGCTTCCAGTCGTTCTTTTTTTGTTTTGCAGTTCGTATTTAACCTTTAAAGATCTTGTTTTATGGCTGAACGCTTATTTTCTCGCGGATGCTTCATTGTTATTGATCAATATCATGCTCATTATTGTCTGTTGTGCCGTTACTTGGGCCGGAATAAGATCGATGGCGATATCAAGCGGCTTTCTTCTCCCGCTTGTGATGCTTTTTGGCATTTTCATAGCCATTACAAACACCAGTGTGAAGGAGCCGCAGCTTCTGTTTCCTTTGCTTGCAGATGGCTATGAGCCTGTGATAAAAGGGGGAATCTACACCCTGTCAGGCCTGCTTGAAATCTATCTTGTCATCCTCCTGCAGCCATTCTCCCAGGCAAGGATTAAGTTTGGCCAGCTGCTTGTGCTTCTGATCATTCTGATTGGCTTGATTCTCGGTCCTCTTACTGCCGCCATTATGGAATTTGGTCCAACAGAAGCAGTCACCTACCGCTATCCGGCCTATGAACAGTGGCGTATCCTGAAGATTGGGGAATACATTTCCCATCTCGATTTTTTTGCTTTGTATCAGTGGCTGAGCGGGGCTGTCATCCGTATAGGCCTGTTCATGTATTTGCTTGGTGCGTTTTTTACAAAGAAAAAACACCATTACAGGCTGAATGCCAAGCTTGTCATGATCATGTATTTGCTCTTATTTGCCGCAATCATGATTGATGTGGATACCTATACCTTTTCTCAAGTCATTTATCATTACTTTTTGCCGGCATGCATGGCATTTTTTTTAATCCAGATACTACTATCAGCGCTACTCATATTTGTAATCAAAAAAAGGGATGAAAAGCATGGCAATGACACCAGAATCGACTCCTCAGGGTGAGGTGAGCACGGCACAGAAAGCAGCGGGGCTTAAGGGGAAATTCTCGAAAAGTCAGGATCTTGTCTGGAAGCGGCACGAAACGGATATCGGCAGCTTCCAACTTATTTATCTGGATACCTTAATTGACAGCCATTTTATGAATCAATCGATCCTGCCGAAGCTTGGAGAGGTCCATGAAGGAACGATAGAAAAGACAATCAAGGCCCGATTTCAGGCGGAGGATGTTACCTGTCAGTCGGCAGAAGAACTGTCTCAGCTGCTATTTGAAGGGAATGTGCTGTTTCTGATTGAAGAGAGGCTTTTAAGCATCCAGGCAGGAGATTTCCCGAAACGCCAGCCGGAGGAATCGTCACTGGAGACATCCATTAGAGGCCCAAAGGATGGGTTTGTAGAGGATATCAGAACGAACATCTCCTTAATCAGAAGAAGGCTTAATACAACTTCCCTCTGCCTTGAGAAGTTTACAATCGGAAAAAGAAGCAATACAAAAGTGGCCCTCATGTACCTGGGGGATGTCATTGATCCAAACGTTCTCGATGAAGTTCGTAAACGATTGAATGGGGTTGAATTGGATCTTTTAACAAGTATTTATGAATTAGAATCCGCGATCCGGGATACTCCTTATTCCGTCTTTCCTACTATGGACTATACGGGGAGGCCGGATTTTATCGTACAGGCTATGAACCAGGGCAGATTTGCCCTTTTAGTCGATGGGAATCCTACAGTCTCCTATGCGCCGATCAATTTGCTGCTGCAGACGAAATCTCCTGAAGACACGTATATCAACTATGCTTATGTGTCATTGGAGAGAATCATCAGAGTCATAGGCATTACGGTATCCGGCTTTCTGCCGAGCATCTGGATTGCGTTCTCCGCCTTTAACATTGAGCAGATTCCCTATCTTCTTGTGGCCACCATCTCTGTCTCACGGTTCGGCCTGCCTTTATCGGCACCCATTGAAATGTTTGTCATTCTTTTTCTTTTTGAACTGTTTAATGAAGCAGGAGTGCGTCTTCCGCGTGCAATTGGACAGACGGTTGCCGTTCTCGGGGGCTTGATTGTGGGAGATGCTGCAATTAGAGCAGGCCTGACCTCGCCGACTATGCTTGTCGTTGCGGCCATCACCTATATTTCCTCCTTTACACTGGTGAATCAATCGCTTAGTTCTGCCATCACCATCATCAGATTTGGAGCAATCTTTCTTAGTACCTTCCTGGGATTGTTCGGTGTCGTGTTAGGGTTTATTCTAACTGTCTTTTATTTTTCTACCCTGACGTCCTTTGGCACGCCATACTTCGGTTCACTGGCTCCTATCAGTTTGAAAGAGGGCATCAAGTCATTCCTTAGGGCGCCGATCCAATTTTATAAATCACGAACGTCCTCCACCAGTCCAAACGATTCCACAAGGGGGGACCAGTCATAATGGGCAAGGCTGCACTCTTTATTCTCAGCTGCTTCCTATTTCTTACAGGATGTTCAGGGGTAAAGAATATCCAGGATCTTACCTATATTGTGGCAATCGGGATGGACTATGATGAGGCAGAGGAAGAATATGTCGTATACCTTCAGGGGCTGAATTTTGCCAATGTCGCCAAGCAGGAGGGCGCGAAATCAGTGGATCCTGTCCCAATTTTTATCGCTACGGGAAGAGGAGAAACGCTGAATATGGCCGTAAGCAAGCTTTACGGAAAATCCGAACCGCCGCTTTACTTCGGGCATGTAAGTACGCTGGTGTTAACCAACCGTCTCATCCAAAGCAAGGCAGGCGAAATACTGGAGGAAATCGGAAGAAACCGTTCCCTTCGTCCTACCATGAGAGTATTTACAACAGAAGAGAAAATCGAGGATGTCTTCAATTTGCCGGCTCTTTTCAACTATCCTGCAGTTTACACCGTTCTTTTCAAATCGAAGATCAATCAATTGGCACAGAATGAATTAAAAGCGATTACGATGATGAATTTCCTTCGTGACTATTATGAGCCGATGGGTACGGCAAAAATTCCGTCTGTAAAAATTGATGAAGGCAGCTGGAAGGCCAATCAGGAATATCCGGTCTTATACCTCAATGGATTTTCCGCCTTTCAGCACCAGGAGTATAAAAAAGACATTCCTTTAGAGCATGCAGTCATCATAAATTGGCTAACGGAAAAGGGAATATCTATTGATCAGAGGGTCGAAGAGGCGGGTAAGCTTGCAGCTGCAGTCAGGCTTGGGGAGCCGAAGATGAAAATAAAGTACGATGAAACAGCAGAGAAACCAGCGTTCTCCATAGAAGTTTCCGTCAGTGCGGATCTCCTGGAAAAAATACAGAAGGACCTCACATTGAATTCTTTGAAAAAGCAGATAGAAGAAGATATAAAAGCAAAGATTGAATCCATCTACGATGAAGGCGTGGAAAACAAGCTGGATATCCTGAATGCAGGGGAGAAATGGTACAGAAAGCACCCGAAGCCCTATCAAAAATTAAAGGAAAACCCCGTCTTTTACCTTGATCAGGAATCTCTCACAGAGGTGAAGGTCAACGTTCAAATCCTGCATTTCAACAGCTATAAATTCAAACGGAGTGTAGACGGGGAATTATAAGAATTACAGTGAATGAAGCGCCGTGTCTTTTAGAAAGAAAATCAATAACAGAATTGATACAGATCCGTAAAGGCGGCGTACGTTGTTTCAAATCCAAGGTGATATTGGCATGAGAGAAGGATAAATTCATAAAGGATAGATGAAAACAGTCATCACGTTCCTGTTCATCTATCCTTTTTATTTTATTTGAATACATATTTTATGGATTCGTCGACCATAACCCAGCTGTTTTTACGAATACTCTGCGGTTTAGTTTTAATCCGGAAACAAGGAGTTCGGCCAGGTCCTCTGGATGCATGACCCTTTCCGGATCTCCATTGATCAGGTTGGCATCATAGGCTAAATCAGTGGCTACTGTGCTTGGAGTTAGTGCTGTCACACGGATATTGTGTTTGCGTACTTCCAGCATTAAGGATTCAGTCAACCCTAATACTGCGAATTTTGACGCGCTGTAGGCGCTGGTGACAGGTGCTCCTTTTTGACCGGCAGAGGATGAGATATTCACGATATCGCCTGTTTTTCTTTCAATCATTTCAGGGAGAACTGCACGTGTGACATTGTAGACGCCCATGACATTTACACGTATTATTTTTTCCCATTCTTCAGGTGATAACTCTAGAAAACCGCCGAATTGAGCAATTCCTGCATTGTTGATGAGAATGTCGATGGATCCAAGTTCGGATTTGATGTGCTCGACAGCCTGTGTGACGGATTCAAGGTCAGCAACGTCACCAGATGCGATTGAAACCTTGATATCGTATTCCTGTAATTCGGTTTTCACTTTTTCAAGGTTGTCCGGGTTTAGTCCCAGCAGCCCGAGGTTTACGCCTTCTTTAGCCAAAGCGATGGCAGTCGATCGCCCAATGCCTCTTCCTGCTCCTGTAATTAATGCTGCTTTTCCTTTTATTGAAGCCATAACGATTCACTCCCAGTAAAGATAATAATAATCTTAGGCGGAGACAAAAGAGTTCTGGAACTCTTTTATATCTCTGCCTAAGACGTTATCACATCTATTCCAAATTAGCGTGTTTGCCATACATTTTATCGGTATCTAGTCCCTTTTTCTCCATGAACCGCAAGATCATCGCATCATAAAAAAGTAAAAGGGTTTGTTCAAACAGTGAGCCCATAGGCTGAATGGTTTTATACTCTGATTCTGTTTGATCCTTGGGTGAGCCGGGCAAGGTGACGGTTATATCGGCAAGTTTACCGATGGTCGAGTCTGGAAATAAGGTAACCGCGGCTATTTTTCCGCCAATGGCAGTGGCTTTTTGTGCAAGGGATACTAAACTTTTTGTTTCTCCAGATCCAGAACCAATGATCAAAAGATCATCCTTTTCAAAATTTGGGGTCACTGTTTCACCTATGACGTATGCATCTATGCCCATATGCATCATCCGCATGGCAAAGGATTTGGCCATAAAGCCGGATCTCCCGGCTCCGGCAACAAAGACCTTTTTAGAGCCAAGGATGCCGGTTAACAGCTTTTCGGCTTCTTCATCAGAAATCAACTGTACGGATTGGCTGAGCTCTTCTATTATTTTGGCTAAAAAGCGTGATGTCTGCATTATTGTTGCCCCTGTTTCACCATTTCCTGCATTTGGGCAGCTGCCGCTTTCTTATCTTCTTTACCGGTAATTCCCCCGCCGACAATGACAAGATCCGGCTGAGCCTTAATCACTTCCGGCAATGTTTCCAGCTTGATTCCGCCGGCAATGGCTGTTTTTGCCTGTTTAACGACATTTTTGATTGTTTGAAGGTCTTCGAAAGAATTTTTTCCGACTGCCTGAAGATCATAACCAGTGTGAACACAAATGTAATCTACACCCAATTCATCAACCTGCTTTGCGCGTTCCGCAAGATCCTTTACAGCAATCATGTCTACAAGGATTTTTTTTCCTTGTTTTTTGGCTTCATCTACAGCACCTTTAATGGACATGTCCTCTGCAGCGCCAAGAATAGTGACAATATCTGCACCGGCTTCAGAAGCCTTCATCACTTCATAGCCCGCTGCATCCATAATTTTTAAATCTGCTAATACTTTTAAGTGTGGAAATGCTTCTTTTACTTCTTTTACGGCGCGAAGTCCCTCATTAATGACGACAGGAGTTCCGATTTCTACGATATCAATGTGTTCCTCTACTTCTCTAACTAGTTGAATAGCTTCTGGGATATTCACTAAGTCTAATGCTAGCTGTAATTGCATGTATATCACTCCTACTGGATTTTTTGGTGACGATTTGTTAAGAGTCCTTATCTACTTGCTGGCTGAATAAGGACTGTAGATGTAAGTTTAACGAATATGACATGTAATTAAAAGTACGCACTTTATTTTTACATAGTGATAAAAACATTACATAGTGTTAAAAAGTATACTGTGTGATATAGTATGTATTATTCAACTAACGGAGGTGCACCACATGTCCCGCACACAAGATAAATTGTTTAACTGTGAGAAAGAACTGACTCTGTCTGTCATCGGCGGAAAATGGAAAATGCTTATTCTTTGGCATTTGGGGAAAGAGGGCACGAAGCGATTTGGTGAATTGAAATCTCTTATACCCGGCATTACCCAAAGAATGTTAGTGAATCAGCTTAGGGAGCTTGAGGAAGATCTTATCGTTAAACGCGAGGTCTATCCTGTTGTTCCCCCGAAAGTGGAATATTCACTGACTGAACAAGGTGAAACACTTATGCCGATATTAGACTCCATGTACGAATGGGGTAAAAATTATATGGGGAATGTATTGGGAAATGAAGATTTGCTTCGATCAAAATCAATCAAGTAATCAAAAAGAAGCACCAAAGAACATTCAACGTTCTTGGTACTTCTTTTTATTTTGTCTATACATAAATCCTTCAACCCGTCCGCAGCTTCTCACCGCTAACCGTTTCTTTTTGCTTCTGATCCAACCGATAGCTAAGGAACGTCAATAGACTTGCGGCGAGGGCAACAATTCCTCCTACCCACGTTACATTCATCAGCTCTCCCTGATGGTAGACGATTCCGCCCAGTGCGGAGCCGAATGCGATGCCGACGTTGCTTGCGACAGGCATGAGGGAGGCGGCAAGGCCTGTTGCTTTTGGCTGGTAGATGCCGGCAAGGTCGATTAGGTAAAGCTGGGTGGATGTGGTTAACAGGATGGCCATCAGGGACATGAGGCCGATATTAATTAAACCGAGCGTGAACTGATTGGTTGTCCAGTATAAACTGATCAGGACAAGGGCCTGGATGAGAAAAACAAATCTGAGTCGCCCGATAGCGTTGCGGCTCGCGATTTTGCCGGCGAGTATGTTGCTGAAAATTGAGATGAATCCGTAGCCGAACAGAATCAGGCTGATGGAGCCGCCTGGCGCTTCCATCTGCTTCAGGATTGGGACGAGATACGTGAAGACCGCATATGTTGCTCCAAATCCAAGAGACGGGATGAAAAAGGCCATTAAGATTCTCGGGTGCGTCAATAATGAGAATTGATCACGCATCGAACTTCGGGCTTGCTTCTGAAGATCAGGCAAGACGAAGAAAGCGGCTAAAAAGGCAATTCCTCCGAGAAGAGTTGTCAGCATAAACGTTGCATTCCAGTTGAACCAGCCGGCGATCAGCGTGCCCAGTGGGACGCCAACGACGTTTGCAAGGGTAAACCCGCCAAATACAAAGGAGATGGCAAGGCTGCGTTTTGCGGCCGGCATCGTTTCACTGGCAACCATCATGGCAAGCGAAATGAGAACCCCTGTGACAATGGCCGTCAGCATTCTGAGCACAAGTAGCACGAGATAGCTGGATGAAATAATGCACAGCGCATTCAGCATGATGAACGCACTGATTAAAAACAGCATCCATTTGCGCTTTGAAAAATGGCTTGTTGCTGACATGACGAGCGGTGTGGCCACGGCAAATGTGATCGCAAAGGCGGAAACAAGTGTGCCTGCCTGTGAATTGGTTATTCCAAGACTCGAGGAAATGTCGGTCAGGATCCCGACGATGACAAATTCGCTCGTGCCAAGGACAAATGTTAAGAGTGAAAGTGTTAAAATAAGCAGCCAGTGCCGCTTAGTCAATTCTGTAGTGTTCATAATGACCTTCCTTCTTAGATGAACTTGCGCAATAAACAATTTAATTATGATAACACAGATGCGCTTTGCGAACGGAAAGAAACGTTTGGTAATGATAGGTTGAATTCTTACGTTGCATAGGTCAAAAGTTTCATGTACCTATTAGCAGAGTTTCTTTGCAGATGTTTTTTCATTTTCTAGTAGTTTTTACCCTCTTTATTTCAATAAAATGGTATAATTTACATTGAAATGATAGACAATCAAGCTGTACGCAGAAGTCTTTTCTGCAGTGATTTTCAGATAATAATAGATGAATAGAAAAACAAGGAGTGGTCATAAATGAACGCCATGCTGCAAATGGGCGGAAATACCGTCTTAAGCTCTCCAAAAGGCTTTGTAACGGTGAGTTTTGATCGGTCAAATACGATTGATATTTCGTTAACCGCTTTCCTTTTAACAGATACAGATAAAGTGCAGGGGGACAGCGGGATTATCTTTTACAATCAGCCGAATGGTCCTGCCGGTGTTGCGACGCTGCTTCCGTCTGAGAATGTGGGGAATACGGTCATACATAACCTTCAGTTTGATTTGAGCAAAGCGCCTGCCGGAATCAGCAAGATTGCCATTACGCTGACAGAGGATAACCACACGGGGTTTGCGAATGTGCGGAATTTAAAAGCCAAGGTGCGTTCAGGTGATACGGTGATCGAGCTAACGCCGTCCAGCTTTTCAAAGGAAAATGGGATCGTGGTGCTGGAGCTGTATGTGAGGAACGGCCAGACGAAGGCGAAGTCCATCTGGCGCGGGTTTGATTCGGGCCTTGAAGGACTGTGCAGGAATTTCGGTGTGGAAGTGGAGCCGGAGGAGCAAACTGTGCCTCCAAAAGCTGTTAAAACTCAGCCCGTCAAAGAACCTGTAAAGGCGCCGCCTGCTCCTGAGAAGAAAATCGTTCTTGAAAAGGTAAAGGGCAAGATCAATCTCGACAAAGGCCAGAAGCCGGTCATGATTGAAAAGACGCCGGAAATTACGGCTACGGTGTCCTGGAAGACGGGGACGGATTATGATATCTATGCGCTCGTTTACACGAAGGACGGCAGGCAGGTCGATGTCGCGATGTTTGGAGCTGCAGGGGTCCCTCCGCTCAGAAAGTTCGCAGGCGGAGCTGTGGAGCATATGGGAGATGTCGGGCGCAACAGCTTTTCAACGAAGACAGAGGTGATTAAACTAAGGCTGACAAACGACATCCTTGCCGTCGTGCCAGTCGTTTATTCTGCCCAGTCCAACGGAACCGGTTCTTTCTACAGATACAAGGTGTCGATGAGCATCGACAACCATAACGGGACCTCCGTTACGATTTCCGCCAAGAATGCCAATGACAACGACAGGATTTATACGTGCGTACCGGGTATTCTGCACAATACACCTGATGGCGTGATTATCAGTCCGCTGGAGCTTTACAGCTTGCCAAACTCAGAGCACAGGCCCAAGCTTAGAATGGGTGCATCCGGTATGGTCGAAGTTGTTATGGATGCCGGGCCGATTAATCATTATAAATAGAAAAAAAGCGGACTTACCTACCTGCTGGGCAGGTCCGCTTTTTTGCTGTCTTCGACGATTCAATTGGAATAAAACTATCCCTCCTTTCTTCCCAACGGTTCAGGCATTCACCCTCTAACAGAAGGTTTATTCATGTATATGAAAAAAGAATATTGACATAAAAATGATTTCGGTTACAATTGAGATTGACTATCAATTGCAATTAATACATAGGGGAGTGTCAACAGTGAAAAAGTTCAGTCTTATGATCAGTTTCATGCTTGTACTGGTACTGGCCTTAACTGGCTGCGTGAGCAGTACGGACAAAAATAATGAGCAAAAAGAATCGGCAGGTAAAGAAAAAACGGAAGAATCCGGTGAAGTGAACGTTTATACAAGCCGTCATTATGAGGCAGATCAGGAGCTTTATAAGAAGTTCGAAGAAGAAACAGGCATTAAAGTCAATGTTGTTGAAGGCGAAGGCGATGAGCTGATGGAGCGCCTGAGCATGGAAGGTGAAGCAACGGAAGCGGATGTCTACATCACGGCAGATGCCGGAAACCTTTATCAGGCAAAGGACCGCGAGTTGCTTCAGGCTGTTGAGAGCGACGTTCTTGCTGAAAACATCCCTGAAAAACTTCGTGATGCTGACAATCAGTGGTTTGGTTTAACAAAGCGTGCACGTGTCATTGTGTATGCGAAGGACCGCGTGAAACCGGAAGAGCTGTCAACGTATGAGGCTTTAACAGAGCCTGAATGGAAGGACCGCGTAGTCGTGAGATCTTCTGAGAATATGTACAATATGTCCCTTTTAGCATCATTCATTGATGTGATGGGTGCTGATAAAGCGAAGGAATGGGCTGCAGGCATCAAAGGAAACATGGCCCGTGATCCTGAGGGAGGCGACCGTGATCAGGCTAAAGCAGTAGTGGCCGGTGAAGCGGATGTTGCAATCATGAACACGTACTACTTAGGCGTTATGGCAAATGGTGAAGATGAAGAAGAACGCAAAGTTGCTGAAAACGTAGGTGTGTTCTTCCCTAACCAAGATACAACAGGTACACATATTAATGTAAGCGGCGCAGGTGTTACGAAGAACGCTAAAAACAAAGAAAATGCTGTGAAGTTCATTGAATTCCTGAGCAGCGAAGAAGCACAGGGCCAATTTGCGGAAGCAAACTATGAATATCCTGTAAACAAAAACGTTGAGCCTTCTGAGTTCCTTAAATCATGGGGTGATTTCAAGGAGCAGGATGTGAATCTTTCTGTCCTTGGAGAAAACCAGCAGGAAGCCATTCGCATTTTCAACGAAGTAGGCTGGAAATAAGACGCTGAAATATGGACAAATCATGAACCGAGGCACACTAGACAGGTGCCTCGGTTCTTTTTATATGAATTTGGTATTCTATTTGATAATGATTTTCATTATAATGGAGATGGATAAAAGAAATGGGTAACCGGTTTCATGAACAAAGGATGTGACATCAGTGAAGAGTTTCCATTGGTCAAGAGTTCGCCACAAGGGATGGGCACTGGCAAGCTTACTTTTAATCGCAATCATTTTCATACCAAATATTATTATCGCCGTAAAATTCTTGACGGAACCTAACGAAAACTGGCTGCATATCCGGGAGTATTTGTTAAAGGATTACTTGCAAAATTCAGTGATCATCGTCTTTTTTACCGCCTTGACGACCATGCTGATCGGAACAAGCCTTGCTTGGCTGATTACGATCTACCAATTTCCGCTCCGGAATTTTCTGAAGTGGGCATTGATTTTGCCGCTTGCGATTCCGCCTTATATCGCTGCCTACACATTTCACGGCATGCTGAACTATACAGGAATCATCCAGACTACTTTGCGGAATTCGTTTGATGTACAGGTTAACCAGTCTTATTTTGATATGATGAGCCTTCCGGGGGCAGTATTCGTTTTCACCGTGACTTTATTTCCATACGTTTATGCCATCACGAGAAGCTTTTTTCAGAATTTGTCGGCGTCGGTGCTGGAAAATGCCCGCCTGCTTGGCGGAAACGACATCGATGCTTTTTTCCGTGTTGCGCTGCCGATTTCAAGAGCAGCCATCGTGGGCAGTGTTACACTCGTTGTCCTTGAGGTGCTGAACGATTACGGGGTGACCAGCTACTTCGGCATTCAGACGGTGAGTACCGCCATTTTTAAAACGTGGTACGGGATGATGGACCTTGATTCGGCACTGAAGCTTGCCGGCACGCTGATGATCCTCGTCATGATTGTGCTGGTGATGGAACGGGTTCTTAGAGGAAGGAAGAAATTTTACGATCCTTCATCAAAGGTCCGGCCGATTCAGCCAAAAGTACTTACTGGCGCGAAAGCATGGTGGGTTTTCGCCTATTGCTTCGGCATTTTCACCCTGACGTTCATCATTCCCCTGCTTCAGCTGCTACAGTGGGCATTCAGGACATATGAGAAGGTGTTCAATGCAGAATTTCTTGTGCTGGCGAAAAATTCCGTGTTCGTTGCGGGAATCGCATCCTGCCTGATTATCGTGATTGCGCTGATTATCTCGAATTACACCCGCCTGCAGCCCGGGCTTGGAACGAAATTTATTTCACGGGTGACGACGCTCGGCTATTCCATACCTGGTGCGGCTATCGCCATTGCCATCATCACGATTTTCATCTCGCTTGATCAGTTCATTGTATCGTTTTTGGCCCAGTTTGAACTGAAGCCTGAGTTTGTGCTCAGGACGACACTGGTTATGCTGATTTTCGCGTATGTGATCAGGTTTCTGGCAATCGGCTTTAACAACATCGAGGCCGGATTTGAGAAAATCGGAAACCGGTATTCGGAAACATCTAATGTGCTCGGAGCTTCAACGTTAAAAACATTTTTCCGCATCGACCTCCCCCTGCTGCGCGGCGCGGCCGTCAGCGGATTTATTCTGGTGTTTGTGGACATTTTAAAAGAACTGCCGTTAACGTTGTTCCTGCAGCCGTTTAACTTTGCAACTCTTGCGACACAGGCGTTTAAATATGCGAATGATGAGCGTGTTCAGGAGGCTTCCGTTGCTTCTCTGATCATTATCCTCATCAGCGCACTGTGCATCTTTCTTTTTCACCGCGTACTTGATAAGGAGGCAAAATGATGTATATCCAGATCAAAGACCTGCAGTTTCAGTATAAACATGCAAACCGCAATACGCTTGAACGCGTTCAGATTGAAATCGAACGAGGAGAGATCATATCGATTCTCGGGAAAAGCGGGAGCGGCAAGAGCACGCTTCTGCGCATTATAGCCGGGCTTGAAAATCCTTCCGGGGGCAGCCTTGAGGTGAACGGGGAGACCATGTTTGACCCTGCAACCTTTGTTGCGCCGGAGAAGCGCGGAATCGGTGTGGTGTTTCAGGATTACGCCCTGTTCCCCCATATGACCGTCGGCCAAAACATTCAGTACGGACTGCGGAAAATGAGCAGAAAGAAAAAGCAGGAACGTGTGGAGGAAATGCTGGAGCTTGTGAATATGGCAGAATACAGACAGCGCTATCCCTACGAGCTGAGCGGAGGACAGCAGCAGCGGGTGGCCCTTGCAAGAGCGCTTGCGCCTGCACCGTCCCTCCTTCTGCTCGATGAACCGTTCAGTAACCTGGATGCCGACCTTCAGGAAAAAATCCGCGTTGAACTGAAGGATGTGCTGAAGAAGACGGGCATCACCTCTATTCTTGTCACGCATGACGTTGCTGATGCTGAAGCCCTTGCTGACCGCATCTTCTACATGAACGAGGGTATCCTCGCAGATCATGCCCGCGAACTTGCGGGAGTTAACGGATAACAAAAGCATAGAAACCTGAAACTGACCGGAAATCACCCAATTAAAGCCAAAAATAGACCCCTATTTTTGGCTTTTTTTCATTCAAATTATACTGCTGATCCAGCCTCAGACATTATCTTTCTTTCCCCTTCCAGCTCCGGGTGCACCTTCCTAACCACGCTCGGCCTTGCCAAGGTAACAACCACTCCGAGCAGAATTGCTGCCGAGGCAAGCAGGATGTACTGGCCCGGTACGGCGTCGTACAGGAATCCGAATAGAATCATTCCGAGCGGCATGAGGGCCATGGCCATTGTTTCAATAAGGGAGAAGACGCGGCCTTTGTAGTCGTCTTCGATCATTTTCTGCATCATGACCTGTATCGGTGTGTTGATTAGGATAATCATGGCGCCGAAGCTGAACATGAGAATCATATAAAAGGTGAAGATGGCCCAGTAGGATAAATCAATCATGAGCGGCAGCGCGGTGGCTCCGAGGATGAAGCCGATGGCGAGTATGCCGCGTTTTGAGACGAGAAACGGGTACTTGACTTCTTTTCGGACTGAGAAGTAGATCGATAGGACGAGCATGCCGGCAGCGAAGGCTCCCTGGGTAAATCCGAAATGCTGGGAGGCAAGGTTCAGCTTTTCGATCAGGACGTAGGAGTAGCCTACCTCAAAGGCACCGAACAAGAAATTGACGATGAGGCAGAGCCAGATCATGGTCATGAGAACCTGTTTCGTTTTCAAATAGCTTACGCCTGCTTTCATGCTCTGCCACATGGATTCTTTGGTCTTTCCTTCGGTTTTGCGCTTTGCAAAAAGGGTGAAATTCATGGTGGATTCAAGAAGTACGGCTATGATGGAAGCGGCGATGTAGATCATCAGAAAGGTCTCCATTGAAACGGCTCCATATAACAATCCGCCGGCTGCCGGGCTGCCGATTGCTGCGAAGGACATGGCCATCTGGTTCAGTGACATGGCCCGCTGGATGCGTGCTTCGTCGACTAAGCCGGTGATGGAGGACGAGAACGTGACGGAAGAAAAGGTGGATGCGATGGCAAGGATGCTGGTTGTGATGTAGATGGCGGTCAATGAAAGTCCGTGTGTCAGGCTGACGTAAAGAAGTCCGCTGATGGCAAGGGTGGTCGAGATCTGTGCGAGGATGACGATTTTTTTCCGTGAGTATTTGTCTGCGACGTAGCCTGCAAAGGGTGAAATCAGCGTCCGAGGCAGAATGTTGCAGAGCAGGTTTGCGGCAAAGCTTGTGGCCGATCCCGTGATCTGCAGGATGTGGAAGCTGATCGCAAAGGCATACACCTGTGCGCCGAATGTTGAGATGAGCTTGCTGATGGTGAAGGTGAACAAATGGTAGGTTGCCATTTTTAATTTTCTTATTTCATCCATTAAAAACCCTCCAAGTATCAAAAGTTTAATTTAATTAAACAAATTATAACGCATCCTGCTCTTCCATTTCAAGGAAAAGTTTAATAAAATTAAACTAATTAGAAAAATTGGGGTGTTAACCATGATTGGCGAACGAATACGAAAGCTGCGGAAGCAGAAAAAACTGACACTTGCGGAGCTTGCGGGATCCGAACTTACGAAAGGGATGCTCAGCCTGATTGAGAACAATAAAGCGAATCCATCCATGGAAAGCCTGGCCTATATCGCGAAGCGGCTTGAGGTGGATGTGTCCCAGCTTGTTAATGAAGTGAATGTGGTTGAGCTGAGAGAAGTGCTTGATGAGGCAGAGGAGTTATTCAATCTGGATATAGAAGAGATACCTGATAAATATGAAACACTCGTTCGTCTGATAGAGCCGCATATTTCTAAGCTGCAGCAGGGATATGAAGCGGCAAGACTTCTTGATATCTACGGGCAAAGTTTGCACCGGACCGATAAGGAATGGAAGATTCCAATAGCTAAAGCCTCTGCATTGTATGAGGAAATGAACCTTGCACAGAAGCGGGCGAATATTGGGGTCTTCCGTGCCAATGTCCGCTTCAGACAGCATCATTATGGAGAAGCGCTGGAAGTTCTTCTCACTGAGCGGAGCAGGATTGAAAAGAAGGCGGCTTACATTGATGCAATGACTCGGCTGGAGCTGGATTACCACGAGGCCATCTTTTATTTTGCAGTCGGCGATACCTTGTCTGCAAAACGAGTAATGGATGCAGCAATCGCCTATTCGAAGGAAAACAAAACCTTTTACTTAATAGATGATTTGTACCGTCTTGCGGGTGCAGCTGCCATGATGTCTGAAGATGCAGAGCTTCACGACTATTACTTAGCGAAACTAAAGCAATATGCTGATTTTTCCGAAGATGAGGGATCCCTGCTCAGCTATCAACTGTTCCATATTGAATCTCTTATATCGGTCAAACGCGATTACGAGGCTGCTCTTAAAATCATTAATCCGCAGTTGGAGAAATCCGAATCTGTCGTCAGGTTCAAAGAGTGGTTCCTCCTTGAAAAAGGGAAAGCCCTGCACGGACTCGGGGAATATGAGGAGGCCATAAGGTATTTTGATCAAGCACAATTACCATCCCACCACCATCATCCGTTTGATCTGTCACAGTTTTACCTGAAAGATACGTATAAAGCCCACTGCTATAAGGAGCTTGGAGATCAGCAAAAAGCACTGATATCCGCGAGAACTGCGGTGGAACAGTTTGAGGCGATGCCGGATTCGCCGTATAAGGAGTTCAGCAGAAGGACGTATGAGGAGCTTTTGGGAAGCTAAATGCCTTAAACAACCGTGTTCCAGTAAGCTAACACGGTTGTTTAAGGTTCTAAATGTGACATTGTCATGCTTTAATCTTAGGTTTCTTAGAGTAAAAAGAATACGAAGTATCAATCACTAACAAAATAAGAGCGACTCCGATTGATAGAGTCAGATTGATGTCTTCACTCAAGTTAGTAAAAATTCCGATTATGTAAAACGCTGCTGCTCTAGACAAGGACAGGGATAAATTGCTGTAAATGGTATCACCCATCAGGTAGTCGAAAATCTTACTAAAGATCGAGTCGATGGTGAGCCAATAAATAAGGTAACTGGTTCCGACAATGAGCAGCTGGCCGGTATCAATCTGTAATGAAAAGACACTGTCGACTACCTTCATGGAACCTATTATCACAAACAGGAAAAAAGCAAACACCAGGGTGCTTAATACTGAAAACAGTATTGCCATGCTGATCAGCGCTAGCGGACTGTCTTTTTCCTTGTCTTTTTTGTTTTCACGGGTGAAAAACCAATAAAGAACGACAAATGAAAGGATAAAAATAATAGATAATAAGAAGGGAATTTTCAAGTGGATCTGCTCCTCTATTTCTAGTTGTTTATGAAATCAGTCTAAGTAGAAATACGAAAAGATATGGAAAAAGTTTCACATTTTGTTTTGAAACGCAGTTGTGGTAAAGAAGTGTGCCTTTAGGAGCTTAATGATGAGAGACAAAAGGGAACCACATGGGATTACTGCGCTCTTTTTTACAATTAGCGTTTTGGGTTACATTTCCAATACTGGTATAATGGTGATACGAGGTGAGCGGATCAATGAAGAAAAACTATACAGTTATGTTTCTTATGCTTTTTACAGCATCCATTACGGGCGGAATGGCGGCAAAGGGTTTGTTTGAGTATTCAGTGATAGTGGGATGGGGGCTGGGAATACTTTTCCTTTTGTGTGCTTCATATTTCGCCGTAAAGAATGAAAAGATATCAGGGTCACAGTGAAACGGCTGTGACTTTTTTGTTTTAGAAGATCAAGTTATGGAAAGAAAGGACAAGGCTATGGATTGGAATGACAATGAAAAATTAGAACGGGAAAAAACGAAGCTTACCACCAAAATCGGGTGTTTTTTAGTTGCCGTCATTTTAGGAATCCTGATCCTTTCAACAGCGGCCTGGTACGTTTTATCCCCTCAGGAAACCCGGTTGAAAGTAAGTGAATCTCCTAATCAGGTAAACTCAATCGAGATTGTCAAAAGAGACGATTTTCCTTCCCCTTCCATCAGAATCAACTACGGTAACAAAAGCATAGTGAAAACAAAAATACCGGATGAGATTTCTGTTGAATGGAAAAGCGATTATGAAGCGGTTGTTATCCTGACAAAACGAGGCAGAGAGCCAGATGTTGTTCACGTAGAGTTTTAAGGCCTGTATGCTGTCAGCCATTAAAAAAAGGAAGAAAACCTATATCTAACGGTTTCCTTCCTTTATATCCTAGCCGATTCATCCCCTTTTTATAAACCGTCAATACACACTGCATTCCCTCTTCACATGATGTCTTCCAATCGGCACCACAGACGGAGAGCCCGAGACCGGGTCCGGTATGACGGTGCAGTTGAGGCCGAAGATGTCTTTGATCAATGTGCTTGTGATGACCTCTGAAGGTGTGCCTTCCGCGACAAGCCGTCCCTGCTGAAGGGCAAAGATGTGGTCTGCATAGCGGGCGGACAGGTTGATGTCATGAAGGACCATGACGATGGTCGTGCCGTGCTTCCTGTTCAGGTCTGTCAGCAGATCAAGAATTTCGATCTGATAGGTGATATCCAGATAGGTTGTCGGTTCGTCGAGAAACAGGATGTCCGTTTGCTGCGCGAGAGCCATGGCTATCCAGACACGCTGTCTTTGGCCGCCTGAAAGCTCGTCGATGCTGCGGTCGGCAAATTCTGTGATGTTCATGATTTCCATGGCTTCGGCGACCGCTTCATAGTCCTTTTTTGTCCAGCCTTTCAGAAACGTCTGATGAGGGTACCTTCCGCGTCCTACCAGGTCAGCAACAGTTATCCCCTCAGGGACGATCGGGGATTGGGGCAATAGCCCGAGCACTCTTGCAAGCTGTTTTGGCGGGATCTTGCTGATGGGTTTTCCGTTAAGAGTGACTTGCCCGGAAACGGGTTTAATGAGCCTTGCCATCGTTTTGAGCAGGGTGGATTTTCCGCAGCCGTTTGCTCCGATCATGATGCTGATTTTATTGCTTGGAATCGAGAGGCTGACATCATGAAGGATGAGGTTGTTCTCGTATCCAGCCGTGATTTGTTCGGATTTAAAGGTAAGTGCCGGTTTCATTATAAATCTCCTTTCCGGTTCATTCGGATCAGCAGGTAAATTAAGTATGGCGCTCCAAGGATGCCGGTGATGACGCCGACTGGGTACCTGGCAGTAAAGGCAAACTGTCCAACAAGGTCAGATGCGAGCACAAGGATGATGCCTGTAAGACCTGCCGGAATAATCGGTGAAAATCCGGCACCTGTCAGTCTTTTTGCGATCGGTCCGGAAAGGAATGCGACAAACGCGATCGGTCCTGTTGCAGCGGTAGCAAGTGCAATCATTAGGACAGAGCTGATAATCAGGGTCAGTCGTGTTTGATCAGTATTTACACCTAAAGATGAGGCTGCCTCCTCCCCGAGCTCAAGCATGTCGAGACGCTTTCCGAGTCCAATGAGAACGGGAGTGAAAACCAGAACTGCGATGATCAGAGGATAGAGGGTCTCCATCTTCGATCCGTTCAGGCTTCCGCTCAGCCACCTCATGGCTGTTGGAATGTCGTGTTCCTGTCCGATTAGCAGCAGGTAAGAAATCAGGGCATCAAGCATGGCCTGAATGCCGATGCCGATCAAGATCAGCCGGCCGATTGAAAAAGAGGATCCTTTTGATAACAGGAAAATAACGAGTACTGCGGCAAGGCCGCCAAAAATAGAAGCAATGGAAACGAGAGTATTGCTTGCATGAAGGACAACGATGCAAAAAACGGCGGCTGCACTTGAGCCGGCTGTTATCCCGATGACATTCGGGTTCGCCAGCGGGTTTCGCAGCATCGTCTGGAAGACTGCTCCTGCAGCGCCAAAAGCAAAACCGGCAAACAAGCCTGCAATCATTCTCGGAAACCGGAGTGTGCCTACTGTAAATGTGGCTCCTTGTACTTTTTCCCCCAGCAGGACACGGATGACATCCTGAACGGGATAAATCGTATTCCCGAGCATGAGCATGGCGCAGCAAAGGGCAAACGCAATGACTGCCAGAAGGGAAGTCACGAGGATAAACCGGAGCCGTCTCTTTTTTCTGCCTGTCATAATAAGGTTGATCGTATCGTTCATCATAAGGCACGCATTTTCGCTTTCATAGTTAGTAGAATTAAGATGGGAGCCCCGATAAAGGCTGTCACGACGCCAACTTCAAGCTCGCCGGGTCTTCCGGCAAGCCTTCCGCACACATCGGATATCGTTAAAATAATGGCCCCTGAAAGTGCGGACATCGGAATGACATACCGCAAATCAGGACCGATGACGAGCCGTATTACGTGAGTGGAAAGTAAACCGATAAAGCCGATCGGACCTGCCAGCGCCGTTGCTGCCCCGCACAGCAGGACGCCGCCAAAAGCAGCAAACAGCCTGAGCGTGCCTGTGCGTACGCCTAAACCTGAGGCAGCTTCATCGCCTAAAGCAAGTGCATTCAGCGCAGGTGCCGACAAGACGGCAATCAGAACTCCGGTAAGAAGAAACGGAACAAACAGAGAGATAGAATCCCAGTTCCCTGCCCCGACGCTCCCTACCTGCCAATAACGGAATTGATCCATGACGCTTGAACGGGGAATCATGATGGCCATCACAAGCGATGATAAGGCTGCACTTGTGGCCGCACCCGCTAAAACGAGTTTAAGGGGCGTGGCTCCGCCACTCCCCATTGAACCGATTCCGAATACAAAAATGGCCGTTATGATTGCCCCCGCAAGTGCAAGCCAGATATAGTGGCCTGCCGTACTGATATTTAAAAAGGTAATGCCGCAGACGACAAAGAGTGCCGCCCCTGTGTTTACTCCCAAAATGCTCGGATCTGCAATCGGATTGCGCGTGACAGACTGCATGAGGGCGCCTGAGATGCCAAGTGCCGCGCCGCACATGAGGCTGAATACCGTCCGTGCAATTCTCTGGCGGACAACATTTGCTCCGTGGGACTGTACGTCAGGATGGAACAGACCGTCCATGAGTTCCTTCCATCCAACCGTACGGGACCCGAACATAAGAGAAGCCGCTGTGCATAAGCCGAGCAAAATGAGGGAAAAAATCAAAACCTTTATGAAATGTCTGGGTACCATCAGCTGCTTCTTTTCTGTAACGGACTGGTTCATCATGTTACTTTACTTTGCTTGCAGCTTCTGAAAGTAATGTTAAGTATTCATCGATGGAATATTCAATTGCAAGCGGGTTTGGATTGCCGGCCGCAGCGAGCGGAGTGTTGTCTCCAATGATGACAACAGATCCATTTTGAACCGCAGGAATTTTTCCAAGGATCGGGTCTTCCTGTAAGGCTTTTAACGTATTTTCATTTCCATAAGAAACAAGGATTTCAGCACCGTTCAGCATATCCGCATTCTCTGCACTTAATTCAAGATAGAAACCGTCTTCATCCTTAAGCTGGCTCGTAATGCTTTCAGGGTATTCCATCCCAAGCTCGCTCAGGAACTCTCCGCGCGGATCAGCTGGAGTGTATATGTAAAACTTGGAGAGATCATCAGCTGAAATGCTGACGAATGCTGCTTTCTTCCCTTTAAGTTCAGGGTGTTCCCCTGCTTTTTCCTTGATGAGTTTTTCTGTATCGGCAATCAGCTTTTTGCCTTCCTCTTCCATTCCCATACCCATTGCATTGTAGGTGACCTGTTCGCGCCATGAAGCAACCCAAGGGGCCGACTTATAAGCCACAACCGGTGCGATTTCACTTAATGTATCGTATTCTTCCTGCGTGATGCCTGAGTAGGCGGCCAGAATCACATCCGGCTGTGAGTCAGAGATCGCTTCAAAGTCTAATCCGTCTGTATCCTGGTAGATGTTCGGATTGTCTTCACCGAGTTCTTTCACTTTCTCTTTCGTCCATGGCAGCATGCCGCTGTCATCCTGAATGCCGTAGTTTGCTGCTGAAAAACCTACCGGCACCACACCTAAAGCAAGTGCAACATCATGGTTTGCCCATGAAATGGTTGCAACGCGTTCCGGCTTCTCTTCAATGACCGTTTCGCCGAATGCATGCTTGATCGTGATTGGGTATTGTGTATCTTCCCCTTTTGAATCAGCTTTCTTTTCAGAAGATTTTTCCGATGTGCCTGATTGCTCGCTTGAGCAGCCTGCAAGCGCAATCATAAGTACAGCTATAATAGAAAGAGCCAGTGTTAAAAATTTGCGTCTTGTATTCATTTGTCGTTCCTTCCTTAGTACCAGTTTATTTGATAACAATTATCATTATCATTAATTTATCCTCAATATGACGGGTTGTCAATGAAAATAATTATCAATTAGAGCGTGGAACTTTCTTCCTTGCATTGCAGGACTGTTGACAAGGAATGCCACACCCCCTACAATTAGTCATTATTCAGAAAATAGAGCAGGCTATGATGGCTGTGGATTACACTACAGCCGGAGCAGCTTCTGGAGAGACCGCTTTAGCGGCGCCGAAGGGTTCACAATCTCAGGCAAAAGGACAGAAGAGTATAGATTTAGAGTTTGGTGTACCCGTTTTTCGGGCGGCAAATGCTATTTTGGTATTCTTCAAAAAGAGATTGGGAGTCTTCCCGTCTCTTTTTTTATTGGGTTTTTTACATCTATGAAGGAGGAATTCACAAATGGCACAGCAGGAATTGAAACGAGATTTGGCGAACCGCCATGTGCAGCTGATTGCAATAGGCGGAACGATTGGAACGGGGTTGTTTTTAGGGTCGGGCAAGGCGATTCAGCTTGCGGGACCATCCATTATTTTCGCATATTTGATTGTCGGGGTTGCACTGTTTTTCATGATGAGGGCGCTTGGGGAGCTCCTGCTGTCAAAGGCGGGGTATGAGTCGTTTACGGATATTGCCGAGGATTATCTGGGCCCGCGGGCGGCGTTTGTAACAGGGTGGACGTACTGGTTCTGCTGGATCATGACGGCGATGGCCGATGTCATTGCGGTCGGGGTATATGTGCAGTACTGGTATGACATTCCGCAGTGGGTTCCTGCCATTGTGTGCCTGCTTCTGCTGCTTGGGCTCAATCTGCTGACGGTGAAGCTTTTTGGGGAACTCGAGTTTTGGTTTGCACTGATCAAAGTGGTGACGATCCTTGCGCTGATCGTCGTTGGGGTGATTTTGATTGTGATGGGGTTCAAGACAAATGCGGGAACTGTTTCGGTAAGCAATCTGTGGGAGCACGGCGGCCTGTTTCCGAACGGCATGACGGGATTTCTGCTTTCGTTCCAAATGGTTGTGTTTGCGTTTGTCGGGGTGGAGCTGGTCGGGGTATCTGCCGCGGAAACGTCCAATCCGCGAAAAAACATTCCGTCTGCCATCAATAAGATTCCGCTTCGGATTCTGTTTTTCTACGTCGGCGCTTTGATTGTCCTGCTCAGCATCAATCCATGGACCGAGCTGAACGCTTCTGAGAGTCCTTTTGTGAAGACGTTCAGCCTCATCGGAATTCCGCTTGCTGCGGGAATCATTAATTTTGTTGTCCTGACGTCTGCAGCATCTGCCTGCAACAGCGGCCTGTTTTCGACAAGCCGGATCTTGTTCACGCTGAGCAAACGCGGCCAGGCGCCGTCCTCCATGAGGAAGCTGACAAAGCAGCACGTGCCCGGCAACGCGCTGTGGCTTTCGGCTGCCGTTGTGTCAGCGGGTGCGCTTCTAAGCAAGCTGATTCCCGAGCAGGCCTTCAGCATTGTGACGACAATCAGCGCCATCTGCTTTATCTGGGTGTGGAGCGTGATTTTAATCTGCCACATCAAATACCGGAGAACCCGAGGGGACCTGCATGCAAAGTCTGAATTCAAGGCTCCGTTTGCGCCGTTCATCAACTATGCCGTGCTGGCGCTGTTCGGGCTGATTCTCATCGTGATGCTTGTGGCGGAAGAGACACGTCCGGCGCTGATGCTGACGCCTGTGTGGTTTATCTTGCTGTATGTGCTGTATTCATCGAGAAAAAGGTCCCTGACCTGATGAAAAGAGGCTGCATGACAATTGTCTGCAGCCTCTTTTGCGGTTTAAATGGAGGAGGTAGTTCCTTCTTTCGTCAGCCGCTGTTTTGCCGAGGCGCGGCTTGCTTCAATCGGAATAAAGCTGAGTGCTTTTCCTAAGCCGTACGCAGGCATGTTTCCATAGATCGATTCGTAGTTTCCGGCTTTTACTTCATAGGTTTCATGGTATATGCCGACTGAAGGATTGCTTCCGATCTTCTGATTGAAGTTTTTCCATGCCGTCATGTGCTTATCGCTTCTTGCATATGCGAGCAGATCCTCTGTTGAGCGCCAATATTGAATCATGACCGTTGTTCTAAGACCGAAATAGCTTTCCATGGACAGGAAGCCTAATTCATCCTTGTTCATATAAAGCTCCCTGATCATTCCCGGCATGGCAAAAAAGACCGGAAGCCACTTGTGCAGGGCGAGTCGCTTGTTTACCCTCATTCCGATCAGAAAAACAACGATGTTTTCCTGGTTGTCTGTCGTGTACCTCCCTGCATTCACCCTTTGAACCATTCTTATTCCTCCTCTTTTACCAGCTGTTCAAGAGTAAACATGCACCATTCAATTGCCGCCTTTGTCATTCGTTTTCCGTAATCCAGTGTGAAGAGCCAATAGACGGCATCTTCTGCGTGATCTTTATGGGCCGTAATGCTTTCTTCGATGCTTGTATATGTAAGGTACCGGGCTTCCAGATTTGTCTTATAATCCTTTAAAACCCTTACCGTGTTTTCTTTGGACTGATGGCGTCCGAAAAACAATTTGAGCAGCATTTCATTGCGCTCTGCAGGGATTTGTTTAATCGGTTCTTCAAGCCAGTTCTTAAGCGTTTCCTTCCCTTTTGCCGTGAGATGATATTCCTTTCGCTCCGGTTTCGACGGCTGAGAGGTGATCGTGACGGTTGCCAGTTCCTCTTCGACGATGGTTTTAAGAGTCGGATAGATTTGCCCGTAGCTGATTTTCCAGAAATGGGTCAGACTCCTGTCGATCAGCTGCTTTATATCATAGCCGGTTCTGCAGTCTGTCGTTAAGATGCCTAGAATGGCGTAGGTCGTATCGCTGTAGGTTTTCAATTCTGTTCACCCTATCTAAAAGATATATATCATTTAGATACATTATACATGAATCTTTAAAATATACAATATGTGTAAATGTCAGTTCCCCGGCACGGGATGTCCGAATAAGTCTTTTTTGCCGGAAAAAATCATACAATAATTGGGGAATTGCATATCCGCTGAGAACTTATCCTTTTTAACCGCCCGGAAATGGTTTATAATTATCAGATAATAGTAAAATTTAATCTATTCATAATAGACTGTGATAAACTGATATTCAGAAGACTTGTGTATGTTCAAAGGTGGCTTCCTGCATGTTTATGCGGTAGCCTGCTCGTTTTTGCAAATTTAGGGGATAAGGATGGGTAGTATGAGCAGCTTAAAGAACAAAACAGACGTGGTTCTAATTGGTGCCGGGGTCATGAGTGCAACTCTTGGAGCGATGCTGAAAGAGGTAGCGCCAGAGTGGAACATTAAAGTATTTGAAAAACTCGGAAGTCCGGGTGAAGAGAGCTCGAATGAGTGGAACAATGCAGGTACGGGTCATGCTGCGCTGTGCGAGCTTAACTATACATCGGAAAAAGCGGACGGTTCGATTGATATCGGCAAGGCTGTGAAGGTGAATGAGCAGTTCCAGCTTTCCAGACAGTTCTGGTCCTACTTGGTCAAACGGAATCTGATCCGAAGTCCTGAGGATTTTATCATGCCGATTCCGCATATGAGCTTTGTGGAAGGGGAAAAAAATGTTGCGTTTCTGAAAAAAAGATTGGAAGCGTTATCAGACAACCCGCTGTTTCACGGGATGGAATTTTCAAGCGACCATCAAAAGCTGAGGGAATGGATTCCGCTTATGATGGAAGGACGCACATCGTCCGAGCCGATTGCAGCGACGAAAATCGATTCAGGTACGGATGTAAACTTCGGGGCTTTAACCCGTATGCTCTTCGATCATTTGGAGAGAAAAAATGTGGAGGTCCACTACAAGCACAGTGTCGAGGACTTAAAGCGCACGCGTGACGGTTCATGGGAACTGAAAGTGAAGAACGGTTTCGGACAGGTTGAGCGCCACCGGGCGAAATTCGTGTTTATCGGAGGCGGAGGCGGCAGTCTGCATCTGCTGCAGAAAACAGGTATTCCGGAGTCGAAGCAGATCGGGGGCTTCCCTGTCAGCGGACTGTTCCTCGTCTGCAAGAATCCGGATGTTATTGCGAAGCATCACGCGAAAGTGTACGGCAAGGCAAAGGTCGGCGCTCCGCCGATGTCGGTTCCGCATCTTGACACACGGTACATCGACGGGAAAAAATCCCTGCTTTTCGGACCGTTTGCGGGATTTTCGCCAAAGTTCCTAAAAACGGGTTCCAACCTTGATCTGATCAGCTCAGTCAAGCCGAACAATCTGATGACGATGCTTGCTGCAGGCGTGAAAGAGATGGCGCTGACCAAGTATCTGATTCAGCAGGTCATGCTGTCGCATGAAAAACGCATGGATGAGCTGCGAGAATTCATTCCGAACGCCAAAAACGAGGAATGGGATATCGTGGTAGCGGGCCAGCGCGTTCAGGTCATCAAAGATACGGATGCCGGCAAAGGAACGCTTCAGTTCGGTACAGAAGTGGTGAGTGCTGCAGACGGTTCTGTCGCTGCTCTTCTTGGAGCATCTCCTGGTGCTTCAACGGCTGTTCATGTCATGCTCGAGGTCTTTGAAAAATGCTTCCCGCAGCACATGACAGCATGGGAGCCGAAGCTGAAGGAAATGATTCCTTCCTACGGCCTGTCCCTGTCGGATCATCCTGAGCTTTTCCGCAAAATGGAAGAATCGACCGGACAGACGCTTGGTCTTGTGAAAAAAAAAGAACTCGTTTATAGCTAGGACCCCAAAAACAAGGGGATTTGGACAACTATAAGCAGGAAAAGGTGCATTGCCCGGGGCAATGCTCCTTTTTGCTGTGAGTAAGTATACAACCCCCGTAATGCGTTAAGAATGCAAGTATGATCAAACGTTTGGGGTGAATCAATGTATCTTTTGCTTGTAATCGCAGTCTGGATCTTATTTGCTTATAAATTTATCGATTGGAAACAATGGGAGAAGCAGTATCCGACGGTGCTTTTTTTTATTGTCGTGAATATGACGTACAATTATTTTTATTACGACCACACGCTTTGGGCATTCAGAGGAGTGACGGCAGAATGGCTGAACCATTCCATTATTAATGCCGCTTTTACTTTTTTCATCTGTCCGATGGGACTGATTATTTATCTTCAGAGATTTCCTGCTAATAGAAGAAATCAGTGGATCTACATAGCGGTCTGGACGGCCTTTTACACGGCGCTGGAGTGGATTTTTTCGCACAAAGGCATGTACGTGTATGATAACGGGTGGAACGGATGGCTGAATATCCCGCTGAATTTGATGTTGTTTCTTGTTCTGACGGTTCATTACAGGAAGCCTTCTATTGCTATTTTGATATCTGTTTTATCAGTCGTTCTTTTTTACTTATTCTTCCCGTTTTCATGGGGAAACCTAAAGTAAAGGAGGATGCGAGATGCTGATACGCGATGTTCTATCTGTACCCGTGTTTCTCCTGCTGCTCTTTGTGACATACGGGTCTATGTGGCTGTATATCATGAGACAGGAGAAGAATTTAAAGTAAAAAGCTGCTGATGACCTCAGCAGCTTTTTATGATGGCTTTTGTGATATATTTCGCCGGCCATTCGTTTAAAAGGCCGAAGACTTCAGCTTCATGGAAGCCGCTGCGCCGGATTTTGCTTGTGGCTTCTCCTTTAAGGATCTGCACGAGCATGTGGTTTGGGACAGTCTCTTCCTGCAGGAAAAGCTGGATTTTTTCGTATTCCGATCTAAGCAGCCGGAAACCTTTGATTTCAAAGATGATATCATTTGGTCGCGGCTTGTGTTTTTCGGAGAGCTCCTGAAGTGTTTCAAGATGCTGCTCAAGGCTTTCTCCAAGGTCATGTGCGAGCTGTTTTTTCCAGGTTTCTGCTTTTTTAAGGACAGATGCATCGGGCACAGAAACGCTTGATAGACTGAGCAAGTCAGGCTGGATTGTATCCGGAAAGACCAGCTGCTCAATCTCTGTATAGATTGCTGTCGCAGGATGGTTTGCCGTCTCATTCCCAAGCCGGGTTTTAAGGTCTTGTATCTGTTTGATGATTGGAGCGTGCTGCTCCAAATCGGTTTGGATCTCCTTCAAAGCGTAAAGCTTTTCCATCGTTTCTTTAGATTGAACCGCGATTTCGTTAAACTGCCGTTCGATGGTTGCGATTCGCTTTGTTGCCTGTGGGATATTGACTTCATCCGGAAGGGTTGCTCCTTCCTTTGGAACATGATAGGAAACTGAGTAGCGGCAGGTGCTGCATGTGCAGATAATCGAATCTGAATCCGCATGCAGCGCAAGCTCTTTTTCGTGGCTGCAGACCGTCCATTGCCAGGCTTTCGGAATGCTGCGATACGGCCTCATGACAATTTCGACGCGGTGCCGCCAATAGGCGATATCTTCCGGATATTTCAGGACGCCGAGCAGGGAAGATTTATTCATGATTTCGACCGCATGTATGACAGCCTCTTTGCTTGATGCTAATTTGATCAAAGGATGCTGCGTGTAGGCGGTGCTTATTTTCTCAAGCCAGTGTTTGCGTTCAAATTTATTCAGCCGTGCGCAAAACAGGTACTCCTGCACCACTTTTTTCACATGCCTGGAGAGTTCTTGAGCTGATAAGGTGCCATAGACCTCCGGATAAAAATAGCTGCTGTTGATGGGGAGTCCGCGCTGAACGGAATGTTTTTTCCAGAGAAACATTTCAGGCCTGATCAGGTGCGGATAGAGCCGTTCCTGTTTGTAGACCGGAAGAGGAATAGAAGGCCGGTTTGTTCCAAGAAAGGTTTTTAAAAGGGTCATCTCTTCTTCAGGAACTGACTGGAGTTCCTGCGCGGCTGCCTGCTGCAGCCTTGACAGTGCCGCGCGTTCCTCTTTATGGCCGATCGAGCGGATCTCCGGATACTTGCGGCCTGCCGGTACAAACAAGAGAGAAGGATAGTCATCAAACTGATAGGCGATTTGCTGAAGCTGCATATGCTGACACCCCGTTCATTGGAATATGTCACATTATAGAACGTTTTGTGGGTGGACTCCAGTTTGGATGTTTCTTGGAAAAGATTTAATCGATGCGCGCAAAGAGATAGCATAAGAAAGCAGCGGGATCGTACGTTAAAAGAGAGTGTCCACCGAAAGATAGCATAAGAAAGCAGCAGTATCCTACGCTAAAAGAGAGTGTCCACCGAAAGATAGCATAAGGAAGCAGCAGGATCGTACGCTAAAGAGAGTGTCCACTGAAAGATAACATAAGAAAGCAGCAGTATCGTACGTTAAAAGAGAGTGTCCACTGAAAGATAGCATAAGAAAACAGCAGTTTCGTACGTTAAAAGAGAGTGTCCACTGAAAGATAACATAAGAAAGCAGCAGTATCGTACGTTAAAAGAGAGTGTCCACTGAAAGATAGCATAAGAAAACAGCAGTTTCGTACGTTAAAAGAGAGTGTCCACTGAAAGATAACATAAGAAAGCAGCAGTATCGTACGTTAAAAGAGAGTGTCCACTGAAAGATAGCATATGAAATTCAAAGTCCTCATGATTTTAAGGAATATAAACAGTATTTCTGCCTTCGCCCGCTTTCTTATAGTTGCTGCGCAGAACATTTCGGATGGTGGTTTTATGTTTAATAATGGAACACCATTCAAAGATTTGTTGAACAGTTACAGCTTTATCCGGGAACAGTATCCTGAATTCTTCTGTATTTCTAAGGACCGCTTTTTTGTAATCTTCCTTTCCGCCGCAGTGAAAGCAGACACAGTTTTTTTTCAGCAATACACTAAAAAACTTGCCGCACGCTGCACAAATCATTCCTTTCTGCAACTGTTCATAGCGGTATTCAGGCAAAGTCATATAAGGAGATTTTGTTAGATGGAGGGATACTAGTTTTTCAGCAAGCTTTGTGTGGAAACTCTTTAAAGGAAGTGTTTTTTTATTCAGTTTCTCTGCGAAACGGTTCAACTTTGACAGGAAAAGGATGGGCTGTTCAGGGGAAGAGTGATAGAGGTGAAAGTCGGGATTAACAAATACCAAATAAGCTTCTGAAGGTATGGAGAATTGTTGTTCTTGAAGCAGTCTTCTGAAGAGAGAATCGTTTATTTTTAATTGTAAAAGAGGATTCTTTATTTCAAGAGTGCTAGTCGAGGTCCATCTTTCACCATCCATTAAGTAATCGCCTTCGTTGTTTTTTATTTCAAAAAGATAGAGCTTATCAGGTGTTATCAGAAGGGTATCTGTTTGATGGTGTGAATGGTTTGTTTTGAATAAAAGGTCAGCAAGGAGAATGCCTGTATTTACGTTTTTTACAATCCATGCATCAAACCACTTTTCGCCAAGGTATCCTTTTTCCAGGTTTTCATAGTTCCGCTGCTCTTCTGATGGAAGCTGCTGTCTTCGAGAAAGACTTCTGTATATGGTTAACTCGAGCGATTCGCGGCGCTCTTTAAGTATAATCAAATGTGATTCCTCCATTTTGAATATATAAAAAATACGCACAAACTGCGTGCGTGGGTTTGACCTCAAGCAGAATGAGGTTTTTCTGATTTTGATAATGAAATAATTCCTTTTGAACCGAGCTCTGACTGTGTATGCTCATCAGCAGGACGGTATCCCTTTTCTAAAAGGTCTTTTATATAAATTTTGTTATAGATAAATGAAAAAATAATTCCTGGAACCCATGCACCGAAACCTAGAGTAAATACACCAACTAAAGCAGCCGTAACAAACATGATCGTAGCCCATTTCAGATCTCCTCTAAAAAGAGCAGGAAAAAAACCGAAGAAAAAGGTTGTCCAGCTAAATCCCAGCTTAACCTCTTTTACTACACCTGCCTCATTTTGTAAACGTATGTTCATCCTAACACCTCCTTTATACCTATTATTAAATACCTATTAATTATACTATATATTTCTTATTTTGGAAGTTATTTAAATGAAAAATTCCTTTCAGGCAGGGTGAGAGCTAGAAACCACTTTATCTTTTATAACAATCCAAAACTCTCCTATAATAAAACCAAAAGCAAAAAGGAGAGTGCTTCATGAATCTTGAAGATGTTTTAATCATCGGAGCGGGGATCAGCGGTCTGACGGCTGCCCAAAAGGTGCAGGAGCTTTCTGAAAACAAGGTGCTTCTTCTTGATAAAGGAAGGAGTCCCGGGGGACGATTTGCCACAAGGAGGATTGGAAGCGGTACGTTTGATCATGGTGCCCAGTTCCTTTCTGCTTCCAGCAGGGAAGGCCAGGATCTTTTGGAAGACTGGCAGCAGCGCAGCTGGATTCGGCCGTGGTTTGAGGAAAACGCCGTAAGGTTTATGGCTGATAAAGGCATGAACGGACTGGCAAAGCGGGTGGCTGAAGGTCTTCGGGTTGAGTGTGAGTATGAGGTTGAAAGAATAGTGGATCACGGAGAGTATTATGCAGCTGAAGGATTGAATAATAAAACGAACGAGCCATTTTCAGTGAAGGCCCGCTCCCTTCTCATGACCTGTCCTCTCCCTCAAACCTTGAAGCTTCTTGATGCGGGAAATGTGAAACTTAAAGCCGGACAGCGAAACGAGCTTGAAAGCGTCAAATACGTTCCCTGCCTTGCCGTTTTAATGGAGCTTTCCGGAGAATCAGGTCTTTCCTATAAAAAGGAGCCTGTTCCGGGTGTAATATCCTGGATGGCTGATAACCGCGCAAAAGGCATCAGTGAAACCGGTGCTTTAACGGTTCATATGGATCATGAGTGGTCATCTCTTCATTACAATCTGTCAGATGATGAGATTCTGGCACAGGTCATGCCATCTATTCGAACAGCTTTAGGCTATGAACCTGACATACTCAGCGTTCAGGTGAAAAGATGGCGCTATGCTCAGGCTATTAAGCAGATCGAACGTTCTTTTTTGAATGTGGGAGAGAACAAACCGCTGCTCATTGGAGGAGATGCATGTAAGGGAGACAGCAAATCCTCTGCCTCTAAAGCCGAGCATGCCATTCGCTCGGGGCTTGCAGCGGGTGTGTTTTTGTCACGGTTATGAGTCATTATGTAACGTTCCCACTCGTTGATTTGATCTCATTTGTGTGATACGTTAAATCTATCTTTTCAGGAAATGGGGGTTTTCTCAATGACAGCATCTATTAGACTTCGATTCCAGGCTTTGAACGCTTGCTAGCATACAATCAAAGGCTCTGCACGTTCGCAGAGTAAATGGAAGTGGTCTGCCTGCTTAGGGAAACCTTTATTCAGCGATTTGCATAATAAGAAGGGGCATGACTGCGCCTGGATAGGCTTCTTTTTCTATCACCATTTCCTCTTTGATTGTCTGTATTTATAAAATAATACGAATCAAAAGGAGAAGCCGGTATGAATAAAAATAAAGTGATAGAGATCGCACATAAACATGCTATTTATGTTAAAGAGAATTCATTGACATTTAATCAGTCAGGACTTGATTTTCTTGTCGTTTTTGCAGAGGACGCAGATGAGGAAAGATGGGTTTTGCGCTTTCCGAGAAGAGAAGATGTTCTGGCATCTGCGGATAAGGAAAAACGCACGCTGGATCTAATTGTGCCGCTGCTATCTGTTGAAGCTCCGCAGTGGCGTGTATATACGGATGATTTAATTGCTTACAGACAGTTAACTGGTGTTCCTGCGGGGACCATCGATCACGAGGCAATGGCTTATGTGTGGGAAATGGATGAAAAGAATGTGCCGCCTGAATTTACAAAAACCCTTGCAGAAGCAATGGTATCGCTTCACCGTATTCAGAGGAAAGCAGTTGAAACGGCAAATTTACCAGTAGAAAACGCTGAAGAGGCAAGAAAGAATATGATGAAACGAATGGAAAACGTAAGAGCTTCGTTTGATGTGAATGAAAAGCTGTGGAAAAGGTGGCAGGAGTGGGTGAACGACGACAAGCTGTGGCCTGCTGAAACGTGCCTTGTTCATGGTGATCTTCATGCGGGTCACATTTTAATCAATGCATCTGCTAAAGTGACCGGTATTATCGACTGGACAGAGGCTTCTGTGACAGATCCTGCAAACGATTTTGTACCCCACTTTCGCACTTTTGGAGAACAGGCTCTAAACGATCTCATTTTCCACTATGAAAAAGCGGGCGGGTATGTCTGGCCCAATATGGAAAAACACATTATTGAATTAACTGCAGCATATCCAATTGGTATTGCTGAGTTTGCGCAGAAATCAGGACTGGAAGAATACAAGCAAATGGCAAAGCAGGTATTGGGCGGAAATCAGTAAGTCCTTGCTCTCTCCCTTATGGGGAGGGAGTTTTTTTGTAACACTAATAAAAACCCTGCAAAACTGAACGCAAAAAGATCGGAGGCCCGCATGAAATTCCTGCTAATCTGTTATCAAAGGAGGTCATCTGATGGGGATGCTTGAACACATGAATGAGGCGCTGGCTTACATTGAGGAAAATCTGGCAGAAGAGCTTGATTATAAGGAAGCAGCCCGGATTGCGCTCTGTTCGGAGTACCATTTTAAACGAATGTTTTCATCTCTTGCCGGTATTTCTCTTACTGAATATATCCGGAGAAGAAGGCTCACACTTGCGGCATTTGAGCTGAGGGACAAAGGCATGAAAGTGATTGATGTCGCAATCAAGTATGGATATCTTTCACCGGATTCGTTTACGCGGGCGTTTCAGCAGCTGCATGGGCTGACACCGTCTGAAGCTAGAACAGGCAGACATACGCTTAAAGCTTTTCCGAGGATGACCTTCCAGTTAATCATTAAGGGAGGCAGTGAAATGAAGTACCGTGTAGAAGAAAAAGAAGCTTTTCACATTGCAGGCATCAAAAAAAGAGTACCCATTATATTCGACGGGGTGAACCCTGAGATTGCCGCGATGTGGCAAAGCCTGACCATGAATGCCATTCGTGAATTAAAAGACCTTTCTAATGTTGAGCCATCCGGTATTATAAGCGCATCTGCAAACTTTTCAGAAGGAAGGATGGAGGAAAAAGGCGAGCTCGATCATTATATTGGCGCAGCCACGATAAAAGAGATTCCTGATCACCTTGATCACTTGAAGGTGCCGGCTATGACATGGGCTGTTTTTGAAGCGTGCGGCCCTTTTCCAGAAACGCTTCAGGAGATATGGGGCCGCATCTATTCGGAGTGGTTTCCTTCGTCGTCCTATGAGCTGGCAGACGGTCCGGAAATTCTCTGGAACGAGCAGAAGGATACGAAAGCACCGGATTTTAAGAGTGAGATCTGGATACCTGTTATAAAAAAGAACGGATGATAGACGCCCCCTCAAATACAAGCTATACTTTTGGATAAACATCCCAATATGAGAGGGGCTCACCTTGTGAAAAAGCTCATCCTTCCTGTGTTCGCTGTCCTTTTTCTGGCCGGCTGCGGGTCAGAAGAAGAAGAAGCGGCAGCTTATACGGAGCAGCAGGTCGAAAAGCTATACGGCGTTGAAGCAGAAACAGTCAAAATAGAAGAACAGCAGGGGTATGGTTCAACAATTGTTATAGTTCTCGCATCACTTTTCGGAGATACCTACGATCTTACGCTGAAAACGGAGGATGATCTGACTTTCAGTGCGTCCGTTACTGGGGAACTGACTCAATTTCATGTTTCATACGTTTCTATAAAGCATGAATCCCTTTTGAAAGAAAATGAAGAGTATCAGAAGCTTGCCGGCATACTCGAAGAAAATGGAATCAGCGAAATAAAGTTTGGCAAGGGATTTGAGTCAACAATTGAAGCAAGCGGGAAAATAAGGGCAGAAAACGCAAATGCCGGACAGATCATGGATGCACTTACCGGAATGTCCGAGATGATTATAAAGGATGTACCGTACAGTCTGTCTTTGAACATGGAGACAGAAGAACCGGGTGAAACCATTGAGACACTTGCCTACAGCGACAGTGAGACAGAGGAGCTGAAGAATGCTCTTGAAACATATCTGCAGACCTTCAGACTCCATCACACCTTTGAAACGTCTGTTAGTAGTGAGATGGAAACACTCGGACTGTCAGGACTTTCATTTCTCAACAAACGTTTTGAAGAGGATGAGGAAAGGTACTACGAGCATTCAATTGGACTGAGCCTGACTGAAGCCTATAACGAGGAAAATCTGTTAAAAGCAATCGCGCTTTTGAGAGAAAAAGGCATGAGTGATGTATTGGTGTATATCCACATTGAACCGGGAAGCCGAACGGAATCATGTAAGGCCAGTGTGCTGAAAAATGCTGCTGACTTAAGACGCTGCTTTGGAATTGAGAACGAATGAAAAGAACCTCCGGCCACCCGGAGGTTCTTCTTATAATGCTTCTTTAATTACTTTTTTGGAGTAAAGAACAGACAGTACACCAAAGATTGAGTAGAGCACCGTATACAGGACCATCACGATGATCATCGGCGTCCAAACTTCGGCCCCGAAGATGAACCAGCCGGACTGAACAGCGAAATAGCTGTGGAGCAGGCCGATTACAAGCGGAATGCCGAAGCTGAAAAGCTGTTTTGCGCGCAGGCCCTTCAGCAGGTCTCCCTGTGTAAAGCCGAGCTTGCGCAAAATTGTGTAGCTTGGCTGTTCTTCTTCGCTTTCGCCCATTTGTTTAAAGTAGAGGATGCATCCTGACGTGACAAGGAATGAAAGACCAAGGAACCCGACGATGAACATGGCAAGACCCATGTTGCGTTTTTGGCTGTTGAGTGTTTCAAGCTGAGATTCGTTCGGCGCATTTTCGTTCAGCTTCATCGAAAGGAACAGATCATTTGCTTTCGTTTTATTCTGAGGGTCTTTTATGTCAAACGCGATATGCGTCGAAGTCGACCGCTGCAGCTCAGGATCCAGGTCTTTTTGAAGCTGTTTAAACACTTCATCATCTACAATGGCCGTAGGCATGCCGCCGGATGTATAGTACCAGGATATATACGTTTCTTTTTCCATCCCGATATACGTCTGAGGGATTTTTGCCGTTTTTCCAAGAAGGGTAATATCTCCTTCACTTTCAAGCGGCATGAATTTCTGCAGCAGGTCACTGTAACCGGTAAACAGCGTTTCGTCCTTCGAAAGTTCCTTGCCGGCGGATTTTTCACTGATTACTGCAAGTGTCATTGTATTTGGGTCAAAATTCATCCCTTCAAGCTTAGTGAGCATAATGTCTTTTACATTAAAATCCGCCAGGACAATCTCCGTGCTCTTCTCTTTGTAGGAGATTCCGCCTTCCTTCAATGCCTGAGCAAATTGTTCAGCATCTTTGCTGTCCGTAAAAGAAAAGTCAGAAGGCACCTGGCTTTTGGCCGTCGCCTCAGCTGAGTAATAGGAAATGTAGCTTAAGGAAAGCAATCCAATCGCAAGAGCTGAAACGGTTGTGATGATGGTAAGCAGCATGGCATTTGATTTCATCCGGAACATAATGGATGAAAGGGACAGGACTTCATCCACCTTCAAATACCCGCCTTTTTTCTTGCGGATCAGATGGAAAAGAAAGCTGACAGATCCTTTGTAAAAGAAGTAGGTTCCAAGGATTACGGACCCTAAGATGAAAATCATCGCCAGGAACAGGCCGTTTGTCGATTTGAAATCTCCGCCGAACAGTCTGGATGACACATAATATCCTGCAGCGATCATGACCATGCCAAGCAGGCCGATCACAATTTCTGCAGCCGTCATTTTTCTTACCTTTTCCTCTGCCGATGAAAGCACTCTAAAGAGTGAGAGAATGCTCTGTCTCTTGATGAAAAGATAGTTCATCAGCATAATCAGCGTGTAGATGACCGTAAATACGATCAATGTCTGAACTAAGGCCTCAGCTGAAAAGTGGAGCTTTGCCACATCATCTGTACCTGTAATTTTGAAGAGAATCATCATCACAAGCTTGGAGATGGCAAATCCGGCAAAAATACCAAGGGCAAGAGAACCAAAGTACAGCATGAAGTTCTCGGCGGTCAGCAGCCGGAAGATTCTGTGTTTCGTCATGCCAATCAGCTGAAATAGCCCGATCTCTTTGCTGCGGCGCTTAATGAAAATGTTGTTAGCATAGAGCAGAAAGATCGTGACTATGGCAACGAGGAGCACAGAAGCTGTTTTTATGGCTGCGCCCCCCTTAATTGAGCCTTCTACGGCATCCATGGACGGGTCATACTGAAGGGTGACAAACGAAAAATACAGCGCCACGCTGACGACCAGCGCAAAAATATACAGATAGTAGTTTTTAAGGTTCTTTTTAAAATTCTTTATAATCAGCTGATTAACGCTCATCCTGCACACCGCCCAGAACGCCCTGCGTTTTCATGATGTCCTTAAAGAAATCCTGTCTTGATTGGCCGCCCCTGTTCAGCTGCGTGTAGATCTGTCCGTCCTTAATAAAGATGACGCGGCTGCAGTAGCTTGCCGCAGCAGGGTCATGAGTGACCATGACAATGGTCGCTTTGCGCTTGGCGTTCAGGTCTGTCAGCTTGTTCAGCAGATCGGCAGCTGATTTGGAATCAAGTGCTCCGGTGGGTTCATCCGCAAAAATGATGCTCGGTTCGTGGATAAATGCGCGGGCTGCAGATGTTCGCTGCTTTTGACCGCCTGAAATCTCGTTCGGGTACTTGTCCTTCAATTCTGCAATGCCAAGCTCGCTAGCAAGAGTTTCAAATCGCTGATCTGCTTCCTTCTTGGGTACTTTTGAAATAGAAAGCGGCAGCAGAATGTTTTCCTTCACAGTCAGCGTGTCGAGCAGGTTGTATTCCTGAAAAATAAACCCGAGATGGTGCTTCCTGAATTCAGCCAGCTGCTTTTCTTTCATGCCTGTCATCTCTTTGTCCTCAATGCGGATTGTGCCCCCGCTTACTTTATCAATGGACGAAAGGACGTTTAAAAGCGTGGTTTTGCCGGAGCCGGATGCTCCCATGATGCTCACGAATTCACCCTCTAAAATTGAAAGATCAATGCCTTTCAGCACGTCCTGTTTATTAAATTTGTTACCATAGCTTTTCTTCAGTTTGGCTGCTTCTAAAATGGCCATTGTGTGTTCCTCCTCTTTAATCGATACCTTTAGTATAAAAAGGGGAAAGCATCTTTTCCTTTTATTGTGCGAACAAATAAAGAAAGCATGTGACATTGTTGTCACATGCTCATGACAGCTGCGAAATCGTTCTTTTTCGGGAAGGAGAGAGTAAAGACGGTTTCCTGACCCGGAACGGATGCAGCCTGAATCTCAATCAGAAGCGGAGCCGCTGCTTTTTTGGCCAAATAAAGGCCCATTCCGGTCGCCGCCTGATCCTGATGATTGGCGGTGGAGGTGAATCCTTTATCGAATATCCGGGGCAGGTCCCTCGCTTCAATGCCCCGGCCAAAATCCCTGATTTCAAGCTTGGCGTTTCCATGTTCAAGATAGCTCCTAATTTCAATGTCAGATGCCCCGCTGTATTTCACTGCATTCGTAAGGATCTGCCTTAGGATAAACGCAAACCACTTTGCATCTGTGAGTACTTCCCGCTGCATGAGTTCTATGTCAAAGCCAATGCCCTTTTGGATACACCAGGCCTGAAGGGTTTTCAGCTCGCTGAAGAGAACATCCTCAAGGTCGATCATCTCAATATAAAGATCGTTCTCAATGAACGGGATTCGCTTTTGATGGAGCTGCTGGTCGAGCAGCAGGTGAATGCGGAGCCATTCATAGGTTAAGTTGGTTTTCGTCTGTCCGTCCTCCATCCGTTCAATCATCAGGTGCATCGCCGTCAGCGGGGTTTTCACCTCATGAATCCAGGACAGAAGGTCATCTTTTTCCTGCTCAAGAGAGATATAGTGGCGCTGCGCGTCTTTTTTTAGAAGCTCGGTGTGATCAACCAGCGTCTCCTCAACCAGCTCTTCAAAAGCGCTGCCGGGTACCGGAATACTTGTCACATCAAGATTTTTTTCCCTGTCCTGGAGCGCTTTGAAAAAGGCCGTTTCTTTCTGATAGCGGACAGCGAGGAACACAAGAAAGGACAGAAGGGATAAAAAGACGATATACAATACGCTCTTAAACGGAACAGCATTGTCAATGAACGAAATAAACAGAAACAGAAGATGAACCGCGGCAAAAAAGAGAATCCAGCTTATGCGCTCTTTCAAAAAAACACGGATCATAGAGGTTCCTCTTCCAGGGCCACATAGCCCTGTCCCACTTTTGTCTCAATATACCTTCCGAGTCCAATCTCCTCAAGGCGCTTCCGCAGCCTGTTCACATTCACCGTCAGCGTGTTGTCGCTGATAAACCGCTTATCATCCCAGAGACTGTTGATCAGCTTGTCTCTGCTTACAATCTTATTTTTCTGTTCGATTAACAGCTTCAGAATGAACATTTCATTCTTCGTGAGCTCGACGGTTCCGTGATCATTTGTCACGGAGTTCCGCTCATAATCAACCGCAGCACCGCACCACGTCTTGAGGTGAACCTGTTCCGTGCTGTAGTTATAAACCCTCCGCAGGATGGCCTGGATTTTCGCGATCAGCACATCAAAGTGAAAGGGCTTCTGGACAAAATCATCGGCTCCAAGCTGCATGGACATCACCATATCTGTCGGGTGATCCCGTGAGGATAAAAAGATGATCGGGACATTGGAATGAGATCTGATCATCCGGCACCAGTGAAACCCGTCGAACTTCGGCAGCTGAATGTCAATGATCACAAGATCCGGCTTCACTTCCGAGAATTCCTGCATCACCCTGCTGAAGTCCGTTATGCCGCAAACGTCGTACGACCATTGATTAAGTCGGTCTTTTATCTCTGTAAAAAGAGAAAGGTCATCTTCAATTAATAAAAGTTTAAACAACTGCCTCACCACTCAGATAGATTTCAGATACTTCAAGTTTATAGCAAATTTTGGACATTTTCCATCATGCAAAAAAAAGACACCCCATAAAGGGTGCCTGTTAAAGAGTTGCCTGAACCTCAGCAGGTGCCGCGTGCTCTTTTTTTCCATGAAGCATGTAGTAAAGCGCAATGCTTAGCATGACGGCAAATCCGAGGATGACGTAAAGCGTGCTGTAGCCTGTAACCGGAATGACGAACCCGAGAAGGTAAGGCCCAAACCCGAGTCCTGCATCTAAAAAGATGAAGAATGTGGACGTGGCAAGCCCCATCCGGTGCGGAGGCGTCAGTTTAACCGCAATCGCCTGCGTGGCAGACTGCATATTGCCAAATCCGAGTCCGATCAAAACGCCGGAGAGAAGAAACACCGTGCTCGTGCTCGCCGTGCTTAGAAGGAACAACCCGGCTGCAAACAGCACAAACGCCGGATACATGACATAATTGGCTCCTTTTTGATCGAGCAGCCTGCCTGTGAACGGACGCGACACAAGGACAGCTGCGGCATAAACGATGAAAAAGAAGCTCGCTGTGCTGACAAGGTCAATGTCCATCGCATAAAAGTTAATAAAGGACAGAACGCTCGAATAGCAGAACGCCACAGCCAGTGTGATAAAAGCAATCGGCAGTGCCCGGGGCTCAACAAAGCTTGAGAGGCTGAATCCTTTAACGGCCGCATGCTTTGGCTGGCTGGCAAGAGGGGGAATTGTGACGAAAAAAGCAATCAGCAGGCTGAGGATGCCAAGCGCGACACAGAACATGAAAATCGTCTGGAAGCTCGCATGCTGGCTCAGATAAAGCCCGATGAACGGCCCGATCGCTGTAGCAAGCGTCGCACTCATGCTGTAATACCCGATTCCTTCCCCTTTTCTTGAGGCAGGAATTATCTGTGCCACAATCGTTCCCGTCGCTGTACTTGCCATGCCTAGGGTAATCCCGTGCAGAAGGCGGTTAGCTAAAAGGAAGCCCAGTCCAAGTTCAAAAAAGTAAAAAGAAGTTGTGATCGTAAAGAGAATCAGCCCGGTATACAGAATTTTTTTCCGGCTGAAGCTTGCAATCAGCCTGCCGATGAACAGCCGACCAATCAGCGCGCCAATGATAAAAATGCCTGTCACAAGACCGGCTTCACTTGTTGATGCATGGTATTCATCCACCGCAAACACCGCGATGGTCACCATTAATAAGTAAAAAATCAGGGTTAAGAAAAAGTTAATGGACGAAACAACGATAAAGTCCTTCGTCCACAGTTTTGATTGATTCAACGGTCTTCACCTTACTCTCTAATATTTTTCCGGATGTCTTCCATGACCCGGATGCATGCGAGCTGTTCTTCTTCTGAGATGCCTTTCAGAATGTCCAGCTCATATTCATCAATGGTGATCCGGACCTTTTCATACAGCTTTTGTCCTGCTTCAGTCAGCTGCATCCGTTTCTCGCGTTTATCTTTTCCGGCAACCTGTTCAACATAGTTCAGCTCTTCAAGCTTGCTGATAGTCCTTGTCACCGTCGGCTTTTCAACGCCCTGATAGCCGGCAAGCTCGACCAGTGTCGCCGTCCCATAATTGGACAAATAATGAAGAACAGACCACTGCGCCCTGTATAAATCATGCTTCGCAAGCTCCAGATTCAGCCTGTTTTCGAACGGTCTGTATAGAAGCAGAAGCTGCTGAAAAAATTTCTGATACGTTTTTATGGAAAACACCCCGCTTAAAATAGTTACCTTAGATAACAGTTATCCTAAGTAACTAATATAGCAGAGAAAATCAGCCGTGTAAACCGGAATGCCTGACTTGATGATTGACATGAAACGGGAATATATGTTATTTATTTAGTGGGTTAGCACTCTAAGGTGATGAGTGCTAAAAAAGCTGAAAGGAGATTTTTAACATGGCAAAAATGCAGTTTAAAGCAGAATCCAAGAGATTATTAGACATGATGATCAACTCGATTTACTCCCAGAAAGAAATCTTTTTGCGCGAGCTGATCTCAAACGCGAGTGATGCGATTGATAAAATCTACTACAAGGCTTTAACAGATGACAGCCTGTCATTTGATCAGAGCAGCTATTACATAAAAGTGAGCGCAGATAAGGAAAAGCGCACCCTTACGATTGCCGATACAGGAATCGGAATGACGAAAGAGGAGCTTGAAAACAACCTCGGAACCATCGCACAGAGCGGTTCTCTTGCATTCAAGAGCGAAAATGAGCTGAAGGACGGGCACGACATCATCGGCCAATTCGGCGTAGGATTCTACTCTGCGTTTATGGTTGCGGATGCGATAACGGTAACAACAAAAACAATCGGCTCAGGCGAAGCATACAGATGGCATTCTGACGGTGCAGATGGCTATACAATCGAGCCGTGCGAAAAAGAGAAAGTCGGCACGGAAATCGTCCTCAGCATCAAGCAGAACACAGAAGAGGATTCTTATGATGAGTTTTTGGAAGAGTACCGCCTGAAGGCTATCATTAAGAAGTACTCGGACTTCATTCGCTACCCGATTAAGATGGATTCAACGGTCAGCAAGAAAAAAGACGGCAGCGAAGACGAGTTTGAAGAGACGGTCGAAGAACAGACGATCAACAGCATGGTGCCGATCTGGAGAAAAAACAAAAACGAGCTGACGGATGAAGATTACGAGAACTTCTATCACGAAAAGCATTACGGCTTCGATAAACCGCTTAAGCATATCCATATCAGCGTAGACGGTGCTGTGCGCTACAATGCCATTCTCTACATTCCGGAGCAAATTCCGTATGACTACTACTCAAAAGAGTTTGAGAAGGGGCTTGAGCTGTACTCCAACGGGGTGCTGATCATGGAGAAATGCGCAGATCTTCTTCCTGACTATTTCTCTTTTGTCAAAGGAATGGTTGATTCAGAGGACCTGTCCTTGAACATTTCACGCGAGATTCTGCAGCAGGACCGCCAGCTGAAGCTCATTGCAAAAAACATTAAAAACAAGATTAAGAGCCAGCTTCAAACCCTTCTGAAAGATGAGCGCGAAAAATATGAAACGTTCTACAAGTCGTTCGGAAGACAGCTGAAATACGGTGTGTACAGTGATTTCGGAGCGAACAAAGAAGACCTTCAGAACCTTCTCATGTTCTACTCTTCAAAAGAGAAAAAGCTGATCACGCTTGATGAATACGCAGCTGCGATGCCGGAAGGCCAGCCGTACATTTACTACGCAGCAGGCGAAAGCCACGAACGCCTTGAAAAGCTTCCGCAGACGGAAGTTGTGGCAGATAAAGGCTACGATATCCTGTATTTCACAGACGAAGTCGATGAATTTGCTATCCGCATGCTCATGTCCTATAAAGAAAAAGAATTCAAGTCGATCTCAAGCGGTGACCTCGGCATTGAAGCAGATGACAGCGACACGGGCACAGAGACAGACGAACAGGACAGCAAAGAGCTCTTTGAAGAGATGAAAACCATCCTCGGCGGAAAAGTAAAAGACGTCCGCATCTCAAAGCGTCTGAAAAGCCACCCTGTCTGCATCGCGACAGAAGGCGAAGTCACAACAGAAATGGAAAAAATCCTGAAAGCCATGCCGAACAGCCAGAACATCAAGGCCGAAAAAATCCTTGAAATCAACAGCAGCCATGACGTCTTTGCCTCGCTGAAAGATGCGTACACAAACGACAAAGAAAAACTGGCGCTGTACACAAACCTCCTCTTCAACCAGGCCCTCCTCATCGAAGGACTGACAATCGAAGATCCGGTAGAGTTTACAAACGATATCTGCAAGATTATGGTGTGAAAATAGTAAGCCGGCAGGGACCAAGTGGTTCCTGCCGGTTTTTTGTTTGGGTGTGGGAAATCCGCGGTGGATCATGATTTAACTGACGTTCGCAGTCCAGGGCCACAAATCAACTGACAAATGGCCAAGATCTTGCTAGAAAAAGAGGTATTTTGTGTGCCAAAAAGGGAGTTGGCTGTAAAACAGGGAAAGTTGGCTGTAACGCATGGAGTGTTGGTTGTAAATTGAGTGAAGTTGGTTGTGTTCGCCCGATTGTCGGTAGTAACGCCCTCATCCCCGATTAACGGACTGCGCTGCGCCGTGATTGAGCCGTTTTACATAGTCCTGGACCGCAAATCAACTGACAAATGGCCAAGACCTTGCTAGAAAAAGAGGTATTTTGTGTGCCGAAAAGGGAGTTGGCTGTAACGCCTGGATTGTTGGTTGTAAATTGAGTGAAGGTGGTTGTGTTGGCCGGATTGTCGGTAGTAACGCCCGCATCCTCGATTAACGGACTGTGCTGCGCCGTGATTGAGCCGACTTACATAGTCCAGGACCTCAAATCAACTGACAAATGGCCAAGACCTTGCTAGAAAAAGAGGTATTTTGTGTGCCGAAAAGGGAGTTGGCTGTAAAACAGGGAAAGTTGGCTGTAACGCCTGGATTGTTGGTTGTAAATTGAGTGAAGTTGGTTGTGTTGGCCGGATTGTCGGTAGTAACGCCCGCATCCCCGATTAACGGACTGCGCTGCGCCGTGATTGAGCCGCTTTATATAGTCCAGGACCGCAAATCAACTGACAAATGGCCAAGACCTTGCTAGAAAAAGAGGTATTTTGTGTGCCGAAAAGGGAGTTGGCTGTAAAACAGGGGAAGTTGGCTGTAACGCATGGAGTGTTGGTTGTAAATTGAGTGAAGTTGGTTGTGTTGGCCGGATTGTCGGTAGTAACGCCCGCATCCCCGATTAACGGACTGCGCTGCGCCGTGATTGAGCCGCTTTATATAGTCCAGGACCGCAAATCAACTGATATATGCCCAAGATCTTGCTAGAAAAAGAGGTATATTCACAAGAAAAAACGCCATTCCCCAGAATGGCGCCTTTCCCAATTACTTCGGATGCATTTTAAATTTCAAAAACAGCTCGTTATAGTAAGCAAGGTTCTTTTTCCCGAGGTTTTCGTACACTTCAAGCTTTTCCGTCAGCTCAGGCGGAGGATAGAAGCGCTCGTCGCTGACCATGTCCTCAGGCATGTATTTCAGTGCCTCTTTGTTTGGAGTGGAGTAGCTTACGTACTCTGTGTTTTCCGCAGCCACCTCGGCATCAAGCATGAAGTTGATGAATTGATGGGCTGCCTCCACGTTCTTTGCTGTTTTTGGGATGACCATGTTGTCGAACCAGAGATTTGAACCTTCTTCAGGTACAACGTACTCGAGGTCTTCATTTTCATACATGATTTCAGAAGCGACCCCTGACCATACGAGACCGATCGCCGCCTCCTGATTTTCAAGAAGCATCCGGCTTTCATCCCCGACAACCGCTTTAACATTCGGAGTAAGGGTATCAAGCTTCCGTTTGGCTTCCTCGAGGTGCTCCGGGTTCGTATCATTCAGGGAATAGCCGAGGCTGTTCAGCCCCATCCCCATGACTTCCCGCGCACCGTCAATCAGGAGGATCTGGTTTTTAAGCTCCGGATCCCAAAGGTCGTTCCAGCTCTCGATTTCCTTCCCGCCGATCATGGACGGGTTGTAGACGATGCCGACTGTTCCCCAGAAATAAGGAATGGAATACTTGTTTTCAGGGTCAAAGGGCAGGTCCATGAAGCGCTGGTCAATGTTTTTCAGGTTCGGAAGCTTTGAGTGATCAAGCGGGATCAGCAAATCTTCCTGCCGCATTTTATCAATCATGTATTCAGACGGAACCGCAATGTCATACGTCGTACCGCCCTGTTCAATTTTCGTCATCATTGCTTCATTCGAATCAAATGTTTCATAAATGACCTTAATGCCGGTTTCCTTTTCAAAGCGGTCAACTAAATCCGAATTAATATAGTCCCCCCAGTTGAAAATGGTCAGGGTGTTGCCTCCTGAATAACCCTGAGACGAGTTAAGCTCGGAAATGGCGTATAAAAGAATGCCGGAAACGAGTACGATCGCTATAAAGACGCGAACCAGCTTCTTCATTTTTTAACCCCCCATCCGTTTTGTCTGTTCCGCTGGGTGATGAAGTAGTAGACAATCACAAGCAGTACGGTAAACAGGAACAGCAGAGTGGACAGCGCATTGATGTTCAGAGCGATTCCGCGCCGTGCAAGGGAGTAAATTTCAACAGAAAGCGTCGTGAATCCGTTCCCTGTCACGAAGAAGGTTACCGCAAAGTCATCAAGCGAAAACGTCAGGGCCATGAAGAACCCTGCGAAAATACCGGGTGTGATGAACGGAAGGACAACCTTTGTCATCACATTCCATCTGCTTGCTCCAAGGTCGCGCGCTGCATCGAGAAGTGTCGGGCTCATCTCCATCAGTTTTGGCAGCACCATCAGGACGACAATCGGAACACTGAAGGCAATGTGAGAAAGAAGCACTGAGTAGAATCCGAGCTTGATTCCTGCCATTGTAAACAAGATCAGGAATGAGGCCCCGATAATCACGTCAGGGCTGACAATCAGAACGTTATTTAGCGAGAGTAGCGTGTTTTTGGTCTGTCTGCTTTTAAACGAGTGGATTGCAAGAGCACCCATGACCCCGATAATCGTTGAAATCAAAGCGGACAAAAGCGCGATGACAAGGGTGTTCAGCACAATGATCAGCAGCCTTGTATCTGTAAAAAGCTCTTTATACCAGTCAAGCGTGAAGCTTTCAAAATTGTACATCGTACCGCCGCTGTTGAACGAGTAAAACACAAGGAAGAAAATCGGCGTGTACAAAATCATGAAAATCAGCACTAAAAAGATGCGTGACAGAGGGGATATTTTTTTATCCAACTTACATACCCCGCTTTCTGTTTCCGGTAAGGAAAATAATCAGGAACATAAAGATAATCAGGAATACCGCAATAGTCGAACCCATTCCCCAGTCCTGCGTAACTAGGAAATGCTGTTCAATCGCCGTTCCAAGCGTAATGACCCGGTTTCCGGCAATCAGCCTTGTCAGCATGAACAGGGACAGAGCCGGGATAAACACAAGCTGGCAGCCTGCCTTCACGCCGTCAATCGTAAGCGGGAAAATGACCCTCCTGAAAGCGGTCCAGCTTGATGCACCAAGGTCCCTCGCTGCATCGAGCAAAGTCGGGTTCAGCTCATTCAGCGAGTTGAAAATCGGCAGAATCATAAACGGGATGAAAATATAAACGGAAACAAAGATAAAGCTGAAATCTGTAAACAGCAGCTGCTGAGAACCGATTCCGACTGCATCAAGGAAGCTGTTGGCCACACCGTACGTTCCGAATATGCCAAGAAACGCATATGCCTTCAAAAGAAGGTTGATCCATGAAGGAACAATGATCAGCAGCAGCCATAAATGCTTATGCTTCGTATAGGTGAGCAAATAAGCCGTCGGATACGAGATCAGCAGAGATAGAGCCGTTATTAAAAATGCATACCAGAAGGAGCTGAGCGTCATTTTCAAATAAACAGGTGTAAAGAAATTCTGGTAATTGGCAAGCGATAAGTTGCCTTCAATATCGATAAATGAGTAGTAAAGAACAAGAACAATCGGTGCGATAACAAAAAGCGCGATCCAGAGTGCATAAGGAACCATGTACAAATTGCGGGTCAGCTTATTTTCCATGCTCTTCTCCGTCTTCATAAGCCTCAAGGCGCTTATCAAATTCTTCTTCTGTTTCATTAAATCTCATAACATGAATGGCCTCGGGATCAAAATAAAGACCGATTTCATCCCCGACCACCGCTTTTTTCGTCGAGTGAACGAGCCACTCATTCCCGTCCGCGTCGTAGCTGCTTATCTCATAGTGAACACCACGGAAGAGCTGGGAATCTACGCGCACCTGCAGTTTGCCCCGCTCTTTCGACGTAATTTCAAGATCCTCAGGACGGATGACAATTTCAATCGGTTCGTTCGGATTCAGACCCTGGTCGACACACTCGAATTGTTTGCCGGTGAATTCCACAAGGTAGTCTTCTACCATCGTGCCGCTGACAATATTGGACTCTCCGATGAAATCGGCTACGAACCGGTTGATCGGCTCATCATAAATGTCTGTAGGCGTTCCGCTCTGCTGAATTTTCCCTTTATCAAGAACGAAGATTTCATCGGACATGGCGAGTGCTTCTTCCTGGTCATGCGTGACAAAGATAAAAGTGATGCCGAGGCGCTGCTGCAGCTCGCGTAGCTCATACTGCATTTCCGTCCGCAGCTTCAAATCAAGGGCAGAAAGAGGTTCATCCAGAAGAATGACTTCAGGCTCGTTGACGATCGCACGCGCGATTGCAACACGCTGGCGCTGTCCGCCTGACATCTCCTTGATCTCGCGGTTTTCATAGCCGTCAAGGTTTACAAAGCTTAACGCTTCCTTCACTTTCGACTTGATGTCGGCGCTGTTCATTTTTTTAATGCGAAGGCCAAATGCCACATTTTCAAAAACATTCAAGTGAGGAAAAAGAGCATAGTCCTGAAAAACTGTATTCACCTGACGTTTATTGGCAGGCACATCGTTGATTTTTTTGCCGTTGAAAAGGATTTCACCTTCAGACGCTTCGGTGAATCCGGCAATGAGCCTTAGGATTGTTGTCTTCCCGCAGCCTGATGGACCGAGCAGGGTGTAAAATTTCCCGCGCTCAATCTCAAAGCTGACATTGTTAAGGACAGCAGTGTCATGATCGTATTGCTTTGTGACCTGCTTAAACTGAATAATGGTGTTTGTCATGATCATTCTCCCTCTTCGTTTGCTCACGCGCAAAGCAAGTAGTCATCTATATAAAATACGAAAAAACGTTCATTTACAGCGGGTATACATGTGAATAATTATACATGAAAAGACACAAGTATATCCAAATTGGGAATTGTAAGCCACATATGACATTATGAACTCATTTTGAGGCGACCGCAAGAAAATAAGTCAAGCTTCTTCCATGAAATAATTTCAAATTCAGTGCAATATCCACCCGCTTTTGGGGATAGTAAGGATTGTTAAAAAATCAGAAATGGAAGGTGTTTTATGTTTACAAAAAAATCAGCAGTAAAAAAAGCAGTCAGCAGTATTTTATTAGCTCTTATCCTATTAGTCGGCATGCCTCTTTCCGGCTCTGCAGTCGGAAAAGGAGCAAGCGGATCGGATGTATCTGTTATTCAGGGGATGCTTAAGTCAGTAGGAAGCTATTCCGGAAAAATCACGGGTAAATATGACAGCGTGACAGTTCAGGGAGTAAAGTATTTTCAAAAACGATACGGTCTGCCGGTAACGGGTGCTGTAGATGACAGAACCTTTCAGTCTCTGCTTTATGCGTATGCCAAAGTGAAAAACCTATCAGGCGGTGGAGCAGGTAAAGGTGCCGGCAATGGCGGAGGCCAGGGCGGCGGAGCAGGAGCAGGTGAAGGAGGCGGCAATGGCGGAGGCCAGGGCGGCGGAGCAGGAGCAGGTGAAGGAGGCGGCAATGGCGGAGACCAAGGCGGCGGAGCAGGAACAGGTGAAGGAGGCGGCAATGGCGGAGACCAGGGCGGCGGAGCAGGAACAGGTGAAGGAGGCGGCAATGGCGGAGGCCAGGGCAGCGGAGCAGGAACAGGTGAAGGAGAAGGCGAAGGCCAGGATGGCGGAACAGGTGAGGAAGCCGGAGAAGGCGAAGGTCAGGACGACGGAACAGGTGAAGGTGCCGGAGAAGGCGAAGGCCAAGGCGGCGGAACAGGTGAAGAAGCTGGAGAAGAAGAAGGCCAGGGTGAAGAGCAAGGTGACGCTGGCGAGGAAGAAGAGGAAAAAGAAGATGGAACGGAAAAAGGTGAGCTAGAAGACGAAAAAGACACTGAGGAAGAAGGCCAGGAACAGGAAGAAAAGCAGCCGGCTGAAAAAGAAGGCAGCGAGAAAGAGCCTGCTGAAGAAAAAGCACCTGAAAAGGCCGGAGAAAAAGAAAGTGAAGGAAAAGAAAACGGCAAAAATTAAAAAGAAGAACGCTTTGGAGCATGCTCCAAAGCGTTTTGTTATTAGTCAGCTTTTTCTTCAAACAATTTAGCAATCTCCACAATGACGTTAACCGACTTCATCATGTTTTCAACGGAAATAAATTCATATTTTCCGTGGAAGTTCTCTCCGCCGGTAAAGATATTCGGCGTAGGAAGTCCCATGTAGGAAAGCTGGGAACCGTCCGTTCCGCCGCGAATCGGTTCCACGACAGGCTGGATGTCCAGGTTTTCCATCGCTTTATAGGCAATGTCAACAATGTGTTTGACCGGCTCTATTTTTTCTCTCATGTTGTAATACTGATCGTTCATATCGAGCAGGATGCGGTCGCTTCCGTATTTCTCTTTCAGTTTGGCAACGGCGTCTGCCATCGTTTGTTTTTTCTGCAGGAAGGCCTCTTTGTCAAAATCCCGGATAATATAGCTCAGTTTTGTCTGCTCCACATCCCCGCTGAAAGATAGAAGGTGGAAGAACCCCTCGTATCCCTCAGTAAGCTCCGGTGCTTCCGCGGCTGGCAGCAAGCTTTGAAGCTCCATGCCGATTTTGATGGAGTTGACCATTTTTCCTTTGGCCGTTCCAGGGTGAATGTTCGTTCCTTTAATGGTGACTGATGCACCGGCTGCACTGAAGCTTTCATACTGAAGCTCTCCAAGTGGACCGCCGTCCACTGTATAAGCGTACTTGGCATCAAAAGCTGCCACATCGAACTTGTGGGGGCCGCGTCCGATTTCTTCATCAGGTGTAAAGGCGACTCTGATCCGGCCGTGCTTGATATCCGGGTTTTTCACTAAGTAATCCATAGCTGTCATGATCTCGGCGATGCCTGCTTTGTTATCTGCCCCGAGAAGAGTCGTGCCGTCCGTCGTAATCAGAGTGTGGCCCTTATAGTTTTCAAGATTCGGGAAATCCTTCGGAGACAGGGTAACTTCATCGTTTAGCGCAATGTCCCCTCCCTCATAGTTTTCGTGAATCTGAGGGTTCACATTTTTCCCTGTGAAATCAGTGGCTGTATCTGTGTGGGCCAGAAATCCGATTGTCGGAACCTGCTTGTCTGTATTGGCCGGAAGCGTCGCCATCACATAGCCGAATTCATCCATAGCAGCGTCTTCGAGTCCGATTGCCTTCAGTTCTTCCACGAGTTTTTTCCCGAGTGTAAGCTGTCCTTCCGTTGACGGGCAGGATTCATTGCTGTCATTTGATTGAGTGTCAATCTTTACGTAGGAAGTAAAACGTTTCATTATTTCTTGTTTCATAGTAGTCACTCTCCTCTTAATTGTTCCAAAACAGTTTGGGCATGAAGCCCTTCGTGAAAGTCTGCAAGATTTGCTTTTTCTCCTTTGAGCGCTTTTGTGAGCTCCATAACAAGTGAGCCGGTAAGACTCTCGTCTGCTTCGATCGGCAGCAGTCTCTCCCCAAGCTTACCGCCTTTGAGATCCGCCCAGTTGAGCAGGGAAAGAGTTCCCTCTGTCCCGTATGCGGTAAAGCGGATTTCTTCGTCTCCGGCAATCCCGCTCAGTCCGTCTATCAAAACGGGTGTGCCGTCTTCAAGCTTTAGCCTGGCAAGGATGCCGATTTCGCATGAATTTGGATCTTCAGGGAATTGAACGGACTTGTCCAAAACGGTAACAGGACCGAAGATTCGTTGAATTTGATGGATATAATGAACTCCGACCTCGAGCACAAACCCTCCCTGCTCTTTGCCCGCAACCCATTCATTTTGCTGCCACGGCCGGGGCCAAGCAGGGAAATGCATCTTCAGCTCAAGTCGTCTGAGCTTCCCAATATAGCCTTTTTTGATAAGAGATGCGAAGGTGCTGCTGCCGGCACTGTATATAAGAGGGAAATTCATGGCGTGAACAATGCCTTTTTCATCAGCAAGTTTTGCTAGACTTTCCGCTTCCTCAAGCGAGTTTGCCAGCGGCTTTTCACAAAGTACATGTTTCCCGGCAAGCATCACATCTTTTGCAATCCCGTGATGGAATTTCGGCGGAACGGCTATGTAAACAAGGTCAATATCTGCTTCCTTCAAAAGATGAACATGGTCAGTAAATGACAGAACATCTCCTGTTTTTTCTGATGTTTCACGTGTAACGTCAGGATTCCGGTCGCAAATTGCTGAAATGTTGATTTCCGGATGATTGACAAAGCTGCTTAATACGCGTTGTCCGATGGCTCCTAAGCCGATAATGGCTGCATGTATCATGTCCTGTCCCCTTTGCTGATTACTGATAATTAATTATAATCAGAATTCAGGTTTTTTCCTAGTATAAGAGAGAATGGATTGGGTTTGGTTCATCTGTTATTCTAATAAAGTCGTATATTATGCAGATCGGAGCAGGAAAAAATGACGATTGATCAAGTACAGCGGGCTCATCTTACAAGAGTCCAGGATTATATAGAAGAACAGCTGCACAAAAAATTGACGCTTACCCATCTTGCAAAGGTATCTACCTATTCACCTTATCATTTTCATCGTCTTTTTTCGGAATTTACTGGAGAGACACCGGCTGACTATGTGAAGAGGCTGAGGCTTGAAAAGGCAGCGCATTCATTGATTTATGAGCCTGAAAAACCAGTGACAGACATTGCAATGGACTGCGGGTTTTCATCCCTATCCTACTTTACATACACGTTTCATGATACCTTTCAGCACAGTCCAAAAGTCTGGCGGGAAGGTGGATACTTAGAGAAATTTCCGAGAGTATATGTAAATAGCAAGAAATCGAAACAAGATAGCAGTAAAAGGAAAGAAAACACGCAGCCTCCTGGGTATACTGGGTTTCAGTGGCTCAATCTTAATAAAGTAAAGGTCATGGTTCTGCCGAAGCGTGATGTCATCTTAAAACACCGGATTGGAGAATACTCAGCAGAAATCAGCCAGACGTGGGAGCATCTATACCGCTACTGTAAGGCAAGGGAGATAATGAATGAATCCACGATGCTGATCGGGGTTCCGCGTAACAATCCTTATTTGACACCACCCGAAAAATGCCGCTATGACTGCTGCATTTCAATTGAAGGAAATCATGCGATTGAAGGATTAGAAATATCTTCTTTCGATGGCGGGAAATACGCTGTCTATGAATTTGAAGAACCTCTCAATTACAGCATGAGAAAGCAGCTGATCGAATGTTATTCAGAGCTCTACAGCTACTGGCTGCCCAAAAGCGGTTTCCGCCACCTGGGAAATCCCGTGGAGATTGTACAGATAACTTCTATAGCAGGGTCACTTGAGCTTGAATGCAAAATCAAGGCTATTGCGCTTGAAATCGAACCTTATTAAAAGAAAGGACTGAAAAGAATGTTTGAGGAATTTAATATCATTGCTGTACTGGCAGGAGGTCTGCTTTATATGGCATTTGGCGCATTCTATTATTCACCGCTTTTATTCGGAAAAACCTGGACGGGCATGCACCCGGGTGGAATCAAAGATTCTGTCAAATATACAGGCTCTGCCGTCATTGCACTGCTAACTTCTTTTCTGATTTATACACTCATTCAATTAACTGGCGCAGACGGTGCGGGCCCGGGTTTATTAACCGGATTAATAGTAGGGGCAGTGCTTGCGCTTGCCTATTTGAAAAATACCCTTTTTGGACTGATGAATTGGAAATCATATGGCATTGCCGTGCTTGACCACGTGATTGCGTGTTCGCTTCTTGGCGTGCTGCACGGGTTATGGAGCTGACGAAGGGGGCGGATTGCCTTCTTTTTTTGTGTTCTGCTATCATTACAGCAAGAACTCGAATGGAGATGGAGCTTATGACTATCAAGCCTGTGCACCCTTCCTTTTTTGAGAAGCCGACCCTTGAGCTTGCACAGGAGCTCTTAGGCCAGTTGCTTGTGAAAGAAACCGCTGAAGGAACAGCTGCAGGCATAATCGTCGAAACGGAAGCCTATATCGGGCCGGGAGACCGGGCAGCCCACAGCTTTGGCGGGCGCCGCACACCCAGAACGGAAGTGATGTTCGGCTCCGCTGGATACGCCTACACCTACGTTATGCACACCCATTGTCTCGTGAACGTTGTGAGCGGGGATAAGGATGCTCCTGAAGCCGTGCTGATCCGGGCAGTCGAGCCCGTCACCGGAGAAGAGCTGATGAAAAAAAGGCGTCCTGGAGCTAAAAGAGGCAAGGAACTGACAAACGGACCAGGCAAACTGACGAAAGCACTCGGCATCACAATGGCGGATTACGGCCATCCGCTGTGGGAGAGCCCATTATATATTGCAGAAGGTATTAGACCGCACGGAATTTCAGCGGGGCCCCGCATCGGCATTGACAACAGCGGAGAGGCAATGGAATATCCATGGAGATTCCGGGTGAGCGGAAACCCTTATGTATCGGGGACGAAAAAGAATAATCAGAGCTGAGAGTCCCTTTTTGGGGGCTTTTTTTATTAGCTATCAATCCAGTGGATTGCAGCGGAAGGAACTTGACTCCTGCGGGATGAAGAGGGCACGGAAGATCCCGCAAGCGCAGCGAGGAAGCTTCCGGCACTCCCCGCGGAAAGCAAGTTCCTGGAGCGGAAAGGAACGTGTAGAGCCGAAACCGGACTTCTTTATCCAAAAACAGCAAGAACTTAATAAATTCTTAAACATTCCACTGACTGCCTATTAAGAATTTCCAATTACACTATAGTTATTCACCAGGTTTAGCTATACTTTTGAAAGGAGCGTGAGAAAAAATGACAAATTACAACGTACTGGTCGTAGATGATGAAAAAGAAATCCGCGATGCGATAGAAATCTATCTAAAGAATGAAAACATAACCGTCATCAAAGCGAAAGACGGCGTCGAAGCCCTTGAAAAACTGAACGAGCACCAGATTCATCTTATCTTGCTGGACATCATGATGCCCCGGCTTGACGGCATTTCCACAACTTTTAAAATCCGCGAGAAAAAGAACATACCGATCATCATTTTAAGTGCAAAAAGCGAAGATACCGATAAAATTCTCGGCCTGCAGGTCGGAGCGGATGATTATGTGACAAAGCCGTTCAACCCGATGGAGCTGATTGCCAGAGTCAAATCCCAGCTGCGCCGCTTTGTGACACTCGGCACGTATGAAGGTGCACAGAAAACCGTTGATTTGAACGGACTGATCCTTGATCAATCAGCTAAAGAAGTCACTGTAAACGGCGAGAACGTCAAGCTGACCCGCATTGAATACAGCATTGTCGAGCTGCTGATGCTGAATGCGGGACGTGTGTTCTCCATTAATGAAATATACGAACGTGTGTGGAATGAGCCGGGCTACAACGCCGAAAAAACGGTTGCTGTCCATATCCGGAAAATCAGGGAGAAAATTGAGATTGATCCTAAAAATCCTAGATATTTAAAGGTGGTATGGGGAATTGGGTACAAAATGGAAAAATAGTATGGCATTCATTCTGGTAATGATGGTGCTGACCTACGGAATCAGCGGTGTGTTTTCCGCTATAGGAAACGGAGACAGATATTTATTCAAGAACTATTTTCAATCTGTTGAATATCAGGAACGGGTAAACTACTTTGCGAATCTTTTAAGTTTATATGAACTGAACGGCCTGACAAAAGAAGAAGCAAAAAAGAACGTCACCGTTTCTGCGGAAGAAATCGATGAACACCGCTACAGATACGGAAGTTTAAGCGAGCAGATGATGAATATTGAAGGACAGTATGATGCGGATATTTCAGCCGCCAAGGAAAACGGCAACACCGAGGTGGAAAAAGTCCTGACGGAAGAAAAGAATAAAAAGATTGCGGACATCACCATGAATTTCAAAGATGATGAGCATGTCAGGGAAAAGATTCTGGCGGAAAAACAGAAAGAAATTGACCGGTTTTTTGAAGAAATCTATAAAGATCCTAAACCGGAATTTGAAGCAATTAAAAACGAATTTTTCTATTATTTAAAAAGTATAGATTCAGAAGAGATTTACACGAACCTGCCATTATCCGCCAAGGATGATCCAAAAGCATTCTTAACTAAAAAAGACATGTATCATGTTGAGAACTATTCGGGAGCAAGAGGATATATTTATTCGACTGATGGTTTCAACTATTTCGGCAGCGGAGAAGTCATGAATTCATTTGACGGCCTGCAGGAGAAGAAATTCACCGGCCAGATCGCCCTGCCTAAAAACGCACCGTCAGACAGTGTAACCATGATTGAACTTCGTGATTTTCAAAAATCACAGACAATCTACTATGCACACTCTATAAGCGGAGTGCTGGCACTGATGATCAGTGTCCTCCTTTTAAAGAGACGCCGTCTGTTTGATCCGATTCTGAAAAGCGTCTGGTCTGACAGGTATAACCGCTTGCCGCTGGATGTCAGATTTGTGCTTGCCGGAATTGCGCTTATCGGGAGCTTAATTTCCCTGTTTGGAGTAATCGACTACTATCCGTTCCGCTATGGATACGAATGGCTCTATTCCTTTATCTTTCTGGTTTTAGGAGCATGCTTCATCTCTGCTCTGATCATTCAATCCTTCCTGCTTGTTCACCAAATTAAAAACGAAGGAAATCTGAAAAAAGAATGGAAAACGACTCTTCTTTACAGAATTTCAAAAGCGGTTGCAGATGCTTTTCTTATTCAAAAGGTCGGTATTCAGCTTGTCATTCTGCTCGGAATTGTATTTGGGTTTGGAATCGGCGTCGTTGCCGTTCTTTTTGAGCCTGCCTTTGTGCTCATTTACGTTCCTGCTTTCATCCTGCTCGGCATTCCGGCTGTGCTGTTTATGTTTAAGCGAATCGGCTATTTTAATCAGATTGTCGCAAACTCGAATGAGATTATGCTCGGAAATCTGGAAACAGACCTGCCTGTAAAAGGGAAGTCAGCACTAGCAGCACTTGCGTCAAATATGAATGCTTTAAAGCACGGCGTGAAAACGTCGCAGCAGAAGCAGGTGAAAAGCGAGCGTCTGAAAACGGAACTGATTACAAATGTCAGCCATGATCTCAGAACACCGCTCACTTCGATTATCAGCTATACAGATCTCCTGAAAAATCCGGATCTCACCGATGATGAAAGAGCTTCCTATGTAGAAATCATTGACCGCAAGTCCCAGCGCCTGAAGATTTTGATTGAAGACTTATTTGAAGCTTCAAAGATGGCAAGCGGCAGCATCGAGCTTATCAAACAGAAGGTGGACGTCTCTCAGCTTTTGCAGCAGGCGCTTGCCGAGTACAACGAAGCGATCGGTGATTCAGGTCTGCATTTTCGGGTAACGTATCCGGATGAGCCGGTTTATGCGGTAGTCGATGGGCAGAAAATGTGGAGAGTGTTTGAAAATCTGATTGGCAACATCCTGAAATATTCTCTTGAGAACACGCGCGTTTATATTTCGATGAAACAGTCAGGCAGCCAGACGGTCATCTCGTTTAAGAACGTTACGAAATACGAGCTGAGCGAGAATACGGATGAGCTTTTTGAAAGGTTTAAGCGCGGGGATTCATCACGTCATACAGAAGGATCGGGTCTTGGCCTGACGATCGCCAAATCCATTGTTGATTTGCATGGAGGCCAGCTTGAGATTGATGTTGATGGCGATCTTTTCAAGGTAACAATGATGTTGGACGCGGTTTAGCACGAAGATCTGCTCAGTTGGGCCGCAGAGATACATTTACTTGAAAAAATCCCCGTCTGACTTGAAAAAGAACCAGTATTACATGAAAAACAAGGCATATTACTTGCCGTGCATACAGATTTACTTGAAATTTTCTAAATAACTTCCAAAAAACAGCCGGTCTCAAGTGAGACCGGCTGTTTTCATATTTATTCTACATCTTCTTCCGGGCGTGCCCAGACGGATACACTCTGTCCATTTACAGGGAAAACCGCAAAGCCGTCGTCCTCAATGGCAATGTGCTCTTCGCGCGTGCCGGTCATGTCCACCCATACCTCGCCGGCGTGGTGTTCACCGACGCACATGCGTTTTTCGCCGTCATCTCCGTTTGAAATGACGACCGCACAGCCGGAACGCTCAAATTCATCTACACCGCGTCTGACCCAGCCGATGGTGTTCGGATGATCGAAGTAATCCTCCTGCTCGCCGTAGGCTCTTGTCTGCCTTACGTAAAGGAGCGGATCAATCGCTTCCCGTTTGCCGTCTATAGGGTTATCGCCGTCTATTCCGTAGTAATCACCGTAAAATACGCACGGGTAACCGTGCTCACGCAGCAGAATCAGCGCGTAGGCACTCTGTTTGAACCAGTCCTCCACCCATGACTCGAGTGCTTCATCCGGCTGTGAATCATGATTATCAACAAATGTGACCGCATGCTCCGGGTGTGATCCTACAAGCGTATCCTCAAAGATTGTTGAAAGGTCAAAATCCTTCCCTGACTTTGAAGCTTCATGCAGCTTGTAATGAAGAGACACATCAAAAAGACTCATATTGTAATTGATTTTATCAAGGAAATCCTGGCATGCTTTTAAGTCTGATTTCCAGAACTCCCCGACAAAAAAGAAGTCATCGCCGCGGTCTTCATACAATTCCTCTGCGAACCGGTGAACAAATTCATGGTTGATGTGCTTAATTGCATCGAGTCTGTAGCCGTTGCAGTTCAGTGTATCCGCCAGCCACTTGCCCCAAGAGATCATCTCATCCTGTACGGCCTGATTGTCATAATCAAGGTTTGCAAACATCAGATAGTCATAGTTTCCAAACTCGCTGTCGACATTTTCATTCCAGTCTTTGTTGTCGCCGACGATTTTGAATACACCGATTTTATCATTCTTTGCATCATAATCTGTCCCGTTGAAGTGCTCGAAGTTCCACTCGAAATCAGAATATTTTCCTTTTCTTCCAGGGAAGGTGAATTTCGTCCAGCCTTCAATATTTTTAGGCTTAGACAGTTCCTCGGTCCGGTTTTCCCGGTCCACTTCAATGGCTTTAAACAGCTCGGTCTCATCAGCACCGGCTTTGTGGTTCATGACGAGGTCTACATATACATTAATGCCGACATTATGGCACGCTTCAATGGCGGCGATCAGTTCTTTTTTCAGGCCGTATTTTGTACGGACGCTGCCCTTTTGATTAAACTCGCCGAGGTCATACAGATCATAGACGCCGTATCCGACATCATCCCCGGACTGCCCCTTTGTTACAGGCGGAATCCATACCGAGTCAATGCCCCTATCCTTCAGCTCAGGCGCAAGCTCTTTCAGTCTGTTCCAATGCGTTCCGGTCGGTCTGACATGCCATTCAAAAAACTGCATCATCGTGTGATTCTGTTCCATCCCAAATTCCCCTTTTCTTGTGTTGTATCTGTTATCCTACTTTCTACCCTATATTTTTGAAAATGAAGCAGAATTTTTCAAAAAGAATATGCTCCGTTGGGGGAGCTGCGATTAAGCGCTTCCGTAAATGCTTTTCAAGGTTGCGTATGCAAAAGAAAACTTTATAATAAGAAATATTAAAATTTTCAGTATTCAGGAGGATGTCTATGGAACCAGCTACATCATCAGTAGAAAACAGAAAGAACCGCGGCATCTTTAACCGGATGCTGGACGGAGTGGAAAAAGCAGGGAACAAGCTTCCCGATCCGGTCACCTTGTTTATTTTGTTTGCGGTGATTGTCATTCTCGCCTCACATCTTGCAGCTGTACTGGGTGTAAAGGCAGTGAATCCTGCCACGAAGGAAACGGTTGAGGCTGTCAGTCTTCTTACCAAGGAAGGCTTCCAGAAAATCATGACGAATATGGTGAAAAATTTCGCGGAATTCCCGCCGCTTGGTCTTGTGCTCGTGACCATGATCGGGGTTGGGCTTGCAGAAGGTGTCGGACTGATTTCAGCTCTTCTCCGAAAGCTCGTTCTCGGAGCGCCAAAGGGGATTATTACGTTTTCAATCGTATTTGCAGGTCTTCTTGCCAATATGGCAGGGGATGCAGGATTTATCGTGCTGCCTCCGATCGCTGCGCTAGTGTTCATGAGTGTCGGCAGGCATCCGATTGCAGGTATGGTCGTTGCTTATGCTTCTGTTGCAGGAGGATTCAGTGCGAACCTGATTGTGAATATGCTTGATGCCCTTCTTGCCGGCTTCACACAGTCAGCAGCGGAGATTGTTGACCCGGACTTCCAGACCAATCCTGCGATGAACTGGTATTTCCTTGCAGGGTCATGTTTATTCTTCGTTCCGCTTGCCATCTGGGTGACTGAAAAAATCGTAGAACCGCGTCTTCCCGAATACAAAGGACCGCGTATGCCGATGGACAAGCTGTCGCCTGAGGAAGCGAAAGGGCTCCGCTATGCGGGTGCTGCGACACTTATTTTCCTGCTTCTTGTTGCCGTCACCATCGTTCCTGAAAACGGCTGGCTGAGAGGAGAAAACGGTGCGGTCATTATATCACCGTTTATGAATTCCCTTGTTCCGATCATCATGGGTCTCTTCCTGTTCCCGGCTCTTGCCTATGGAATAGCCACGAAATCCATCCAGTCGGATAAGGACATTGCACAGGAAATCGCCAAATCGCTCGGCACAATGGGCATGTACATGGCGATTGCCTTTTTCGCGGCCCAGTTTATTGCCTATTTCAACTGGAGCAACCTCGGAATCATCATGGCCATATCGGGAGCTGATGTTCTTAAAGGCCTCGGACTTACCGGACTGCCGCTGCTGATTGGATTTATTCTCTTTTGCGGAACGCTGAACCTGTTTATCGCGAGTGCTTCAGCTAAATGGGCAATCGTCGGACCTGTCTTTGTTCCGATGTTCATGCTTCTTGGATATGACCCCGCCTTTACACAAGTGGCCTACCGGATCGGGGACAGCATCACAAACCCGATCACGCCGATGTTTGCCTACTTTGCCATCCTTCTTGCAGGTGCCAAAAAGTTTGATAAAAACATGGGTCTCGGTTCCCTTATTTCCGTGATGCTTCCGTACACGATCTTTTTTGGTATTGCATGGATCCTTTTCTTTATTGCCTGGTACTACCTTGGAATTCCGCTCGGGCCGGGTGCTGATATCTTTTTAAACTAATCAATAGGAGCTGAGCGCATGTTTTCAAAAGAACGATTGCTGAAGGAACTGGATCAGACCCCTTCTTATGAAGGAATAGATCCCCTGGAGCTTGCAGAAAAACTGTCAGCCCTTTTTGATATAGGAAAAACACCAGAGGGAGGAATCACAAGATTTCCTTATACAGATGAAGAAAACAAAGCAAAGGCGCTGTTTCAGTCCTGGATGGAGGAAGCTGGTCTTGAGGTGAAGGAGGATGCTGTGGGCAACCTGTTCGGCATCCTTCGCGGAACGTCGCCTGAGCTTCCCGTTGTGATGACAGGCTCCCACCTCGACAGCGTGCCGAACGGAGGGGCGTTTGACGGTCCGCTTGGCTGCCTGAGCAGTCTGCTCGCCATGAAGGCCATTGCAAAAAACGGCAAACTTAAGCGTTCCATTGAACTCGCGGTTTTTGTGGACGAAGAAGGAGCCAGATTTAAAAACGGCATTTTCGGAAGCCGGGCGATGATGGGAGAAGCAGGCACCGAAGATTTCAAAGCATTTCACGATGAACAGGGAAACTCGTTATATGACGAAATGATCCGAAACGGCCATCAGCCTGAAAGGATAGCAGAGCACGTCAGAAATCCTAAACAAATCTATGCCTTCCTCGAGCTTCACATCGAGCAGGGAAAGCGGCTTGAATCAGAAGGGAAGGACATCGGCGTTGTCAGCGGCATTGCCGGTCCTTCCTGGACATCCTTCACATTTATCGGCGAAACGGACCACGCAGGGAACACGCCGATGGAGTTCCGGAAAGATACAGTAGCCGCAGCAGCCGAATTCATTTTGGCTGTTGAAAAAACCCCTCGCAGATTCAGCGAAACGGCTGTTGCGACAGTCGGCAAACTGAACGTTTTTCCAAACGGCACAAACGTGATTTCCGGCCGGACAGAAGCAGTGGCAGATGTAAGGGATATCGACCGTGAGGCCCGGGATGCTGTGATACAATCAATGAAGAAAGCCTCACAGACCATTGCAGAATCCCGCGGTTTGACAGTTGAAATCAAAGACGGAATTTCCATTGCGCCGGTCATTGTCCCGGATGACATTCAGAACATCATCCGGCAGGCGGCAGAAAAAAGCGGCCTTTCAACGCTCTCACTGCCGAGCGGGGCAGGGCATGATGCGATGACACTTGGAAAGTATGTCCCGTCCGGTATGATTTTCGTGCCGAGCCAAAACGGAAAAAGCCACTCTCCCGAAGAGTGGACCTCTTTGCCGGACTGTATCAAAGGGGTGCAGACAATAAAAGAATCCCTTCTGCAGCTTGCAGACAAATAGGAGGAGAAAACGTGCTGGTACAAAGGGGACAAAAAGCGGATGTCACGAAAGGAAAACAGATTGACCGTCTGACGGTCAGGCTGGGCTTTCGATCAGCAAGTCCGGATATGGAAATTGACGGAGCGGCTTTTCTGCTGGGAGAAAACGGAACATGCGGACAAGATGAGGATTTTATTTTTTACGGACAGCATCTCAGCAGAAACGGAGCAGTGGAGCACTCTGCAGGAAGCGGAGGGAGTCAGGAAGAAGTGAAGATCTCCCTCTCCTCTCTCCCAGGTGATGTCCGGAAAATCGCGTTTACACTGACCATTCACGAAGGGGCTGAACGCGGCCATCATTTCAGGGATGTGAGCGGTATCTATCTTCAGGTTGCAGACGCCTCCGGTGCCGAGCTTATCCGGTTTGAATGCGGAGAAGAGCTTTCGCATGAAACGGCGATTGTGGCAGGCGAGCTTTATGCCCATAACGGAGAGTGGAAATTCAGCGCCATCGGCAGCGGCTTTCACAATGGCCTTGAAGGATTGTGCGCAAACTTCGGCATTGAGGTAAAAGACGAGCCGCAGGGAGAAGCAGCAGCCGCCATAGAGGAACCGCCGGTTAAAGAGCCCGAACCCGTCCAGCCCCTTAAAATTAGCCTTGAAAAAAAGCAGACCGTTTCCATCAAAAAATCAGCAAGAGTTACAACGGTCCTAAAATGGGACAGCAAAAAAGACCTCGACCTCTACTGCTTTTACGTCCTGAAAAACGGTGAGTCCGGAAAAGTCTACTATAAGGAACTCGGCAAAGCGAACCAGGCACCTTTCATCACACTTGACGGCGATTCGAAAATAGCAGGCAGTGAAACAATCATCATTCATAAACCTGAAGAGCTGCGCTACGCCCTTTTTGCCGCCTACAGCGCTATCTCAAACGGATTCGGCAGCTTCAAATCCATGAAAGCGCGGGCGGTCGTAGACAACCACCAGGGCCAGGTCGTCACAGCCCCTCTCTTTCACAAAAACTGGTTCTCCTACTGGGTCGCCATTGCCCACTTGGATTTCACCGATCCTGCCAGTATGAGCGTCAGCCATGTTGAAACCTATTCAAAAGGCGGATCCGAACGGTCCCCCATGCTTTATCCGGACGGCACCTTTAAAATGGACGAAGGCCCAATCGAATTCAAACGAAACTAAAGAAGAAAGTCCCATCCCGCATTTTAGGAACAATGCGGGATTTTCTCATTTCTGGAAAAAAGAGATAATAAAGGAGTTTCATCACACATGGTACTGGGGAATTGGTATGTGTAAATTGTAAAATTTCGGGAGATTATCATGCGATACTTTTATTGTTTAATGATTATTTTGATTGCTGCAGGCTGCTCAGAGGAAAAACTGCCTGATACGGAAGCTTTTAAGGGTGAGTTTACGCGGGGGTTCATAGCTTCTTCTGAAGAAACAACAGACGGGTACTACACATTTGAGTCAAAAACGAATGGGTATACAATGCTGTTTCCTGTAAATGCAAAGGTTTCTGAAAGTGATTTCGAATCTCATGAAGATAAATACGAGACATTAAGTCTAGGAGAGAAAATAAAAAATCAGGAGACCTCTTATTATGTAAAAGTAACGTATGAAAAGGCACCGAACATAAGTGACATCGATGTACATCTGGAACAGCTGGCCATTACCTCCGGCTACAAAGGAAACTTTAAAAGAGAAGAATTCAATAATAATATTGTCTATTCTGCCAGAGAAAATAACGAACAAAAAGGCCTCTTTTATTATGTAGCCGTAATAAAAGCGAAAGAAACAGACCAATTAATTCGCTTAACGTTTGACAGCAGCTGCTCAAACGGAGAAACAGAGTGTAACGTAAATCCTAATGAATTAAATCAGAGGCTGAAGATCATTGTGCATTCCATTCAGTTCAAATGAAATGTAAAGTCCAACCGGCTTCTGGCAGGAGAAACTATGATAAAAAAGTTTATAAAACTGAACCTTGCCATCATGCTGATTGTGACAGCCGGCTGCGGGACAGATTCAGACAAAACTGAAAAACAAAAATCCATTCCTGAAACAGAAGCATTCAAAAATGAATTTACACGAGAATTCATGAAGTCAACTGAAGAAACAGTAGATGGATTTTACACCTTTGAGTCAAAAACCAAGGGGTATACAATGCTGTTTCCAGTAAATGCGATAATCTCGACTATGGATTATGAACAGATTAAAACTTCATATGAGGCTCTAAGCTATAGTGAGGACGTAGATGAAGAGAACATTTCATACTTTATGACAGTAAATTTTGAAGACAGTTCAGATACAGATGATATTCAAATAATCCTCTCAGATGTATCTGGTTATGAAGGAGAGTACAACGAATATACAAGAGCTAAAAAGACAATATACTTTGGAGAAAAACGAAATGAAGAGGATGGTTATTATTCATATATAGCCTATATAAAATCTGATGCATCTAATAAAGCAGTAAGTCTTACTTACAACAGTAATTGTTTAGACGGCGGAAATTCCTGTGAATTACCCGGTCCAGGAGAAAGAGAAAAAATAAAAAAAATTTTAGAGTCAGTAGAGTTTAAATGACATGCAGATCCGCTCACTATTTTTTGACAGGAGCCTTATTGTGATGAGAAAAACAACAATGCTGTTCATCATTCCTTTATTTGTTTTTGCAGGCGGATGCGGAATCAGTAGTGGTTCAGAAAGTGAAAAAACGAATCCAGAGTCGATCCCTGAAACAGAGGCATTTAAGGACGACTTTACACGTGACTTTATCAAGTCTCCTGATGAGGCAGAAGAAGGGTACTACACGTTTGTGTCAAAGACAAAAGGATACACAATGCTGTTTCCTGTAGATGCAACGATCTCATCTGCAGCCCATGATTATCAAGATGATTATTTTGAAACATTTAATTTTGGTGAAAGTGTTGATGAGGAAAATCTATCAAGATATTTCACGGTTACATATGAAGATAAACCCTCCACCAGAGATATTGAATTTAACCTTGAATTACTGACTGAGCACACTGGATACGAGTCGGAATTCAAAGAAATCAGAGCTGGGGACAACGTTATTTATTATGGTAAGGGCAACGAAGAACTCACCCATAATGAAACAAACAAGAAGGTGAAGTTCTACGGTTATTTAGCCTATATTCACTCGCAAAAGGATCAAGAAGGACTGCACTTCTTTTATCAGACGACATGCAGAAAAGCAGATAAACCATGCGAGATTAATGAACAAGTTGAAGAGGAAAGAGCACTGCTGATGATGAAGTCGATTCAGTTCTAGTTTAAAAACACCTCGACAGGAGTAATTGTTTTGAGAATTAACATTCAGCTTCTATTGATTTGCATGCTTGCATTTACAGGCGGCTGCGGAATGAGGATAGAAAATGGTAACGGAAATGTAAATCGGGCTTCTATGCCTGAGACAGAAGCTTTTCAAGATGAGTTCACTAGAGAATTCATGAAATCAACGGAGGAAACAGAAGAAGGATACTATACGTTCGAGTCAAAGACGAAGGGATATAGAATCTTGTTTCCCCGAGATGCTATTGTATCAATAGGTAACTATTCGGCAGAGCAAGATAAATTGGAGAGTTTATCTTTTGGGGAAAAATTAGTGGATGAGAAAATTTCTTATTATATTAAGTTGAACTACGAAGATAATGAACTCACAGATGAAATTGATACGAAATTAAAGTTGCTCTCCAGCGGTACTGATTATGAAGGGGAATATTAGAAAATAGAAAAGGGAGATAAAGTCATCTACCTTTCAGATGATGGTCCTAAAAATAAAGATTATTATTACCTTTTGGCTTATGTAAAATCCACTGCTTCTAATAAAGCTATTCGCTTTACCTATATGAGTAACTGTAATGTTGAAGAAAAAAGCTGTGAGCTAATGACTGATAAAACAGAAGAACTTATTAATAAGATTCTTGATTCTATTGAGTTTATTGAGTAAGTGATCATATAGAACCTTTTATCATGACAGGAGCAAACATTTTGAAGAGAATCTTACAGTTTTACATCCTTATTTTCCTAGCTGTAACAGGCGGCTGCGGAATGAATAGCGAACAGGGAAACGAAAAAGTAGATCAGGAATCTTTACCTGAAACTAGAGCGTTCAAAGATGAGTTTACCAGAGGGTTTATGAAGTCAACGGAGGAAACAGAAGATGGATTTTACACCTTTGAGTCAAAAACCAAGGGGTATACGATGCTGTTCCCGGTCAACGCAAAGATCTCTACTATGGATTATGAGCAGATTAAAATTTCATTTGAGGCTCTAAGCTATAGTGAAAAGATAGATAAAGAAAACATTTCATACTTTATGACGGCAAATTTTGAAGACAGTTCAGATACAGATGATATTCAAATAAACCTGGAGATTCTTTCAGATGTATCAGGTTATGAAGGGGTCTATAAAGAATACACAAGCGGTGAAAAGACAATATACTTTGGAGAAAAACGAAATGAAGAAGATGGTTATTATTCACATGTAGCCTATATAACATCTGATGAATCTAATAAAGCAGTAAGTCTTAATTACCACAGCAGGTGTATAAATAAAGGGACTTCCTGCGAATTACCCGGTCCAGGAGAAAAAGAAAAAATAAAAAGAATTGCAGAATCAGTAGAGTTTGAATGATATGCAGATCCATTACTGACAGGAGCCGTTATTTTGATTAGAGCCATATTCCTATGCCTGATTCTGCTGGTGATTACAGGCGGATGTCAATCAGGAGAAGACCGCAAAAGCGTTGAAACAGCACAAAAAGCCCAGGAAGAAAGCGATGCAATAAGGGATGAGTTTACCAGTAGTTTTATTGATCCTGATACTAAACCACAAAAAGGATTCTATTTATTTAAATCAAAAACGGATGGTTTTACAATGAATTTTCCCGAAAACGCTACTTTAAACCAAGTGTTTTATGAAATAGATGGAAACCATTTTGAAAATATGCTCTTCGGTGCTAACGACAAAAATGAAAATACGACGTTTTCAATGATTTTGACCTACGAGAATCAGCCCGTTACAGCTGAAATAGAAGCAAATTTATCTTTGATTTCAGACAGTGTGAATTACAGCGGCGTATACCTTAAAGAAGAACTCCCTGATAAGATCATTTATTACGCTGAAAAAACCAGCAAGTCCAAAAATGGTGAGACAACGTTCTACGAAATCTTCGGATATGCAAAATCGGCTGACAGTGATCAGGCTGTAAGCTTCACAAACGCTGTCAGCTGTTTGAAAACAGAAATGACATGCAGGGTTGATGTAACTAAAGAAAAAATGAATACCTTAGACTTAATGGAATCAATTGCTTTCATTAATTAATGTGAGGCAACCTGATTCTACTGACAGGGGCCATATCATAATGGAAAAAAGAATTATGCTGTTCTTCATTCTTTTATTTCTTTTTGCAGGCGGCTGCGGAATGAGTAAAGAAAAGAATAAAGGGAAAGCAAATCAAGAATCTATGCCTGAGACAGAAGCTTTTAAAGATGAGTTCACTAGAGAATTTATCAAATCAACGGAGGAAACAGAAGAAGGATACTATACGTTCGAGTCAAAGACGAAGGGATATACAATCTTGTTTCCCCGAAATGCAACTGTATCGACAGGTGATTATGAGGCTGTGAAAGATCAATTTGAGAGTTTATCTTTCGGTGAAAAACAAATTGACGAAAAAATTTCATATTTTATTAAGTTGAGCTACGAAGATAACAGCAGTACAAGGGATATTGATACGAAATTAGAACTGCTCTCCAACGGTGTGGAGTATAAAGGGGAATATAAGAAAGCAGTACAGGGGGATTATATGATTTATTCGTCGGATGCCGGTCCTAAAAATCCGGAGTATTATTACTATTTGGCTTATATCAAATCCGCTGCATCTGATCAAGCTGTTCGATTCACTTATTTTAGTAATTGCATTGTTGGAGAGAAAAGCTGTGAGCTGATAACTGAAAAAGAAAAAAATCGGATCAATAAGATACTTAATTCAATGGAATTTAAATAGTGATTTTTCTGCTTATAAATTTGCTCATACATTTAATGATACACATTGTATTTCATCTCCTGAGAGGAGCCTCGCAAAGTGAAAAGGGTAATACTGCTGTTAGGGATTGTGCTTGGAATTACAAGCGGATGCGGGTCAAGTGCCGGTCCGGGTATTGAAAAAACGAACCAAGAATCTATACCGGATACTGAAGCTTTTCAAGATGAGTTTACTAGAGAATTTATGAAATCAGCGGAGGAAACAGAAGAAGGATACTATACGTTCGAGTCAAAGACAAAGGGCTATACAATCTTGTTTCCCAAAAATGCTACAGTATCAGTAGGTGACTATTCGGCAGAGCAAGATAAACTTGAAAGCTTATCCTTCGGAGAAGAACTATTGAGTGAGAAAATCTCATACTTTATTAAGTTAGACTACGAAGATAATGAAATCACAGATGAAATTGGTACGAAATTAAAGTTGCTTTCCAGCGGTACTGATTATGAAGGGGAATATAAGAAAATAGAAAAGGGAGATAAGGTCATCTACCTTTCAGATGATGGTCCTAAAAATAAAGATTATTATTACCTTTTGGCTTATGTAAAATCCACTGCTTCTAATAAAGCTATTCGCTTCTCCTATGTAAGCAACTGCAATGTTGAAGAAAAAAACTGTGAGCTGATAACGGAAAAAACAGAAGAACGGATTAATCAGATACTTTATTCTATCGGGTTTGTTGAGTAAGCGTTCATATAGAACTTATTTATCATGACAGGAGCCGACATTTTGAAGAGAATCTTACAGGTGTACATCCTTATTTCATTAGCTTTTACAGGCGGCTGCGGAATGAATAGCGAACAGGGAAACGGAAGCGTAAATCAGGAATCTTTACCTGAAACTCGAGCGTTCAAAGATGAATTTACCAGAGAGTTTATAAAATCAACGAAAGAACCAGAAGAAGGATACTATACGTTTGAGTCAAAGACTAAGGGATATACGATGCTTTTCCCTGAAAACGGGAAAATATCTATGGGAGACTACGAACAGATTGACACCGATTATGAGGCACTCAGTTTTGCGGAAAAAATAGATCAAGAGAACGTAACGTATTTTATCACAATCAATTTTGAAGAAACTTCTCATGCTAAAAACACTTCGATGTTTACTAAGCAATTGTCAGCTGCAACAGGTTACAGCGGTGAGTATACACCTTATAAACTTGACGATAAGACCATCTATTACGGGGAATATGATGATCGTGAAAGCGGGCTTTATTTTTATAATGCTTATATCGTTTCCAATAAATCAGATAAGGGCATACGCTTTGTTTTTTCTGGCCGATGTATTGATGAACCAAAATCGTGTGAACCATCACCTTCTGTAATAAAAGATAGAATAAAAAGAGTAACGGAATCTATTGAGTTTATATAAATTTGAAAGACGGCAGCAGAAAAAATTAAAGCCTGCGGTTCTGCTATCAATAATTAACAGGAGACATGCTATTGAAACAAATCACACTGTTATATCTCAGTATCTTATTAGCTTTTACAGGCGGCTGCGGGTTAAGTTCCGGTTTGGAAAGTGAAAAAATGAATCAAGAATCGATCCCTGATACAGAAGCATTTAAAGATGAATTCACTCGGGGATTTATGAAATCAAATAAAGAAACAGAAGAAGGTTTTTATACATTTGAGTCAAGGACAGAAGCGTACTCCATGCTTTTTCCCGTTAATGCAATCGTCTCAGATATAGAGTACGATGTTGACGGAGATTCATTTGAATCATTTTCAATTGGCGAAGACAAGGAGGAAGAGAATTATTCCTACTACATAAAAGTCATTTTCGAAGATAAAAAGACGACAAATAATATTTCCTCAAAGTTACATGTGTTATCTGATATGGCGGGGTATACAGGTGAGTACAGGGAAAAATCTGGTGAAGAATATAATGTTTATTATGCAGCAAAAGAAGAGATGAGTTATGGAAAAATAGCTGTTACTTACTTAGCTTATATAGAGGATACAGGGACAGATAAAGCAATATCGCTCAATTTCAACGGAGGCTGTACAGATAAGGAAAAGCCCTGCGGTCTCGATTCAAAAAATATAAATGAAAGCTTTGAGAAAATCGTTGAATCACTTATCTTTAAGTAAAGGATGAAACATTTAGACAGAATTAAACGTCAGGTAAATGAACAAGACGCTTAATGCCATACCAAGCACCTTCACACTATATTAAATATCATCTCCGGAGGGAGCCAAACACAATGAAAAAAATAATACTGCTGAGTTTAACAATCATGCTTGCATTTACAGGAGGCTGCGGAATGACTAAAGAAAAGGATAACGGTAAAGTAGATCAACAATCTATGCCTGAGACAGAAGCTTTTCAAGATGAATTTACTAGAGAATTTATGAAATCAACGGAAGAAACAGAAGAGGGATATTATACATTTGAGTCAAAGACTAAGGGGTATACGATGTTGTTTCCTGTAAACGCAAAGATTGCATCAACCGCATATGATTCTCAAGATGATTTTTTTGAAACATATAATTTTGGTGAAAGTGTTGATGACAAAAATCTATCAAGATATATCACTGTCACATACGAAGATAAACCTTCTACTAAAGATATTAAATTTAATCTTGAATTATTATCAGAGCATACTGGATACGATACAGATTTTAGAGAAATTAAAGCTGGTGACAACATCATTTTCTATAGTAAGGGCAAAAAAGAACTTACCCATAAAGAAACGAACAAGAAAGTTAAATTCTATAGTTACTTTGCCTATGTTCAATCTCAAAAAAGCGAAAAAGGAATACAATTTTTTTATCAGACGACTTGTAAGAAAGCGACTGATTCATGCGAAATTATCGACAAGGATGAAGAAGAGAAAGCCCTATTAATGATGAAATCAATAAACTTTATAAAGTAGTATTGAGGTGAGGGAATGCAAAATGAAGAAGTTCTAAACAGTGATATACTCCGCGCAAGGTTAGCACAATTAGAATATGGCGGTAGCAATACATTTAATATAGATGAAGTAAGGAAAATAATCATTGAAGAAACTGGAGCTGCGCCTCCTCAAAATATTCGAATATTTTATTCAGATAACATGGAGGAGTTTGATGATTTAAAAAAGGAAGGTAAAGATTCAGGATTCGACGGTACAGCAATACATTTTTATGATGCTGAAAAAGGTATTAATCAAACTTATATTATTACTAGAGGTAGCGAAAACGCCGAGAAATTAAAAAAAGAAGAAAGCGGCAGCCCTTTAGATTGGATTTATAATTCCTTGGGTATCTATGCTGGTAAAGAAACGAACCAATATAGAGATGCAAAGTTATTCTCTAACATAATAAATGAAGAAGTGAAAAAGTTTGAATCAAACCAGAATCAAATTGTTGTTGAAAATAAAATATACGGTATTGGGCATTCTTTGGGAGGAAATTTAATACAAATGCTCGGTATTCTAACAGGATCTTATGAAAGGGTCTATGCAATAAATGATGCTCCTCCCAGTGCGTATCAGTTAGCTGCTATTGATGTTCCCTTTAAAGATAAATTGTTTTTAAACTTCAATTTAAATCCAAACTCTTTCGACCAAATCTACACCATCCCCCCAAAAGACCTGAAAGCCTTCGCCGAAACTTACTACAAAGAACAAGGCAAGAACATCCACCACCTCACGAATGAGGAGGATATGCTCTTTGCTGCTTCTGAGCTGCGCGGATTTTTGGATTTGGGAAGCCGGACGATGCTGGATTCGAATCCTCATTTTGAGAGTATTAGAGAGCGGATTGCGAATCTCTCGGATGAGGATTTGTATGAGATGCAGAAGTTTCTTGTGAAGTACGCCCCTGCGTACAAGGCAGGCGGCTACGACGGACTGATTAAGGCGATGACGGGAATTGATCTTGTCTTGGTGCAGGATTTGAAGAGTGAGTGGGAGGGCTTCAACATCACGGATAATCCTGTTGATACGCTGGATTCTGCCTGGGAGACGGTGAAGAAGTTTGATGAGATGGCTGTGAGTTTAAGGGATTTCATTGAACAGCTGCCTGTGCTTGCTGAAAACATACCGATTATCCTCAGCATTTTCACGGATTTAACGAGTGAAGAAATATCGATTATTGAGGGTGAGCTCGCAGGCATGGAGAATGATGTGATTGAAATCCGTTCGATGATAACAGATCTGATGAGCATGAGCACGATGGAGGAGCTGCTTACTCTTAATCCCTTTACCTTCTATGAAAATATCAAGGATATGACTGAACGGTTTGAAGCAATCTATTCAAAGATCAATGGGTTAATGGACAGGTTCGACAAGATCTTTGCTGCCATTGACAGAGCGAAGCTTGATTTCGGGGCAGCTGTCGAGGGCCACAGCCTGCAGCAGGTGTCAAACGCGCTTGCGAAAAAAGGAAGGCGCTATGAAGGCGGAAATCTTATTCTTTATAAGACGGGTGCAGACGGAAAGAAAATTGAAGTGAACCTTTCCTCTTCAGTACGGATTTATCAGAGGGGGATGGACAGCTATGAAGCCCGGGAAGAATCACTTAAGCGATATCAGGCTGCCTATGATGCAGCATTCCTTGATGATTTTGACATGAGAAAAAGGCATCTGCTGAATCAGATTCAGGATATGGAGACAAACCCCCGCGCTTTCAGGAGTATGTTTAACCTCGAGGATGCCGAGATCAGCAGCATTCAGGTGCATGAGCACATCCCGCCTCTCCCCTCTGCATTTGCTGACCGTATGGAGGAAGCTGTACATCATTTTCAGTATCAGTTTGATAAAGGAAGAAGGCTTGTGACTTCCATTAAAACCTCGATTGAAAAAATGTTTAATGAAGAAAAGGACATTGCCGCCATTTTTGAGCTGAGATAGAAAGGGGTTATTTAGATGAACCAAATCTATAAAAGGCACCGGTTTGAATCGATTTCGGAACATCCCGGCAAAGCAGACCATGTCAATGCCCAGCTGAACCAAATCGCTTCTGAAGATGCAGCTCTGACCTCCTATATTACAAATGAACTGGCAGGCAGCTCCGCCCTGTTCATTGATGAAGTGTTTAAAGAGCTGAGTCAGCTTCAGCGGGAGAATGAACATGCTGTCAATCAGTATACCTACATGAATCACATGCTTTCGAACCAATACACTTCTTTAATAGAAGAAATCCGCACCCAGAGCGTGACGATCCGCTATGATAAAAAAGAACCAGTAAGCTAGTCTAATACGTTATTCCACTAAATAAGACATTAAGGATCAGAAAATAAAAAGGACTTACCAACTACAAACTGGAATTTTTATTAAAATTTTTCCTTAAAATAGGTTTATTATCCATTTAATAGTGGGTATTTATAAATAGAATTTACTAGTAGTGAGATTTTTTTCCTCTCTTACATATTAGTAGATAGTTTGTACCATTTTACTAGTATCACCCAAGTAACAATTGACCTTCATGGTCTTTGTTTATACAATTAATGTAAATTCATGTAAAAGGAGAGATAATGATGTCAGGTATTATTCGCGTAACACCAGCAGAACTTGTCGATATGTCAAAACGCTACAGCAATGAAGGTGGAGAACTTGGTCTAATGATCGGCCGTCTTGACAGCATGATCGGTCAGCTTCAGGCTATGTGGGAAGGGGAAGCGAGCAACGCTTTCAGAGACCAGTACGAGGAGCTTAAGCCTTCTTTCGTGCAAATGCAGAATCTTGTAGAAGATATCTCAAGACAATTGGACAAAACAGCACACGCTCTTCAAGAAGCGGATGCAAACATTGCTGGCCAAATCCGCGGCTAATAGCATCTGAAAGACAATTTAGTGAAGTGCTAAAAAGGAGCGCCGATTCTATTTTAGATGAAGGCGCTTCTTCATTTTTGAGGTGAAAAGGCATGTATATAGAAGTGACGATAGATTTGAAGCATTATACAGGAGAAACATTTGATCTGAGGCTGTCGAACTATCACTCTGTGAAAAAAGCAGTGGATATTGTGTGGCAGGCAAAATGCATTTCTGACCCACCTCGAGAAGGGTACTGGGTGCGCGTTCCCAATAAGCAAATTGTCCTATCAGGCAACCATAAGCTTGTAGAATGCGGAATTACAACAGGAGACCGATTTGAAATCCTATGAAGGAGTCATTCTCAATGTCAGAAAAAAAACCGGCATATTTGGAGCAGCAGCTTGATGCTGTCATCGAAAAAGAGAAAGACGGCTATACATTCGTCTTTCAAACAGAAAAAGTAAAGCTTGATCATGTATCAGAGATTGAAATGATCAAAGAAATGGACCCGTCTATTAAGCGTGATGTAACACTGGCTGAAGATGAATTGAGGGTTCATGTTCAGCCGCCTAGAACTTATTTGGGTTTTTCCAGTTTAAATAAAAAAGATGAACGAAGCAAGTGGAATTTTTCCTATCAGCTGGTAAAAAAGGTAAAAAATCACTCGCTTTCACGCATACATCTTATTGTTTGTCCCGAGAATCTTCTTTTTGACCAGAGCTTTACCCCTTACTTTCTCCACTATGGCGTGATGGAGAGCATCCCCCCTTATGAACAGGACGGCGGCCAGCTGTTCCGGGAGGTAAAAGCCTGTGCGGCGGCTGCAGTGGATTCGAAATATTCGTTCGAGCAGTATTTGAAATTCAACGAGACGCTCGATGTTCCGCCTGTTCCGAAAGAGATTCTATCAGCAGATACATATGAACAGCTCCTTGAGCTTATTGAAAAAAACATGAAGGAAATAGATAGACGGAATGCAGCGCTTGTAACCATTCCCCAGAAAAAATGGAAGATGACGCGGTATGTTGCGCTGGGCTTTTTGATCCTGCTTGTACCGGCCCTTGCTTATACAGCTTATTCCCTTTTTTCCCTGAATCCTAAACAGGAAGCGTTTGTCGCGAGCAATGAACATTACTTGGGCAACAACTTCAGTGAGGTTGTCAGCACGCTCGAAGGCTACAGCATTGATGAGATGCCCCTTGTCGTAAAATATCAGCTTGCATCCTCCTACGTTGTGAACGAGTCACTTACAGAGGACCAGAAAGAAATGCTGAAAAACCGGGTGACGCTGCAGTCTGATCCGCAGTACCTTGAGTACTGGATTCATGTCGGCAGAGGTGAAGCGAAAGAAGCCCTTGACCTTGCGAGAAACCTTGAAGAACGAGATTTAATCATTTTCGGTCTGATCAAATATGAAGAGCAAATTAAAGCTGACAGTGAACTGGACAGCGAGGAAAAACAGCAGCAGCTTGAAAAAATCCGTGCTGAAATTGAGCAGTACGAAGAAGAGCAGGAAGCTCAAAAGAAAGAAGAAGAAGCAAGGCTTGAAGAAGAACAGCAGGCACAGGAACAGGTAGAGCAGCAGAAGGAAGAAGAAGAAAAGCAGGCTGCACAAGAGGCAAAAGCCAAAGAGGAAGCTGCAAAAGCGAAGGCACCTGCAGAAAAGCCTGCCGCTCCTGCAGGTTCAGGCTCTAACTGATCATAGGCAACAGGAGGTGAAATCATGAGTACGTTATGGGTTTTTCACGGGGATTCCTATCAGCAGCTTCAGCTGAACGATGAATCATTCAGGCCGGTTACCATCGGTCCTGATATCCAGCATACATTGACGGTGAGAAATTTTCCGTTTTCATCCGGCCCGCTTAAGCTTGTAAAGCCGGACAACGGAAGCGGTCTGTCCATTCTCCAGGAAGACCGGGAAATTGGCGCGACATTACCGGATGAACCGGTTGTTTTTGAAGATAACGGAGAAAAGCTGACGGTGTTTTTCACAGCAGCAGAAGAAGTTTCAGAGACAAGATTCATAGGTTCAAAGAAAGAGGTTACGTTTTCGTCAGTAAGCAGGGACGCTCACATTTTCAAAGAAAGTCAGTCAGCGGCACTCGGAAAAAACCAGCTGAGCCTGCTCCGGACAAACGGCAGCTGGAAGGTCGAGCCGGGTGATGAAACGGTTTACTTGAACGGCCGGAAAATCGACAGCATCACGCCGCTTGAGACAGGTGACCTTCTCTTCTGGCCGTTTATGACGGTGCGTCTTCTGGAGGAGGACCTTCTTCAAGTGACAAGCTTTGAAGGCTTTCAGTCTTCCCTTCCGAAAACGGAAAAACCGCGCTCTGAAATGAGCAAAAAATATCCAATATACCGCAGGACGCCGCGGATGATCTATGAATTGCCGAAGGAAAAGGTCAATCTCACCTTCCCTTCCCAGGAGAGCGATGATCACTCACGCAGCCTGTGGCTGATTATCCTTCCGCCTCTTGTCATGATGATTGCAATGGGCATTGTGGCGCTGGTTGCGCCGCGGGGGATTTTCATCATCATTTCGATGGTGATGTTCGTGATGACCCTGATCACATCAACCGCGCAGTATTTCAGAGATAAAAGCACGACGAAAAGACGTCAGGAACGCAGACTTCGCGTTTACACACAATATTTAGAGGCTAAGCGCCGCGAGCTTCAGGAAGTATCGGAAAAGCAGCGCCAGGTTCTCTCGTTTCATTTTCCGTCGTTTGAGCAGATGAAGTACATGACCCATCAGCTTTCCGACAGAATTTGGGAGCGGACGCCTGAGAGCACGGACTTTTTGGAGCTCCGTATCGGTACTGGAACGGTTAAATCCAGCTATGAAATCTCACTCAGCTCAAACGATATGGCTAACCGTGAAGTAGATGATCTGCTTGAACAGTCCCAGCAAATGGAGAAGGTTTACAAAGAGGTGCGCGACGTGCCTGTAAGTGTGGATCTTTCACAGGGAGCGATGGGGCTGATCGGGAAGGAAGCCGTTATTAAAAAGGAGCTTCACCAGCTGATCGGACAGCTCGCTTTTTCCCAGAGCTACCATGATGTCCGCTTCGTCTTTATATTCAACGAAAAAGAATACAAAACATGGGAATGGATGAAATGGCTCCCGCATTTTCAGCTGCCTCATGCCTATGCCAAGGGCATGATCTACAACGAACAGACAAGGGATCAGCTGCTCACATCCATTTATGAAATTCTGAGAGAGCGCGATCTGGAAGAAAAAAATGAGAAAACGAGATTTGCCCCGCACCTGATTTTCGTCATCACCAATCAGCAGCTTATCTCAGACCATGTCATTCTGGAATATCTTGAGGGTGAATTCTCTCATCTAGGGATTTCGGTTATTTTTGCGGCTGAGGCGAAAGAAAGTCTTTCAGACAACATTCACACGCTTGTCCGCTATGTGAACGACCAGGAAGGCGATATTCTCATTCAGGAGAAAAAAGCGGCCTCCATTCCGTTCAGGCTCGATTCGCATGAACGGGAAGGCAATGAATCTTTTGCTAGGATGCTGAGAACGCTGGATCACCAGATCGGCATGACAAATTCCATTCCGAAAAGCGTGTCCTTCCTTGAGATGGTGAATGTCAAAGAAGTGGACGAGCTTCCGATTGAGCAGAACTGGCTGACGAGGGAATCAGCAAAGTCCCTGGCTGTTCCGGTAGGACTTAAAGGGAAGGAAGATGTCGTAGAACTGAACCTTCATGAAAAGGCCCATGGACCGCACGGACTGCTTGCGGGAACGACCGGTTCAGGGAAAAGTGAATTCCTTCAGACCTACATCCTGTCTCTTGCGGTTCATTTCCATCCGCATGAAGTGGCATTTCTGCTTATTGACTATAAAGGCGGCGGAATGGCCCAGCCATTTAAAAATATGCCTCATCTGCTCGGAACGATTACAAATATAGAAGGCAGCAAAAATTTCAGCGCGCGTGCTCTTGCTTCCATCAAGAGCGAGCTGAAGCGCCGCCAGAGGCTGTTTGATCAGTATCAGGTCAATCACATCAACGACTACACGACGCTTTACAAGCGTAATCAGGCGGAAGAGCCGCTGCCGCATTTATTTTTGATCTCAGACGAATTCGCCGAGCTGAAAAGCGAAGAGCCTGATTTTATCCGCGAGCTTGTCAGTGCAGCCCGCATCGGCCGGAGCCTCGGTGTCCATCTGATTCTCGCAACCCAAAAACCGGGCGGGGTCATTGATGATCAAATCTGGAGCAACGCAAGATTCCGCGTGGCGCTGAAAGTTCAAGATGCAAGCGACAGTAAAGAGATATTGAAAAATGCAGATGCAGCCTCCATTACGATTACAGGCCGCGGCTATTTGCAGGTCGGAAACAACGAAGTGTACGAGCTGTTCCAGTCTGCATGGTCAGGAGCGCCTTATCTCGAGGAAACATCAGAATCAGAGGATGAGGTGGCAATCGTAACGGATTTAGGTCTTCAGCCGCTATCAAACCTCCAGTCTGCTGAACAAAGCAAGAAGGACTCTGAGTCTGAAATTGAAGTGATCGTCGATAAAATTGAGGCGCTGCAGCATCAAATGGGCATCAAAAAGCTCAGAAGCCCGTGGCTGCCTCCACTCGAAGCAAGAATCTCGCGCCATCAGTACGGCGCAGAGGATCAGCATGAAATCTTCATCGGGCTTGTGGATGAGCCTGAAAAGCAAAGTCAGACACCGGTTGCGTATCAGCTGATGGACGACGGCAACGTGGCCATTTTTGGTTCATCGGGCTACGGAAAATCCCACACCGTGATGCTTCTTCTAATGAGCATTGCATCAAAGCTGAGTCCTGAAGAAGCACACTTCTATGTGATTGACTACGGCAATGGAACGCTTCTGCCGCTGAGACAGCTGCCGCATACGGCCGACTATTTCCAGCTTGATCAGGAGCTGAAAATCGATAAGTTCATGCGGATCGTGCGCGATGAGATTTCGCGCAGAAAGCAGCTGTTCCAGCAGCAGGAAGTCAGCAGCATCAAGATGTACAACTCCCTGAGCAGTCATAAACTGCCTCTTATGTACATCACCATTGATAATTTTGATCTGGTCAAGGAAGAAATGCAGGAGCTCGAGGCGCAGCTGATCCAGTTTGCGCGTGACGGCCAGTCACTCGGCATTTATATGATCTTCACGGCTACGAGAGTTCAATCGATGCGCCAGTCGCTGATGAACAGCATGAAGACCAAAATTCTGCACTACCTGATGGATACGACCGAAACCTATATGGCAGTGGGCAAACTTCCATTTGCGCCTGAACCGGTTCCGGGCAGGGCCATCATCAAAAAAGAATCGGTGTTCTTCTCTCAAATGTTCCTTCCTGCTGACGGCAGGGATGATTACGAGCTTCTCGATGCCATCAAGGAAGACATCAGCATGCTGAAAGAGAAATACAGCGGAGCGAAACTTCCGCGTCCGATTCCTATGCTTCCTGCAGAGCTTTCCATGGTCAATTTCACTCAATTTACAGACGGCTCTCAAAAAACAGGAGTCATTCCAATAGGACTGGACGAGGAGCATGTCCAGCCTGTCAGCATCAATCTGGCCAAAACGAAGCACTGCGTCATAATTGGCCAGACACAAAAAGGCAAAACGAATGTCCTCAAGGTTGTGCTTAATACGGCGCTTCTTCAGGCAACAGATTCAATCGGGGTGTTTGATTCGATTGACCGCGGGCTCTCGAGCTATGCCTCTGAGGAAAAAATATCCTACATTGATACAAAAGAGCAGATTACAGCATGGCTGGATGCTTCAGAAGAGCTTTTCAAAGAAAGAGAAAGCACTTATTTGACCGCAATCCAGCAGGGCGTGGTAAACAATCTGGCCTTCTCGCCTGTGATGCTCGTTGTCGACGGATATGCAAGATTCCAGCAGTCGCTTGACAGCATGCTTCAGGAAAGACTGTCCCGTTTTATGAAAAACTACAGCCATCTTGGATTTAACGTCATTATTTCCGGCAACAACAATGAACTGACAAAAGGATTTGATTCCTTTACGACGGAAATCAAGCAAATCAGACAGGCTCTGATCCTGATGAAAAAATCAGAGCAAACGCTGTATACTCTGCCATACAGCAGAAAAGAAAGCGAAATTCACCCTGGATTTGGATACTATGTGGAAAATGGCAAAGAAACGAAGATTCAAATTCCTCTTTGCGCCATTGAAAGGAAGATCTACACATGACAGATCAACGAAAACATACGATAAAAATGATTGCTGCGGTGCTGCTGATTCTTGCAGTGCCGGCGCTTTTCTTTCAGTTTATCGGGGACAACCCTCTTGAAGTGAGAGAAAATGCGACCCGTAATATTGCCGTTGTCAATGAAGATACGGGAGCGGAAAAAGTCGAAGAGGAAGAAAAGTCCGATTCGGAGCCTGTCCAGTTCGGAAAAGAAGTCGCAGCAATCCTTGATGATGAGTCGCAATATAAATGGACGATTCTTGGAAGAAGCGCGGCTGTCAACGGATTGAAAAACGGAGAATATGATGCCGTTATTTATATTCCTTCCAACTTTTCAAATAACATTCTGACCTATGATCAGCAGCAGCCTTCAAAAGCGGAATTTGAATACACCGTTCAAAACCAGCTGAATGCTGAAAACAGACAGAGAGTGCTCCGCGAGCTTGAAGACGCGACAAACCGCGTAAACAAACAAATGTCTTCTCTCTACTGGAGCTATGTGTCTCAGGACATGGAAAATGTGCGTCAGGAATTTGACCGCATCCTTGAGAAAGAAATCGCGTTTCAGAATGCCATGCTTAATTTTTACAAGCCAAGCTCAAAAGATTTAGCCGGCGAACTTACGCAGCAAAAGCAAATGCTTGAACAGCTGAAATCAACAATTGAGCAGGCTGAAAAAGAGAATCCTGACCGCAGGAATTCTGCTGAACAATTCGAAAAAAGCCTTGCTGCTTTCGTTGAATATGTCGAGAAATACCAAGCGTATCAAGAAGACCAGCAGCAGCTTCTGACATTGGCTCAAGAGGAGAGCCTGACAAGCATCCAGGGCGGTACATCTGATGTTGATCAAAGACAGGATGCGGCACAGGCTGCTTTTCAGACGGAAGGAGACAAGCTTGCTTCTGATATGACGACGATGCAGCAGAAGCTTGATCAAAATCAGGCTGCAGCCGAAAACCTCGGGAATGTAAGACTCAGCCAGACAGAGCGCCAGGAAAGAGAGCTTGCGGCTGTTCATAATGATTATGTAGACATGTTTATCTTGAAAGAAAATCAGGATACGCTGAACCGTCTTGAAGGAGAGCTTATTCCTCTAAGGCAGGCGATAAGCGGAAGTTCTGAAGAAGAACCGGGCGACGGGGGAGAACAGCCTCCAGGGGACGGCGGAGAAACGCCTCAGCCTGGAGAACCGGGTGAAGGAAACGCGTCCAATATGGAAGAAGAGCGGGCTAAGATTCTTGCCATATCTGAACAGCTGAAAATCTTGAAAGCCCTTCTTGAAACGGTGCCTGAGCCTAGACCCCTTCAAGTGGATGAGGTCATCGGCCAATTAGACGGCCTTTCTGCCCAGCTTGTTGAAGTCGAACAGGCCATAAAGGCTAAAGAGAGTGAAAACTCATGGAAAGGCGAGTATGACAAGCTTTTAGAGCTATACAATGCCCTTCTTGTTAAAAATACTGAGCTTTTCAATGAAAATCAGCTTCTGAAGGAGCAGATCACGGCACTTGAAGAACGCTTGAAAAAGCTGAGCGATAACGTTAATTCAGGGTCAGCAGCCATCCGTTCCCAGGAACAGGCGGTTTTAAACGCCCTGCCGGCTGAACGAAAACAAAAGCTGGAAGCAATCTTTAATGAACCGATCAAAAACGGTTCAATGAATGAAGTATTAAGCTACCACACGGTTCTTGCTCAATATGAAGCAGCCGTTTCGAGATTAAACAACCCTTCAGTACCGGCTAAAGATGCCGTGCTTTCAGATGAATGGCAAAAGACGAAAATCAATACCATCCTGTCCATTAATTCAGAGGAGCAGGGAGCATGGGATAAGCTGAATCAGGAACTTCCCGAATCAGAAAAGCAAATGGAAGACCTCCAGGCATCAGCTCTTGCTTTCATGGATGAATACAGTGCAGAGCTTGAGACGCAGCAGTCAGCCATCCTTGAAGATCTTATTGCGATGGAAGAGAGCGCAGCAAAGGTTCTCAGCCAGGTTCAGGAATCAGGCGATACAACTTCAAGAATGCCTCTTGAAAACTCGGATGGAACGACACTTGTCTCCAATCAGCAAACGATTGGACAGGAAATCGCGATGATGACAGAGCTTGTGAATTCACTTGGCGAGAGACAGGATACGGTTGTCAGCAGTACAGACGACCTTCAGCAAAAAGTGAATCAGGTTCAGTCCGAAGCCGATGTCCTGAATGAAAAGTGGTCAACAAACGTAGCGTCTACCCAGCTTGTAAGGGATGATGTGTTCAGCATCCTCGGCAACACATTTGTAGACGGACAGAACAACGGCTATGTTTACGAACACCTTGCAAATCCGCTTCAAATCAGCGGAGATGCACCGGCAGCGCAGGCGAAAGCTGTTCCTCCTGTCGTGATATTGGTCATTATTTTAATCAGCAGTCTGCTGATCGGCTACTTCAGCAACTATTTCAAAACGGCTCCGATGCTTGTCAGAGGTTCCATGTTTACACTTCTGAACCTCCTTGTAGGGCTGATTATCAGTGTATTTGGTCTGAATATTTACACCTTGACGAATGAACGGGCGATCCAGTGGTCCATTTTCACCATTCTGCTTGTATTCGCCGCCTCAACAGTTGTCCGGACGGCTTTCCTGTTCAGCAATTTCTTAGGCTGGGTTGCAAGCGTAGGACTTGTCGCATTCTTTGTAAGCCCGCTGCTTGCACTGGCTGCGCCGAATTTCAACTACGAAGATCCAATGTCGAAAGTGTATATTTCAATCCAATACGATGCTGAAAACCTGTTTACTCAAGGGATACTTGTACTCGCAGGCATCATCCTTGTCCTGACCATTCTGCCGTTTGTCGTCAATGCTTTTAAAAACACAAATGAACCGGCTGATCAGGATCATGCGCATGAAATGTAGAACACTCTCAGCGGCGATTCTGCTGCTTGCCCTCGTCTTATCGGGCGGGGCATCAGCACTTGCTGAGACAGATCTCAATCAGCTTGACCCGAATATTTATGAAGAAAAAGAGCGCAAGGAAAACACAGAGTACCTTCACGAAAAAGGTCTCTATGAAAAAAGAAAAGAAATTCCGGAAGAACAAAAAAGTTTAACCTTTCAAAAACCCGGAAGAGATGCTGAGGATGAACTGAAAGACCGCCTTTTCACTCAATACACAAAAGAGAACAACACCATTAAATCCAAAGCGGAGCAAATGGGGCTGTTCTCAGAAAGCACAGACCAGGCGTCAGGGACAGTCAGCACTGGCGAAGAACAGCAGCAAAGCGGGAACACAGGACTGCTGATGACATATATCCTTCTGATTGCAGTGGGGGTTTTGCTTATCATCGGAATTCTGATTCCTAAAATGACACAAAGCAAAAAAGCAGACAATTTGAGAGGCAGCCGGTAATACGGCTGTCTTTTTTTATGGCTTCAGAATTTGGTACACTGTAGAAAACAGTTGAACAGAGAGGATTGACCCTATGAAAGCATTAGTATTCAATCAGTTCGGCGGACCTGAGGTTCTCGAGATGGCAGATGTTGAGACACCGGTCATTGGCCCCGACGAAGTACTCATACGAATGAAGGCTGTCGGCTTAAACTTTGCAGATGTTTACCGCAGAAAAGGAAATTACCACTTAGAAGGCTCCCCGCCTTTTATTCTTGGCTATGAAGGAGCAGGAATTGTAGAGGAAGCCGGCTCCAACATTACTCATATAAGCAAAGGTGACCGCGTCGGCTTTGCGGATGTTCCCTATTCAAACGCAGAACTGACTGCTGCTCCTGCAGATAAAGTCATCCCTTTACCAGAAGATATTTCTTTTGAAACAGCAGCAAGTGTTTTGCTGCAGGGACTGACAGCCCAGTATTTAACCTCAGACAGCTATGCCGTTCAAGAAGGAGATGTTTGCGTCGTACATGCAGCTGCAGGGGGTGTGGGCCAGCTTCTTACTCAAATGATTCGTTTACTTGGCGGAAAGGTAATAGCCCTTGTTTCGACCCCTGAAAAAGCAGCGGTTGCTAAGATAATGGGAGCGCAAGATGCCTTTTTATACAGTGATCATTGGGTGCAGGAAATTTTGGACGCAACAAAGGGGAGAGGTGCTGACGTCGTTTATGAATCCGTCGGGTCCACAATTATGGACAGCTTTAAGGCAGTAAGAACCGGAGGCACAGTTGTTTTCTACGGTATGGCAGGAGGAGATCCTGTCCACATCGATCCAAGGATGCTCATGGATACCTCCAAAACACTGACCGGCGGAGATCTATGGAACGTTCTTACTTCCCGGGATGAACGTATAAAACGGTCGAACAAGCTGTTTCAATGGATTACCTCCGGATCAATTGCCCTGGCAGATCCCGCTACCTTTCCATTAAACAAAGGTGCTGATGCCCACCGTCTGCTTGAAAGCAGAAAAAGCACAGGGAAAATCGTGATGATTCCATAGGGCGCTGCAGGGCATTCTCCTGATCTTCTTTTCTTCGGTAAAGGAAAAGGCCTGCACAACCCATTACCACTCCCTGTAAGCCATTCTGAGGAGCGTGAAGCATACATGAACATTAAGGGTGTTGATCTTGACCGCAATACAAGATGCAGCCACTATTCTTCCGAAAAAGATATCATTGCCATCAAATTTACATGCTGCGGGATCTATTATGCCTGCTTTGAGTGTCACAGCGAGCTGTCAGGTCATGCTCATGAAGTTTGGAAAAAGGAAGAGTTTGATACAAAAGCCATCTTCTGCGGAAACTGCCATCACGAGCTCACCATAAACGAATACATGGAAAGCGGGTATGAATGCCCTTCCTGCAAATCGGACTTTAACCCGGGCTGCAGAAATCACTACCACCTCTACTTTGAGGCTTGAAGCGTTTATTAAGAAGCCAAAATGGGAAACTAATCAGAAAGAGGAGGAGATCGATTTGAAGAATTTAATTAGAAAAGCAATTAAATATGCACCTATCGTCTATCCGATTGTGAAAAAGATGCTGAACAAGCGTAAAGGAAGACGCACAACTTATTGATGCATATAAGGTCCTGCTCAGGCAGGGCCTTTTATTTATGCTTTTTTCCATAGAAAAAGCACCCGCAGTCAGCGGATGCCAGGTCTCATGTTATGCTGTTTTACGCATTGAGCGTAGAATAAGGCTTAACAAGAATACGAAGATGATTGCTCCAAGCAATGCCGGAATAATCGCGATTCCTGCTAATGAAGGACCGAATGAACCAAGAAGTTCGCCGCCGATCCATGCTCCGATGATCCCTGCAATGATGTTTCCGATAATGCCTCCCGGAACGTTTTTCCCTAAAATAACTCCTGCCAGCCAGCCGATTAAACCGCCGACGATTAAGTATAAAATAATGCCCATTTTCATTCATCCTTTCAGTGTGGTTTTGTGTATTGCTGTTTCTATTCGTTGTTATTCCCCGGCTTTTTTAAAAAGAAACATTTTGTTTGAAAATTCTTTTTAGGGGCCTACTTCGGGCATTCTGGCAAGTGACCGGACTTTCATGTAGTATGGGTAAAAGAATTCACAAAAGATTGGACGGAACATGCTATGGAAAAAACCATTTTGATCAAACGAAAATACGCAGATGAAATGAAAAGCGGCAATCCGCTTATCCCTAAAGATGCTCTTGTAGATCCCTCCGCTCTGAAAGAAGAAGGGGAATTAATCAGGCTCCTTGATGAGCAGCGCCAGTTTATTGGCTTGGGCTATTATGGCAGGCAGAATAAAGGAGCGGGCTGGATCCTGACTCACAAAGAAGGTGAACCCATTGACCAGGCCTTTTTTGATGAAAAACTAAAAACCGCCCTCTCTTACAGAAAGCAGCTGTTCGAAAGCACGGATACGACAGCTTTTCGCGTGTTTAACGGTGAGGGTGACGGCATTGGCGGATTAACCATTGATGTTTTTAACGGCTATTACTTGCTGACATGGTACAGCAAAGGCATCTATCAGTTCAGGACAGCCATTCTGGATGCTCTGAAAAAGTACGCTGAACCTGCAGGCATCTATCAGAAAAAAAGGTTTGATACTAAAGGCCAAGTGGTGGATGAAGACAGCTATGTGGAAGGAGAACAGCCCGAGTTTCCACTGATCGTGAAGGAAAACGGCGTTAAGTTTGCAGTGTATTTGAACGATGGAGCCATGGTGGGTGTCTTTCTGGATCAGAGAGAGGTCAGAAAAGCGATCAGAGATCAATACGCAAAAGGAAGAACAATGCTGAATCTCTTTTCTTATACGGGTGCTTTTTCTGTTTATGCAGCACTCGGAGGAGCCGTTAAAACAACAAGCGTAGACCTGGCGAACCGCAGCATGAGTAAAACGATCGAGCAGTTCAGCATTAACGGCATTGATTATGAAGCACAGGATATCATCGTGGAAGATGTGTTTCACTATTTCAAGTATGCCGTGAAGAAAAAGCTGAAGTTCGATATGGTGGTTCTTGATCCCCCGAGCTTTGCAAGGTCAAAAAAGGTTACCTTCAGTGCTGCGAAAGACTATAAAGATCTGCTGAAGGATGCGATTGCTCTGACTTCAGATAAAGGAGTCATCGTTGCCTCCACAAACTGCAGTACATTCTCTATGAAGAAGTTTAAAGGGTTTATTGAAACGGCGTTTAAAGAAACGGGTGAATCATACAGGATACTTGAGGAATTCTCTCTTCCGGCTGATTTTAAAACAATCAAAGAGTACAAAGAAGGCAATTATTTAAAAGTGGTGTTTATAGAAAAACGGTGAGCCGGTCTTTAAGACCGGCTTTATTTTCGCATAAAATAAATGCTTTTACGAAATAGTAATAAAAAATCCGGTACAGGGGAGATTACTGCACATGGTTCATCACAATATTAACTTAACAACTCCTGAAATCTCCGCATTGTGGACGACGCATATGCAGGAAAGTGCATCTTTATGCTTTTTAAAGCATTTTATCGTCCATATGGAGGACGAGGAAATTGCCCCTTTAGTTAAAGAAGCGATGCAGCTTTCGGCATCTAACCTGGAAACGGTAAAACGCTTTTTAGAGGGTGAAAACTATCCTGTTCCAGACGGGTTTTCAGATGCAGACGTGGATTTGTCTGCACCGCCCTTATATACAGATCTTTACGCGCTTAGTTATGTGTACCGGACAAGCCAGCTTACTCTTGTCAGCGTCTCTACCCTCATTACGAATGTTGCCAGGACAGATCTGCTTGCGTTTTTTATTCAAGCGCAGCAGAAAGTAACAGGCTTGTACAAAATGTCCGTAGATTTGATGCTCTCTAAGGGGATTTATGACCGTCCGCCGAAAATGACCTATCCTGACAGTTTGCATTATGTTGAAAACAATTCCTATTTGACCGGCTGGTTTGGTGAAAGAAGACCGCTTAATTCGTTTGAACTTGGCGAAGCGTTTTTTATTATCGAGCGCAACTATATCGGTATTCTGCTGCTTAAGGGCTTCCTTCAATCCATGAAAGATAAAGAAGTCAAAAACTACTTGATAAGGGCTAAGAAGCTCGCTGAAAAGCAGGTGGATGTCTTTAATCTTCTGCTGAAGAAAGAAGGTCATTTGGGAACGATTCCAGTATCGCTTGAGGTTACGGATTCAGAGGTTTGCCCTTTTTCTGAAAAGCTGATTATGTTCATGATTACAGCATCAACAGGCGCCGCCATATCTCTAATTGGACGGAGTTTATCTCTGTCGATGAGAAGGGATGTAGCTGCCCATTATCTGCTGATAATGAAAGATATTATGCTCTTTACGGAAGATGGCACACAGCTGATGATTCGGCGAGGGTGGTTTGAACAGCCGCCCCAGTCAGAAATAAAGCCATTGTGATCAAGCGGTATCCTTACTGGAATCCGCTTTTTTGCCATTCTTCCTTCAGGATAGAATGCATGATCACGTCATAAGGTTTTTCATCCTGAATAATATAATCTCTCAGTCTTCCTTCCTCTTTAAAGCCAAGCTTTTGAAGAACGCTTCTGGATGGTGTATTTGCAATCATGACTACAGCCCCAACGCGAATCAGCCCCATTTTTTCAAAGCCAAAGGACAAAATCGCCTTTATCGCCTCTATGCTGTAGCCCATTCTCCAGTAGTCACGTGAAATCTCGTAGCCTATTTCAGCGCGCTTGTATTTTGGGGACAGGGAATGATACCCGCACGTGCCTATCAATGTGCCGGAGTCTTTCAGCTCGATCCCCCAGCGTATGAGCCTGTTTGACTGGTAGCCAAGCTTGAAGCTGTGTATCAGGGCCTCTGCTTCCTCTTTCGTCTTAAAAGCATTCATTCCGTAATACTTTGTTACTTCCTCTTTTGAAAAGGTTTGATAGATTTGTTCAGCATCAGACTGATCGATGCTTCTCAGTCTGAGCCGGTCAGTTTCAATCAATGGAAATGTTGACGGCATATTTGCTCTCCTCTTTCTTGTTGAAACTGTTTATTTCGACAGCATCCGGTTAAAATCCTGTTTTTTTGGCAGCATGTTTCGCTGAAATTCGACTGTGTGAATACCCGTTTTTCCGGACATTCTATCAGCATCGAATCTTGGAGTGTTTACATGTATACACTAATTGTTTACTTGTAAACAAAATGTAATCTATTGTATACAAATAATGTTTACAAGTGTACAAATGTGTACGCATGTTGGTATATAAGGGTGTGTACAATTTGTAACGGTTGTATACGTTTTTGTGTGCGATTGTAAACGAAATTGTTTACATGTATACGTATTTGTAATCTTCCTTCTTCTATTGACGAATCTGGCAATCTTTAATACTCTTTAAGTGATTGGATTTTTATACTAATTCATGAAAGGAAAGGAATGACTGATATGACGAAATCTAGAATTGCAGCAATTGATGTCGGCAACGATGCCGTAAAAGCAATCTTTGGAAAATACGAATCTCAACTATACATACCAAACGTGATCGCAAGGGATATTGAAGACCGCCCTGTTATTGGAATTGAAGAACTGGACAGCAAAGATCCGCTGGACGGCATTCATATTAGAGTGCACTCCCCTGCCCTGAAAGACAACAATGCGATTTACCGCGTAGGTTCTCTTGCGACAAAAAGCGACAATGCTTCTGAGCTTGATCCAGGCAGCAGCAAATCAGAAGAAGACCAGACTCTTATTATGCTCTTTGCTTCTATTGCTCTTGATGCCGTGAAGCCTGAAAATGAAAAAGTGTTCCGCAGAAACAACAAAGTGATCGATGCCAACTACACGCTCGGAACCGGCCTTCCGCTGAGAGAAGCAAAAGAAGGAAAAGATGTGGGCTATCGTTCAAAGCTTCTTGGGAATGTGCATCAGGTTGAATTTTTAATTACACCTAAATACCAGGGGTTGAAGGTCAACATCAAGTTTGATGAAGTGAAAGTTTATCCTGAAGGATTTGCTGCCTACATTAACCTTGTGATGGATAAAGACTTAAACATTATTAATAAAGATCTGATAGACAAACGCATCATCATTCAGGATATCGGCGGATTATCGACAGATATCGCTGTGATTAAAAACCGCAACGTGGATGACGACAAAGCACAGGGCTTTAACCTCGGTGTTGTTGAATCACTTGAAGCGATCCGTGAGGAAATCCGCACTAAGCACGGTGTAGAGCTTGACAGCCGCCGTGATGTAGTCGAGATTATTACGAAAAAACAGGACCGCAACCACATTTATGTAAGAGGAAGCCGCACAAGCGTCCATGACATTACAGACCGCATCCTTCTTGACCTTGCCAAAAAGCAATACCGTCACTTGCGCAATGTATGGCAAAAGAACTCTCAGACTGAGATCTGCTACTTCGTCGGCGGAGGAGCCGTTGTGCTGAAAGATTACCTTAAAACACTGAACAACAATCTGGATGGCTACAATATCGACTTCTTTGAAGATGAAAATGAAAGCATCTGGATGATGGCAAATGCTTATTACAAGTTGATTTTTGATTTTTACCGCAAGGAAAACAAAGATAAAAGCAATGAAGATAAAAAAGCAGCTACTGCCAAATAAATAGGGTGGTTATATGAATAAGGGCGGTTCATCAGGCATTCAGAGGGGACAGGCGATCACGTTCCGCATCCCCTCAGATACCCCTGAGCATATTATCAAACAGCTTCAGAAGCTGAAAGAGACAGAAAAAAGGAATTTCTCAAGCAAAATTGCGGAATTCGTCACACAGGGCGTCAGTGATTCATTTGTCAAAGACAAAGAAAGCATCACCATCCCCATTCCGCAAAAGCTCAGCAAAGCTCAAAAGGACTGGATCAAGCATGAACACTCTGAAGCGCTGCTTGGCAGCATTGTTTATCAGATCCTTGCAGATCCGGTAAGAGCCGCTTCCCTGCTTGCCTCCTTTACGAGCAAATCGCTGGATATTGACGAGGCGCTCTATCTGCAGGAAGTGCCGAGTGTGCGTCCGGACTCAGATCCAGAACCAGAAGAGGATTTCGATCCTAATCAGGGCCTCGATGATTTTGACTGGGAAAAAGCCCTTCAGGAAACAGCTGCATCCACTGAGAAAGAAGAGAAAGAGGAAACCGCAGATGACCTGATTGGCGGGTTTTTGGAAAAAATGAATAAATAGAAAAAGCTAACCTTGAAACGTTAGCTTTTTTTGTGCAAGAAAGCATATATTCTTACAGGGAGGGCTGAAAATGTATGAAGAGCTGATTGTCTTTCAAAAGAAACACAGAGATAAAGCTGCCATGATGCTTTCAGAGTCGTTTCACAGCAACCCCTTGTTCATTTATCTTTTTCCAGATGAAAAAAAGAGAAGAAAAATCCTTAAAAACGTGTACAAAGGAACAGTGGAAATCGTGGCTGCCGTCAGTGATGTTTATGTGACGTCTGATAAGGTTGAAGGAATTTTTGCAGTCAGAAGAACGGATAAAGCTGCTTCCTATTTTGTATTATGTGGAGCCATCATTAAAACCGTTTTAAGAAGTCTTCTCCTTATCAGGGATGTTCCGCTGATCCCATTTATACGCAAAGCGCAGAAACTATCCTCCGTGACTGCGAAAATGGCCATCTATAAAAAACAAAAACCACATCTAGTCATAGACATGGTAGCAGTAGATCCGGCCTGTCGCGGCCAAAAATTTATGAGCAGAATGATAAGGGCTGCGCTCAAGGAAGCTGACAGCAAAAAAACATTCTGCGTTCTTGAGACAGAGACACTTGAAAATGTCCGTATTTACGAACATTTTGGCTTTCAGCTCTCACAAAAGATAGAAGTCATTGAAGGGCAGCTGACTGTCTATGTTCTCATCTATGATCCATATGATCAAACGAGACACTTATTTAACATCGATTGACTTGACTCTTCCAACTTGTCCATCCTGAAGTCTTACCTTAATGCCGTGAGGGTGAAAGGGGGAATTTGTCAAAATGTCTTTTACGATGCCAGGCGTAAGCTTGCCGCTTCGCTGGTCCTGCTTTAATACAATTTGAACGGACATGCCGGGCTTAACGTGCTCCCTGTTCTGGCCGTTCATCAGACGCCCATTCTTCTGCGCTGATTATTTGTTTTCTTTGACACCTGGCTTTTCATGCTCTTGGTCTGGTTTGAACCTTTAGCGCCGGCCTGGCCGTTTGCCTGTGCCTGTTTTTTGCTTTCAAGCTTTTGTTTAATCGCCTCTTGAAGGGTCATTTTTTTCTCGGACATGGGACATCCTCCTTTTTAATCATTCATTCATATTATACTACCTTTTAACAGAGAACAATAGAACTCTCTCTTGGGGACGCTTCTTTCTCCCGGGAAAGCAGCGTTCTGCTGTATACTGGTCATATAATCAATCAAATAGGAGGATTTTCTGATGATTGCTAAAATACCGGGAACCCAGCTGCAGAACTACCTCAAATTCCGCAAAGATCCCCTTGAATTTTTATACAAAACACATACTCTCGGAGAAATTGTCGCCATTAACCCCAGGTCAAAAAATACATCCTATATCATTCATTCAAGAGAAGCTGTCAAACAGATCCTGACGTTAAAAGAGGAGGCTTTTGTAAAAGGCTCTTCTTCAAAAACTCTGGGAAAAACGCTTGGAAACGGTGTTTTGACGAGTGAAGGAGAAGTGCACAGGCGTCAGCGAAAGCTCATGCAGCCGTCTTTTCATAAACGGAAAGTTGCGGAGTATGCAGATACAGCTGTTTCCATGACGGAAGAACTGCTTTCTTCTTACAGGGATGGAGAAACAAGATCCATTCATGAGGATATGATGAATCTGACTCTTCGGATTATCGTTCAAACCATGTTTGGAGAAAGGCTGAGTAACGAAACAAATCCTGTCGCATCAGCGGTAAGCGATATTATTGAAAAAACGGCCAATTCTCTTCTGACTCCTTTTTCGCCGCCTGATTTTCTTCCCACTTCGCAAAACCGAAAATATAAGCGCGGTGTAAAAACCCTGGATGAGCTGGCAGATCTGCTTATTGAAAAGGGCGAGAACAATCAGGACAGCGGTCATTTGCTCAGCCTCCTCTTTCAGGCAGCGGATGAAAATGGAGAGCCGCTGACAAGAACAGAGCTGAGAGATCAAATTGTCACGATCTTAATAGCCGGCCATGAAACGACCGCAAACGTACTGACGTGGATTTTTGCTGTCCTGGCCAAGCATCCGCAAGTGGAAGAAAGGATGCTGGCAGAAATAAAGGATGTGGGACAGCTGTCTTTTGAATCGATGAAGGCCCTTCCCTACACGCAGCAGGTGGTGCAGGAAACGCTCAGACTCTATCCTGCGGCATGGATTATCCTGCGGGAAGCGAAAACGGATGTTGAAATTGCAGGAACCCACTTTCAAAAAGGGTCTATCTTTCTTATTAGTCCGTATGTTATGCACCGGAATCCGGCATTCTTCAGTGACCCCGAAACATTTAATCCAGGCAGGTTTTCAAAGGACAGCGGAGAAGAAATTCCCCTGTACGGCTTTTTTCCATTTGGAGGAGGGTCAAGAGGCTGCATCGGCAGCCAGTTCGCCATGATGGAGGCTGTCTTAATCTCTGCCTCGGTTTTAAGGAAATACAAGCTTGAACTCATTTCTCCTGACGAAAGGCTTCAGCCTGAACCGCTTGTCTCATTGCGTGTGAAAAACGGGCTTAAAATGAAAGCTGTAAAAAGATCCTGATATTTTCTGGGAAATAGCTGCTGTTTTATTTACCAGTCCGGAAGTGTACAATAAGAATCTAAGAAAAGACGGAGAATAGAGAGGAAACTAAATTAGAATGACGTTTTCAGAATTAGGAATCTCAGAAGAAACAGCTGCCGCCCTTAAACGCCAAGGAATCTCAGCACCGACACCCATACAGGAAAAAACAATTCCTGCTGCACTTGAAGGATTGGATATCATTGCAAAAGCACAGACAGGAACGGGAAAAACCCTTGCTTTCGTCCTTCCGATTCTTGAAAAAATAGAGGTGGAGCGGAATGAAATGCAGGCACTCATTCTTGCCCCGACAAGAGAGCTTGCCATTCAAATAACGGCGGAAATTAAGAAGCTGACAGACAGACTTGGAGGATTCGGCATCCTCGCCGTTTACGGAGGACAGGATGTTGAGAGGCAGATAAAAAAACTTGGCCGCGGCATTCACATTGCAGTTGCAACGCCTGGCAGAATTCTTGACCACATCCGCAGAGAGACCATCGATCTATCAGGCGTTTCCATGCTTGTCATTGACGAAGCGGATCAAATGCTGCTCGCAGGCTTCCACAAAGATATTGAAGACATCGTATCCCAAACCTTCCAGTCCCGCCAGACGATGCTCTTCTCAGCCACGATCACGCCAAAAGTGAAAGAGCTTTCCAGACAATACATGTCGAACCCGAAAGAAATCACGGTGCAGGAAAAAAAGGTTACGGTCGAAAAAATCAATCAGCTTGTTATTGAAACGAATGACAGAGCCAAACAGGCAGCCCTGTTCCGCTTTCTTGACGAGCAGCAGCCCTTCCTTGCCATTATTTTCTGCCGGACAAAGATAAGGGCCGGCAGACTCATTGATGCAATGAAAGCGCGGAAATATGAAGCAGAAGAGCTTCACGGAGATCTTTCCCAGGCTAAAAGAGAAAAAGTCATGAAGCTTTTCAGAGAAGCTAAAATTCAATATCTGGTCGCAACAGATGTTGCCGCACGCGGAATTGACGTAGAAGGAATTACTCACGTCTATAACTATGATATGCCTCAAGATGCAGAAACCTATATCCACCGTATTGGAAGAACAGGACGTGCCGGAGGAGACGGTATGGCGATTACATTCGCCGCTCCAAAAGATATGGACGACCTGAATACGGTTGAAAAGGGTATCGGCATGAAGCTGCCAAGGCAAGTGATTGATATTCCTTCCTCTGAATACACCTCACAGCCGAAAAACAAAGATCAGGTATATCGTCCTGAAAAAGAAAACAGAGGTCAGCCGCGCCGCAAAACGAGGCGATAACAATGGCAAATCCATGGTCACCGGACCAGACTGTTACAGCCGATCAGGCAGAACAGCTCATATCAAAGGATTTTCCTGAGCTGCATCCGGTTCATGCCGAGCTGCTGGGGTATGGATTTGACAATACGGTGTTCAAAGTGAACGGCCAGTACGTTTTCCGGTTTCCGCGGAGAGATATAGCGGTTGACCTGCTGAAGACAGAGGAGGGCGTGCTTCCTCTTCTCTCAGATCTTGGAATAGCTGTTCCAGTCCCCTTATTCAGCGGAAACTCCGGATGCGGCTATAAATGGCCATACCTTGGCTACAGGCATTTACCTGGAAAAACGCCGGTTAAATGGAATGGGGAACAGCAAAACCGGAATGCGCAAAAGCTAGCGTATTTCTTAAAAGCATTGCACGGCATCCCTGTTGAGACAGCCAAAAAATCCGGTGCTGAGCCGGACACACTTGGAAGACTTAATATGAACAAGCGCATCCCAATGATGAGGGAGACCGCGGCTAAGCTAAGTGATCACCTTCCGGAAAGTCCAATTGTACAGCGGCTGAAAACGTATGTGGAAAAACGGAAGCCTCTGAAGCAGGACAGCTGCCATTGCCTGGTACACGGGGATCTGCACATACGCAATGTTCTCGTAGACGAAGAAGGTTCCCTTTCAGGTGTAATTGATTGGGGAGATCTTCATATCAGGCATCCGGCAGTTGATCTCTCAGCGGTTTACGGATTTTTCACACCACATGCAAGAAAGGTGTTTTTTGAGATATACGGTGACGTGAGCTCCGAAACTGCAGAACTTGCGAGATTTAAAGGAATCTATACACTATCCCTGCTTTTGCTCTATGGAATTAATCAAAAAGACATTGACTTGATCAATTTGTCTGAACAGGCTCTTGGGACAGCTATGAACTGACGGAATCCAGATGACGGATTCCGTTATTTTTTTGTGGAGAATTTGCTCGATTAAAAGCAGTTTAGTAAAACTGCGCCAGAGCAGCCTTTCAGACTTTCAAAAAAATTCCACTAAAGTTATTTACAACGTAACAATGTTATGTTACATTCAAACTAGGCAGCGTAACAATGTTTTACGAAAGGGGGATTTTAGTGGAACAAGAGGTTATTTCGAAAAAAGAACTGCTTGATGCAACCGGAATTTCTTACGGACAGCTTTACAGATGGAAGAGGAAAAACATCATTCCTGAAGAATGGTTTATAAAGAAATCAAGCTTCACCGGACAGGAGACGTTTTTTCCTAAGGAGAAGATGCTTGAACGTGTGGAAGCGATAAAAGGAATGAAAGATGAGTATTCGCTTGACGAATTGTCGGCGTTTTTTTCCCCGAAGCCTGCGGAAGTGACTCTTAAAGAAGACCTTCTCGTAAAATTTCTGAAGCCTGAGACATTGAAAGCATTTGGAGATCTGTTCCGAGGGGAAAGTTATGATTTCCACTCTATTCTTTTTCTTTCACTCGCAGAAGACCTCCGGGTAAAGCTCAATGATGGTCAGTGCAGAGAACTGCTTGAATTTCTGTCGGGCAGGTACATGGAAGCTGAACATAAAACAAGTGAACTGGTTGGATTTGAAAAGAACGGGGTCACCATGTGGGTGATCATCAGCCCGCCTTCTGAGGTAATTGCGGAAGCGGAACTGCTTGTGCGGATCAATTTGGAAGACAAAGTTAATCAGTTGAAAAAACGGCTTTCGACCATTTAATAATAAGGGGATGGGGAAAAATGGAACAGGCAACGAAACGGCATGATTTAAAAATAAATGGATCCGGTTCTGCAGGCGGCGGCCAGTATGAGCATGTATCAATAAGCGGAAGCGGCAAGATCCACGGAGATGTTGAATGCGAAAGCCTGAAGATTGACGGTTCCGGAAAAGTGGAAGGCTCTGTTCTTGCAGAGCAGATTAAAATCTCCGGATCTTCAACATTGAAGGGGAAGATTGAAACAAAGCTTCTTAAAACGAATGGCAGCACAAAGTTTGAGGAAACGGTTTCTGCTGAAGAATTTACGGTGAACGGATCTGCAAAATTACTGAAAGAATTGACGGCCGGGGAATTTAAAGTGAACGGATCTGCAAAAGTGATGGGAAAGATTCAAGCTGAGCGAGTGGAAGTAAGCGGACTGCTGAGTGCATCAAAAGACTGTGAAGCAGAGAGCTTCCGTTCAAGCGGAGTGATCCATGTCGGAGGACTGCTTAGTGCGGATCAGATTGAAATTTGCGTTGATCACTATTCAAAAGTGAAAGAAATCGGCGGCGAAACAATTACCGTCAGTGCCGAAAAATCATTTAATCTCTTCCGCCGCCTGTTCCGTTTTATGAATTCAGAGCCTTATCTTCACACAGAGGTCATTGAAGGAGATTCGGTCCGCCTTCAGAATACAAAAGCGAAGCTTGTCAGGGGAACGGATATTTCCATCGGTGAAAACTGCGAAATCGGCACGGTTGAGTATACAGGAAGCCTTGATGTTCACCCGAAGGCTGCCGTGCAGGAGTCTGTGAAAGTATAACTTGCTCATAAGCCCGCTTTACTGCAGCTGACTGACAGGAAATCATTGCTTGCACGAGCGTTTTGGCTGTTTTATAAAATACAAACAATCCGGCACACCGATGTGCCGGATTGTTTGGTGTTAAAGAAATTATAAAAGTAATAGGCTGTGGATAACCTCGTCCAGCTCCAGCGCCTAGATCCTCTGTCAGAACAAATCCGTCAAAAAAGTCAAACCCGGACTTTTCCGCCGGATTCTTATCTGCCTATCGGATCTGACCAAGGCGCTTCCGCTTTTGTTCTTATGATTGAGCCTGCTCCGCCCATTCTTCTACGTTCCAGACCTTTGTGACCCAGTCTTCATAAAAGTCAGGTTCATGGCAGACAAGGACAACGGTCCCTTTGTATGCTTTAATGGCCCGCTTCAGCTCTTCTTTGGCTGTTACGTCCAAGTGGTTCGTAGGCTCGTCAAACAGCAGCCAGTTTGATTCGTTCTGAAGCAGTTTGCACAGGCGCACCTTTGCCTGTTCGCCTCCGCTCAGCTGATTAAGCGGACGGGAAATGTGTTCATTTTTCAGGCCGACACGGGCAAGCATCGCGCGTACCTGATGCTGGTCAAGGCCCGGGAATGCACTCCATACATCGTCAATCGGTGTAATGTTTTCCGCTTTTACTTCCTGCTCGAAGTAAGAAGGATAGAGGAAGTCTCCAAGCTGGATCGATCCGCCGAGAGGCTTGATTTTACCTAAAATCGTTTTCAGCAGGGTGGATTTTCCGACCCCGTTGCAGCCGACGATTGCGATTTTTTCCCCGCGTTCGATCGTCATCGTCAGTTTTGGCAGCAGAGGCTGCGTATAGCCGATTTCGACGTCTTTTCCTTCAAAAACATACCTGCTGCTTCCGCGAGACTCTTTAAATTCAAATGTCGGTTTCATCGCTGTCTCAGGACGGTCAATCCGCTCCATGCGGTCAAGCTGCTTCTGGCGGCTTTTTGCACGTCCGGTCGTGGAATAGCGCGCTTTGTTTTTAGCGATGAAATCTTCCTGTTTTTTAATGAATTCCTTCTGTTTCTCATACGCGTTAATGTGCTGGTTCTTGTTGATTTCCGCAAGCTCCAGGAATTTTTCATAAGTTGCTGTGTAGCGCGTCAGTTTTGAGAATTCAAAATGGAAAATAACATCAACAATCCCGTTCATGAATTCCGTATCATGCGAAATCAAAAGGAATGCATGCGGATATTCTCTCAAGTAATTGCTGAGCCAGTTTATATGCTCAACATCAAGGTAGTTCGTCGGCTCATCGAGAAGAAGCACTTCAGGCTGTTCAAGCAATAGCTTTGCAAGGAGAACCTTCGTCCGCTGCCCGCCGCTCAGCGCTGATACGTCGCGGTCGAGTCCGATGGCATCAAGGCCAAGCCCGCGTGCTGCTTCCTCCACCTTCATATCAAGCGAGTAAAAGCCTCCGGCGTCCAGGTGATCCTGAATTTCCCCCATCTGTTCAAGAAGATCTTCAAGCTCTTCAGGAGAGGCATCTCCCATCTTCGCGATAACTTCGTTTAGCTCTTCTTCTTTTTTATACAGAGGCAGGAATGCGTCTCTTAATACGTCTCTGATTGTTTTCCCTTTTGACAGGACCGTATGCTGGTCAAGGTATCCGTAGTGAACACCGGGTGTCCACTCCACTTTTCCTGTGTCATGGATCAATTCTTTTGTCAGGATGTTCATCAGCGTCGATTTCCCGACGCCGTTCGCTCCGACAAGGCCTACATGCTCCCCCGGAAGAAGCCTGAAGGATACATCTTTAAATAAAGTACGGTCGCCAAACGTATGGCTTAATTTATCAATTGTAAGTAAACTCATGTTCTTTTTAACCCTCCGCTGCTTTCTAAACGTTTCATTCTACCATCATACTAAATCCCGATTATTTAAGCTATACCGCAGAAGCGGAACATTATGGCACAATGTTGTCTGAAAACGGGAAAAAAACTGCGGTGCCGCAGCTAGGAAAGGTGTTTGCTTCTTACGTCGGCGAGCATGCGGTCAATGCAGTCGAGGATGATGCTCTTAGGCGTATCAGAGTTTTCTTTCAGGATGATGCAGGTTTTTCCCGTGATTCTCGTTGCAAGGTCTTCATGATAAGGGGCAACGATTCCGGGGTCCATTAAATAAAACATCAGTCCTTTTTCCCGGCTTGCAAAGCCTGCAGCCGGTTCGCCCGAGAGCGAATAGACAGGGAATCCGTATTGAAAGCCCTCCTCCGCAGACGGAAGGGCGGCAAGGATTTTCTTGCGCAGCAGAACCATATCTGCCAGGTGGTTAATATTTGCTCTTGAAAAGTAATTCTGTACTTCAGCGTGCATGACTGATCCTCACTTTCAGTGTTCGTGCTAAACAGCCTCCTGTCTTTGAATATGGTAACATATGAGAGAAATCTTGTTTTTTTCAGGACAGGGGGATGGGTATGGAACTGGAATTAGAACGCTGTTTTGACAGCTTCAAGGCCATTCATAAAATAGAAAAAGGATTCTCATACGATAAAAAGTATCTTGCGGTGGACGAAGAAGGAAAAAAATATGTCATTCGCACGGCAGATCTGAATCAGCAGGCTTCTAAGCTAAAAGAATATGACATGCTGAAAGAAGCTGAAAAAAGGGGTATTCAGACGTCAGTCCCTGTTGATTTCGGAATCATTGAACCTTTGAATATCTGCTATATGATCGTCCGGTATATTGAGGGTGAGGAAGCTTTGGGCGTTCTTCCTATTCTTACAGTCAGGGAGCAGTACGAGATAGGCTTTGAGGCCGGCCTTGAGCTGCGTGCGCTGCATACGATTCCCGCGCCGCCTGCGCCTCACACATGGTATGAGGCCGCCTCTGCCAAGCATCAGCGATATTCGGACGCATATAAAAGGCTTAACATCCAGCTTGAGTATGGCGGCTGTGCCGGTCAATTTATTGATGAACATCTTCACTTGCTCAAAGGCCGTCCGCGCACTTTTCAGCACGATGATTTCCATCCCGCAAATCTTATTGTGAAAAACAGGAAATATGCGGGCTGTATTGACTTTAACCGCCATGATTTTGGTGATCCTTATCATGATTTTTATAAAGTGGCCCTGTTCAGCCGGGAAGTAAGTGTTCCCTTTTCAGCAGGACAGATTGACGGGTACTTTAAAGACGGCATTCCGAATGATTTTTGGACGCTTTACAGCCTCTATGCGGCAATGAGCATCTTTTCCGCCGTTGTCTGGACGAAAAGAGAAACACCGCATCTGATGGATCAGATGATCTCAAGGCTCAATATGATTGCAGCAGACCATTCAGATTTTGACCAGTGCGAGCCCGAGTGGTACAAAACCTTCAGTGTGAAGATGTGATACGATATACTATCGAATGAAAGTGAGGAATGTGACTATGGGAAAAATTGCAGTACTTGCAGAAAAGCCTTCTGTCGGAAGGGACCTTGCAAGAGTGTTACAGTGCGGAAAAAAAGGCAACGGGTATTTTGAAGGCAGCAATTACATTGTGACATGGGCTCTTGGCCATCTTGTTACACACGCGGATCCTGAAGCTTACAGTGATTCCTACAAGACGTGGAAGATGGAAGATTTGCCGATGCTTCCAAACGAGCTGAAACTCGTTGTGATAAAAAAGACAAGCAAGCAGTTTCACGCGGTAAAAGCCGTTTTAAACCGCAAGGACGTGACGGAAATCGTCATCGCGACAGACGCCGGACGGGAAGGCGAGCTTGTTGCGCGGTGGATTATTGAAAAAGCGCATGTCCATAAACCGATTAAGCGGCTGTGGATTTCATCTGTTACGGATAAAGCCATTAAAGAAGGTTTCAAAAAGCTGAAAAACGGAAAAGACTATGAGCCTCTTTTTCATTCAGCTGAAGCGAGGGCGGAGGCGGACTGGATCGTCGGGATGAATGCAACGCGCGCGCTCACGACGAAGCACAATGCCCAGCTGTCATCAGGCCGTGTTCAGACACCGACGCTTGCCATTATTGCAGCGCGCGAAGAAGAAATCAGGCAGTTTCAGCCGAAAACGTACTACGGCCTGAAAGCCCAGACAAAAGAGGGGCTGCATCTCGTTTGGCAGGATGCAAAAACGAAGGATATCAAATCCTTTCAACAGGAGAAAGTGGCCGCTTTAGCAAAAGGGCTTTCCGGGAAGGATGCTGTCATCGTGTCGGCGGACAAAGCCCGCAAAAAGACGTTTTCTCCTGGTCTTTATGATCTGACGGAGCTTCAAAGAGATGCGAATAAACGGTTCGGATACTCGGCGAAAGAAACACTGTCCATCATGCAAAAGCTTTACGAACAGCATAAAGTGCTGACCTATCCAAGAACAGATTCGCGCTTTTTAAGTACAGATCTTGTCGAAACACTTGCAGAACGCGTAAAAGCCTGCGGAGTAAAGCCTTATGCAAAGGCAGCGATGAAGATTCTGCAAAAACCGATAAAGGCCAACTCATCATTTGTGGATGACAGCAAAGTGTCAGATCACCATGCCATCATTCCAACGGAAGAAACGGTAATTCCTTCTGCATTCAGCGACAAAGAGAGAAAAATTTACGATTTAGTCGTCAAGCGATTCCTGGCGGTTCTCTCTCCGGCATTTGAATACGAGCAAACATCCCTCACTTGCAGGATTGGAGATGAGACCTTCCTTGCAAAAGGAAAAGCGGTCCTCTCTCAAGGGTGGAAAGAAGTGTATGAGTATGAGGAGGAAGACGATAAGGACGGCCTTTCAGAGCAGCAGCTTCCGATTCTGAACAAAGGTGACGTGCTGAGCGTTAAGTCACTTGTACAGACAAAAGGGGAAACAAAGCCTCCGTCCCGCTTCAATGAAGCTTCCCTGCTTTCAGCGATGGAAAATCCGGCAAAATATATGTCAGGAAATGCAGATTTAAAGAAAGTCATCGGCGAAACCGGCGGCCTTGGCACCGTGGCAACCCGGGCGGATATTATTGAAAAGCTGTTCAACAGCTTCTTAGTTGAGAAAAAAGGAAAAGAACTTTTCGTCACATCCAAGGGGAAACAGCTTCTCGACCTTGTGCCTGAAGACTTAAAATCACCTGCCCTCACAGCGGAGTGGGAACAAAAGCTTACACAAATCGCCAAAGGCAAGCTTGCAAAGCAGGCATTCGTCCAGGAGATGAGGGACTATGCAAAAGCGGTTGTCCACGAAGTGAAAAACAGCAGCAAAACCTTTAAGCACGATAACCTCGTCGGCAAAAAATGCCCTGAGTGCGGCAAGCTTCTTCTTGAAGTGAACGGCAAAAAAGGAAAAATGCACGTATGTCAGGACAGGGAGTGCGGCTACAGAAAAGGAATCGCGCGCACAACCAATGCCAGATGCCCTGTATGCCATAAAAAGCTCGAGCTTCGGGGCGAGGGAGACGGACAGTTCTTCCTGTGCAAATGCGGCCACCGCGAAAAACTCTCCGCCTTTACCGAACGCAAAAAGAAAACCCAGAACACAAAAGTGTCCAAAAAAGAAGTCGCAAACTACATGAAAAAACAGAATGATGAATTATCAAACCCCGCTTTGGCAGATGCCCTGTCCAAGCTGAAGTTTGACTGACATGCAGCAGTCCCGGATTCGGGGCTGTTTTTTTTGTGCGGGGAGGATTTGAATTCGGTGATTTCCGTACCCTCTAAAACTGAAAAACGATGTGGGAGGGTAAGCAGCGGTTTGAATCGTATCCCGCCAAACCGTAAAACGATATGCGAGGGTAAGGAAACGCTGGAATCGCACCCTCTAAAACTGAAAAACGATATGGTAGGGTAAGCAACGGTTTGAATCGTACCCTGCCAAACCGAAAAACGGTATGCGAGGGTAAGCAAACGCCGGAATCGAACCCTGCCAAACCGAAAAACGATATGGTAGGGTAAGCAAACGCCGGAATCTTACCCCGCCAAACTGAATAACGATATGGGAGGGTAAGCAAACGCTGGAATCGTACCCTGCCAAACTGAAAAACGATGTGCGAGGGTAAGCAACGGTTTGAATCATACCCTGCCAAACCGTAAAACGATATGGGAGGGTAAGCAAACGCTGGAATCGTACCCTGCCAAACCGAAAAACGGTATGCGAGGGTAAGCAAACGCCGGAATCGTACCCTGTCAAACTGAAAAACGATGTGCGAGGGTAAGGAAACGCTGGAATCGCACCCTCTAAAACTGAAAAACGATATGGTAGGGTAAGCAACGGTTTGAATCGCACCCTCTAAAACTGAAAAACGATGTGCGAGGGTAAGCAAACGCCGGAATCTTACCCCGCCAAACCGAAAAACGATATGGGAGGGTAAGCAAACGCCGGAATCTTACCCCGCCAAACCGTAAAACGATATGGGAGGGTAAGGAAACGCCGGAATCGTCCCCCGCCAAACCGTAAAACGATATGGGAGGGTAAGGAAACGTCAGAATCGTACCCTCTAATCGCCCAATGCTCTTGCTTAAAAAGTCCTCTCCCAAACTAGATACAAAGACTGAGAGTTTGAACATATTACAGAGTTTACCCCTTCTGCAGCAAGGGTAAAAGGAGGTTTGATGCTCTCTTTACTTATTTATCCTTAAAAAGCAAAATTTTAATAAAAACACTTTCAATTCCATTAAAAGAAAGGACTGGAATAAATATGACTAAAGTATGATGAAAATGTGACATTTGTTTGAACGACTGATGAAATGTTCGTGACATTTAATGAAGGGTACTCACATGATGAAGCCTGCTCTGCTAGCATATAGAAGAAAAGAAAACGAAAACATCGTTTTTCTGCCATAATTTAAACGTGCTTTTTTTGCAAAAAGCATGCATAATAGTCATGCCATTAATTAGGAAGGAAGGTGAACCTGGTGTTCAAGCTGTTTAAACCGTTTTATGCGTTAGGTCTATTACTCTCTGTCTTTTTTCTGGGCGGATGCAGCAACTATGTGATCCTGGATCCGAAAGGGCCAGTTGCAGCTGCACAAAGTGACCTTATTCTTTTGTCGATAGGTTTTATGCTTTTCATTATAGCTGTTGTGTTTGTTCTGTTTACCCTCATTGTTATTAAATACCGTGAGCGCAAAGACAACCTTGAATATGAGCCGCCTGAAATGGAAGGCAGCAAATTTCTTGAGATTGTCTGGACAGTTATTCCGATTCTGATCGTAATTGCGCTGTCTGTTCCGACCGTTCAAACTATTTATGCACTTGAAAAGCCGCCTGAATCATCTAAACATAAGGAGCCTCTGGTTATACATGCAACATCGGTTGACTGGAAATGGATTTTCTCTTATGAAGAAGAGGGAATTGAGACTGTTAACTACTTAAACATTCCTGAAGACCGTGCTGTACTGTTCAAGCTTACTTCGGCTGACACAATGACAGCTTTCTGGATTCCGCAGCTTGGAGGACAAAAATATGCGATGTCCGGCATGCAGACTAAGCTTTATCTGCAGGCAGATGAGCCTGGAACGTATGCAGGCCGCAACGCGAACTTCACGGGTAAAGGCTTTGAAAGACATACATTCGATGTAGAAGCCATGCCTGAAGAAGAGTTTGAGAAGTGGGCAGAAGAAACAAAAGGTTCTGCACCTGAGCTAACGCAGGATCAGTACGATCAGCTTATGATTCCTGGCACAACTGGAGAAATGACATTCTCCAATACTCACCTTGAGTGGGTGGATCATTCTAAAGACTCTGAATATGCAGTGAGAGTCCGCGAACAGACTGATTATGAGCTTCACAAGCACGATGAAGTTGAACACTTGGAAAAAATCGATCCAAATAAAGAAATGAACATTGATCATACACAAAAATCAGAAGGTCATTCAGGACATGGTTCAGAACATTCTGAAGACGGGTCAGACCACTCTGAGCATGAATCAGACGAAAAGACTGAAGAAGAACATTCTCACTGAGAAGGGAGGAAACATCAACTATGAAATGGGATGAATTTATTGTTATGGGCGATCCGCTGATACTCGGCGCCCAAATCTCAATACTGCTTACATCCATCGCCGTTGTGGCAGGCCTTACCTATTTTAAAAAGTGGAAATGGCTCTGGACAGACTGGATTACGACTGTCGACCATAAGAAGCTTGGAATCATGTATATCATTGCTGCCATTCTTATGCTGTTCCGCGGGGGAGTAGATGCGCTCTTGATGCGCGCCCAGCTGACATTGCCAGATTCAGAGTTTCTGAATTCGCAGCATTACAATGAAATTTTCACGACTCACGGAACGATCATGATTATCTTCATGGCGATGCCGTTTTTGATTGGTCTAATGAACGTTGTTGTTCCTCTGCAAATTGGAGCGCGCGACGTTGCATATCCGTACCTTAACTCATTAAGTTTCTGGACATTCTTTGTCGGTGCGATGCTGTTTAACATTTCGTTTGTTATCGGCGGATCACCTGATGCAGGCTGGACGAGCTACACGCCTCTCGCAGGCAACGAGGCAAGTCCCGGACCTGGACAGAACTACTACCTTCTTGGCCTGCAGGTTGCCGGTATCGGTACCCTCCTGACAGGTATTAACTTCATGGTCACGATCTTAAAGATGCGTGCGCCTGGTATGACGCTAATGCGCATGCCAATGTTTACTTGGACATCTTTAATCACTTGTTTGATTATCGTGTTCGCTTTCCCTGTACTGACAGTTGCGCTTGCTCTCATGTCATTTGACAGGCTGTTCGGAACAGCTTTCTTCACCCTTGAGAACGGCGGTATGCCGATGTTATGGGCGAACTTGTTCTGGATTTGGGGTCATCCTGAGGTTTACATCGTTATCTTGCCTGCGTTCGGGATTTTCTCAGAAATCATCTCAACGTTTGCACGAAAAACATTGTTCGGCTATAAAGCGATGGTTGTTTCCATCGTTGCAATTTCTGGCCTAAGTTTCGTCGTTTGGGTTCACCATTTCTTCACGATGGGTTCAGGAGCACTTGTTAACTCGTTCTTCTCCATCACAACAATGGCGATCGCCATACCGACGGGTGTTAAAATATTCAACTGGCTCTTCACGCTTTACAAAGGAAGAATCAGATTTACTGTACCAATGCTCTGGTCACTTGCGTTTATTCCAAACTTCGTCATCGGCGGGGTAACAGGAGTTATGCTTGCGATGGCAGCAGCAGACTATCAGTACCACAATACGTACTTCCTGATTGCTCACTTCCATTACGTATTGATTGCCGGAACCGTCTTCGCATGTTTCGCAGGTCTGATTTTCTGGTATCCGAAGATGTTCGGACACAAACTGAACGAAAAAATCGGGAAAGTCAGCTTCTGGCTGTTCACGATCGGTTTCAATATCTGTTTCTTCCCAATGTACTTCCTTGGGCTTGCAGGTATGCCACGCCGTATTTCGACGTATGGCGCTGCAGACGGATGGACGGGGCTTAACGTGGTAGCATCCATCGGTGCAATCGGAATGGCACTTGGATTCGTTGTTCTCGTATACAACATCTACTACAGCTTCCGCTACTCTCCGCGCGAGCAAACTGGAGATGCATGGGACGGCCGTACGCTTGAATGGTCTACAACAACAATGATTCCGCCTCACTACAACTTCGCGGTTACACCTGAGGTAAAGGGTCTTGATGCATTCTGGCAAATGAAAATGGAAGAAAAAGAAACAGGCAAGAAAAAAGAAGTGGAATACAAGCCGATTCACATGCCTAACTACTCAGGCAGACCGTTCATCATGTCCGTGTTCTTCGGAATCAGCGGTTTCGCTCTTGTATTTGAATGGTGGATTCCTGCCATTGCCGGTTTAATCGGAATCTTTGCCTGCATGATCCTCCGTTCGTTCGAAGAAGATCATGGCTACTATGTAAGTGTTGAAGAAATTAAAGAAACAGAACAAAAAATATCTGTGTAAAGGAGGCGTGAATGATGGAACATGCACATCATCATGAAGAACATGATCCGAGTGTGCCTCTTGAATATCAATCTGAAATAGGCCGATTGAATATTCTTGGCTTCTGGATCTTCCTTGGTGCTGAAATTGCCCTGTTTGCAACGCTATTTGCGACTTACTTCGTTCTTGCGCCGATGACAGCAGACGGCCCGCTGCCGACTGATCTGTTTAAGATTGAAGGCGTCTTGATCATGACGTTTCTGTTGCTTACGAGCAGTTTCACATGTGGCCTTGCAATTCACGAATTGCGCCGTCACAACCAAAAAGGCGTCATCATGTGGACAATCATCACATTGGCCCTTGGACTGGGATTTGTCGGTTACGAAATATATGAGTTTGTAGAGTATGTTCACCATGGTGCTACATTGCAGTCAAGTGCAATGTGGTCAGCATTCTTTGTTCTTGCAGGAACCCATGGACTTCACGTCACCATCGGGATATTCTGGATCAGTTTCATCTTAATGCAAGTAAAGAAAAGAGGATTAACTCCTCAAACATCAGCTAAGCTGTTCATCTCAAGTCTTTACTGGCATTTCCTTGATGTTGTCTGGATTTTCATCTTTTCGGGAGTATACCTGCTCCTTATGATGGGAGGATTAAGTCCGCATGGCTAATAATCAGCAAAACACAGCAGGAGATCACAACCACTTTCCGTGGAGTCACGTGATAGGGTTTATCTCCTCGATTGTACTGACAATCGTCGCACTTTGGATTGGTTTATATACTGATTTTTCATTATCAATTAAAATAGCCGTTGTTTTCACTCTGGCATTCCTTCAAGCTGGCATTCAGCTCTTCATGTTCATGCACATGACGGAATCAGAAAGCGGAAACGTACAGGTTGTCAATACAGCATTCGCGATCTTTGTTGCCGTTGTAACAGTTCTTGGATCTGTATGGGTAATGAACGATCACTAATAAACAGAAAAAATCCCGGACTTTGGTGTCCGGGATTTTTTTATTTGATGATATCCAAATTGCTTTTAGGATCGGCTTTGCGTTTTAAGATCGGCTTCGCGTAAATCAGATAGGCTGCAACATGGGCGAACACCAGGTTAACAAGGAATAGTGACCCCCCGATAATGTGCAGCGGCATGGCAAGCTCCATTGTGGCAAACATTCCGAAGTACACCCACAGCATTAAGATGAACGGTATATGAAGGAGCGCCAGGCTTTTTCGCTGATCCCACAAGAAGAGCGGCGTAGCACTTACAATGAGCAAATAGACGAAGAATACATCCATGTTTAACAACTCCCGTTTAAAATTATTGTCAACGCTTACATAAATAAAAATGTGACAAACAAGAAAATATTTTGTGAACGTTTTGTTACAATTAGTATATCACATCAGGGTTAAAATTCCAGTGTTTCTAACTATTTCTTTTAATTAAATTTTCAAAAAATAAAACATCATACATTCTCTTATTCTTATTCTATTTTTAACTGCCCGCATAAGAACAAATTCTTTGTCCATGCCACTAACTGACAGAACCTTATAAATTGACAGATAATTGATGGGTATAGTAGGATTAGGCTAATTTATGTACAACAGGATGGGGGATATATGAAATGAGCAAAGTGTATATTATTCATGAAAATAAAGAGTGGACAGACCATCTGACGAAAAGACTGGACGAACTGAATGTTCCATATGAGGAATGGCATCTCGATCAGGGGCTTGTGAATCTGTCTGAAGCACCGCCTGAGGGAATCTTCTATAATCGCATGAGCGCTTCTTCACATACGAGAGGCCACCGGTATGCACCGGAACTTGCAGCGTCTGTGCTGTACTGGCTTGAACGCCATAACCGCAAAGTCTATAACGGCAGCAGGGCTATTCAGCTTGAAGTGAGCAAGGTTGCTCAGTATATGACCTTAAATGAGCACGGCATTCAAACTCCGAAAACAACAGCTGCTGTTGGAAAAGAGGCTGTATTAAACGCAGCAGCCCAATTTGAAGGAAAACCTTTCATTACAAAGCATAACCGTGCAGGAAAAGGACTTGGTGTTCAGCTTTTCCATTCCATTGAAGGACTGAAGCAGTATGTGGAAGGTCCGGATTTTGAGGAGCCGGTAGACGGCATTACTCTTATTCAGGAATACATTCAGGCGCCTGAGCCGTATATCACGCGCTGCGAATTTGTTAACGGCAAATTCCTGTATGCTGTGCGAGTAGACACGTCAGAAGGATTTGAGCTTTGCCCGGCTGACGCCTGCCAGATTGGCGATCTCTTCTGCCCGGTTGGAGAGGAAGCTCCTGTCAAACCAAAGTTCCAGATTGTTGATGACGTGAATGAAGAAAGCATTTCAAAATATGAAACGATGCTGAAAGCAAATGACGTTAAAGTGGCAGGTATTGAATTCATCCGCGATGCAAACGGCGAGATCTACACATATGATATCAATACCAACACAAATTATAATGGAGACGCAGAGGCGGCGGCAGGGAAATACGGCATGCTCGAAATTGCGAAGGTGCTGAAAGCAGAGCTTGAGAAAATGGCGCTGACTGTATAAGAATATAGACTGATAAACAGCAAAAGACCGTCTGGGGAAGCCAGACGGTCTTTTAACGATTTTAAAACAATATATGAGCAATACCGACAATCACCGGCAGTGTAATCAGTGTACGGAGCAGGAAGATAATCACGAGATCTTTAAAGGAAACCGGGATTTTAGATCCTAGCAGCAGTCCGCCCACTTCAGACATATAGATAAGCTGTGTGACAGATACACAGGCGATAATGAACCGGGTCATCTCACTTGTAATATCAGCAGCGAGAACAGTTGGAAGGAACATGTCGGCAAATCCGACAACAAGTGTTTTTGATGCTTCCTGTGCTTCTGGTATCTGCATCAGTTCAAGCAGCGGAATAAACGGCATGCCAAGCCAGTCAAAAACAGGCGTGAATTCAGCAACGACCAGCGCAATGGTTCCAAGAGCCATAACAATCGGGGCTACACCCATCCACATATCAAGAATGTTTTTAGCGCCGTCCTGGAAAAATGCTGCTGTGCTTTTATTTTCTTCTGCTTTTTTAAGCGCCTGTTTATACCCCCAGCTGAATGGCGTATAGCCCTCAGGCACGGCTTCTGAAATTTGTTCCTCTTGTCCGTTGTAATACGTATCTGCTTTTACAGAAAGCGGAGGTATTCTCGGAAGAACAAGAGCTGCAATGATTCCTGCAAATGTGACTGTCAGATAAAAAGGCACAAACATATGACCAAGGTTAACCTGAGAAATCACGACAAGGCTGAATGTAATGGAAACCACAGAAAAGCTTGTTCCGATTATGGCAGCTTCCCTCTTCGTATAAAAGCCCTCTTCATACTGTTTGCTTGTCAGCAGCACGCCGATGGTTCCGTCCCCGAGCCAGGAAGCGACACAATCGACAGAAGATCTGCCGGGAAGCTTAAAAACAGGTCTCATAAATTTAGCAAGCAGTGAACCGAAAAGTTCAAGCAGTCCGAAGTTTAATAGCAGAGGCAGAAGCAGCCCTGCAAAAAAGAAAACGGAAAACAAAATCGGAAGCAGATCATTAAGCAGAAGTCCTCCGGTGTTTTCAGACCAGATCCATTCCGGGCCTGCTTTAAAAAGCGTAAGCACGGCGAAAATGGCGCCAAGTACACGTGCAATCACCCAGATAACCGGAACATCAAACAAGGTTGTAAAGAACGGGCTCTTTGCAACGAAGTCCGGTTTCATCCATTTGGCTGCAAGTGTCCCGATAAGTGTCAGGATAATGATAACAGTCATGACCGCCGGAAGCGACGGGCCAAGAGCCTTCTGCAGCATTCCGGAGAAGATGGCGATTGGAATGGTCACTTCACCTTTATAGCTGATCGGAACCATAAATAAAAGAATTCCCAGCAGGGAAGGGAAAATAAATTTTAGTTTGTTTTTCGTCTGTGAAGTCAATTCAGATGCTCCTTACGTAAAAGTACATATTTATGTAACCTGTGTTATTTTAATGCAAACAGGGAGAAAAGCCAATGCCTTTAAGCAAATTTCCTGTATTTTCTCCTTTTTTTACCCTGTAAAAGTGTTCCCTAAGCCTAGTATCTGCAAAAAAGGTGAAACTTAGGTAAGATAAGAAAAACGAACAAAAAGGAGAGGGATCCTATGAACCAGACCATTGAAACCATGCTGTCACACAGGTCAATCAGAAAATTCGAAGACAGGGCGCTGAGTACTGAACAAATCCGGACGATTGTCGAAAGCGCCCAGGCAGCATCCACATCAAGCTTCATACAGGCTTATTCTATTATTGGAGTCAAGAATCCGGAAATGAAGAAGAGGCTTGCGGAGCTTGCCGGCAATCAGCCGTATGTGGAAGAGAACGGTCACTTCTTTGTTTTTTGCGCGGATTTGCACCGGCATGATGTGCTTGCGGAAATGGAAGGTGTCAGTCTTGACGAATCCCTAGAAAGTACGGAAAAGTTCATGGTCGCTGTCATTGATGCAGCTCTTGCTGCCCAAAATGCCGTCATTGCTGCTGAGTCCATGGGGCTTGGAGCCGTCTACATCGGAGGTTTGAGAAACAGCCTTAAAGAAGTGTCAGAGCTCCTCAAAACCCCTGAAAGAGTGCTGCCGCTATTTGGACTCGCTGTCGGATATCCGGCTCAAAACCCGGATAAAAAACCGAGAATTCACTTGGAGCATGTTTATCACGAAGATGTGTATGAAACGGATGAGGCTGTCTATAAAAAACAGCTCGAAGATTATAACGAGCTTATTTCGGAGTATTACCACGAGCGGACTTCGGGCAAGCGCAGCGATACATGGACAGGTCAAATGGCCTCCATGCTTTCAAAACCGACGAGAATGTACATGAAAGAGTTTACGAAAATAAAAGGGTTTAATAAAAGATAAGCCGGGAAAACTTACTGCGAATGACACTTTTTAAAGGAGCGGTAAACATGGCAAAAAAAATTCTTACAGTCGTGACAACAGCAGATAAAATAACCGATGAGCATAAAACAGGGCTTTGGCTTTCTGAATTTGCAGAGCCGTATGAAGAGTTCACTTCAAACGGATATGAAGTGACAGCGGCGAGTCCGAAAGGCGGGAACGTGCCGCTGGATCCAAACAGTTTAGAAGGCGTTGAAGAAAATCAATGGCAGGAAGCAAGACGTGTTCTGCAGCAAACGGTGCATCTTGATGAAGTAAACGGAGAAGAGTATGACGGGATCTTCCTTCCCGGCGGCCACGGGACGATGTTTGATTTTCCGGACAACAAAAAACTGCAGGAGCTCCTGGTGCATTTCGCTGAGTCTGATAAAGCGATTGGCGCAGTATGCCACGGACCAGCCGGACTTGTGGGTCCCGTTCTTTCAAACGGAAAGCCTTTAGTAGAAGGAAAGCGCCTGACAGGATTTACCGACGAGGAAGAAGTAGATACAAAGCTCGATCAGTATATGCCGTTTTTGCTTGAATCAAAATTAGTCGATCTTGGAGCCGAATTTATCAGAGCCCCTAAATTCACAGACCATACAGAAGTAGACGGCAAGCTTGTGACCGGACAAAATCCGCAGTCAAGCTTTAACACGGCGAAAGAATTTGTAAAAGTATTATCTAAATAACCTAATCCGGCAGATTTCTGCCGGATTTTTCTGTAATAAAAAGAATCATTTTGCTGAAGATTGTTTCACGTGAAACGCAGAAAATGAAACTTAAAATCGATTTATAGCGGATGATCCTGAAAGGCTTAATAGATTGAATATTTAACGTTTTCAGATATACTTTAGAGAAACGACATAATATGCGTTGTCAAATAAGGAGGTTACTTATGAAGTTTGATTATCTGTACCATCCATACCCGTCTGAAAGGCAAACGGTCTTTTCAAAGAAAGGCATGGTTGCCACTTCGCAGCCTCTGGCTGCACAGGCAGGGCTCGATATATTGAAAAAAGGAGGGAATGCCATTGACGCGGCTATTGCGACAGCGGCAGCACTTACTGTCCTTGAACCGACCTCAAACGGGATTGGCGGAGATGCATTCGCTCTCGTATGGACGAATGGCAGTCTGTACGGATTAAACGCAAGCGGTCCTGCGCCGTCTTCTCTGTCCATCGAAGCCGTTAAAGCAAAAGGGCATACTGAAATGCCTGTCTATGGAGTAACCCCGATCACCGTTCCCGGTGCGCCGTCTGCCTGGGCGAAGCTGTCAAAGAGATTCGGGAGACTGCCCCTGCAGGAAGTGCTGGCCCCTGCAATCAGCTATGCCGAAGAAGGATATCCGCTCACGCCAATCCTCGGGAAATACTGGTCACTGGCGTATGATAAATTTAAGCGTACTCTTTCCGGTCCTGAATTTGAAGCGTGGTTCGAGACGTTTGCACCTGATCACCGTGCTCCGAAAATTGGAGAAGTATGGCGCTCGCCTGGACATGCTGCCACCCTTAAGGAAATAGCCGAAACAGAAGGAGAAAGTTTTTACCGGGGAAACCTGGCGGAAAAAATCAGTTCATTTATTCAGGAACAGGGCGGCTACTTGTCGAAAAAGGATCTCGCTTCCTATGAAGCTGAGTGGGTGGACCCGATTTCCGTCCGCTACAAGGGCTATGATGTCTGGGAAATCCCGCCTAACGGACAGGGTCTTGTCGCATTGCTTGGTTTAAATATTGTAAAAGGGTTTGATATCCGTGAAAAAGACAGTCTGGAAACCTATCATAAACAAATAGAAGCCATGAAGCTTGCATTTACAGATGGAAAAGCATACATAACAGACCCGAAAGAGATGAAAATCACCACAGAAGAACTGCTGAGTGATGCTTACGGAGAGCAGCGCCGCGCAGAGATCAAAGAGCATGCTGTGGAGCCTTCCGCCTATGAGCCTGCTAAGGGCGGAACGGTGTATTTAGCCGCTGCAGACGGGGAAGGAAACATGGTTTCGTTTATTCAGAGCAACTATATGGGGTTCGGCTCAGGAGTGGTCATTCCGGGTACCGGCATTTCGATGCAGAACCGCGGGCATGATTTTTCCCTTGATGAAACGCACCCTAATGCCCTGAAGCCCGGCAAAAAGACGTATCATACGATTATTCCGGGATTTTTGACGAAAGGGAATGAGGCGGTTGGGCCCTTTGGTGTAATGGGGGGCTATATGCAGCCGCAGGGGCATATGCAGGTTGTCATGAATACCATTGACTTTGGTCTTCATCCGCAGGCTGCACTCGATGCACCGCGCTGGCAGTGGATGGAGGGGAAAAAGGTACTTGTAGAGCCGCAATTTCCTTCCCATCTAGCGCAGGCTCTCGCGAGAAAAGGACATCAGATCAAGGTTGCTGTTGATAAAGGAGCTTTTGGGCGCGGACAGATTATATGGAGAGATCCTGAAACGGGCGTGCTGTCCGGCGGAACAGAATCCAGAGCAGACGGGGTCGTTGCATCGTGGTAAAAGAGACACCGCTGATCGTGCAGCGGAATTTGTTTATCGCCTTCTTCAGGTCCGGCATGCTCGGATTTGGCGGCGGACCATCCACAATCCCGCTTGTCCACAAGGAAGTGGTCACGACATTTAAATGGATGGATGACGACGAATTTTCCGATGTTCTGGCCCTCGGAAACACACTTCCCGGGCCGATTGCCACGAAAATGGCCGGTTATATCGGGTACCGTGTCGGAGGGGTGGCCGGCATGCTGAATGCGGTCCTTGCCACGGCCTTGCCGACAGTCGTTCTGATGATTCTGCTGCTTACAACACTGAATGCGTATAAAGATGAAACTTGGGTCAAAGGAATGTCACAGGCCGTTTTGCCGGTTGTAGCTGTGATGCTGCTGACACTTACATGGGACTTTTCAAAAAAATCCTCCCAGTCATACGGTGTGATTAAGACGGTTCTTTTAATGGCCTCAGCATTGGTTCTGATGGAGGTTTTTCATCTTCACCCGGGCATCTTGATCGGTGTCCTCCTATTGTGGGCTGTTCTATATAAACCCCGGCGAAAATCAGATCAAAAGGGGATGCCATCATGATTTATATTCACATCTTTCTTGCCTTCTTCCTGCCCGGCATCCTCGGATACGGCGGGGGACCGGCTTCCATTCCGTTAATTGAAAAAGAAGTGGTCGACCGCTACGAATGGCAATCGGTGAATGAATTCAGTGAAACACTTGCGATTGGGAATGCGCTGCCTGGTCCCATTGCCACCAAAATGGCCGGCCTGATCGGCTATCAGCAGGGAGGATGGCTTGGAGCCGCAGTCGGGCTTTTTGCCACCATTGCCCCTTCGCTGATTCTCATGCTGGTCCTTTTAAACATCTTGATGAAATACAAGGAATCTCCTCAGGTGAAGCGTCTTTCGGCGGTTGTAAGGCCTGTCATCGCTGTGATGCTCGGTGTGATGACGTATCAGTTTTTGGATAACTCCGCGAAAGGATCAGGCATTTGGCACACGCTTTTCCTGTTTATCATCAGTCTGCTGCTTTTGGAGAAATGGAAGGTGCATCCTGCTTATGTAATTGCGGGTGCACTTGTGTACGGAGGGGTGTTCCTGTCATAGGAGCCCCTTTTTTGTGCCTTTTTGGATTTTGAGAGAAGTGCAAAAAGAGCTCTGATTTGCATCAATTTTAAATCATTCACAATAGCAATTTGGGTTATCAACACCCCTGTGAATAAAGTTCGGGACTCTATATATATAGTGGCGAACAGTTGTACCCACACAAAATGCGGATAGAAATTGTGGATATGTTGATAACTTCTGTTGATAACTTGTGTCGAAGTGTGGAAAATCGTGTGAATATCTTATAATTTGACAAAAAATTTAAAAACGTTTACAAGATATTTACACAGAATGATGAAATTTGAGATTTTTCGTCATTTTTGTCATGATAAAGAGACTATTAGCAGGAGAGGGTCGAGTCACGTGAGAATTTATAAAGTTTTGAACAATAATGCTGCTGTCGTCCAGGACGGGGATCAGGAGAAAATTGTCATGGGACCGGGAATAGCTTTTCAAAAGAAGAAAAATGACATCATCCCAAAAAGCAAAGTGGAGAAGATCTTTGTGATGAAGGAAGAAAATGAAAAGTTCCAGCAGCTGCTGCAGATGGTTCCGGAAGAGCATATAGAGCTTGCCGAAGAAATCATCAGCTACGCAGAAGGCCGATTGATGTCCCCGCTTAGCAATCATATCCACATTGCCTTGACGGACCACTTATCGTTTGCTGTCGAACGGATTCAAAACGGCTACACCATCCACAATAAGCTGCTCAGTGAAATTAAAGTGCTCTATAAAAATGAATTTGAAATCGGACAGTGGGCGATTAAACGGGCAGAAGAAAAGCTTGGAATCTCTCTGCCAGAAGATGAGGCAGGCCACATTGCTCTTCACATTCATACAGCGAAACTCGACGCTGCAGACATGAAAGAGACAATCAGGCACACGGCCATTATCCAGGAATCAATCGATATCATTGAGGGTCACTTCAATGTGAGCTTAAGCAAGGATTCCATATCTTATCAGCGCCTGCTGACTCATTTGAGATTTGCTTTAAACCGTCTTGAGCAGAACGAAGATTTCCACGTGATGGACAGGGAGATGCTGCAGATGATTCAGAAAACCTACAGCTTCGCCTATGCTTGTTCTGAGAAAATAGCGGACTACTTGAAAAAGGAATACGGTATGCAGTTTCCAGAATCTGAAATGGGATATATTACTCTCCATATTCAGAGGCTGAGCGAATAGTTTTTTCTTGACCCAAGCGTCATCATCCCCTACAATGAAAGCGTATTACTCAACTTTATATCCGGGATTGTGACTGGTTATGCAGGCAAGACCTAGAATTTGTAAAGAGATCATTGGAGACACTCTGTCTATGATACCTTTATAAGTTTTAGGTCTTTTTCTATTTAAAAAAAGGAGGAGAAAGGTATGAATTACAAAGATACAGCTGACAAATTGGTTCCGCTGCTTGGCGGGAGGGACAATATTATCAGTGCAACACACTGTGCGACACGTCTTCGGCTTGTCCTGCAGGATGACAGCAAGGCGGATAAAGGGGAAATTGAAGAGCTTGAAGGAGTAAAAGGAGCATTTGCAAGCTCCGGACAGTTTCAGATCATCTTTGGAACAGGCAATGTCAACAAGGTGTATGAACAGCTTCAGCCTCATCTCGGAGTTCAGGAAACAGAGAATGTCTCGCATTCCGATGCTGTTAAACAGAAAATGAATCCTTTTGCCCGGTTTGCCAAAACTCTTTCAAATATCTTCGTGCCGATTATTCCGGCGATTGTCGCAAGCGGTCTGTTAATGGGGCTTCTGGGCATGATGAAAGCGTTCGAATGGGTGAGCGCTGACAGTGCCTTCATTGTGCTTCTTGATATGTTCTCGAGTGCAGCCTTTATTATTCTGCCGATCCTGATCGGCGTAAGTGCTTCAAAAGAGTTTGGGGCAAATCCGTACCTCGGGGCCGTAATCGGAGGAATTTTGACTCACCCCGCACTATTAAATCCGTGGGGTCTTGCAGAAGCTAAACCGGAATACTTGAATTTTGCAGGCATGGACATTGCGATGCTCGGGTATCAGGGGACTGTTATTCCTATCCTGCTCGCTGTTTACGTTATGAGCAAAATTGAAAAAGGACTGCGGAAAGTGGTGCCAAACTCAATTGACCTGCTTGTCACGCCGTTCCTTACCATCATATCGACAGGTTTTATCGCACTGATTGCCATCGGTCCGCTTGGACGCGGTTTGGGATCAGGAATTACAACAGCTCTCACATATGTGTATGATACGGCAGGATTCCTTGCCGGACTGATTTTTGGAGGAACGTATTCTCTAATCGTTCTGACAGGCGTTCATCACAGCTTCCATGCTATAGAAGCAGGTTTGCTTGCTGACATCGGCAAAAACTACCTGCTTCCGATCTGGTCAATGGCGAACGTAGCGCAGGGAGGAGCGGGACTTGCCGTTTTCTTCATGACGAAAAGAGCCAAAACAAAAGAAATTGCGCTTCCAGGTGCCTTTTCTTCCTTCCTTGGCATAACAGAACCTGTTATATTCGGGGTAAACCTCCGATACCGCAATCCATTCATCGGCGGAATGATCGGGGGAGCTCTTGGCGGTGCTTATGTCGTTTTCACAAATGTGGCAGCGAATGCTTACGGACTCACAGGCATTCCGATGATTGCCATTGTGGCGCCGTTTGGCACGGCTGCCGTTGTGAACTACCTCATCGGTTTTGCCATTGCGGTTGCAGGTGCCTTTATTGCCACGATGCTACTTGGCATAAAAGAGGAAGAGAAGAAGTAGGATTTTTGGTTTAAAAGAAGAATGAGTAAGGTAAAGAAAATCAGGCAGGGTCCGTAACCTTGCCTGTTTTTCCTTTCAAAACAGAAAGGTATGAGTGCGATGAAAAAAGGAATTATCAGTCTTGGAGAAGCGCTGATTGATTTTATACCGGCCGATTCTGAGAACCTTGTGTATCAGAAAAGCCCTGGAGGTGCCCCGGCAAATGTAGCAGTCGGACTTGCAAGACTCGGTGCGCCTTCCTCTTTCCTCGGCAAAGTCGGGGATGATGTGCTTGGAACTTTTTTGAAGGATACGCTTCGGTCATATGGCGTGAATACAGACCATATGCTGCTGACAAAAGAAGCAAAGACGGGGGCGGTCTTCATCACGCTCGCAGAAGATGGCGAGCGGTCCTTCGACTTTTACATCGATCCGAGCGCAGACCGTTTTTTGCATGAAGAGAATTTGGATGTGTCCCTGTTTGAAGAAAAGAAAATCCTTCATTACGGATCCATTTCTATGATCAGTGAACCCTCAAAAAGTGCGACAGTTAAGGCGGTCGAACTTGCACGGGAGAACGGAATGATTGTTTCCTACGATCCCAATTTGAGGCTCGGTCTTTGGGAAAACGAAGAGACAGCCAAAGAGACGATTTTATCTATGTTCGACAAGGCCGATCTGATTAAAATTTCAGAGGAAGAACTTGAATTTCTGACAGGAGAATCCGACATTGAAAAGGGTGTGGGCAAACTATCTGTTTATAACATTCCGCTGCTGTTTATCACTATGGGAAGCGAAGGCAGCTATGCATTTACAAAGAATGGGGCTGTCAAAATCGACGCGATGAGGGTAAATGCAGTTGACACGACAGGTGCAGGAGACGCATTCGTATCGGGCATCCTTTACCAGCTGCACGAGCTTGAAACGCATCCGGGTGAGCTGGCTGCGGATGAACTGAAGCGAATCGGCCGATTTGCCAGTGTATCGGGCGGCCTTGCTGCATCTGTAAAAGGGGCTATGACCGCTTTGCCGACTCTTGGCGAAGTGGAAGACATTCTGAAAAAGAGATAAGGAGCTGAAGCGATATGACAAAGCGGGACGCTGAACTGAAAGAAGCCGCCTATTTGGAAGCGGAAATGAATAAAGAAGTGGTTGAAAGCGATCCATATCGCCTTAAGCACCACATTATGCCGCCGGTCGGTCTGCTGAATGATCCGAACGGCTTCATTCAGTGGAAGGGTGTCTATCATCTTTTTTATCAGTGGATGCCGTTTAAGACAGGGCATGGTGCTAAATTCTGGGGGCATTACACATCTCAGGATCTTGTGAACTGGAAGCACGAACCGATTGCGCTCGCACCGAGTGAATGGTATGAAAAGAACGGCTGCTATTCAGGCAGTGCAGTGGACGCTTTCGGTAAAATGCATCTCTTTTATACAGGAAATGTAAAGGATGAGAACGGGGAGCGAGAGACCTATCAATGTCTGGCCGTATCTGAGGATGGCCTTCATTTTGAGAAACAAGGTGTTGTAGCTGAGCTTCCGGAAGGCTATACCGCTCATTTCCGCGATCCGAAAGTTTGGGAGCATGATGGAAAGTGGTACATGGTTGTAGGTGCCCAGACAAATGACCTCAAAGGCCGTACAGCCATCTTCTCTTCTGAGGATCTTATGAAGTGGACCTATTTAGGCGACGTGGCGGGTTCTCATACAGAGCAGCTGGGTGAATTCGGCTATATGTGGGAATGCCCGGATCTGTTTCATCTTGACGGCAAAGACATTCTGATCGTCTCGCCTCAGGGCCTTGAGCCGCAGGGAATGCTGTATCAGAATGTCTATCAGTCCGGCTACTTCTCCGGGAAAATGGATTATGAATCATCAAAACTGACGCACGGCGACTTCGCCGAGCTTGACAGAGGCTTTGACTTCTATGCACCGCAAACAACAGAAGACGAGAAAGGCAGACGCCTGCTGTTCGCCTGGATGAGCGTGCCGGATCAAGCGGAAGACAAACATCCAACTATCCCGCATAAGTGGATACACACCATGACATTTCCGAGGAAATTGTCGATGCGTGGAGAGAAACTTGTTCAGCAGCCGGTCGAAGAGCTGGAAGCATTGAGGAAAACAGAAGAGTCAGTGCCTGGCATCAGGCTGCAGGCGGGAGAGAAGCACCAGACGGCTGGAACTGTTTTTGAACTGAAGCTTGAGAACCTGGAAGTCAGATCAGGCCTTTCCGTTTCCATTAAGAACAATGCGATTCTTCACTATTCCAGTGAGGAGAAAATCTTTACGATGACCCGCACAAGTTATGACACGGGGCAGCCTGAATCAAGACAGTGCCGGTTAGAGCACCTATCTAACATTCATGTATTTGTTGACACCTCATCCATTGAAGTCTTTATCAATGACGGAGAAGAAGTGTTCACAGCGAGGTTTTTCCCGGAACCGGATGAAAAAAGCATCGTGGTCTCTGCAGAGGGAGAGGCGGCTTTTGATTTGAAGAAGTGGGAGCTGTGATGAACTCGGGTGACAGGTTTTTGATGGAATTAGAGTCCTGTAATCAGGTGCGGCTGAAATATGGGGCAGCAAAAGGTGAAAATGGTGCCCTATGAAGTGATGCAGCTGAAATATGGGGCAAAAAAAGGTGAAAATGGAACCCTATAAAGTGGTGCGGCTGAAATATGGGGTAGCAAAAAGTGAATATGGTGCCCCATAAAGTGGTAGGGCTGAAATATGGGGCAGCAAAAAGTAAAAATGGAACCCTATAATAAAGCACGGCTGAGATAAAGGGCATTACAAAGTCGGGCTGGCGGCACAGAGGACAGTACAACATCCAAAACAAAATCACCCGGCATCCGCCGGGTGATTTTTTCATAAATTACTTATCTCCATGCAAACGCAATGCAGCATGATTTGTCGGTCCAACGTATTCATTCAGCGGGAAGGAATGGCGGATTGCTGCCGTGATGAACTCTTTTGCTGTGTAGATGGCTTCTTTTACGGAAGCTCCTTTTGCAAGTTCAGCCGCAATCGCTGCAGAGTATGTGCATCCTGCGCCATGCGTGTAAGATGTGTCAATGCGCTCGCCTTCAAGAATCTGAAATTCTTTTCCGTCATAGAGCACGTCCACTGCTTTCTCATGATCCAGTTTGCCGCCGCCTTTTACAAGGACGAATTTTGGGCCCAGGTCAAAAATCTTTACAGCTGCTTCTTTCATTTGTTCAACAGTTGTAATTGTACCAATTCCGCTCATCTGTCCTGCTTCAAATAGATTTGGCGTGACAACTGTCGCAAGCGGAGTGAGAATCTCCCTGAGGGCATCCGCCAGGTCAGGATAAAGCACTTCGTCTGCTCCTTTGCAGACCATAACAGGATCTACTACTACGTTTTGGACATTGTGTTTCTTTATCGTTTCAGCCGCAAGCTTGATAATATCAACTGTAGGGAGCATACCGGTTTTCATTGCATCAACGCCGATGCCTTCCACAATGGTGGCTGCCTGAGCTTTAATTGTCTCAAGCTCCACAGGGAATACCTGGTGATGCCACTCGTTTGCAGGGTCCATCGCGACTACTACGGTCAACGCTGTCATTCCGTAAACCCCGCGCTCCTGAAAGGTTTTCAAATCTGCCTGAATGCCGGCACCGCCGCTGCTGTCTGATCCGGCGAACGTTAAGGCTTTTTTCATTGTCATAAGTATTTGTACCTCCATCCGGGTGATTAAGCGTATCTTCTCTCCTATTATAACAATTTCAAAAAAGGTTAGCCATGATGGAGGAATTCCTGTAAGCCAGTCTGTTTTCTCCACGCAAAAAGCCGGCAATTAAAACCCGCCGGCTTGCGTAGTACATGATACATCCATTTTCACATGAATGTCAGGGAAGTATATGCGGCCCTGCAGCTTGCTTTTGATGCATGAGAGAGGGTCCTCAGGAGCAGGCTCGGGTTTTGGTTCCGGTTTTGGCTTCGGAGCAGGCTTCGGTTTTGGCACAGGTTTTTCAGCCTGCGGTTTTTCATCAACCGCAGGAGGTGAATCTGCAGGCAGGGAATTTGGATAGTTGTTTGCTGCGGCAATTGCTTCAAAGGAGTGAGTGGAGTGCAGAATAATAACAGATGTGCCGGTTTGAACCTGATCAAAGAGATAACGGATTTCTTCATTGTGCATGCGGATGCAGCCTGCACTGGCGTAGGTTCCGATGGAATTTGCGTTGTTATTGCCGTGAATGGCGTAAGTGGTGCCCTCCGTCCCAAGTGCCCTGAGGCCGAGCCATCTGTCGCCTAAAGGATTGCGGCTGTCTCCTCCGGGAATGTTCTCTTTGTAGTAGGGCCGGTTTTTGATCTTATTGACAATTGGAAACGTCCCTTCCGGCGTAAAGGAATTGTCTCTGCCGGTTGCGACATGAAAGACGCGCATGAGCTTTCCATTGTCAAAAAAAGCCAGTTTATTGGTACTTTTGTTGATGATGATAAGCTGCGGAATGCCGTCGGCTTTTGCCGGAAATGAAGCTTGAGAAAACAGGAAGAAAGCCGTGATTAACGCGAACAGCCATTTTTTCATTTCTCTCTAGTCCCCTTTTAAATGAATACAAGAAAAGATTACCAGACTGGATATGAGGAATGTGTAGAATCTTCTTGTCGAATGCTGATAAAGTAAGTCTTTCTTTACCGTTCATTCTATTCGTGAGACGCAGCGGAGCGCATAATTGTTCCGTGAGAAATAAAAAATAGGCGTGCCTCGTATGGACGAGACACGCCTCACATCTATATTGAGTAGGGGGGAATATAGATTGCGTGATTACTGCTGTGCGATAATGACAACTTTGCCTTTATCGAGTTCTTCTTCCATGTGTGCTGCTTCATTTTCCGTCAGGCCAAGTGAGGCCATTTTGGAGCGCAGCTCATCTCCGCGTGAACGGAATACGTTTTTCATAGACGAGAAGACGCCTTGTTCTGAAACGCCTACGCTTTCTGTATCTGTTCCCGATGTAAGATGCTTCGAGCGGTTCGGGTCATGGGCGAAAAGGTAAATATCATCCTTTGTGAACCCTTCAACTTCAAGGTGATTGATTTTTTCGGTGGCTTGTACGCCGTTTTCAACAACGAATGTCTTCATAATCGATCTCTCCTTTTGTGCTGATGATTTATATTTACCCCGTGTCTTCATTTTTAAAACAAGCTTTCTAAAAGGCTTTATTATTGTTGATTGCTATTCGTATACGTTTCTTTCCGCTCCAGTCACTTGCTTTCCGCGGGGAGGCAGTGGAGCCTCCTCAGCTTCGCTTGCGGGGTCTCCACTTCCCTCTTCATCCCTTAGAAAAGCGGAAGCGCCCGTTTTGCTCCGGCAGTCAGATAAGAAATCACCCGAAAAGTCCGGGTCCCGCCTTTTTGGGGGATTTTGTTCTGACAGAGGAGCCTGAGCGCTGCAGCTGGACAAGGAGTCAAGTGCCTTCCGCTGCAATACACTTGGTTTGAACGTGTCCCCTTAAAGCAAAAATTGCAATAAGATGGCCTGCTAAATTCAACTGCCAATAAGCATCCCATGCCCGTTTATGATTTAATGGATAAAAGAACCCAACAGAAATGAGGGATATTCACGTGCGAATATCGATTGTTATTGTGACGTACAACCGGTTATATGCACTGGCGGATTTGCTTGAATCCATTGCAGGCCAGACCCGCATGCCGGAAGAAATTATTATTGTGAATGATGGAGGAGAGTCTGTTGACTCCCTAAAGGAAATTTATCATGAATTGCCTCTCAAGGTCGTTGATCTTGGCGAGAACTGCGGGCATGTTCATGCGAGGAATGCCGGGATTGAGGCGGCTTCAGGTGATGCCATCATGCTCAGTGATGACGATGATTATTTCACTCCCGGGCATATTGAGCGGATGGCCCGGGAACTTTCAGACGGTGCTCAGTTTGTCTATTCAGACGTAGAAATTGTCACGTTTGAAGAAGAGAATCATGTCCGTCTGCCTGTAAGCAGGAGGCTGTTTGCCTATACATATGATCCGGTAGAGATGAGGCGCTTTTCAACCTATGTCCCGTCCGGCAGTCTTTATTTAAAAAGCATCCATAGTGAAATTGGCTATTTCGATCCGGAGGTCCACAATTATTGGGACTGGGATTTTTTCCTGAGAGTGTCTGAAGCATTTTCCGTGAAACGGGTTCCGGCAGCAAGTGTTATCTATGCTTTTTCTGCAGGCGGCAGCCATCAGTCTTTTTCCCTTAATGAAAAAAGACAGTCATTTCTTGAAGTCCTTTGTGAAAAACACGGGCTTGGAAAGCTTCCGCAAAAAAACTTCTTTGTGCTCCTCGAAGAGCCTGAGCTGAAAAAGAGAGAGGCCGAAAGCCGGATTGTCTGGGACGGCAGGCCGATTCGGTCAAGACTGGTTTAACTCCTGCGATGCGGGAGTTTTTTTCTTTATGTTTGACATTATTGTACGCTCAATATATTATATGTTTAAACATTTAAACAAACAAACAGAAGGAGACCTTAATAAATGAAAACAGTATTGATTACAGGAGCATCAGACGGCATCGGGAAAGAACTTGCTTATAAATATGCGCAGGATGGATACCGCTTAGTCCTGGCTGCGCGCAGCGAGGGGAAATTGCAGAAGCTTGCAGAAGAACTTAAGCCTGCACCTGTCATCGTTAAAAGAAAAGATTTAAGCGATATGAGTCAAGTCCGAGAACTGTACGAAGAACTGAAGGCAGAAAGTGTACAGATAGATGTTCTCGTCAACAACGCAGGATTCGGCCTCTACGGAGAATTTGTCCGCACATCTGCTGAAGAAGAACTCAATATGATTGACCTTAATATTAAATCCATTACGCTGCTTGCCAAACTGTTCGCACCTGATATGGCCGCCAGAGGTTCCGGCCATATACTCAATGTTGCATCAACAGCTGCCTTTCAGCCGGGTCCGCTTATGGCTGTGTATTACGCCACAAAAGCATATGTGTTATCATTTAGTGAAGCCATAGAAAATGAACTTAAAGGGACAGGGATCAGCGTTTCCGTACTTTGCCCCGGACCGACTAAAACCGGTTTCAGCGACCGTGCCAACCTGGGCCAGTCCAAGCTTTTTAAAAGCGGGGTCATGGATGTCAAAGAGGTGGCGGACGCGGCTTATAAAGGGCTGCAAAAGAAGCAAACCGTTATTATCCCTGGACTAAAAAATAAAATACTCGCAGCAGCCGTACGGTTTATGCCCCGCAAAACGGTAACAGGGGTTGTGAGAAAAACACAGGAACGTGCGTAAGAAAGGTGTGAAGTGAATGGGAGATCAGGCAATTGATACATTTCGATCTTGCATCCCATTATTCCATGCTCTCGGAGATCCGGCGAGACAGGATATTATTTTATTACTGGCAGAAACAGAGCGGCTGACCGTCAACGAAATTGCGGAGCAGTCCAGACTTTCAAGACCGGCTATTTCTCATCATCTGAAAATCTTAAAAGATCAGGGACTGGTTGTCACTGAACAGCAGGGAACAAAGCGCTTCTATTCTTTAACACTTGAAGATTCAGTTTCCATGCTGAAAAAACTGATCTCGTTAGTAGAAGAAACCTGCATGTGATTGGGGGAAACACAATTGAAACAGCTTCTTCATGACGGCTGGTGGCAGTGGCTTAAACCCGAATTCGAAAAATCCTATTATGCAAAACTAAGAAAATTCCTGAAAGAGGAATACGCTTCTGAAACTGTCTATCCTCCCATGAATGATATCTTTCATGCACTGGATGCAACATCCTACGAGAATGTGAAAGCCGTTATCCTCGGTCAGGACCCTTACCACGGGCCGAACCAGGCACACGGGCTGAGTTTTTCTGTGCAAAAAGGAGTGAAGCAGCCTCCTTCACTGCGCAACATTTTTCTTGAACTGAAAGATGACCTCGGTTACGAGCCTCCGGATCACGGCTGCCTTGAAAAATGGGCAGAACAAGGTGTGCTCCTTTTGAATACAGTCCTCACCGTGCGGAAAGGGCAGGCTGCCTCGCATAAAGGTCAGGGGTGGGAGACTTTCACCGACCGGATCATTGAGCTTTTGAACGAACGGGAACAGCCGGTTGTCTTTATTCTATGGGGAAAGCATGCAACGGCCAAAAAAGAGCTGATTGATGAAAACAGGCATGTCATCATTGAGTCGCCTCACCCAAGTCCTTTTTCTGCACGCAGAGGGTTCTTCGGAAGCAAACCTTTTTCGAAGACAAATGAAGCACTGCGGAAAATGGGAAGAGAAGAAATTGACTGGGAAATCAAATAAGCGCCTTGCCCGCCGAAGCATAAAAAACTGAAAAGAAAAGGAGGTGCCTCTGCACCTCCTTTTTGTCAGCCATTAAATTCCGCCGGTTACGCGGTCATGATTTGTCACCATCAGCAGAATTTTACCCTCATCAAGCTTTTCTTCATATCGCTCAGCTTCATCCTTGCTGAATCCGATTTCTTCAAGCTTTGTGCGGAGCTCGTCTCCTTTTTTGCTGAAAATGTTGCCGACTGCGCTGCCAAGGCCCATTTCAGAAAGACCGATTGTGTTGGCGTCCGCACTGCCTGCTACACGGTTGGTGCGCTCGTCATCGTGTGAAAGAATATAAATGTCCTGTTTATCAATACCCTGATTTTTCAGCTCAGTTACATCCTGCTTCAACATTTCATCATTTGTGTATTCTTTAACTGTCGGTTTCATATTCAATCACTCTCCTGTTTAGTAATACTGGTTATTTATCACCCGGGCACGAGATGTAAACCTCTTTTTTGCAGGCGGTGTGCAAAAACACCTGCTATAATAGGGAGCAAGGAATAAGAAAAAGGCAGGATATCAGATGAACGTTCAGCAGATCAACTGTTTAAAATGTGCACATTACTACGTGACCTGGGATAGACAATTTCCAAATGGATGCAGGGCTTTCGGCTTTAAATCAGCTGCAAGGCCATCTGCTGAGGTGAAAAAATCTTCAGGTGAAAACTGCTTAAAATATACGCTTAAAAAATCATAATGGAGGAAAGAAGAATGGATATTCATATTTCAAAGCTGCTCGCAAAAATGGAAAGAGAGGTCCGCATGGCAATGAATGAATCAAGCGAGTCAGAGGTAAGAGAGCGTCTGCTTGCTGTTAAGACTCTGTGCGACCTTGTCCTTGAAGAGAGAAGCGGGGAGTCTCACGAACCGGGCAAACCGAAACTGCAGGCATCACAGCCTTTAGAAGTGGATGCTCTTCAGCTGCAGAAAATGATGGGCGCCTCCTCCTTGAATAAGAAAAAAGAAGAGGAAGACAGCGGCGACTCCCTTTTCGATTTCTAATTATCCGTTGACGAATACGCTTCCTGCCTTTGCATTGCAGGTGCGTTAAGGTAAGATGAAAGCAGAGCTTAGATTTCAAAACCGGGGAGAAGATAATTGTGAAACTATTTTTAATTCTTGCTGCAGCAAATGCGTTTCTTTCAGTGGCACTCGGTGCATTCGGCGCACACGGACTTGAAGGGAAAATTCCTGAAAGATACTTGAACATCTGGGAAAAAGCCGTCACCTATCAAATGTTCCACGCAGGCGGCCTGTTCGTCATCGCGTTTCTCATGGACAAGCTTCCGCAGGCAGGCATGCTGAACTGGGCGGGGTGGCTGATGTTTATCGGCATTCTGCTGTTTTCAGGAAGCCTGTACGTTCTGGCAGTTACGCAAATCAGTGTCCTTGGAGCCATCACTCCGCTTGGCGGACTTTCCTTCCTTATTGCCTGGGTAATGATCATCATTGCAGCCGTGAAGTTCCTATAATTAGTGTTAAAGAGCTCCGCCTGAGGCGGGGCTCTTTTCATTGTTAAGGTAATTATAAAAAATAAAAGGCTGTTGATAAGATAACAAAGATATCATCGTCCAGCTCCAGCGCCTAGATCCTCTGTCAGAACAAATCCGTCAAAAAAGTCAAAAACGGACTTTTCTGCCGGATTCTTATCTGCCTATCGGATCTGACCAAGGCGCTTGCGCTTTTGTACTGAGGCCGGCCTAATCAGCAGGAAGAGTTCTGTCCGCCTTTTTGCTACCCTTAAAATTCTGCTGCATGGTAAAATAATGAAAAAGGAAGGCGGGAGAAAAGTGAAGAAAATACTGACGATTATTGCGGGTATCATGATCATTGGAGGGCTTGCCGGAGGGTTAAGCTCCATATCAACTATCTATAAAATGCTGACAGAAGAGAATCAGCAGTATTACGAGCCCTACGGCCTTTTTTATATTCAGATGCTTCCCGGCCTGTCTATTTTTGTTTACCTGATGATCGGCGGCAGCCTGCTTCTAGCCGTATCGGCTTTTTTAAAGCGATATGAGGACAGGACAAGCATCATGGAGAGCTATGTCCATACACTTGTGAAAGAAGAGCCCAAACCAGTGCAGAGTACGCTTTCACAGGCAGAACAGGAAACAATTGCCCTTTTTAAGCAGGAAAAGCAAAAGGACGTATCGCTTGACGATACGGGTGAAGACGATCGCTATTATTGGAAAGGCTAAAAAAGAGCATACACGGTATATGCTCCAAAGATCAGACCTTATCTAGGCGAATAGGACGCCATGTCGTATGGATAATAATAGGCGATCTCTTCATCAAACGTAATGTAATCAAGGTAAATGGTCAAAAGCAGGTACCTTTTGGACGTTTTCGGATCACTCAGAATGATATGATCGCGGCCGGCTGCTTCAATCACGCCTTTAAAGATTTTTGAGTTCCACTCTTTGCTGTTTTCAAATGTCATGTAAATCGTCGCAACTTTACCGCGGTTAAGCCTAAGAATGTTTTCCACATATGATTCTTCAAGCGGCAGCATCCCGCCCTGTGCCTGAGTCGGGGTCTGCTGCTGCCCGCCCTGCATACCCTGCTGTCCGCCGCCCTGCTGCTGTCCAAATTGCTGCTGCTGTCCAAACTGCGGCTGCTGCTGACGGTAATCATATCCATAAGGATTGAAGCCTGCTCCAAACTGATTGAAACCTGAATTCATAATAACCCTCCTTAATCAGTAAGAAATGAATAAACACCAGAATCATTTGCCCCGGGTGGCGCAAAGAAGCAGTGTGACCGGATGAAAGATCAATCTCACTCATTTATAGGTATGAACGGAGAATAAGCGTTATGACACAAAAAAAGCCCCTGCCTGATCCGGCAAGAGCTTGTGACCGTTAAATATGGAAGTAGCTGTACAATTTATCTTCAGGCAGAATATTTCCGACAAAGAATGTGCCAAACTCGCCGTAGCGCGCGCTCACTTCATCGAATCTCATCTCATATACAAGCTTTTTGAATTGAAGCACATCATCTGAAAAAAGCGTTACGCCCCATTCAAAATCATCAAATCCGACAGATCCTGTAATGATCTGCTTTACTTTGCCGGCATACTGGCGGCCAATCATGCCGTGGCTGCGCATCAGGCTTTTTCGTTCTTCCATCGGAAGCATGTACCAGTTGTCTTCGCCGTTTCGGCGCTTATCCATCGGATAGAAGCAGACGTGCTTCGCTTCAGGAAGGGAAGGATACAGACGGGCAAGAACCTGCGGATTCTGATATGGATCTTCTCCTGCAGGAAGATAGTTGCTGAGTTCCACCACTGACACGTAAGAGAAGGTTGGAAGGGTGTAATCAGCAAGCTTTGATTTATTAAACTCTGTTTCAATGACATTCAGTTCTTCCATCGTAGGGCGCAGAATCATCAGCATAAAGTCGGCTTTTTGTCCGACGATCGAGTACAGTGCCTGACTTCCCTGCTTCTGCTCATCTGCAAGTCCCCATTTTTCAAGCAAACCCTGAAACTCATAAATGGCTGACTGGCGTTCATCGCTGCTTGCCGTCTTCCAGAGCGCCCAGTTCATTGCGCGGAAATCATGCAGGCAATACCAGCCGTCAAGTGTTTGTGCAGCTTCACTCATGTACGTTCACTCCGTTTCATCATACTTATTTACGCTATTTACTATACCACAGTTTGTCCATCGAATAATGAAATCAGACTCTGCTGCACATATTAAATAGGGATGTTTAAGTGTAAAGTTGTTTGTCTATTTAGAAAATAAAGAATTTGTCTTGTAAGCGCTGCATTGGTCCGGGCTTGTTTGAATTTGCCTGAAAGTGGAGTATCCTTGTCTGTAGAGTGTTTGTTTTTAACAAATTAGGAGGTTTTGGAATGTCTGATTTATTTAGTCTTTTAAAAGAAAAAGTATCAGGAAAAGAGCTGAAACTTGTTTTCCCTGAAGGTACGGATGAGCGTATTCTTACAGCTGCAAACCGTCTTGCCGGAGAAGGCATTCTGGTCCCGATTCTTGTCGGAAGCAAAGATGAGATCACGAAAAAAGCGAATGAACTGAATCTTACGCTTGAAGGTGTTGAGATCTATGACCCTCAAACGTTTGAAGGCATGAATGAGCTTGTGGCATCTTTTGTAGAGCGCCGCAAAGGAAAAGCGACAGAAGAACAGGCTCAAAAGATTCTTTTGGATGAAAACTACTTCGGCACAATGCTTGTTTACACAGGACAGGCACACGGCCTTGTAAGCGGAGCGGCTCATTCAACAGCAGATACTGTTCGCCCGGCTCTTCAGATTATTAAAACAAAAGAAGGCATTAAAAAAACATCAGGCGTGTTCATCATGGTGCGCGGCGATGAGAAATATGTCTTTGCAGACTGCGCAATCAACATTTCTCCAGACAGCCAGGATCTTGCTGAAATTGCCATCGAAAGCGCAAAAACAGCTGACATGTTCAACATCGAGCCGAGAGTGGCGATGCTCAGCTTTTCAACAAAAGGCTCAGCTAAATCACCGGAAACAGAGCGTGTAGCGGAAGCTGTGAAAATTGCGAAAGAAATGGACCCGACTCTTGTGCTTGACGGCGAATTCCAATTTGACGCTGCGTTCGTACCGTCCGTAGCAGCTTCTAAAGCTCCGGATTCTGTACTGAAAGGCGACGCTAACGTATTTGTTTTCCCAAGCCTTGAAGCAGGCAACATCGGCTACAAAATTGCTCAGCGTCTGGGCAACTTTGAAGCAGTAGGCCCAATCCTTCAGGGACTGAATGCACCGGTTAACGACTTGTCACGCGGATGCAACGCAGAAGATGTATACAAACTTGCATTGATTACTGCCGGACAGGCAATCTAATCGTAGGAGAAGAGACAGCGGCCGCTGTCTCTTTTTTCTTGAGCTCATGCTATAATATACATGTTTATAAACGCTAAGGAGTCTACGAAGATGTCTTTTGAAACACTGCTGAAACAGGATGAATGGAAAATTGTCGACCAGTCCAGTCTCGGGCCTCATTTTGATGCGAGGCAGTCCTTTGCCATGGATGACACCTTGTGCACGGCTGTCGGAAACGGCACATCGCCAGCAACGGCGAGAACATGGGTACACCACAAAACGATTGTACTCGGCATTCAGGACACAAAGCTTCCTTATCTGCAGGATGGAATTGCTTTTTTAAAGGAGCAGGGCTACCGCGTCATTGTCCGGAACTCCGGCGGTCTTGCCGTTGTGCTGGATGAGGGGGTCCTCAACATTTCGCTAATTTTTCCTGAGACAGATAAAGGAATTGATATAAACCGCGGCTATGACACGATGTGGGATCTGATCAAACGGATGCTGAAGCCTTATAATGCGGAGATTGAAGCCCGTGAAATAACCGGTTCGTACTGCCCAGGCAGCTATGACCTCAGCATCGGCGGGAAAAAGTTCGCAGGGATTTCGCAGCGAAGACTTCGCGGGGGAATAGCTGTTCAAATCTATCTTTGTGCAGATGGAAGCGGCTCAGAGCGTGCTGAGCTCATCCGCAGATTTTATGAGCTAGCCAAAAAAGGGGAGCAGACAAAATTTGCGTATCCGGAAATTGTTCCGGAAACAATGGCATCGCTGAGCGAGCTGCTTCACGATGAGATCAACGTACAGTCGCTGATGCTTTCTTTTCTGAAGACACTGAAGGAGCTGAGCGGAAGAATCTATTCAGCATCCCTCTCTGTTGATGAGCAGGTGCTGTTTGAAAAAAACCTGCTTCGGATGTATGACCGGAATGAGAAGGTATTTGGGACCGTTCAATAGATGGCAAAAAAGCAGGCAGGAGGGGAGTTCCTTGCCTGTTTTTTTGTACTCGTCTTCACTGTACAAAGTTTGTGCTGTAAACCAGTGCTTAAAAGCACTTTAGCATCTTCCCAGAAAAGAGTTTGTGCAGCAAACCTGGTTTAAGAGCACTAACGTATCTTCCCAGAAAAGGGTTTGTGCTGCTAACAAGGTTTAAGAACACTTACACGTCTTCCCAGAGAAGAGTTTGTGTTGCTAGCAAGGTTTAAGAGCACTAACGTATCTTCCCAGAAAAGGGTTTGTGCTGCTAACAAGGTTTAAGAACACTAACGTATCTTCCCAGAGAAGAGTTTGTGCTGCTAACCAGGTTTAAGAGCACTAAGGCATCTTCCCAGAAAAGGGTTTGTGCTGCTAACAAGGTTTAAGAATACTAAGGCATCTTCCCAGAGAAGAGTTTGTGCTGCTAGCAAGGTTTAAGAGCACTAAGGCATCTTCCCAGAGAAGAGTTTGTGCTGCTAACAAGGTTTAAGAACACTAAGGCATCTTCCCAGAGAAGAGTTTGTGCAGCTAGCAAGGTTTAAGAGCACTAACGCATCTTCCCAGAGAAGAGTTTGTGCTGCTAGCAAGGTTTAAGAACACTAACGCATCTTCCCAGAGAAGAGTTTGTGCTGCTAACAAGGTTTAAGAGCACTAACGCATCTTCCCAGAAAAGGGTTAGTGCTGCTAACCAGGTTTAAGAGCACTTTAGTATCTTCCCAGAAAAGAGTTTGTGCTGCTAACAAGGTTTATGAGCACTAACGCGTCTTCCCAGAGAAAAGTTTGTGCTGCTAGCAAGGTTTAAGAGCACTTTAGTATCTTCCCAGAAAAGGGTTTGTGCTGCTAACAAGGTTAAAGAACACTAACGTATCTTCCCAGAGAAGAGTTTGTGCTGCTAACCAGGTTTAAGAGCACTAAGGCATCTTCCCAGAGAAGAGTTTGTGCTGCTAACCAGGTTTAAGAGCACTTTAGTATCTTCCCAGAAAAGAGTTTGTGCTGCTAACCAGGTTTAAGAGCACTAAGGCATCTTCCCAGAAAAAAGTTTGTGCTGCTAACAAGGTTTAAGAACACTAACGCACCTTCCCAGAGAAGAGTTTGTGCAGCAAACCAGTTTTAAGAACACTAACGCCCCACCACAATCCGCCGTTAGCGCTCCAAAACTCTTTTTCAAGCACTTTCTCCTCACGAAACAAGAGCATTCAGCCTTTTAATCTTCAACTAAAAAAGATGCCCCATCAGGACATCTTTTTTATCACTCCGCCAGCTTCTCCAAATTGCCGTTCCGGTCCATTTTGAACTTTGTGGCCGGACGCTCTTCTTCTTCAAATAAGACAAGCTTTCTTGCACGGTTCATGATTTTCATGAGTGTTTCGTAATCTTCCTGCACCATGACGGTATCCTGCTCGAGCTGTGATACTTTTATGGCAAGATCCTGGTTTCGCATGGAAAGCTCGTAGTTCTCTCGCTTTAATCTCTCATTCTCAAGTTTGAGCGCATTTACGTGCTCGATTGACTGAGAATATGATTCTAGAAATGAAATGACCTGGCTCATGGTCAGTTCGGCTGATGGTGAAGGCACAGAAGGCACAGAAGGTCTGCGGGCTGTAAATGGAATCTCATAAGTTTCTTCCATGTGCACATCTTCCTGGTAGGCAGGGTGTGTCACAGCAGGCAGTTCTTCTTGTTCATAGACAGCCGTATGAATTTCTTCAGGTACAGGTACATTCTCAGTTTCAGGCGGAGAGTAGAGCAGCTGCTTTTTGGCGGGCTGTCCTTTTCCGGCTGCGCGCATTTTTTGCTTGCGCTGTTTTTTGGCAAGCTGAAGCGCTTTTTCATAGTTATGGCGGACAACGGCGTTCCAGCGGAATCCGCAGGCGGCCGACGTGCGGTTAAGCTTGTCTCCTACTTCTTCAAAGGCATTCAGCTGAGTGCTTCCTTCACGCACATGGCGGAGGACGGTTTCAGCCAATAACAGATCATCTTCTTCTGACCAGGCGTCTTGTCGCTGTTTCATGTGTTCCAACTCCCTTAATAAAAGTGTAGATAGAATAATTTCTTAAGATGCGAAGCAGATAAAATGTGCATCCGCTTTTCATTAGATAAATAGTTGTGTATTTTCTTGTTACCATTCTGGCCAGATTGGGCGGGTTTTATACAAAAACTTTACAAGGATAGTAGATTTTCTAAAAAGGAATTCTTTCTAGAAGTTATTTCCCCCGGCTTGCATTGGCGTTCAAATAGCTGTAAAATACCAAATAGTGTTTGAACGTGATTCACAGAAGGAAAGGGTTGTAAGACAGTGGCAAATGAATTCAGAATATGCGACGATTGCCAGGCAACCAACATGAAGACGTTGCTGCCGCGCCTGAAAAAAGTGGATCCTGATGCGAAAATTGACATCGGGTGCCAGTCATACTGCGGTCCAGGCAGAAAAAAATCGTTTGCGTTTGTTAATAACCGTCCGCTATCAGCTCCGAATGAGGACGAGCTGATCGTTAAAATTGAAACAAAACTGAAGAAATAATATCACCATTGGCACATCCTGCAGTGGTGATTTTTTTATCGGATTCATTTTGAAAATAATGGTTGAAGCCATCATTTCCAAATCGATATAATGGATACAAGTCAAGATGGAAGAGGGAACTTTAAGTGGCCATTAGCGGAAAGCTTTCTGAGGAAAAAGTGTTTAAAGATCCGGTACACAGATACATCCATGTAAGGGACAAGCTGATTTGGGATCTGATCGGAACGAAAGAGTTTCAAAGGCTCCGCAGGATCAGACAGCTCGGAACGACTTATCTTGTCTTCCACGGAGCAGAACACAGCCGGTTTAATCATTCTTTGGGAGTCTATGAAATTGTGCGGAGAATCGTAGATGACGTGTTTAAAGGACGTCCTGAGTGGAATGATGACGACAGGCTTCTTTCGCTTTGCGCAGCCCTTCTGCACGATTTAGGGCACGGTCCGTTTTCGCATTCATTTGAAAAAGTGTTTCACATGGATCACGAAGTCTTTACACGGGAGATCCTGACGGGTGATACGGAAGTGAATGCCGTCCTGCGCCAGATGGGAGACGATTTTCCGAAAAAGGTTGCCGAGGTTATCGGCAAAACGTATGAGAATAAGCAGGTTGTCAGCCTTATTTCAAGCCAGATTGACGCCGACCGGATGGATTACCTGCAGCGGGATGCTTATTTTACGGGAGTCAGCTACGGACATTTTGATATGGAGCGGATTCTCAGAGTCATGAGGCCGCGCGAAGATCAGGTGGTCATCAAGCAAAGCGGGATGCATGCTGTAGAAGATTACATTATGAGCAGGTACCAAATGTACTGGCAGGTGTATTTTCATCCTGTCACACGGAGTGCAGAGGTTATCCTGACAAAAATTCTCCACCGTGCGAAGCAGCTTCACAAAGACTACTACACATTCAGGCAGGACCCGGTTCACTTTTATTCTATTTTTGAAGAGGAAGTCACCACGGAGGATTATCTGAAGCTTGATGAGTCCGTTGTGATGTACTATTTCCAGCAGTGGCAGGAGGAAGCTGATCCGATCCTGAGCGACCTTTGCAGGAGGTTCATGAACCGTAACTTGTTTCAATATGCGGAGTTTAATCCTGCTGCAACAGTGGAAATGAAGAAGCTGATGGAGCTTACAGCTTTGTTTAAAAAAGCAGGCATCGACCCTGACTATTATCTTGTAGTGGATTCATCGTCTGACCTTCCTTACGATTTTTACCGTCCGGGAGAGGAAGAGGAGCGTCTTCCGATTCATCTGCAGCTGCCAAACGGAGATTTGCGGGAGCTTTCCCGCCAGTCGGAGATTGTAGATGCGATATCAGGGAAGCGCAGAACCGACCACAAGCTGTATTTTCCATTAGATCTCATAAAGGATATGTCATCAAAACGAACAGCGAAGAAACGGATTATGGAATTGCTGAATGTTTAGGCCGGGAGCGGACCGCTTCAGTACACAATAAAAAGAGAGAGATACTGTGAAAATACAAGGTTAGGAGTGTTGGGGTTTGCTGAATGAACACGCAAAGCTGATGAAGGTCTTTTCTTCTTCGGGTGAGATTACCGGGCGGAAAAAGCTGCAGAAGATGATCTACATAGCCAAAAAGATCAATCTTCCTTTTTATGAAAAATATGATTTTCACTTTTACGGACCATATTCAGAGGAACTGACACTAAGAATTGAAGAGCTCTGCAATCTCGGGTTTTTAAATGAAATGCACGAGAAAAAAGGCGGGTATTTTCAGTACCGCTACTCCCTGACAGAGGCAGGCGAAGAGTTTCTTGCCAATTATGAGCCGGACATGCCGCCGATGCAGGAATGCATGCAGGATTTAAACGGTCAGTCCGCCAGATTCCTCGAGCTTGTCTCGACCGTTCTGTACTTCGATTCCCTTGAAAAAGAGGAAGTAAAAGAAAAGGTCTTTACGCTTAAGAGCAAGCAGAAATATACAGAAGAAGAAATCAGCCAGGCGTATGAGTACATAGAGGCAATTCGTACGAAGGCTTTTCAATAGAAAATCCCCCGGGCTTTGCCGGGGGATTTTGTTTGGTTATTTAGCGGGATTTTCAAGCGATATAAGACTATGAACAACTGACAAAGTTATCATCGGCAAGCGTAAGCGCCTAGATCCTCTGTCAGAACAAATCCGGCAAAAAAGGCGGGACCCGGACTTTTCTGCCGGATTCTTATCTGCCTATCGGAGCGGGTCTTGGCGCTTCCGCTTTTGTTATTATTGATCACTAAGTCTCTTTCCGCCAACACCATAATGATTTTTGCTCATTTCTTCAATAAATACAGTGACTTTCTCGGCAGGAGCGCCTGTTGTTTCGGATACAGCTGCAGTTACCTTTTCGACTAATGCCTTTTTCTGGTCTTCTGTGCGGCCTTCAAGCATTTTTACAGTTACGTATGGCATGTTACACTCTCCTTTTTGTATTCTAGCTGGATTCTTCTATAGTATACTTGAAGGAGAATAGAATGTTTAGCGAGGAGAATGATTGGTGGAATTTTTGGCGTTTGAATTGGAGCTCATTCCGTACGTTGTGATTGTGCTTGCGATTGCGTTTTCGGTGCATGAGTTTGCCCATGCGTATGTGGCCTTTAAATTTGGAGATCCTACTGCAAAGAATCAGGGAAGGCTGACCCTGTCGCCGCTGAAGCATCTTGATCCGATCGGGACGATCCTGATTTTTATTGCCGGCTTCGGATGGGCGAGGCCGGTTCCGGTCAACCGGTTTTATTTTAAAAAGCCGCGGCTTGCCGGAATACTCGTATCGGCTGCCGGGCCCCTCAGCAATTTGCTCGTCGCTTTTATTGGCCTGGCGTTATGGTATATACTTTTAAGTACAGGGGTTTTGACCGGTTTGTCATCAGGTATGGCAGAAAGTCTGGAGCAGTTTTTTAACATCCTTGTGGGATTAAATATTACCCTGTTCATTTTCAATCTGTTTCCGTTTCCGCCGCTTGACGGATACCGGATCCTTGAAGATCTGGCGCCTTCGCGCATCCGGGCGAAAATGACGCAGTTTGAAAACTACGGGATTGTCGTCTTTTTGATTTTAGTTTTGACACCGCTTGGCAAGTACACGATTTATCCTGTTTTTGATTTCGGCAGAGAAGCTGTTATGACTGTCTTTTATACAATACTCACCCCGTTTTTCTAGGAGGTTATTTTAATGGAGCAAGATAAGAAAAAGAAAAAGGTCGCGTTTAATATTATTAAGAACGATCCCACTGACGGCCACGGCGGCTACGGGGTCGGTGCACTGAGCCTTGAGAATATTTCGCCTGTCTTTATAGATGTAAATGAAGGGGAAGCTTTTGTCGACATCGGTGCGATGCATGCGAGAAGCACGGTTGAAAAGGGCATTAAGTTTCTTCCGAACAAGGAAGATGTGCCGAACGGAAAGCCGTTCTGGCTCGTATGGGTGACCATTGACCGCAAAGCGGAAGGGCCGTACTACGCTGGTGTAACGGCTTGTGAAATGACGGTCGACCGTGAAATCAGAAGGGGCTATAAGTCGCTGCCTGAACACGTAAACAAGATGGATAAATCCCTTAAGCGCCATATTATGGTTGATCACATGGATGCACCTTCTAAAGGGGTTTTGATGAACTTTTTGAAAAACCATAACGCAGACATGTGGAACAACTCCGGTGCGGAGCTGAAAACAGGGCTCGGAGAATCGTGACAATCCTGTGACGTTCCTGTGAACAAATTGTCAAATTCTTTCGATTTTAGTAAACTGAAGATAGCTTATAAAGCTAGGACACGAAAAACCCCGGACCATGGGCGGTCCGGGGTTTTTCATCTTTTAGGGGCGGCTGCTGCCTAGTCCCACCATTTCCATACATTTTTGTACCACGTTTCTTCCTGCTTTTCTTCACCTTTTTGAGGACTGCTGTTCCCGTCTTCTAAGTGATCAGTGCAATATTCCGTCGGCTCTGTGCCTTTTACGAAATAAGCGAATCTCTTAGTAGGACAGTTGTCAGATGCGAGCTTGCCTGTCTTCGGATTGATGTAGACGCCGATGACGCCTTTTGGAGGGGAGAAAGCCTTCACGGACTCATCCTTCAGCGCTTCTTCCATAAACCCGGCCCAAATATCCTTGGCATAGCTGCGTTCTGCTACTGCATCGATTGTCTGGTCTTTATCGTAGCCTGTCCAGACACCTGCAACAAGCTGCGGGGCATAGCCGATCATCCAGCTGTCGGTCTTTGTCGTACCGGATTTTCCTGCATATTCCCGCGAAAGCTTCGGGATGATGGCATGGCCGGTAACGGATGTATAATCATTCAGCTGCTCATCAAACATTCCAGTCATCAAATGGGATGTGACAAAGGCTGCTTCTGCGTTCAGTACTTGTTCACCTGTTTTTTCCTTCTGGTAAATAACGTTTCCTTCTGCATCTTCCACTCTTTTAATGAAAGAAGGCTCGATTTGCTTGCCGCCGTTTGCAAGCATCCCGTATCCGCCGACCATTTCAGAAAGTTTTACGGGAGACGTGCCTAATGCAAGGGACGGCACCTTCTGCAGCCTGCTTGTAATGCCCAGTGCTTTTGATGTATCAATCAGTTCATTCATGCCAAGGAAAAGGTGTGTTTTCACAGCATAGATGTTGTCTGAAAGTGCAATGGCCTGTGCAAGCGTAATATCGCCGTCTGCATAATAGCCATTATAGTTGCTTGGCTTGTAAACCGATTTGCCGTCCTCAAATTTGAACGTATACGGTTCGCTTTTCAGCAGGGTAGAAGGGGTGAACCCTTTGTTCACTGCGGCATAATAGAGAAACGGCTTCATAGTCGAACCAGGCTGTCTCTTAGCCTGCGTAGCCCTGTTGAAGGGGCTTGCTGAATAGTCTCTTCCGCCGATCAGCGCCTTTACCTGCCCCGTTTTCGGGTCCATGGCCATAAAGCCTGCCTGGATGGCTGAGTCTTCATCAATGATGTCCGCCATCTTCTGCTCCGCCATTTTTTGCATCTCAAGATCGAGGGTTGTGAAAATCCGCAATCCCCGCGTTTCAATTGTGACTCTGTCAAGGTTGAGCTTTTCAGACAGCTCTTTCATGACAGCATCCTGGAAATACGGGGCTGATTCGGGTGCTTTGACAGCTTCGACTGCTCTGTATTTTAATGGCTCATTATAGGCTTTATCTGCTTCTGCCTGAGAGATCAGCTCTTGGTTCACCATCGTTTTCAGGATCAGTTCCTGCCTGCTTTTCGCACGCTCCTGATTGTCAAAAGGAGAATAAGAGCCTGGGGCTTTAGGGATTCCTGCAAGCATTGATGCTTCAGCCAGGGATAATTCTGCGGCCGTTTTGTCAAAATAATACCTGGCGGCAGCTTCAGCTCCGTATGCCCCGTGTCCGTAGTAAATTGTATTTAAATAGCCTTCCAGAATTTCTTCTTTGCTGTAATTCAGCTCAAGGCGTATGGTGTAAAACGCTTCTGACAATTTTCGCTTCCATGTTTTATCGTGTCCAAGATAAAGGTTCCGTGCGTATTGCTGGGTAATGGTGCTCGCCCCCTGAACCTTTGCCATCGCTTTTAAGTCTGCTATCGCAGCACCGGCAATCCGTTTATAGTCAAACCCGTGATGACTGTAAAAGTGCCTGTCCTCGACGGCCACTGTCGCTGCCAGCAGGGAAGGGGACATTTCTTCGAGATTCACCCAGTACCGTTTGCCGCCGTGGTGGGTCCTTGCAATCTCAGACCCGTCACCTGCATACATAATGGAAGACTGCTGAACGGCCAGGGAAGGAGCACCCTGCCATTTAGCTGTAAGCATGATGGTGCCGAGCAAGACTGACCCTGTAAAAATGGCAATAAGACTGATAAAAAAAGCAGCTCGTACGGCTTTGATAGTTATGCGCATTCTCCGCGGCGTCATAACCTCCATGTTCCCCACCTCATTTCTGCATCTTTTCGGAATACGTGAAACCCGCATCCTTTCCTGTTAATCAGTATGAGAAAATCTCAGTCTTTTTAAACCTTTTCTATTAAAATTCTTCTTGCAATTTTGCTAGATTCATCTATACTTTTCCGTGAGGTTTTGAACTCGAAATTTGGCGAATCAGAATGACCGATTAGGGAATAATCGTTACTGTAGCTTTAAAAGAAACTATATATAGAAAGGAAGTTTTAAAATGGGAGGACATTGGTTTACAGAAAAACAAACCGAAAACTTCGGTATTACAATTAAAATTAACCGCACTTTACATACAGAGCAGACAGAATTCCAGAAGCTTGACATGGTCGAAACAGAAGAGTGGGGCAACATGCTTCTTTTGGACGGCATGGTTATGACGTCACAGGTGGACGAGTTCGTCTACCATGAAATGGTTGCTCACGTACCGCTGTTCACTCATCCAAATCCTGAAAACGTTCTTGTTGTAGGCGGAGGAGACGGCGGGGTTATCCGTGAAATCATGAAGCACCCAGGCGTGAAAAAAGCGACGCTTGTTGATATCGACGGAAAAGTGATCGAGTACTCTAAAAAGTACCTGCCTGAAATTGCCGGAGAGCTTGAAAATGAGCGCGTAGAGGTTAAAGTAGGCGACGGATTTATGCACATCGCAGAGAGCAATAACGAATACGACGTGATCATGGTTGATTCTACAGAGCCTGTAGGGCCTGCTGTGAACCTTTTCTCTAAAGGCTTCTATGCTGGAATTTCAAAAGCGCTTAAAGAAGACGGCATCTTTGTTGCACAGTCAGACAACCCTTGGTTCACGCCTGACCTGATCCGCAACGTGCAGCGTGACGTTAAGGAAATTTTCCCGATTACCCGTCTTTACACAGCAAACATCCCGACATACCCAAGCGGACTTTGGACGTTCACACTTGGATCGAAAAAATATGATCCGCTTGAAGTAAGCGAAGACCGCTTCCATGAGATCGAAACGAAGTATTACACAAAAGAGCTTCATAAAGCAGCGTTTGTCCTGCCGAAATTTGTAGCAGATCTTATCAAATAATCAGGAGGAAACACAAATGCGATTTGATGAAGCCTATTCAGGCAACGTTTTTATTAAAAGCCACCCGACATTCGAAGACAGCGAAGCCGTTCTGTACGGCATGCCGATGGACTGGACGGTCAGCTACCGTCCAGGCTCCAGGTTCGGTCCGACGCGCATCCGCGAAGTGTCTATCGGTCTTGAAGAATACAGCGCGTATTTAGACCGCGAGCTTGAGGAAGTAAAATACTTTGATGCAGGTGACATTCCGCTTCCGTTTGGAAATGCGCAGCGCAGCCTTGATATCATTGAAGACTTCATTGATAAACTACTGGCGGAGGATAAGTTCCCGCTTGGCATGGGCGGAGAACATCTCGTTTCCTGGCCGGTCATTAAAGCAATGTATAAAAAATATCCGGACCTTGCGATCATCCATATGGATGCCCATACAGATCTTCGTGAAGAGTACGAAGGAGAGCCTCTTTCCCACTCAACGCCGATCCGCAAAGCAGCCAATCTGATCGGACCGTCAAATGTGTATTCATTCGGGATCCGTTCAGGCATGAAGGAAGAATTTCAGTGGGCAAAGGAAAACGGCATGCACATCTCGAAATTCGAAGTGCTGGAGCCGCTGAAGGAAATCCTTCCGACTCTTTCCGGACGTCCGGTTTATGTCACAATCGACATCGATGTTCTTGATCCGGCACATGCACCTGGAACGGGAACTGTTGATGCCGGCGGGATTACATCAAGAGAACTGCTTGCTTCCATTCATGCGATTGCAGGCTCGGACATTCATGTTGTCGGTGCAGACCTCGTAGAAGTCGCGCCTATCTATGACAACTCTGAACAGACGGCCAATACAGCAAGCAAACTGATCCGTGAAATGATTTTAGGCTGGGTGCAAAAGCGCCCGTAATGAGAAAAGCTCCAGTTCAAAACTGGAGCTTTTTCATTTTTGGGTATAAATGACCCCAGAACGTCAACGATGATAACTACTACTTGCCTTCTATTGAATTTTCTGCCCGAAATCTTTATACTGGATAAGTTAATAGCGGATACTTTTATAAGGATGTGTGACAATGACGGCAAGCAAACCAGTTCAAGTGATCGTAAAAACGGAGATCAATCAGGGCGGGGACACAGAAAACCTGGAGCTTTTTACTTCCGGCGAACACTATGTAAAAAACAACGCCTCCTATTTAAGCTATCACGAGGAACACGAGTACGGAAAAGTAAAAACGGTCGTCAAATTCAGGGATGATGAAGTGTTTATTATGAGGTCCGGGGCCGTCTCCATGAAGCAGCGCTTTGTAAAAGATGTGGACACCATGACAAACTACAGGACGCAGTTCGGGGAACTCAGGCTTGAAACGTGGACAAAAACCATTTCTGTCAGGATGACTGACGGGAACGCAGGCGGCATCATCCGTGTTCAATATGAACTTCAAATCGGCGAAGAAGATTCGCATTCACATATGTTAACGATCATGTTTAGGGAGGAAAAAGGATGAACATCGTTGAGCAGGTTAAAGAACGGTTAAAGGACGAAATTAAAGCATCAGTACTTAAGGCTGGACTTGCAGAAGAAAGTCAGATTCCTGACGTGATCTTAGAGCTTCCGAAAGAAAAAGCCCATGGAGACTATTCAACAAACATGGCGATGCAGCTTGCGCGTGTTGCAAAAAAAGCACCGCGAGCAATCGCAGAAGATATTGTAGCTTCTTTTGATAAAGGAAAGGCGTCAATTGAAAAAATTGAAATTGCCGGACCCGGTTTCATCAATTTTTACATGAATAATTCATACCTCACAGATCTTATTCCGTCTATTCTTGACGCAGGAGAGGCATACGGCGAAGTGAACATCGGCAACAATGAAAAGCTTCAGGTTGAGTTTGTATCAGCCAACCCGACAGGCACGCTTCACTTGGGCCACGCCCGCGGTGCAGCGGTCGGCGATTCCCTGTGCAACATTCTTGATAAAGCAGGCTACGATGTTTCCCGCGAATATTACATCAACGATGCAGGCAATCAGATCAACAACCTCGCTCTGTCAGTTGAAGCGCGCTACCTTCAGGCTCTCGGACAGGACGCAGCGATGCCTGAAGACGGCTACCACGGCAAGGACATCATTGACATCGGCAAAAAGCTTGCTGATGAATTCGGCGACCGGTTTGTGTCAGAAAGCAAAGAAGAACGCCTTGCGTTTTTCCGTGAGTACGGCCTGAAATTCGAAATGGATAAATTGAAGAAGGATCTGGATGCTTTCCGCGTGCCGTTTGACGTCTGGTATTCAGAAACATCTCTTTACCAAAACGGGAAAATTGACGATGCTCTTGCCGTTCTCCGCGAAAAGGGACATATTTTCGAGGAAGACGGAGCGACATGGTTCCGTTCAACTGCTTACGGCGATGATAAAGACCGCGTGCTTATTAAAAACGACGGCTCTTACACGTACTTAACGCCGGATATCGCTTATCACAAAGATAAGCTTGACCGCGGTTTTACAAAGCTGATCAACATCTGGGGCGCTGACCACCACGGCTACATTCCGCGTATGAAAGCGGCAATTGAAGCCCTAGGATACGAAAAAGACACGCTGGAAGTTGAAATCATTCAGCTCGTTCACTTATATAAAAACGGCGAAAAGATGAAAATGAGCAAACGGACAGGCAAAGCTGTGACGATGCGCGATCTGATGGAAGAAGTAGGACTTGATGCTGTACGCTATTTCTTCGCGATGAGAAGCGCTGATACCCACATGGACTTTGACATGGACCTTGCAGCATCACAGTCAAACGAAAACCCGGTATTCTATGCCCAATATGCACATGCCCGCATCGAAAGCATGCTGCGCCAGGGGGCAGAGCAGGGACTTTCATACGAAGGTGTTCAGGACTTTAAAGATATAGCGTCTGAAAAAGAAGTCGAGCTTCTGAAAAAACTCGGCGAATTCCCGCAGGCAGTAGCAGAAGCAGCTGTAAAGCGGATCCCGCACAGAATCACAAACTACATTTATGATCTGTCTTCTGCGCTTCACAGCTTCTACAACGCAGAAAAAGTGCTTGACCCTGAAAACGAAGCGAAAAGCAAAGCGCGTCTCGCTTTAATGAGAGCAACACAAATTACATTGAAAAACTCGCTTACACTAATTGGAGTATCTGCTCCTGAAAAGATGTAAGGAAGAAAGAACGGCTGATGGCCGTTCTTTTTTTTGTAGGAAATGGCAGGAATCGTATGTTAAAAACGGCCGGCGCCAGGAAATAGCATAAGTAAAAGGCAGAATCGTACGTTATAAGTGACTTGCGCCAGGAAGATAGCATAAGAGCACAGGAGAATCGTACGTTATAAGTGGCTAACGCACGGAAGATAGCATAAGAAAACAGGAGAATCGTACGTTATAAGTGGCTGTCGCACGGAAGATAGCATAAGAAAACAGGAGAATCGTACGTTATAAGTGGCTGTCGCATGGAAGATAGCATAAGAAAACAGGAGAAACGTACGTTAAAAATGGCTGGTACCGAAAAGATAGCATACAAAAACAGCAAAGACCTCAAATTCAGTACCATCCACCCATAAAATTTCCTTAAAAAGGGTTTAATCGGTATGAGGGTGAGGTATGAAATCAACAGAATACATAAAGGAGGTCATGAAGATGGGATGTCTTTCTTCCATGATGAAAATTCCGGGCACAATCCTTGTCCTGTTTCTTGGGTGGGTTGCAGTGGACGGCTTGTTTAAAAATCTTTCGGCGGGAGCAATGGGGTATGCGGCAGCAAGCATGGTTTTCCTTGCGGTGTTTGCTGGGATTCTGTACATGATGTGGGGGAAAAACCGACATAGAGTCAGATCCAGAGTGGGGGATTATATGATGATGGTCCTGATGCCGCTCGGTACTTTCCTTGCGGGGTATGGAGCTTATGAAGGATTTAAGGAAGGTGAATATTTTCTGTCAATAGTCGCTGCTTTTTTCAGTATTGTTTTAGCCTTCCTGTCATGGGCTTCATTCTTAGCATTATTTGATAACGAAACAGAGGATCAGGGGGCTTAAGCCAACTGATCCTACCACACAACAGATCCTCCGCTGATCCGCTTTACACCCCGGATTGCGGAAATCTCCTCTACAAGCTTCAATACGGCACGGTCCTTCTGTTTCGCTTCAATCATAAAATCACTGTCCAAATCCATCTCTTTCAGCTTTTTCAAAAGAGGCATAATAAAATCCAGATCCACATAATCGGCATGGGCTCTGAGTTCCTTCTCTGATTTTGGGGAGGATATATGGATTTTCGGCTTTTTCCCGGTGCCGTCCCACGTCCGGGCAAACCTGATCAGCAGCTTCTCAAGATCATCCTCATCTGTTTTATTGGCAAAGCAGTGATGATAATCAAACATGAGCGGGATGTTTTCCTTCTCGCAGATTGCCAGTGTTTCGGATGTTGTATACGTTTTATCATCATTTTCAAGGGTCATCCGTGCTTTAATTTCAGCCGGAAGCTTTTTTATATTGCGGTGGAAGCGTTCTGTCGCCGTTTCTTTGTTCCCGTATGCCCCGCCGACATGAATGTTGATAAACCCTTCATCTTCAAGCCCCATTCCTTTCAGCAGGTCATAGTGATACTGCATATCAGCTACGGTATTTTCTGTAATATGGGGCTTATCGCTCGTGAACAAAGTGAACTGATTTGGATGAAAGCTCACCCGGAGCCTGTTTTTTTTCACTAAGCTGCCGATTTCCCGCAGAAGACCGCCAAACGGCGTCAGAAAATCCCACTTTACTTCAGGGTGGGTAGCAAGGGGAATGAGAGAAGATGAGAAACGGTAGAGCGGAATTTCATGGGCCACGCTGTAATGCAGAATGCGCAGCGTATGCTCAAGATTCTGCTTTGCAACAGTGTGAAGCGCTTGTTCGGCTTCTTCACGGTCAAGCTTGGAATAGCGGGCAAAAGTCATCGTTTTTGCAGGAGAACAGTCCCACAAGTTGAGAGCATTTGATACATAGCCGAACCGGATCTCCATGATATTCTCCTTTCGTTCATAAGAAATAAGATACGATGGAAGCGGTCTTCTCCATCACCCTCTGACGGAAAGATCTGCTGTTATAGTGGTCGAGGGTAAGCTTAGCTGAACTCTTCATATCTTTTATAACCGAGAGTTTCAGCTGTGAAATAAACGCTTCGTCATAAATCAGGCAGTTGAATTCATCATTTAAGAACAGGCTGCGCTTATCAAAATTGGCTGTCCCGATATCACAGAAGACGTCATCAACGACAATGACTTTCGCATGATAAAATCCATAATAATATTGATATATGTCACAGCCTGCCTTCAGAAGAGGACCGAAATAAGGGAAAGACGCCTCTTTCACAAGCGGATGATCCGCCTTCATCGGCACCATGATTTTGACTGAAACTCCCCGGTTCCTTGCGTTCAAAAGCGCTTTCATCAGTTTCTTTCCGGGAATGAAATAAGGAGAACAAATCAGAAGCTCCGTTTTTGCTTCTTTAACGAACGTGAGAAAATTCTTCTCAAGATCTTTGCCGGGAGTTGTAAGAAACCTGTGGCTGAATTTGCCTTGAGACAGGGAAGGAAAAAGCCCGGTTTCTTCTTCAGAATGCTCATCAGACGCAGCGTTCCAGTCTGTCAGAAACTGCCGCTGCAAATCCTGTACACCTTCCCCTGTAACACGCAGGTGATAATCTCTCCAGAAGCCAAACTTTGGATCTTTGCCAAGGTATTCTTTTCCGATATTAAACCCGCCTGTGTAGCCCGTCCTGCCGTCAATGACAGTAATTTTTCTGTGATTTCTTGTCTGTGAGCTGTAAAAAAAGAACGGCCATTTCGGTTTATGGGCAAAAGCAAAGGAAATGCCGCTTTCTTTCAGCTGTTGGATTTTCTTTTTTTCAAGCTTATGGCTGCCGACATAGTCAGCGAGCAGCCGCACGCTGATTCCCTGCTTCGCTTTTTTCTGCAGGAGAGAAAGAAAGGACTCGCTGTCGGCATCATTTTTTATAATATAAAATAACACATGAACGGAATGGGTGCTATTTTCAATATCTTCAAACAGCCGTTCATAAAAGTGCTGGCCTACAGTGAACAGCTCCAAATCACTTTTTCTTGGAGGAAAGCCAGTTGCTGCAGCCGTTTTTATGTGCTGTCTGCGACCAAAATAAAAGTCCATAGAGAGAAAGACAGCAAAAATAATCATAACCGCTGTGATAAAAAGAATGCCGTTCATTCTAAACCCTCCATGAATTCATCTATCTTTTATCTTTTACGTCCGGATGAAAAATTATCAGGGGAAGATTGAGTGAAAATCATTGACTGAATGCTCATTCATTATTATCATGTAAATATAGGTTGAATTCTGAAAATTAAATGGATTTAAAGTATTTAAAATCATGGGGAAACGGGAAATTTCATCACAGAAACGGGGGAGAGACAGTGGACGCACTGCTATGGGTCAACTTTTTGGCATTCATACTTGTAACCGCTTACGGAGTCAGTTTGTTTGTATACCTGATCCGTTCACGCATGGCTTATATCAAGCTCGGACGTAAACAGGAGTTTGATCAGCGATTAAATGAGCGGCTGAAAAACATTATGGTGAATGTTTTCGGCCAGAAAAAGCTTTTAAAGGACAAAAAGAGCGGAATCATGCACGTCATGTTCTTTTACGGATTTATCCTTGTCCAGTTTGGGGCGCTTGATTTTATTATTAAAGGGTTAATTCCGGATGCTCACCTGCCGCTTGGGCCGCTGTATCCAGGTTTTACATTCTTCCAGGAAATCGTCACGCTGATGATTCTTGTTGCGGTTGTCTGGGCTTTTCACCGCAGATACATAGAAAAGCTCGTTCGCCTCAAAAAGAATTTTAAAGCCGGTCTTGTTCTGATTTTCATCGGCGGGCTGATGCTTTCTGTTCTTCTTGGAAACGGAATGAACCTCATCTGGCACAATCACGAGCTGACGTGGACAGAACCGATCGCTTCAAGCTTTGCTTATCTGCTGAGCTTTGTCGGTGAAACGGGAGCTGCCGTCATCTTTTACATTTCATGGTGGGTTCATTTATTGATCCTATTAACATTCCTTGTCTATGTGCCGCAGTCAAAACACGCACATTTGCTTGCAGGCCCGGCCAACGTCTATTTCGGTCGCCTTTCGAACCCTGGAAAGCTAGAGAAAATTGACTTTGAAGATGAGAGTCAGGAGACGTTCGGGGTAGGTAAAATTGAAGATTTCAAACAGACGCAGCTGATTGACTTATATGCCTGCGTGGAGTGCGGACGCTGTACGAATATGTGTCCTGCAACTGGTACAGGCAAAATGCTGTCGCCGATGGACCTGATCTTAAGGCTTCGCGACCATTTAACGGAAAAAGGGGCTGCCGTCACATCGATGTCCCCGTGGGTTCCTGCCTATGCGTTTGCAGATACGAAAGGAAACCAGCTTGCTGCGATGGCCCAGGGACAGGGTTCACAGGAAGCTGCAGCATCACTTGCCTATAACCCGAGCCTGATCGGCGAAATCATCACAGAAGAGGAAATCTGGGCATGTACAACGTGCCGCAACTGTGAGGATCAGTGTCCGGTAATGAATGAGCACGTCGATAAAATTATTGATATGCGCCGTTATCTCGTTCTTACAGAAGGAAAAATGGACGCAGATGCCCAGCGCGCCATGACGAACATTGAGCGCCAGGGAAATCCGTGGGGCCTTAACCGCAAAGAGCGTGAAGACTGGCGCGAGGCGCGCGAAGATGTTCATGTTCCGACGGTGAAAGAAATGAACAAGGCAGGCGAAGAGTTTGAGTACCTGTTCTGGGTCGGCTCTATGGGATCTTATGACAACCGAAGCCAAAAGATCGCCCTTTCGTTTGCAAAGCTTCTGAACGAAGCGGGAGTGAAGTTTGCCATTCTCGGCAACAAGGAAAAGAACTCGGGAGACACGCCTCGCCGTCTTGGAAATGAATTTTTGTTCCAGGAGCTTGCGACGAAAAACATTGATGAATTCCAGAAAAATGAGATCAAAAAGATTGTCACAATTGATCCGCATGCTTATAACATTTTCAAAAATGAATATCCTGACTTTGGGCTTGAAGCAGAGGTATACCATCATACAGAGCTGCTTGCAGCGCTTGTTAAGGAAGGAAGGCTTGTTCCAAAGCATGAAGTGAAGGAAACGATTACGTTCCACGATTCCTGTTACCTTGGCCGCTACAACGAAGTGTATGAGCCGCCTCGCGAAATCTTGAAAGCCATTCCGGGCGTGAAGCTTGTCGAGATGAACAGGAACCGCGAAACAGGCATGTGCTGCGGTGCCGGTGGAGGTCTGATGTGGATGGAAGAGGATGCCGGTTCGCGTGTTAACGTGGCGAGAACGAACCAGGCGCTTGAAGTGAATCCGACGGTCATCAGTTCAGGATGTCCTTACTGCCTGACCATGCTAAGCGACGGCACGAAGGCAAAAGAAGTAGAAGAAACAGTCAGCACGTATGATGTGGCAGAGCTGCTTGAAAAAGCAGTGATTGGTGAAGGAAAAGAAAGTGCCGCTTAAAGTGTGAACAGCCAATAGTCTGAATAGGAAGGTGAGACGGATTTCGTTTCACCTTCTTGGCTGGACGCATACTGAGCGAGCGTTCAATCGACAGTTTTGTAACCGCTTTCTATAGGGTTTTTATAAAAATACGGAGGGATGATGAACGATGAACCGGACAGTCATTGTAAGCGGAGTGCGCACACCTTTTGGGAAATTTGGCGGAGGGCTCAGCACGCTGACAGCATCGCAGCTTGGCGGCATCGCCATTAAAGAAGCGTTAGAGCGTGCAGGCGTGAAAGCAGAGGAAGTAGATGAAGTCATCATGGGTTCTGTTCTGCAGGGCGGACAGGGGCAGATTCCTTCCCGCCAGGCAGCAAGACACGCCGGCATGCCATGGGAAGTTAAAACCGAAACAATTAATAAAGTATGTGCTTCCGGTCTTCGAAGCGTGACGCTAGCAGACCAGATTATCCGTGCAGGCGACGAGGAAGTCATTGTTGCAGGCGGAATGGAGTCGATGAGCAATGCGCCGTACATGATGCCAAAAGCAAGATGGGGCCTTCGCATGGGAGATGCAAAGGTTCAGGACATGATGGTTCATGACGGACTGACGTGCACATTTACAGGCGTGCATATGGGAACCTACGGAAATGAAACGGCATCGGAGCTTGAAATTTCAAGAGAAGCACAGGATGCATGGGCGCTCAGAAGCCATGAGCGGTCCGTCGCAGCCATTGAGTCAGGAAAACTGGGAGAAGAAATTGTTCCTGTCCCTGTACCGCAGAGAAAAGGAGATCCTATCATCGTTCAGCACGACGAAGCACCAAGAAAAGATACTTCAATCGAAAGGCTTTCAAAGCTGTCTCCCGTTTTTAATCAGGCAGGGACGATTACAGCCGGCAATGCCCCTGGAGTGAATGACGGTGCAGGCGCCCTTGTTCTCATGAGCGAGGAACGTGCGCAAAAAGAAGGAAAGCAGCCTCTGGCAACAATCCTTGGCCACACGGCCATTGCGCTTGAAGCAAAGGATTTTCCAAAAACACCGGGTCTTGTCATTCTTGAACTTTTAAAGAAAACGGGCAGAAAGCTTGAAGAAATCGATCTGTTTGAAATTAACGAGGCCTTCTCGGCGGTTGCTCTTGCAAGCAATCAGCTGGCAGGTCTTGATCCTGAAAAAGTGAACGTAAACGGAGGAGCTGTTGCACTCGGCCATCCGATCGGGGCAAGCGGAGCGCGGATTATCATCACATTGATTCACGAGCTGAAACGGCGCGGCGGCGGCATCGGTATTGCAGCCATCTGCAGCGGCGGCGGCCAGGGCGACGCGATTATGGTGGAAGTTTAATAGCAGGGGGGATAATAATGAGTATTCAAAACGTAATGGTAATTGGCGCAGGACAGATGGGATCAGGCATCGCACAGGTGTGCGCAATGGCAGGGTACAGCGTTTTAGTGAATGACCTGAAAGAGGAATTTGTTTTAAAGGGACTCGCATCAATTGAAAAAAACCTGCAGCGCCAGGTTGATAAGCAGAAGCTCACGGCAGATCAAAAGCAGGAGATATTAAGCAGGCTTTCTCCATCAACGGATCTTCAGGATGCAGCCGGGACGGACCTGGTCATTGAAGCAGCTGTTGAGAACATGGCGATCAAAACAGACATTTTTGCAAAGCTTGATAAAATCACGCCGGAAAGCACTATACTTGCCACAAACACTTCTTCCCTGCCGATCACGGAAATTGCGGCAGCAACAAACCGTCCGGAAAAAGTAATCGGCATGCACTTTATGAATCCTGTTCCTGTCATGAAGCTGGTTGAGATTATACGGGGCCTTGCAACGGCAGATGACGTGTATCAGTCGATAGAAGACATGACAAAGACGCTGAATAAAATCCCCGTTGAGGTCAATGACTTTCCCGGATTTGTTTCAAACCGCATCCTGATGCCGATGATCAATGAAGCGATCTATACGCTGTATGAAGGGGTAGCAGAGAAGGAAGCAATTGATGAAGTGATGAAGCTTGGCATGAACCATCCGATGGGGCCGCTTACGCTTGCTGATTTTATCGGGCTTGATACATGCCTGTACATTATGGAAACGCTGCACGAGGGCTTTGGCGACGATAAATACCGGCCGTGTCCGCTTCTCAGAAAATATGTAAAAGCAGGCTGGCTTGGACGCAAGACAGGCAGAGGGTTTTATTCATACGAAGGGTAATCGGACATCACAGGGGGACGGGATATGAATATTCGCTTCACGGAAGAACAGGAAATGATGAGGAAAATGGTTCGGGATTTTGCCCAGGCTGAAATTGAACCGTTTGTCGAACGGATGGAAAAGGGAGAATTCCCCCGGGACATCCTCCGGAAAATGGGATCACTCGGCCTGATGGGTATCCCTGTGTCGGAGCAGTACGGAGGAGCGGGAATGGACTTTACGTCCTACATTATCGCCATTCATGAACTCTCAAAGGTCAGTGCGACAGTCGGGGTCATCCTGAGCGTTCATACATCGGTAGGAACAAATCCAATCCTCTATTTCGGAACGGAAGAGCAGAAAAACAAGTACATTCCAAAGCTTGCAAGCGGCGAGTATCTTGGCGCATTCTGCCTGACCGAACCGGGATCAGGATCTGATGCAGGCAGCCTGAAAACAAAAGCAGTCAAAAAAGACGGCACCTACATCCTGAACGGCTCAAAGGTGTTTATTACAAACGGCGGAGAAGCAGATACGTACATTGTTTTCGCTTCTACGAACGCTGAGGCGGGCATAAAAGGGATTTCTGCTTTTATCGTCGAGAAAAACACAAAAGGACTTGTCATCGGAAAAGACGAACATAAAATGGGTCTGTACGGTTCAAGAACGGTTCAGCTTTCGTTTGAAGATGCAGAAGTGCCTGCTGAAAATCTGCTTGGCGAAGAAGGCGAAGGCTTTAAAATCGCGATGGCCAACCTTGACGTCGGGCGCATCGGAATTGCTGCCCAGTCTCTCGGTATTGCCCAGGCAGCCCTAGAAAAATCGGTTGAATACGCAAAAGAGCGCGTCCAGTTTGGAAGGCCGATCTCATCCCAGCAGGGAATCGGCTTCAAGCTTGCCGACATGGCGACAGCCGTCGAAGCTTCAGAACTGCTGACCTACAGAGCGGCATTCATGAGGGAAAACGGCATGCCGTGCGGCAAAGAAGCCTCCATGGCAAAGCTTTTCGCCTCCAAAACGGCTATGGAAACAGCAACAGAGGCCATCCAGGTCTTCGGCGGCTACGGCTACACAAAGGACTACCCGGTCGAACGCTACTTCCGCGATGCCAAAGTGTGTGAAATCTACGAAGGTACAAGCGAGATTCAAAGAATCGTCATCAGCAAGCATTTAACTAAGGGGTAAATAATAATAAGAACACGGGAGATGAACGCAATGTTTTTCAAACTGTCAGATGAACATGAAATGATCCGCAAAATGGTAAGAGATTTCGCTAAAAATGAAGTTGAGCCTACAGCTGCAGAGCGCGACGAAGAAGAGCGCTTTGACCGTGAGCTGTTCGACAAAATGGCTGAGCTTGGACTGACAGGAATTCCATGGCCGGAAGAGTACGGCGGCATCGGCAGCGACTATCTGGCATACGTCATAGCCGTAGAAGAGCTATCTAGAGTGTGCGCTTCCATCGGAGTAACCCTTTCAGCCCACACCTCGCTAGCAGGCTGGCCGGTTTACAAATTCGGTACAGAAGAGCAAAAGCAGAAGTACTTAAAACCAATGGCCCAGGGCGAGAAAATCGGTGCTTACGGACTGACAGAACCGGGCTCGGGTTCAGACGCCGGCGGCATGAGAACAACTGCCAAACTGAACGGCGATCATTATGTCTTTAACGGATCCAAGATTTTCATAACAAACGGTGGCATTGCTGATACGTATATTGTTTTTGCCGTCACAGATCCTTCAAGCAAGCATAAAGGCACGAGTGCATTCATCGTCGAGAAGGACTTTAAAGGCTTCTCCGTCGGCAAAAAAGAAAGCAAGCTCGGCATCCGCTCATCGCCTACAACCGAAATCATGTTTGAAGACTGCATGGTTCCGAAAGAAAACCTTCTCGGTCAAGAAGGAGAAGGCTTTAAAATTGCCATGATGACTCTTGACGGCGGCCGCAACGGCATCGCAGCCCAGGCTGTAGGAATCGCACAGGGAGCCCTTGATGCATCTGTTGCCTATGCGAAAGAGCGCCAGCAGTTCGGCAAGCCGATTGCACAGCAGCAGGGAATCGGCTTTAAGCTTGCTGATATGGCGACAACGATTGAAGCATCGCGTCTATTAACCTACCAGGCTGCATGGCTTGAGTCTGAGGGCCTTCCGTACGGAAAAGAATCGGCCATGTCCAAACTGTTTGCCGGAGATACGGCTATGAAAGTCACGACAGAAGCGGTGCAGGTGTTCGGCGGCTACGGCTATACGAAGGATTATCCGGTTGAACGCTACATGAGAGATGCGAAGATTACCCAGATTTACGAAGGCACTCAGGAGATTCAGAGACTTGTCATTTCGCGCATGCTGACAAAATAAAGGGCCTAAACAGGGAGGCGGTGGAACATGTCTAAACGGGAAGTGCATGCCTCTGTCAAAGATGAGAGGCTTGTGGAAAAGCGGCGTGACCAGATGATTAAAGGGGCGGTTCATCTTTTTAAACAAAAGGGATTCCACCGCACAACCACAAGGGAAATTGCCAAAGCGGCAGGCTTCAGCATCGGCACGCTCTATGAATATATCAGGCAGAAGGAAGACGTCCTCTACCTGGTCTGCGACACGATCTATGATCAGGTGCGCGACCGGCTGGAGAAAAACATCGACATGAAGCTTGGAACGATTGAGAGTCTCAAGCTTGCCATCGCAAACTACTTCAGAGTGGTGGATGAGATGCAGGATGAGGTTCTCGTCATGTACCAGGAAGCGAAGTCACTGTCACGTGACGCGCTTCCTTATGTGCTTCAAAAAGAAATTGAAATGGTCGGGATGTTTGAAAAGGTGATAGCAGGCTGTGCGGATAAAGGGGAAATCTCGCTTACAGCAACGGAAAGACAGCTGCTTGCCCACAACATCTTCGTTCAGGGACAGATGTGGGGCTTCAGAAGATGGGCCCTTCAGCGGAACTATACGCTTGAGGAATACATTGAAGTTCAGACCCAGCTGATTCTGCGGGGGATACAAAAAAGCGGAAATCAGCCGGAATAACGACAATAAAGGGGATGCGGCCAGCATGCATACAAAGGAAACCTATAAACCGAAACATGCCGTTCGTTTTGTAACGGCATCCAGTTTGTTTGACGGACATGATGCATCAATCAACATTATGCGGAGAATTCTTCAGGCGAGCGGCGCAGAAGTGATTCACCTCGGCCATAACCGTTCGGTTGAAGAGATTGTCAATGCAGCCATCCAGGAGGACGCGCAGGGAATTGCCATTTCTTCTTATCAGGGCGGGCACGTGGAGTTTTTCAAATACATGTATGATCTTTTAAAAGAAAGAGGAGCTTCGCATATCAGGCTCTACGGCGGAGGAGGCGGGGTCATCCTTCCGCGGGAAATCAAAGAGCTTCATGAATACGGGATTGCCCGCATCTTTTCTCCTGAGGACGGGAGAGAGCTCGGTCTTCAGGGCATGATTGAACTTATGATGAAAGAGTGCGATTTCCAGACAGCCGCAAAGCTTGAGGAAGAGATGGAGAAGCTGAAAACAGGCGATGCCGGAGCAATCGCAAAACTGATCACGGTTGCCGAATCGCAAATCGGCAGCAGGCAGGAAGCGGCAGCTGCAGCAGAAAAAGTCATTTCAGAGGTCAAGCAGCATGCATCCGATGCACCTGTCCTTGGGATTACCGGTACCGGCGGGGCAGGCAAAAGTTCACTGACAGATGAATTGATCAGGCGTTTTTTAAATGAAGTGCCTGAAATTAAGATTGCCGTCATTTCCATTGACCCGACAAAACAGAAAACAGGCGGAGCTCTGCTTGGTGACAGAATCCGGATGAATGCGATATTTTCTCCTCGGGTATATATGAGAAGTCTTGCGACGAGACAGTCCAGATCAGAGCTGTCGCTTGCCATCCATGACGCCATCGCCGTTGTGAAAGCAGCAGGCTATGATTTAATTATTGTAGAAACAAGCGGAATTGGGCAGGGCGATGCAGCCATCACTGAGATTTGCGACATGTCCATGTATGTCATGACAAGCGAATTCGGTGCGCCGTCCCAGCTTGAAAAAATCGACATGATTGACTACGCGGACTTGATCGTCATCAACAAATTTGAACGTAAAGGGTCCCAGGATGCAAAGCGCCAGGTGCAAAAGCAGTACCAGCGCAGCCATATGCTGTTTGAAAGTCCTGCTGAGGATCTTCCGGTTTACGGAACGATTGCAAGCCAGTTCAACGATCCCGGTACAAACACCCTGTTTGTAGCCCTGCTTGACCTCATCAACAAAAAGAAAAATAAAAACTGGTCTTCAAGTCTGCCTATTGTCAAAGATGTTGAAAAACAGAATGTCATCATTCCGACAGACCGCCGCTACTATCTGAGAGAGATCAGCGAATCTGTCCGGAACTACCACAAAAATGCCGAATATCAGGCTGATACTGCCAGAAGACTGTTTCAGCTTCAGGGTGCGATTGAAAGTGTCAAAGAGCAGAACGGGGCACCCGAGGTGATTGACTCTCTTGAAGCAATTAAAAAGAAAACAGAAGAAGAGCTTTCTCCGGAATCAAAGCGGATCCTTGACGGGTGGGGAGAGCTAAGGGAGAAATACGAAGCGGATCAGTTTGTGACAAAAATCCGCGATAGAGAAATTGTGACATCATTAAAGATGGTTTCCCTGTCAGGACTCGCGATTCCGAAAGTCTCGCTTCCAAAATACAAAGACTACGGGGAAATTCTAAAGTGGGTCTACAAAGAAAATGTACCTGGAGCATTTCCGTATACCGCCGGCGTCTTCCCGTTCAAGCGGGCAGAAGAAGATCCGAAGCGGCAGTTTGCAGGGGAAGGTACACCAGAACGGACGAACCGACGTTTTCATTACCTTTCAAAAGATGACCCGGCAAAACGCCTGAGCACCGCATTCGACTCTGTTACCCTTTACGGAGAAGACCCTGCATACCGTCCCGACATTTACGGGAAAATCGGCGAGAGCGGAGTCAGCATCTGTACGCTTGATGACATGAAAAAGCTTTATGCAGGCTTTGATTTGTGCGCGCCGGCCACATCTGTTTCAATGACCATCAATGGACCTGCGCCAATCATCCTGGCCATGTTCATGAACACGGCCATTGCCCAGCAGGCTGAAAAGCAGCGGACAGAGCTTGGACGCGAGTTAACGGCAGAGGAAATGATGCAGGTGAAAAAAAGAACCCTTCAAACGGTCCGCGGAACGGTTCAGGCAGACATTCTGAAAGAAGACCAGGGACAGAACACCTGCATCTTCTCAACAGAATTTGCCCTGAAAATGATGGGGGACATCCAGGAGTACTTTATCAATGAAAAAGTGAGAAACTATTACTCTGTCTCCATTTCCGGCTATCATATTGCAGAAGCGGGAGCAAACCCGATTTCACAGCTTGCGTTTACACTCGCAAACGGGTTTACGTATGTCGAATACTATTTAAGCAGAGGCATGAAAATCGATGATTTTGCGCCGAACCTTTCTTTCTTTTTCAGCAACGGCCTTGATCCGGAATACACCGTCATCGGACGTGTGGCACGCCGCATCTGGTCAACCGTTATGAGGGAAAAATACGGGGCAAACGAACGGAGCCAGAAGCTGAAATACCACGTTCAGACATCCGGCCGTTCCCTGCACGCCCAGGAAATTGACTTTAACGATATCCGCACAACGCTGCAGGCTCTTATGGCGCTTCAGGATAATTGCAACTCGCTGCACACAAATGCGTACGATGAAGCCATCACGACACCGACAGAAGAATCGGTCCGCAGAGCCATGGCCATTCAGCTCATCATCACAAAAGAGCACGGACTCGCCAAAAACGAAAATCCGCTGCAGGGCTCCTTCATCATTGAAGAACTGACAGACCTAGTTGAAGAAGCTGTCCTTAAAGAATTCGACAGCATCAACGAGCGCGGCGGAGTGCTTGGTGCAATGGAAACCCAGTATCAGCGCGGAAAAATCCAGGATGAATCCATGTACTACGAAATGCAGAAGCATTCAGGTGAACTCCCGATCATCGGCGTCAACACTTATATCAATCCGAACAAGCCATCTGAAGATTCCGTTGACAACATGGAAGTAGCCCGGGCCTCTAAAGAGGAAAAAGAAACACAAATTCAAAACTTAAAAGCGTTCCAGGAACGCAATGCCGCTCAAGCTGATGCAGCCATCGAAAGACTGAAGCAGGCAGCCATCCACAATCAGAACATCTTTGCTGAACTGATGGAGACGGTCAACTACGCAAGTCTCGGCCAGATCACGCAGGCACTATACGAAGTAGGCGGACAGTACCGCAGGAATATGTAGGAAGAGGGAGCTCCCGGTTTTAGAGGGGGCTTCTTTCTTTTTGTGAAAGGAGATCACTGATTTTGTAGAATGGTGCCATCAAGAAGAGAAATTCCTGGGTTGATGGTACTTACCGGGAAGAATAGAACCATCAAAAGGAAGAATGTTCTGGTTGATGTTACTCATCCGGGAGAACAGTGCTATCAAAAGGAGGAATAATCAGGGTGATGGTACTTATCAGGAAGAACAGTGCCACCAAAAGAAAGAATATTCAGGTTGATGGCACTAATCTGGTAGAACAGTGCTATCAAAAGGAGGAATCCGGAGGTTGATGGCACTTATCGGGAAGAATAGAACCATCAAAAAGAAGAATCCGGAGGTTGATGGCACTTATCAGGAAGAATAGAACCATCAAAAAGAAGAATCCTCAGGTTGATGGCACTTATCAGGAAGAATAGAACCATCAAAAAGAAGAATCCTCAGGTTGATGGCACTTATCCGGGAGAACAGTACCATCAAAAGGAGGAATCCTCAGGTTGAAGGCACTTATCAGGAAGAACAGTACCACCAAAAGAAAGAATCCTCAGGTTGAAGGCACTTATCAGGAAGAACAGTACCATCAAAAGGAAGAGTCAGCTGGTTGAAGGCACTTATCATGAAGAACAGTACCATCAAAAGGAAGAGTCAGCTGGTTGAAGGCACTTATCAGGAAGAACAGTACCACCAAAAGAAAGAATCTTCAGGTTGAAGGACTTATCAGGAAAAATAGAACCACCAAAAAGAAGAGTCCTCAGGTTGAAGGCACTTATCAGGAAGAACAGTACCACCAAAAGAAAGAGTCAGCTGGTTGAAGGCACTTATCAGGAAGAACAGTACCATCAAAAGGAAGAGTCAGCTGGTTGAAGGCACTTATCAGGAAGAACAGTACCATCAAAAGGAAGAGTCCTCAGGTTGAAGGCACTTATCAGGAAGAACAGTACCATCAAAAGGAAGAGTCAGCTGGTTGAAGGCACTTATCAGGAAGAACAGGACCACCAAAAGAAAGAACCTTCAGGTTGAAGGCACTTACCGGGAAAAACAGAACCACCAAAAAGAAGAATCCACAGGTTGAAGGCACTAACCCGGAAAGAAATTTTTTCCCAATGACTTATCTTCCCGTTTTATGTAAAATGAAAGAAATAGAAAACTTCGGACTGTTCCGAAGAGAGGGGTTTTTCTGAAAAATGAGTACATATAAAATCTGGTTCAACCGCTGGTTCTCGGTTGCCTATCACTATATTGATATGATTCGGAACAATGAAGACGGGATTAAGTTTGAAGTGTACGGGACGCATCCGGATGCTGATCATGTCATGCTTGCCAACTGCGATTATTCAGAGGTTGAACCGAAGTGCGAAACGGATGAGGAATATGTTCAGTACTGTCTTGATTTTTGCCGAAAACATGGCATTGAGCTGTTCATCCCAAGGTATAAAATGCTGCCAATTGCAAAAGCGCTGGACAAGTTTGAAGAGCTCGGTGTAAAGGTATTAGTCAATAGAGATGCTGAGCTGCTAGAGGCTATAGACAATAAAGATGATTTTTACGAGATTTGCAGAGAGAAGGGCTTATTTGATATCCCTTCCTTTTATACAGCAAAAACACCTGAAGAATTCAAAGATACATATGAAAAATTGAAAAACGAAGGACTCGGTGTCTGCTATAAGCCTGTGGTCGGAGAGGGAGGATACGGGTTCAGAATCATCGATGACAATGTTGATCCCCTTAAAGAAGTGATGGCGCCGAGCTACCGGATTCCGTTTCAGAGAGTCTACGACGGGCTGAAAGCTGCCGGAGAGTTCCCGGAGCTTATGGTCATGGAATTTCTCGAAGGAGAAGAATACAGCATTGACTGCCTGGCCTTTAATGGCGAACTCATCGCAGCTGTGCCGCGCAGGAAAGGCGGAGGAAGAATCCGGATTCTTGAAAACAACAAAGAATTAATTGAACTTGCAGAGGCGTTCACCAAGGAATTTAAGCTGGACTACATTTTTAATATCCAGGTCAAATATAATCAGGGGCTTCCAAAGCTGCTTGAGATTAACCCGCGGATGTCGGGCGGCCTGTATTTCAGCTGCCTCTCGGGAGTGAACTTCCCGTATCTGGCGGTCAAGCTGCTGCTTGGCGAAAAAGTAGAAAAGCAGGAGGCAAAGCTTGATATAAAGGCAACCTTCCTGGAAAAGGAAATTATTTTATCTTAGCTTCTATGAAACTTTTCTTCTTTTAAAACGTATGAAATAGTGCGGGCCAGTAAAAGGTTTTTAGTTGAAATTTGCTCAGATATTGGTAGTATAAGACTTGTGGTCACGTTATCGTGACAATAGACCGAATAATACATAAAGAAGTATGGCTCAGGTCTCTGTTTGCAAGTTTCCCCATTACCCAGAAAGGGAGAGTGAAGAAATGGCAATTACACTGCAAAAGGGTCAGAAGATTGATCTGACAAAAGGAAATGCCGGTCTTAAAAACATTATGGTAGGACTAGGATGGGATCCTGTCCAGCAAAAAAGCGGCGGTCTTCTCGGCGGACTCTTCGGAGGCGGCGGAAGCAACGTTGACTGCGATGCTTCAGTATTAATGCTTGATGAAAATGACCGTCTGCTTGATAAAAAGAGCGTCATTTATTTTGGCAACCTTACAAGCAAATGCGGTTCAGTTAAACATACCGGAGACAACCTGACAGGAGACGGCGATGGAGACGATGAGCAGGTGCTGATCGATCTGAGCAAGGTTCCTGCAAATGTTCATAAGCTTGTGTTTGTTGTTAACATCTATCAGGCTGTCCAAAGAAAACAGCATTTCGGCATGATTCAAAATGCCTTTATCCGTGTAGTGGATTCTGCAAGCCGCACGGAACTTGTTCAGTTTAACCTGAGCGATGATTACTCCGGTCTAACATCCCTTATCCCGGGCGAAATCTACCGCCACGGAGGCGAGTGGAAGTTTTCCGCAGTCGGTTCAGGTACAAAAGACGCTTCCATTACAGAAATTGCAAACCGTCACGCATAATTTCTTTCCGGAATCCTGACACGGGATTCTGAAAGACATAAAAAATAACAGGATAAAAGGAGTCGAATTCAAAATGGCAATCAGCTTATCTAAAGGTCAGAAAATCGATTTAACAAAAACAAACCCTGGTTTAACAAAAGTATTGGTCGGTCTTGGCTGGGATACAAACAAGTATGACGGCGGAAAAGACTTTGACCTTGACACATCTGTTTTCTTATTGGATGAAAACGGCAAAGCAGCAAGCGAAGCAGATTTCATTTTCTACAACAACCTTGTTGGCGGAAACGGATCAGTTGAGCATACTGGCGACAACCGTACGGGCGAAGGTTCAGGTGACGATGAAGTCATCAAAGTTAACCTTTCACAAGTTCCTGCTTCTATCAGCAAAATTGCGTTCACAATCACGATTCATGATGCAGAATCACGCAGCCAGAACTTTGGACAAGTTTCCAATGCTTACGTGCGCATCTTGAACGAAGACAGCAATTCAGAGCTTATCCGCTATGACTTAGGGGAAGACTTCTCTATTGAAACTGCAGTCGTTGTAGGCGAACTTTACCGTCACGGCGCAGAGTGGAAATTTAATGCAATCGGAAGCGGCTACCAGGGCGGTCTTGGTTCACTTGTAAAAGACTACGGCTTGGACGTTTAATTGCAGAAGTGTAAATAAACATGAAGGGGTGCGTTGTTTTTATAAACAACGCGCCTTTTTCAAAGCTGAAAGAACAGCAAGGCGGTGAATCGCCCGGCCATCCGGGCGATTCTGCTTTTCGCAGTGTCCAGCTCCACCTTCCAGCTCCTCCGCCAGAACAAAATCCCCCAAAAAGTCTAAAAGCGGACTTTTCGGGTGATTTCTTTTCTGTCTGTCGGAGCTAAACGGAAGGTTCCGCATTTCAGTGTGGAAATTTACCACTTAGTACATCACGAACGGTCCCTGAATGGAGGAACAATCTTGAAACATTTTCAATATTTAAGCAAGGAAAAACGCAGCGAGATTTTTTTATATGAGCCGATTCACTTTTCAAAGGAGACCGAGCGGGAAATGCTTGCCTATGCTCTGGGCGCAACTCTCTATATGCCCGGAAGCAGGACAGCCATTGCAGGAGATGTACTATCTGGTAAATTTCTTAATGGAAAGCACGAAGGACTGACTTCGATGGTCATTTGTCTTGAAGATTCCATCGGCGATACAGAAGTAGAGGCAGCAGAAGCAAATACTGTGAGCCAGATTCAAACCATTTCAGACAGTGTGCTGAAAGGACAGTTTGACCAGAGAAATCTTCCGCTTATTTTTATCAGAATCAGAAGCCGGGAACAGATGCAGCGGGTGTCTCGGAAGCTTAAGCATCACATTCAGCTGATCAGCGGATTTGTTTTTCCGAAATTCACATCTGAAAACGGGAGAGGGTATTACACAGCGCTGCAGGAAATTGCATCCGATTATTCTGTTACGCTTTACGGAATGCCGATTCTTGAAACAAAAGAGATTATTTATAAAGAAACACGCTTGAACGAACTGCTTGGCATCAAAGCGATTCTGGATGATTTTTATGAGTATGTGCTGAATGTAAGGCTTGGAGGCACAGACTTATCCGGTCTGTTTGGAATCAGGAGAAGCAGGGATACGACCATCTATGATATTTCAGTCATCCGGGACTGCATTACGGACATTATCAATGTTTTCGGCCGATGTGAAAAAGAGTACGTCATCTCCGGTCCGGTATGGGAGTATTTTGGGGGCGGACAGCGAATTTTGAAGCCGCAGATCAGACAAACTCCTTTCCAGCAGGCATATGGCCATGAAGGGCTTGAATTCAGAGCGAACCTCATTGACCGTTATGACGACGGACTTATTCATGAGATCGTTCTGGATAATACGAACGGGCTTGTAGGGAAAACGATCATACATCCTCTTCATATTAAAATCGTCAATGCGCTGAACGCGGTCACAAGGGAGGAATATTTGGACGCCTCCTCCATCCTTGATCAGGCGCAGTCCTACAACGGCGTGATCCGAAGCGAATTTTCAAATAAAATGAACGAAATTAAACCCCATTACAATTGGGCGCGGAAAATCATCTTGAAATCTAAACTATACGGGGTGTTCCATGAGCAGCAATCATTTATCGACCTTATCAGCGAAACCGCAAACGAACAGCTATACATTTGACCTGCTGGGTCAGCTTTCGGTAGACATCGAATTGACCGGAAATCCTTATCTTCTACCGCTGGACAGGCTGTTCCAGATGGCGGCGCGCATTAACAAAAAGCGCTCGTTTCTTTTTGTCAGCACCGTTCTCGGCAAGCATATTCCTGTTGATCCTTCGCTTGCTCTTCTTACTGGTCAGGCGCTTGCAGCCAGATACATGGAAGTCGTTGAGGCAAAAACGCATCCGGAGCGGGATCAGATTCTTGCAGGATTGATGGGCGGACAGGCAAAGAAAAGCGAATACCGCCATGCACTAGCTGAACCGGCATTATTTATCGGGTTTGCAGAAACAGCGACAGCTCTTGGGCACGCGGTGTTTGAGAACTTCAGAAATGCGGCTTTTTTCCATACGACAAGAGAACAGGTGTCTGAAATGGATTCTATTATTAACTTTGAAGAGGAGCATTCTCACGCCACTTCACACCGGTGCTATGTTGATGAAAAGCTTTTTGATAACACGAGGCCGATCGTTCTTGTTGATGATGAAGTCACAACAGGGAAAACGGCGCTGAATATCATTGAATCCATTCAGGAAAAATTCCCGCGCAGCGAATATACGGTCGTATCCATCCTCGACTGGCGTTCAGAGGAAGATCAAAAGAGATTCAGAGATACAGAGAAACGGCTGGGCATTACCATTCATGAGGTTTCTCTTGTAACGGGACTGATTACAGCAAATGGAGATCCGGTTGCAGAAAGCAAACCCCAAACCCGTTCTCTGTCTTCACTCCATGCAGAAATGGAGGAAATCGTGATTTCTCCGGAAGAAGGCGATCTTACGTCATGTGCGTCAGAACAGCTGTCTTCCCCATATGTGAAGCATACGGGAAGGTTCGGTCTGACTGATGCAGAACAATTGGAGGCAGACATTTATTGCCTGAAGGCGGCAGCAAGGCTGCGCGAAGCCAGAAAAGGAAAAAGAACCCTTTGTCTCGGTACAGGGGAATTTATGTACATTCCTATGAAAACAGCCTCCTACATGGGGGACGGCATCTACTATCAGTCTACGACAAGAAGCCCGATTCATCCTGTTAACCGCGTGAATTACGCTGTGAACAGCGCGTTCCCGTTTTCAAATCCAGAAGACGGGGAAACAGCAAACTTTTTCTACAATGTCACAGAGGGCCAGTATGATGAAGTTTTTGTCTTCTTCGAACGTTCTGTTCCTGAGGAGAGACTGCAGCCGATGCTTGATCAGCTGAAAACTGTTTTCCCGGTGATTCATTTTGTATATTTCAGTACAAACCAAAAAGGAAGTGCATCTGATGAGTAAGGTGGAGCAGCAATTGCCGAAGCCGGCAGCAATGGGAAGTTATTCAGAAAAGGACGTTGTTTTCCTGCTGAAGGACTTGAGCCAAATTAGTCTTGAAAAATCAACACTCGAACGGGAGCAGGCTGTTCAGAGCGGAACACATTATTCTGAGATGCTTCCAATTGAATATAAGCCGACCGATGAATATTTGCAGCTTTTTCATCACTCATTAGACATGTATAAACAAAAGCTTGCAGCTGCTGTTGGAACGGTGTCAGAGCAGATTTTAAAAACAAAGGGCAAGAGCATCGTGCTCGTTTCGCTTGCCCGCGCAGGCACTCCGGTAGGAATTCTGATGAAGCGCTACTTGCAGGAGGTGCATCAGATCGATGTTCCTCATTACAGTGTCTCCATTGTGAGAGGACGCGGCATTGATGCCAACGCCATGAATTATATCGCCCATAATCATCCGGATGAAAGCGTGCAGTTTGTGGATGGCTGGACAGGAAAAGGCGCCATCACAAGAGAGCTTAGAGAAGCAATGGAAGTTTTCAACAGCAAACACGGCCTTGCCATTGATGACTCGCTCGCGGTACTTGCAGATCCCGGTTATTGCACGGATATTTATGGAACCAGAGAAGATTTTCTGATTCCGAGCGCCTGCCTGAACTCAACTGTATCAGGCCTTGTCAGCAGAACTGTCCTGAACGATGCCTTCATCGGGCCGGATGACTTCCACGGTGCCAAATATTACGAAGAACTGCTGCCGGAAGACGTGTCCAATCATTTCATTGACGTAGTAGTCTCTGAGTTTCCAAACGTTAAAGAGGAGATCTCAAAGCAGGTTTCGCTGCTTGATAAAGAGGACCGGACACCGACATGGAAAGGGATTGAGGATATTAAGCAAATTCAGGACGAGTTTGGCATTGAAAACATCCACCATGTGAAGCCGGGAGTGGGAGAGACGACGCGTGTACTGCTCAGAAGAGTGCCATGGAAGATCCTTGTTAAGGATTTAGGCAATAAAGACCTCGAGCATATCTTCCTGCTGGCAAAAGAACGGAACGTCCCTGTCATTGAATACAAGAATATGTCTTACTCATGCTGCGGGATTATCAAGCCCTTAAACTAGGAGGTACTGCTGTGATTTTTGCAAGTGATCTGGATCAGACGCTCATTTATTCGAGAAGATCGTTCCGTGAGCCGGTTGGAGAAGAGGATATTCAATTGATTGAAACTCTCGACGGCCAGGAAATTTCGTTCATGACGAAAAAAGCGATTTCCATGCTGAAGGAAATAGCCGGACAGATGACGTTTGTTCCTGTAACAACCAGAACCCCGTCCCAATACGGACGGATCTCCATCTTTCAGCAGGAAATCCTTCCGCGCTACGCTGTAACGAGCAACGGCGGACATGTATTCAAAGAGGGGAAGCTTGACGAGGAGTGGAAACAGCATCTTGAAGCACGCATGAAAGATGAGTGTACAAGTTTGGAGGATGTCTCCCTTAAATTTCAGGAGATTGCTTCAGATGACTGGGTGCTGAAGCAGAAAAACGCCGAGAATCTCTTTTTATACAACATTATTGAACGCGGAAATATTCCGGAGGCTCGCCTGCAGGAGTTTATCCTCTGGGCGGACCGTCACGGCTGGAAGCATTCACTGCAGGGAAGAAAGCTGTATTTTGTGCCGAAACCGATTAATAAATGGGACGCCGTTGCCTATGTGAAAGAAGCTGCCGGTGCAAAAACCGTGATGACTGCGGGCGACTCCCTGCTTGATTTGTGCATGCTCGAAGAAGCCGATCTTGCCTTTTCACCGTTGCACGGCGAGCTTGGCGAGTCAGGCGCAAGGCTGTCTGGAACCATACAGCGAACGTCGAAAAATGGAATCTTCGCTTCAGAGGAAATTCTGGAAAATGTCCTGGCGAAAATCAAGCCTGTCCCTGCTGAACAGTAAATAGAAATATTTACCTGTATAAGGTGGTACAATAGGAGCGGGGTGTTCTCAGGGTACCTATGGCTGCACGGCTGATTTTCTCAGTTCTTATTGGAGTGAACGTCTTGGCAACAGCAGAAAAAACAAAAACCAATCTATTGGATAAAAACATTATGAGTTCCGCTCAGGCCTGCAAAGAATGGGGGATTGACGATTCTGCTCTCAGAAAAAGGGTCAATCAGTTTCCGCCGGGCACCATCCGGAAGTTCGGAAAAACATGGGTGGTTACGAGTGAAGGAATGTGCCACGTCTTTGGCGAAAAAAGACGAAACGGTCAGTAAACATGGAGATATTTTCAGAGGAGGGAAGAGAGATGATAAGAACATATAAGCCTGCGCTTGCAGAACATCTGGATACAGACTGGCAGACTCTTCTTTTTATGCCGCTGCCTGAGCGTCCGGATTATGTGAACACTCCCTCTGAAGTGAAAATTCCGCAAGTCGCCATCCGTCTGCTTGGAACACCATTAACAGACGACGAATACTATCAAATGCTTTTTGACCTTGTTCATCACGAGGAACTCGGTGTGCATTTTCTAAGTGAATCTTTAGATAAAAACATCCCGCAGGAAAAATTTCAGGCGATACAGAACCTGCTGATTCTGCATAAAAACGAAAAGCTCTCCGTGAACCGGTTTGTTGCTTTTATGGACAGAGACCGCCTGCTTCCGGTTCTTTCCGATCCGGAGTTAAACCGCCACCTGCGGACTTGTGTCATTCATATGCTTTCGCGCTTCTTTCCTGACAAAGCGAACGACAGTGCCGATTTCCGGCGCATCATTGTTGATTTGATCAAATGGACCTGGAACCACCTGCATCCTGAGCTGCGAAAAACAGACGGCCTCCGGCCGCCTGCGTTTTTCTGGTACGGAAATGCAACGAAAAGCGAACAGTTCTTCCTTCATTTCCTGATCCGGTTCGGATGCGATGTCATCATTGCCCATCCGGAGGGGATAGACATCCTGAAGGAGGAAGATCCGGAAGAAACGGTCAGCAAAATCGTCCGTTTTCCGGGGACTCACGAACTGACAGCGTTCCCAAAGGTAAGGCCTGAGCGCACATCAACTGTGGCATACAAAGCTTCAAAACAAATTGACCAGGTTCTTCATTCAGATGAATCCATGCTCTATAAGCCATGGCAATTCAAAAATTATTCCCCAAATGCACGGACGCTGAAAACAACGTATGATGAACTTTTTATTCTTATAAAAGAAAGAGCATTTCTGCGTCCGGACTTTGAAGTCCGGGATAACATGGTTCATATACCCGCTATTTTTTCAAAAATCTTCGGGGTGACAAAAAACAGACGCTCGTACTGGGGCAAAATTCAGGACCTTGCTGACTATGAACATGCGGCTGTCGTAAAGTACTTTCCGTTTACCTGGGAGGCTAAAGGCAATCCTCATTTTCATTATCAGAACGCTCTGAACGAAAGTCAGGTGCTGCAGGCTGATAAAATGATGGGAAGCCACTGGTGGAAGTATTCAAACCTTCCGACCGGCCTTCAAAAAGGGCTGGCTGATGCGATTTCGAGGTATTGTGCTGATCCAAAACTTAAAAGGCTGGAACAGGAAAGTCCTTATGATCTGCAGCTTTACCTGTTCAATCAGGCGCTTAATATTCCGGAAACCCTTATTAAATTGATGCAGAATTTTGATTACTCCCAGCATGTGCCCCGGCTCATTCTTTATAATAATGAAAACAACGGCTACATGACGCGCTCAGACGCTGCGATGCTTATGCTGATGAATGAATTCGGCCTGGATATCGTGATCTGTAATCCTCCCGGCCATAATGACATTGAAAATTTTGTCGATGAAAAGCATTACGACAGCCACTGGCTAGAGGAAATGAGCTTTAATGAAGTCTACCAGGAGCCGTCGAAATTCAAAAAATTCATCCGGAAAATCTTTTAAGCCGCATCATTTATGCGCGCAGAATTGCCTGTGTGAAAGGGCATCCAAACTATATTGAAGGAGGATTTCGCGTATGTCTCAAGTACCTGGACTCAGCAAAACGGATCAGATGGAAGAGGTTCTCGGACAAGGACCGAACAATATGAAGCTTCAGCTTCAAAAAGAGCCTGAGGTTCAAAAGCTTGCAGAGAGCATTGACCACAAGAACCAGGTGGCAATCCTTGAATACGGAAAAGCACCTGCTGATGAAATTTCAGCTTTTTCAGGAAAAATCCTGAACACCATGAAGTCAAGCAGCATGGAAGAATCAAGCGCCCTCCTGAAACATCTCGGGAGAATCATGGACCGCTTTGACCCGAAAGACTTTGCCGAGCAAAAAGGAATAAAGAAATTCTTCAGCCGCGGCCAGAAGCTGGTAGAGAAAATCATGTCGAAGTATCAGACAATGGGCGGCGAAATTGATAAAGTCTACCTTGAAATTGTGAAATACGAGGATGAAATGAAGCGTTCAACAAATACGCTTGAGCAGCTTTACGAACAGAACTTCAACTATTATATGGAGCTTGAAAAATATATTGTGGCAGGAGATATGAAAGCAGCTGAACTAAAGCAGCAGCTGCCGGCATTAGAAGCAAAAGCTGCGGAGGGAAACCAGCTTGCTCAAATGGAGCTTGATACGATGCGGAACTCAATTGAGGTGCTTGAGCAGCGGGTATACGATCTCGAACTTGCCAAACAGGTAGCCTACCAGTCCGCACCGCAAATCCGTCTTCTGCAAAGAGGGAACACAAAGCTGATTGGAAAAATCAATTCTGCGTTTGTCACAACAATTCCTATCTTCAAAACCGGCCTGATCAACGCAATAGCAGCTAAAAGACAGAAGCTCGTCGCAGATTCAATGAATGAGCTTGAAAAACGCACAAATGAAATGCTTGTCCGAAACGCACAGAATATATCAAAACAGAGTGTGGACATTGCAAGACTTGCAGGAAGCCCCGGCATTAAAATGGAAACAATCGAAGAAACATGGAGCATCATCCTAAAAGGCATGCACGAAACAAAAGCCATCGAAGACGAAAACAAACAGCTTCGTGAACAAGGAAGAGTGCGCCTTGAAGAACTGCAGAACAACTTTAAGCAGCTGAATAATGGCCGCTGATAGTTAATAGCAAATAATAATCCGGACTGAGGTTTAAACAGTCCGGATTTTTTCTATGGGAATCCTTTTATATTGACCAGTGTACTCTTTGTGAATCTAATAGAACGTTCAAGAGGGGGAGAGATTTAAAATCTGGAAGTAGTGCAGCCTCTTTTGTCGGTTGCGGAACCTCAATAGTGGCGTCACTCCCTCGAGTGCTGCCACTTTTATTGGTAATGGAACCTCAAAAGTGGCGTCATTCCCCCGAGTGCAGCCACTTTTACCAATGGTGGAACCTCAATTAGTGGCTACACTCCCACCGAATGATCACTTTTACTTGTTTCCTAAATGTAAATTTAAAACTCCAGTGAACTGCAGCGGAAGGCACTTGACTCCTGCGGGATGAAGAGGGCACGGGAGACCCCGCAAGCGAAGCTGAGGAGGCTCCCGGCACTCCCCGCGGAAAGCAAGTGACTGGAGCGAAAGAGAACGGGTACAAATGAAATCAAAGTTCAACAATCTATGGGGAAAGACATTATAAAAACATGAGTCTGCGCAGTTTTGACAAAAATTATTCCGATTTATTAGAAGGAAGAAGATTAAGGTAGCATAAAGTGTTAGAATTTGTTTATAATGAATGGTATGACTTGAATACATAGGATTCGGACAGTACTAGCAATCTCACTTCCGGATTTCTTAAAAGATGAGAATAGAACCTGCTCTTATCTACAAATAGATGAACGACTAGAAAGGGAGTGCCTCACTTTGAGTATTTCACAATATTCTAAGGACCAGCTTAAAGAATTGTCAATGGTTGAAGTAGCCTACGACCTGATGACTGAAAAGAAACAGCCGTACGTTTTCATGGACCTGGTAAAGGAAATCAGCCAGATTATCGGTCTTACGAAAAGCCAGGTGGAAGATAAAATTTCGCAATTCTACACAGATCTTAACATCGACGGCCGTTATATTTGTGTTGGAGAAAACACTTGGGGACTGCGCAGCTGGTACCCGTACGAGCAAATCGAAGAAGAGGTTGTGCCTGTTGCAAAACCTAAGAAGAAAAAGGCGAAAAAAGCGGTTGATGAGCTTGAGCTTGAAGACTTCGATGAAGTGGATGAAGAAGAACTAGAATACGATGATATTGAAGAGTATGAAGATGATACGGACGACGATCTGGACGACGATGATCTCGAAGATGATGCAGAAGAAATCGACGAAGTCATTGAAGACGAAGATTTTGATCTTGAAGAGGAAGAGCTTGACGAAGACCTTGATGAAGATCTTGAAGAAGACGAAGAAGAAGATAAATAATCGTCTTGACTTTAGAGGTCCAACTAGGTAGAATCTTATTTGGGCTCTTTAAAAGCTATACCAATGGTTTATATATACCATGCTCCCTTTCGCAACGCGCAAGGGAGCTTTCTTTTTTTAGCGCAGTTAAGCCTTCAGGCTGACATAGGCGCTTTTCCTTTTTTTAGGCATGAAAGACCCCCTGACAACACTTATAAAAGATAAATCGTTCCCATTCGATTGGGAATGTTTTCTTTTGTGCACATTAATCTTATACATCTTTTGAAGGGAGAAGAAGAACAAATGACAAAGTATATTTTTGTTACAGGAGGCGTTGTATCCTCACTTGGTAAAGGGATTACAGCAGCTTCTCTTGGACGCTTGCTTAAAAACAGAGGATTAAAGGTGACAATCCAGAAGTTTGATCCATACATCAACGTGGATCCGGGAACAATGAGTCCGTATCAGCACGGTGAGGTTTTCGTAACAGACGACGGAGCAGAAACAGACCTTGACCTTGGACACTATGAGCGCTTCATCGATATCAATTTAAATAAATACAGCAACGTCACTACTGGTAAAATTTACTCTTCTGTCCTTAAAAAAGAGCGCCGCGGCGACTACCTTGGCGGAACCGTACAGGTTATCCCGCATATTACAAATGAAATCAAAGACCGCGTCTTCCGTGCAGGAAAAGAAACAAACGCAGACGTTGTTATTACAGAAATCGGCGGAACAGTAGGGGACATCGAATCTCTTCCATTCCTTGAAGCAATCCGCCAGATGAAGAGCGATATCGGACGCGACAACGTGATGTACATTCACTGTACACTTGTTCCTTACATCAAGGCAGCGGGCGAAATGAAAACAAAGCCGACACAGCACAGCGTAAAAGAATTAAGAAGCCTCGGCATCCAGCCAAACGTGATTGTTCTGCGTACAGAAATGCCGATTTCACAGGATATGAAGGACAAAATTGCGCTGTTCTGCGACATTGATACAAATGCAGTTATCGAGTGCCGTGATGCAGATACGCTTTACTCTATTCCATTGGCGCTTCAGGAGCAGCATCTTGATCAAATCACTTGCGATCACTTAAAACTTGATTCACGCGAGCCTGAAATGTCGGAGTGGATTGAACTCGTTCAAAAAGTAACCAACCTTTCAAAGAACGTTCGTATTGCCATCGTCGGAAAATACGTTGAACTTCAGGATGCCTACATTTCTGTTGTTGAAGCTCTTCGTCATGCAGGATATGCATTTGATGCAGATATCAGCATCAAATGGATCAATGCAGAAGAAGTAAATGCTCTTAATGCACAGGAGCTTCTTTCTGATGTAGACGGAATCCTTGTCCCTGGCGGATTCGGAGACCGCGGAGTGGAAGGTAAAATCCTTGCAACTCAATATGCGCGCGAAAACAAGGTGCCGTTCTTTGGAATCTGCCTTGGCATGCAGGTTGCTTCTATTGAATATGCACGCAACGTTCTTGGCCTTGAAGGAGCACATTCTTCTGAGCTTGACGTCGCTACGCCGTATCCTGTCATTGACCTGCTTCCTGAGCAAAAAGACATCGAGGATCTTGGAGGAACACTCCGCCTGGGCCTTTATCCGGCTAAGCTTGACACGTCTTCACGTGCATTTGAAGCTTACCAGGACGAAGTGATTTATGAGCGTCACCGTCACCGTTATGAGTTCAACAACGAATACCGCCAGGCTATGGAAGATGCAGGCTTCATCTTCTCTGGTACAAGCCCTGACGGCAGACTTGTTGAAATCATTGAGCTTAAAGATCATCCTTGGTTCGTGGCTTCCCAGTTCCACCCGGAATTCACATCAAGACCGACAAGACCGCAGCCGCTGTTCCGCGAGTTTATCAATGCATCGCTTACAGCATCTGAAAAGAAATAACAATAAACAAAACCCCTGACACGCCTGTCAGGGGTTTTTTACATAAATGCGGCATTGTTTTTACTCGTACTCACTTACCATCTCTTTGATCGTAAAGCTCAGGGCATAATAGGCAAAAAGCGATGTCATCAGAGCGGGGTAGCCGTAGCGGCTGCCGTCTTCATCCGGAATAAGGGCTTTTTTCAGTTTTGAATCAATATGGACATCGGCAAGCTCTTCCAAGCCGCCCGGTTCTTCTTTCATATAACATGAGACTGCCGCGGTCCCGATCATGTCTTCGCGGAGCTTTTTCGCAAGTTCAACCGCTTCTTTGTCATTTGAACGGTGCGAGAATAGAAGCACGCGGTCAGCATCCGTCAGTGCATTCATTGTGCCGTCCGTAAGAAAAAGCGGTTTTGCACCTGGCAGGGGGTTTGAACCTGCTGTTGCTTCGAGCGTAATCCCTTCAAGCTCTCCAAAGCCGTGCACATAAATCGTGCCGCTTCCGACTGCAGCCTGAGCGAGCAGTCTTGCGCCGTCTTCAATGGCTTCTTCCTCCTGCTCATGAATGCGGCTGAAATGGCCGGTTAACTGGGTTGAAAATATCTTCATCATCTGTCTGAACACTCCTTTACGACTCCATTATAACGAATGAGAGAGCCAATACCTAACCGGACAGGTTCAGAAATTTGTCGATAAGTTTAAGCAGGAATAAGAATACACACAACCGAATAACTATCGTATGTTTCACCGGACTGTTTTATACTAAAGAAAGGCAAATCGGGCATGCGTTAGGCGCCTTATTTGTTTTTATGATGCAAACAGTTTTCCGGACGTTTTGGTTCCTTGCAATACATGCTGACCGGCAGAATAGCTGGATAATCCAAATATGAAGAGGTGCAGGAAGATGAATGAAAAAATCTTAATTGTAGACGATCAATATGGAATCCGTATTTTACTAAACGAAGTGTTTCAAAAAGCGGGATATCAGACCTTCCAGGCAGCAAACGGTTTTCAGGCTCTGGAGATTGTAGACAAGCATAAGCCGGATCTTGTGCTTCTTGATATGAAAATTCCTGGTATGGATGGAATAGAAATCCTGAAAAGAATGCGGGTGGTTGAGCCGGATATCCGCGTCATTATCATGACTGCTTACGGTGAACTGGACATGATTCAGGAGGCGAAAGACCTTGGGGCTCTAACGCATTTCGCAAAGCCGTTTGATATTGACGAGATCCGCGACGCTGTCCGCAAGTACCTTCCAATCCGCTCGAACTGACGCCGCCCTAAATCGGCAAACTTATGTCGAAAAGTTGCCGTTTTTCTCAGAAGTTGGTATGCTAGTGAATGAGAAAAGCCCGTGTACATTTTAATCAGATTACATACATTGCAATCGTTCTGGTCATGCTAGATGTTACGTAAGCTTTTCGGGTTTAGCAAATTAGCTGCATAGGGAGGATATTTCGACATGCCTTTAGTATCAATGACAGAAATGTTGAATAAAGCAAAAGAAGAAGGTTACGCTGTAGGTCAGTTTAACCTGAACAACCTTGAGTTCACTCAAGCGATTCTTCAAGCTGCTGAAGAAGAAAAATCACCGGTTATCCTTGGTGTATCCGAGGGCGCTGCACGTTACATGAGCGGCTTCAAAACAGTTGTAAAAATGGTTGAAGGTCTTATGGAAGACCTGAACGTAACAGTTCCTGTTGCGATTCACCTTGACCATGGTTCAAGCTTTGACAAATGTAAAGAAGCAATCGATGCAGGTTTCACATCTGTAATGATCGACGCTTCTCACCACCCATTTGAAGAGAACATTGAAACAACAGCTAAAGTTGTTGAATATGCTCATTCAAAAGGCGTTTCTGTTGAAGCTGAGCTTGGAACAGTAGGCGGACAAGAGGACGACATTATCGCAGAAGGCGTTATCTACGCTGACCCTAAAGAGTGCGAAGAGCTTGTTAACCGCACTGGCATCGACTGCCTTGCTCCTGCACTAGGATCTGTACACGGCCCTTACAAAGGCGAACCTAACCTTGGCTTCAAAGAGATGGAAGAAATCGGCAAAGCTACTGGCATGCCTCTAGTTCTTCACGGCGGAACGGGTATCCCTACTCACGATATCCAAAAAGCAATCTCTTTCGGTACAGCTAAAATCAACGTAAACACTGAAAACCAAATCGCTTCTGCTAAAGCTGTTCGCGAAACACTTGCAGCTAAGCCGAACGAATATGACCCACGCAAATACCTTGGACCTGCCCGCGATGCAATCAAAGCAACAGTTGCAGGCAAAATGAAAGAATTCGGTTCTGCGGGAAGAGCATAATTTATTTTGAAAAAAGAAAAACCGCCTCTGATACACAGGAAACGACAAGGCGGTTTCCTTTTTAAGTGAAAGTAAGCGTAAACAAGTTCTATTTTTCTGATATCTTAGGAGGATGGCAGAATGTTATTTTTCATTGATACAGCAAATGTCGAAGAAATTAAAGAAGCACAGGCACTCGGTGTCTTATCCGGAGTAACAACAAACCCGAGCTTAGTAGCTAAAGAGAACGTATCCTTCCATGACCGCCTTAGAGAGATTACCGGAATCGTATCCGGGTCTGTCAGTGCTGAGGTCATTTCCTTAAAGGCAGAGGAAATGATTGAAGAAGGCAAAGAGCTTGCTGAAATTGCCCCTAATATCACAGTGAAAGTGCCAATGACGCCGGACGGCTTAAAAGCAGTAAAAGCCTTAACGGACCTTGGCATCAAAACGAACGTGACCCTGATTTTTAACGCGAACCAGGCGCTTCTTGCTGCAAGAGCAGGAGCGACATATGTATCGCCGTTTGTCGGACGTCTTGATGATATTGGCCAAAATGGCATGGAGCTGATTTCTACCATCGCACAGATCTTTGATTTACACGGAATTGAATCAAAGATTATCGCGGCATCAATCAGACATCCAATGCACGTGACAGAAGCAGCGCTGCACGGCGCCCATATTGCGACCATTCCATTCAGCGTCATCAAACAGCTCTGCAAACACCCCCTGACAGATCAGGGCATCGAAAAGTTTCTGGCAGACTGGAACAGCAGACAGCAATAGATTGCAAGATAAATAGATAACAGGAATGGCAAGCCTAGGCTTGCCATTCTCTACTAGAAAAGCGGAGCCGACTGTTTAATTCTTTCAGTCAGATAAGAAATTACCGGAAAAGTCCGGGTCCCTCCTTTTTCGGGGATTTTGTTCTGACAGAAGGGCTAGGAGGCGCAGCTGGACAATGTGAAAAGCACCGCACTAGATAAAACAATGCGATTCTTCCATCCATTCAGGCAATGACCCTCATTTTACATGCCTCCACAGGAACCATATCGTGCACTAAAATAATTTCATATGTCATAATAGGTTAAAGAAAAAAAACTTGAACTTGTATTCTTTGTCGGATTAATGGAAAATATTTGTTGAAAAGAGGCATTTTTTGTTGCTCTTTCGTCTCAACCCGAAACGTCAGCTTGATTTTGGTCACAGTACCACCATTTTATTCTCATAACATGATGGCTTTTCAAAAAGGAGCCGGCTTTTCAGTTCTGAATGAAACTGAGAGGGCGAAACCTGACAAGACATCGAAAAGCCAACTTCTTTGAGAAAGGAGACTATCATGGAAAAATTAAAAATAGCAGGCGGTTACCCTTTAAAAGGGACGGTAAGCATCAGCGGCGCCAAAAACAGTGCAGTTGCCCTTATACCGGCGACAATACTGGCACAGTCACCCGTCACCATTGAAGGTTTGCCCGATATTTCAGATGTACATATTTTAAAGGACTTGCTTGAGGAAATCGGGGGAACCGCAGAGTTTAAGAATAACGAGATGTATGTGAATCCTGCGGAAATGATTTCAATGCCTCTGCCAAGCGGAAAAGTGAAAAAGCTCCGCGCTTCCTACTACTTGATGGGAGCGATGCTCGGCCGCTTCAAAAAGGCAGTGATCGGCCTTCCAGGAGGATGCCATCTTGGTCCGCGCCCGATTGATCAGCATATCAAAGGCTTTGAGGCTCTCGGAGCACAGGTCACAAATGAACAGGGCGCAATCTATCTGCGTGCCGAGGAGCTTAAAGGGGCCCGCATTTATCTTGATGTCGTCAGTGTTGGTGCAACCATCAACATCATGCTTGCAGCTGTGCTTGCTAAAGGACAGACCATTATTGAGAATGCAGCAAAGGAACCTGAGATCATCGATGTCGCCACGCTTTTATCAAGCATGGGTGCAAGAATTAAGGGAGCCGGAACGGATGTAATCCGTATCGACGGCGTTGAAAGCCTTCACGGCTGCAGACACTCTATTATCCCTGACCGGATTGAAGCCGGCACGTATATGATTATTGGAGCTGCCATGGCGCAGGAAGTGCTGATTGACAACGTTATTCCGCTTCACCTTGAATCTCTCATTGCAAAATTCAGAGAGATGGGGATTCATGTTGAAACAAACAACGAACAGATCTGGATTGTCGGCGGACAGAAGGAATTGAAATCAGTCGACATTAAAACACTCGTCTATCCTGGTTTTCCTACAGATCTGCAGCAGCCGTTTACGTCACTCCTTACAAAGTCAACCGGAACAAGTGTCGTGACAGATACAATCTATTCTGCGCGCTTTAAGCATATTGATGAGCTCCGGAGAATGGGAGCCAAAATTAAAGTGGAAGGCAGATCTGCTATTGTTACAGGCCCGACAAAGCTTCAGGGTGCGAAAGTGAAAGCGAGTGATCTTCGTGCAGGAGCTGCGCTAGTCGCAGCAGGCCTGATGGCGGAAGGTGTAACCGAGGTAACAGGACTTGAGCATATCGACCGCGGATACAGCCAGCTTGAAGAAAAACTGACAAGCCTTGGCGCGACAATCTGGCGCGAAAAGCTGACAGAACAGGAAATTGAACAGCTTCAAAGTTCTTAAGTAAATAGATACCTATAACAACAGGGGATACATGGGGAGGAAGAAACAATGGAGAGAAGTTTATCAATGGAGTTAGTCCGTGTAACAGAAGCGGCTGCACTTGCATCTGCACGCTGGATGGGACGCGGGAAAAAAGACGAAGCAGACGATGCTGCAACATCAGCTATGAGAGATGTTTTTGACACCATTCCGATGAAAGGAACGGTTGTGATCGGGGAAGGCGAGATGGATGAAGCGCCGATGCTCTATATCGGTGAAAAGCTTGGGACAGGCTATGGCCCGCGCGTTGACGTGGCCGTTGATCCGCTTGAAGGAACAAATATCGTTGCCTCCGGCGGCTGGAATGCCCTTGCTGTTATCGCAATCGCAGACCACGGCAACCTTCTAAATGCACCGGATATGTACATGGACAAAATAGCAGTCGGTCCTGAAGCAGTAGGCTGCATTGATATTAACGCTCCAATCATTGACAACCTTAAGGCGGTTGCAAAAGCTAAAAACAAAAATGTGGAAGATGTCGTCGCCACAATCTTAAACCGCGAAAGACATGAGCATATCATTAAAGAGCTTCGCGATGCAGGCGCACGCATCAAGCTGATCAATGACGGTGATGTCGCAGGTGCCATCAATACGGCTTTTGACCACACAGGCGTCGACATCCTGTTCGGTTCAGGCGGCGCACCTGAAGGCGTTCTTGCGGCAGTTGCCCTAAAATGCCTCGGCGGAGAAATCCAGGGCAAGCTTCTTCCGCAAAATGACGAAGAAATCGCACGATGCGAGAAAATGGGAATCGACACAAGCAAAGTTCTCCGCATGGAGGACCTTGTAAAAGGCGATGACGCGATTTTCGCAGCAACCGGGGTTACTGACGGCGAGCTGCTGAAAGGCGTTCAGTTTACAGGCACCGCGGGAACGACTCAATCTCTCGTCATGCGTGCCAAATCAGGAACCGTCCGCTTTATCGACGGAACTCACAGCCTAAGCAAAAAACCGAACCTTGTCATAAAGTAAAACGCAGCTACGCTGCAGCCAGCCGGGTATAGAAATGGTTTGTTCTATTTCCGGCTGTTTTTTCTTGTGGGGAAGACCAATGTGATTCCGCATTTCGTGGTGTCCAGCTGCATCGCCTAACTCCTCGGCCAGAACGGCTCCGTCAAAAAAAGCAAACCCGGCTTTTTCTGCCGGATCCTTTTCTGCCCTTCGGAGCTGACCAAGGCGATTCCGCATTTCGTGGTGTCCAGCTGCGCCTCCTAGTCCTTCTGTCAGAACAAAATCACCGAAAAAGTCAAATTCGGACTTTTCCGGTGATTTCTTATCTGACTGCCAGGCCTGATCAGTCGGCTCTGCATTTCAATGTTTCAATCTCATTTCAAAACCCGAAATCTGTTGATTAAATCCATCAAATAAGGTAAAACTAAAGAGTGCTGCGTAATTTGAAAGGGCTGCCTTTCACACTGCTTTTCCTACTTCTAGCCTATCTTCTCTTTCTTCTCTATATCTGATCCTTTTACTAGTTTTTTTCTCGCATATAGATGGAAGAACAACTGTATTTATAATTTATAAAGTGTGGTGCTGTTATGAGCGAGGTTTCTATTTCCAATCTCGAACATCTTAAATTAAAAGAATTATATGAGCTTGCACGTCATTACAAAGTGTCGTATTACAGCAAGCTGACGAAAAAAGAATTGATTTTTGCCATTTTAAAAGCGAACGCTGAGCAAGAGGACTTATTGTTCATGGAAGGCGTTCTTGAAATCATTCAGTCTGAAGGATTCGGGTTCTTAAGACCTATCAACTATTCTCCAAGCTCTGAGGATATTTATATTTCGGCTTCACAGATCCGCCGTTTTGATTTGCGGAATGGGGACAAGGTGTCCGGAAAAGTCCGTCCGCCAAAGGAAAACGAGCGTTACTACGGCCTGCTTCATGTGGAAGCCGTTAACGGAGATGACCCTGAGTCTGCGAAAGAGCGTGTTCATTTCCCGGCTTTGACGCCGCTTTATCCGAACCGCCAAATCATCCTTGAAACAAAACCGAGCGACCTTTCAACACGCATCATGGATGTGATTGCTCCTGTTGGATTCGGACAGCGCGGACTGATCGTTGCGCCTCCAAAAGCAGGTAAAACGATGCTGCTGAAAGAAATCGCCAACAGCGTGACAACAAATCATCCGGAAGCTGAACTGATTGTTCTCCTCATTGACGAGCGTCCTGAGGAAGTAACGGACATTGAGCGTTCTGTAGCAGGAGACGTTGTCAGCTCAACATTTGATGAGGTTCCTGAAAACCACATCAAGGTTGCTGAGCTTGTTCTTGAACGTGCGATGCGCCTTGTCGAGCATAAGAAGGACGTTATTATCCTTATGGACAGCATTACACGTCTTGCCCGTGCGTACAACCTTGTGATTCCGCCAAGCGGACGTACACTCTCAGGCGGTATTGATCCGGCTGCGTTCCATCGTCCAAAGCGCTTCTTCGGGGCTGCGCGGAATATTGAAGAGGGTGGAAGCCTCACCATTCTTGCGACTGCTCTTGTTGATACAGGATCCCGCATGGATGATGTGATCTATGAAGAGTTTAAAGGAACAGGCAATATGGAGCTTCATCTTGACCGCTCCCTTGCAGAAAAACGCATCTTCCCGGCCATTGATATTCGCCGCTCAGGTACCCGCAAGGAAGAACTGCTTATTCCGAAAGACCACCTTGAGAAGCTGTGGGCCATCCGGAAATCAATGTCAGATTCGCCTGATTTTGCTGAAAAGTTCCTGAAAAAACTGCGCAACTCCAAATCCAACGAAGAATTCTTCAGTATTCTTGATGCGGAATGGAAGGCAGCAGGCGTTTCCGGAAAACGATTGTAAAATTAGTTGCAAATTAACTGGAAGCTTGTTATACTTTTTTTATGTGCTTTTCCGGAAGAACCTCTTCTGGAAATGATAACTCTGTTTCGGTAAACGAATCAGGGCGGAAGGAGATGAAACGGAATGAAAGCAGCTATCCATCCTAACTACAAAAAAGTTATGGTTAAATGTGCTTGCGGAAATGAATTTGAAACTGGTTCTGTAAAAGACGAGGTGCGCATCGAGGTTTGCTCTGAGTGCCATCCATTCTACACAGGACGTCAAAAGTTCGCTTCTGCTGACGGTCGTGTTGATCGCTTCAACAAAAAATACGGTCTTAAATAATTATAGATTGAAGGAAACAGGCAAGATTTCTGTCTTGCCTGTTTTTTTACGCCGTTTCCCGCTATTTTTGGGAAAAACAGCCATAATAAGCAGTATCCATGTACATATGGAACCTTACAATGAACGGCATTCCGTTCATTTAAAGATAGAAAGCAGCAAAAGGCTCGGGACCATAGAACAACGTTTAAGAAATGAAGGGAGAGGCCGTTTTCATGTATGTTATGAAACAAAGCGGGTGGCTTGAGGTCATCTGCGGAAGCATGTTCTCAGGTAAATCTGAAGAACTGATCAGAAGAGTCCGCCGTGCGCAGTTTGCCAAGCAGGAAGTGAAAGTATTCAAGCCTGCCATCGACAATCGCTACAGTGAAGATGAGGTTGTTTCGCATAATGGCACGGCCGTCATCAGTCATGCCGTTGCTTCTTCAAGCGACCTTTTTAAATACATTACACCAGAAACAGACGTGATTGCGGTTGATGAAGTGCAATTTTTTGACGATGAAATTGTCCAGGTCATCACATCACTTGCCAATCAGGGCTACCGCGTCATCGCTGCAGGGCTTGACCAGGATTTCAGAGGAGAGCCCTTTGGCACCGTCCCTGCGTTGATGGCCGTTGCGGAGCTCGTCACAAAGCTTCAGGCCGTCTGCTCAGTGTGCGGTTCACCTGCGAGCAGAACGCAGAGGCTGATCAACGGAAAGCCTGCATCCTACCATGATCCAATCATTCTGGTCGGAGCTTCTGAATCATACGAACCAAGATGCCGCCACCATCACGAGGTGCCGGAAAAGCCGGCTCAGTCAAAACAATCAGAGCCGGAAACACAAAATTTGTCATAAAGATGAAAGCTGCCTGAATTTTTTATAGGGCAGCTTTTTTTCATAACCTTTTGGGCACCTTACAAATGGAGGTGTTTTTATGAAAATGTTATGGATCCTTTTTTTAATCCTGGTTCTTGGCGCATGCGACAATCCATCGAATCAGTCTGAAATCCAGCCTGAATCAGACAAGGGCAGCGAGCTGAGAAGGACAGGGGAGAGTGTTTCCAATAACCGGGGAACAACTGAGCAGAACCCGAACTTCTTGAATCTGTCCAAAAACAGGGAGCAGAATGAGGATGAAATGGATAAGCTTCGTGAGGTCATCCGCAATGACCCGTCACTGAAAATTGAGAACACCACGATGAACGGCGGAAAAATCAGCGTGGATGTCGTGTCCTCAAAAGATATGACCGATCAGGAGATGCGTGACAAACAGAAAGAACTGCAGAGGAAAATGCAGAACATCATCCCGAGATATGACGTTCATGTCGACTTGGAGGCAAAATAAAAAACTCGTTTCTGATTAAACGAGTTTTTGTTTTGTTCAGAAGCTGAAAAGAGAGCTGATCAGACTTCTTCGCTTCTGTTTTTTAGGCGGTTTTACATGGTCGAACACGAGAGCGTGCTCCATCGGATGTTTTTCTTTCTGCTTCTCAAGTGTCTGTACTTTAGCTTCAAGCTCTTCAATGCGGCTGTTCAGTTCTTCAATTTCTCTCCGGTGCTGGAGAAGCTGATAGGAGACGACGCTGTCTGCCTTGCTGCTGATTTTTTGGTCCAGCGCCTTCAGCTTTTGCATAATTTCCTCATAATTAAGATCAGCGGGTGGCGCTTCCGCTGTTTTTACGACCGCTTTTATAGGCGGTTTTTTCTCCGTTACTTTTACTTCCTGAAAAAGAATCCCCTTACCCAGCTGATCCTTAATATCCCGAAGCGTGTTAATATCCTCATCCGTAAAAAAGTAATGACCAAGCTCATTCCGCTCCATCTGAAGATTCAGCTGCTTTACCCAGCGCTGAACGGTTTTAGGCGAAACACCCAGCAGTTTGGCAACCTGGCTTGTATTCATCTCCATTCCCCCTTGTCCAGTTTTCCCGAAACATACAAAACACGATGAACAACATGTTCGATAAGAGAAAGTCCGATCCCTTCCGGCCAGACAAAAGAAGAATCAATTCGCCAAAGAAAGTGCTGATTTTACGAATTCCGCCAACTCTTTCGACTTAATCCTCATACAGCTCAAGCGGCAGCCCGTCCGGATCCTGGAAAAACGTAAATTTTCTCTCTGTAAACTCATCCACCCGGATCGGTTCTGTCTCAATGCCCAGCGCATTAAGCTCTGCGACTGCATCATCTATATTTTCAACAGAGAAAGCAAGGTGTCTGAGACCTGCCGCCTCAGGACGCGATGGACGCTCCGGCGGGGTGGGAAAAGAGAACAGCTCAATTTGTGTGTGACCGCTGACAGCAAGATCAAGCTTGTATGAATCTCTTTCTGACCTGTAAGCCTCGTTTAGAACGCCAAAACCAAGCTTGTTCACATAAAAATCCTTTGAAACCTCATAATCTGTACAGATAATGGCGATGTGGTGCACTTTTTTGATGTTCATGGAATTGTCCCTTTCTTTTCTGTCAATTTGCTTTTGACGCTTTGAATAACCTATACTATAATTATAACGTTATGGACGAAAATAGAGGTGAATAACGTGCTGGACCGCTTACAATCCGTAGAAGACCGCTACGAAAAGCTAAACGGACTCTTGATGGATCCTGATATTATCAACGATTCAAAGAAGCTCCGCGAATATTCAAAAGAACAATCCGATTTGCAGGAAACAGTTGACGTATACCGTGAATATAAATCAGTAAAAGAACAGATTGACGACGCCAAAGCCATGCTTGATGACAAGCTGGACGCTGATATGCGCGATATGGTTAAGGAGGAGCTATCTGAGCTGCAGTCACAGGAGAAAGACCTGGCTGCACGCCTGAAGATTCTTCTGATTCCAAAGGACCCGAACGATGACAAAAACGTTATCATGGAGATTCGCGGTGCTGCAGGCGGAGACGAGGCAGCCCTGTTTGCAGGAGACCTTTACCGCATGTACAGCCGTTTTGCCGAAGCTCAAGGGTGGAAGACAGAAGTCATGGAAGCCAACACGACCGGTGTCGGCGGCTACAAAGAGATCATCTTTATGATCAACGGAAACGGCGCATTCTCAAAGCTTAAATATGAGAACGGTGCACACCGTGTGCAGCGTGTCCCTGAAACAGAATCCGGCGGAAGAATTCACACGTCTACAGCGACGGTTGTCTGCCTTCCGGAAGCGGAGGAAGTGGAAGTGGAAATTCATGATAAAGACATCCGCGTAGATACATTTACTTCAAGCGGACCGGGCGGACAGAGTGTCAACACGACAATGTCAGCCGTACGCCTGACGCATTTGCCGACAGGAACAGTGGTTTCCTGCCAGGATGAAAAATCACAGATTAAAAACAAAGAAAAAGCCATGAAAGTACTCCGCGCGCGCGTATATGACAAATTCCAGCGCGAGGCACAGGCTGAATACGATCAAAACCGGAAGCTTGCTGTCGGTACTGGTGACCGTTCAGAACGGATCCGCACGTACAACTTCCCGCAAAACCGTGTAACAGACCACCGCATTGGCCTGACGATCCAAAAGCTTGATCAAATCCTGCAGGGGAAACTGGATGAGTTTGTCGATGCTCTAATCGTAGAGGATCAGTCAAGCAGACTTGACCAGGCAGACCGTTAAGCATGATTAAGGTGTACGAAGCCCTGAAGTGGGCTTCTTCTTTTTTGGCAGAAGCAGAGCGTGATCATAATGCGGGAGAGCTCCTGCTTCGCCACCATCTGAACATGAGCCGTTCAGAAATGCTTGCCTCCCTGAGGATGGAACTGCCTGACGGAGTCTGGGAACTATTCAAAGCAGACGTTCACCGTCATGCGGACGGAGTTCCTGTACAGCACATGATTGGATCAGAAGAATTTTACGGCCGTTCGTTTACGGTCAATAAAGAAGTGTTAATTCCGCGCCCTGAAACAGAGGAACTGGTTGAAGGGATTTTGCTTAAAGCGAAAAGCCTGTTTAAAGGCTATGAAACGATTGCTGCAGCAGACATCGGGACAGGCAGCGGAGCTATTGCCATTTCCCTCGCGCTTGAAAATCCTGCTTTTAAAGTAAGGGCTGTCGATATTGCACCTGAGTCGCTTGAAGTCGCAAGCATGAATGCAGAAAGCCTCGGAGCTGAAGTGGAGTTCATGCATGGAGACTTGCTTGCGCCGGTGATGGAAAGCGGAACGAAAATGGATGTGGTAGTCTCGAATCCTCCGTATATCCCGGATGCAGAAGTGCTGGAGCTTTCACCGGTCGTAAGGGACCACGAGCCTCACCGCGCCCTTGCAGGCGGTAAAGACGGACTGGATTTTTACCGCAGGCTGGCAGCTGACATCCCGCGCGTCATCAGCACCCGTGCCTTAATTGCGTTCGAAGTCGGAGCAGGGCAGGGTGAAGACGTTAAAGCCCTCCTGCTTGAACAGCTTCCGCACGCACAGGCTGAAGTCAGATACGACATCAATGGCAAGGACAGAATGGTATTTGCTGTTGTAGAAGGAACGCCTCATGATTGAGGCGTTTTTTTTACACCCAACCCCAAACTACCTCTTTTACTAGCAAGATCTTTACCATTCATCAGTTTCTTTTCAGTCCTAAACTGAGTCGAACACTTTCCAGTTGCAAAACACTCAAAAAAATAGATTACTAGTTTTCAAAAAGCTAGTTTAAGATTCTGCCTCCCTGTCCATACTGGTTGCTAGAAGGGGATGGTGATGAAAATGAAGAAGCATTATATGGCATTTATATATATTTCATTATTAATGATCGGGGCGGTTATGAACGTGTATAAGGAGCCGCTTGCAGCTGGTGCGCAGCAGGTGAATGAGGCGGTTGTGATTCCGGAAGAGGCGATTCGCCTGCGGATTCTTGCAAATAGTGACTCTGAAGAGGATCAGGTGCTGAAGCGCAAGATCCGCGATGAGGTAAACAAGGAAATTACTGTTTGGGTGGAGAAGCTGACATCGGTTGAAGAGGCAAGAGAGCTGATCAAGTCAAGGCTTCCTGAAATTGAGAAGATTGTCCAGGCGACACTTGTGAGGGAGAACATGGTTCAGGAGTTTACGGTTGATTTCAATAATGTAAGCTTTCCGACGAAGATGTATGGCAGCTACATTTACCCTGCTGGTGATTATGAGGCGATTTTGATTACGCTCGGCGAAGGAAATGGTGCCAACTGGTGGTGTGTGCTGTTCCCGCCTTTATGTTTCCTCGATTTTTCAAACGGGCAGGCTGTTCAGGCAGCTGAACTGGAGGAAGAAGCGCCGCCTGCTGCTGAAGAGGCAGATGCATCTGAGGAGCTTTCTTCGTTGCTTGCAGATGAGGAAGAGACAGCTGAAAAAGCATCTGAAGAGATGACATCCCTGGTTGTGGATGAAGAAGAGGAAAAAGAAGAAGTAGAAGTGAAATTCTTTCTAGTAGAGTGGTTTGAAGGAGTATTTTCGTAAAAGGCGTACGGTTTGACCGTACGTCTCTCTTTTTTCAGAGACTAGATTGTACCTTGAGTCATATCCCATCATTTTTCGTCATAGAGTTGAAGTAGAAACGAAAAACGGGGGGATTGGATGTACTATCAGTTAAGAATTGCTGAAAAAAAGGATGTACAGGCTATAAAAGCGTTTATTGAGAAAGCCGGCTTGAGATCGGACGGAATTGAAGAGTTTGCGGAGTATTTTGCCCTGCTGGAAAGTGATGGACAGATCACCGCTACGCTGGGAGTGGAACCGGTCGGCGGGGACGGCCTGCTGCGGTCGCTTGCCGTTTCGGAATCTATGAACCAGGCGCACCTGCTTTCTCTTTTTGAGAGTGTTTATGCGCTTGCGAAAGAAAAGGGGATGGGGAGCTGTTATCTTGTGGCAAACAGCAGAAGTGCAGTTGATTTTCTAAGCATCATTGGCTTTCAGGCTGTGGAAAAAGAAAACATTCCGCAGCATTTGCTGCAGTCAGCGCATTTTAAAGAGTCTTTCAGCAAGGAACATGCAGAAGTGATGGCAAAAACATCCTGATGTGGATATATCCACATAGTTATCCACTAATTCACTCGCCTTATCCACAATTTGTGGATAAGGCTTGTATTCTTTTAGGGGTTCTTTTATACTTTCATGAGGAATGAATGAAAAGTGCGGGAAATACAAAGTTATTCACATGTTAGACAGGAGAGTAAGGAAAATGAAGACAAATGTTTGGATTGTGGATAATTTGGAGGATTTATCTTCAAGTTATCCACAAATTGCACAGGCAGCAGCACAATTAAGGGAAAATGAGGTTGTTGCTTTTCCTACGGAGACGGTTTACGGCCTTGGTGCCAATGCAAAATCGGACGAAGCTGTGGGTAAAATCTATGAGGCTAAAGGCAGACCTAGTGATAATCCCCTGATTGTCCACATTGCATCCATTGAACAGCTGCATGAGATTGCATCGCATGTGCCTGCTTATGTGGATAAACTGATTCACGCTCTTTGGCCGGGGCCAATTACATTTGTATTGCCCAAAAGAGCCGGTTTGTCAGACCGTGTAACAGCCGGACTTGATACAGTGGCAGTGAGAATGCCGGATCATCCGCTTGCGCTTGCACTTATAAAGGAAGCGAATCTCCCGGTAGCAGCACCGAGTGCGAATCTCTCGGGAAAACCAAGCCCGACACGGGCGTCGCATGTTTTTGATGATTTAAATGGAAGAATTGCTGGAATAGTAGACGGCGGATCAACAGGCGTAGGCGTGGAATCCACCGTTTTGGACTGCACCCAGCAAATCCCTGTCATCCTGAGACCGGGCGGCGTCACAAAGGAACAGCTTGAAACACTGATTGGAGAAGTCACCGTTGACCAGGCGCTGGTCGACGAGAACCAGGCGCCAAAATCACCGGGAATGAAATATACACACTATGCCCCCGCTGCACCGATGACGATTGTTGACGGCACACCTTCCTTCCTTCAGAAATTAATCAGCGAGGCAAAAAGCGAAGGAAAAAAAGTCGGCGTTCTCTCTGCAGCAGAAACGGCAGGTAGCTATGAGGCCGACGTCGTCCTTTCCTGCGGAAGCAGAGAGGACATGCAGACAGTCGCTTCAGAGCTATATGACGTTCTGAGGGCATTTAATGAAACGGATGTAGACTGTATTTTCAGCGAAAGTTTTTCGTCGGCCGGTGTCGGCCAGGCAGTGATGAACAGGCTTATGAAGGCGGCTGGCCACCGTTTAATAAAAGAATAGGACGAATTGTCCAAACCGGAAAATTGAAATGTTCTAAGCCTTCCCGGACATGCATAAGTTTGATTGAGGCGTGTCCGGGGAGGCTTGTATATGAATCTGGAAGCATTGATTGGCGAACTGATTACGTTATTTATGATGGCATTTGCGCTTGGAATGGATGCATTTTCGGTCGGACTTGGCATGGGGATGATCAAACTCAGGCTTCGGCAGATTTTTTATATTGGCCTGACAATCGGCCTGTTTCATATATGGATGCCGCTCGCCGGCATGTGGATCGGCAAAGTCCTTTCAGGAACTTTCGGCCATATAGCTTCGCTTGCAGGCGGGGCACTGCTTATCATTCTTGGGGTCCAGATGATTCTTGCCTCATTTAAAAAGGACCAAGAATCAATGATCACTCCAGTTGGATTCGGCTTGCTTTTTTTCGCGCTCAGTGTCAGCCTCGACAGTTTTTCAGTTGGCCTGACGCTTGGGATTTATGGGGCGAGGACGCTTTTGACCATTTTGATGTTTGGTGTTGTGAGCATGCTTCTCACGTGGACCGGCCTGCTGATTGGGAGACGCGTTCAAACCTGGCTTGGTACATACGGCGAAGCTCTTGGGGGCAGTATTCTGCTCGGCTTTGGGCTGAAGCTTATTTTTCCGATGTAGGGAAGGGTCCGGAAACGGGCTTTTTTTGTTGTTCACCAGAAAATTATTTAGTCTATAACATGACAAAGGCATCATCGTCCAGCTCCAGCGCCTAGATCCTCTGTCAGAACAAATCCGCCAAAAAAGGCGGGACCCGGACTTTTCCGTCGGATTCTTATCTGTCTATCGGATCTGACCAAGGCGCCTCCGCTTTTGTTAGAGCCGGGTCACTATGTTCCCGGCGTTTTTCAGGTTATAATAACAGAAAAGGGGGAACACGAATGACGAATATCCTTTTTGTTTGTACGGGAAATACATGCAGAAGCCCGATGGCTGAAGCATTGTTGAATCATATGAAAGAAGACAGGCAGCTGTCCGTTAAGTCTGCCGGTGTGTTTGCAAGCGACGGCAGCGATGCCTCGCATTTTGCGAAACAGGCGCTTGATGAAAAAGGCATCGCCTGCAGTCATCAGTCGTCTCTGCTTGACGAAGAGCACATCAAGTGGGCGACGTACATTCTGACGATGACGGAAAGCCATAAAGAGCTGATTTTTGAAAGGTATCCGCAGGCGATTGAAAAAACGTTTACGCTTTCAGAATTTACCGCCGAAGATGAGCATTCACGCAGGGATGTGATGGATCCGTTCGGCGGGTCGCTTGAGGTATACAGAATGACACGCGAAGACTTGGAGAAGATGATTGTACGATTAATGGATAAGCTCAAAGACTAATTAATGTGGAGGGTATTTTCATGAAAATTGCGATTGCATCTGATCACGGCGGTCTAAGACTGCGCGAGGAAATAAAAAGCTTGATGGACGAGATGAATATTCCATATGAAGATTTCGGCTGTGAGTGCGAAACGTCGGTTGATTATCCTGACTATGCACTTCCTGTTGCTGAAAAAGTGGCAAGCGGGGAATTTGACCGCGGCATTCTGATTTGCGGAACTGGTATCGGCATGAGCATTTCTGCCAACAAAGTGAAGGGCATACGCTGTGCGCTTGTGCATGATACGTTCAGTGCGAAGGCAACGCGTGAGCACAACAACAGCAACATGCTTGCGATGGGCGAGCGCGTCATAGGGCCCGGACTTGCACGTGAAATTGCGAAAATTTGGCTGACAACTGAGTTTGAAGGCGGACGGCATGAAAACCGCGTGAATAAAATCACTGAGTTTGAAAATAAGCTCTGAGGGTGAAGAGAAAATGACTGACATTCAGGAGTGGAAGGTTCAGCTTGGAACCATGCTTGCCGACTTGGAGGAGCAGTCCTCTTTCAGACCCGGCATGGTGTTTGCGGTCGGCTGCAGCACGAGTGAAGTGATTGGCGAAAAGATTGGTACAGCAGGCACCACTGATGTGGCAGAGATGATTTTTTCAGAGCTTGAGGCTTTTAAAGAGCGGACTGGCGTGCATCTCGCTTTTCAGTGCTGTGAACATTTAAACAGAGCCCTTGTGGTGGAGCGGGAAACGGCTGAGAAATACGGGCTTGATGAAGTAACGGTTACACCTGTCCGCTCAGCGGGAGGGGCAATGGCCACATACGCCTATTCAGTTTTTAGAAATCCTGCCGTTGTTGAGTTTATTAAGGCGGACGGCGGAATAGATATAGGTGATACCTTTATCGGCATGCACCTCAAGCATGTGGCGGTTCCGGTGAGAAGCTCTATAAATCAAGTCGGGCATGCCCATGTGACGATGGCCAAAACCCGTCCCAAGCTGATTGGCGGAGAGAGAGCGGTCTATTCTGCTTCAAAAAAAGAGAATGAACAATGCACGTCATAAATACGAACGATAAATATATATAGATGTGTTTTATTCGTTATTTTAGTGCTTTTTTATCAAAAATAACGCAATTAGACGAAAATCACGCATAAATCTATTACATTCTTCTTTCTGAACGTGTACAATGTAGATGAATGAAAATGTGAAACTGTCAGCAAAATCGTTTGAATTGGATAGGGGGATTCTTAGCATGAAACATTTAAGCAAGCAGGATACTAGTGTATTTGAAGCAATTCAGGATGAACTGCAGCGACAGCGCACGAAAATTGAGCTGATCGCGTCTGAAAACTTTGTTACAGAAGCAGTCATGGAAGCCCAGGGCTCTGTGTTAACAAACAAGTATGCAGAAGGCTATCCTGGACGCCGCTATTATGGCGGATGTGAGCACGTAGATGTTGTGGAAAACATTGCAAGAGACCGCGCGAAAGAAATCTTTGGTGCTGAGCACGTCAATGTGCAGCCTCATTCAGGCGCACAGGCGAATATGGCTGTTTACTTCACGATTCTTGAGCATGGGGATACTGTTCTTGGCATGAACCTTTCACACGGCGGCCATTTAACTCACGGCAGCCCAGTTAACTTCAGCGGAGTTCAGTACAATTTCGTTGAGTACGGCGTTGATAAAGAAACACACCGCATCAATTACGAAGACGTCCTTGAAAAAGCACGCCTTCACAAGCCGAAGCTGATTGTAGCAGGTGCGAGTGCTTATCCGCGTGCCATTGATTTCAAGAAGTTTCGTGAAATTGCAGATGAAGTCGGCGCTTACTTTATGGTCGATATGGCCCACATTGCAGGCCTCGTTGCTGCAGGCCTTCATGAGAACCCTGTCCCGTATGCTGATTTTGTGACAACAACAACGCATAAAACGCTTCGCGGTCCGCGCGGCGGCATGATTCTCTGCAAAGAAGAATACGCTAAAAAAATTGATAAATCCATCTTCCCGGGCATTCAGGGCGGTCCGCTTATGCATGTGATCGCTGCAAAAGCTGTTTCGTTTGGAGAAGTCCTGCAGGAAGATTTCAAAACGTACGCTTCAAACATCATTGCCAATGCAAACCGTCTGGCAGAAGGTCTGAAAAGCCAGGGTCTGAATCTCGTATCTGATGGAACGGACAACCACCTCATTCTGATTGATGTCCGCTCACTTGGCCTGACTGGAAAAGTGGCTGAGAAAGTACTTGATGATGTCGGCATTACAGTCAACAAAAACACGATTCCATTTGATCCTGAAAGCCCGTTTGTAACAAGCGGAGTGCGCATCGGAACGGCTGCAGTAACAAGCAGAGGCTTCGGTCTTGAGGACATGGATGAAATTGCTTCTATAATGGTGCTTGCCCTCAGCAACACTGAAGATGAGACAAAACTTGAGGAAGCGAAAAACCGTGTAGAATCTCTGACAGCTAAATTCGATTTATACGTGTGATTTTTCCATACAAAAAGAGCAAATCCCCGCGGATTTGCTCTTTTTTCTTACAAGAATACGAAATAAATAACGGCTGCAAGCACGATGCGGTAAATCGCAAACGGCACGAGCTTTATTTTATTGATAAGAGCCAGGAAAAAGCGGATGGAAATGAGTGCAACAACAAATGCACTGATGAATCCGGCAATGAAAAACGGCAGAGCATCAAGGGTGAAGTACTCCCAGTTTTTTATTAGGGAAAGTCCGCTTGCTCCGGCCATAATCGGCACGGCCATAATAAACGTGAAGTCTGATGCTGTTCTGTGGTTCATGCCGAGCATGACGCCTGCAGACATCGTCGATCCGGAACGTGAAAATCCCGGCCATAATGCAATACACTGTACAAGACCGACAATTAAAGCCTGTTTATTTGTAATCTGGTCCACGCTTTTCGTCGTAATTGTGCGGCGTTTCTGAACAAAGTCGGCAACGATCATCAGAATGGCACCTGCAAGTAAACTTAAAACGACATAATTAATCGTAAATAAATGCTTATCGATGATATCTTCAAACAAAAAACCAAGGACCGCTGCCGGCAGCAAACCGATGATAACCTGAGACAGCTTCAGTTTTGATTCTTTCCTTGCTTCCGTTTCCTTCTTTAATCCAAGCAGGCTTAGAAATCTGTCTTTGAAGATGATTACAACCGCTAAAATGGAACCAAGCTGAATGACAATTTTAAAGGTATTGGCAACTTCCCGGCCAAAAATGTCTTTTGACTGAAACAGCAGATCATCAAAAATAATCATATGTCCAGTAGAAGATACCGGTGCAAACTCTGTTAATCCTTCCACAATGCCAAGTACAACTGCAACAAAAATCTCCCACAAATTCAAAATTCCATTCACCTCATGTCTGTCTTTTTAAAAAACACTCTTTGATGATTTTAAACGTTAACCAGGTAGAAGTCTATGAATTTCATGAAATTGTAAATCTGTGTCAAAAAAAGAGTAGGCAAATGGACACAACTTTCATTTTTAGAAAATAGGAAAATAGAAGTTTGTGTATATTCTGAAAACTTATTACGATCAGGATAGATAAAAACAGCGAGCGCGATCATCTTAACTTGAGGGCCATGCATTGTCTCCGGACAACAACCCCGTTATTCATTTATGAATAGCGGGGTTTTATTTTTGGGAAAAGGAGGGCAGTAAAGTCTCGTATTCTTATTATTACTATCAGGGGAGATGGGGAAATGTTGAAAAAAGCGGTAAGTCTCGGTTTTGCAGCAGCACTGGTATTAGGCAGTTTTGGACCTATTACGGACAATTATGCAAACGCTTCCATAAACAATAAGGTCAACTACTCAAATGATGTCATCTATCAAATTATGACGGATCGTTTCGTTGATGGAAATCCGGCGAACAATCCGACAGGGTCTCTTTTCAGCTCAGACTGTTCAAATCTCAGAAAATACTGCGGGGGAGACTGGCAGGGAATCATCAATAAACTGAATGACGGCTATTTCACGGATCTCGGGATTACCGCTCTCTGGATTTCCCAGCCTGTTGAAAATGTCTATACCGTACTGAATGATGCGGCGGGAACAACTTCCTATCACGGTTACTGGGGACGGGATTTTAAAAAGACAAACCCTTTCTACGGGACGATGCAGGAGTTTCAGACGCTTATAAACACGGCACACCAGAAAGGAATAAAAGTCATTATCGATTTCGCACCGAACCATACATCGCCAGCGTCAGAGGACACACCGTCCTATATGGAAAACGGAAAGCTTTATGATAACGGCACGCTTGTCGGCGGCTATACAAATGATACGAAAGGTCTGTTTCATCACAATGGCGGCACGAACTTTTCATCTATTGAAGACGGAATCTACCGAAATCTCTATGATCTGGCCGATTTTAATCACCAGAATCCGACTGTCGACAAGTATATGAAAGATGCCGTCAAGCTGTGGCTTGATATGGGAATCGACGGGATCCGCGTTGATGCTGTGAAACACATGCCGTTTGGCTGGCAGAAGACCTTTATGGAGACGATCTACAGCCACAAGCCGGTGTTCACTTTCGGGGAATGGTTCCTTGGAGAGAATGAAGTCGATCAGAACTACTACAATTTTGCCAACAGCACAGGCATGTCCCTGCTTGATTTCCGCTACGGCCAGAAGCTGAGACAGGTGCTGCGCAACGGTTCTGACAACTGGTACGGTTTTAATGCCATGATAGCAGAATCAGAGGCGAAGTATGAGCAGACCGCCGATCAAGTAACCTTCCTTGATAATCATGATATGGACCGTTTCCACTTTGACGGAGCCGATGTGAAAAATACAGACCTTGCCCTCGCTGTTATGCTTACCTCGCGCGGTGTACCGAATATTTACTACGGAACAGAGCAGTACATGACAGGAAACGGCGATCCAAACAACCGTAAAAAGCAAACATCCTTCAATAAAACAACAAAAGCCTACCAGATTATCAGTAAGCTTGCTGCTCTCCGCAAGAATAATCAGGCGTTAGGCTATGGAAAAACTAAAGAAAAGTGGATTAATAATGACGTATACGTTTATGAACGCACATTCGGAAAAGACGTCGTTTTAACAGCAGTCAACAAAAGCAAAACAGCATCTTACAACATCAGCGGCCTCACATCAACGCTGCCTGCAGGCACATATACTGACCAGCTCACAGCACTCCTGGGAGGAAGCAGCATTTCAGTAGGAAGCGGAGGAGCGGTATCAGCTTTTGACCTCTCGCCTGGAGAAGCAGCTGTTTATTCTTTTAATGGAAGCGCAGCAGCCCCATCAATCGGGCAGGTCGGTCCTGTTATGGGAGCGCCTGGAACGACTGTAACCATCAGCGGAGAATCATTCGGATCCACAGCAGGCACTGTGAAATTCGGAACCGTCAATGCCTCTGTCGTTTCATGGTCCAATACGGAAATCACCGTCAAAATCCCGACAGCTTCAGCCGGAAACTACCAGGTATCTGTCGTCACATCAGGCGGTGCGGCAAGCGGCGCGTACGGACCAGTTGAAGTTCTTTCAGGCAAGCAGTCATCCGTTCGATTTATCGTAAACGGTGCTTCCACCAATCTCGGCCAGGCCATTTATATAGTAGGAAACGTAAGCGAGCTTGGCAATTGGGATGCTGCAAAAGCAGTCGGACCATTCTACAATCAGGTTATCACCAAATATCCTAGCTGGTACTACGACGTAAGCGTGCCGTCCGGACGTTCAGTCGAATTCAAGTTTATTAAAAAAGACGCAAGTGGAAACGTTGTATGGGAAAGCGGCTCAAACCACGTCTACACAACTCCGGCAAGCGGACCGGGAACATCGGTTTCAAGCTTTCAGAATTAATTACTGCAAAGAAGTCCCAAAAGAGAATGGCCTTTGGGGCTTTTTCTTTTAGTGAACATGATACTGATGGAAGGAGATCAACATGAAGCATAATAAACAAAAAAAGCTGCCTGACACGATGCCGGCAGCATAAATATGGCCATTTCCAGCTGCTGCATTCAACATTCTTGCAGGCTCTCAGACCGCAGGCTATAAGCCACTGTTTTCTTTTTTCCGTGCTTGAACACATCTGCATGACCGCTGTAAATATACACAGACAGCGTTACACCTCTTTTACCCGTATTTGTATTAATAATAAAAGGAGTGCCCGTATTGCTTGCAGGCAGATTATATTCATTATATTTATCAAAAAATGTTGCTTCATTAAACATGCGGATAAATTGAGTTTTGTCTTCGCCTTCCAAACGTTTTCCGCTGAGGGTTACAGTGGCACTCTCTTCACTAAGCTTGGAATGAAGGGCAAATTTGCCGAGCAGCCATTCGACAACGAAGGTTGGCGGACTTGCAAGAATTACTTTAAGCATACTAATTGCAATTGTCAGAATGATAATACCGATTGTCATCTATCGTTCATCTCCATAAAGTGAATATATAGCCAGAATAGCTTTATGTTAACATAGATGGGTTTTTCAATTTGTGTATGTTATATGAAAGTTGCCATTACATGAAATTGCGGCTCTCCATAAGAATTCCTTTCCCAATTGATAACACTGCCAAATGATAGAGGCTGTCAATAGTTCAAGCATCAGTCTCCATCCTTTCAAGAACACCGTGAAGATGCATCCCATATAAACCCATAAAAATAAATCTCCGATCCTCCTTGAAACGGTTCTTCTTTTTCTGTAAAATCTATTGAAGTGTATTAGAAAAGGAGATGAGCTGATGGGCAAAGTTTACGTGTTTGATCATCCACTTATTCAGCATAAACTGACATATATCCGCGATGTGAAAACAGGCACGAAAGAGTTTCGCGAGCTTGTTGATGAAGTGGCGAGCCTGATGATGTTTGAAATCACAAGAGACATGCCTCTTGAAGAAGTAGAGGTTGAAACACCTGTTCAGATGGCAAAATCCATGGTGCTTGCAGGCAAAAAGCTTGCGATTGTTCCAATTCTGCGTGCCGGTCTTGGAATGGTAGACGGTATCCTTAAGTTGATTCCGGCTGCAAAAGTTGGACATGTAGGGCTATACCGTGACCCGGAGACGCTAAAACCGGTTGAATATTACGTAAAGCTTCCATCAGACGTAGAAGAGCGCGAGTTCATCGTCGTCGATCCAATGCTTGCTACTGGCGGCTCAGCGGTAGAGGCGATTAACAGCGTGAAAAAACGCGGCGCAAAGAACATCAAGTTCATGTGCTTGATTGCAGCTCCTGAAGGCGTTGAAATTGTGAAAGAAGCTCATCCTGATGTCGACATCTACATTGCGGCACTTGATGAAAAATTAAATGATCACGGATATATTGTCCCTGGCCTCGGTGATGCCGGAGACCGTATGTTTGGAACTAAGTAGAGACAAAAGCGGAAGCGCCAAGGCCCGCTCCGATAGGCAGATAAGAATCCGTCAGAAAAGTCCGGTTCCCGCCTTTTTTGGCGGATTTGTTCTGACAGAGGAGCTAGGCGCTTCCGCTAGCCGAGGATAACTTTATAACGTTATTCTTTTTATATGTACCGCGAATCCTCCTTACACAAGGGGGATTTTTTTATACCCGTTTGAGAAGGATAAAAGAGAGGTGACGGTGATGACAAGGAAATTCATTCTCTCTTTTTTTCTCATAGCATCTATTTTTCCAATACATACAAGTGCAGTAAATTATCCGGATGTGCCTGCCATACCGGACGTTTCTCCCAACCGCACAGAAACGGTAATGATTATCGTGGAAGAAGCTCATGCGCAGGCCTTCTCTGAAAAAATCAAAGAAAACTATCCTGGAGTAAAAATCCGCCGAACGTTCAAAAAAGTGTTCAGCGGCTATTCGCTAGAAGGCAGCCATAACGATTTAATCGCTCTCCAAAAGGATCCTCATATTATCCATGCCAGTCCGGTTGCGTCTTATCGGGTGGATCTTGAGGAAAGTGTGCCGTTTATTGGCGGTGACGATGTGAGGGGGCTTTTTGATTCTGAGCAGCACCGCCTGACAGGAGAGGGAGTCAAAGTAGGCATTATTGATACAGGCATCGATTACACTCATCCGGACTTATCCCGCAGCTATGCGGGCGGGACAGACATCATTGACGGTGACGATGATCCAATGGAGACAAAAGCGACTGACGGCACAGAAACTCTCCATGGCACACATGTGGCAGGGATTATTGCGGCAAACGGCAGGCTGAAAGGGGTAGCGCCTGAAGCGGAAATCATTGCATACCGCGCACTTGGCCCGGGAGGATTCGGGACAAGCGAACAGGTCATTGCGGCGATCGAAAAAGCGATTGAAGACAAAGTAGATGTGCTGAATCTGTCGCTCGGCAATATGGTCAATGGACCGGACTGGCCGACTAGTCTTGCGCTTGACCGTGCGGTAGAACACGGCATTACTGCTGTTGTATCCACCGGAAATTCCGGTCCCGGTGTCTGGACAGTCGGTTCACCGGGTACGTCCGGCAAGGCCATTTCTGTTGGCGCCTCAACTCCTCCGCAGCGGATTCCCTACCTCACAGCAAGCGGTTCAAGGAAAGAAATACCGGTCACTCAGATGGCGGGTGCAAAAGAGTGGACGCTGCATCAGGGAGAAGAGATGGTATTTGCCGGAATTGGCGAGGAACATCAGTATTCCCCAGACATGAAAGGGAAAGTAGTGCTTGTTGAGCGCGGGAAAATCACCTTTACCGAAAAAGCTCTTTTTGCTGAAAAGATCGGCGCAAAAGCGGTTGTGATTTATAACAATATGAAAGGAAGCTTTGCGGGCAACCTTGAACTTCCGGCAAACATTCCGGTTGTCTCCATTTCAAAGGAAGACGGCTTGTGGCTGAAAAAACAACTGGACAAAAAACCGGTGATTCGAACAGTTTACCGGAACGAATCAGATCAGATGGCTGATTTCAGTTCAAGGGGCCCTGTTACCCGCACATGGGAAATCAAGCCTGACGTTGTTGCCCCCGGAGTAGCAATTGACAGTACAGTGCCTGAAGGGTACTTAAGCCTTCAAGGTACAAGTATGTCAGCCCCTCATGTGGCAGGTGCTGCTGCACTGATTAAGCAGGCCCATCCGGAATGGAAACCGGAGCAAATCAAGGCTGCCCTCATGAATTCGTCCAGGCCTCTGAGCGGGAAAAAGGCGGATTATTACCAGCCGATCGAACAGGGTGCCGGACGAATAGACGTCATGAAAGCACTTGAAACAGAAGCGCTGATGTATCCGGGTACACTGTCATTCGGCCAAGTCATTTCAAAAGGCGGGGGAAGCATTCAGAAAAAGGTAAAGCTGACACTTGATAATCAATCAGACAAAGAAGTCGTCTATTCGTTCTCGTATCCTTTCTATAAAAAAGGTGTGCAGTGGGATATGCCTGGAAAAGTGACAGTTCCCGCCGGCGGAAAAAGAGAGATATACGTAAAGTTGAATATCTATGCAAGCAAACTGGAAAAAGGCCTGCATCAGGGCTGGATAAAAGCAGAAGCGGACGAAACGGTCAGGGAACTCCCGTACTTGTTTGTTGTGGATGAACCGGATTACCCGCGGGTGATGGGCTTTGAGTTCGGATTCGGAGATTCTGCAGGAGTCTATCAGTATGAACTGTACCTGCCGGGAGGCGCGGATGAAATGGGCATTGCGCTCTATGATCCAGACACTCTTAGGTTTGTTGCGTTTCTGGACTGGGGCAGGGATCTTCAGAAGGGTGCGGTTAAAAAGACGTTCAGACAAAAGGATCTAGGTCTTGAGGACGGGCTTTACAAAGCAGTCGTTTTTGCCAGAAAAGGGGACAGGGAGGACACGTTTGAAACGGACCTGATCTTAGAAAATCCCAAGACAAAACTGGGAAACTGAGTAAATGTGAACTTTTTGTGATAGGCTTTTTTGATTGTCAAGTTTTTGGTTTTAAAGCAATTGACATTAAATAGAGCCTATTGTATGCTAGACGAGGGTAAATGATAAGGTTTTCATACCGCTTTCAATTACCCGTTTCTATCCCCAGATAAACCCTTTATTAATCTATTAGCGAGGCGGTCGAATGCGCAAAAAAGAGCGTCATCCCATGCAGGCAATGGCCCTTATGACAGGCATTCTGTCTCAGCTAGTCGGTTCAACACTAATTGGCATCTTTTCAGGAAGATGGCTCGACCGTTATTTCCATACAGAACCGCTTTTTATGATCATAGGCCTTTTACTGGGCCTTGCAGCCGGAATTGCCGGCATGATCAAGCTTGTCCACCACTTTTTTTCAGGAGACTGAATCATTCATGTTTGATTTGCACCAGATATTTAAAAGGCAGCGCAAATACATATTCTTTCTGCTTGCCATCTATGTGTTAGGCTGGGGCTTTACGAGATATCAGTCTGTATTTCTTGGTCTTATAGTAGGAACAGCTATCAGTTTTTACAGTTTATGGCTTCTCGTGCGCAAATACCATCAGTTCTCGCAGGCGATGGAGCACGGTCGGAAAATCAGATCTCTGGGGACAGCTGCCCGGATGGCTGCTGCGGGTTTTGGTGTGCTCATTTCAGCACAATATCCCGAGTACGTACATCTAATAGGCTTGGTTATTGGATTAATGACAATCTATATTGTTATTATGATAGATTATTTTTTTTATGCAGCATTTAACCGGGAAGAGAGGTGAATATAGTTGGATCACGGTGCTCCTATAGTTGAATTTCTAGGACTTAACTTCAATTTATCCAATGTTTTAATGATAACGATCGCCAGTTTGATTGTTTTCCTGATTGCGGTTTTGTGTACACGCACTCTTGCTATGAAGCCGACAGGTGCACAGAACTTTGTAGAATGGATAGTGGACTTTGTCCGCAACATTATCAAAAGCACGATGGACTGGCAGACAGGCGGCCGTTTCCTGACTCTTGGAATCGCATTATTTATGTATATTTTCGTAGCGAATATGCTGGGACTGCCTTTTGCGATTGTAGTGGGGCATGAGCTATGGTGGAAATCACCTACTGCCGATCCGATCATTACATTAACACTCGCAGTTATGGTCGTTGCACTGACGCATTATTACGGCATCAAAATGAAGGGTGCTGCGGAATACGGCAAGGATTTTCTTAAACCGCTCCCGTTTCTTTTCCCTCTTAAAATCATAGAGGAATTTGCAAACACCCTTACACTCGGACTTCGTTTATACGGTAATATTTATGCCGGTGAAATTCTGCTTACGCTTCTTGCAGGTCTTGCAACAGCAGGATATGCAGAAGGATTTGGCAGCGGAATTCTTGGCACAGCCATTGCTGCCGTGCCAATGATGATATGGCAGGCATTCAGTATCTTTGTAGGTTCAATTCAGGCGTTTATATTTGTTATGTTAACGATGGTGTATATGGCACACAAAGTGAGTCATGACCATTAATATAAAAGTTCATTCATTTGGACAAAGCATTTAATACCATTTTTCATACATTAAAAGGAGGACATTTACAATGGGTTTATTAGCAGCTGCAATTGCAATTGGACTAGCCGCACTTGGTGCAGGTATTGGTAACGGACTTATCGTTTCACGTACAGTTGAGGGGATGGCCCGCCAGCCGGAAGCGAAGAGCATGCTTCAAACAACAATGTTTATCGGGGTTGCACTAGTAGAGGCGATTCCAATCATCGCAGTAGTAATTGCATTCATCGTAATGGGAAGATAATTATCCCGCGCTTACAATACGTTCCAAAATGGCGAAGATCATTCATAGCGAACCTTCGCCTTTCCTTTATGTAAACAATTTTTAATGATTTCAGGCTGAAAGAAGCCTTTGATTTTTGCCATACCCATCATGCTACTCTTGAAGGGAGTGAAACCGAGCTATGTTATCAATGGATTTTGTATTAGGAGCAAGTGCAGGAACTTTTAATGGAGGAGATGCCATTTTCCAGCTTGTCATGTTCCTGATTCTACTGGCTTTGCTTAGAAAATACGCGTTTGGCCCTGTTATGAATATTATGAAGCAGCGTGAAACATACATTGCTGATGAAATTAGCTCTGCTGAATCAACACATCAGGAAGCGAAAAGACTTGTTGAAGAGCAAAAGGATCTGCTAAAGCAGGCTCGAACTGAAGCTCAGAGCTTGGTAGAGAACGCGAAGAAAATCGGCGAACAGCAAAAAGAAGAAATTCTTCTTGCCGCCCGCGCTGAGTCAGATCGTATGAAAAAAGCCGCTATTCAGGAAATTGCTACGGAAAAAGAGCAGGCTATTACCGCTCTTCGTGAGCAAGTTGCATCACTCTCTGTATTAATTGCAACAAAAGTTATCGAAAAAGAATTGAATGAGAAAGAACAAGAAAAGCTTATCCACGATTATATCAAAGAGGTAGGCGAAGGTCGATGAGTAAAGAAATAGTTGCAGCTCGCTATGCATTGGCTCTTTTTCAAATCGCTAAGGAAAACGGCACGATTGACCAGATTGAAGAGGAACTGCTTGTCATCCAGAAGGTGACGTCAGAGAATCCTGAATTACTGAACGTGCTTACACATCCAAAAGTGCTGCTAGAAAAGAAAAAATCCATGATGAGTGAAGCGTTCGCTTCTTTATCTCAACCTGTTTTAAGTACGATTCTTCTATTGATTGAGCGTCAGCGGATCAGTGTGATTCCTGATCTTGCCGAGCATTTTGTGAAACTTGCAAACGACGAGCGGGGCACAGAGGATGCTATCGTCTATTCTGTAAGACTGCTTGATCAGGATGAATTAACAGCGCTGTCTGATACATTTGCCAAAAAAATCGGCAAATCTTCTCTTCGTTTAAGAAACGTAATTGATCAGAATCTGATCGGCGGAGTGAAGCTTCGTATCGGCAATCGCATTTATGATGGAAGCATAAGCGGTAAGCTTGAACGTATAGAGCGACAATTAGTTGCAAAAAGATCGTAGATAGGGGTGAAACTCATGAGCATCAAAGCAGAAGAAATTAGTGCACTGATTAAAAAGCAAATTGAAAGCTATCAGTCTGATATCAAAGTTAGTGATGTAGGTACAGTTATCCAGATTGGTGACGGTATCGCCCGTGCTCATGGCCTCGACAATGTCATGGCTGGAGAGCTTGTTGAATTTTCAAACGGCGTAATGGGTATGGCTCAAAACCTTGAGTCAAACAACGTGGGTATCATCATCCTCGGACCATACGCAGACATCCGTGAAGGCGACGAAGTGCGCCGCACTGGACGCATCATGGAGGTTCCTGTAGGTGAGGAACTGATCGGACGCGTTGTAAACTCTCTGGGACAGCCTGTTGACGGCCTTGGTCCAATCGAAACAAAACATACACGCCCAATTGAGAGCCCTGCTCCAGGCGTTATGGATCGTAAATCTGTTCATGAACCGCTTCAAACAGGAATTAAAGCGATTGACGCTCTTATTCCGATTGGCCGCGGACAGCGTGAGCTTATCATCGGTGACCGTCAGACTGGTAAAACATCTGTAGCCATCGATACCATTCTTAACCAAAAAGACGAAAACATGATCTGTATCTATGTTGCTATTGGACAAAAAGAATCGACTGTCCGCGGCGTAGTAGAAACACTGCGTAAAAATGGCGCATTAGATTACACAATCGTTGTTACTGCATCTGCTTCACAGCCTGCACCGCTATTGTTCTTAGCTCCTTATGCCGGTGTAACAATGGGTGAGCATTTCATGTACAATGGCAAGCACGTTCTTGTTGTGTATGATGACTTAACAAAACAGGCATCTGCATACCGTGAACTTTCCTTGCTTCTTCGCCGTCCTCCAGGCCGTGAAGCATATCCTGGTGACGTTTTCTACTTGCATTCACGCCTTCTTGAGCGTGCTGCAAAACTCAGTGATGCAAAAGGTGCCGGTTCACTTACAGCCCTTCCGTTCATTGAAACGCAGGCGGGCGATGTATCTGCATACATCCCGACAAATGTTATCTCCATCACTGATGGACAGATTTTCCTTCAGTCTGACCTTTTCTTCTCAGGTGTGCGTCCAGCGGTTAACGCCGGTCTTTCCGTATCACGTGTTGGAGGATCTGCTCAGATCAAAGCAATGAAAAAAGTATCAGGTACACTGCGTCTTGACCTTGCTTCATACCGTGAGCTTGAAGCATTCGCTCAGTTCGGCTCTGACCTTGATAAAGCGACTCAGGCTAAACTTAACCGCGGTGCGCGTACAGTTGAAGTTCTAAAACAGGGCTTGAACAAACCGCTTGCAGTTGAGAAGCAGGTTGCCATTCTTTATGCATTGACTAAAGGATTCCTGGATGACATTCCAGTTGAAGATATTAAACGCTTTGAAGAAGAGTACTTCTCATTCCTCGAGCAAAACAACAAAGCAATGCTTGATCACATCCGCACAACTGGCAATCTTCCTGAAGACAGTGAGTTCCAGTCTGCGATCACAGCATTCAAAAAGACATTCGCGATTTCTGAATAAACTTGGTAAAGTATGAAGGTTTGCCTTCATACTTTATCTTCACGTAAATGGATCAGGTTGATTTTTATAAAAAGGTGGTGAGAACCTTTGGCATCATTACGCGACATTAAATCAAGAATCACCTCAACAAAGAAGACGAGCCAGATTACAAAGGCGATGGAGATGGTTTCAGCAGCGAAGCTGAACCGTGCCGAAAACAATGCAAAGTCGTTTGGACCTTACATGGATAAGATTCAAGAAGTCGTTGCAAGCATTGCACTTGGCAGCACGGATGTATCCCACCCGATGCTCGTCAGCCGACCTGTGAAGAAAACAGCTTATCTCGTCATCACGTCTGACCGCGGACTTGCAGGTGCCTTAAACAGTAACGTACTGCGTACTGTGCATCAGGCAATCCAAAAGCGTCATTCGTCTAAAGATGAATATGCTGTTATCGCAATCGGTAAGATCGGACGCGAATTCTTCAAAAAACGCGGTGTGCAGATCGCACTTGAGGTAACAGGAATTGCAGATGACACGTCATTTTCTGAGATAAAAGATCTTACAGCAAATACAGTGAATATGTTCAATGATGGCACATTCGACGAAATCTATGTGTACTACAACCATTTTGTAAGTGTCATCCAGCAGGACGTAACAGAGAAAAAGCTTCTTCCTCTTACTGATCTTGGTGCGTCATCAGCAAAGAAAACATCTTATGAATTCGAACCATCCAAAGAAGAGATCTTAGAAGTACTGTTACCACAATATGCTGAAAGTCTCATCTACGGCGCGTTACTTGACAGCAAGGCTTCTGAGCATGCTGCCCGTATGACGGCAATGAAAAATGCGACAGACAATGCAAAAGAACTTATTAACAGTCTTACTCTTTCTTACAACCGTGCACGTCAGGCTGCGATCACTCAGGAAATTACGGAGATCGTCGGCGGGGCTGCGGCACTCGAATAGAATAACGCCCATAAAGGGCTTTCAGACAGCAAGTTAGGAGGGAAAACGATGAATAAAGGACGCGTTACTCAAGTTATGGGTCCGGTTGTTGACGTAAAGTTCCAAAGCGGTCAGCTTCCTGAAATCTATAACGCCCTTAAAGTTACTTTCCAGGGACGCACTGAAGGCGAAGCAGCTTCAGAATTAACATTGGAAGTTGCCCTTCACCTTGGTGACGACACAGTTCGTACTGTTGCAATGGCTTCAACAGACGGTCTTGTGCGCGGAAGTGAAGTACTGGATACAGGTGCGGCAATCTCTGTACCGGTTGGAGACGTTACACTTGGACGTGTATTCAACGTACTTGGAGACAATATCGATTTGGATGCAGCAATTCCTGCTGAAGCTCGTCGTGATCCAATCCACAGACAAGCGCCAAAATTCGATCAGCTTTCTACTGAGGTAGAAATTCTTGAAACTGGAATTAAAGTAGTAGACCTACTTGCTCCATACATCAAAGGCGGAAAAATCGGTCTTTTCGGTGGTGCGGGTGTAGGTAAAACAGTACTTATCCAGGAGCTTATCAACAACATCGCTCAGGAGCATGGCGGTATCTCTGTATTCGCCGGCGTAGGTGAGCGTACTCGTGAAGGAAACGACCTTTACCATGAAATGACAGACTCTGGTGTTATCAAGAAGACTGCCATGGTATTCGGACAGATGAATGAGCCGCCTGGCGCACGTATGCGTGTTGCACTGACAGGTCTTACAATGGCTGAATTCTTCCGTGATGACCAAGGACAGGACGTTCTTTTCTTCATGGATAACATCTTCCGTTTCACACAGGCAGGTTCAGAGGTATCAGCCCTTCTTGGCCGTATGCCATCTGCGGTAGGTTACCAGCCGACACTTGCAACTGAAATGGGTCAGCTTCAGGAGCGTATCACGTCTACTAACGTTGGTTCTGTTACATCGATCCAGGCGATCTATGTACCGGCCGATGACTATACGGATCCGGCTCCTGCAACAACATTCGCTCACTTGGATGCAACAACGAACCTTGAGCGTAAACTATCTGAAATGGGTATTTACCCGGCAGTGGATCCGCTTGCTTCGACATCACGCGCATTGTCTCCTGAAATCGTTGGAGAAGAGCACTACGCGGTTGCACGTCAAGTACAGCAGACACTGCAGCGTTATAAAGAGCTTCAGGATATCATCGCGATCCTTGGTATGGATGAGCTTTCTGATGAAGATAAATTAGTCGTGCACCGTGCACGCCGAGTTCAATTCTTCCTGTCCCAAAACTTCCACGTTGCTGAGCAGTTTACTGGCCAGGCAGGTTCATATGTACCTGTTAAAGAGACAGTTAAAGGCTTCAAGGAAATCCTTGAGGGCAAGTACGATCATCTTCCTGAAGATGCTTTCCGTCTTGTGGGACGCATTGAAGATGTCATCGAAAGTGCGAAAAGCATGGGTGTAGAAGTCTAATTTTGGGACGCAGGAGGGTATAGAGTATGAAGACAGTACAAGTCAATGTCGTTACTCCCGATGGCCCAGTTTACGATGCAGACGTCGAAATGGTAAGTGTAAAAGCTCAAAGCGGTGAGCTTGGAATCTTGCCAGGTCATATTCCAATGGTAGCTCCACTTCAAATCGGCGCTGTCCGTTTGAAAACAAGCAAATCCACGGAACTCGTGGCTGTTAGCGGCGGCTTTTTAGAAGTACGGCCTGACAAAGTCACAATCTTGGCACAGGCTGCCGAGACTGTAGAAGATATTGATTTAACTCGTGCACAAGCAGCAAAGGAACGCGCTGAAGAACGTCTGAACACAAACAAAGACGACATCGACTTCAAGCGCGCCGAGCTTGCACTGCGCCGGGCAATGAATCGTATTAACGTATCACAGAATAAGATCTGAGCATTAAACCCCCGGATTTCCCGGGGGTTTTTGTTTTGGGCTGAAATCGAAGGTACACCCCGCCAGTTTTCCCGCCGGCTTGTTAGGTTGCATGGTTTGGCTTGTAAGAGCGTGAGTTTGGCTTGTTACATTGCCGTTTTGGCTTGTTAAACGACTGGTTTGGATTGTTAGCAGCCTGTTTTGGACTGTAACCGTTCAAAACATGACTGTTATCAAAGCAGCAGCCCCATATTAGAGCATAACGCTAAAAATAAAAGCGTTTACAATACTGCCCAATCCCTTATAATGAATGAAAAGTCCTATAAAAATGGTGATTTCATGACACGTCGTATAAAACTGGTTCTGTTTGCTTTTATTCTTCTTTCTCTTTTTCCTCTCTATCAGCTTTTTCAAATCTATCAATCCAGTCAATCGTTTTCTGCGCAGGCTGAAGCGGAGGAGTACCGGTACCGGCTTGTGCTGATTTCCCCTTATCTTGGCGATGCCTACTGGAATCAGGTGATCACAGGGGTAGAATCGGCCGCCGTTCAGGCTAAGGTCAGCCTCGACATTAAAGGGACCAATCTGCCTGATAATGAAGAGCTGCAAAAAGCGATGAATATGGCAATTTCCTCGCAGGTTGACGGCATATTGCTGCTCGGCATTGACGATGCTTCTTTTAAAGAGACGATCCAAAAGGCCACGGTACAGGGGATTCCGGTGGTGACAATCATGGCGGACCTGCCTGACAGTCTCCGGAAATCCTACATCGGATCCAATCACTATGAGACCGGCCTCGAGCTTGGAAACTATTTAAAAAAGACTCTCACCGGCAGTGAAACGATCGGCATGATTAAAGGAAACATGGTGACATCTATAGAAAACGAGAGAATGAAAGGACTGACGGACAGCCTTAAGGGCTCCTCTATTAAACTGGCTGAAACAAATAAACAGCATCCTGAGGACCAGACCAATGAGCTCCTTAATCAATATCCGTCCATGAAGGCGTTGATAGGGACGGGAGTGGATGACGGGGACATCATCGTACGGACAATTGAAGCGAGATCGGCCCTTTCAGGGTTTAAGGTCTATACATTTGATAATACCCAGGAAACGATGAATCTTCTGCGGAGCGGAAAGATTGAAGGCACAATCAGCCACAGTCATGCCTTAATGGGTGAAAAAGGCGTCGAAACCATCGTGAAATGGCTTGAAAAGAAGGACTTGCCTCTGCCCGTCACGACTTACACGAAAACAGGCGTCATGACGGAGGGAACCAGGCCGTGACGAGAATTCAGAGAAAAATCCTCACGATGTCGCTCATCATTATCATGATCATGGGCGCCTTCTGGACAGCCATCAGCTATATTAATCAAAAATCCATTTATGAGTACAACAATATCCTTGAACGGTATCTGCTGCTGAATCATGTCTCAACGACGAGCCAGGCTGCGCTTGCAAAGCTCAGCCAGTATGTCAGCACCCCTTCTCCTGCCAATCAGGCAAGCTATGAAATGCACCGCAAAAGACTGAATGACTCCAAAAAGAAGCTGGATCTGCTTAAGAATCAGGCGAATGCGATTGCTTTGACAGATTATATATTCATGCTCGACAGCCAAATTGAAGCCATGGATTTAACAATGATGATGCATAAGCTCGATAAGCGGCAGAACTCACAGGCTGCCTACGACGAAGCGCTGCAGATCTCTAAATTCATTGATGAAACGACGCTGCTGCTGTTTAAAAAAGAACTGACGAATCAGAAGCAGTTTTATGAATCGATGATTGAGGTCACAAACAGACTCAGGTCTCTCGGCCTCTGGATTCTCGGGATCGTTCTGATCATCTCCATTGGATTTTCGTACTGGTTTTCAAAAGGCATCACCCGCTCGATCTATCTTTTAACTCAGGGAGCAAAAGAAGTGGCCGCGGGGAATTTTGATCATCCGATCAGGGTCAAAAGCAACGATGAAATTTCGTTTTTGGCCAAGACGTTTGACAGGATGCGTGAAAACATCAAAGAGCTGGTTGCCGAAATTCAGGAGAAAGCCAAGCTTGAAAAAGAAATCAAAGAGTATCAGCTGCTTTTAAAAGAAAGTGAGTTAAAGAGACTGCACAATCAGATCAATCCGCATTTTCTGTTCAATACGCTGAATACCCTGTCGAAAAAAGCGTATTTGGAGGATGCCCTTGAGACCAGCGACTTAATTTCGACAGTCGCAAACCTTTTGAGGTATAACCTTCGAAGTGTGGATGAAAATGTGTCACTCCGCGATGAGCTTGAGCTTGTGAAGGAATACTTGACGATTTTAAAAGCGCGGTTCTCATCCCGGATTTCCTATGATTTTAAGGTGGAAGAAGCGTGTCTGGACGTTGAAGTTCCGCCGTTTTTTCTGCAGCCGATTGTTGAGAACGCGTTTAAATACGGTGTGGAGCCGTTTGAAGAGGGCGGATACATCGGAATAAAGGTGTTTAGAGAGAACGGAGAGGTTGTTGTTTCCGTAGAGGACCATGGCCTTGGGATGACAGATACTGTGAAAGAACAGGTGCTGTCAGAGCAGCAGACAGGGATCATTCAAAGCAAATCAACCGGAATAGGTCTGAGAAACGTTGTTCAGAGACTGCGCCTTTTTACAAACGAACGGGATGTGATGGACATTCAGTCATCAGCTGAGGGCACAGTCATCGCGGTCAAATTTCCTTCAGAGGGGTGAAAAAAATGAAGCTTTTGATCACGGAAGATGAAGAGATTGAAAGAATCGCGTTAAAGAAAATCATTGAAACAGAATTCAGGGACATTCAAATTGTCGGACTCGCGGAAAACGGCAGGAGAGCGATTGAACTTGCGGCAGAGCATAAGCCCGACATTCTGCTCATGGATATCAAAATGCCCGGGATCAACGGGCTTGAAGCGATCAAGGAAATCCAGAAAATCGTGCCGGACGCCAAAATCCTGATTGTATCGTCCTACGATACGTTTGACTATGCCCAGCAGGCGCTGCGGCTCGGGGTAAAAGATTATCTGCTGAAGCCGAGCAAGCGGGAGGTCATTCTTTCCACGATTCAGAAGGTCATCGATGATATTAAAAAAGACAAGCTCGAATCTGAACGAAAGCAGCAGACAGAAGAACGCATGCAGAAAATGATCCCGATCGTAGAGGCGGACCTCGTCACACAGCTCTTATTTGATCATGTTCACGATGTTCATCTCCATGAGTGCATGGGCCTGCTGAATGTTGACCAGAAGCAGCCTTCCTATGTGGTTCTGATCCACTTTCCCCAGGATACGCTTACCGGACGGCTCGAGCAAATGTACGGAGAGCTGAAACGGACCATCCAGCTGCATACAAAAGGCTGGGTAGGGCCGATGTCCGGCCTGCAGGTGCCGATTATTGTGTTTGCAGAAGGAGAGATTCACCAGTACCGCCGGAACGCGGTATCGCTCGTGCAAAAAATTCTGCATAATCTAAGCGGTGTATTTTCTGCATCAGCAGCGATTGGAATCGGCAAGGCATACCCGGCGCTCGAGCAAATCAGACAGTCGTACTACGAAGCGCTCCGTGCCTCTATATCAGCAGGTTCTAAAGCAAGATACAGCTTTTACAGCGATATCATTTCCAATGAAAAAATCAAAGACAGAGACATGCACCACATTGAAGAGCTGATTCTTGAGGAATTGCGGATCGGTGAGTGGGAAGGAGTTCGCAGTCATTTTCAGGCAATGACCGCTTATTTTGAGAAATTTCAGCATCCGCTTGCTGAAGCAGAGCAAAAAGTCTATGACACTATGACATTAATGATCCGCTACTTGGATGAAATGGGCTTTGTGATCAGAAAACCAGTTTTTTCATTCAGCGCAGCATCCTATCTGCAAATGAAAACAGAAGTGAATTTTATCCTGGAAGATGTCATGAGCCAATACAAGCGGGTGACTGAAAATCTTCAGGAGGATATCCCGAACCGCATGAAGCAGCATATCAGGAAAAACTGCCACACCGATTTGTCGCTTGAGGCAATGGCAAAGGAATTTAACCTCTCTCCTCAGTACGTTAGCAAAATTTTCAAAGAAGAGCTCGGCATCAGCTACATCGATTATTTGACAAAATGCCGGATTGATAAAGCAAAAAAGTTAATGGAAAAAGGCTCCCGCAGCTTAAAGGAAATTGCTTTTGAGGTAGGCTATAACGACCCGAACTACTTCAGCCGTGTCTTTAAAAAAGTATGCAAAAAGTCTCCCAGCCAGTATAAGGATTCGCTGGTCTCCATCGGACAAAAAGATAAGTAATTGGGAGTTTCTTCTTAACGAAACTCCCTTCTTTTTTGTTACACTGAAAAGAGCAATTCTTATAAATGGAATGGGAGTTAATCGAGTGAAAAATTTTATTATGGCCGCTTTTGGTCTCCTCATAATAGGAAGCATTGTTTTTATTTTTGGAATGAGCATGCAGCCGGAAAAAGCAGAGCCAGAAAAACAAGAAGCTTCTCAGAAAACAGAAGAGCCATTCGCAAATGCGAAAGAGTATTTAGAAGATCCAGATAGCTATATGAATGAGCTTGATGAAAAATACAAGCCTGAGCTTGAAGATGATCATCATGCAGAAGAGAAGCCGGATGATTATTACCAGAATCAAAAAAATGAACTATTGAAGATGGATACAATCATACTTACAAATGAAAATTACACGTCCGTCCTGGATGTTCTGGACCGTTTTCCGAGGGAATTTGAGGGGAAACAGATTGAACTGACTGGATTTGTCCACCGCGAAAAAGATTTTAAACCTACACAGTTTGTCGTTGCAAGAAGCGGTGATCCGTGCTGCACGGATGAGCATGACGGGTTATACGGTCTCTTTTCCGCGACAGAAAAAGCAAAGGATTTTAAAGACCGGGAGTGGGTCAGTGTCTCGGGCGAGCTGCAGACAACAGAGTATTCATCTACTGAGATTCCCTATCTGCAAATTAAGAAAATCTCAAAGATAGATCCTCCTTCACAGCCATATGTTTATAAGGAAAAAGAAGAGGGTCATTCTCATTGACTGGCCTATTAAAAAGACTGTACCGCTAATGAACAATTGGAGGTACAGTCTTTTTAGGGAAAAAAGAAAGCGGTTTCTAAAATGTAGAAAATAATGCTAGATATCTTAAAAAAGTACAGAAATCATATAAAATAAACCGCTTACAAAGGTGATAAAGTTAGTCTTGTAAGATTGATATTCCAAGGGGGAATGGGGAAATGAAGAAAGGGTTAATACTGCTTATGCTGATGATGTTTGTGTTTGGTCTTACTGCCTGTGTCAGCTCGGGCTCAGAGCCGACAAAAGGGGACGGCGAAAAGGCTGGCAAAGATGATGAGCTTGTCATCGGATTCTCAATGGACACGCTTGAAGAAGAGCGCTGGCAGCGCGACCGTGATCTGTTTGTTGCAAAAGCCGAGGAGCTTGGCGCAAAAGTTAATGTACAGGCAGCAAACGGGGACGATGCAAAGCAGATTGCACAGGCTGAAAACCTGATCAGCCAGGGTGTGGACATTCTGGTTGTCGTGCCTCACAACGCGGAGGTTGCCGCGTCAATCGTCGAAATGGCTCACCAGGAAGACGTTAAAGTCATCTCATACGACCGTCTGATTAAAAATTCGGATGTGGATCTCTATGTATCCTTTGACAATGAACGTGTAGGAGAAATGCAGGCAACAGCCATCACTGAGCTTGTACCTAAAGGAAACTATGTGCTGATTGAAGGCGCGGATACTGACAACAATGCCCATCTTTTCAAAAAGGGACAAATGAACGTGCTTCAGCCTCTGATTGACAGCGGCGACATTAAAATCGTCTACGACCAGTGGACAGAAGAGTGGGATCCGGCAAATGCCCTTGCCAATATGGAAAATGCTCTGACAGCGAACAACAACAAAGTCGATGCTGTTGTAGCAGCAAATGACGGCACTGCCGGCGGTGTCATTCAGGCGCTTGCCGCTCAGGGACTTGCAGGAAAAGTACCTGTTTCAGGACAGGATGCCGAGCTTGCGGCTGCACAGCGGATCGTAGAAGGCACACAGACGATGACGGTTTACAAGCCAATCACCCTGATCGCAGAAACAGTTGCCGACCTTGCAGTGAAAATGGCCAATGGCGAAGAAGTTGAAACAAACGGCAAAGTCAATAACGGCAAAATCGATGTCCCATCACTTCTGCTTGATCCGGTAGCGGTAAATAAAGACAACATCGATGACACCATCATTAAAGACGGGTTCCATAAGAAAGAGGATGTGTATAAGTAAAACCCTGGGTCATTTGTGCAAATGATGACCGGTCGGGTGGAAATGGGATAGAAAGGCTGACGGAGTGCCGCCACAAATCCTATCGGTGGGTATGCAAAAGTGGCACCACTCAGGCAGGTGGCGCCACAAATCGTGTACGTGAGTATGCAAAATTGGCATTACTCAGGCGAGTGCCGCCACAAATCCAGTCAGTGGGTGTGTAAAAGTAGTACCACTCGGGCGAGTGCCGCCACAAACCAGTCAGTGGGTATGCAAAAGTAGCACCACTTAGGCGAATGCCACCAAAAATCCAATTGGTGAGTACGCAAAAGTGCCCCTACTCAGGCGGATGCCGGCGCTCAGCACACCCGGCTCAAGCATGAAACTTTTAAAGCTTTACCATACATTGAAAAATGCGGAATTCTCGATAATTCCGCATTTTTTTCTAGACATTTTAATGAATTGGAGGGGGAAGTCGTGTCATCTGTTCTTGAAATGACGAGTATTACGAAAGAATTTCCAGGCGTGAAGGCTCTTGATGATGTCACGTTTCAAGTGGAAAAAGGCGAAATCCATGCACTCTGCGGAGAGAACGGGGCCGGGAAATCCACGCTTATGAAGGTGCTGAGCGGGCTGTATCCTTCAGGCTCTTATTCAGGTGAGATAACGGTGGACGGAGAAGTGCAGTCTTTTAAAACGATTAAGGATGCTGAAAAAGCGGGCATCTCCATCATCTATCAGGAGCTCGCTCTTGTCCGGCAAATGACGGTGGCAGAAAATCTCATTCTCGGCAATGAGCCGGCAACCTTCGGCATTATTGATCAAAATAAGATGATTCAAATGTGTGAGAAATGGCTTGCTGAGGTCGGCCTGAAAGGCGTAAGCCCAGATACGATTACGGGAACACTCGGCATCGGCCAGCAGCAGCTTGTCGAAATTGCAAAGGCTCTTTCAAAAAAGGCCAAAATCCTGATTTTAGATGAACCGACTGCTGCTCTGACTGAACAGGAAGTCAAGATTCTGCTTGCGATTTTAAAAGAATTCAGGGAGCGGGGCGTCACCTGCATCTACATCTCCCACAAGCTCGGAGAAGTGTTTGATATTGCCGATACGATCACGGTTCTCCGCGACGGAAAAACGGTCACTTCCCAAAAAGCGGCCGATCTCACGGAGGATAAAGTCATCGCATACATGGTGGGGCGCGAGATCAAAGACCGCTATCCCCGAATGGCCGCAAATCCGAAAGAGACCATTCTGAAGGTTGAGGACTATACGGTTTATCATCCTGATATGCCTGGAAAAAAAGTTATAGATTCTGTCTCATTTCAAGTGAAAAAAGGTGAAATCCTTGGAATTGCAGGGCTGATGGGTTCAGGAAGAACGGAGCTTGTGATGAGCCTGTTCGGCGCTTACGCAGGCTATTCAAAAGGCAATGTGGAAATCAACGGAAAGAATGCGAAAAACAAATCCGTCAAGCAGGCAATCGAAAACGGACTGGCGCTCGTATCGGAGGACCGGAAAAAATTCGGCCTTGTCCTGAACATGGATATCCAGAACAACGTGACGCTTCCGAGCCTGAGGCGCGTCTCATCCCTCGGCATCATCAACCAGAATGAAGAAATCCGCAGCGGGAATCAGTATTTAAAACAGCTGAGAATAAAAGCGCCATCTGTTGAAACAGTCACCGGCACACTGAGCGGGGGGAACCAGCAGAAGGTTGTCATCGGAAAATGGCTGATGACGAAACCTAAAATTTTGATCCTTGATGAACCAACGAGGGGAATTGACGTTGGAGCGAAGCTTGAAATCTATCACATTATGAATGAGCTCGTAAACGAGGGAGTGGCCATCATCATGATTTCGTCTGAGCTGCCTGAAGTACTTGGCATGAGCCACAGAATTCTGGTGATGTCAGAAGGGAAATTCACAGGTGAATTCCATGCAGAAAATGCTACCCAGGAAAACATTATGAGAGCAGCGACAGGAGGACTTGCAGGATGAGCACAAACCTTGAAACCGTTAAACAGCCGGCAGTGAAAGAAAAGAAAATCAATTTGTTTACAATCGATATCCGCGCATACTCCATGATTGGCGCCCTTCTCATCATCTGGATTTTATTTTCCGTCTTAAATGATACCTTTCTAACCCCGCGGAACTTATCCAATCTCTTTTTGCAGATGTCTGTAACATCCATTCTAGCAATTGGCATGGTCCTGATCATCGTATCCGGACAGATTGACCTCTCAGTCGGCTCACTTGTCGGACTGACGGGAGGCGTTGCAGCGATCCTGAACGTCTGGCTTGGCTGGGATACGATACCCGTTATTATTGCAACAGTGGTATTGGGTGCGCTGATTGGTCTGTGGCAGGGATGGTGGATTGCCTACATGGCCGTGCCGGCCTTTATCGTCACGCTCGGAGGAATGCTTATTTTCCGGGGAATACTGACCGGTATCACCGGAAGCATGACCGTAGCTCCGCTTTCACCTAGCCTTAAGATCATCGGACAGGGATATGTGACGCCTGCTGCAGGCCTGATCATGGGAGCTATTGCGTTTATCCTTGCCGTGTACTTTTTGATCAGACAAAGAAACGCGCGCATCAAGTACGGATTTGATGTTCTTTCCATGAACTGGACGCTGATTGCTTCAGTGGGCATCGGTCTTCTGATCTTTACGTTCATATACTTGATGAATCAGTACCAGGGAATTCCGGTTCCATTTATAACGGTCATCATCCTCGCTGTTCTTTTCCACTTTATCGCCAAAAAGACGGTATTCGGCAGACAGGTGTATGCCATTGGGGGCAATCCCGAGGCCGCTGTTCTCTCAGGCATTAACATTAAGCGCAGAATTCTCCTCGTTTTCGTTCTCGGGAACACACTTGCAGCGATCGCAGGTCTTGTCCTGACTGCGCGCGTGAACGCGGCTACCGTTGGAGCAGGAAACATGTATGAGCTCGATGCCATCGCAGCCTGCGTCATCGGGGGCACAAGTTTGATGGGCGGAATCGGAACCATCCCGGGAGCCATCATTGGAGCTCTTGTTATGGCGAGCCTGGATAACGGCATGAGCATCATGAACATTGATGCCTACTGGCAGCTGATTGTAAAAGGAAGTATTCTGGTTCTTGCCGTTTGGTTTGATATCTACAGCCGGAATAAAAAGAAGCGCTGAATGCAGCGTTTCTTTTTTTGTTATATAAAAAAGTTGTAAGCGCTGTCGATATAGTAAGTAAACCAATTTGAACACAGGGGAGAACATGTATGACAGCGATTGAAAAGGTAAAACACGATGATTTATTAAGCAAAAACAAGCTGATGCTGTTTACATTTGGCGCGTCATCTTTATTTGCTCTGATTTACGTCCTGGTCACGGGGCAGATGGAGCAGGTGCCGATTTATTCAGCTGAATGTGTGATGCTGATTGTTTTTTATGTATTGTTCCGGTATTTGAAAAGGGACAGGCTGTTTCCGTATTTCACGGTTGTGATGATTTCTATTCTTGCATGCGCCTCGATCTTCATAACCGGCGCGAATCTTGCACTTATTCCAGTCCTCTTTTTTCAGGCCGTTTTTTCAGCGGTCCCTTACTACTCGACGGTTTTTGCAACTGGATTTGGCCTTGGCCTTGTGACCCTTTTTGTCAATGCATCGGTTCCCTCTGCAGAACAGGAAATGATTGCAGGCAGCATGGGCGCCATTGTTCTGGCCTATCTTTTAACAGGGGTCCTGCTTGGCGTGCTCATCCATCTGAATAAAAAACAGTTCAATGTGCTGCAGCAGTTCATAGCGGATGCCGAAGCTGAAGCAGGCCGAAAAGAAGAGCAGAGGCACAAGCTCGAACAGGCGGCTTCCCGGATCGCTGACAGTGTGGCAAAAGCGAACGAGAGAGTGCAGATGAATACACGCGCCCAGGCAGAAATGACGATTGCCATTAATGAAGTCTCTGCCGGGAGCCAAATCCAGAGCGAGCAGATCAGCGAAATTGCTGAAAGTGCCCACAACAACATGCTTTCCATGAACGAACTGAACGAGATTTCTTCCCTGTTGAACGAAGACTCAAGACAAGCCAGCCGCATTGCGGACAAAAGCGGTGAAAAAGTGAGCAGGCTGATGACAGAAATGAATGACCTGAATCAAATCGTTACGGCTTTGAATGCGACGTTTAAAAACCTGAACCTGAAGATTGAAGAAACCAATCAGTTCACAAACACGATCCGCCAGATTACCGAACAGACAAATCTTCTCGCTTTAAATGCATCAATCGAAGCGGCAAGAGCAGGAGAGGCAGGCAAAGGATTTTCGGTCGTTGCCCAGGAAATTCGCAAGCTTGCTGAATTAACGAATGATGCCAATAAAAAAATCACGGAGAATCTGAAACAGGTCAATCAAACGAGCGGGGAAGCGGAAGAAAAAATGGCGGCAAGCAGCGCGAACCTGCTGACAAGTGTTGAGGCAACACGTGAAGTCCACGAGAATTTCCAGCAGCTGAAAGAGAAATTGGCCAATATGACAGAGAGCTTCACAGGCTTTGAAGCCATCTCGGCCGACGTAGAGACAAACACGGCAAATGTCGAGCGTTCAACCAATGAACTTGCGGCCATCATCGAACAGGCATCTGCAAGCATGCAGGAGATGAGCGCGACGATTGAAACCCTTAGTGACGATAATAAAAAAATTGCTGACCTCATGAACGAAACGGCTTTAAGTGCGGAATCAATCCTAAAATCGTAAGCGCCTATGTTTTGCATTTTGATAAGCGGGTAAAAGTAAGAAACACTTAAAAAAATGCAAAACGGAAGGAGCATCAAGCATGAGACAAAAAGCATTAATTTCAGGCATTGCGATCTCGACAGTCGGAGTCGGCGTCACATCCTACCTATTAAAGGACAAAGCAAACCGTGAAAAGGTAACTGAATTCGTACAAAGCACGAAGAACAAAATCCCGTATTTCTCGCGCAAAAACACAGATTCATTCCCTGTTGAAAAAGCGGGCAACCCGGATCCGGAAGACATCGATGACAACAAAATGGTCTCAGAAGGCTCCATGTATCCCGTTCAATATTATGATGAAAAGCAAAAGTAATGGAAAAACCGGCTCTGTGCCGGTTTTTTTGCTGCAGAAAAAAAGGAAAAGCCGCAGCTTTCCCTATCTGTCCAGCCGGACAATGTCAGCATCCGGATGGGATTGATATAGAATCAGATCTTTAATGATTTCTGCTCCAAGCATCGAATAAACGGTGCCGTTGCCGCCGAACCCAAGGCAATAGTAGATATTGTCTTTTTTCGGATGCTGTCCGATGAAGGGCAGGCCATCGTCTGATTCACCGAAGCTTGCTCCCCAGGCGGAGTCGACCTCCATGTCATATGAAGGATAATGCTCTTTAATCTTATCAAGAAGACGCTGGCCGCGCTCGCGGATGATGTCTTCATTGCTCGGGGCTTCCATCTTGTCTTCATCAAGTCCGCCGGCAACAATTCTTCCGTCGACCGTTGTCCTCATATAAAAGTAGGGCCGTTTCGTCTCCCAAATTAAGCTCCGATCCTCCCACTTTTCCAAAGATGCAACAGGTGTGGTGGCAATAGCGTATGTCCTGTTTACATCCGCACCCAGCTTTTTGGCGAATGGAATGGTTTCATATCCGGTTGAGTAAATGACATTCTTTGCCCGAATGGTTCCGTGGGAAGTCTGCATCGTGATATATTCATCATCCCGGTCCAGTTCTTCAACCGCTGTGTTCTCAAAAATCTGCACACCGTTTTGATGTGCATCCTTCATAAGGGTCTGGATGAATTTATAGGGATTTACCTCTGCATCGCCGTCAGTCAGAAGCGCTGCAGGCTTTTTAAATCCAAACCGTTCTTCAATCTCATCCTCTTCTAAAAAAGAGACTGGAAAGCCATGCTTGGAAAGCGCCTTGAATTCTTTTTTAAGCTTTGACACATCTTTCTCATCGCTCGCATAGTACAAGCTTTTCCGTCTGATGAAATCAACCGGCTGAGACAGGCTCTTAGCCGTTTTTTCAAGCTCGTCCACCGCTTTTAGGCACATCTTGTAAAAGCGTACGGCCTGATCCTTGCCGATTTCCTTTATAAATTCATGCAGCATTTTGTCATTTGAAAACTGAAGCAGCCCGGTGTTGGCAGACGAACTTCCGCTTCCGACGATTCTTTTTTCAACGAGCACGGTATTCAGATTATAGGAAGAAAGAGTATGGGCGCATAATGCGCCGGACATCCCCCCGCCAACAATAAGAACATCGCATGTGATTGATTCGCTGAGCTCTGGATACTTTTGTGTGCTGCTGATCGTTTTTGGCCAATAAAGTGAACCATTATGCAGTTTCATTCATTTTCCTCCTAGAAGTCATACAGGGATATTCCCTCTTTTATCCAGATGGGAAACCTTTTGGTGAAAAAAATCATTTACGCTTTTCTTGGTGTCCAGCTCCAGCCCCTAGATCCTCCGTCAGAACGGCTCCGTCAAAAAAGTCAAACCCGGACTTTTCTGCCGGACCCTTTTCTGCCTGTCGGATTTGAACAAGGGGCTTCCGCTTTTCCCGGTGTCCAGCTCCAGCGGCCAACTCCTCTGCCAGAACAAAATCCCCCAAAAAGTCAAACCCGGACTTTTCGGGTGATTTCTTATATGTCTATCGGAGCTAAACGGCCGCTTCCGCTTTTCTTTTCATTTTATCCAATTAAAGAAAAGGAAATCACCGGTGCGAAAAGGAAATAGTATAGGGACAACGTTTAGGAGGGAACAGACATGATAAAAGCAGCGATGCTGAGCAAGTGGCACGTGCATGCCGTTGATTATGCACGGGATATACATAACAGTTCGAAAGTGGAAATTGCGATGGTTTGGGATGAAGACAAAGAGCGAGGAGAGAAGTGGGCAAATGAGCTTGGCGTGCCGTTTGAGGCGAGCCTCGAGGCGGTGCTCGGTAATCCTGAGATTCAGGGAGTCGTGGTAGACACGCCGACAAATATGCATAAGGAAGTCATTGTGAAGGCAGCAGAACACGGAAAGCACATCTTCACGGAAAAAGTGCTGGCACTGACAGCAGCAGACTGCAATGAAATTTTTAAGGCGGTCGAGAAAGCGGGCGTTTCCCTGGTTGTTTCTATGCCAAGGCTGAGTACAGACTATTACCTTTTTGCAGAAAAAGCTGTAAAGGAAGGTATGCTCGGAGAGGTTAAAAATGCGAGATGCCGCGTAGCCCATAATGGATCGGTTCCGACAGAAGAAAATCCGCAGGGCTGGCTGCCGGCACACTTTTACAACGCCGAGCAATGCGGCGGCGGGGCGCTGATCGACCTGGGTGCCCATCCGATCTATTTAATGAACAGACTTGCAGGAAAACCGAAAGAAGTTTCCGCGCATTTTGATTATGTGTATGGCAAGGAAGTGGAAGACCAGGCATCCGTGCTTGTCACGTATGAGAACGGTGCCACAGCCGTCCTGGAAACATCTTTCGTTTCATTCGGCAGTCCGTTTTCCCTGGAACTGTACGGAACAGAAGGGTGTCTCCTGATTCAGGACGGGAAAATCGAGCTTCGGAATGCAGAAGGCGTCCGCATTATGGAGAATCTGCCTGAAGAACTCCCGATTCCGATGGAGCAATGGGCTGACGCGATTCTGTCTGGGACAGCGCCATTTATTACGAACGAGGATGCCTTGTTCCTGACCGCAGTTAATGAAGCGGCGATCAAATCCAATGCAGAAAAGCGCAGAGTGGCCGTCGAATGTTAAAAGAATCCGGCCGGAAATCGTAATTCCGGCCGGATTTGCTCCTTATTGGTGCTCTAACAATCCAAACTCGTGCTCCAACAATCCAAATCAGCATGCTAACAATCCAAAAGCCGCCTTTAACAATCCGGCGCACAAAAAAAGAACCAAACGCTCAGTTTGGTCCCAGCTTTTTGCTTTTTCGCTCATATTTTTGATATAGCTCATAAATTTTCTGCTCAGACGCATCTTTTGCAGATAAAAAATGATTCTCAAACAGATTTGAAAAATAAGTGACGGTGCGCCCGCACTGGATTCCTGAAACATACGCATTTTCTGTGAAAGAGTATTCCTTCACAGCCCATGCAGCATGCTCAAGATGTATCACTGCCACCTCACCAAAGTAAATGCTCATGCATTCCTCAAGATCGGCGACCGTCAGTTGAAAATCACGGAATTTATTTTCTTTGAAAAAATCAAAGTAGACTTCTTCAAGTTCAATCAAACTTTTTGGAGAATAGGTTAATGGTAAGCCAAGTTCTGCATATATATCTTCTAAAAGAGACAAGTTCTCTTTCCGCTGTTCATAAAAATAGATTTTAGCCGCTTCTTCTGATTCAAACACAGGCAGATTCTTGCCGTAATCCGTTTCAAAGTCATGCTGATATGATTCTGGCATTCTGTCACCTCGCGTTTTTTATTCATGAGCTAGTATAACATCCTGAAGGCCATAAAAGAGCAGCTTACAGCAATGCTACAAAAGAGGATGAAACTGGATATGTTCTTATGAAAATATCCCTTATCGACACGTTTTGGGCAACAGTGTTATAATGTTAGCGGTTACATTTTGAATATTATAAAAGTTTTACCAACTTTCACATAACGGGGGAAAGGGATGGAATCACTCAACGTCTATTTGAATAACTACTTAATTGTTGTTGTTTTCCTGCTGCTTGGTATCTTGCTGCCGGTCGTGGCGCTCGGAATCGGCCGGATTTTAAGGCCCCACAAGCCGAGTGAGGCGAAGGCCACTACTTACGAGAGCGGAATTGATCCATTTCATGATTCACGCGTTCAATTTAATGTCCGGTACTATATGTTTGGTCTGATGTTTGTCATTTTTGACGTAGAAACGGTGTTTTTGTATCCGTGGGCTGTCGCATATGAGAAGCTTGGTGTTTTTGCTCTGATTGAAATGCTTATTTTTGTCATCATGCTCGTGATTGGGCTAGTCTACGCATGGAAGAAGAAGGTGCTGAAATGGACTTAAAGCTAACGAATATCCCTCAGGATGAAATGGAAGAGCTCAAGCGCAGCGTCTTTTTGACGACACTTGAGGATTTAAAGGGCTGGGCGAGAAGCAATTCACTCTGGCCGCTGACATTCGGCCTTGCATGCTGTGCCATTGAAATGATGGGTGTCGGCTCATCACACTATGACCTCGACCGTTTTGGCTCGTTTTTTAGAACATCGCCCCGGCAATCGGATGTCATGATCGTATCAGGGACCGTTACGAAAAAAATGGCCCCGGTCTTAAAGCGTCTGTACGACCAGATGCCTGAACCGAAATGGGTGATTGCCATGGGTTCTTGTGCAACGGCAGGCGGACCGTATATCAAATCCTACGCCGTCGTAAAAGGGGTCGATCAGATTGTGCCGGTTGACGTCTATATCCCGGGCTGTCCGCCCAATCCTGCCGCCCTCATCTACGGAATCAACAAGCTGAAAGAAAAAATCCGTTACGAGGCAAAAACAGGGAGTGAAATAATCCATGAGCGATGAAAAAGACCTCCAGCAGCAAAAGAGAGAAGCCGCTCAAAAGGCAAAGGAAGCTGCCCTGAAAAAACTTGCAGAAAAGCAGGCCGGGAAGGAACCCGCAAGCGAAGACTCTCTAGCCAAACAAAAGGCCGCCGCAGCTGCCAAAGCAAAAGCTGCCGTACTGGCTAAGCAGAAAGCGAAAGAATCCAGCGGAAGCGAATTATCAGGAGACGACCTCGCATTAGCGAAGCAAAAAGCTTTTGCAGCCGCCAAAGCAAAAGCCGAAGCCATCGCGAAGCAAAAAGCGAAAGAAGCCGGAGAAAGCGAATCCACAGGAGACGATCTGGCACTAGCGAAGCAAAAAGCAGTCGCCGCAGCAAAGGCAAAAGCCGCTGCAATGGCTAAGCAGAAAGCAAAAGAAGCCCGAGAAACCGAGTCCTCAGGAGACGACCTGGCATTAGCGAAGAAGAAAGCAGTCGCCGCAGCAAAGGCAAAAGCCGCTGCACTGGCTAAGCAGAAAGCAAAAGAAGCGGGTGGAAGTGAAACCATAGGAGACGACCTGGCATTAGCAAAGCAAAAGGCTGTCGCAGCAGCAAAGGCAAAAGCCGCTGCACTGGCTAAGCAGAAAGCGAAAGAAGCGGGAGCAAGCGAATCCTCAGGAGACGACCTTGCTTTAGCAAAGCAAAAGGCTGTCGCAGCCGCCAAAGCAAAAGCCGCTGCAGCCGCAAAAGCAAAGGCATCCCGTGAAAATATGTCAGAAGACGACTTGGCGAAAGAAAAGGCAAAAGCGATTGCTGCTGCCAAGGCAAAGGCTGCCGTTGCTGCTAAAGCGAAGCAAATGGCAGTCAAGGAAGAACCGCAGCAAGAAGAACCCTCACCGAATGAACCAATCCTGCAGAAATACATCAGCATCATTGAAACGCATCTTGGCCGGGATGTCCTGGAAGAGTCAGGCATCAATAGGCTGTCGAAAGATGTTCCTACCCTTACTGCAAAGAAAGAATCCTATTTTACATTAGCAAAACTGCTGAAAGAACAGGAAGACTTACAGTTTGATTATGTATCCGAACTGCACGGCACCGACTTTCAGACCCATATGGAAATTTACGTGTACCTCTTTTCCTATATACACAGGCACACAGTCGTGCTGAAGGTGAAGCTTGACCGTGACCAGCCTGAAATCCAGTCGCTTGTGCCTCTTTGGAAAGGGGCGGACTGGCCTGAGCGCGAGGCCTATGATTTGCTGGGCATCCATTTCACGGACCATCCGAATTTAACGAGAATCATGATGCCGGATGACTGGATCGGGCATCCGCTAAGAAAAGATTATGAACCTTATGATGTGGAGGTGTAGCTTTTGATCCGGACAGAAGAAATGCTCCTGAATGTCGGCCCGCAGCATCCGAGTACGCACGGCGTATTCAGGCTGGTCATAAAAATTGACGGAGAAATCATTAAAGAGGCTACACCGGTGATTGGCTATTTACATAGAGGCACGGAAAAAATCGCGGAAAATCTGCAGTATACGCAGATCATACCGTACACAGACCGCATGGATTACCTGTCCGCGATGACCAACAACTACGTGATCTGCCATGCAGTGGAGACGATGGCGGGTATTCAGGTTCCGGAACGCGCGGACTATTTGCGCGTCATTGCGATGGAGCTTGGACGGGTCGCGAGTCACCTAGTCTGGTGGGGCACGTATTTGCTTGATATCGGTGCGGTAAGCCCGTTCTTATATGCTTTCCGCGAGCGGGAAATGATCATTAATCTGCTGGCGGAATTGTCGGGTGCACGCCTTACGTTTAACTACATGCGTGTAGGCGGAGTGAAGTGGGATGCACCGGAGGGCTGGATTGAAAAAGTCGCCGAATTCATCCCGTACATGAGAGAGCAGCTCAAGGGCTATCATGATCTTGTGTCAGGGAACGAAATTTTCCTGAACCGTGTAAAAGGGGTCGGCATTTATACAAAAGAAGAGGCTCTTGAGTACTCCCTGAGCGGCGCCAACCTTCGCTGTACCGGGGTGAAATGGGATCTCCGCAAAGATGAGCCGTATTCCATTTATGACCGTTTTGATTTTGACGTTCCGGTCAGGACAAAAGGCGACGCTTTTGCCCGCTATGAATGCCGTATGGCTGAAATCGAGGAGTCTCTGAAAATTTTGGAGCAGGCGGTTGAACAGTTTCCTGGTGACGGGCCGATCATGGCTAAGGTGCCGAAAATCATTAAGGCTCCAAAAGGAGAGGCGTATGTGCGGATTGAATCCCCGCGCGGCGAGATCGGCTGCTATATCGCCAGTGACGGAAAAAAAGAGCCGTACCGCCTGAAATTCAGACGGCCGTCTTTTTACAATCTGCAAATCCTGCCAAAGCTGCTGCAGGGTGAAAACATGGCGAACCTCATTACCATTCTCGGCGCCATTGACATCGTGCTCGGGGAGGTGGACGGCTGATGGTGCAGGATCTGCTGCAATCGTCCCCTGGCCTAGGCAATTTCGCCATTTTTTTCGGACTCGCAACAGCTTTCCTGTTCGTTGTCCTTGGATTTGTCACCTACGGCATCCTGGCTGAACGCAAAGTCATGGGCTTCATGCAGGGCAGGATCGGACCGAATCAGGTAGGCGGCAGGTGGGGCCTGCTGCAGACAGTGGCTGACGTTCTGAAGCTCCTGATAAAAGAGGACACGATTCCAAAGCTTGCAGATAAACCGCTGTTTATTCTCGCGCCAGTCATTGCCTTTGCACCTGCCTTTATCGTGCTGTCAACAATCCCCTTTACAGATTCCTTTCAATTTGCGGATCTTGGAGTCGGACTGCTATTTTATATCGCCATTTCCGGGCTGACGACAATCGGCATTGTCACCGGCGGCTGGGCATCGAACAACAAATACTCGCTGCTCGGCGGCATGCGGGCCGCGGCCCAGATGATTTCCTACGAAATCCCGCTTGTGATGTCAGTCATCGGCGTCGTGCTTTTATCCGGAAGTCTGAACTTGAACACCATCGTCGATGCACAGGAGAATGTCTGGTTTATTTTCCTGCAGCCGATTGGCTTTTTGATCTTCTTGATTGCATCTGTCGCAGAGCTGAACCGGACGCCGTTTGACTTGCCTGAGGCGGAATCAGAGCTTGTCGCCGGCTACCATGTCGAATATTCCGGCTTCCGCTGGGCGTTTTTCATGCTATCGGAATATGTATACTTTTTCGCCATGGCATCGCTGACGACCGTGCTTTTCCTCGGCGGTTGGCAGCCTGTTGCCTTCCTTGATTTCATTCCGGGCGCCATCTGGTTCGGACTGAAATTCAGTGTCGTCATTTTCATCCTGATCTGGTTCCGCGTCACCTTCCCGAGGATCCGCGCCGACCAGCTCATGGAATTCGGCTGGAAAGTGCTCCTGCCTGTCGCACTCGCGAACATATTTGTAACAGCGATTGTGAAGGAGATTTTCTTTAAGTAACAAAATGTCGAAAAATTGGAATACGCACACTGCCAACCAAGAGACATCTGGAAAAATTCAAGTAAACCCGTTGTCCCGGCAAGTAAACGGAACAGTTTCTCAAGAAAAAGAGGCATTCTTTCAAGTAAAACCGATATTCCGGCAAGTAAACCACGTCCCGGCCGCAATCCATATAACAACTAGCAACCAAACAAGGGGTGAAAACATGCGAGGTTTAGCAAAAGGTTTGACGTATACCCTGAACAGCCTGACGAAGAAGAAAGTGACGTATGATTATCCGAATGAGGCGCTTGCGCTGCCTGACCGGTTCCGGGGCATTCAGAAGTTTTATCCGGAGAAGTGCATTGTGTGCAATCAGTGTGCGGCTATTTGCCCTACTGACTGCATAGAGCTAACTGGCAAGAAGCATCCGGATCCGGCGAAAAAAGGGAAGATCATCGACACATACGATATTAATTTTGAAATTTGCATCCTCTGCGATCTTTGCACAGAGGTGTGTCCGACAGAAGCGATTGTGATGACGAACAATTTTGAGCTTGCCGAGTACAGCCGCGATCAGCTGTTTAAGAATCTGGAGTGGCTGGATGAAAATGATGAGAACATCAGGGAGGAGAATAAGGTGTGAGTATAACCGGAGAGTTTGTTGCCTTTGTCGCACTCGCCATGGTGGCCATCGGCGGCGGCATCCTCATGCTGAATGTGACAAAAGTAGTTCATATGGTCGTATCCCTTGTGTTCACATTTGTGAGTATCGCCGGTCTGTACGTTCTCCTTTCGGCGGAATTTGTGGCAGCGGTCCAGATTCTGATTTACTCGGGTGCGATTACGATCATCATGCTGTTTGGGATCATGCTGACGCGCCACCAGGATGAGGATGAGCCGTCTGCCGGCATCGGCAAAAAGCTCATCGTGTTTCTTGGCATTGCGGCGTTTGCCCTCGTGATGTATCTAGGAATCTATGATTTGCAGCTCGGGGAAGAGCAGGCAGATCTGCATGTGAAAAATACCGAACAGATCGGAATCTCGCTTTATTCTCACTTTGTGATTCCGTTTGAACTGACGTCTGTTCTTCTGCTTGTGGCGTTAATAGGAGCCATTATCCTGGCGAGAAAAGATGAAAACGGGGAGGACGAAAAATGAGCTCGATTCCTTTATCGGCCTTTCTTGTGCTCGCTCTGATCCTTTTTTGCATCGGACTGTACGGGGCCCTGACGAAGCGGAACACAGTGATCGTTTTGATTTCAATTGAGCTGATGCTGAATGCGGCAAATATCAATCTGGTTGCCTTCAGCAAGTACGGAGTGATTCCGTCCATTACCGGCCAGGTGTTCTCGCTTTTTACGATCACGATTGCTGCAGCGGAGGCGGCCGTTGGACTTGCCATCTTGTTTGCCCTTTACCGCAACCGGAGATCTGTCAATATTGATGACTATGAATCTATGAAGCATTAACACCTCTAACAAGAAGGGGATTGAATACAATGATGCCATACGCCTGGATCATCCCGCTGTTTCCGCTTGTCTCCTTTCTCGTGCTGCTCCTGTTCGGGAAACGGCTGAAAGAAGGAAGCGTCTATGTGGGAGGCATCCTGATGACCCTCTCATTCGCCGGTGCACTTGCGGTGCTCGCAGACCGGTTCGCACAAAATACCTATAAAGCTGAAGCTGTGTGGCTTACAATCGGCAGCATGGAGCTTACGGCAGGTTTTGAGATTACGCCGCTCAATGCGCTGATGCTTGTGATCGTCACGCTCGTCAGCTTAGCTGTACATATTTATTCCAAAGGATACATGCACGGAGATCCCCGCTTTCATGTGTTTTATGCCTATCTTGGCCTATTCACCTTCAGCATGCTCGGGCTTGTCATGACGACCAATCTGCTGCAGCTCTACATATTCTGGGAGCTTGTCGGCGTGGGGTCTTTCCTTTTGATCGGATTCTACTTTTACAAAGAAGAAGCGAAGGCTGCCGCGAAAAAAGCGTTCATTATGACAAGGATCGGGGATGTCGGCCTGTTTGTCGGGATGCTTCTTCTGTTCTGGCAGGTTGGCAGCTTTGAATATGACCGCATTTTTGCAAGTGTTGCAGATGGTATGATTTCGCTCGATATGATCACTTTGACCAGCATCCTGATTTTCATCGGGGCCATCGGGAAATCCGGCCAGTTCCCGCTCCATTCGTGGTTGCCTGATGCGATGGAGGGGCCGACGCCGGTCTCCGCCCTCATCCACGCCGCGACGATGGTTGCAGCGGGGGTTTACCTTGTTGCCCTTATGTATCCGCTGTTTGCCGCAAGTGAAACGGCGCTTCTCGTTGTTGCAACGATTGGCGCCTTCACCGCTATCTTTGCCTCAAGCATCGGGCTTGTTCAAAAAGATATCAAACGCGTGCTGGCCTACTCGACTGTGAGCCAGCTTGGTTACATGATGCTTGCCCTCGGTTCTGCAGGCTATGTCGCCGGCGTCTTTCACCTGATGACGCACGCCTTTTTCAAAGCGCTGCTGTTCCTCGCAGCCGGAAGCGTCATCCACGCAGTCCACACTCAGAACATTGACGAGATGGGCGGTCTGTGGAAAAAACTCAAATTCACCGGTCCGCTGTTTTTAATCGGAACCCTTGCCATCAGCGGCGTTCCGCTCTTTTCAGGCTTCTTCAGTAAAGATGAGATTCTGATTGCCGCCTGGGAGCACGGAAATCCTGCGCTGTTCTGGCTTGCGGTCATCGCTGCTTTCTTTACTGCCTTTTACATGTTCAGGCTCTTCTTCCTCGTCTTTACGGGACGTCCGAAAACCGAGCTTGCTTCTGTTCATGAATCACCGCCTTCCATGCTGATTCCGATGAGTGTGCTGGCAGTACTTGCTGTTTTTTCAGGCTACGTCAATACGCCTTGGTTCGGAACATTCCTCGGGGACTGGCTGACAGAAGGCGCGCCTCAGCTCGGCCACGGACACATTGAAGGTCCTGCCTGGATCATGATTCTGGCAACAGCTGTCTCGCTGCTCGGCATTCTGCTTGCGTATCTGATGTACAAGAAAGGCTCCATTTCACCGGAAAAAGCAAGAGCCCGCATGCCGATGATTCACTCGGTTCTGAAAAACAAATACTTTATCGATGAGCTTTACAGTGTCACTGTGGTCTGGCTGACGAACACGGTCAGCATGCTCTGCAAATACCTGGAGAAGTTCCTTGTAGAAGGTGCTGTAAAAGGAGTGGCCGGGATCGTCCGCTCTGCAGGGGCACTCGGTTCAAAAATGCAGAATGGCCAGGTTCAGATGTACGGAACGGTTGCATTTGTCGGGCTTGCCCTGCTGCTTGTGCTGTACGCTGTGACAGGAGGGAACTTATAATGACGTCAATCTTGCTGACAGCCCTTGTTTTCTCGCCTGTCCTTGGCATTCTCGTACTCTCATTTATGAAACGCGATCAGGAATCCTCCCTGAAGCTGGTTGGATTCCTCGCCACTCTTCCTGCCGTCCTGCTGTCAGGCATTGTTTTTGCGCAGTATCTTGCAGGGGAAAAGCTGGAGCGCTTTTCTGAAAAGGTCCGCTGGATCACGTTTGGCCAGTACCATGAGATGCAGCCAGGCGTGTTCACGGTCGACTACGAGCTTGCCCTGGACGGATTCTCGCTTGTCATGGTGCTTTTAACGGCTATACTGGCCGCTTTGGCTGCAGCCGCATCGGTTTCAATCAAGAAGGACTGGAAGGGCTACTTCATGCTGCTTCTGCTTCTTGAAACAGGTATGCTCGGCGTGTTCCTGGCGCAGAATCTCGTGCTCTTTTTCATCTTTTTCGAAATCACGCTGATCCCGATGTTTTTCCTCGTCGGCAAGTGGGGCTTCGCTGCACGGGAAAAGGCAGCCTATCAGTTCCTTCTATATAACGGGTTTGGATCTGCTATCCTGCTGATTGTGATCATCCTTCTTTTTTCAAAAACAGGAACAACAAATTTTCCGCTGCTCACACAGCTCATGACGATGTCGGATGCTCAGCTGATTGGCCCGATGTCAGAGGATTTCAGGCTAGGCCTTCTAATTGCCCTGCTCGTTGCATTTGGCGTAAAGCTCCCGATTTTCCCTCTGCACACATGGATGCTCAGGGTGCACGTTCAGGCTCCGCCGCCGATCGTCATGCTGCATTCAGGCATTCTTTTGAAAATCGGGGCGTACGGTTTGATCAAGTTTGGCCTTGGGCTGTTTCCGGCTGAGTTTTCAAAGCTTGGCACGATTGTCATTGTGCTCGGACTTGTGAACCTGCTGTACGGCGCATTCCTTGCCCTGATTCAGAATGAACTCAGAATGGTTCTTGCGTACTCTAGTATTTCGCATATGGGCATTGTGCTCATTGGCCTTGGCGCATTAAATGAAGCGGGCATTCAAGGGGCGATTTTTCAGGTCGTTTCGCACGGACTGATTTCAGCGCTGCTGTTTTTCCTCGTCGGTGTTCTATTGGAACGGACCGGGACAACAGAGCTCGGGAAGCTTTCAGGCCTTGCAAAATCGATGCCGCTTGCAGCGGGCTTTCTGCTTGCAGGGGCCATGGCATCGCTCGGACTGCCGGGGATGTCAGGCTTCATCAGCGAGCTGACCGCGTTTATGGGTGTCTTTGATCAGCATCCGGAGCTTGGTGCGATTGGGGCAATCGGGATCATTCTTACCGCAGCCTACTTACTGAGAGCGGTGCTTACGATCACGTTTGGAGCGGAAAAGAGCCCCGGTATCATGTCTGATTTGAAGTGGCATGAAACGATTCCGGTTTCCATCCTGCTGCTGCTGATTGTGCTGATCGGCGTGTTTCCAAATGGACTTTCCGTCCCGCTGCAGCTGACGATTGAAACGATCATGAAAGGGATAGGAGGGTGATGAATCATGGATATGGAAACCTTGCTCAGCTATAACTGGGGCGCGATGATACCTGAGTTCATCATTCTCGGGACCGCCCTTATCCTGTCGCTTGCCGACCTTTTCATGAAAGAGGGAAGCAGCCGCAGGTGGCTAGGATGGCTTGGACTTGCCGGAATTGTCGGCGCGATTGTCAGCCTGACGCTCATGATTGGGGCAGAGGATGCCGTTATTCTTTATGACACTTTTGTCCTCGACTCTTTCGCAAAGGCGTTCAAATTTATTCTGCTCCTTGGCGGGGCGCTGATCTTTCTGCTCGCCATCGACTATGAACCGCGCGAAGGCATGAAAGAGCGGGGAGAATTTTATTATCTGCTGCTTGCCGCCCTTCTAGGCGCGATGATGATGGCATCGAGCAGAGACTTAATTACCCTGTTCACCGGACTTGAACTCTTGTCCATTTCTTCCTATATACTGGCCGGGCTCAGAAAGCGGGATTTAAAGTCAAACGAATCGGCCATGAAATACGTCATTAACGGCGGTATTTCAACGGCGATTACGCTGTTTGGAATGAGCTATATTTACGGACTGACAGGAACGACAAGTCTGTCTGAAATGATTCCCCAGCTGAACGGGCTGACGGAATCAGGCTACGTTTACATATCGTCGATCTCATTCCTGCTGGTCTTTGTCGGTTTATCCTTTAAAATTGCAACCGTGCCTTTTCACATGTGGGCACCTGATGTTTATGAAGGCGCACCGACACCTGTTACGGCATTCCTGAGCGTCGTCTCAAAAACGGCAGGCTTCGTCATCATTTTAAGAATCTGCCTTTCCGTCTTCGGGAACATTCCGGATGAAGGCGGCATGCAGTCGATTCTCCAGTCGCTGCAGGGCTTTATCGCCATCCTGGCCGCAGTGACCATGATCGTCGGAAACACCGTCGCCCTCAGGCAGAAAAACATCAAGCGGATGCTCGCCTACTCATCGATTGCCCATGCAGGGTACGTCCTTGTCGGCTTCGTCGCGTTTGGAGGCTACTTTTACTTTGATGCCATCTGGTTCTACCTGCTTGCCTACGTCATCATGAACGTCGGGATCTTTGCCATCGTTCAGGCTGTCTCCCGCAAAACAGGATCAGAAGACATCTCGGCCTTTGCCGGACTTTACCGCAGATCGCCGGCAGCAGGCATTGCCGTCGCGGTTTTCCTGCTCTCACTCGCAGGGCTGCCCGGAACAGCCGGTTTCATCGGAAAAGTCACCATCTTCATGAACGCATTCACAAACAGCACGCCACAAATCGTTCTGGCAAGCATCATGATCGCCGCAACCGTCGTCTCGTACTTTTACTACTTCGGAATCCTGACACAGGTCTTCTCCCGAAAAAAAGAAACCGACGAGCCGTTCACATGGAGCGCGCCGCTGATCATCGTCACCGCCGTCTGCGTCGCTGCAACCATCCTGCTCGGAATCTTCCCGGGTGCGGCGTTTGATTTTCTGAATGCTAATATTTCATAGAAACTTTTGGGGAAAAATTTTTTACACATAGTGGATTGCAGCGGAAGGCACTTGACTCCTGCGGGATGGAGAGGGATGTGGAGACCCCGCAGGCGAAGCTGAGGAGGCTCCACTGCCTCCCCGCGGAAAGCAAGTGACTGCAGCGGAAAGGAACGGTCACAGTTCGAACCATTGGCGCAAACATTTCATAAATTTGCCACGAATCTTCACAAAAAAAACATCACTGCACGCACAGAATTTTATATAATAGAGGAGGTGTAAAAGCCTCTTCTTTTTTTTGCTTTAAAAAAGAAGATAAGCAAAAGCCTTCTTTTCGAAATATAGCTACATATAGGAGTTGTTTAACCTATGCTTGATTTTAATCAGCAGGCATTGCTTGGCCTTATGTCTCACCTCGTGTTTATTCCGGTTACCTGGTGGGCGCTGCAGGCGCTTCATATTGAAAAAGCCATGAAAAAAGGAAAGGTCATGCAAGCGCGTGCGCTGCTGATCCTGCTCACGATTGCCATCTCAGGTGCTGTCAGCAATTTTTTTCTTGATTATTTAATATGGTCCCGCCAGCTGCCTTTTTTATTTTAGGGCCTTTTTTACCGGTTTATTTCAGCACTGACACAGCAAATTCACTTAGCCAATAGATCAGGCAAGCGCGCTGAATGCATCTTTTCCTTGAGATCTTACGTTTATATCTATGACAACAGGGGAATATGTCCTACAGATTAGGAAGTGAACAGCACGAGCTTGTCTAACAATGACGACTTTTTCCACGTATGCCGCGGTCTCAAACGGTAACACTGTTACTAGGGAGAGGACGTGGGGATATAATGAAAAAAGTCAGTCTTGCCATTATGTTATTTTTTATTTTTTTTACAGGTGCATTTGCTGCACACCAGACATTCGGAGCAAAGAAGGAAACGGAGCTTGAAACCATTGTAGATGGCATGGAAGCACAGGGAATTGATGTAAAAGAATGGTCAATGTATTCTAAGAAGATGGTTTCAGACGAGACTCGTTCTTTTGAAGATACAGTGAAACTTTTCCAAAATCAATTTCGTCAGTTTAAGTGGTCTGAGGACCGTGCTGATGGCAAACTACATAAAATGACAGGGACCTTTTTCGACAAGGATTCGGGATTTACCGAAAAGCTCCAGATTCAAGCAACCGACACAAATGGATTTCAGCAATCGTATATCTTGTATGAGCTGAGCGGAGAGGGTTCCGGAAAAAAGTGGGCGGAGATCTATGGGCATGCGCAGGCCAGAAGCTTCGACATTTTCCATGAAAATCCTACAATTTTCACTTGTGTCAATGGACAGCTTGATGATAAGATGAGTAGTGTTTTGCAACTTAAAGTGGATGCTTTGCTTAAACAATTTAACGCGGTGCCGGTGGAACAGCTTAAAGAGAAGTCGTTCATATCCGTGTCCGCACTCACGACGGATTGGAATCATGTGATTCCGGCAGACTCAGGCAGCATGAACATTCAAATTGCGCTCAGAAGCGCAGGATTGGGCGGTAATACTAGCGTTACAGTAGGAACCCCAATCATAACGTCTGAATATTAATATATAGAAATTGGGACGCGGAGGGGAAGACCTTGGAAAAAATCATCGTCCGCGGCGGTCGTAAGTTAAACGGTACTGTAAAAGTAGAAGGTGCTAAAAATGCCGTTTTACCAGTAATCGCTGCATCTTTATTAGCCAGTGAACAAAAAAGCATAATCTGTGATGTGCCTACGCTCTCCGATGTGTATACAATCAATGAAGTGCTGCGCCATCTTGGTGCAGAAGTTCACTTTGAAAATAACCAAGTGTTTGTAGATGCATCAAACGAGCTAAATATGGAAGCTCCTTTTGAATATGTGCGCAAAATGCGCGCTTCTGTATTGGTCATGGGGCCATTACTAGCAAGAAACGGCCGTGCACGCGTGGCTCTGCCAGGCGGATGTGCGATCGGATCACGTCCAATTGACCAGCATTTAAAAGGCTTTGAAGCAATGGGAGCATCAATTAAAGTAGGTAACGGATTCATCGACGCTGAAGTCAAAGGAAGACTTCGCGGCGCCAAAATCTACCTTGATTTCCCAAGTGTTGGAGCAACTGAAAACATCATCATGGCTGCGGCTCTTGCGGAAGGAACAACCGTCCTTGAGAACGTAGCAAAAGAACCGGAAATCGTCGACCTTGCCAACTACATCAACGCGATGGGCGGCAAAGTGCGCGGAGCCGGAACTGGAACAATCCGCATTGAAGGTGTGGAAAAACTGACAGGCGTTAAGCATCACATCATTCCTGACCGCATTGAAGCTGGTACATTCATGGTAGCAGCAGCAATCACAGGCGGAAATGTGCTTGTTCGCGGCGCTGTGCCAGAACATTTAGCATCTTTAATTGCAAAAATGGAAGAAATGGGCATCCAAATCACGGAAGAGGAAGACGGACTTCGTGTCATTGGCCCTGAAAAACTAAAAGCCATCGACATCAAGACGATGCCGCATCCAGGCTTCCCGACAGACATGCAATCTCAAATGATGGCATTGCTGCTGAAAGCTGAAGGCACTTCTATGATTACGGAGACGGTTTTTGAAAACCGCTTCATGCACGTGGAAGAATTCCGCCGCATGAATGGAGAAATTAAAATTGAGGGCCGTTCTGTCATCATCAATGGTCCAGCCAACATGCAAGGCGCTGAAGTGGCAGCAACAGACCTGCGCGCTGGTGCAGCACTTGTTCTTGCAGGCTTAGTATCTGAAGGCTACACGCGTGTAACGGAGCTTAAGCACGTTGACCGCGGCTATGTAGACTTCCACGGAAAACTTGCTTCTATCGGTGCAGACATCGAACGCATCACAGAAGAAAGCACTGTGAAATCAGAAAAAGCTGTCAGTGACATGAACGCATAAATATACGTGTTTTTTCAGGAAGCCGGGGTAGATCTACTCCGGTTTCTTTTTGTTTTTCTTAAAAAGAAAGACTTTATTAGTTTGGGTGTTTTCCTTATGATTTATACATAGATACTTATAAAAAACACAGTAAATGACCACGATAAATGCGGAGGAGGGAAAGAGATGAAAGTTATCATTGCATGCTGCCTGATCACCGCATTTTCATTGTTTTCATTTACGAGCGACCTGCAGTCTCTGCTGACTGGGGACTATATCGGATTTATCTTCAGGAGCGATCCTGATTTCTCAGATTTGCTGATGACCGCGGATATCGACTGGCAAAGCACGTTTTATGTAGTTTCCAAAACGGGACACGCGCTGTACTTCTTTTTTTTCACACTGATCATGACGTTTCTGTATCGTATGCGCACGGCTCTCCTTTGGGCTCTCTTTCTTGCGGTTTCATCCGAATTTCTTCAGCTGTACACAAACCGCAGCGGAAGAATCGTCGATATGCTTTATGATCTCACCGGAACTGCTGCTGCCATACTCATACTTTTCATCATGAAAAAGAGCGCCGGGATTGTCGAAGGAAATCGCCGCAGCGTGCCGAAATGAATAATAGAAGTGCGTGAACTTTCCAATGTTTGGAGTCATAAACGGTTGTCCACCTCCATAGAATTGAACAGAGACGGTAAACGACATATCGGATATGGAGGCCCAGATGAAATCTTTGAAACCAATCGTTTTAGTACTCGCCGGATTATTTCTCATCATATTAATGATCCCAACACTCCTCGTAGCCCCCTTTATGAACGATCCATCAAGCGGAGAACTATCAGAAGACCTTCAAACCAAAAAGGGTGAACAGCTTATGCTCGGAAAATCCATGATCGATGTACCAGTGTACCGAAGCAGCTCGGAGAAAATTGAAAACATCCCGCTCGAAGAATATGTCATCGGCGTAGTCGCCTCAGAAATGCCGGCTGATTTTGAAGAAGAAGCGCTGAAGGCGCAGGCGCTTGCAGCGAGGACGTATGTGGTGAAGCAGATGATGTTTGATAAGCTTCCGAAAGTTCCTGAAGGAGCGGTCGTCAGTGACACAACCTCCCATCAGGTTTACAAAAACAACGACCAGCTGAAAAAACAGTGGGGCAAGGATTATAACTGGAAAATGACAAAGATCTACAATGCGGTAGCATCCACTCAGGGGCAAATTCTGACCTATGACAATAAACCGATTGATGCTTCCTTTTTCTCGACAAGCAACGGCTACACCGAAAACTCGGATGAATACTGGACAGCAGCACTGCCTTACTTAAAAAGCGTGGAAAGTCCGTGGGATGAAAAATCTCCTAAATATCATGATCAAACGGTCATCAGCGTACGTGACTTCGAGAAAAAGCTCGGAGTGAAGCTCGGTTCGGGAGGAGAAGTCGGCAAAGTGATTGAGCGCACGTCCGGCAAACGGGTCGCCCAAGTCGACTTCAACGGCAAAAAGCTAAGCGGCCGCGAAATCCGTGAAAAGCTCGGCCTCCGCTCAAGCGACTTCGCCTGGCAGCTCAAAGGCGACCAGGTGGTCATCACCACAAAAGGTTTTGGCCACGGCGTCGGCATGAGCCAATACGGCGCCAACTTCATGGCCCAGGACGGCAAAAAATACAAAGACATCGTCAGCTACTACTACCAGGGAGCCAAAGTCGGCAGCGCCGAACCGTTTATTGCCCAGTACACAGCTAAAAACTAAGTTTCTGCCCGCGGGAGGGGTCCTGCGGGTTTTTCAGCATTCATTTTTAACCAAAAAAGAGCAGAATGCCCCTTTTTCTAGAAACCTTGTGTTGAGGTTCAGTGCTTCACGTTAAAAAGAGGTCATCTAAACGCCGTGCAGCGGCCTAACAATCCAAAAGCGGCGTGTAACAATCCAAACTGCTGCTCTAACAAGCGGAAATGATGCTCTAACAATCCGAATCCGGCATCTAACAGTCCAACGGGGAAAATGGCCAATCCAGTCTGCCATTCACTCCAAACTAAAAGAAAAAAGAGCAGAATGCCTCTTTTTCTAGAAACCTTGTCTTCAGGTTCAGTGCTCCACGTTAAAAAGAGGTCATCTAAACGCCGTGCAGCGGCCTAACAATCCAAAAGCGGCGTGTAACAATCCAAACTGCCGCTCTAACAAGCGGAAATGGTGCGCTAACGATCCGAATCCGGCTTCTAACAATCCAAGGCAAACTCCATACAAAAAAACGCGCCCTCCACAGGCGCGTTTTCCTATTGAACCACTCGTTTTCCTACTATCACTAAATCGCGCTCCACTCCATCGAGTTCCGCGACGCCGGGCATGTTCGCCCACTGTTCAAAGCCGAAGCGCTTGAACAGGCGCAGGCTCGCTTCGTTGTGCCCGAATACAAGTCCTAGCAGGGTTTTGATGCCGAGCTCAGGGCATGCATCGAGTGCAGCCTGCAAAAACGTTGTGCCGATGCCTTTTCCGCGCACGTTTTGATCAATATAGATGCTGACTTCAGCGGTATATTGGTAGGCGGCACGTCCGTGGAAGGATTCAAAGCTGAGCCAGGCTACCACTTTGTCTTCATCTGTCATCACCCATATCGGGCGCATATCCGTATGGTTGTTGAACCAGGCTTCACGGTCGGCAACCGTAACCGGAGTCAGGTCTGCTGTCACCGCTCTGCTTTCGATTGTCGAGTTGTAGATCTCAACGATGGCTGGCAAGTCGCTGCGGACAGCTTTTCGAATAGGAAAACTCATAGATGATCACTCCGAATCATTTAACTTTTTAAAAAGAGAGGTGATAAACGAAGGGCGCTCTGCAAAATACGTCACCTTCATTATGTAGAAAGACACAAGTACACCGATGGTATCCTTCACCAGATCGATCACTGTAGCGGACCGGTACGGAACGAAGTACTGGTGAATTTCATCTGTAGCCCCGTAAAGAATGGAGATCACTGCAGCAAGGACACTCGCCTTTGCGGTCCAGCGTCCATTTGCTGCAAACGCCAGCGCGATGAGCCAGTAGAGAATGCCGAATTCAATTAAGTGAAGCGATTCCTTCATTAAGCGGTCAAACGAAAACGGCGTCTTAATGATGGCATCCGCAGGCAGGCTAGAGAGTATCCAAATGAGGATCATATAGAGAATGGGGGCGATTGTGAGCGCCCATTTGAAAATCGGCTTCTTCATTAACGTGCTCCTTTAGCGTGCTGATGGAACATAGTATACCACGTGTGCGGAAAAAATTTTAGAATCCATACATAATTTTATAACCTTCAGCAAAAAATAACTTTTTGAATTTTTTTGGACCAGATGTATATATTTTCAGAATTCTGTTCAGAATGATTGCTGAGGTGATGATAGAATGAGAGAGGAAGAAACTAAACGTACTTCTCAAAACTCAAAAATGCAACAAATTTTCAGAAAGCGTTGGGTATTCCCAGCAATCTACTTAGTAAGTGCAGCATTGATTTTGACAGCCGTGTTATGGTATCAGTCAATCGGCAATGGTAACTCAGCAAACGATCCAAGTGATTATGGAACATCGTATCAGGATGAGCCGACACGTGAAGTAAACTCAGCAGTAGAAAACTTCGCAATGCCGGCAGCCGATGCAGATTCAGTATCTGTCATCCGCAGTTTCTATGAAGCAGATGCAACAGCAGAAGAGCAAGAAGCAGCACTCGTTTCCTATAATAATACGTACGAGCCTAGCAAAGGAATTGACCTGGCAAGAGAAGACGGCAAGGAATTCGAAGTCGCAGCAGCTCTAAGCGGTACAGTTACTAAAGCTGAAAAAGATCCATTACTCGGAAATGTCATTGAAATCGAGCACAAAGACGGCGTAACTACAGTTTACCAATCATTATCAAGCATGACTGTCGCAGTCGGTGACGAAGTTGAGCAAAACGAAATCCTCGGACAAGCTGGAAAAAGCCTGATCCACGAAGAAGATGGCGTACACGTTCACTTTGAAATCCGCAAAGACGGTACAGCAGTAAATCCAGTTGACTACATGGATAAGCCAGTTTCAGCATTGAACGAAATCAACGCTGAAAAAGAAGCACCTGCTAAAGAAGAAGAAGGTACTGAAGACGCAGAAAAAGGCGCTGAGGAAGAAAAAGGCGCTGAAGAAGAAAAAGGTGCTGAAGAAGAAAAGGGCACTGAAGATGCTGAAAAAGGAACCGAAGATGAAAAAGGTTCTGAAGAAGGCAAAGAAAAAGAAGACGCTGGTAAAGAGGGCAAAGAAAAAGGCAACTCTGACGACCAGTCCGAAGCTTCAATCAGCACTAAAAACGCATAATAAGCATCACTCTATAGATTGTCTATCCGCTTAGGGATAGACTATTTTTTTGTTTGTTTTTGAAAAGGGTTGTACAGATTCGACAAATCTTTCAGGGAATACCCCCTCCGCCAGAGCTCCAAAATGCAATTTCAAAGTGCTACAAAATGCAATTCATAAAAAAAATCGCACAAATCCCTTGTCCCTCTTGACTTTTTAGCATATATCTTCAACCAAGCTAATAAAATGTTACAAACCTAACAAAGAGAGTGTCTGAGGTGAGGGATCGTAAGTTTTATACATAGGCGCAGCTGCGTCTTGGTGCGAGTCTCATTTCACACTTCTCACATCCATTTTAGGGAGGTCGAGTGGTGTGCACGATTACATCAAAGAACGTACTATCAAGATTGGAAAGTATATCGTGGAGACGAAGAAAACTGTTCGCGTGATTGCGAAGGAATTTGGCGTTTCTAAAAGTACTGTCCATAAGGATTTAACGGAAAGGCTGCCTGAAATCAATCCAGAGCTTGCGAATGAGGTAAAAGAAATTCTTGATTATCATAAATCCATCCGTCATTTAAGGGGCGGGGAAGCGACGAAGCTGAAGTACCGGAAAGAGGATATTTTACAAGAAGAGCCTGTGAAATAAGAATTCTGCCTGTCTTTCTTGCAATTTCGACAAATCCCTACAAAACCTTTTACAATTTCAACCTTTTTTTAGTAAATTGTGATACAATATGAAATTAGGGCACAAAGTAGGAAATGCTGGGATCAGATTGCAAGGAGGATATGGAAAGAATGTTTGCAAGGGATATTGGAATTGACCTTGGTACTGCAAATGTACTAATTCATGTAAAAGGAAAAGGCATCGTTCTGAACGAGCCGTCTGTAGTTGCACTGGATAAGAATACTGGCAAGGTTCTTGCTGTTGGCGAGGAAGCCAGAAGAATGGTTGGACGTACTCCTGGGAATATTGTTGCGATCCGTCCACTGAAAGACGGAGTCATCGCGGATTTTGAAGTAACAGAAGCGATGCTCAAGCATTTCATCAACAAATTAAATGTAAAGGGTTTATTTACGAAACCCCGGATGCTTATTTGCTGTCCGACGAACATTACCTCTGTTGAACAGAAAGCCATCAAGGAAGCTGCTGAAAAAAGCGGCGGAAAAGACGTATTTCTTGAAGAAGAGCCAAAGGTTGCCGCAATCGGCGCCGGTATGGATATTTTTCAGCCTAGCGGAAATATGGTTGTAGATATTGGCGGTGGAACGACGGATGTCGCAGTGCTTTCAATGGGCGATATTGTCACCGCCTCTTCTATTAAGATGGCTGGGGACAAGTTCGACATGGAAATCTTGAACTACATCAAAAAAGAGTACAAGCTCTTGATTGGTGAACGTACGGCTGAGGATATCAAAACGCAAGTCGCGACAGTATTCCCAGGCGCACGCAACGAAGAAATCGCCATTCGCGGACGTGACATGGTGTCAGGTCTGCCTAGAACCATTACAGTCAACTCTGAAGAGGTTGAAGGCGCACTGCGCGAATCAGTAGCCCTCATCGTTCAAACTGCGAAAAGCGTCCTTGAGCGCACTCCGCCGGAGCTTTCTGCGGACATCATTGACCGCGGTATTATCTTAACAGGCGGCGGAGCCCTCCTGAACGGCCTTGATCAGTTAATGGCAGAAGAATTAAAGGTTCCTGTCTTAATAGCAGAAAACCCAATGGACTGTGTAGCAATCGGAACAGGCATCATGCTTGATAACGTCGACCGTCTGACTAGACGCAAAATTGTATAATCTATGAGAAACATCAGTCATGCTGGCTGGTGTTTTTTTCTTCTTCCCCTAAACCTTTCGCCCTCCCAGCCGATTTTAAGAGTGTAGCAGCTTAACTTTATGAGATTTACAAATTTATACTGTGCGGAGCCGTGAACTCCGCTATAATGAAAAATAGAGAAAATTGCCTAAATACTCTTAAGAGGTGGAACGATGCTAAGAGGCTTTTATACTGCTTCGGCGGGAATGCTCGCCCAGCAGCGGAGAACGGAAATGCTCTCCAATAATATTGCAAACGCCAATACCCCGGGCTATAAAACCGATCAGGCTGCGCTCAAAGCGTTTCCTGAAATGCTTCTGAAAAGAGTGCAGGACAACAAACTGCCTCAGGAGGTTGGCTCAATTAACACAGGTGTCTATCTTCAGGAAATGATCCCTCAGTTCGCTCAGGGAGACCTTCGCGAAACTGGGTTGAATACAGATATAGCTTTGCTTGAAACGGCTGTGCCTGAAAACGGTACGCTGATGTTCGGCGTGCAGCTTTCGGACGGCGAGGTCCGCTACACGCGTAACGGGCAGTTTACAAGAAACGAGAACGGGCAGCTTTCCCTTGCAGACAACCCGGTGCTCGGTACGGACGGACAGCCGATTGCCCTTGCATCTGACGAGTTTGAAATTTTGCCGGACGGTACTGTCAGAGTAAATGGTGCGGCCGGGGCACAGATCGGGATCTTTTTTTCAAACAATACAGCAGGTCTTGTGAAAGAAGGGAACGGTTTATACCGGACAGAGGATGGAACTGAGCTTGGTGCGGCTGCCGGCAACCCGGACGTTGCCTACCAGCTGAAACAGGGCTTCCTTGAAGGATCCAACGTGGATGTATCAAGATCCTATACGGAAATGATGACGGCCTACCGCGCCTTTGAAGCGAACCAGAAAGTGCTGCAGGCCTACGACAGAAGCATGGACAAAGCCGTCAACGAAATCGGCAGAGTCAGATAGGAGGAAAAGTATGCTGCGATCTATGATTACCGCATCGAACACACTCGGCCAGCTGCAGCAGCAGCTTGACCTGATTGGAAACAACATGGCCAACATCGACACTCAAGGCTATAAACGCACGCAGACCGGTTTTTCTGACCTGCTGCATCAGCAAATGAACAACGGCGGCCCGGATGACAGCCTCGCCGGCAGGTCGACTCCGCTTGGCGTGCGCTCCGGATCCGGTGCGGTGCTGACGGCTCAGACTGCCTTTTCGCAGGGTAGCATCAAGACTACGGACCGCGAGCTTGATTTTGCGCTGACTAAGCCTGGACAATTTCTGCAGGTGGAAGCAGGCGGGGAAATTCAATATACACGGGATGGCGCAATGTATTTGAATCCTGCTCAGGACGGACGTCTTCAGCTTGTCACGTCTGAGGGGCACGCTGTTTTAGATGAGAATCAGAATCCGATTTTTCTGGATGCTTCTTTTAAAAACAGCACCTTATCAGCAGGCGGAAGATTGACGGCAAATCCATCCGGTGAAACGGTCCAGCTTGGAATTGTAGGAATTACCCAGCAAACAATGCTTGAAAAACAGGGCGGAAATCGGTACGCTTTAAAAGAGATCGCTCCAAATGGAACGGTTGCCTTTTTAGAGCCGGAACAAGTCGGCATCAAACAGGGTGCCCTTGAAATGTCCAACGTCGATCTGTCAAAAGAAATGACCGACCTCATGATTGCGCAGCGGTCTTATCAACTGAACTCAAAATCAATCACCATGGGCGATCAAATGCTCGGGTTAATCAATAGCGTCAGATAAGGGGTTTTTACAGTGAGTGCAAACGAACAGTCTCGTGAACATGTGAAACAGAAAAAGAAAAGCGAAGAAACGAGCCAAAAAAGTCCGAAAATCAGAATCAGGCTGATTCCGATCTGGCTGCGAATCATTCTTTTGCTACTTTTCATGGCCATTGCCGTCACCAGCGGCGCGATGATTGGATACGGTGTACTCGGCGACGGAAAACCAACAGATATCTTCGACAAACAGACGTGGCAGCACGTTATCGACCTGGTCGAAAAAGAATCCGAAAAATAAGGAGGGCGAACCCCTCCTTTTTGTGTATAATAGAACTATTAGGTTGTACTAGGAGGAGGTCCTAAAAATGCTCGACATCAATCAAATCAAAGAAATCATCCCGCATCGCTACCCATTCCTGCTTGTGGACAAAGTCATCGAAGTCGAAGAGGGCAAGCGCGCAATCGGACTCAAAAACGTAACTGCTAACGAAGAATTCTTCAACGGACACTTCCCGGAATACCCTGTCATGCCTGGCGTCCTGATTGTAGAAGCACTGGCCCAGGTCGGCGCAGTCGCCATGCTCATCAAAGAAGAAAACCGCGGCCGCCTCGCTTTCTTCGCAGGCATCGACAACTGCCGCTTCAAAAAACAAGTCACCCCTGGTGACCAGCTCCGCCTCGAAGTCGAAATCATCCGCCTCCGCGGCTCCCTCGGCAAAGGAAAAGGCGTCGCAACCGTGAACGGTGAGGTTGTTTGTGAAACTGAATTAATGTTTGCATTGGGTGAGAAAAAAGAATAGTGGTTTGAAGGACGATCCTGGGTGGGGTCGTTTTTTTATGGCGTTAACTGGTACTTTCGGTATTTCACGGCACTGTTGTGTTCGAGGTTTAGCTGTCCCAGCAGTTTAGAAGCGATAGATGGGGAATCAATTTTTAAGAACGCTCTGCATTCCTTATTTGTTATTGTACCGGAGAGAAGGAGTGAGTAATCCTCCAGCGACTTTACATGTGCATTCTTGTCGCTCACGCCGCACTCGCCGCATTTCCACGTTCCCCGCTGCCTCTTCATTGGCAGATGAAAACAGCTCTGGCAGTGGACGCCTGTTCTAATATCAGAAGGAGGGATCTGGAACTGGGACATGACATCCGGATTAAGAGGGGTATCTTCCTTCAGCAAAAACCTTGTTACTTTATTCATCTCTTTCTTTGTGAGGATCTCATTAGGATTGCGGAGAGTAAGCACATCCATCTTCTCCTTAAGGAGATTTGCATGTATCACGTTCTTCTTAACGGTCTCTGAAAATGCAGGAATGGACTTATAACCGGAGGCTTTGCTGCCGATGACAACGAGCGAATAGATGGGGATAGTGGAGAAATTTCCTTTTTGAAGAAGCTGTTTCAAGGAGTTTTGCTGTCTTTTCACTTGTAGAATGGGATCAGCGAAGATCTCTTCCTTGCCATTGTAAGTTCTGATCAGCTGATGGTAATGCTGATCAAACAGAAGGATTCCTTTCATATTCTTCACTTCCAGAATGAGGATGAATCCCTTAGTCATAATGAGGATATCAATTTGAAAAAAGTGAACCTGGTCTAGACTCATCCTTAAATCGTGGAATAGAAAATAGTCTTTCGCGTTTACCTCAGAAAGATGGTATTCAATGGATTTCTCCCCGTAATGACCAGCCAGGCACTTTGCTAATTCTTCCTCAATCCTCTTTCTGCTGAAATGGTTTACAGGCAGCCTTCTTAACAGGGCCTGCAGCTTTAGTATTCTCATGGAAAATGTCTTTTCTTTTTTAATCATGGTTTCACTCCTAACACTACATCAATTCGTTGTGCAGGCCCTGTATCCTCTTATGATAGGAAATAAGATTATTAGCGGGGAATACCGCAGAATCTCCAGTGGATCAGCACACTATTTGGGGGCATAACAGCATTTTAAGTGGTGAAAAAGTGATTTTACAGTGAACCAAGATCGAAAAAAATTTGAGCTGGAAAAGATATTCGGCAGTCCAGTGCTAATTCTCCATAAAAACAGCAGCCATCCACATAAAAAAGTCCGAAATGCCCCTTTTTCTAGAAACCTTGTGACCGCGATTTGTGCACTAAGCTAAAAAAGAGGTCATCTCAAGGTCTTCAAACGAGCTAACAATCCAAACTGTGCGTCTAACAATCGGAATCACCGCTCTAACAAGCGCAAATTCATGTCTAACAATCCAAAACAGGCATCTAACAGTCCAAAGCCAAATCGGGTCCAAATTTCCATAAAAACAGCAGCCATGCACAGAAAAAAGGCCGGAATGCCCCTATTTCTAGAAACCTTGTGACCACGATTTGTGCACTAAGCTAAAAAAGAGGTCATCTCAAGGTCTTCAAACGAGCTAACAATCCAAACCGTTAATCTAACAATCCGAATCGCCGCTCTAACAAGCGCAATCCCCGGTCTAACGATCCGAAACCGGCATCTAACAGTCCAGCGCCAATTCCTGTCCAAATCTCAATAAAAACAGGGATCAGCCGCTGTAAAAAGGGCGAGGATGCCTCTTTTCCTAGAAACCTTGTGACCACGATTTGTGCACCAAGCTAAAAAAGAGGTCATCTCAAGGTCTTCAAACGAGCTAACAATCCAAACCGTGCGTCTACCAATCCGAATCGCCGCTCTAACAAGCGCAAATCCGTGTCTAACAATCCGAAACCGGCATCTAACAATCCAAACGCCAATCCAAGCGTGTCACTGCCCACATAAAATCCCCCCAACTAACACACCCTAACCCCGAACAACCACCACGAAAGGAGCAACCCAACATGAAAAAGAAATGGTACCTAATAGCAGCAGGATCTCTGCTTGCGATGATGCTTGCAGCGGGATGTCAGGATGATCAGGATCCGGCGCCTCCGGAGGATAACAACATGGAGGAGGAAGTGCCTAACGACGAGACGCCTCCTGCTGAGGAAGAAACGGAAGACGATATGGAGCAGGATATGGAAGAGGATATGCAGGAAGATGAAGGCAAGATGGAAGATGAGATGCAAAAAGACGAGAAGCACATGGAAGAAGATATGAAAAAAGACATGAAATAAGCAAAACAAAAAGTCCCTTCACGTTTGAGGGGACTTTTTAGTGTGGATTTCTCGCTGTTCGTTGAGTTTTTGTCTGAAGGCGTGGACGAGGTCTTCGCCGTGAAGGCCTTTGGTGAGCAGGTCGCCAAGGACTTTTTCGGGCTCGCTTTTGGATTTCCGGGCTAGCATGCGGCCTTCAAATAAAACAGATATATGCTCTTCAAGGACCATAATGGATTTGATGTTCGCCATGATTTCAGCAGGCTTGTTCGTTATCTTGGATATGGTGACATAGAGGCGGAGTTCGTCCTGCTGCTTTGACAGCGATTCAAAGTATTCATTCTGGTCTTTTGGCAGCAGCGCTTCAATCATCCAGTGATTTTCGCCGTCTTCTTTGTTGATGATCAGTCCGTCCGATAGGGAGATTTCGTCAAAGCTTACGCCGTTTTCTCCCTCAACTTCAATTGTCAGTCCCACGAGTCTAAACGTTTTCATAAACACCCTCCTTGGTCCAGTTTATCGTTCTTATATGATTATTGTTACATTATACCATACGAAAGGAGCGGGGTACCAAAGGAAGGGATGAGCCGAATTATTCAATTATCTTCTGTATCTCCTGAATTAATGACGTTCTGCGAATGCCTGAGGCCTGCCCAAGCACCTTTATTTCCGTGTATCAAGCACTTTGCTCCTATCGCTTAGGAGCTAATTCTGTACCACATACAGAAAAAAGGGAGGAAAATCCATTCTAAAAGCGGATAACAGAGTATTAATGAGATTTATTACACATTTTGACAACAAATAAGCAAATATACCCATTATTGGTGTTTTTCAAACTCTTCTCTATTTGTTATTTTGGAAAAGTAAACATTTAAGAAAAGAGGATGATCAGTGGAAACCTTCAAGCTTAAAACGATATCAGTAAAAGACCTTCAGGCATCAGGTGGAATTGTGCGTGAAAGGCTCAATGATGTACCAATGACACTCAGAGTGGGAGAGATCACCTGCGGAAAAGTAAAACACCACCATTTCCAAGTCAACCGGGAATCCTCCGTTGAGATCCTCTACGAAATACGGGAAAAGCAGCAATTCATCCGTGTTCAGCTTGATTTGCTACAAAATCACCTATCCATCCACTCGTACATGTGGACGAATGAAACAAACCGCTATGAACAAACAGCCATCGAAGAACAGCTCATTACATCAAAGGCCTTTCAAACTATTCTCCAAAGCATCACGTTTTCAGGCAGTGATCAGCAATCCTATCTCTTTCAGCTTCATAAAAAATAGCTATATGCGAAATGAATCATGCTTTAATCCAATTCAAAACGATATTTTCCTAAAGTAAAAACTTCATTATCACCCGGCATAATTCGATTTTCACGATTTTTCCTTGGCTCCAAAACCCGTTACAATGGTCATGCAAGCTAAGGAAAGGAGGAATCTCGTGATCAACTCAGTTGTGCTCGTCGGACGCTTAACGAAAGATCCGGAAATGCGCTACACAGCAGACGGTGCCCCCGTCGCCAACATCACACTTGCAGTTAACCGCACCTTTAAGAACGCATCAGGTGTTATGGAAGCAGACTTCGTCAACTGCACCCTCTGGAGAAAAACCGCAGAAAACACGGCAAACTACTGCCGCAAAGGCTCCATCGTCGGCGTCTCCGGCCGCATTCAAACCCGCAACTACGAAAACACAGAAGGCAAGCGCGTCTACGTCACCGAAGTCGTAGCCGATTCCGTCCGCTTTATGGGCGGACAAACCCGAGAACTGGCCGTAACCGAAAAACCGCAGCCCCTGCAGCGAACCCAGCCGCAGTAAAAACAGGCTGCACACTTCCTCACAGACAGAGAATCAATGAATGCCCCGTTTACCCACACACTTTGGCCGGCCGGATTGAATCTGGCTGGTCGTTTTTGATTTCTTGTACAGAATCCATTGTTAACCAGGCAAGTAACGAAGAGCTCTTTTCTAGTGAAAGATGTATTCTTGCAAGTAAACTGCCGATCCCTGCAAGTAAAGGAGTCCTCATAATATCTACATACCCCAGCTTCTACGCCGAACTAGGAGGCGGCTGGAAAAAATTAAGTAATCCTGCCAACTAGGCAAGTAACGAAGAGCTCTTTTCTAGTAAAAGAGGTATTTCTGCAAGTAAACAGCCGATCACAGCAAGAAAAGGATTCTTCGTCCAATCTACATACCCCAGCTCCTACACCTAACTAGGAGTCCACTGGAAAAAATCAAGTAACTCTGCAAAATAGGCAAGTAAAGAAATGCTTTTTTCTAGTAAAAGAGCCATTCCTTCAAGTAAAACGCCAATTCCGGCAAGAAACCGGCTTCCGGATCCAACTGCAAACAAAAAAACCAGCTCCTCAATAGGAACTGGCCACACAAATCTATTTCCCAACCTTCTTCCCAATCAGCTCATACAGCTTTCGCCACTCGGGACTCATGGTGTCTTTTTCTTTCGGCTTTTCCTGTTCTTTCTTCTTGGCCATGTCGCGCGCCTCCTAGCTCATGGATAGAGTGAAGAGCTCTTCGAGTTCGTCTGTTGAGAGCTCGGTGATCCAGCTTTCGCTCTGGATGATTTCGTCATTCAGGGACTGTTTTTTGTCCAGCATGACGTCAATTTTCTCTTCGATGGTGCCGGTTGTGATCAGCTTGTGTACGTGCACGAAGCGGCTCTGGCCGATCCGGTACGCACGGTCGGTTGCCTGGTTCTCGACAGCGGGATTCCACCAGCGGTCGTAGTGGACGACGTGATTGGCAGCCGTCAGATTCAGCCCGGTACCGCCGGCCTTCAGGGACAGAATCAGAATCGTATACTCCCGGTTCTGGAACTGCTCGACCATTTTATCGCGCGCAGCCTTTGGCACACTGCCGTTCAAGAACAGCACTTTTTCGCCGAATTCGCGTTCAAGCAGCGACTGAATCATTTCCCCCATCCCGATATACTGGGTGAAAATCAGCAGACTCTCATCCTGCTCGCGGATTGCACCAACGAGTTCCAGCAGCTTCTCAATTTTATGAGAGCGCGTCGTCACAGACGCAGCACGCTCTTCCTTCAAATACAGAGCAGGGTGGTTGCAGATTTGCTTCAGCTTCCCGAGCATCTTCAGGATCAGCGCCTTCCGCTGCATCCCTGCAAGCTGGGAAACTTGAGCAAATGTATCCTTCACAAGCTGCTCATAGAGCGATGCCTGCTCAACAGTAAGCGGGATGTACTCCTTTTGCTCCTGCTTTTCAGGCAGGTTCAGCGCCACCTGCTCATCGCGCTTCGTGCGTCGGAGCAGGAACGGCTTAATCAGCTGCTGCAGGTTGCCGATGATTTTCGGGTCGCGGTCTTTCTCGATTGGCAGCACAAACTTTTTATGAAAGCTGTGCAGACTGCCCAGGAACCCAGTATTTATGAAATCAAAAATCGACCACAGTTCCGTCAAGCGGTTTTCCATCGGCGTTCCTGTCAGGGCGATATGGTGATGGCCCTTCAGCTTGCGGATCGCCCGCGACTGCTTCGTATGGGCGTTTTTAATGTTCTGCGCCTCATCCAGGCAAATTGTGCTCCATGGAACAGCTGCAATCTCTTCGTGATCCGCGTGAGACAGGCCGTACGACGTCAGCACAATATCGGCACCGGCTATCGATGCGGCAAAATTCTCACCTTTAGCCCGGTTAGGACCATAATGGAGCTGCACCTTCATACCCGGCGCAAACTTCTCGATTTCCTTCTGCCAGTTGCCTAGAACAGAGGTAGGGGCAATAATCAAAAACGGCGCCTTCATGTTCTCGTGCTCAAGCACATAGGCAAAATAAGCGATCATCTGAATCGTCTTTCCAAGACCCATATCATCTGCCAAACATCCGCCAAACTTAAACTTCCGGAGAAACAGCAGCCAGTCAACGCCCTGCTGCTGATACGGACGCAGCTCGCCGATAAAGGAAGCAGGCACATCATGCTTCGGTATATCCGTAGTCTGCGTCAGCTGCCGCAGCATGGACTTCATCTGCTTATTCAGCTCAATATGAATATTCGCAAATGCGCGCGCATCCATAATCTCATCCTCATCATCACGCGTATCCGCAAGCTCCTGCTGCAGAATATCGGAAAAATGCAGGCCTTCTTTTTCCGCCTTTTTCAAAATCGACTGCACATGCTTGATAAAAGCGGGGTCTAACTTGATCCACTGTCCTTTAAAATTCACAAGACGGCGGTTCTCGTTCACCATCTGCATGAACTCATCCTCGCTCAGCTCCACACCGTTGGTCGAAAACCGCCAGTTAAAGTCAATCAGCGAGCTCATGCCGACAAAGGACTGGCCGCGAGGGGAGGAAGACATCTTCGCCTTAAGCATCACTTTAGAATCGCGGACAACTTGCCACCACGACGGCAGAAGAATCTCAACTCCGGTGTTCACGAACGTTTCACTAGAACTCGTCAGGAAGAGCCACGCCTCATCCTCTGATATATGCGTGTTTCCATTCTTAAACGACAGCCACGGCACAATCTCCTCGAAGCGCTGCTGCTCCCTTTCAATCCGGTCCATATAGCTGCGCCACGGAGCAGGAAGATCCTTCAGCCCCTGGAAAAGATGAAACGAATCAGGGTTTTTCCGGTCACGCAGGAACAGCTCAAGCTTCCAGTCATCCCCGTCATAATCAGGCTCATTCAGACGCAGGCCAATCGTAAACGGCGCATCATCGACAAGGTAACCGATTTTCTCAAGCCAGTCGCGTTCATCGAGAAAATGCCCTTCAAAGGTCTCGGCAGCTCCGTAAGCATTCACTATATCGCCCCACGCTACGCCGAGGTCCGGGTTCTGCTCAATCAGATCATTCACAGCAGCCGACAGCCAGTCAGCCGTAAACCCTTCAAACTCACCGGCAGTATCGCGCCATCCGAAAGAACCGCCTTTCCAGCGCTCATAATCCGGCATAAAATCGCCAGAGACGATACAGTCGTATATCGCTTCCGCTGCATCGATCAGCGATACGGCATCTCCGCTGTACTCGATATCAGCAAGCGAGTTCGTCGTGTCTTTTCCAATCAGCTCGACCATCATCCACGGCGAGAGGAGGACAGAAGGGACGCCGATATAGCTCACGTCCTCAAGCATTGATCCGAAAAAAGAGGATTCATGCCAGGCGAAAAGATAGCGCCTCATATGATTGGTGCCGAGCACTTTCTCATCTTTCGTCGTACACCAGATGTAAAAATGAAAATCCTCGATTTGTTCGGTATGAACGGAGATCTTCAAATCATTCAGCATGAATCAACTTTCCTCTCTTCAGCTCCTCCTGAAAAGCCCGCAGGCGCCGGTGCTCATGCGCAAGCTTCTCAAGATAGATCTCAAATTGACTTTCCTTCTTCAGCTTCTTATATAACGTGCGCGCTTTTTTCAAATACCGCACGGCAAATTTATAATTACTACGTGTTTTCTGCGCAATCTCATGGCGTATCGCATGGTGATACACAGTCAGCAGAGACTCCGGACTTTCCTTCTCGACAACCTTCAGCAGATCGCGGTCAATCTCATACAGCTCAAACCCAAGCAGCAGCTGCAGCTCCGCCCATTTTTTAAACTGCTTGCGGTTGATCAGAAAATGGTGATACTCCGCATAGCTGAAAGGCAGGGAAGTGCGGCAGGCGTTTTCATACATGCGCTCATCCTTCGTCTGCATCGAATAATCCGCAAGTAGATCAAGAAAATAGCGAATCGCTCTCCGCTTTTCTTCATAAGGAATCTCGCTGTTGATATAGGCGTCAATCTTTCCGTGCATAACCGAAAACCACTTGCCGGCACGTTTCCAGTTTTTCCGGGAAATAATATCTTCCACCCAATCATACAAAACGACAAAGCCCGCATCCGAAAACATCTCCATCTTTTCAAACAGAACATCGTCATTTCCAAGCAAGTACTCCATATGCAGAAGGGCTAGCCCGTATTCAGGCTTCATTTCCTCACTCTGCTTCTTCTGAAGCCACTCCGCCTCCTCGACGACCCACTTCTTCTGGTTCAAAAGAGCGGTCCAAAGCGAACGGTATATATTCAGCCGTTCATACTGCATATGTGGACTCACATCCAGCAGATTCCGGAAAACTTCTATACTATCCTTCAACAGACCGTCAATCGAAAACGGCAGCGCAAACTTCCGCATCTCACGCAGCTCGTAAGTAATAGTATCAATGCACTCTTCCGTATAAGAATGATACATATTCTGAAACATATGACCGCCCGGAATCGTCTCATTAATCAGACGGAGCATTCGGAACAATACATCGAGATTCGCGTGAATCAAATAAAATCGTCTGAGATCCGCATCTTTCGGAGCCTTTTTCTTAAGCGCAGGATAATAATGATTGTACAGGCTCTGAAGCTGCTGCACTGTGCGCTGCCGATTTCCGGCCCATCGCCCGTATTCATACTCAAAGTATGCAAGCCAGCTCTCAAGCGAATCGTCCTTCCACTTCACAGGAGAAATCATTTGGCTCGCCGGCTTCAATTGGGCCAGAATTGCCCTCTGGGCCTGGGCATTCCAGGCGTCCATATACGTTCCGACTGTATCGGTACTTGCATATAAATAAAGAAAGGCAGCCGCAGCATGACGGCATGGAAAAGCCGCAGGGCACGTGCACGAGCTCATCGTGAAAAAATCAAGCTCAAGCACCACCCGCACAGGCGTCACATCCTGCACATTCGCCTTCACCGTGTGCCCGTCAATCTTGACATTATAAACACTGCCCTGCCGATACAGCATCAAACCCTTTTTCATCAGCTGCCGATCATCCTCCGAATTCGGCGAAAGCATATCCTGCAGCTGCTCACCCGCATGCAGAATCAGTTCTTTATCCAGTTCGTGCTGAAGCATGGCGTACCGCTCCTTTTTGTTTTATGTAAAATGAAAATGTTCTGATATTCACGATAAGTACATCTCTACATTATAACGTAAAAAGAATAAATCAGAAAATGTCAGCAACATAATCAAATTAGGTTTAGCGGAAAGAAAATTCGGGGACATAAACAATAGTTCGACACGAATGCTATTTATAGTTGCCAGCCGACACAAAACGCAGTATAATCTGCTTGTTGTATATTTTTGTAAAATAAGAGAAAGGAAATTTGTAGAATGAAAGAAAACAGTTTGAAACAAGAAGAACTTCTGCAAATTTTAATGAGCGCCTACCAGAAAGGCGAGCATTCAAATGAAATTACCACCAAAGAACTGCTCGATGAGCTGATCCTCCAATTCAGAAAAGTATATGCCTCTTAATAAATGAACACCGAAAAGAGTCCGCAGTGAAAAGTGTGCGGACTTTTTTCGTCTACATCCTACCAAAGTTCTATTAAACTATTATTAATCCTCACCGATAATTAAGACATAAACATTTAGACATTTGTCGACAAGATTCGAGGGGGATTATTTTCAATGAGTCAATGGATTACACCGGAAGAAATGGAACGGAAGAGAGAGCTGAAAAAGCGCGTCGTTACAGTAACCATTCCTGTTTTGACAATAGCAATCACAGCGCTTGTAACCGTTTTAATAAACGGCCTATAATTCGTCAGGAGATTCGCGTTTTTGCGGGTCTCCTTTTTGCATTGGAAAAAAATTAATACACAATTTACAAATCCTTGTTATAATTGTCATTATTGTTCAAGAAAAACCAATAATTGATAAAACATGAGGAAATTATCACTTTTACTGTAAAAATCTGTAGCAAACCACTAGGTCTTTTATTATAATTCTCTTTGTGCTTTTTCTATTACATACCAAAAATGGAGGTCAACATGGAAGAAACCATCAGCTTGAAAGAGCTGTTTCAAACTTTAAAGAAACGTCTTTCACTCATCATCATTATCACGGCCATCGCCGCAGCTACAAGTGGACTTATCAGCTTTTTTGTTCTTACTCCTATCTATCAATCTTCTACTCAAATTCTCGTGAATCAGGCGAAAAGTGATCAGCAGGCATTTAATCCAGGCGAAGTACAAACGAACCTTCAACTCATTAATACGTACAACGTAATCATTAAAAGTCCAGCGATTCTTGACAAAGTCGTTCAACAACTTGATTTAGACATGTCAAGCAGTCAATTAAATTCAAATGTAACAGTTGCCAGTGAGCAGAACTCTCAAGTAGTAACCATATCTGTACAGGATGAAAAGCCGGAGCAGGCAGCTAAAATTGCAAACACGATTGCAACGGTCTTCCAAAATGACATCGCTAAAATTATGAATGTCAACAATGTAAGTATTCTTTCAAAAGCAGACTTAGGGACAGATCCTTCTCCTATTCAGCCTAAACCCCTAATGAACATTGCAATTGCTATTGTTATAGGCCTTATGGCAGGTGTGGGACTTGCGTTTCTACTCGAATATTTGGATAACACGATTAAGACAGAAGAAGATATTGAAAAACACCTTGGTCTTCCTGTATTAGGAGCAATTACTCGCATTGATATGGAGCAGGAAATGCAAAATCAAAAGAACGTGCAAACGAATGTTGCAAGAACGAGAGGTGAGAGCTTTGGCTCGTAAAGACCGCAAGCAATTGTTTCAGGTACAAAGCAGAAGTTTAGTGTCAATGACAGCTCCGAAATCGCCAATTGCAGAGCAGTACCGGACAATCCGTACGAACATTCAATTCTCAACGGTTGATGAAGAGATTACATCTATGATCGTCACGTCAGCTGGACCAGGCGAAGGAAAATCAACTACAGCAGCGAACGTTGCAGTCGTGTTTGCCCAACAAGGTAAAAAAGTCTTATTGGTAGATGCAGATTTAAGAAAACCAACAGCACATTACACATTTAAAGTGGACAACCTCTCAGGATTGACTAACGTCCTGACAAAGCAAACAAGCGTTACTCAAGCTGCGAAATACACGGATCAAGAGAATCTTTATCTTTTAACAAGCGGGCCGATTCCTCCAAACCCATCTGAATTGCTGGCCTCAAAAGGAATGAAGCAGCTAATTGAAGATGCAAAAAGAGACTTTGACATGATTATTTTTGATACGCCTCCAGTACTTGTTGTAACAGATGCACAGATTCTTTCCAACATAGTCGATGGAGCTCTGCTTGTAGTCAGCAGCGGTAAAACAGACCTTGAGGGAGCGAAAAAAGCGAAAGATGCATTGGTACAATCACAAGCTAAGATATTAGGTACAGTTTTAAACAATAAAAAGCAGCAGGACAATCAGTATTATTATTACGCATCAAAATAACGGAGTTTCGACAAAATACACCTCTTTTGGACTAGTTCATAATATGGTGATATTCCAAAGGATTTATAAATATAAATAGGCATTAACACTCTTAATGCCTATTCTATCTATACGGGCGGTGGTTCTTATGATTGATATACATTCACATATTTTACCTGGGGTAGATGACGGAGCGGCAACTTCTGAAGAAGCAATTCAAATTGCTAAAGCGGCAGTTGAAGAAGGTATTACAACAATTATTGCCACACCCCATCACCAAAACGGCAAATACATAAACGGCAAACAGACCATTCTAGAAAATGTTGAAGCATTAAACACACTACTTCAAAATGAAAACATTCCCCTAACCATATTGCCTGGGCAGGAAACAAGAATTCATGGAGACTTGATGAATGAATTGGAAACCGACGTCATTCTGCCGCTCAACCACACAAACTATATTTTCATTGAACTCCCGTCAGGACATGTGCCGAGATACACTGAGCAGATGCTGTTTGATCTTCAGCTCAAGGGACTTACACCAATTATTGTGCATCCGGAACGGAACGGGGAATTTATTGAAAACCCTGATTTGCTGTACAGGCTTGTCAGCAACGGGGCACTTACTCAGATTACCTCATCCAGTATTACGGGACATTTCGGAAAAAACATCAAGAAATTCACCTTGCAGCTTGTAGAAGCGCAGCTTACTCATTTCCTTGCGTCGGATGTTCACAGTCTGAAAAACAGACCGTTTCGCTTGAGTGAGGGCTATGTGGCTCTAGCCAAAGAATTTGGTCAGGAAGCATTATACATATTTAGAGAAAATGCAGAATTACTTGTTAAGAACCAAACCGTTTATAAAACCGATCCTTCAAGGATTAAAAAGAAAAAATTCCTGGGGTTATTTTAAGGGGTAAGAAAAATTGAACGTAGATCAATTTCCGAAAACGATTGCCAAAACCGTTCGTTATATAAAACGAGAGGCCAGTGATCAGCAAGTTTTACAGCTGGAAAAACTGTTAAAAGAAACAATTGAGGCTCGCCTCAAAGAAAAAATAAAGAAAATCTAAAAGAAAGGAAGGGAAATAAATGACCTACAAAAAAAGAATTGCCATGCTGATTGCCATTGATTCCGTCATTGTCCTGACAGCCATCTATTTAGGGTACTTTATTCTGCATCCATATTTAAACATCTTCACCATGCCCATTTTATTTTTTAGCTCCATTACACTATTAATCAGCCATCATATCTTTGCTCATTTCTACCACCTATATAAAAAAGCATGGCAGTATGCAAGCGTCGGTGAGTTAGTAGGTATTGTGAAAGCCGTATCTTTATCAATTGTACTTGCAGCAGTTGCACAATCACTGGTATTTGGCCACATCTATGTACGTGTATATTTCATCACCTGGATGCTCCATGTTCTCCTAATAGGAGGATCTAGATTTTCATGGAGAATGGTAAGACACCGGTTAATCGGAAAAGCAATTAATAAAAAGAGAACCCTTATTATTGGCGCAGGTGCAGCGGGTACGATGATTGCCCGTCAATTATTAAACAATACGGATAACGACCTATATCCTATTGCCTTTGCAGACGATGATCCTAAAAAGCTGAACCTTCACATTATGGGCATTCCAGTAGAAGGCAAGACAGAAAATATCACAACAATTGTTGAAAAATATAAGATTGAGAACATCGTCATTGCAATCCCATCTCTAAATAAAAAAGGGTTAAAAGGAATTTTTGAAGAGTGCGGCAAAACAAATGCTAAAACTCAAATCATTCCTAAAATTGAGGATTTAATGACTGGGAAAGTTTCTGTTAATGAATTCAGGGACGTGAAAGTTGAGGATCTGCTTGGACGGGAGCCAGTAGAGCTTGATATTCAGTCAATTTCAAAGAAAATAACAGGAAACACAGTATTAGTTACAGGTGCCGGCGGATCGATAGGCTCTGAAATTTGCAGACAGGTAAGTAAATTCAAACCTAAAAAACTATTGCTACTCGGTCATGGTGAAAATTCTATCTATTCAATTGATATGGAACTTCGGAATATGTATCAGAACGAATTTGAAATTGTTCCAGTCATAGCAGATATACAAGATCGTTTCAGAATCTTTGAAATCATGGAAAATCACAAGCCGAATGTTGTTTATCACGCAGCGGCCCATAAGCATGTTCCTTTAATGGAATATAATCCTAAAGAGGCTGTTAAAAACAACGTGATTGGTACAAAAAATGTTGCCGAAGCCGCTGATACTTTCGGAGTGAATACATTTGTATTAGTTTCATCTGATAAAGCCGTAAACCCAACAAACGTTATGGGTTCCACAAAGAGAATAGCGGAAATGGTCATTCAGAAACTAGATAAGGAAAGTCAAACAAACTTCGTTGCTGTCCGATTCGGGAATGTACTAGGAAGCCGCGGAAGCGTAATCCCTTTGTTTAAGAAACAGATACAGGCTGGCGGACCGGTTACGGTAACGCATCCTGATATGACCAGATATTTCATGACCATCCCTGAAGCTTCAAGACTTGTAATGCAAGCTGGAGCACTTGCACGCGGCGGTGAGATATTCGTTCTTGACATGGGAGAGCCAGTTAAGATTGTTGATTTGGCAAAGAATTTGATTCGCTTGTCTGGTTATTCAGAGGAGGAAATTGGGTTGAAATTCTCTGGAATTCGACCTGGAGAAAAAATGTATGAGGAACTTCTTGGGGAAAATGAAGTTCATGGTAAAGCTGTTTTTCCTAAGATTTTTATTGGGAAAACAGTAGAGTTCGAGTATGGAAGAGTTTCAAACTTGATTGAAAATCATGCAGATTTTAAAGCAGAGTATTTAGCCAATTATGTATTGGAGTTAGCGAATAAGAAAGAAAGACATTTAGTTAATAACATAAATTAATGATTGGAAGCTATGCACAAGCTAACGTAAAAATTAAATACTAATGCTGGACTTGTTATCAAGCTTTTATATCCAGCGGTAAAAGTAGGACTTTATTGAGAATGCACTTAATATAGGGAATGATAATTATTCAATCCCTATATTAATGCAAATTTAGTGGCCTATTAGTTCATTGGATAATATATGAAACTTCAATTAAGTAATAAACTACTAAAAAATTTAGTGCATTTAATTACATCCACAACAGGAGGAAGACTTAAAAATGGGAAATAGAATATTCCTCTCATCACCACATATGAGTGATGAAGGGTTTGAAATGCAATATGTGCAGGAAGCTTTTGATACAAATTGGATTGCCCCCCTAGGCGAGAACGTAAATGGATTTGAAAAAGAACTAGCTGAAAAGGTTGGCTCAAAAGCGGCTGCAGCCCTTTCTTCAGGCACAGCTGCTATTCATTTAGCTCTTAAAGCAGCGGGAGTTGGAGAAGGAGATATTGTATTCTGTCCAACGCTTACGTTTTCTGCTACTGCAAATCCAATCATCTATCAACATGCAACTCCGGTTTTTATAGATAGCGATTATGCAACTTGGAATATATGCCCTGCAGCTTTGGAGAAGGCTTTTATAGAATATCCAAATGTAAAAGCAGTAATTGTCGTTCACCTTTATGGTCTCTCAGCAGATATGGACAAGATTATGGAAATCTGCCGAAGACACAATGTCGCCGTTATTGAAGATGCTGCTGAGTCTTTGGGGACTTACTATAAGGGTAAGCATACAGGTACTTTTGGTGATTATGGTATTTTCTCATTTAATGGAAATAAGATTATCACAACTTCTGGCGGGGGGATGCTTGTTTCAAATAATGAAGAGAGAATTGTTAAGGCGAGATTTTGGGCAACACAGTCCCGAGATCAAGCTAGACATTATCAGCATAGTGAATTAGGTTTCAATTATCGTATGAGCAATGTTGCTGCAGGGATTGGGAGAGGGCAGCTAAAGGTGTTAGATCAAAGAGTTTCTAAAAAGAACTATATTTTTGAGTTTTACAAAAGAGAACTTGGAGGGCTTGAAGGTGTTGAGTTTATGCCTAGCAATGAATGGGATGAACCGAATTTTTGGTTAAGCTCAATGGTGTTGACTGGTGAAGTAAGACCTTTTGATATATTTGATGCATTGGAAACTGAGAATATAGAGTCAAGACCAGTTTGGAAACCGATGCATATGCAGCCATTCTTTGAAAAGTATGATTTTATAGGAGAAGGTGTATCGGAGAAATTGTTTGAGAATGGTGTTTGTCTGCCATCTGATACGAAAATGACGAATGAGGATTTAGAAAGAGTTATAAAGACTATTAAGGGGTTGTGGTTGAAATAATGGGGACTTCTAGAGAGGGTATTTATAGAAGGTTTGTAAAAAGACCAATGGATTTCATCCTTTCTTTAATTGCACTTATTGTTCTTAGTCCAGTATTACTAATTGTTGCTTTGCTAGTAAGAACGAAGTTAGGTAGTCCGGTATTATTTAAGCAAAAACGACCTGGATTAAATGAAGAGATTTTCATGATGTATAAGTTCAGGACTATGACGGACGCGAGAGACGAAAACGGTAATCTGCTTCCAGATCATGTCAGGTTAACGAAATTTGGCAGGTTATTACGTTCTACATCTCTTGATGAATTACCAGAACTCATTAATATCTTGAAGGGTGATATGTCCATTATAGGTCCTAGACCATTATTGGTGCAGTATTTACAGCTGTATACCGACCACCAGAAAAGACGTCACGAAGTCAGGCCAGGGCTATCTGGTTTAGCTCAGGTCAATGGAAGAAATGCGATTAGCTGGGAAGATAAGTTTAATCTCGATGTTGAATATGTGGAAAATGTAAGGTTTATTGAAGATTGGAAGATCATCTTTTTAACCGTTAAAAAGGTTTTTGTTAGAGAAGGTATTAATTCAGGTACTGCTGCTACGATCGAACCTTTCAAAGGATCCCAAGAGGAAACAATTAAAATATGAAGAACAAACTTTTAATAATAGGTGCTAGCGGCCATGGAAAAGTTGTTGCGGACATCGCATTGAAAATGAATAAATGGCATACCATTGCTTTTTTAGATGATGACGAAAGTATCACTTCATCAATGGGGTTAGAAGTCATTGGTTCTTCAGATGAGGTAGTTGCACATAAAAGAGAATGGGATGTTTTTGTTGGTATTGGCAACAATGCTACAAGACAAAGAATTCATAAAATGCTGGAGGATGCTGGGGCTAGTATTCCAGTATTAGTTCATCCGAATGCAGTTATAGGATCACATATAAGACTGGGTCTTGGAACAGTTGTTATGGCTGGGGCAATAATTAATTGCTGTAGCAATATAGCCAAAGGCTGCATTATTAATACTGGCTCTACAATTGACCATGATAACTGTATTGAAGATTTTGTTCATATATCCCCTGGAGTTCATTTAGCAGGATCGGTCAAAATTGGACAAGGGACCTGGATAGGGATAGGAAGTGCAGTCAGTAATAATATAACCATCACTGGAGGATGTAAAGTAGGTGCTGGGGCTGTTGTGGTTAAGGATATAACTGAACCTGGAGTTTATATTGGTGTTCCAGTTAGGAGAGTATAGGCTGTGAAAATACTTGTATTAGCTAATTTTGGCATGGGATTATATAACTTTAGGAAAGAGTTATTAGAGGAACTAATTAAACAAGACAATCAAGTTTACATTTCTTTACCTCATGATGATTACGTTCCTAGGTTAGAAAAAATAGGCTGTCAGTTTATAGATACTCATCTAGAAAGAAGAGGAACAAATCCATTTAGAGATTTTAAGCTGTTACTTGACTATATCGGAATAATAAAGCGAATTAAACCAGATGTCGTTTTAACATACACGATTAAACCTAATATTTATGGTGGAATAGCATGTGCGATAACCAAAACTCCGTTTATTACGAATATAACAGGTCTTGGCACAGCTGTTGAAAATAAAGGGTTTATTCAAAAAATTACTCTAATGCTCTATAAGATAGGTTTAAGGAAAGCTTCTTGTGTTTTTTTTCAAAATAAAACTAATCGCATGTTTTTTGAAGACAATAAAATTGTAAGTAGTAAGACAAGGTTAATTCCAGGATCAGGGGTAAATATACAACAGCATAAATACGAATCATACCCTCTGAATGATGAAAAAATAAGATTCCTTTTTATTGGTCGAATTATGAAATCAAAAGGAATAGAAGAATTACTGGAAGCTTCTAAGTTAGTGAAAGCGAAATATCCAAATGTCCAATTTGATTTGATTGGTGGAATAGAAGAAAATTACATTGAACAAATAGATAAATTAGAGAGCCTGGATATTATCAAATATCATGGACAGCAAGATGATGTCCATTCATTTATAAAAAATTCCCATGCTACAATACTCCCTTCTTATCATGAAGGTTTAGCTAATGTTCTTCTTGAATCGGCGTCATCAGGAAGGCCAGTTTTGTCTTCAAAAGTTCCTGGTTGTGTAGAAACTTTTGAAGAAGGTTTGTCGGGTTATGGTTTTGAGTCTAAGAACGTCGAAAGCCTCGTGAATGCCATTATAAACTTTATAAACTTACCTTACGATCAAAAAAAAGAAATGGGAGTATCTGGTCGAAGAAAAATGAAAAATGAATTTAATAGGAATATAGTTATTAATGCTTACCTGCAAGAAATAAATAAGATTATGATTAAGGAGAACAATAATGAATTTATACGAGAAGTTAGTTAATAAAGAAGAGAAGATCTCTTTAGTTGGATTAGGTTATGTTGGAATGCCGATAGCTGTGGCATTTGCTAAGAAAGTTAATGTAATCGGTTTTGATGTTAATGAACCCAAAATTGAATTATATAAAAAAGGTATAGACCCAACTAAAGAAGTAGGAAATGAAGTTATTAAGAACACAACTGTTGAGTTTACATCAGACGAAGCAAGACTTAGAGAAGTGAAATTTCATATTGTAGCCGTGCCTACGCCAGTAAAAGATGACCATACTCCTGATTTAACTCCTGTTGAATCCGCAAGCCGAACTCTTGGCAGAAATTTAACAAAAGGAGCAATAGTTGTTTTTGAATCTACAGTATATCCAGGGGTTACCGAGGATATTTGTGTACCAATATTAGAAAAAGAGTCTGGATTAAAATGCGGTATTGACTTTAAAGTTGGCTATTCTCCTGAAAGAATTAATCCCGGAGACAAAATTCATAGACTTGAAACAATTGTTAAAGTTGTAGCAGGTCAAGATGAAGAAACGTTAGACATTATTGCAAAAGTCTATGAATTAGTTGTTGAAGCAGGTGTACATAAAGCAGCAAGTATTAAAGTTGCTGAAGCAGCAAAGGTTATTGAGAACTCCCAACGTGATATCAACATTGCTTTTATGAATGAACTGTCTATCATATTTAATAAAATGGGAATTGATACAAAAGCAGTACTTGAAGCAGCAGGAACTAAATGGAATTTCCTCAATTTTTCCCCGGGCTTAGTTGGAGGTCACTGTATTGGGGTTGATCCATACTACTTAACTTACAAAGCAGAGCAAATGGGGTATCATTCCCAGATTATCCTTTCAGGTAGAAAAATAAATGATGATATGGGTAAATATGTTGCTGAAAGTACAGTTAAGAAGATGATTAAAGCAAACAAGCAAGTAAACGGAGCGAAGGTAGCTATTTTTGGCGTTACATTTAAAGAAAACTGTCCAGATGTTCGAAATACAAAAGTGATAGACGTAATCAATGAACTGGAGGAATATGGTGTAGATGTCAAAGTTGTAGACCCTCAGGCAGATAAGGAAGATTTATGGCATGAATATAAAATCAACCTTTCTGAAGTAGAAGATATAAATGAGATGGATGCTGTAATCTTCGCTGTTCCACATGATGAATTTAAAGTTATCAAATTAGAAGATGTAAAAGAGATGTTTGGACGAAGTGAGTCTTTGATTTCAGAAGCTATGAAAGAAGTAGCAGCAACATCAGAGTTAGGTATAAGTATTCCTAAAGAAAAAGAATGTGTACTAATCGATCTTAAAGGGTTATTTAATAGAGAAGAAGCTGCAGCTAATGGATTTGCATATTGGAGGCTATAAAAATGGGTTATGAAAATATAAAGTTCCCTGAGGGGAGTACATTTTTAGTCACTGGATCTGCAGGATTTATTGGATCTAATTTAGTAGAAGCCATTCTTAATCTGGGGTACAAAGTCAGAGGGCTTGATAATCTTTCAACTGGAAAAAAAGAAAATGTAGAAGAGTTTATAAACAATCCAAATTACGAATTTATCGAAGGAGATATTCGTGATTTGGATACCTGTATGAAAGCTTGTGAAGGAATCGATTTCGTGCTAAATCAAGCTGCATGGGGAAGTGTTCCAAGAAGCATTGAAATGCCTTTGTTTTATGAAGAGGTTAATATTAAAGGAACTTTAAATATGATGGAAGCAGCAAGACAAACTGGAGTAAAGAAATTTGTTTATGCTTCTAGTTCATCAGTGTATGGTGATGAGCCAAATCTTCCAAAACAAGAGGGAAGAGAGGGAAATGTTTTGTCACCTTATGCACTTACGAAAAAGGTAGATGAGGAATATGGAAAACTCTATACAAAATTGTATGGCTTAGATACTTATGGTATGCGATACTTTAATGTTTTTGGGCGGAGACAAAATCCAGAGGGAGCTTATGCAGCTGTCATTCCGAAATTCATTAAACAATTGCTAAATAATGAAGCTCCTACAATAAACGGGGATGGAAAACAAAGCCGGGACTTTACATATATTGATAATGTAATTGAAGCTAATTTGAAAGCTTGTGTTGCATCGCATGAAGCAGCAGGACAGGCTTATAATATTGCGTGTGGCGGTAGAGAGTATTTGATTGATATTTATGTCCATTTGTTAAATGCGTTAGGAAAAGATATTCAGCCAATATTTGGACCTGAACGTAAAGGGGATATTAAGCATAGTAATGCTGATATAAGCAAAGCAAAAAAATATTTAGGTTTCAACCCTCAATGGAATTTTGACAAAGGTATTCAGGCTGCTATTGAGTGGTATAAGTCAAATTTAGGGTGAGAGTATGGTAAGAGGTAGGGAAAAATTTAGTAGATATAAACCTATTATTAGCAGTTTAGTGACTATATGTAATTTATTTCCGGAAGTTATAAGACAAAAACTTTTTGTGTTATTTCGTCTGACAACTGGAAATAAGGGACTTTTGATAAGATACATATTATTAAAATCATTAGCTAAATCATGTGGAGATAATGTCTCCGTACACCCCGGAGTTTACATCTTGAATCCTCAAAAAATATCTATTGGAAATAATGTAAGTATTCATCCTATGTGTTATATAGATGCACTAGGAGAAATAAATATTGGAAATGATGTTTCAATAGCGCATGGGGTGACAATCATGTCATCAACCCATCAGTATAGTAACTTAAAAATATCAATAAAAGATCAACCTGTTGATGCATTAAAAACTGATATTTATGAGAATGTTTGGGTAGGAGCAAAAGTGACAATTTTAGCTGGTGTGGAAGTGAATAGTGGAAGTGTTCTAGCAGCTGGAGCTGTTGTCACAAAGAACGTCGAAAGAGATACAATTGTAGGAGGAGTACCAGCAAAAAAAATAAAAAATAGATAAGAGATTAAGAACTAAAAATAGCGAAAAAAGCTAAGGAGTAAGGTTATGAATGATATAGTAATTTTAACCCCAACATATAACAGAGCCAATACTCTACCAAAATTATATGAGAGTTTGAAAAAGCAAGAAAATTATAATTTTAATTGGTTAATAATAGACGACGGGAGTACCGACGGTACGAGAAAATTAATTGAAGATTTCATTAACGAAAAGATAATTAATATAAATTATTATTATCAGAATAACGGTGGAAAAGCGAGAGCATTGAATAAAGGTTTTTCTAAATGTGGCATCAATACATTGATTATAGTGGTTGATAGTGATGATTATCTACTTCCCACAGCAATAAACACTTTTCTAGAATACAATAATGAATATGAAAATAATGAAGAAGTAGGTGGGTTATTTTTTCATTATAATACACCTGATGGTAAATTATTAAACTTTAGTGGCAATGAGATTACCAAAGATGAAATTTTAACTCGCTATGATTACAATGAAAAATACAAACAAAATGATGGATGTGTATGTTATTTTGGAAAAGCCATAGATAAATATAGATATCCTGAATTTGATGGGGAAAAATATGTAGGACCAACAGTCATTCAAATGGAGATGTCAGACAAGTATAAATTTGTATTCTCGCCTAAAGTGGTGGGGGTAGCAGAATATTTGATAGGAGGATTATCAAAAAGTGGTAGAAAATTAAGACTGGAAAATCCTCAAGGGATGATTTATTATTGCAATTTAATGATCACTCCCAAAGTAAGTTTATTTAAACAACTAAAATATTCTATATCTATTTGGCCTTATGCCAAAATAGCTAATAAATCTTTTTCAGAAGTTATTAACTCAGTTAGCAATCCCATTTTTCTCGTGCTTTCATATTTTCCTGGACTAATATTATTTTATATGTGGAAAAAGAAATGATATTAATTATAAAAAGCTAAACTGTGTTCAGGTTATTTTTCTTATCAATTCTCAAATAAAACACTTTGCAGAATAAAAAATGTATTTTTTTGGATAAATAAAACCGTAAATTAAATGTGGATATGTCTATTTCCTGTGATTTGGAATGTATCTTGATGGTAATACTCAAAAAAGGAAGAATTAAATGTTAAGTAAAAAAGACTTATATAATTTTAGTATATTATTATTTGCGATTTTCTTTTCTTTTAGCATTATTTTTCTTTCTGAAAATCCAACTTTTCATGTACTTGCACTCTGGATAACCGCTACTGTTGCTATTCTAATTGTTAAATTTGAAATATCGCATCCTTTAGTATGGTTTTCTAGTTCTTTTGTTCTCTATAGTACAGGTTATGCTATATTATATATTTTGGGATATCTTAATTCTGGGTACAACAAAGAAAACATTTTTATGCCGTTAGTTGCTTTAACTGTTGTTGTATTAGTAGTAGGTGTAAGAAAGTATGGTAGCCCGCAATTTCATGAAAAGAAAAACTCTTTTTTATTAAGAAACAATAAAAATAAAAAATTAATCGAATTTATTTTATTATTTTTAATTTTAATTTTATTTGTTAGTGTTGCAGTCTTATTTATTACTCCATTTGAAAGTAAGAATGATTTGCTTGCGAACAAAAATATCTTTTTTATAATAGGTGTTTATAGCACTAGATTTATCTCCTTTTTTTGCTGTTTTTATATGTTGTTATTCATAGATATAGATAAGAAGAAGACTAAATTATTTATTTTAATTTCTTCTATTCTAATCATTTTACTGTCATTATTTACCGGTGATCGGGATGCAATGTTTAGGTTTTTTGTTATCCTTATAATTACCTTATATGTATTGAGGAAAATTAGTAAAAAAACAATAATATCCCTCATACCAATAGGGGTTATATTTTTAATTGCAAGCAGATATTTTAAATATTATTTTGTTACTGGAGAACTTAAAGATTCCTTTGAAGAAGAAAGCTTTATATATAGTTTTTTTTCTACTGATTTCCTTGCAGCAGGAGAAAACCTACAAATCCTATTAAACAATACTTGGACTAAATCTCTTCATGGATTCTCCTTAATTGTTACTGATGTTATTTCTCCTTTTCTACCAGGGGGATCATTTTTAAATGTAGGAGCTTGGTTCAATTATACCTTTTATCCTAATTCCTATTCTAGGGCCTTTACCTTAGTAGGACAAGGCTACGTTATGGGAGGGATTGTAGGTATTATCGCAATCTTTTTGATCTTAGGTATTGGTATAAAATTTCTTTATATTAAAACAACGGAAAACGTTTATTGGTTAGTTCTCTATATTTATTCTATTCCGACAATAATATCTGCATTTAGGTCAACTCTTGGAACAGTGTATACAGGATTAACAAGAATAGCTTTGTTAAGTATTTTAATACACGCATTTTTATTTTTGTTAATTAATAATAGAGCTAAAAAGACAATACAAAAAAATTAAATTAATTAATTTGATTTAGGATTTTTGAAAGAATAGACTGACGAACTATATTTTAATAGAAAACTGGAAAGCAAAAAATGTAGTTAAACTGTCTTTCGAGAGCTAACAAATTATGAAATAAAATCTAGTAAATGGTATTGAAATTACTTCCTTAATCCTAATAATATTTGTATATATTTAAATTACTTTCTGTATAAATGCTATTGAAATATACCTAATTTCACAGAGATACACGTATTGCATTTCATGAAGGGATAAACATGACTAACATTATAAATAAAAAAGCTCAAAAGAGTTTAAAATGGACAGCAATAAAAACTTTATTCAATTCAATTATTCAACCTTTTTACAGAATCCTCTTAGCAATTTTACTGATTCCTTCTGATTTTGCATATATAGCAGTTATTACTTTGATTATATCATTTGCAGAAATGTTAAATAATGTTGGGGTTGGAGAAGCAGTAATTCAAAGGGATGATGTCACAAAAAAGGATTTATCTTCATTATTTTTTTTCAATCTTATCATTACATTTTTTATTGCAGGTCTTTTGTTTTTGAGTTCTAGTACTTTCGCATCCTATTATTCTATGAATGAGTTAGATCAGATAGTTAAAGTTCTTTCAATTACAGTCATCTTAAATGGATCTACTAGCTTATTTAAGTTTTATTTACATAAAGAGTTTCTTTTCAAACAAACTACATTAATACAAGTTATTAAAATAACGTTTGAGATTCTTATGTCTATAATTCTGATTGTAATTGGATACAGTATTTGGGGTTATGTTATTGGAATATTAGTTTCAAATGCTGTACATGCAATTTTACTTGCCTATTTTGTTTTTAAAAAAACTGACTTTAGAATCGGTTTCAATTTCTCTATCAAAAGCCTTTCTAGATTTTTAAACTTTGGAATATTTGTAAGCGGAAAAAAAACGCTTACTTTTATCAGTCATAGAATAGATGAAGTAATTATTGGGGGGTTACTTTCAGCTGAAATTCTAGGGGCTTACTATTTAGCTAAAAATATCCTGCTACAATGTCAAACATTGATAACTACTTCTTTTGGTCAAGTGTTATTGCCATTATTCTCTAAACTGAAAAACGATTTAGACTTACTGAAAAGATACTATGTGAATATACTTTTCGTAGTTTCTTTCCTAAGTTTTCCTGTATTCATAGGAATAATACTTACCGCTCAGTATTTTGTTCCTCTTATTTTCGGTGAAGAGTGGGAGTTAAGTATAGGGGTATTTAAATTACTATCAATCCCAGTCATTTTTGAAGTACTATCAGCAGGTATAACTAGTTCCTTACTTTATTCTCAAAACAAAACCATCTTAGTATTTATTATAGATTTAATATTTGCATTGGGATATTTAGGCCTTTTATTTGTTTTTAATAATAATGACTTAGATAATATTATTTATTTATATAGTGGTTATATTATTTTGAAATTCATTATTAGCCAATATTTTTTAGGGAAAATCTTAACTTTAAATTATAAAAATTATGTAAACATCTTTAAAGAAAGCCTAATTTCAACGATAGTGATGGCTATAACAGTGATTTTTTTACAAAAAGTTTTGGAGACTTATTTCCATACTTCCATATTACTTATCCTTTCTGTCTGTTGTGGAGGAGTAGTATATATTTTGCTAAACATTGTTTTAAACAAAGAAAGAACTTTTTCGGTATTCAAACTAGCCAAAGATATAGTAAGGCGTTGAGGAAAAGGATGGAAAGCAAGTTTATTAAAGTAGTTATTATCCACAAAATATGCAATGCATGCATATATTCGTTTCAATTCAATTTCTCTTTTTTTTAGAAAGGGAAAGGTGTTGTCTTTCCCTCGTTGCTTCGTAAGCCATTACAATTTTTTTAGGACAATGTAGAATTTTCCGAAGAAACTCTTAAAAGAGAATGATATTTGATTGATTCTTATCTGCAGATAGGAATAAAAATACGCACTTCAATCTATGTGCGTATTTTTTATCCCTAAAGATTTTTCACCCAGCTCTATCCCGCTTCTTCTCTCCAACCAACTCCTCCATCGTCCTATCATACTTCCCAGGCTCTTTAGCCACTCTTATAAGAGCGAATACAATCCCAATAACCAAGAAAACAGCAGGCACTCCGCCTAAATTAGAAAGCATTTTGATTCCATCTATTTTAGCAAAACTGATCATCACCCAAGCGACCGCGCTAATGGTGATACCCCAAACAATCTTAATGAATACACCTGGTTCTGGGCTTTCCGGTGTAATTCCCTTGGAGCTGATTCCTCCCATTGCGGCCAGTGTAGAATCTGCTGAGGTTACGAAGGATATGAAGACTATAAACAGGTAGAGCGGGATGATCATTTCTGATAATGGCAGGGTTTCCAGTGCAGCATAGACCAGTGCTTCAGGTCCGCTGTTGGTTAGAATTTCTCCGAATTTCCCGTCGTCCATCTGCAGATAGATGGAGGTGCCGCCGAAGATGGTCATCCAGATTCCGCCGAAAGCGGCAGGCAAAGCAAAGTTGACGATGATAAAGGCTCTTACAGTATGCCCGTATGCGATTCTTCCTAAGAACAGGGCTGTAAGAGCAGCCCACGAAAACCAGTTGGCCCAGTAAAAGGTGGTCCACCATTGCGGCCATTGGTCACTTGCTGCTGCACCGGTAAATAAACTTTTCTCAAAGAAATGGGTTAAATAATGGCCAAAAGACTCCGTTCCTAGGTTCAAGATATAAGAAGTAGGTCCGACTAAAAAGATAAAGATAATGATAAACAGGAATAGTTTAAAATTGATGTCTGAAAGGATGCGGATCCCTTTCATGAGTCCTGTTGAAGCTGAGATGATGAATGTTGTCATTACTACTGCTGCAATGACAGCCCAGAGTAGCGGGGCACTTTTTAGGCCGGATAAGTAATTGACTCCGCCTGCTAAATTGAGAATGCTTGTCCCCATTGCTGCTGCCATCCCTAAAGCTAATGTGTAGAGGCACACGGCATCAAGTGCTTTTCCCCATTTGCCGTGTATCTTATTTCCAAGGAGCGGAGCAAGTGTTGAGCCTATGCTGAAAGGCTGTTTCATGTTGTAATAGGCAAACGCAAACATTAATGCAGGTATGCAGTAAATGGCGTAGGGAGTGATGGTCCAGTGAAGGTACATGGTGGACATCGAGAAGATCGCTGCCCCCGCGCTGTTAGGTTCCAGATTCAAGCTTTTTGGAGGCTCAACCAGGTGGTAAATAGGCTCTGCAATTCCCCAAAATGTAATGCCTGCTGCAATGGTTGTGGTCAATGTAATCGCAAACCAATTGCGGAAGGATAGAAGAGGTTTCGCGTTTTCTCCTCCTATTCTTACTTTTCCTAATTTAGAGAAGTAGACACCGACACATACAACGACCATAAAAAGTCCGGCTAAACTGAAAACCCAGCCTACGTTTGCTATGACCCAGTCATTCGCTCCAGTCGTGATGTTTATAAACGTATTTTTGTTTGTGAAACTTACTATACTTGCTGCTAATACTAATAAAAAAGGTGGCCAAAACACCCAATGCTTCAATGACTTCATTTTGCTCCTCCTCCAAGATGCCTGTAAGAAAACGCTTACGTTTTATTTATCTCTGTATTCAATTCTCTTTTTTTGATTCAATAAACTTGGATCATAGAACGGAAGCACTTCATGAAGAAGTGCCCGAGTTAGTCAGCTTAGCTATAATTTCTTCTATAAAAATAAAGAACACCGTTCTGGTTTTTTCAAATGGAAGCAGGGCATCATCCTGATTAAATTTCGATAAATGAAAAATGTAGTCTGCAAGAAATTCACGTGTATCTACATATTCTTCAAGAATCAGCATGATGTTTGATCCGTTGTTCTTCACATTTTCAAACAAAGGGTGGAAGGAAGAAAATTTTCCGGTTACGGAAAGGACGATGAGCAGCGTTTTTTCGTCTGCTAATCGTTCCGCAAAATCCTCGCTTTGTGTGACCGTGACATTTTTATCCGATACGGTGGCAAGTTTGTAGGCGAAATATTCTGCACTGATAAAGGATGGGCCGAGTCCAAATAACACGATCTTATCGTACTTCTGAAAGATTGAAATGAAATCATGAATAATGCCGGTATCAAACGTTTCCAGAAAAAGCTTCAGCCGCTCGATTTCGTTTGATTTTTTCTGCTTTTTACTGGTCATTTCCTGACCGCTGAAGTACAGCTTGTATTGTTTGAAGTTATCAAAGCCCAGTTTCCGGACTAGTTTTGACACCTTTGAAGGAGAGACTTCCCCTATCTCAGCGGCTTCAATGATTTTAATTTTGTCGTTTACAGAAACCGCCTTAGAGAGCTTGTCATGCAGTTCTTCTTCAAGCTTTGTTAATTTGTCGGTGGCTACTTTTATCATGTGCTGACACTCCTTTCTTTTAGAAAATCACCCATCATCTCTTTTGAATTATCTTTATTATACAGGAAGTTATGTATCTGCTTAATAGGAGAGAGCGGGTGTAACGAAAAATGAGGCTGCTATCTGCCCCAAAAATTTGGGGAGATAACAACCTGGGACAGTATACTTCTGAATCGCATTGCTGCTGTATTAAGCTGAAATGTCATCGTTCACTGTAATAGCTGCGCGTTTGCTGACTCCTATTTTGAACATGACGGTGATAAGAATACCTAATACACCGGCGACTGCACTGAACAGGAAGTACGCATTGTATCCGCCTGCATCTCCAAACGATGAGATCATCATGCTCATGACTAGAGGCAGAAGGATATCCGGCAAGTATCCGATAAATGAAATGAGTCCGATGGAAAGACCCAGTTTTTCGTCAGGAATCTGACAATCACCGAGCAGGGACCAATAAAGGCCGCGTATTGTGTAAACGGACAAACCGCTTAAGATAACAAGAGCGTAAAAGAAATTAGAAGGCAGTGCGGCAGGCAATAACGCAATCAACGTTAAGAATACAGCTGCTAAAGCTAAGGCGATGATCAGGATATTGCTTTTTCCGAACTTATCTCCCAGGAATCCGCCTGCAACTCCGCCAAGCGGCCTCATCCAGAGCATGACAACTGTGACCGTGCCTACGATAGAAGCACTCATGCCGATGTTCGTTTGTAAAAACCCTCCAAAGTAGTAGATTGTCCAAGTGACAATATAGCTCATGAAAATAATTCCGCCGAGCAGCCATACAAACTTGTTTGAAAATACATCTTTGAGAGAACTTCTTTTGCTGCCCGATCCCGTTTTAGGAGCTTCCACTTCGGTTCTTTCAGCGTTCCCGTCAACATTTACAAAAAGCATAATGAGAACGGATACAACAATCAGGACACCGGAGTACATATAGATGACATTCACTAAAGCGTCTTTTTTATCTTCAATTGCCGTACTTGATCCCAGCGCACTTGAGAAAATAAAGACGGCGATGCTTGCTAATATCGCTTCGACTACGCCTCTTCCGCCATCCAGCATGCCAAAAAAGCGGCCTTCTTCTTCTTGTTTGGAAATAAGTTTAACGATTTTCAGATGGGCAGACCAAAACGTCAGAACGGAGAAGATTCCCCAGATAATGAAGATCAAGATGACGATTGGATAACTTGGCACTTGGGCAAACCAAATTCCTGCAAGACCAACAAACAACAAGGAAATCGAAATTAATTTCTTGGCAGAAAACCGGTCGGAAATCCATCCGCTTGGAAAATATCCCACGATAAACGCAATGCCAAGGGCCGAGAAAATGGTATTTAACTGAGGGAGTGTCATGTCATACACTTCTAAGATGGTTCCCTGATAATTGGTGCGAAGATAGATCAACGGAAATATAGCACCTGCTGCTAAAACGATAAGGAAAAACTGCAAATATCTTTTAACATTAGTTGATTGCATGGGCACCATCCACTTCTTAATTAAATATCGGATACGATAGTTTTAGTATGTTATCCGTATGCTGTCTGACGTTTTTAACAACTGTTTGATTCAATTCGCTGTAAAAAGCATGGCTGTTCGAATCCGGGTAGAATGTCGTTTCCGTTTTAACCATCTTTTCGATGGCTTCAGAAAAGTCATCATAGATTGATAGGTGGACGGCAACAGATATGGCTGCACCTAAGCAGGCACTGCTGCTTCCTGTTCTCCGGTGTGCCGGCAGCCCGAATAAATCAGAAATGATCTGCATCATGACGTCACTTTTTGAACCGCCGCCGTTGACCACTACTTCATCGATTTCGAGGCTAATTTCTTCTGCCATGTCATCGATGTTGTTTTTAATGTTGAAAGCAATGGCTTCTAATATGGAGCGGTACATGTGATATCTTGTGTGTCTTTGGTCAAAACCGATCATGATCCCTTTTCGGTAAGGTGCAGCGGGAGAAGCCAGCCAGTCTAAGATGGTAATCAGGCCATCACTGCCGACAGGCACGTCTTTAGCTTTACGGTTCAGGAATTCCTCTTCTGATATTCCAAGCTTAGTAGCCTCCGTCACTAGTTCTTCTCCGATTAACTTCTTAAACCAGCTGACGGTCCATAATCCGCGTCTGATTCCATTGGATTCATACACGTATTTAAATGGGACGGATGCAAGAGTGGGGAAGAATTTGTTAGCGTTTTCATAATACTCATCTCGCAAAACCATGGCTGAAATGAATGTTCCAAGTGAAATCATGATGGAGTTCTTTTTGTTGATGCCAGAGCCCAGCACTTCAACCGCTTTATCATTTGATGTCGCAACGACTGGAATGCCTTCTTTTAAACCAAAATCATCCGCAAGTTCTTTGCGGATAGAACCCAGTTTTTCACCCGGCTTTACAAGGTTGAACAGCATGTCTCTTGTCAGGCCCATGGCTTTTATCTCTTCGTCGTCTTTTGACCAGTCCAGCGTTTCACGGTCAAGAGGCCAGTGTACTTCATAATTGCCGGCTGTATCATTGTGTTCTCCGGTTAGTCTCAGTCCTAAATAACCTGATGTAGTCGTGACGAATTTCACCTGATCATCTTCATGTTTATAAGGCTCTGATAATCTAGCATCCATCCAGCTTATCGCTGGATGGGCTAAATCACCATTTTCTTTTAATAAGACACGGCAGCAGCGAATCGTGCACAATCCGATTCCTTCGATTGCTGTCCGGTCACCTTTAAAGTTCTCTAAACAATTTTTCACGCCATGATAAACACTGTCCCACAAGTCTTCATCCGGATGGATAACAACACCTGGTTGGGGAGTTAACGTTTCTTTTAACGAGCATGAGCCGAAAGCAGCTTCATTGCCTTCTAAATCGAAGATGGCTACTTTCGTGCTCTGTGAGCCGTTATCAATCCCCATGATATATCTTTTGCTCATAATAGCTCTCCTATCAGCTTCTAATATATTTCTTCACTTCATTTGGCTGCGGGAAAATCGTGCCGTGGTTCATGATGCCTTTTGGATCGAAGGCTTCTTTTAGCTTCTCAAGCATGTAGTAAGCTGAACCGTGTTCATCTTTCGTCCACTCAGAACGATATTTTCCGATACCATGGTGATGACACATAGATCCGCCAAGCTTCAGTGTTTCTTCAATAATGATTTCGTGAATCGGGTGGTGATAGATGCGTAGCTCGTCTTCCGGCGCACAGTTGATTTTGTAGTTGTAGACGAAATACATGTTTGTTCCGTTCAGGTAACTGTGGGATGAGTGACCGCCGAGCATCGTCAAATCTTCCACTCTGTCAAACTCATTTTTAATTCTTGCAATGACGTTGTTGTAGATTTTCACGATGCTGTCCCAGTCAGCAGATACTTCTGTCGTAAATCCATCATGTGAATTGTAATCAATCATGTCCTGAATCTCTTTTTGGATTCTGCTTTCATCCCAGTTTAAGTGATTGAACCATGTTTCAATTAGAGAAGGATCTACCTTTTCAATGACACCGTCTTTGAACTTTTCAACAGCTTCAATGATTCCTTCGTTTGTCGCTTTAACGATTCCGGCAGGGCCTTCAGTTGTGAAAATTAAGACGCATTTGTCCTTATAGAAATGTTCGAAATGCTGTCTTGCATCTTCTTCCGAGTAAACACGGGCAACGGACGGTCGGAAGCCGTTTACCATGACTTCTCTAAGGATCTTGATTCCAGTTTCTACATCTTTAATCAGGTAGCCGTGGAACTCGTTGTTTTCAGGCATATATTTAAAGATTTTCACTGTCACTTCCGTGATGTAGCAAAGTGCGCCTTCGTTTCCAATCGCAATATGTCTGATGTCTGGTCCGCCTGAACGTCTTGGCACGTTTTTAATTTTAGAAACTTGTCCTTCAGGGAATACGCATTCCAATCCGACAACCATATCCTCGATTGCGCCATATAGTGTAGAGAACTGTCCGATACTTCTCGTCGCGACCAATCCGCCAAGCTGTGCAACTGGCTTAGATTGAGGGGAATGTCCTGTTGTATAGCCTTGTTTGCGAAGCTCATCTTCGAGTTTTTGCAGCTTTACGCCTGTTTGCACAGTAGCCTGCATGTTGTAAGTATCAATCTTAATAATCTCGTTCATTTTCGATCCGTCTACTACGATTGATGTCTCTTTCCAGTTTTCCAAGCCGCCCTCAGTGCCTGTTTTTCCGCTTCTTGGAATCACGTTGATATCGTTTTCATTACAGAACATAAGAATCGATTTCACATCTTCCGTAGCGAGTGGATAGACGATGGCAATCGGAGCTGGAACATTCAGTGCGTTTTTTGTTTTTGCGTATTTTTTATAACGGTCTGCAGAAGCATCGTATAACGCCTCTTCATTCGTTACGACCTGTTCAGCTGATAGCAGTGCTTTTAACTCTTCGATCATTTGTGTGTGCATAGTTCATTCTCCTTTAATTCTAATTTTTATAGGCTGCATTCGAATCTATCGGACTAGGTAACCGCCGTCTACATTTACTAAGGAACCGTTTACATAATTAGACGCGTCACTTGCTAAAAAGACAACCGTCCCCATTAAATCAACAATGTTACCCCATCTGTTTGCAGGTATATGATCCAAAACTCTCTGATTGCTTTCTGGATTTGCTCTTGTATCTTTCGTAACATCTGTCGCGAAATATCCAGGCGCAATGCCATTAACTTGTATATTAAATTGTGCCAATTCATCACAATATGCTTTCGTAAAACCGGCTAAACCGTGTTTTGTCGCTGCATAAGCCGGTGACCATTGTCCTCCGAGGTATGAAAATAAAGAGCACGTATTGATGATTTTTCCGCTTTTTTGCTCGATCATATGCTTAGCCGCTTCATGCGCAAGCTCGAACGCTGCCGTCAGATTGACTGAAACCATCTTGTCCCATTGAAGTCTAGTAAACTGTGTCACATCTTTTACATTAATGCCGATTCCGGCATTATTCATCAAGATATCGACCTTCCCATATGTCTGTACGCATTCATCAATGATCTGCTTACAGGCACCCTCTTTAGTAATGTCAGCAATCATCAAGTGATACTTGACTCCCTCGGCTTCAATTAGTTCCTTTGTCTGATTATCGTCTTCTGCCATACTGACTGCAAAAATATCAGCACCGGCTTTAGCAAGTGCAAGCGCGAATCCCTGCCCCAGCCCTGAATTTCCTCCAGTGATGATGGCTGCTTTTCCTTTAAGACTAAAAAAATTCATATTAAAATCAGTCAATTTATTTTTTTCGGTGATCATATATAATCTTTCCACCTTTCAGATAATTTAGGCTAAACTCAGTCTAAATCCAAAAACACGAAAAATCAATCATTTTATTGAAAATTTCTTGTTTTTTATTAAATTTAAGCGTTTACGAGGAAAATTTTCCTCATTTTCTGGCGGGCGCCTAAGGGGATTGACCGTTTTAACAAACCTGTAACATCCGCTTCACACCTTCCTTGTACACTTAAAAGGATTGAATCCAATTATAAAAAAGGAGAGTGTTTATGAATCGCTTTTTTCTTGTCCTATTGAGTTTCGTCATGGCCGTCAGCTCTTTGTTAATTAGCAGCGTAAGTGCAGATGCTAAAGAGCAGCCTCGAAAGGCAACAGTCCTATATTTTAACGATGCACATGAAATAAGTCCTGTCGTAAATAAACTGGGAGACCGGGGCGGTGTCGCAAGGCTGAAAACAGCTATTGACCTTGTCAGAAGTGAGAATAAACATACGGCAGTGGCATTTGGAGGAGACTTAGGCGGCGGTACCTTATTTGGCGCTGTGTACCAAGGGTTTCCAATGGTAGAAGCCTTTAATAAAATTGGCATTGATCTCGCAAACTTCGGTCAGCATGATTTTGATTTTGGATCTGATGTGACAAAAAAACTGGTTGAGCAATCTGACTTTGAATGGATGTCTTCTAATCTTACAGATAAAGAAGGAAAGCCGTTTGCTGATGTCCCAACCTACAAGGTTATAAATAAACAGGGAGTTAAAATTGGCGTTATTAGTCTTACGGATGATATGAACACTACATCTTCAGACGGGAAAGTCGTTCAGCAAGATCTTATTCAGTCGGCCAAACATGCAGTTGGAAAAATGAAAGAAACAAAAAAAGTGGACGCTGTTATTGCGCTAACACAAGAGTCATTAAAGAAGGATGAACAACTACTGGCAGCAGTCCCTGAAATTAATGCCGTGTTTACGGAAGAACAGGCTGAAGAACAATCTTTTATCCATGAATACAAAAATAATCGTTACATCCTTGCTCCAGAAGGAAACTTAGGCTCAATGATCCGATTGGATATCACAAAAGACGGCAAAGAGATTCAGCTGAAACCATCAGTAATAGAGGTCGATCATACGGTACCTCAAGATCCGGAATTGAAAAAGCTCGCAGATTATTATCAGAATAAGCTGGAGGAGGAGCTAGGCAAACCGATAGCCAAATTAGAGACTCCTCTCATTTATGGAGATAACCATGAAACGAGATTTCAGGAAACAAATATCGGCAATTTTGTAGCGGACAGCTACCGTGCTTTTTACAACGCGGATATCGGCATGATGAATGGCGGCGGAATCCGGACAAGTATTCCTGCCGGAGAATTCACATTGCGTGATGCCTACTCCATTCTTCCTTTTCAAAACAAAGTGATCCTGGCAGACGTAAAAGGAGAAACCATTAAAGCTGCTCTCGAGAACGGAGTATCAAGAGTCGAAAACCTGGGCGGCGGATTTATGCAAATATCAGGCATGACCTATTCCTATAATCCTGCTAAACCAGTGGGATCAAGAGTAGAAACGATCTTAGTCAAAAACGAACCGATTGACATGCAAAAAACGTACAAAGTAGCCATGTTGAACTATGTATTTAACGGCGGAGACGGATACACGATGTTTAAAGACAGTCAGTTACTGGTTGATGAGCAAAGTGCACGGACGGATGCGGAAGTTTTGATAGAGTATGCGAAGGATTTAGAGGTCATTGATGTGGAGACGGAAGGTAGAATTAGTGTAGTTCGGTAGGAGTAATCAGTGAATAAAGTAAAAAGTGGGAAGCTGTTTGAATAAATGGCTTCCTGCTTTTATTTTTGAGCAAAGTTGAGCGCACATCTCATACTTTAGTCACCTGTCTTCGATGATAGAGGATTTAGATAGGGTGAAAAGAAGTATAATAAGGAAATATCTACTGTGCAAAGTGTTTTATATAGTTTCGATACATAAAGGAGAGTCCAATGCTAATCCAATGTACCAAAAAACTGCTCGACGAACTGAAAGTTACCCCTGCTGAACAGGCTGAAGAAATAAATCCTATCCTATCGTGGCATGCCAATTCAATAAAGATTGGCAGGCATAAATTCCTGGTGCTTGTTAACGACAAAAACCGATACGCCATCGTTCTTTATGGATTAAAAGCAAAGGATAAAAAGAATTTAGATCAATTGTTCAGAAAAGCAATTCACGAGGTTTTCCAATCTGAAGCTATTGATGAAGAAGTCATTAAAGAATATCTAAACGCCCTCTCACACCTGACGTTTGCTAAAACGAAAAACCGGACTCTGGTTGCGAGGTTAAATAAACAATGTGAAAATGTCCTTTTCGGCGAAAAATTTCTGGAAATAGATTCAATTGTTCAAGTGAAGATGAGCAAGTTGATCAGTTCGCTGCTGGCCGGAGACGGCAAAGGTGGTTATTTTCATCCGAATGAGGCTATGTAGGGGATTTGTTGGAGTTGAATAGTTAACTTTTTATCATAGCTGAGATTGTTTTCTTGGGCAGCCTAATGTGGTGTAAAAGAATCAGGGTAAGGAAGCACGAGAACCGTCCCGCTGCTTCCCTGTTTTTTTATGGGCTAGTCCTCTTTAACCCTCTCCCCAATCCTCCCAATCGACGCCACATCCTCCTCCGTCAGCACACTCAAAAAATGTTCCTTAATCGCTGCTGAAACAACGGGTCTGGCTTCATCCAACGCCGTTTTTCCGGCAGCTGTAAGTATGACCTGTACCCCGCGGTCTGTGTCTGCTGGTTTTCTGCGGACGAGTCCGCGTTTTTCCATGCGGGTGAGGTGGTGGGATAGTCTGCTTTTGTCCCAGTCCATGGAGTCTGCAAGTTCCTGCTGGCGAAGCTCTCCATTGCTGAATAGATCGAGCCGGTCGAGGATGCCGAAGTCTCCTTCAGAGAGCCCGGTTTTGTCGGTGAGGTGTTTGACGACACGGCCGAAGATGGTCTTGTAGGACCCTTTCCACATATGCCATATATTCATTTCTTCTTGACTGATTAGATTCTTTTTCATAAGAACATCATATCATGGTTGACGTATCAACCTCAAGGCGCTACAATGTGTTTAGGTTGACGTGTCAACCTGATTAGGGATGGGGGATGCTAACTTGATGAAGTATGTAAAGCTTGGCCGGTCGGGATTGGATGTTTCGCAGCTGTGTCTTGGATGCATGGGCTTCGGGGTGCCTGAACGGGGAAATGCACCGTGGTCGCTGAAGGAAGAGGAGAGCCGGCCGATTATTGAAAAAGCACTGAATCTGGGAATCAATTTTTTCAGTACGGCGAATATGTATTCAGACGGATCGAGTGAGGAGATTCTTGGAAGGGCATTGAAGGATTTCGCGCGGCGTGATGAAGTGGTGGTGGCAACGAAGGTTTTCGTTGCGATGCGGAATGGGCCGAACGGAATGGGGCTCTCCCGAAAAGCGATCATGACCGAGATTGACAATAGCCTGCGGAGGCTCGGAACGGATTATGTGGATCTGTACCAGATTCACAGGTGGGATCCTTATACACCAATTGAAGAAACGATGGAAGCACTGCATGATTTAGTGAAAGCGGGCAAGGTGCGGTACATAGGCGCATCCTCCATGCTTGCCTGGCAGTTCCTGAAAGCCCAGCATGCCGCAGACCGCAACGGCTGGACAAAGTTCATTTCGATGGAAAACAGGCTGAACCTGCTTTACAGGGAAGAAGAGAGGGAGATGCTGCCTCTTTGCAAAGAAGAAGGCATCGGAGTCACGCCCTATCTCCCATTGGCAGCCGGCAGGCTGACGAGGGATTGGGATGAAAAGACTGTAAGGTCAGAAAGTGATCAGATTGCTAAAGGGCTATTTTCTAAATCGGAGGAAGTGGACCGGAAAGTGGCGGAAAGAGTAGCTGAAGTGGCAGCTGCACGAGGGATCCCGCGTGCCCAAATTGCACTGGCATGGCTGCTGCAAAAGGAAGAAGTAACCGCCCCAATTATTGGAGCAACGAAGGTAAGGCATCTTGAAGATGCAGTGGAGGCGCTGTCAGTAAGATTGACGGATGAAGAGATTAGGAGTATGGAAGAGTTGTATGTGCCGCATGGGCTGGTGTGATTATAGCCTTACTAATTCTATAGATGGAAGAATGAAACGCTGTGGAGGCGTTTTTTTTTTTCGGAATCACAGGTTTTGTAGAGGGAACATGATGTGGTTCAGTCTGAAATTGGTGTTAAACATTAATTGAAGCTACAATGTATATACCAAGGTGGATATGCAAGAAAGAATAAAAGGATCAAGTAAATGATGATAAGAAAATAGAACGAAGATGATAAAAAAGGAAAAAAGAGAGTGAAGATGGACGTGGCTCGAGGAACTGAGAAAAGAATGGATGAGCCAGGCAGAATTTTTATTGATGACCAAAATAATTCTCAAAATATGACAGAAGAAGAAACAAAGCAATTTTTTGGGGAACCATGCATTGAGCGAAGGCTTACTGAATGCCACTCATATTGAACCCGGAAAGCATTCCACTAAGCCCATCAATCTTAGAATAGATAGCGACTTATTTTCCCGGCTTCAGAAGGTGAAAGGAAAATTCATCCTATCAGACGCTGCTAAAGCAGTGTGTGGCAGAGAGAGTCTATGAAGAAGAGAGAGAAAATTTTGTACTGAAGCATACAAAAACTACCCAACTAGGTGGTTTTTTCACAAGTATATTCCACAGGATTTTTGCGATAGCGACACACCTGTTTGTATGGTAAGATATCCCTGAATTGAACGATCAGATGCGGGAGCAGGAGAGATGGTCAACAATCGTCTGGCCCTGCATGCATGAAATTAGGACAAAAGCCAAGACAGGAAGACTATGCGGCGAGCTCCCTTACACATGACGTTTTATAGGTGGGGGAGACACGCAGAGCTGCTAAGATAACTGGAGTCTACATTCGGTGTTCGAGGCAATTCCCATTTTAAGCGAAGCTAAGCAGCAGGCAGCTCAAAATCGTATCATACAATTCCTTCTGGTTAAAAGAAATTTGGACAGAGGGGTGCAGATGAGAGGATGTTGGCTGACAGGAGGACGAGAGAATGAAGCCAAAAATAGAAGATGTGGCAAAATTGGCGGGTGTATCGCCGACAACGGTTTCGAGGGTTATGAATAACCGGGGTTACATAAGCAGTCAGACGAAAGAAAAAGTCGAGAAGGCAATGAATGAACTGAATTATTTTCCAAATGATGTAGCTCGTTCGCTGTTCAGTAAACGATCAAATATCATCGGTCTGATCCTGCCTACGACGTCCAATCCGTTTTTTGGGGAGCTTACTTTTCATATCGAAAGCATTTGTGCTTCCATGGGCTATAAAGTGCTGCTCTGCAATAGTTTAAACCAAATCGATAAAGAGGAAAAATACTTGGAGATGCTTCTAAGGAATCAGGTGGATGGCATTATTGTAGGCACCCATAATCAAGGTATTCTGGATTATCATAAACGAGGCTTGGCTGTTGTCGCAATTGACCGTTACCTGTCCGATACGATTCCGGTTGTGAGCTCAGATAACTATGCTGGCGGGAAGAGTGCAACTGAATTATTGCTGTCGAATGGGTGTAAATGCATCGTTTTCCTGGATGGGGTTGGAGAGTTGGAAACACCTGCGAGACTGAGAAGAAAAGCCTATCTTGACTTAATGAAGGAACACGGAAGAGAACCGGTGATTTATGAAATTCCTGAGGTTTTCAACCCGGAAAGCCAGCGGGCTGTCGTCACAAAAATGTATAATGAATGGCCGGAAGTAGACGGTGTGTTTGCGGCAAACGACTTATTTGCTGCCACGATTATAAATGAAGCTCGGAATTACGGGAAGGAAGTACCGGGCAATTTGAAAGTTGTCGGTTATGATGGAACAGAAACGGTTCGGGTATTAATGCCGCAATTGACCACGATTAAGCAGCCTGTTGATCAGATAGGGAAAGCGGCCATAGACATTCTGATGAAAGAAATCTCCGGAGAATTCTCTGATCTTCCCCGTGAAATCACACTTCCAATTGAGGTGATAAGAGGGACCACTTTGTAAAGCATCGCATCGAGGGCGGTGTTTTTTTAGGAAAAAATATGTCAACCGGTTGACATATGAAAGCGCTTGACATAAGATGGTGTTGAAAGTGTTTTCAATGAGAATTTTTTCTAAAAGGGGAAATGAAGATGAAAGGTTCAAAGGGTCTTTATTTTAAGCTGAGTGCATATTTTTTCTTTTTCTTTTTCACATGGTCCTCAAGTTATTCACTGTTTTCCATCTGGCTTGGACAGGAAATTAATCTAAACGGGACTGAAACTGGTATTGTCTTCTCTGTAAACGCTATCTTTGCGTTGTGTATGCAGCCGCTGTACGGATACATTTCAGATAAAATCGGATTGAAGAAAAATATTTTATTTTTTATCAGTATGATGCTGGTATTCGTTGGCCCTTTCTATATTTATGTTTATGGACCTTTGCTTAAATTCAATGTTATGCTTGGCGCAGCTGTCGGAGGGCTGTATCTTGGCGCAGCTTTTCTTGCCGGGATCGGGGCTATAGAGTCCTACATAGAGAAGGTCAGCCGGAAATATGATTTTGAATATGGAAAATCAAGAATGTGGGGATCTTTAGGCTGGGCCGCCGCGACTTTTTTTGCCGGACAGCTATACAATGTGGACCCCGCTATCAACTTTTGGGTAGCATCGGCTTCAGCCGTTGTATTGGTTGCCATTATCCTTTCTATCAAGATTGAAATGACGTATTCAGAGATTGAGAGAGCGGATTCCATCAGCCTTAAGGATGTAGGTCAGTTGTTTCTCTTAAAGGACTTTTGGATGCTTATGATGTATGTCATCGGAGTTACTTGTGTTTATTCGGTTTATGACCAGCAGTTTCCGGTTTATTATTCGTCCTTGTTCCCGACCGAAGCGATGGGGAATCAGGTATTCGGCTATTTAAATTCATTCCAGGTATTCCTTGAAGCGGGCATGATGTTTCTGGCTCCGGCAATCGTTAACAAAATCGGAGCTAAAAGAAGCCTGATTCTGGCAGGCTTTCTGATGTCCTTTAGAATCATTGGATCAGGTCTTGTATTTGAACCGATTGGAATCTCGTCTATGAAGCTCATTCATGCATTGGAGCTGCCGATCATGCTGATTGCGATCTTTAAATACCTGGCTGCCAACTTTGATACCCGGCTTTCGTCCATCCTTTATCTGGTCGGCTTTCAATTTGCCTCTCAGGTTGGTGCATCCATCCTCTCGCCAATGGCCGGTACCTTATATGATCAAATCGGTTTCCGCCAATCTTACATGATCATGGGAGTATTTGTTCTCATCTTCACCATCCTTTCAATCTTTACTCTGGCAAATGCCAAGGGGGAAAAAATGAAACATACAGCCAAATTGGGAAAAGCAATCTAGGAGGTTTATTGCATGCAGAAAATAGATGAAATTCAACAAGCGGATAAAGCAGTTCAAAGGGCCAAATCAAAAGTAAATAATCGGTACAGATTGGGATATCACATTATGGCTCCGGCCAATTGGATAAATGATCCGAACGGCCTCATTCAATTTAAGGGAGAGTATCACGTTTTTTACCAGCATCATCCCTACGATGCAAATTGGGGCCCTATGCACTGGGGTCATGTGAAAAGCAAGGATTTGGTTCACTGGGAACACTTGCCGGTTGCGCTTGCTCCGACTGAAGAGTATGAAGAAGGCGGCTGCTTCTCCGGAAGTGCAGTTGATGATAACGGTATTCTCACGTTAATTTACACAGCCAATCTGTTTGTTGACCGTGAAAAAGATATTTTGGATCAGTCTCAGTGCATTGCCACTTCAACTGATGGAATCCATTTCACAAAATCCCCCCTGAATCCGGTAGTTTCAGAAATTCCGGCAGAGGGATCCGGGCACTTCCGGGATCCAAAAGTGTGGAAGCACGAGGATGACTGGTACATGGTACTTGGTACAAGAAAAGAAGAGATCGGGAAAGTCGTTTTGTATAAATCAAAAGATTTAAGGGACTGGGAATATCGCGGGGTTCTGGCTGAAAGTGACGGCACTCTTGGGTACATGTGGGAATGCCCGGATTTCTTTGAACTTGGAGGCAAGCACGTATTGCTCTTCTCTCCTCAAGGAATCGAGGCTCAGGGTGAATCCTATAAAAATCTGTTTCAGACAGGATATCTGATCGGGTCCTATGATTACGAGAAGAATGAATTTGTCCACGAAACGTTCACTGAGCTTGATTATGGTCATGATTTCTATGCGGTTCAAACGTTCCTTGACGACAAGCAGCGCCGGATTGCAATCGGCTGGATGGATATGTGGGAATCGAATATGCCAACGAAAGAGGATGGATGGGCCGGTGCTTTGACACTTCCCCGGGAACTGACATTGGGGGAAGACGGTAAACTCCGCATGAATCCGGTAGAGGAACTGGCCTTACTCAGACAATCAGAAACCCTTTTGTGTGAAGAGCAAATCGTCTCCGGCCGCTCCTTAAAGGAAGTAAAAGAGGATCTAATGGAACTGCAGGCAGATTTTGATCTTTCCAAAACGGATGCCGGATCCGTAGGAGTTGCCGTTCGTGGTGAAAATGGCGAAGCGGTGTCAATTACTTACCTAATCAAGGAGCAAAAGCTCATCCTGGACTGTTCCCATATAGGAAAAGAAGCAGACGGTATTCGTACCACATCTCTTGAAGCGTCCGGCCGTCTTTCCCTTCGGGTGTTTCTGGACCGTTCTTCCATTGAGGTTTTCGCCAACGAAGGACAGGCCACGATGTCAAGCCGCATATACCCTAAAGAAGAAAGACTGGGTATCGAGTTGTTTGCAGAAGATGGACAAGCACATGTAAGCAGCCTGACCAGCTGGACACTGAAGGATATATGGAAATAACACTGAGCTGCAAGTGAATACCTGCAAACCAAAAAGCCGGAGAGAAACTGTTTCTCTCCGGCTTTCTTATTTTATTTCATAAGCTGCTTCATTCCCGCAGCACTTCTTATACTTCTTCCCGCTTCCGCACGGGCAGGGAGCATTGCGGCTGATCTTTTCTGTTGGTTCAGTGGGCTTGGGCGGTGGCGGGGTGAATACCATCTTCTGATTGTTTCTTCTCGTTTCTCTTTTCTCTATGTAGGACTTCCATGATTGCAGTTTCGGGTGGTCTACGCCATTAATTATGCAGTTTGAGTAGATATCATCTTCCAATTCAAGAAGACAATCGTCATATCCTTCTTCCATAAAGCCTGCCACTTTGGGAATGGCCTCGGTTGAGAGCTGGCTGCATAATGCTTCTGCCATCAGTGATTTTGCTGTAAGGTCAGTGGCTTGATCGAATAAGGATAAAAGTTTTTCGACAGCAAGCTTAGATTTAATATTTTTCAGAACCGCAATGGGGGAGTGAAATTCATTTGGATCCAGTGCATAGGGATCGACTTCGGTAAGGAAAAAAAGTTTGGTCATAAAACCGCTTCTTTTCAATTTTCTCCAAGACCCCGGCATGTTCGTCCTGAAGTTCTTTAACTGAAAGGTAATTTAATCTGATTATGTTTGCCAATGGAACAAGGTATGCTGAATGGTTGGGTCCTCGCTTAAAATGTGGGGCTGGATCGTTTTTAGAAAGGCAGTCATATGGCTAATGCTTCTTTGAATGATTTTAGTCTCTAATTATTACGATGATATCAGATGAAAGAGTAATCGTCTTGAAGTGTTAAACTGGCGTAATTTAAAAAGCACCCCACTGTCCCCAGCAAAGTGCTTCAATCAACAATCATTTTCTAACCGGCACCGGCAAAACCTTTACCAATTCCCCAAGCGCTTCCTCAGCATTTTTCACAGAGATTGTGATTCTGTTCTCCTCCGGATACTGCTGGGCGGTATGCTCGTAGCGCGGGTCGTAATAGTATTCAAGCAGCAGCTCAACTGCTTCAGTGTAATCTCCGGTTTGGAGGGAGGTTTCAATCTGCGCTGCGGCCGGGGTGTGGATTCGGGTTTTGATCCGGCTGAAGGCTTTCATGCATTCGTCGTGGTGCTCCCATGGTTTGTAGTCTTCGACGAGGAACCGGGCGCGCTCGGCTCTTGGGATGTCGAGGAACAGCTGGGAGCCCTGTTCTTTCTTTTTGGCGATGAACTCAGGCAGTACAGCCTTCCCGATCCGCTTGCTTTCCGCTTCCAGGACAACGAAAGGAGAGGTTTGGAGCGGAAGGGTGTCCATCATCAAGAGAGAGTCGAAGGTCTTCTGGTTATGGGGCTCAAGCCCGATCTGGCCGAAAATTGAACCCCGGTGGTTTGCCATTCCTTCGAGGTCCAGAACCGGATAGCCCTGCTCCTTCAGCCTGTGAAGCAGCCATGTTTTGCCTGAGCCGGTATAGCCGTTCAGTACATAGGCGTCCGGCAGGAAGTCGATGGTTTCGATTTTGTCGACAACCCAGCGGCGGTAGGCTCTGACGCCTCCGTCGAGCCGGAACGTTTTGAGGCCCATCAGGTCGAGCACTGTCGCAGACGTCCGGCTCCGCATCCCACCTCTCCAGCAGAAGACGGCCTTATGTCCGGGGATTGCGCTGAACGTCTTGATAAATTCCGGCAACTTTGCCGACACGATTTCGAGGCCGCGGTCTTTAGCTGCCTGAACGCCGACCTGTTTATAGATGGTGCCGATCTCGGCACGTTCTTCATCGTTAAAAAGAGGAATGTTCAAGGCGCCTGGGATGGTCGCTTCCCTGTACTCAGACGGGGATCGGACATCCACCGCCGTAATTTTCTTTTCATTTTGCATCTCTAATAACTGGTCAACATGTAAGTCCTGAAACACCGTCATTCCGCCCTTCTCCCGTTAAAGCTTCTCCGAAACTGTGATGTGACCCGGATGATCTGCAGTAACGTCTCCGACTATGGCCGCTTCCACACCTGCATCGAGAAGATCCTTCAGTAAAGCATCTGCTTCGCTGCCTGCCACGGAAATGAGCAGCCCGCCGGACGTCACTGCGTCACACAAAATGTATTGATCAATCTGATCCATGCTCTCCGGGAAGGTTACGTCTCCCTGCAGATGAGCGAAGTTGTTTTTCGTTCCGCCTGGAATAACGCCTTGTTCGGCAAGCTCCCGCACTCTCGGGAGGACAGGGACCGCTTCTTTTGCAATCCGGACGCCCGCTTTGCTCCCTTTTGCCATTTCAGATGTGTGGCCGAGCAGCCCGAAGCCTGTTACATCGGTGCATGCGTGCACGTCATATTGTGCCATCGTTTCGGCTGCTGTTTTATTCAGCGTCGCCATCACTTCGGTGACACGGGCAATTTCTTCCTCTGTGAGCAGATCTCTTTTAATAGAAGAAGTCAGGATGCCGACACCGATCGGCTTCGTTAAGATCAATTTGTCACCTGGTTTTGCGCCAGCATTGGCGCGTACTTTATCAGGATGGACCGTTCCGGTTACCGCCAAACCGAATTTTGGTTCTTTATCCTCGATGGAATGGCCGCCGACTAGCGTTGCACCGGCTTCTTTCAGCTTATCGCCTGCACCGCGTAGGATGTCAGCAAGAATCTGCTTGTCCAGATCTGCGATCGGGAAAGCAACGATATTCAGTGCTGTCAGCGGTTTTCCTCCCATCGCATAAATGTCGCTGATTGCGTTCGCAGCTGCTACCTGGCCGAAGGAATACGGATCGTCAACGATCGGGGTGAAGAAATCAAGCGTCTGAACAATCGCAAGCTCGTCCGTCAGACGGTACACACCGGCATCGTCACTTGTGTCGAGGCCGACAAGCAAATCAGGGTTCGGTACGGCAGGGGGAAGAGTGCGGATAACCTCCTGAAGATCAGCCGGTCCGATTTTGCAGCCGCAGCCGCCTTTCGTTGATAGGGATGTTAATTTTATATTTTGAGTCATTATGACGCCAACCTTTCTATTATCACTCTCTTCATTATAAAATACCTTCCTCAAAAAAGCATGGAAGAGGCATGCACGGCTGCAGCCATGATATAATGTGATCTTGTTCTTATTCTATAAAAAATGGGGAATGAAATTGGCTCAAAGTGCTCTTCAGGAGACCAGTCCGTCCGGCAAAAAAACGGTCTGGCTTGTGATCTTGTTTCTTGTCATCGCTGCTGCAGGTTTATCCTATGTAAAATGGGTGCCATACGTTGAAAAATCATGGATCGCTGCTTCCACCCACTCAATCGGCGACTCGATTCTCGGCAATCCGGAGGCAGGCGCCGCTCCATCGTGGAACAGTGCATGGGAATATGCCACTGTTTATTTTAAAGCGGTCTGGAAAGCGGCCATTCTGGGTATCGTCCTCGGCTCGCTCATTCAAGTGCTGCTGCCGTCCCATTGGCTGCTGCGCGTGCTAGGGAAAACGACGTTCGGCAGCACGGCAGCCGGCGGTCTCGCTTCCCTTCCAGGCATGATGTGCACATGCTGCGCCGCCCCGATGGCGGTAGGTATGCGGAAAAAGAATGTGTCGGCGGGAGCGAGTCTTGCCTTCTGGATCGGCAATCCGGTGCTGAACCCGGCCGTTCTCGTCTTCATGACCTTTGTGCTCTCCTGGAAGTTCACCGTGCTCCGGCTCGTTTTCGGCCTCATACTGACATTCGGCGTCAGCTACCTGGCCAACCGGTTCATGAAAGAGGACACACCGCTTCCGGCTGAAAAGCTCATGAAAGAAGCCGAACAGGCACCAACCGGCTCTTTCCTTTCAAGATGGGGTAAAAGCCTCGGAACGATGCTGCTCTATGTCGTACCGGCCTATGTCCTTTCGGTTCTGCTGCTTGGTGCAGCACGCGTCTGGCTGTTCCCGAATGTCGGGGAAGCTGCGGCAAACAGCATTCTCATCCTGATCTTTTTCGCTGTCGCCGGTATGCTTTTCGTCATCCCGACCGCAGCTGAAATCCCGATCATCCAAACGTTCATGGCAGCAGGCCTCGGAGCCGGCCCGGCCGGAGCGCTCCTCATCACGCTCCCGGCCATCAGCCTCCCGTCCCTGTTGATCGTCGCAGGCTCGTTCCCGAAGAAAGTGCTCGCCTTTGTGGCCGGATCTACCGTTTTGCTAGGGATAGCAGCGGGATTGATAGCGATGATGATTTTGTAAAGATAAAAAACCAATTCTTTTCTGCTTCTTTGGCGGGAGGGGGTTGGTTTTTGTTTGCAGGAAAATAATTTACAATTTTAACAATATCGTACCCATGCATTCTCGGGAATAGGACAAAGATTGCAGCTGCTGTCCGCTTATTTCCATTGTGAGATGAGCAAGTGGAACTGTTCTCTGCTGGCTGGAGACGGCAAGGGGAGTTATATTCATTCGAATGAGGCTATGTATGGGGATTTGTTGGAGTTATAGGGTTAACTTTTTGCTGTATCTTAGGTATGCATGAAAAGAAAACTTGAAAGATAAGAGTATCCTTCAAGTTTCTATTTATTTATATTCAACTGTACCAGTAAATGGAAGTCTGATAGCTCTGTAGCAGAAACATGACTCCAAAATGGAAAACAAGTGTCTTTAAATTTTTAACTATTTGTTTCCCTCCATCTTTTGTTTTAAGTAATCTGCGATTTCTGTTTGGCCAAACTCTCTAGCATATTGATCGGCATTCATATCTTTACTATTTTCTCCGGTATATCTAATGCTAATGTTAATCCCGTTTTCAACTAGAAATTCTGCTATTTCTTTGTGCCCTCCGTAGATTGCCCCGAATAATGGATTTCTTTTAGCTAAGCTTACATCTAATTCCGCACCATTCTCTATTAAATATTTCACTATCTCCAAATGACCGGCTCCAGCGGCAACTCTTAATGGAGATGCATCAAAAATATCTCCTTTAGTATTTACATCAATTCCTTTATTAATAAAGTATTCTACTATTTCTAAATGCCCTTTTTTTGCTGCTACATGTAACCACGTACCGAAGGGAGTCATAGTGTGTAAAGATTCTGGATTATTGTCAATTAAACGCTTAACTTCACTGCTGTCACCCAACTTTATAGCATTTCTTATGCTTTTATTTAAACTTTTGTCATCCATAACCATACCACCTTAATCTTTTTTATCTTGTACTTGCAATATCTCCTAAATCATCGAGAGCTTCTACTATATCGTCAATGTCGCCGCCCATTTCTTCCACAGTTTTTAACCGGTTCACCACTTTTTCTAGAGAATCAAGACTATGCTGGCCTATAACTGAATTAGGTGCCCAAACCAGATTTTCTTTACAGATTATTGGATCTATACCATACCTTTTTAGTATTTCCTGCCCTTCTTGGACAAGTTTTTGTTGAGTCTCACCAAGGCCTTTCTTAAACAAAATATGATGGGTATGATGGGCATGTGGATTAATCATGGAACTAGTGGTAACAGCTACAGATGCGGTAGGAAATGTTAATGGTGTAAGAAATGTAACAGTTACAGGAAATAAATAAATTAACTTGAAAACTTTGTAACTCAAAAAGCACAAGATCTTGTGCTTTTTTGAGTTGCTGGATTAAAAATATATGTCTTGTATGTTTTAATTTTATTCACGAAAGTATATCTAATATGCGGATAATAGTATAAAATACTCATGAATAATTACCTATAGGAGATGAATCTATTGAAACGAATGTTTAAAGGCTTTATTGTTGTTTTTCTACTTTTTACTTACATATTAGGGGTCAAAAGTCCAGAGGTCTCTGCTTCTGGTAATGCTGTATTAATTGATGTTGATAAAACATACACAGGTCAGCTGAAGGATGATAAAAGTAATTATTACAAGTTTACTATACTTAAAGATGGCAATGTTTCATTAGATATTAAAAATAAAGCTGGTGTTCAATGGAAGGTCAGTATTCTTAATGGCGCTGGAGAGATTTTAAATAATGGATATTCAGATTACAGTGGATTAGTAGATGGTTACAAAACAATAGAAGCAGGACTGCCAAAAGGAACCTACTATCTAGAAATTGCTGATGAGTATTATGCCGATCAGCAAAAATATGAATTTAAATTGAATTTTAAAGAGAGTAATTCCTATGAAAAAGAATTTAACAACAGTATTGCATATTCAAATCCAATTGCGCTGAACCAAACATACAATGGAATCATCCAGGGTGAATATGATAACGACTTTTATAAAGTATCTCTTCCTTCAGACGGAAACGTAACCTTATCCGTAAAACAGAAAGCCGGTGTTCGCTGGGAGGCGCACATTCAGAATAAACAGGGGGACGTTTACCAAGTATTTATTACAAACGATAGCGAATTAGTAGAAGGTTTTGCAACAGCAGAAGTTGGTCTTCCAAAAGGAGACTATTACATTAATGTCTCAGAGAATAATAATTCAATAAATGTTCCTTACGAAGTAAGAGTGGGATTTGTTTCTAGCAAAAACTATGAAAAAGAATTTAATGACTCCTTATCTTCTGCTAATCATATGAATTTGAACGAATATTACAAGGGAACATTATCTACAAGCATTGATCGGGATGTATATAAAATTATCCTGCCCTCAGATGGAAACGTCACGTTAAATGTAAAGCAGAAGGCTAACGTTTCTTGGGATGCTCAAATCCTTAACAGTGAGGGATATGTGTATCAGATGGTGCGATCGTCGGGAGATGAACTTGTAGAAGGGGATGCTTCAGTTCAAGTAGGTTTGCCAAAAGGAACTTACTACATAAACATTGAAGACAACTTCAGTTCTGAAGATACTCCATATGAAATCAAAGCAGGTTTTACGGCATCTTCTTATTACGAAAAAGAAAATAATAATACTCTTTCATCTGCAAACTCAATTGTATTAAATCAAATTTATAAAGGTACTCTCGTTGATTCGAGTGATCTGGATGTATTTAAATTTACCGTCCCAGCGGATGGCAATATTGTGCTATCCATGAAGCAAACTCCCCGCACTAAATGGGAGGGAAGTATTAAAAGTGGGAATACAGTAATTGCTGACGAATTGTATACAGATTATGGGGATTTGGCATCGGGATATGCAACCCATCAACTTTATTTGAAAAAAGGTATTTATTATTATGTAATAGAGGACGCTTCTTCAACAGCGGGTAAACCATACGAATTTAAAATCTCCATGAAATCAACTGATCTTAAAACAGAACAAATCAAAGTTACCAATAACACTGGGAAATCAGACACCGTCTCCGTTTCTGGAATAGCTAAAGGGGACATAGTGAAAGTGTACAATGCCTCTTCAAAGGGATCATTACTTGGTCAGGTAACATCTGCAGGAACGTCAGCTACCGTAACCATAAAGCAATTGGGAACTAAATCCGGAAAAGTCTATGTGTCTGTGACAAAGCCGGGAATGTTAGAAAGCAGCCGTACCGCAGCATCTTTTAACGGTGAAATTTCTAGCGCACTAAAAACGTCTCAAATGAAAATAACTAACAATAAGGGAAAGGCAGACATTGTGGCTGTCTCTGGTCTTGCCAAGGGCGATATCGTTAAAGTCTATAATGCTTCTTCAAAAGGTACACTGCTTGGACAGGCTACATCTTCGGGATCAAATGTTTCTGTGTCCATTAAGCAGCTTGGTGTCAAAAAAGGTTATGTGTATGTGACAGTAACGAAATCTGGAATGAGTGAAAGCAGCAGAACAGCCGCCTCTTTCCTGGGAGAAGTTTCTGATGCCCCAAAAGCTTCAAACATTAAAGTTGTGAACAATAAAAACAAAGCAGACACTGTGACGGTCAGCGGAGTATCTAAAGGCAGTGTCATCAAAGTTTACAACGCAGCGTCAAAAGGAACCCACTTAGGTTCAAAGACTTCTACTGGTTCTTCAGCTGTTGTTTCTATTAAGCAGTTAGGTAAAAAAAGCGGCAAGGTTTACGTGAGTGTCACCCAAACAGAGCAGCAGGAAAGCTCAAGAACTGCTGCCTCATTTAAAGCAGAGTAAGAACAAAGAAGCTGTTAGGAAAGTCAATGAAATTTGACTTTCTAGCAGCTCTTTTTAATTTTGTTTCTTTAAGACTGCGATATATATATGTACTTGCCCTCTTTCGGATTAAAAATGTTTTCTTCCAATGGTCGAATGCCCGTTCAAGAAATAGAGAATATAACGAAAAGAAAAATAAAGAATGTTTTACTATATATAGGGATTATTTTTCAAAAAATATGTGTATGCAATTAATGAGAAACCATTTTTTTAAAAATCATTGCTCATTCTGCTGTATTTTCATTTGCTAAGTAAAGGATGTGTCATAGGTATATGTTAGTTAAAAAGGCATTGGAACAGGCCAAGGCAAGCATTGAGCTCGAAGGTAATTACATTACTGCCGAACAAAAAGAATTGGTGGAGAAGGTTATCAGGAAAGAAATTACGGATGCTGAATTTGATAAACGTGTTCTGGAGCTGGTGAAGAAAAAAGGGTGAATATAAAGATGGCAAAAAGACGCTAAATTGTATAAAGGTAAAAGTTGTAAAATCAACTAAGCTCTTATACAATGAAACTAGTAAAATAGTCCTTTTACGGGGGTGGCGGATTGTATTGTCCGAAATGTGGAAGTCCGGTATCGCAGAGGTCTGCGTATTGTACGGGATGCGGAAATAAGAGAAAGCAGAAGGCAGGCAAGGGATTGTGGGCTTTAACCATCACGATGCTGCTCATTTGTGCTGGGGTCATCGGATATTTAGGACTGGAATTAACGGAACAAAAGCCGGTGGAGAAAATGGCGGCAGAAAAAACAATCAGGGAGCAGCCGACTGAATCTCAAGTGAAAAAGGAGCCGGTAAAGAAACCGGAGGCGGTGCCGGCAGCAGCGGAAGTGAAAAAAGCGCCGAAAGAAGTATCGGAGATCATCCAGGATGCACAGCCAAAGGTGTTCACGATTTTCAGTGATTACAGCCAGGGATCCGGCTTTTTGATTAATGGATCAGGTGACATTTTGACAAATGCGCATGTTGTTGAAGGCAGTCTGGATGTCACAGTCCGAAGCAGCCAGGGGGAGGAGCTGACGGGTTCGGTCATTGGCTACAGCAATGAAGTGGATATTGCGGTAATCAGAGTGGCTGAGCTTGCCGGTCAGGAGCCGCTGGAACTGGAGCTTGGAGAACCTTCTAAGTTAGGGGACGAAGTGATTGCGCTTGGAAGCCCAAAGGGTTATGAGAACACGGCGACACTGGGTAATATCAGCGGGGTCGGCCGGACATTCTATATTCCTCCTCATGAATACGAGGGGATATATCAGATTTCAGCTCCTATTGCTCCCGGCAGCAGCGGAGGGCCTCTCCTTGATAAACATACTGAAAAGGCCATTGCGATTAACTCTGCGCGGGATAATCAGGAGGTTAACATCGGGTTCAGCATTCCGCTCTATCAAGTGATGGATCAGGTCACAGAATGGGTCAATCAGCCGATGACGGCAGAGGAAGTGGCAGCACTGTTCTATACAGCGGACGGACTGTATTTTTATCAGGATCTATATGATAACGAGTATTATTTCGACGGCGGTGAATACAGTGAGGAGTATGAGGATTCCAGTACTCCTGAAGATGAATACTACGAAGAGTATGACTCCCAAACACCTGAAGATCCATACTATGATGAGGATTATACGGATGATGAGTACATCGAAGAGTATGAGGATGTCCCCGCAGATGATTACACTGAAGAAATGTGGGATGAGCCGGCTGAAGACATGCCGGCAGCCGAAGACGAGTATATAGAAGAAAATCCTGAATATCCGGATGGGTACTATGAAGAGCAGCCTGCAGAAGATGTACCTGTTGAAGAAAATCCGGAACTTGAAGAACCAGCCGATTCTGAGGAAGAGGTGGCTGACGAAGCTCAGGATGGGGAAGGGTTTTAATAGAAAAGGGGTCAGTCCCGCGTTGCATTAACACGTTAATGCGAAGCGGGACTGACCCTTAAACTATTCTACCGGAATAAACTTAAAGGAATCATTTGCCTCAATCATATACCCTTCAACAATTCCAATTACATACTCTTTTACCCCGAGTCCCTCCATATTGCCTATGATGGTATTGGCGATTAATCCTCCAGTTGAGTCATAGACAACAAAATTACTCCCCTGTCCGACAGCCACCACTTTATAGCGTCCTTCGGGAATGTCCTTTCCTACTGTAAAAAATCCTGCAGGCAAGATCTTTGGAGCATCTTTCTTCTCTTTTATCCCGCCTTCGATGGCTGATAACTCTTTCTTCTTTGATTCAATTTCATTGTTTAACGTTTTTACTTTTCCTTGTGCAGCTTCCAATTCCGTTTGCGATTCTTTTAACTTTGCGTCAATGATAGCCTGTCCATCTTTCACCTGTTGATCGAGCTGGCCTTGAATCGTACTCAGTTTTTCATTTGCTGCTTTTATCTCTTCTTCGATTTTACTTTTTGTTTCTATTAGTGCAATCACTTCGCCGTGCTCTTTTTTCCTGGATTCAAGCTCTTTGTTTATACTGTCAACTTCTTCATTAAACGTTGCTTCTTCTTTTCTGCTCTTTTCTTTAACCTCAATAAGCTCAGCTTCCTTTTGCTCAATCTTTTCTGCCAGCTCGGTGTAAGTAACTTTTTCGTCTTCAATCATGACAGTAAGTTCTTCTTCGCTTCTCGGCAAAGATATACCAGCAGCTGCAAGAATTATTCCAGCCGCTATGCCTATGCCCAGCTTCTTCACTGGCTTTTTCCTAATGAGATTTACAACTAACCAAACAAAACAAGTAAGAAGAGTCAGGAAACCAATAAAAAATAAAAATGCTCCCATCATAACCTCCTAAAGTAATATGGAAAAAAGCATTCACAATTGTCTTTTCAATATTTATGATGCAAAGGTGAATCGTATTCCAGATTAAGGCATTTTTACTTATATCTATCTTAGGTAATAATGGGTATATTCTCATAAGAGTTGTATACTTTTAAGTGAAGAAAAATCAATTTTGAATTTTTGACAGTATGGTAAGGAGACGTATAATGAAAGAAGAATGGAGGTGAAGGAATGAATCAGGAACAAGCAGATCGAATGGAAGAAATGATCTCAACTCTTATCACAATGATGGGAAGCTTTAAGAGCGAGATAAGAAGCGAGATCACTGAAGTAAAAGCAGAATTAACCGGAGTGAAAGCAGAAATACATGAAATGAGAACGGAAATAACCGGAATTAAGACAGAAGTCAAAGAAATGAAAACAGAACTAACTGGAGTAAAGACAGAAATCCAAGAAATGAAAACAGACATAACTGGAGTAAAGAAAGAAATCAAAGAAATGAAAACAGACATAACTGAAATGAAAACTGAAATAGACGGAATAAAAAACTCGCAGCTTTCCGTGCAGGAACAACTCCGACAAATACGCGAGGAAGACAACGAGCGTCACTCAGAGATCATCGCCAGATTCGAAATTTTAGAAGCCAATCAGGAGCATACTTGGGAAAAAACAGTGATGAACGAAAGAGACATCGCCGTGATGAAGAAATTGGCGAAATGATCCCCGCAACCTTATAAATCCTCAAATAAATATTTCTTCTTGAAAAACTTCAAGTCATTTCTATTCAACTATTAAACTTGAGCCAATCAAATGATTGGCTCTTTTCCTTTTCTCAAGAAGCCGTCAGTTTCGCACTGCATTAACACGTAAATGCTAAGTGGACTGAACCTTTTTTTTTGGAGCAATTCTCCACCAAATAAAAAAAATTTGAAGAGAATATTCACACAATTCAGAATAAGTGTTATACTTCTTATCAATAGGCGGCTGTCTATGATTCAGGGGTGAGAGGAAGTTCGATGTGTCTTTTAAACTTCGAGAAATTGATTTTTTCAGTCGATGTCTGCAAAGGGAGATGCGGTTTTATTTGCTTTCGAATCAGGCCTTTGAGCAAAATGAGAGCGTTTACGTTCTGTATGTGCAGGATGGGCTGGATTATCTGGAGATTGGGGAGCTCGAGCAGAAGCTCGGCGGGCTTATGGGGAAGCCGCTGCTGATTGTGCTTGTTCCGCCGGGTGATTCCATGCAAAGGTACGCCTGCTACCATCCGAATGGGGATACTCACGGCGAATATGTGACTTTCTTCCTGGAGGAGCTGCTTCCATTTGTGGCTGATCAAGTGCTTTGCGGTAAGCGTGCGGTGAAGCAGGGGATGCTTGGTGATTCGCTCGGGGGAGCGGTGAGTGTTTCCATTTTTCTTAGGGATCCTAAGATCTGGACGCATTTGCTGCTGCAGTCTGCCGCATTTTCTCCTGTTCATTTGGAGGAGGTAAACGCGCTCGGCAAGCACAGAAATCTCCATGTTCATCAGCTTGTTGGTTTGAAGGAGGATGATTTTGTTACTCCGATCAGCCGTCAGCGCTTATGGATTCTTACGCGCAATCGCCTGATGCGAAAGGCATGGACTGAAAAAGAGGCTCAGTTGTCGTACATAGAAAAAGACGAAGATCACGTATGGACTTTCTGGAAGGATCACTTAGAAGAAGCGTTATTATTTTTTGCCAATCAAGGGGGATGAAAAGGTGAAGAAAAGCTTGCGTTTACTTATTCTTGGATTGACCGTATTTATGCTGATGTTTGCAGCAGCCTGCAGCGACGGCACAGAGAAAGCGAGTTCAGATGATAAGAAATCAGATGGACCGATTGAGATTGAATTCTGGACGATGCAGCTGTCTCCGACATTTGATGACTATATTAACGGCGTCATTGCTGATTTTGAAAAAGAGAATGAAAACATTAAGGTCAAGTGGGTGGATGTTCCGTGGGGAGACATGGAGAAAAAGATTCTTGCATCTGTTGCCTCTAAAACGGCTCCTGATGTAGCAAACCTGAACCCGCAGTTTGCGGCAAAGCTTGCTGAGCTTGATGCGCTCGTCGACATGGATGAGGCGGTTGCGGATGATGTGAAGAGCCAGTATTTTGAAGGCGTATGGAAGTCCAATACGTTTGACGGAAAAACGTTCGGCATTCCGTGGTACCTTTCTTCGCAGGTAACTATGTACAATACGAAGATTTTTGAAGAGGCAGGGCTTGATCCGAATAAGCCGCCTGCAACGTTCGAAGAGCTTGCAGAAGTTTCTAAAACGATTAAAGAAAAGACGGGTAAATATGCGTTCTTCCCTCCGTTTGACGGAAGCCACCTCCTTGAAACGATGGTGATGAAGGGCGTCGATCTGACAAATGAAGAGATGACAGAGGCTGCATTCAATACTCCTGATGGAAAAGCAGCGTTTCAATATTATATGGATTTATACAAAGCGGATCTGATCCCGCGCGAAGTGCTGACAGAAGGCCATGGAAAAGCGATTGATATGTACCAGGCAGGCCAGCTTGCCATTCTTGCGAGCGGTCCGCAGTTCCTGAACACAGTTAAAGAAAATGCGCCGGATGTGCTTGCAGCGACAAAGACGGCTGTATCGATTACCGGTGAAACGAACAAGAAGAACGTAGCGGCTATGAACCTTGTGGTGCCAAAGCAGAGCGAGCATCAGGATGCGGCTGTTGAATTCTCTGTTTTCCTGACGAATGCTGAGAACCAAATTGAGTTTGATAAATTGACTACAATCCTGCCGTCCGTTGAGTCAGCGCTTGAGGACCCTTATTTCACAGAGCTTCCTGAAAATGCGACTCCGATTGATGAGGCACGCATCGTTTCAGCTGAGCAGCTGAAAGAAAGTGAAGTGCTTGTTCCGCCAATAAAGGGCTACGATGAACTGAAAAATGCCATGAATGAAGCGATGCAGGCTGCGATGCTTGGAGAAATGTCCGTTGATGATGCTCTCAAGCAGGCAGAAGATAAATGGAATGAAATTTTAAGTCAATAAGGCAGGGAAGGGGGGAAACTCCCTTCTTTTTTCCACAAACGGGTTCATGTCAAAGTTACGGGGAGCACAGGATGGAGAATCTATTCAGTCAGATAAAGGGAAAGTTGATCGTTTCTTGTCAGGCGCTAAAAGAAGAGCCGCTGCACGGTCCGGCTATAATGGCAAAGATGGCAAAGGCGGCAAAAGAAGGCGGAGCAGCTGCCATCAGGGCCAACAGTAAAGAGGATATTCTAGCGATTAAACAGGAAATCGATTTGCCGGTGATTGGCATTGTCAAACGGGATTATGGGGACAGCGAAATCTACATTACCGCCACAAAGCGGGAAGCGGATGAGCTGATAGCAGCAGGTGTTGAGATGATTGCTCTGGATGCAACGAAGAGAAAACGTCCATCGGGTGAGACACTAGAAGGGCTTGTCTCTTATATCCATCAGCACCATGTGCTTGTCATGGCGGATATTTCTACGCTTGAAGAGGCTCTTTACGCGGATAAAATCGGGTGTGACTGCGTTTCGACGACGCTCTCGGGTTATACCTCCTATTCAAGACAGGAAACGGGTCCTGATTTTACATTAATACAAGAAGCTGCACAAAGCGTGAACGTTCCGGTGATTGCAGAAGGTAGGATCGGAACACCGAAGGATGCGGCAAGGGCTCTTGCAGCCGGCGCCCATGCGGTCGTTGTCGGCTCTGCCATTACAAGGCCGCAGCTGATTACGAAAACTTTTACTGACGGTTTACTGGAAAGAGGAGATCGAATTGACGGAAACATTTACATCAAAAGGGAAGCTAGCTGGTCTCATTAACAGCTATTACCCCTCTTTAACAAAGTCAGAGCAGAAAGTGGCTGTCTATGTTCTTGAACACATGGATCAAATTCTGTATTTCTCGGTAACGGATCTGGCGGATGCGGCTGAGGTCGGCGACACGACGGTTCTCAGGTTCTGCCGGAAAATCGGGACCAAGGGATACCAGGAGTTCAAGCTTGCGATTGCGAAGGATTTGTCCCAGCAGGAGCAGGAAGAAGACAGCGGAGAGCAGCCGAACGGACTGATTACGTCCATTGCGGCTCACACGAAGCAAGTTATCGATGAAACGGTTCAGCTGCTGGATGAAAAAAAGCTGGAGGAAGCACTCGTTCTTTTGTCTGAAGCAAAATCGGTTCATTTTTTCGGAGTCGGCACTTCAGGGCTTACCGCTCAGGATGCTAAAAACCGTTTTTTGAGGATCGGGAGACGGACGGATGCCATTATTGATCCGCACATTCAGGCGATGACGGCAGCGACATTGACTGAAGAAGATCTTGTCATTGGCCTGAGTGTGTCAGGAAGCACGAAGGATACGCTGGAATCGCTGAAAATTGCCAGCGATAACGGAGCGAAAGTGATTGCCGTGACGTATTACGCCCGTTCACCGATTACAAGGCTTGCAGACTGTGTGCTGATTAGCGGAGGGAAGGAATCCCCGCTTGAAGGCGGGTCACTTGGGGCAAAGATTTCCCAGCTTTTTGTGATTGATTTGTTGTGTACAGGGCTTGCATTACGAAACAAATCTGCGTCTCTGCTCATGAAAGAAAAAACGGCACAGGCCGTTGTAAAGAAAATCTACTGACGCATGTTTTCCGGGGGGATGGCAGAGGTGTACGTGATAGGACTGGATATTGGCGGGACGAAAATAAAAGGATGTATAACGGATCAGCGTGGGGTTATGTTAAATCGTTTTGAAACCGTAACACCTGTCGATGAGGGCAGAGAAGGGATCGTGTCTGCTGCTTCGTTCGTCATTGATTCCCTTCTCACAGAAACAGACAAGGTGATTGGAATTGGGATTGGATCAGCCGGCAGAATCAATGAACGGACGGGAGAGGTTGTTTTTGCAACGTCAAACCTCCCAGGGTGGCAGGGAGTCAATCTTAAGAAGGTTTTTGAAGATATGTATAAGCTGCCGGTGTTTGCTGTTAATGATGCAAATGCTGCTCTGTGGGGAGAGGCTTTGCATTATGGGGAGGAAGACTTGGTGATGCTGACCCTTGGCACGGGTGTTGGCGGGGCAAACCGAATACGGGGAACCGTGCTATCTGGTGCTCATCACCAGAGCGGCGAGTGGGGACATGTTGTCCTTGTTCCAAATGGACGTCCGTGCAACTGCGGACGGAGAGGCTGTGCGGAGCAGTACCTGTCAGGAACGGCTCTGAACGCCATGATCAATGAACGCACCGGCTGGAAGCAGGTCCGGGGATCAGCTGTCTTTGATTTGTATGCAGGTGGCGATCAGGAAGTGGTTCCGGTTGTTGAGGAATATATGGAGTATTTGGGGGTTTTTATTGAAAATATTGCTCATGGCATCGATCCAGATGCTGTGATCATTGGCGGAGGAATTATTGAGTCCAAGGAGCACTGGTGGAATCGATTACTGAAACGGGTGGAAGGTGTCAGGGTTATTCCCGCTGTTCTTGGAAACCAGGCGGGAATGATTGGCGCGGCACAGCTTGTTTTCCATTCATTAAAAAGCGGGGTGAGCGGGCGATGAAGCAAGGGAAAATAACACCGTATCTGTTCCTGCTTCCGGGCTGCGTCATTCTTGGAGCATTCATTTTTTATCCGATGCTGCAGGCAATCTGGCTCAGCTTCACCAACTACAACATGGTGACAGAGGCGGAATTTATCGGAACGGAAAATTATCAGAATTTGTTTGAAGATGAGCTGTTTTGGAAGGTGCTCGGGCAGACGCTGCTTTATTTGGTCATAGTGGTTCCCGCACTTGTCATCCTTCCTATTTTTATTGCGATTCTTGTAAACCAGCAGATCAGGGGAATTGCTTTTTTCAGGTCCGCCTATTACATACCTGTTGTTACATCAATGGTCGTTGTCGGGATTACATGGAAATGGGTGTACGCAGATCAGGGTGTGCTGAATTATTTTCTTGAATCACTTGGGATTATCGGAGAACCGGTACACTGGCTTACTTCAACCTCAACCTCAATATTTGCAGTTATGGCGGTAACAGTCTGGAAGGGCCTTGGCTATTATATGGTTATTTATTTGGCGGGACTGCAGGCCATTCCTGGAGATCTCTATGAGGCGGCCGACATCGACGGTGCAAGCAAGTGGAAGCAGATTCTCCATATTACGATTCCGCTGTTAATGCCGTCCATTATGATCGTGACGATTATGTCTTCCATTTCAGCGATGAAGGTGTTTGAAGAGATTTATGTCATGACAGGCGGCGGACCTCTGAACAGTACAAAAACGCTGGTTTTCTATATTTACCAAGAAGCATTTGAGAATTTAAAGATGGGATATGCGAGTGCCGGGGGAGTCATTTTATTCCTGATTACACTTGTCTTTTCAATCTTGAATATCAAGTTCATGAATAAACGCGAAACGGCGATGAGGGGGTGAGGCAATGGAACTTCAGCGAAATCAATCAAGTGCAGTCGGGGTTAAAGTAAACATGAAGAAAAAATGGAATGCGAAAAAGATCGTCCGGCTGACTTTGACGTATGCCCTGCTGATCTTCGTCACTTTCCTGACAGTCGGTCCATTTCTTTGGCTGCTTGCAACATCTTTAAAATCGGGCAGTGAAAATATTTTTGCCTATCCGCCGCAGTTCATTCCGGAAAACCCGACGCTCAGCAATTACACGCAGGTGATGGACACCTTCCCGTTTTGGCGGTATCTGGGGAACAGCGTCATCGTATCGGTGCTGACGGTTCTGCTAAACATTGTGCTGTGCTCACTTGCTGCGTATCCACTTGCCCGGATGAACTTCAGAGGGAAAAACCTTGTTTTCCTGCTGATCATCAGTACGATGATGATTCCGTTTCAACTGCTCATGATTCCGATCTATTTGCTGTCGCTTGATCTTGGACTGCAGAACACGTATGCCGGTCTCGTTCTTCCTCATGCGACAACAGCGTTTGGTATTTTCCTCATGAGGCAGGCCTTTTTGACGATTCCGTATGAGCTGGATGAGTCTGCGAGGATGGACGGAGCGAATGCGTTTCAGATTTGGTGGAAAATCCTTATGCCGCTTGTGAAGCCTTCTGTCGTGACGCTTGCGATCTTTATTTTTGTCATGGCGTGGGGAGATTTTCTGTGGCCGCTGATCATTACAAATGATCAGAACATGTACACACTGCCGCTTGGAGTGAACATGCTTGCAGGAAGCTTTTCAAGCAACTGGAGGCTGATTGCCGCAGGTTCCATCATTTCGATCTTGCCAATTATTCTTTTCTTTGTAGCGATGCAGAAATACTTTATTGACGGTGCCATGAAAGGTGCTGTGAAAGGATAAAAGAAGGGGAGGTGGATGATCATCTCCCTTTTCAAATGAGGTGAGAGTGTGAACTGTAAATTGGCTTTATTGCCTGTTGATGCGCGCCCCGTGACAAGGGATTTGCCTATCCATCTTGCGCAGATTGGTGGATGGGAGATCATTGCGCCGGACAAAGGATCCCTGGGATTTTTGAAAGAGCCGGGGAAGATTGAAGATCACAGGAAGTGGCTGCTTCAGACAGCGGATGAAGTGGGCGGGTTTATTCTTTCTATTGATATGCTGCTATATGGAGGGCTTGTACCTTCGAGGGTCAGTGCTGCTTTGATAGAAGAACTGGCGAAAAAACTGCAACTTTTGAAAGAAATAAAAGTTCGGTATCCAGATAAACCGCTCTATGCGTTTAGCTCCACAATGAGGATTTCCAACAATTATGTGAATGAGGAAGAAAAAGAGTATTGGAATCAGTACGGGGAAGAGCTTTGGACTTATTCGTACCACAGTCACCGCTATGAAAAGACAGGGGATGAAGTGTCAAAAAAGACAGTGGATCAGCTTCGTATTCCCCAGGGAATTTTGTCGGATTATACCGAAACAAGAGAGAGGAATTTCAAAATCAATCTTCAGCTGCTTGATTATGTGGAGGATGAGATTCTCGATTTTCTTGTTTTCCCCCAGGATGATACAGCTGAATATGGCTTTAATATCAGGGAACAGGAAGTGCTTGCAGGTGAAGTGCTGGAGCGCGGGCTATCATCCAGAGTGCTCATATACCCTGGAGCAGATGAGGTGGCCTCAACACTCGCCGCGAGGATGATTTATCAGCTTGAAAACGAAATCCAGCCTCGCTTCTACCCGTTCTACAGCGGTGAGAAGGGTGCACTTCTTCACGCCATGTATGAAGACAGGCCGATCGCGGAGTCTGTAAAAGGCCAGATTTTTGCAGCCGGCAGCCATACGGTTGATTCGGCAGCTGAAGCCGAGATCTTGCTCGCCGTGAATGTTCCGGGAAAAGCGCAGGGAGATCTTGCCCTGCAGAAGCATCTTGGCGGCGTTCATACAGCTGACCGGAACGTGGGTGAGTGGATTGCGCGATTGAAGTACTATCTCCGTACAAAACCGGTTGCTGTCGCGGACCTTGCCTATGCAAATGGAGCAGATCCTGCGATGATGAAGCCGCTTTTGGAAAAAGTCAATCTGCTGGAGCTTTCAGGATTTGGTGCATGGAATACGGCGGGAAACACTCTGGGAACGGTTGTATCACAGGCTTGTCTGCGGCATTTAGCTGTAAAGAAAGGGCTTCATACAGAAAGGAAGCACCAGGAGCAGCTCTTAGCGAGAGCGGCTGAGGATTATCTGTATCAAACGGTTGTGAGGCAGGCCGTGAGAAAGCAGATTGATGAAGAGAATGCGAATCTAGAGGAACTTGTGAAGCTTGTCAGCGCTGAATTTTTAAAGACGGTGGAAAGTTTTAAAGGTGAAACAGGTTTTTATTTTGATGTAGAGGACATTCATTTGCCTTGGAATCGGACGTTTGAGATCGGGTTTACTTTGAGGAGGTGAGCGGGGGGAAGCTGAACGAAAAAGAACAATGGGGATGTTCTTTATCAAAGGTGAGAAGGGGAGAAATTTTTCATGAGCAAACGGGTTAAAACGTGGATTGTTTTTGCTGTGATTGCTGCATTTGTTCTTTCATACTACCCAAGTTTACAGCCGCAGGCAGCATTTAAGGAAAATCTGATAAAGGCGCAAAATGGACAGACCTACCAAATCAGCGGGTTCAACAAAATCCGCGAGGCAAATCAGCTGATTGTGTATACACCGGAGTTTGGGATCTCTACTAAAAACAATCAGTGGGGTATTGAGATTATTGTTAAAAATGATGTGGTGACAGAAGTTAGAGATGCCGGGTTGGGACTGGCGGATGCAAAGATTCCTGCAGACGGATATGTCCTTTCCGGACACGGTGAAGCCCGCACGTGGCTTTTAGCCAATGTGAAGCTGGGTGAACGGACTGAGATCCTCTATGACGTGATTTCAGAACCGAGAAAAGAATCGACAACCTCCTTTAACAAGCTGAATCCGGAGGCGCCGTTTGAATTCCCGGGCGGACGCGGCGCAGATGAGCTAATCGTTTATACAAAGGATTACGGCTATGACACAACCGGAACCAATCAGTACGGTGCTGAAGTCATTGTCCGCAATGGCATTGTTGTTGAAATGTCCGGAAGCAACTCGCCGATTCCGGATGATGGCTTTGTGCTGTCAGGACACGGAAAGGGGAAGGACTGGCTGCTGAAATATACACAGGTTGGAGCTAAAGTGACATTTAATGAGGAAAATAAGACTGTAACGGCTGTCATTGATGCGAGTGCCTATATCAATGCAGCGGAACTGGTTCTGAACAAAGCAAAAGCTTCACTTGCCTCTGCAAAAGAACAATTCCTTGATATTCCGGAAGCGGATGCTGAAGCTAAAATTGCTGAAGCGGAAAAAGTGATTGAGGAAGCGAGACGTGCTTTTGCAGATGAGAACTGGGAGAGCACGATGGAGCTTTCCGAACAGGCGGCCCTTCTTTCAAAAGAAGCTTATTTTTACAGTGTAGAATCTAAAAAAGTAGATGCCCGGGGAGTTTGGCACCGCCCTATTGAAAAGAATCGTGAGGAGATTATAAAAACGCTTGATCGTCTGGAAGCTGCAAACTATAACCTTCTTTTCCTTGAAACGTACTTCCACGGCTATACGATTTACCCAAGCACAAAAGCTGAACAGAACCCGCAGTTTAAGGGCTGGGATCCGTTAGATGTATTTGTCGAAGAGGCTAAAAAACGCGGTATTGAAGTGCACGCGTGGGTTCATACCTTTTTTGTCGGACATGAATCACTGAATCCTCCCGGCCCTGTTTTAGAAAAACATCCGGAATGGGCGGCAGTTGACCGTCAGGGTGATTTGCCATCTAAGAAAGAGGTTGGCTACTACTGGCTGAATCCGGCACATCCTGAAGCGCGGAACTTTTTATCAACTGTTTTTAATGAAATGACGGATGAATATGAGGTAGAAGGCCTGCATTTAGACTATATCCGCTATCCTGTGAGCCAGCCGTACGATGTCGGCTTCAGCTATGATGACTATACACGCGGAGAATTTAAGAAAGAAGCAGGTGTTGACCCGCTTGAGATAACGCCTGCAAGTGATCCTGAAAACTGGGATAAGTGGAACAAATGGAGAGAAAGGCAGATTTCTACATTTGTTGAGCGGATTCGCGGTGAAATGAACGGCAAACAAGTCGATCTTTCAACTGCCGTTTTCCCGGAAGTATCAGATGCCATTGATGCGAAATTCCAAAACTGGGTGGAATGGGTAAACGCCGGACAGCTGGACTTTATCACACCGATGGTCTATTCAGTGGATACAAACTATGTGGAGCGGACATCCCGTGAATTCATTGAGCGCATGACATATCCTGTTTTATCCTACATTGGACTTGCCCCGTTTGTAGGGTTTGACGATGAGCTTCTCGTCAGCCAGGCGGACGCAATAGGCAATACAGGAGCAGCAGGGCAGGTTCAGTTCGCCTACCATACGCTTCAGGACCAGCATTTCCATGCGCTTGCTCTTGGACCGCAGCGGAACAGCGCGATTGTGCCGCACAGAAATCCGGTTCAGTCAGCCACTGTCGCGTTAGAGGAGCTTTCACGTAAAATGAGTGAAATTTACGTTGCGAAAAAGGGACTTGAACCGCAGCATGCAAAAATCATTGATGTTCAGCTGAAGCAGGCACGGGCTAAATTAGAGAAATCGCAGAAAGAACAAGCGCTGAAACATATTGATCAAGCCGAAAAGCTTTTAAACACGGTCAATATGCACGCAGATCCGAATGTGAAAACTCAGATTGAAAAGCAGCTTGATGATGCCAGAAGGTACCTGGCTCAATAATGGAAAGGTCCTCCCCAACATGCGGGAGGACATCTTTACATAGGGGGAAACAGCCATGACGGAAATGAAGGCGGATATCATCATTATTGGCGGGAGCCTCGGCGGAACACTCGCCGCATTTTCTGCAGCCAAATCTCGCAAGAAGGTCATTTTAACGGAAGAAACAGACTGGCTTGGGGGTCAGCTGACGAGTCAGGCTGTTCCGCCGGATGAGCACCCGTGGATTGAGCAGTTTGGCTGCACAAGAACATACAGGGAGTTTCGCAATCGTGTAAGGGAGTATTACCGGAAAAACTATCCCTTGAAGCAGGAGGAAAAAGAAAATCCAGTTCTTAACCCTGGGAATGCCTGGGTCAGCAGACTGTCACACGAGCCGAAAGTGGCTTTGAGCATTATGAACGAAATGCTGTCACCTTATGTGAACAGCGGACGCATTTCTGTTATATATTCAGCTGTGCCTGTTGATGCGGAGGTTGAAAACGATGTGATTCAGTCTGTTACCGTTGAAAAGACCGGAACAGGTGAACGTATTTTGTTAAAGGGACCTTTTTTCATTGATGCAACAGAATGCGGAGATTTACTTCCCCTGACAGGTGCTGAATACGTAACCGGTGCGGAGTCACGAGCGGAAACGGGTGAGGAGCATGCAGGTGAAGTGAGCCGTCCGCAGGATATGCAGTCCTTTACGTTTGTCTTTGCTCTTGAGCACATTGAGGGAGAGGATTTCACCATTGAAAAGCCGGCTCAGTATGAATTCTGGAAGGAGTATCAGGCTCCCTTTTTGAAGCATAAGCAGCTGTGCTGGTTTATTCCGGATGCTCATACAGGCAGCTCAAAGGAGTTTTCAATGTTCTCTCATGGAGATTCATGGGGGCTGTGGGACTACCGGAGAATTGCGGATCAATCATCTTATCAGGACCTCTATGAAGGGGATATTTCTCTAATCAACTGGCCCCAAAACGATTATTGGCTCGGTTCCATTATTGATGTGGATGCAGATGAAAAAGAAAAGCATTTGTATCAGTCCAAGCAGCTCGGCTACTCGCTCTTGTATTGGCTGCAGACTGAGGCACCTAGGTCAGATGGCGGCAAAGGCTACCCGGGGCTTCGGATGAGAGGAGATGTACTTGGAACGGATGACGGGTTTGCGAAGTATCCGTATATACGGGAATCTCGCCGAATCAAAGCGGTTCACACCGTAGTGGAAGAAGATATCAATGCAAATCTGCGGGACTCCATTAAAAAAGTAAAAGACAGCGTCGGCATCGGCTGTTACCGGATCGATCTGCATCCAACCATTGAAACAAATACCTTTTTCTATGCAGAAAGCTTCCCGTTTGAAATCCCGCTCGGCTCGCTTATTCCTGTGCGGCTTCAAAACCTGCTTCCTGCCTGCAAAAACATCGGCACAACCCACCTGACAAACGGATGCTTCAGAGTCCATCCAGTTGAATGGAATATCGGTGAAAGTGCAGGTTACCTTGCAGCATTTGCAGCTGATCACAATGTGACGCCTAAGGAGGTTCTTGAGCAGGAAGATTTGTTGCGAAGCTATCAATCTATGCTTGAGAAGAATGGGGTTGTGCTGCATTGGCCGGAGGTTGGGGCAATCTGATTAGTAGTTTAGCTGCTGCTTCTCTCTTATTTTTCCTCATTAGAAAAAATTAAATTGTGTCTTGTTTAAATACAATTTATGCCTTATTATAAGGAAAAAGACATGAGAGGAAATAACTACATATGAAGCGATTTTTAGCTGTAACTCTATCTATGGGTCTGGCGTTGGGCGTTTCCGCTGCACCGGATTCAGCAGAAGCGAAAGCGAAAGTAAAAACGTACAAGAACTGCACAGAGCTTAACAAAGACTACAAAGGCGGAGTGGCCAAGTCTTCAAGCGTAAAAAACAAAGGCGGCAAAACAAAGTATAAGCCGCATGTTTCAAAAGATTTATATGAAGCCAACAAAAAGAGTGACCGGGATAAAGATTTTATTGCTTGTGAAAAATAATAGAGTGAAAGAAAAGGTGCGCCGTTAGCAGTGCATCTTTTTTTGTTGGGATTGAAGGAGTTGGGAGCTGGAAGTAATAGAACCATCAAGCGCTGAAGATAAGCTGTTGGGGGCACTAATAAGCGGTAATAGAACCATCAAGATCTGAAAGTAAGCTGTTGATGGCACTGATAAGCGGTAATAGAACCATCAAGCTTTGAAAGTAAGCTGTTGATGGCACTGATAAGCGGTAATAGAACCATCAAGCTTTGAAAGTAAGCTGTTGATGGCACTGATAAGCGGTAATAGAACCATCAAGCTTTAAAAGTAAGCTGTTGATGGCACTGATAAGCGGTAATAGAACCATCAAGCTTTGAAAGTAAGCTGTTGATGGCACTGATAAGCGGTAATAGAACCATCAAGCTTTGAAAGTAAGCTGTTGATGGCACTAATAAGCGGTAATAGAACCATCAAGCTTTGAAAGTAAGCTGTTGGTGGCACTGATAAGCGGTAATAGAACCATCAAGCTTTGAAAGTAAGCTGTTGATGGCACTGATAAGCGGTAATAGAACCATCAAGCGCTGAAGATAAGCTGTTGAGGTCACTGATAAGTGGTAATAGAACCATCAAGCTTTGAAAGTAAGCTGTTGGTGGCACTGATAAGCGGTAATAGAACCATCAAGCTTTAAAAATAAGCTGTTGATGGCACTGATAAGCGGTAATAGAACCATCAAGCTTTGAAAGTAAGCTGTTGATGGCACTGATAAGCGGTAATAGAACCATCAAGCTTTGAAAGTAAGCTGTTGATGGCACTGATAAGCGGTAATAGAACCATCAAGATCTGAAAGTAAGCCGTTGAGGGCACTAAAAAGAGGGAATAAAGCCATCAATCGTTGAAAGTTTATCTGGTGAGGGAACTATAAAGCAGGACTTCACCCAGTTCTTTTTCACCTCCCCCCTTCATAAACTTGTCTTAGCATCCACAGGAGGTACGTCCCCAATGCGAAGACGAAGGCAATGGCCGGTTGTTCCCGTGCTGCTTGTTTGTGCGGCAGGGCTGTTAATCTATGGTGTGTTTCACTTGTTTTCTCCTTCATCGCCGAAGGAGGCTGTGCAGGATTTTTACAGGATGGAGCAGAACGGAAACTTCGGAGATGCCTGGGAGCTGTTTCATCCTCTGATGAAGGACCGGTTTACGAAAAATGCTTATGTAACGGAGCGTGCTCATATTTATATGAGCCATTACGGAGTGTCTACGTTTACGTTTGAGATTGAGAAGCAGAAAAAAGTCAGGAGATGGAGGATGGCGAAGGGAGCCCCGGTGTTTAATGAGGCGCGCCTTGTTCAGGTAAGGCAGACGTTTAAAAGCAAATTCGGCACGTTTGATGTCCGCCAGAATGTTTATGCCGTTAAGGAAAAGGGAGATTGGAAGATTGTGTGGGAGTTTGAATGAGGCCTCTAGCTGAGGTCTTTTTGTTTGGATTGTAAAGGATTGTTTTAATATAGTAAATTTTTAATAGTCAATATTACCTATTAAAGCAAAATTTTGTATGATGAACAGGAGGGTGGAAAATATTTCATAAAAACAAAAAAGAGGTGGAGAGAATGCTTGCTGAAGAAAGCTATACGGTATGGAGAGAAACGATGGTATTAAAGCCGATTTTTTCTGAGAGAGGAGAACGCTGGACGATTGTTCATGAGCTGTACAAAAAAAGAATGATCAAAATGTCTCCAAGAGCGATTATGGAGCGCAGCTGTGTTCATGCAGGTGCTTCGTATCAGGGAATGGTGGACGCCGCAAAGCTGATACTGCCGGGGAAGAAAATGTTGCCGATCTGTCTGTCTCCTGGTTACCGGATCTGCATGCTGCCGACGCTGTCGCCGGATCATGAGGACTGCATGTGGATTTCCTATCGGTATGCAAAAAAGCCGTTTCTGAAAGGCAGCAAAACAATGATTGAATTTCAAAACAGAGAGCAAATCGAAATTCAAGGCAGTGTGGAGAGCTTTCAGCTGAAATCCGGACATGCCCAGCAGCTTGTCCTGAATTATCTCGACAGGCAGGAGGAAATGTGGGAGCTGCCTGTGTATGTGGCAGAGTCTTATGAAGGATACGACGTATATTAGTATGCTGCAGCCGGGTTCCTGATGGAACTTGGCTGTTTTTTAATACTAATTCCCGGCAACCTTTAGTAAACTGTAGGAAATAGAAAAAATGGGGGATCGTATGGCTGAATTCATTTGGTTCCTTGCTGGATGCACAGGGGTGTTTTACTTATTGTTCGTTGTGCCGACAAAATGGCTGAAGGTTGAAAGAGTGGACGTACCGCTAGGGATTGATAAAAAAATTCTTCATTTGTCGGACATTCATATTGAAAGAAACAGGATTCCTTCTGAAAAAATTAGAGACGTTGTAAAGCGTGAAAACCCTGATTATGTCTTTGTCACCGGTGATTTTACGGCTCGGGAAAGTTACATTCCGCGCCTTGAGGCGTACCTCACAGCCTTTAGGGAGCATGATATTCCTGTTTATGCGGTTTTTGGAAATCATGACTACCGGACATTTCATTTGAGTCTCCTGCTGCGCGAGTGGCTTGAGGAAAAGGGAGTGCAAGTGCTGGTTAATGAGTCAATTGAGCTTGAGGATTTTTCGTTAATTGGACTGGATTTTTACAGAGAAGACGAGTTTGGCGTGGAAAAAGCCTTTTCAAATGTATCATCGAATAAACCGAGAATCGTTTTGTGCCACGATCCTAACGACCTTGCAGAAGTGGATAAACCATTTGATTTTATGATGTCCGGGCACCTTCACGGAAAGCAATTTAACATTCCACTGTTTTTTAAGTTCATCTCTAAGGGAGAGCTTGCAAAGCGCGGAATTTATAAGGGATTTCATGAAGTGGGCGGACGTTATTTGTACATCTCAAAAGGAATCGGCCAGGCGCACTGGAATCTGAGGTTCGGGGTGCGAAGTGAAATAACGCTTGTAGATTTACGGAAAGCAGGAAAACATGTATAAACTTCAAAAAGTTGTCCATAATTAGAGTAATTCTTTTTAGGGAGTGAATCCTTTGTCTAATCTGGACCATATTCTTTATGATGTACATGAATATTTCATCCTGAACAAAAACTTTCTCCGCGCCTGCTTTGAGGATTTATCTCTGACAGACTCCGAATGTGCAGAAGCGCTCAGGCTTTATTTTAATGATATTAAAGAGGAAGAGTATCACAATACGCTTATTCCGACACTGAACCGCGTCGGACATGATATTCATTTTGCCTACGGTGAAGATCAAAGCATGTATATTTATAAGAAATCAGATCAAGTTGGTTAAGCTGCTTGATTTACAAAACCGCAGACCTCCATCTGCGGTTTTTTCATTATTTATGAAATTATAAGGAATATAAAGTCGTGAATTTAATGAAGAAATTATCTGCGTCCAGCTCCAGCGCCTAGATCCTCTGTCAGAACAAATCCGCCAAAAAAGTCAAAACCGGACTTTTCCGGCGGATTCTTATCTGCCTTTCGGATCTGAACGAGGCGCTTCCGCTTTTGATATGCTCGTTGAATTATTCCCCGATAACTGGCACAATAGATGAGGGAATAAGGATTTAAAGGAGTCTACAAATGGATATTGGAAGAAATGACGCGTGCCACTGCGGCAGCGGAAAAAAATATAAGAAATGCTGTATGAATAAAGTAACGTCAATTGAAGCGATTCGTCATGCTGACCTTGAAAAGATGCAGGGAGAGCTGATGCAGTTCGCCTCCTCTGTTTATTCAAGAGAAATGGACAAGGCTGTCAGAGAGAAGATGAGCAAATTTAACATAGGCGAGGATCAGCAGATTTACGGTTCACTCCTTGTCTGGGCTGTTTTTTCAGTGAATGTTGGAAGCGGGACTGTCTTAGAAGCCTTTATAGAGAAAAAACGCCATGAAAACGTGAGACCGGTAACGATGACACAGCTTGAAAAATGGGCTGGCGCTGTTCCGACGTTCTCTGTCGTGGAACACGTAACAGACGATGAAAGATACACAGTGAAAGATCTGTTTACAGAAGAAGTGAAAGATGTGCGCGTGGACGAGGGAACCCATTCCTTTAAATCCGGCGCGATGCTTCTTGGGTACCTGCTGCCATTTGGAGACTACTATACGTATTTCATGATGCAGCTTGAATTTGAAGAAGCGCAGACGGAGTTTAACAAAAAACTGACGCTCAAGCTTTTCGAAGAGAGCACGTTCGACGACATCGGCGCATTTATGGCGGATCAGTTCCCGGAAATGCTGATTTCCATGCTGACGGAGCCTGTGGAAGAAGAGTCTGAGGTAGTGGAAGAAGAACCTCAGGTAGAAGCAGATGAGCTGGTTTGGGATGAGCCCTTGTATAAAATGGCTGCATTTAAAATGCAAAATAATCTTCTGCGAGCCCAGGTGCCACTGGAAACTGCCGAAAAGGCATTTACTTTGATGCACCAATATCTTCACAGTGTAAAGCCAACCATCAAAAAAGAGGTCATTTACTCAGCGGGTATGCATTACTTTGTTGAAAAGCATATGTACAAGCAGGGAATGACCCAGAAAAAAATTGCGGAGCTTTACGAAGTCAGCACAAGCTCTCTTTCAAAGGTATATAAAGAAATAAAAGCTGAGCTTGAGGCGGACCTCACTGAGGACAGCATCACAGTGGCTGAAAAAGGTGATGCGAAGAAGTACAGCGATGCAGACCGCGCGCGTGCTCAGGAACTGATCTATGAAGCAATGGAGAGTTCTCCTCAGCAAAGAGTGAAACTGGCCAAACAGGCGATGGAGATTTACCCGTTCCACCCTGATGCCTTCAATATGCTGGGAGAGGCAGAGAGTGATCCTGCCAAGCAGCTTGAGCTTTATAAACAGGGAATGGAAGCCGGCGAGGCGGACCTCGGCAAGGAAATCTTCAAGCAGGATAAAGGCATGTTCTGGGGATTGATCGAAACGAGACCTTATATGCGCTCCAAGTTCAACTATGCGATTCTTGAAGCGGCAATGGGCAACCTGGCAGAAGCAATCAAACAGTGCGAGGAGCTGCTCGAGCTGAACGAGATGGACAGTCAGGGCGTGCGCTATACGCTGTTTGTCATGTACATGGATGCAGGAGAGCACAAAAAAGCGAAAGCTCTTCTCAAAAAATTCGATGAAACGGACTTTGCGGCAGGCGCCTACAACATGCTGCTTGTGGAATTCGCGTTAAAAGGAATGACTCCTGCGGTTGAAAGACTTGCTCAAAAGGCGAAAAACGTGAATCCGGTCATCTACGATGTTCTGGCCGGCAAACGCAAGCTGCCGAAAGAGCCGGAGGAATTCGGGCAAGAGTATGAAGCGGTTGAGTACTTCATGGAATATGGATTTGTCTGGTCCAATCATCCGGAACTGGTTGAGTGGATGTCTGAATAATGCAAGGTTGAAGCCGGTTTTCATTTGAAAACCGGCTTTTTTTAGTGAGACATTGTGAGGCAGGGCTCAAAGCGTTCGATTTCGTCACTGCGCCGAGGGTTTTTTTAGTCTTACGGTCCAAATTTGCTGTCTAACAATCCAAATGGGGCATGTAATCATCCGAACTGGCTGTCTAACAGTCCAAATTCGGGATCTAACAATCCAAGAATGAACTTGCCTGTCTAATCTGTGATCCGGTAAACCACCCAGGACCTAGCAGAAAGCAGCCCGTGAAAAAGCCACAAAAAGAAATGCACCGCCAAATAGTAGATTTAGAATCTTACATTTGGGGTGCACGATTTAATTATTTCATTTCACTTCGTCTAATGCAGGAATAATCATCCGATCAATTGAATTTCCCCGTGCCTGTCTGCTTGCTTGAGTGAAAACATCGCTGTCAGAAACGGTATTGATTGGAACAATGGTGCTTCCGTTCATTTCAAAAACAGTCCAAAGTGTTCCAGTCTGATTGGCAGGGACGTGGAATGTCCGCACTAGATAGCTCCCGCGGTAAATTTCTACGACTGCTCCTGATTTGGAGAGTTCATCGCTGGCTGATTTGCTGCGGTTGGTGTAATCATGGATGGAGTAACGGTATACTCCGTCCTTTTGGTGATGAATGGTAACGGTCTCAGGCCCATAGGATTCTCTTTGATCTATATCCAGCTGTGCCATGAGTTCATCATTCTCATACGTCTCCTGTTCACTATAATAAAGATGGAATCGGTCTCCGTCTTCAGAAGGTCCGGTTAAGTGTGCATCAAGATCAGCTGGCTGTTCACCCCACTTAAGAACAATGCGTGTTTCCGCCTGATCTAGAATCGGGCTGAGGGTGGTATTCTGATTTTCGGTCTTTTTCATACCGACAGATAAAATCTGTACTGATGATGGTATATATCCTTCTTTTGATACTGCGGCTGTATAATTGCCCGCCGGAAGAGTGACCTTGTACTGACCGGCAGCATCAGTAACAGTTTGAGCGCTTACAGGTCCAGTGAAAGAGTTTAAGCCTGATCGGATGGTAATTGAAGCCCCTGCTACAGGCCTGCCGTCAATGGAATTCTTTATTTTGCCGCTAACTTCTCCGTCCCCGGAATGGCTGGAGTCAACCATACGAAGAGAAGGGCTGTATTCAATTTCGTTCTCATTAATTTCAACGTTGTTGTGCTCTTCCTCATTATAGTTTTCTTTGCTGTACTTTAAATTGTACGTACCGTCTGACAACTGCAATTCATAGTCTCCATTTGCGTCAGTAACCGTCTTGGTGATGAATTTGTCTTTCTGATAGGCACTGACCACTACATCTTTAAGAGCTTCTTTGCTTACAGCATCAGTAACGGAGCCTTTGACCTTGCCTGCGTGTTCACAGTATTTGTTTCCCGCTTTGAAAAGCTCTTTTTTGAAGAAACTTTTTTCGTATTCTACTTTTTCTTCAATGTTCCATTTTTCAGAGGATGCTTTAAGCCGGATTTTTAAGCTTGATTCAAATCCAGCTTTAAATGAGTCCTCAAAGCACCCAGAGAGGCTAAAGTTCCCGTCTTTAAAATTGTATAATGCCTTAGCGTTGCCTTTCATCTCATGAGCAATCGTTAAGTCATTTTGCACCACTGCCGGGAGAAGGCCTCCGATATTAACGGCCGGTTCAAATCCAGTGCCGATAAATGTCGTTGTTTCTCCCTTTGCTTCTAAGGTGGCGTCATAGCGGTCAATTTTCATATCGAAATCAGAGTCAAATGCACCGTCATTCCATTTCACATTAACGGCAGTAGAGGATTTTTCAACGATGCCAAGTTCCATTGAAAGCTTTGCTTCACCTTTCACATTTGCCGTAACAAAGACTGTGACCCCAATTGGAATGTTTACGTATCCTGTATTTCCTGCTCCGGCAAATACGTTGGCAGTCCCAATTTGATACGTCAATGTTGCAAGTGAGACTCTTCCCTCGCGGTCGACTCCTTCAAGCTTGAGCCACTTGCCGAATTCTTTATTTTTTGATTGATCAACCGTTTCCATCTTGCCGTTCATTTCTATCAGGAACTTGATTGAGGAATCCTGTTTGCTGTCGAAGCGGTAATCAAAACCCGATATAAGACCGAATTTTTTTTCAAGATCTACTTGAGCTTTTGCTGACTTTACAGCAATACTTCCGGAAAGTTTAACTTTGCTGTTAGCTGCTGATGGGTTGTCATATAGAATTTTATCGATTGCAAGAATGAATGGTTTTTTTTCAGAAGCAGAAGACATGCCTGCACTTTTCCATCTTGAAAGGGACTGATGCTCCCCAGCATCATCCGTTAAAACAACGCCTTCCTCAAGATCGACGTCAACTAAACGGTCAGGTGTGAGAATTTCTTCGCCTTCGATGCTGAATTCCTCCAGCACTTCATCAAGTGCCGGCTGATCAACCGTTATGGTTCCGTCTGGTTGAACATCTGAAACCTGTCCAAAAAAGCCTGAAGGATGTTCATCAGATGGCGGCAAGTAGAAAAGGTCTGTTTTTTTATACATTTGAGCCTGTGCCGCCGGCAGCTTGATTGAAAATGATTCATCCGCATTATAAACCATGCTTTCAGAAGCTTTTTCCAGTGAATTTATTTCAGATTCATCCATAATTTCTAAACCGTCAGAAAATGAAGCTGTTCCCAGGCTGTCTTTAAACTGTGCAAAAAGGTCATCCAGCTGGGTAACGACCTCGTCAGAAACGGCCACTTTTCCTCCGTAAACGTTAAAACTCTTCATCTGTTTTTCAGCAATCAGCTGATCTGTTCCTTTTGGCAGGTCAGCTGGTTTTGTTAATAGAACAGCAGATTTGTTTTTGGCTGCCAGAACAGAGCCGGTTAATGCATCAGCGAAAGTGCTGCCTGTGCTTATGTAAATATGAGGATTTTTATCGTATTTTGTCCTTAAGATCTGAGCAGCTGTTTCATACCTTGTGGAACCTGAAATGCGTTCAGGATTTGGCAAATCGGCTTCCACAGACTGTTTTACAGCTTCTACCCCACCTACAACAAGGGTGTTTTTAACACCTTGGAGATACCGTGAAACGTCTTTACTGAGTTTATCAGGGGAAGTTAGTAAAATAGGATATCCCTTTTCTGCAGCATAGGGAGCAATTGCGAGAGCATCCGGAAAGTTTTTGCCGGTTGCTATGATTGCCTGTTCTTTAGAAGCGCCAAGTTTCTCCGCTACTTTAATAGATGTTTCATACCGGGTTTCTCCGTAAACGCGTTCGGTCGTCATTCCCAATTTTTCAATTTCTTTTTTGACGGAATCGGATATCGCAACAGGTCCTCCCAAGATGACGGCCTTTTTGGATTTTAATCGCTTAAGCTCTGTGACTGTAGCCGCAGGGAGCTTTTTGGGAGAGGTTAATAGGATTGGTGCCTGTAATTTGAATGCGAGAGGTGCACCTGTCAAAGCATCAGGAAACTCATCTCCCCTCGCAAGAACAATTATGTCAGACCCGCTTGAAAAGCCTGCTTTTGAAATAGCGGCAGCAGTCTCATAACGGTTTTCTCCTGCTATCCGTGCATTTCCGCCCGATTCAGCAGACATGGTTCCTTCTGAAAAAGAAAAAATAAGTAGACAAATAAATAATGCAATAAAACTCTTTGAAATCAGTTTGAACAACTTTTTTCACTCCTTGAAATAAATTTTCACTACTAATATACCATTATATTGGAATATATTTCATGTAAATGACCAAATAAATCAAAAATTCCTATATTTTTATAGGTATTTTTTCATGTTTAAGATTAAAGGAACAATCTTTTCTTCAGCCAATTCAGCTCACTAATAAGCAAAACCGGCCCCTTCAGCAATCTGATTCTTCTGAGTCTCTGAAAATTAGTACAAAAAAACAAACCTCAACCCGAGGTTTGCTCTCTCATTCTATTAATTCGAAGCAGTCGTCCCGGACAGCTCCAAATGCTCTTTCAGCTGATTTGATAAAGCAGTTCGCTCTTCTTCAGGAACGATGTAATAGTAGATCCCGCCGATTGTGTCGCTGGTGCCTTTGATCTGGTGCTGTTCCATTGTATTGCGTGCATCTTTGTAGTTCTCCTGGATGTTCCACATTTCGTCCATTCCGAGGTTCGTTTTGACGTTGTTTTCAACAATTTTGAACATCTCGCCGAATTTGGAGATGGAGGAGATGTTTGCTCCTTTTGCGATAACGGCTTCAATGACCTGGCGCTGGCGCAGCTGGCGGCCGAAGTCGCCCCGATCATCCTCATAGCGCATTCTTGAGTAGCTTAGTGCCTCTGCACCGTCTAATTGAATGAGGCCTTCATTAAACGTCTTGCCGTCATATTCAAAGTACAGGTCGTTGTTTACTTCCACTCCGCCTACTGCATCAACGATATCCTTAAAGCTTTCCATGTTCACTTTGACGAAGTAGTCAACAGGAACGTCGAGGAAATGCTCGACCGTATCAATCGCCATTTCCGTGCCGCCGAAGGCGTAGGCATGGTTAATTTTGTCTTCTTTGCCTTTACCGATAATTTCGGTGCGGGTGTCACGCGGGATGCTGACCATGTTCATCGATTTTTTGTTCGGGTTAACGGTTAAGAGAATGAGAGAATCCGAGCGTCCGCGGTCTCCTTTTCGCTCATCCACACCCATAAGCAGGATCGAGATCGGATCTCTTTCTTTAAATGCCACTGCCTGCGGGCGCTTGTCTGACTTTTCTCTGCCGATATCTTCCTGAATCTTGGCAACAGTGTCCGTTGCCGTTTTATACAAATAGAAGGCGTAGCCACCGGTACCCAGTACGAGCAGACCTATGATGCTTAGGGTAATCCAGAGCCATTTGCGCTTTTTGTGTTTTTGTTCTCTCATCGTCTCATCCTTTAATAGAAGTAATTGCCTATACACATTATATTTTTGCCGTATCATGGAAACAATACTTTTTTTGTAAAAAAATAGAGGTTCCACCAATTTGACGTATTGTATAAGCGGTAAGTTTCATAAATTTGTAGATTTTTGTCTTGTGAATCAAATATACTTTATTATCGGCCATATCTATAATGGATTTAATATGTTGATAAAAACCAGGGGGAAAATATTTTACGATGAAAAAGATGCTGTCGGTTCTCATGACTCTACTTTTGCTTATAACCATGATCTTGCCTTATGCGGCAGCAGCTGAAACGGGAACGCAAATCGCCTTTCATTCCTATACAAACACAGAAAACGGAATAAGGCTGGTGTGGACCGTGACCTCGTCTTCAAATGATCCGCAGTCTTTTCTTCTTGTGAAAAACGGTGCAGAACAAAAGATTGAGGCCTCACTTGCAGATGAACTGATAAACAGAGACGGTTCAACTGCAAGAACGTATGAATACTTGGACACAAATACTGCAGATAAAGAGGTTTATACGTATTCCATTAAGCTTGAAAATGATGCAATGCTTCAAACAGACACCATAACGATTGTCCATCAAAAAGAAAATGGCGGAACCGCTACTCCTGTTGATCCTGCAAATCCGGCAGATGAAGCATTTCTATTGCATGCACGTGCAGAGGGGACAAGTATTGCCGTTTCCTGGCCTGCCTATAAAAGCAGCAGTAAAGCAACCTATCAGCTCTATCAATCCGGAACATTCATTGGAAGCTACCCGGATGCAGGCGAACACATCTTTAGAGACCTGGAGCCTGATACCGATTATTCATTTACACTTAAAATTGTTGCTGGCGAGAAGCTGATTGACAGCAGGGAAGTGCGTGTGAAAACGGAAGCGGAGAGAAAGCCTGCCTACACGGTTTTCTTTTATCCCGTCAATGATACCACTTTTGAAACAAGCTGGTTTTTAGATGGTGCGGCTTTCTTTGATGTGTATCTCAACGGAAAGCTGATGCTTGAAAAAACGAAAGAAACAGAGTACCAATTTACAGACTTAAAGCCTGCGGCAGAATATGAAGTGAAGGTCACTGCGTTTGATCGAGCCGGCAAAAAGCTGAATGAGGCTTTTGTAAAAGGGAAAACAAAGGAAGCTGCAAACGGTCAAACAGTCCAATTTAAAGACAGTGCACTCAAACGTGCGGTCAAGGATCAGCTGAGGATTCAGCGCGATGTAACAGAAAGCGATCTCCATAAGCTGACGTATTTGAATGCATCAGCTTATGATATCAAAGATCTGACAGGACTCCATCATGCTGTGAATCTTCAGCATCTGGTGCTTGCAGGCAACAGCCTGAGGAGCATTGAACCATTGAGACTGCTGACAAATCTTGAGTATTTGGATCTCTCAATGACGGGTTCAGTCGATTATTCTCCTCTTAATGACCTCGTGAATCTGAGAAGTCTTGTGCTTGCAGATTCTTCTTTTAAAGACACGAAAAACATCCAGAATCTGACGAAGCTCAAAGTGCTGGACCTAAGTTTCACAAATGTGAAAAGTGTTTCTTCCCTCAGTTCGCTCTCTCAACTGGAAGAAATCAGTCTTTCCTACACACCAGTTCAAACGATTCAGCCGCTTCAAACGCTGGCTTCTCTTAAAAAAATCATCTTGTACGGAGAGATTTACTTAAAGGTGAAAGATGAGCTCCAGCAGTTTGGCAAAAATCTTGAGATCATTTATGACGACAGTCTGAACATCCATCTCTTACATGTAAAGCCTGGGGATAGAAGTGCTGCATTTGAGTGGGAATATGAGGGAGATAATATTCCTGCTTATTACGAAATTACGGTTGATGGAATCACTCAAAAAACCGAAACAGCCAAACGGGTCATCAACTATGAGACGGCGGGTCTGAAGCCTGAAACCGTGTACTCCTACTCCATTAAGGCTTTTGAGCAAAATGGCGTCATGACCGGATTTGACAGCGGTTTTTTCACAACGCTAAAAACGCCTGCTGGAGAAAAAGCCGTTTTTCCGGATGCGAACTTGAGAACCGCAATGAAAAACCATTTCGGTTTGAAGCGCGACATTTATGAAAGTGATATGGAAACTCTGACAGAACTTGATTTGACGGGGGAGGGAATCAGTGACCTGACTGGACTCGAGAGTGCAAAGAACCTTAAAGTCCTTGTCTTATCCGGCAATGGTATAAAAACGGTTAAACCGATAGAGACTCTGAGCCTCACTTCGCTGCACCTTGATGACAACCGTCTTGAAGACCTGTCTTCCATCATTAAAATGCAGAGTCTGCAGGTACTGAATTTGTCCAGCACGGGCATCAAGAACTTTTCAGCACTTGCGGGATTGAAAGACTTAACGGGGCTAAGCCTCGCATACAACGGGATTGCTGATCTTTCAGCCATACCTGCAAGCGAAAAACTGTCAGCTCTCTATTTAAACGGAAATAAGCTGTCTTCGCTTAAAGGAATTGAAAAGGTTCAAAACCTCACTGAGCTCAGTCTTGAGGACAATCCAATCACAGACATTGAGCCGCTCACTGTCTTAAGACATCTTCAATTTGCAGATCTGTCGATGACTTCTGTGAACAAGATTGAACCATTGCTGTCCATGGATTCACTGGTGACGGTTCTTCTTTTCAGCATGAAAACGCTCGATCTTTCAGAAGGATCGGACGCCTGGCAGGTCATCGGGCAGCTGATTGATAAAGGCGTCTATGTTGAATACGATGACTCCGGAAATTTGTTTTCCATCTATACAAGCAGAAAGACGGAGGATTCAATAGAAGTAAGCTGGGACTATTTCGGGGAAAAGGATATCGATTTCTTCAAGGTTTTAGTGAATGGAGAGACAGCTTCAAAACGCGTGGAAGGCTATGAATTCAGGTACTGGATCAGTGGACTGAAGCCTGAGACGGCCTATGACATTGAAGTTAAGGCATATGATGAAGAAGGAGAGCTTCTTTTCAGTGAATCAATGGAAGAGACAACAGAGGCAGCTCCTCAAGGCCCTGCTGTTATTTTTAAAGACAAGAAGCTTGGTGATTTGATCAGAGAGCAGCTTGGACTTGTCCGGGAAATCCGCCAAAGTGATATGGAGCGGCTGACTGAATTATTTCTATTGGATTTGGACGTTACAAGCTTAAAAGGACTGGAATCTGCGGAAAATCTGCAGTCTCTTTTCATTCATAACAATGGAAGCGAACTTAATCTGCAGCCATTAAAAGGGCTCAATCTAGTAGATCTATCCATTGAAAACACAGAGATCAAGAGTTACAAAGTGATTCAGTCGCTTTCAGATCTGTCTTTTCTGGCCATTAAAAACAATCAGCTCCAGGACCTGTCATTTATAAGCGGTCTAGGTCAGCTCGTCTATCTGAATCTGTCCCAAAATAACATCACAGACCTGACGGCTCTATCTGGACTCGGCCAATTGGAAATGCTGCACCTTAATCAGAATCAGGTTAAGAGCATCAGCAAAACGTTGAAACTCGAGAATCTCCAGCACCTTGAACTTGCAGGGAATCCTCTGGAAGATCTGTCTGGAATAGAAGCATCCGAATCTCTTAAGACTTTGATTTTTGAGAGAACAAAGCTGACAAACATTGATCTGCTGCTTAATTTAGAGAACCTGGAATTGGTCTCGCTGTTTGGAATCGAAACGCTTGATTTGTCGCCGGGCTCACGGGCTGCCGCCGTTGTGGAGGAGCTCAGGGCACGAGGTGTGAAAGTCTGGGCGGAAGCCTCTTTTTACCCTGAAATACACATCAGCGACGTCACGCAGACGACCATTTCCTTCTCTTGGGATAACATGTTGGAAGGAGACGGAACCTATACGGTTTACGTTAACGGTGAAATGCAGGGGGATGAGCCTTTTCCTGCTGAAAAGACTTCCTATCAACTAACGGGACTGGAATCTGATACGGTGTATTTTATAGAAGTCTTTGGTGAAAGCGGAGAGTTCGTTAATACAGCCTGGAAAGAAGTCACAACCTTGTCTGAAGAGGAAAAAGAAATCAAGGTACCAGAACCTGTAAAACCAGATCAGGAAAAAGGAGAACCGGTCAGCAATCATCCGAATAAACCGGGTAAAATCAAAGCTGAGAACGAGCTTCCAAAAACGGCATCTTTGATGTACCAATACGTTTTCTTCGGAACCATACTTATGATGGCAGGTGCAGCTTTTCTCGCAGCTCGTCGAAAAAGAGGATAAACAGATAGTCGAAAAGCAGCAGAAATGCTGTTTTTTTGCTGTCTATAGTCGTTTTTCCCCATTATTTGTAATGTACTTGTAAACTATCAGACTATTCCTCCGGTGCTATAATGAGAAGGGTAAAAACATCATAGGAGAATGGTATGAAGAAAATAACACTTACATTGTTGAGCTGTCTTAGTCTAGTGATGCTTTTTCTTATTTCTCAGCCGGAGCATGCTCAGGCAGGGACGACAACAAGAATATCCGGAGAAGACCGGTATAAGACGTCTGTGGAAGTTTCAAAGAAAGCCTTTCCAAATGGCACGGCGAATATTGTGATTGCCGTCGGAACCAATTTTCCGGATGCACTGGCAGGAGGACCGCTTGCATATAAATTGAAAGCGCCAATCCTTCTTACAAAGAAAGACTCTATCCCAACAGCTGTAAACAATGAAATTGTCAGGCTGAAACAGCGTGGAGCCAAAAACGTATACATACTTGGCGGTGAAAATGCCGTCACTAAAGCCGTAGCAAGCAAGCTGACTTTAATGGGTTTAACGGTTCAGCGAATATCAGGCTCAGACCGCTACGAAACATCCGTTGCCATTGCCAAACATGTTGGAACAGCAACGAAAAAAGCATTCATAGCCAATGGCTCGAACTATCCTGACAGCCTTTCAGCATCTGCCATAGCAGCGAGGCAGGGCTCACCGATTCTGCTCGTTCAAAAAAGCAGCGTGCCGTCATCTGTTCAAACCTTTCTAAAAGGATTTTCAAAATCGTACGTAATTGGCGGAACTGGAGTCATCGATGGATCTGCTTTTTCAAAGCTTCCATATGCAGAGCGCATTGCGGGGGCAGACCGTTACGGTACATCAGCCAAAGTAGCCTCTAAGTTTGCGAGTTTTTCTGCGTCGCACGCCTTAGTAGTCTCAGGGCAAAATTATGCAGACGCCCTTACAGGCTCTGTCTATGCAGCCCAAAAGAACATTCCGATGCTTTTAACAAAATCTTCGGCTCTTCCGACAGCTATTGGAAACTTAATCGACACTAAAAATATCGGAACTGTCACCGTTATCGGCGGTACAGCTGCTGTTTCAAACAGCGTTTTAGCCTCGATTTATTTTCCAGTGGACAAGCTGATTGAAACAGCCAAATCCCTGCAGGGCGTGCCTTATAAATACGGCGGCACGACAACCTCGGGCTTTGACTGCAGCGGCTACACAGAATATGTGTTCAATAAGCACGGCATTGACCTGCCAAGGACAACAAAGGATCAATGGAATACAGGCACGGTTGTGGCTGTTCCTCAAAAAGGAGATCTTGTCTTTTTTGAAACTGTTTCAGCAGGCCCGTCTCACGTGGGGATCTTCATTGGAAACAATGAATTTATCCATGCGAGCTCATCGAAAGGCGTATCGATCACAACGATGGAGAATGTCTACTTTAAACCAAGATATCTGGGCACAAAAAAAGTCATTAATTAAGCGGTGAGGCTACTCACTGCTTTTTTGATTGAGATTAATCCCCAAAATTACGTAAAATTTTCATAAATATCCTTAATAGTCTTGCAGGTATGCCGATGCATAACTATGATAGATTGTAGTACTTTTCATATTTTGGAGGAATACGGAAATGAATAAAATCGTTACAGCATGTGTCGTCATCCTGACCTTGTGCGCCCTTATACTTGGAAATCATCACTGGAATCAAAAAATCAGTTCCGTAAAGGCGCAGGAAGATCCAGCTAAGTCCGAAGAGACTCAGCAGGAAGAACAGCCAAAATGGCAAAAGTATGCGGCTAACCTTTCCGCGCCTCTTAAAGAAAAAATAAAGAAAGCTCAAGAGGGAGGCGCGCCTCTTAAACTGGTTGCGGCCGGTTCTGAGAGCACGTCGATTCAAAGCACAGGCTGGCCGGCTCTGCTTCAGTCAAAGCTTGATGCAGCTTACGGAAAAAACATTTTCAAAATCACGGTCCTATCTTACCCGGAGGGAACCACAAGAACGTTTTTGAATGAAAACCATATGGAAGATATCAGCAAGCAAAAGCCGGATATCCTGCTTTTGGAGCCTTTTTCATTGAATGACAACGGAAATGTCGGCCTGGACAATACGCTTCTGAACCTTGAAGAGATTCTCTCAGACATTAAGCAGTCAAGTCCGGGGGCAGTCATTTACCTTCAGCCGTCACATCCCATTTTCAATGCAACCTTCTACCCCAAAGAAGTGGATGCTTTAAAAGAGTTTGCAGAAGAAAAAGACTTTACATACCTCGATCACTGGGCAAACTGGCCGGACGGAAAAGATGAAAAAATGAAAACGATGCTGACAGAAGATCAGCAGGCCCCGAATGTTGAGGGCAATAAAGTCTGGGCAGAGTATCTCGCCTCCTACTTTATCAATACCGAGAAATAGATCCTTAAGAAGGGTCTATTTTTCTTTTTATTGGAAATTTATACAATAATTGATTGGTTTTTATGTTAGTATTTTACTAGAATCTATTATTTGGAGGAACGTGCGTGCAATGAAAAAGATGCTGGTTTTAACATTTATGACGGCTGTTTTTTTTCTGATGTCGCCCGCCTTATCGCAGGCTGCGTCTGATTTTGGTTCTGTGCAGGCAAAGGTTAGTGAGAAGTGTAACTATGATCCAAAAACACAAGAGGGAAAATTCATTCCTTATCAAACGGGAAATTGTCTATTGTCGAATGTTGCACTGGAACTTGAAGTTCCTGCAGAAATAGTAAAAGCGGTCGCTACTAAAGAAAGTGTGGACTGGCAGCAGTTCGACGCTAATGGAGACCCGATTATTTCAGGGGACGGCGGGATCGGCATTATGCAAATAACGGTGTATCCTGCAGGTGATAAAGAACTGCTTGAGAGAAATGCGGTATTTAATATTTACTCAGGTGTTAAGAGACTGAAAGATTACATGATTGTTCCAATTGGAACTGGCAAGCCTGCTCCGGTTGTCCAGGGAGATGATCCGGCAGCCTATCTTGAGAGATGGTATTTTTCAGCACTGCGCTATAATGGCATAAAGCCTAAAAACAGCCCTCTATTGATTTGCGGAGGAGATGGCAGCAGAAATTCAGGGGCTTATCAGGAAGAACTTTACTCCCTGCTGCAGTCAGACAGCGGAAAAGGCATACAGGATATAACAACCCGCATATCGCACATCGATATGGCGCCTTCAGACTTCTCCTATACGTGCGGATCAGCAGACAATATTATATTTAATAAAACAAGTTTTACACTGAATGGACCGATGACAGAGACAAAGCATTTATTTAATAAAAACGATACGCTCATTACATACAACGATGATACAGCCGATCCGAAAATCCGGTCTGGAGCGACTGGATCAGCGCCCCTTGTAAAAGCAGGAAAGGGGATTGCTGTAAAGACAGCGGGCGAATTTGTTTATGACACAGCTTCTGGTTCTACGAATCAGTTTGTCTGGTATCCGGTTCAGCTCAAAGATTCTCAGACAAAAGGCTATATTGCCTCAAGCTATCTGAAACGTGTCACAACAAGACTTGCAGGAGACAACAGGTACAACACAGCCATTGAAATATCAAAAGAAGGTTGGAAGCAGTCAGGTACAGTTGTAATCGCAACCGGACAAAACTTCGCCGATGCTCTTTCAGGAACACCCCTGGCAGCTAAATACAACGCTCCTCTACTTTTAGTTAACAGTAATCCGAATGCTGCAAACACTGCGGTCTTTAACGAAATTAAGAGACTTAAAGCAACCAAAGCCATTCTTCTTGGCGGAAGTAACGTTGTAAGCTCTACTACTGAAAACACTTTAAAAGAATTAGGATTGAGCGTTTCAAGGATTGCCGGTTCAGACCGTTATGTAACATCTGCTAAAATTGCAGAACAGCTTTCATCAGCTACAGCTGTTCTTGCAATCGGCGACAACTTTGCAGATGCTGTTTCAATTGCACCATTTGCAGCCAAGAATGGCCATCCGATTCTGCTTACAAGAAAGTCGAGTATCCCGACAGCCGTCAAACCGGCCCTGGCCGCAGCAAATAAAGCTTACGTGATTGGCGGGGAAAGCGTCATTTCAAAAGAAGTATTTGATTCTCTTGCAGGCAAAAACCCTGTCAGATTAAGCGGCAAGGACCGATATGCAACAAGCAAAGTCATTGCGCAGGAATTGCCTCTTGGAAACAATGAAATTTTTGCCGCAACCGGGGAGAACTTTCCTGATGCTCTGTCAGGTGCTGTTCTTGCATCCAAAAACAATTCTTCTATCCTGCTGGTAAAACCGACTAAACCTGGTTTAGATGTTATCGATATCTATCAATCAGTCACGATTCTCGGAGGACCGACCTTGATTACACCTAAGATGGAATCGGATATGATCAACCTCCTGAAATAAACCCCAGCCTGCCGGACACCTCCGGCAGGCTTTTTCAATATTCCCCGGGAAACATGTCGCCTTATGACAAAACATGCCGGGACCAATTCCTCACTGGAAATCCTATACCAAAATATAAATGGAATGTGCATAAAAACTCGGAGACTGTCATCTGGCACCTTTCTGCTTTTTGCTTTTAAACATCGATGCATCAAAGGATAACAGGGTTTTCTGAGGCTTTATCCATGTCGCAATTTGTCTTTCTTTTATTAATGAATAAAAGTTTTTATAAATGTTTGACTATTCAATATTTTGCAAATAGAATAAGAGAGTAAATATATTCTATCTATGTAAAAGGAGGGATAAATTAGAAGTTTTTGAGAATTGCGAGGCTAATTTACTAGGGGGGTCAAGTAGTTGAAAGTTAAGCTGAAAAGATCGTTATTTTTAATGTTCGCTTTCTTGCTGGTTTTCTCAAATGCTGTTATGGCAGCTGGTCCAACGGTTCAAAAAGGGAACGCCAATACCGAAGTGCAGAAAAATTTCGGCAAGCAGACACTTAAAAATCCTGATACAGGAAAACAGTATAAGAGTTCAGATAAAGTACGTGTAATTGTCGAAGTAGAAGGCGAACCTGCAATTACATATGCAACAAAACAAGGGAAGAAATTTGATGCTCTGCCGAAAGCTAAACAGGACGAGCTGAAAGCTGATGCTCTTAAAGAGCAAAAAGCTGTCAAAAATCAAATCGCTTCCAAAAATCTTGGAATGAAATTCGAACAGGAATTTACAACAGTCGTCAACGGTTTCTCCGGAGAAGTTGAATACGGCAAGATTGCTCTCATTGAGAAGCTGACTGGTGTAAATAATGTAACAATTGCTCATCAATATGAGCGTCCAAAAGCAAAGCCTGATATGAAGTACAGTAAAGAACTGGTTGAAGCGCGCGAGTCATGGGACCTTGGCTATGACGGAGAAGGCATGATCGTCGGAATCATCGACACAGGTCTGGATCCAAGCCACAAAGACATGATTTTAAGCGAAGATACAGTTCCTGCCCTTTCTGAAGGTGCTGTAAATGACGCTAAGTCTGAGCTTGGCCTTCCGGGCAAGTTCTATACAGCAAAAGTGCCATATGGCTATAACTATATGGATGAAAATGAAGAAATCCTTGACCTTGGACCTGGCGCTTCCATGCACGGCATGCATGTCGGCGGAACAGTAGGTGCAAATGGCGATGAAGATAACGGCGGATTAAAAGGTGTGGCTCCTGAGGCACAGCTTTTAGCTCTTAAAGTTTTTGGAAATGATCCTGAAATGCCTTCTACATGGGGCGATATTTATATTAAAGCAATCGATGATGCCATTGGACTTGGAGCCGATGTACTGAACATGAGCTTAGGCTCGACAGCATCGTTTGTACTTCCTGAAGATCCTGAGCAGATGGCCATTGCAAGAGCTGTTGAAAATGGCGTCGTTATGGCTGTTTCGGCCGGTAACTCTGCTCATTTAGGGAATGGCTTTGCAAACCCGTATGCAAGCAACCCTGACGTTGGAGTAGTAGGAGCTCCTGGTCTGTCTTACGATTCACTTCAGGTCGCTTCCCTTGAAAACTCTAAAATTGACCTTGATGCAATGAAGGTGGATGCAGATGGTGCTCCATTTGGTACAATCGGATACCAAAAACAGGACGGACCTAAGTTCCTTGATAAATTTAAAGGGCAAAAGCTTGAAATTGTATATGTAGGCGACGGTCAGCCTGCAGGTTATGAAGGAAAAGATGTTAAAGGTAAAGTTGTATTTGTTGTACGGACTGGAAGCTATTTCTATACAAATATCCAGAAAACCGCTGAAGCACAGGGTGCTGCAGGTGTCATCATCCGCGGATTGCCTGCACATGGCGATTACGTGAATATGGCTCTTGATAAGCCGGTTATTCCAATCATCTCCCTGAGTGTAGCTGACGGAAACGCGCTTGAAGCACAGGCGAAAGCAGGCAAAAAGCTTGAAGTAACATTTGGTGATGATAAAGTAGCGGCTCCAAATGCGGAAGCCGGAAAAATGTCAGCCTTTACTTCATGGGGTGTAACGCCTAACCTTGATTTCAAACCTGAAATTACGGCACCGGGCGGTAAAATTCTGTCTACATTCCAAGACAATCAGTACGGTATCATGAGCGGAACATCTATGGCTGCTCCACACGTTGCCGGCGGATCTGCAATTGTTCTTGAGAAAGTGGACGAGCTGTTTGATCTTGATGGGGCAAAACGAGTTCAGATGGCGAAAAACATTCTTATGAATACGTCTCAGCCAGTAATGGATAAGGGACTTGTAAATGATGCATTAGGGTGGGAAGTTCCATATTCCCCGCGCCGTCAGGGTGCAGGCCTGATGAAGCTTTACTCAGCGCTTAACACACCTGCTGTAGTTACAGAGTCAAAAACAGGTGAAGGCAAAGTAGCTCTTAAAGAAGTTGGCGATCAAGTGGAATTTACTCTTGATATTAAAAACTTCAGTAAGCAGGCTGTTTCTTATGATGTGAAAGCTAATGTTCAAACAGATTTCGCTAACGGCGGGTCACTTGGATACAATTACGACGAGCTTGAAGCTCAGGAACTGATTGACGCGGTAATCAAAGTAAACGGCGAAGAAACAGCGAAAGTTGATCTTGCTGCCGGTGAAACGAAAACTGTAAAAGTTACTCTTGATACTTCAAATGCTAAAGTTTTAGGTGATGATTTCGAAACACCAGTATCTGTAAAAGATGTCTTCAAAAACGGGTACTTTGTAGAAGGATTCGTCACATTCTCGGCTGAAGGCTTATCACAGCTTACTGTTCCTTATGTCGGATTTAACGGCGACTGGGGCAAAGCGCCAATCCTTGATGCCATGAATTTTGACACAGAGAACGAAACGTTCTACGGAGATGCAGGGGTAGTGACACGCGACGGAAACAGCTTTAACTACCTTGGTTTTGATGCATTCAACAGCAAAATGCCGTTTGATGCACGCAAAATTGCGATTTCACCTAATGGTGATGGAAGCCAGGACGAGATCATTCCTGTTCTGTCCTTCCTGAGAAATGCGAAAGAAGTGAAATTCAACGTTCTTGACGAGAACAAAAATCAGCTGCGTACAATCCGCACAGAGCTTGAAGTCCGCAAGCATTATTTTGACGGCGGCTCAGGTCCGACGTACTCATTAAATCCTGCTGCACAGTGGGATGGAAAAGTGAAAAATGCTCTTGTTAAAGACGGGCAGTATTACTATGAAATCGCTGCTGCGGTCGATTTCCCTGGTAAAGCTCCTCAAAAAGTACACGTGCCTGTTATCGTTGACACGGTTCAGCCGACTTTAGAAGCTGAATTCAACAAAGATACAGTCACATTTGAAGGATCAGATGACCGTTCAGGTCTTGCATACTTTGATGTCCTTGTTAACGGCGAGTCTGTTATCGGCAAAGATAAAGACGGCAACCCGCTAACTCTTGCACCGACAACAAAGGAATTCAAGATTGCAGATCTTAAGGCCGGTTCAACTGTAACGGTTCTTGCAGCAGACCATGCAGGAAACACTTCTGCTAAAGAATTTAAAGGCGTGAATGACGGAACCATTCCTTCAATCATTGCTGAGCTTCCTGAAGCACTGGGAACGTATGATACGAGCGAAGTGCCTGTAAAAGGCTATATCACAGATGAGTCTAAAGTGACGAACTTTACAGTTGCAGGCAAACCTGTAGAGTTGAAATGGAACGCTGAATTAAAACGCTATGAATTTGATGTAAAATTGACGCTTGAAGACGGCTATCACAGCGTGACAATGGCGGGAGAAGACGAGGCAGGAAACAAGATTTCCTTCATCAAACGCTTCTTCGTAGATACGACAGCTCCTGAACTGACTGTTGAAGCACCTTCTTCTGTTAGTGAAGCAACTGAAAAAGTAACGCTTAAAACAACAGCATCAGACAATTTCGAAGAGCTTCGTGTGACAGTTGACGGAGATGAAGTTTTCGTTAACCTTCTGAAAGAGCCTTACGGAATGAACAAAATTACGAAAACGCTAAGCACGGATGTTGCCCTTCAGCCTGGAGAAAACACATTCATGGTTGAAGCAACTGACCTCGCGGGACACAAGACAGTAAAAGAAGTAAAAGTATACCGCGGAGATGATAAAGTCAGCCGCATCAGCGGAAAGAACCGCTATGAGACAGCTGCAGCAATCAGTGCAGAGGGCTGGGAAAGCTCAGAGCTTGTCTTCCTTGCAAAAGGACAGGACTTTGCAGATGCTTTAGCAGGTGTTCCTCTCGCAGCTCAATATGACGCTCCAATTTTACTGACAGATTCAAAAGGTTTGTCAGGTGCTACAAAAGCAGAACTTGACAGACTTGGTGCAGAAACTGTTGTCATCCTTGGAGGAACAGGTGCTGTATCACAGGCTGTAGAAGATCAGCTTGAGAAGCTTGGTTATGATGTTGACCGTATTGCAGGTAAAGACCGCTGGACAACGGCTGCTGCTATTGCAGAAGAAGTAGCTCCGGATGGATCTGAAGATGCAGTCGTAGTCAATGGCACAAGCTTTGCAGATGCTCTTGCTGTAGCTTCTTATGCAGGGCAATACGGCATGCCGGTTGTCTTGTCGCAGAAAGATAAGCTTCCTGGTGCATCAAGCAAAGTTCTTAAAGAGCTTGGTGTTAAAAACACATTGGCAGTCGGCGGACCAGTGGCCCTTGCTGACAGTGTAGTGAAAAACCTTCCTGGCGCTGAGAGAATCTACGGCAAAGACCGTTATGCAACAAGCGTGAAGCTTGCCGAATTCTTCGAGCCGGAATTAGACGTTGTTTATGCAGCTACAGGTCTTAACTTCGCTGATGCATTAGCAGGCGGAGCACTTGCAGCCAAGCATGAAAGCGGAGTAATCTTAGTCGGCAAATCACTTTCTTCAGATGTGCGCAAGTTCTTTGGAGAAAATGAAATCGGCGAAGTAAAAGTATTTGGCGGTGAAACGGCCGTTTCAAATGACGTGCTTGCTGAAATTAACCAGCTTGTACGCTAAGAAATAAGAAAGAGCTGCCGGATTTGATCATCCGGCAGCTTTTTCCTGTTTTCATGACAAAAGTAACGGTTTATGAAAAGCAGATTTCCCTATTTCTTTTTCATTCTCAAAATTTAATAAAATTGGCAGATAGCCGGTGCTATAATAGGAGAGTACTAGCGAATCATGCAGAAAAAAGGAGAGTGAACGATGAAAAGCAAGTCATGGATGCTTGGCATCCTTCTATTTGTCATGCTATTTTTGGCCCCGAACACCGGTTTTGCAGAAAAAGTGCTGGTGATTGATCCGGGTCATGGAGGCAAATTCAGCGGCACGTGCGGACTGACGGGGAATACGACCGGCTTCTGTGAAAAAAACGCCAACCTGATTGTTTCTCAAAAAGTAAGAGATTTACTTAAGACAAGTGGGATCAAAGTTTATCTTACGAGAGACAAGGATATGGAATTTGCTTCTTACCTGAAAAAAGCGGACGGAAGTACAGACGGCGGGGACTTTGATATCCGCATGAGAACCGCCAATTCATTTGCAAGCGGAAACAATGATAACAGTGTCTTTATTTCTCTCCATCATAACGCACATCCAAGCAATCCATATGTAAAAGGCTATGAAACCTATTTCTACAATGGTGTTGATCATGCAAAGGAAGAGTATCCGCACGATCCGATGCAAATCAAGTACTTGGGAGACAACCGCAGACTGGCGAATGAAATTCATCCGACAGTGCTTGCGAAGCTTGGATCCATCGACAGAGGCATTATGGATGATCAGAGCTTTTACGTCATCCGCAATGCGCAGATGCCTGCAGTCCTTGTAGAAATGGGCTTCATGACAAATCGTGAAGAAGAAGCGCGCATCAAAACAGCTGATTTCCAGAACAAAGCTGCACAGGCGCTTGCCACATCTGTGGTCAATTATTTTAAAGTTTTTGAAGTTTATGACATGAACAGCAATAAAAAGCTTTATACGTCAAAATCAAAAGATCAGGCCCTTACATACGCGAAAAAACAGTCAAAACCGGTCAGAGTTTTTGACAAAAATGCTCAAAAAGATATCTACAAAACAACGGCTCTCTATGAGGTGCATCACCGTACCATCGGCAAACTGGGAGACTTCTATACCTCACCGGATGCCATGGAATATGCACAGAGCTACCGCAATACAAGACTGGTCTATAAAAGTACAGGATTTACACTATGGTCTAATTTCCTTCCTGCTAAATACGAGCTATACGTAAGCGGCACGAAGAAAGGAAGCTACGTAGACTTTGAACATGCGCGCTATATTGCAGAGAAGAATGCTCCGAATGCAAGAGTCATTAATAAAGTTTCGGGTGAAATTGTCTTTACAAATATCGCAAACGACAAAGTGACAAGAAAGCTTCCTGTCACAAAGCTTGCCGGGGATGACCGCTACAAGACAGCCATCAGCGTGTCGCGGAAAATGTACCCTGCAGGTTTTGCAGACAGCAAGCCTGACAAAACGATTCTTATTGCAACAGGCACAGAATATGCGGACGCTCTTTCTGCCGGACCGCTCTCACGCAAGCACGGCGCAGCGCCGATTCTTTTAGTGAAAGGAACCTCGCTTGGGACGGACACCGTAAATGAAATCAGCCGCCTTAAAGCGAAAAAAGCGATTATTCTCGGAGGAGAAGTCGCGGTTTCAAAAGGCATTGAAACACAGCTGCAATCAATGAAACTCTCGACACAGAGAATCAGCGGAGCAAACCGCTTTGAAACGAATCAGAAAATCCTGAACGAGGTCGGAAATGTTGACGGCTATTTCATTGCTTCGGGCAGAAACTATCCCGATGCATTGGGGGCAGCACCAATCGCAGCCCAGAAAAATTGGGCCATCATGCTTTCAGATACAAAATCACTTCCAAGCGCGTCAAGTGCAAAGCTGAAAGGCAAACAGGCTCTTATCGTCGGAGGGACTAGTGTGCTGACATCTGCGGTCGATACGCAGGTTAAAAACGCTGGACCGTCAAGCTACACGCGTTTAGCCGGGGAAAACCGGTATGAAACGCTTGCTAAAGTATTATGGAAATTCGATTCTAGTTTAAGCTCAGATTCTATCATGGTATCAACAGGAGCGAACTTCCCGGATGCTCTGGCCGCAGCACCGCTTTCCATCATAACGAAAGCACCGCTGATTTTGACAGGCCCGGCGATCAACCGTCCTCTTGAAACGTACATTATGGAATATGGCGGCAAGCACCACATGGAGGAAATGACGCTTGTAGGCGGGGCAGTCCCTGCTGAAATGAGCAGTGAGATCTTCAACAGAATCAGATAATAGAAAAGATTCGGGCTTGAAGTCATATGCCCGGATCTTTTTTTAGATAAGGAATGATAAATATGAAAAAATGGATGTTTATTTTGGGTTTGACTCTCTTAATTGCAGCCGGCTGTTCTCAGGAGCCGGAAGAAGCTGTACAAGAACCGGAATCAGAAGCTCCGGTACAGGACGAAAAACCTGCGGCAGAACCAGAAAAAGAGAGCAAGCCATCAGAAGACACTGAGCCGTCAGATCAGGCAAAGGAAGAAAAAGAGAAAGAAGAAGGCGATGAAAGTTCTAAAGAAATGACAGGAAATTCCGATAAAAAGAAAGAGAGTAAGAATAGTTTGGACGGTCCTTACAAGGCCTACCGTCCTAAGACCGGAGCAACCAAGCAATTTGAGGAACAGGGCACCGTTTTGCTGACTGAAACAATTACCGCAGCCAACGATGACTATGTTCAGATTGCTCTGAGATTAGGAGATTCAACAACTACCCAGATCTATAAGTGGACAGGCTCTGAAATGACACTCGTCTATGAGGACAGAGAGCTTCAGGATCACACGGCAGATCTGCTTGATACATTTGAACCGAATATGAATGAAAAGCTGCTCGGTGAAGGTGCTGACTGGAAGCTGCTTGATTCATCAGCAGCGGTTGAAACCCCATACGGTAAGATAGAGAACGCGGTTGTCATTCAGAAAACATCAAATGAGGTAGTGGGAGAAGAAACGATTTTCACCAGGTATTATGCACCCGGCCTTGGACTGGTAAAAGAAGATTTTGAGCTTACAGGCGAAAATGGGTATAAGGGTGAGTCAAGTCTGTCCTCTGTTGAATAAACTAGTAATTCTATAAGCTCTCAATCTATTATTGCGGAGGAATTACTGTTGAATAAGGTTTTTATGTCAATTGTTGCGTTAACACTCTTCTTTTTGTTTTCTGAAGAAAATGCGTTCGCTGCTTCTGGTAATCCTTCAGAAGTCTCTGTCAGTCTGAAAAACTATGTCGGAAAAGCAAAGGAAGTTACGGTCACAGTTGACGGTGAATATATGCTGTCAGGGGAATCCGGCTATCTTTTGAAAAAAGGCAGTACGTATAAAGTGAAAAATGAAAACGGAGTGCTGGTGCTTTACAGCGGAAGCGCTAAAGCGAAAACTCTCGGCAGCTCAGGCACGTTTAATCCGGTGAAGTATGGAACGGACAATGTGATCAGCATTAACGGGCGTCCATATTTGGGCACGATGAAGTTTACCGTTGAGAACAGCGTCTATGTGCGCCCTGTGAACCAGCTTCCGCTTGAGGATTACCTGAAAGGCGTCGTGCCGGGAGAAATGTTTCCAAGCTGGCCTGTTGAATCCCTGAAGGCGCAGAGTATAGCAGCCAGAACGTTTGCCCTGAAAAGAATCAATCAGACAATAGACGATACCGTCAGCTTTCAAAAATACGAGGGCTATATCTGGTCAGCTTCCGCTTATGGCAACACCAATACAGCTGTAAACCGTACGAAAGGCCAAGTTCTAGAAGCGGACGGCAAGCTTATTGACGCTACTTACAGCTCAAGCAACGGCGGCCGGACGGAAAACAATGCCAATGTATGGACGTCGGGAACGCCATTATCCTATCTTCCTGCAAAAAAAGATCCTTTTGATCCGGTGAACAGCTGGACAGTCGCTGTAAACGAAGTCCAGATCAACCCTGCGTCACTGAACCTTGCAAATCCGGGATCATGGTGGACAGCTGTAAAAGAAAAAGATGAAAAATACGCAGCAGCCATAAAAACCTGGCTGAAGACAGATAAAAATTATACAGGCAAAGACCTTAAGATTGTCAATGTGAAAAACCTTGCAGTATCAAGTGAAAAAACAAGCGGCGACCGGAGAAAAACGGGCAGCTACCGTCTTGAATTTTATGTGAAAAATGCAAATGGAACCTATCAGATGAAAGATGGAAAAATTGCGACGGTCGTCAAAGAAGGCGTCAATGTCAATATCTCCATCCTCCGTTCCATGTTTGGAACAACGAATTTTAAAAGCCACCTCATTGACTCGCTAACATTTGAAAAAGGCGTCTATACGTTCAGCGGCCGCGGGTATGGACATGGCGTCGGCATGAGCCAGTACGGTGCCAAGGCCATGGCAGACCAAAATCAGAATTATATGCAGATTACGGACTTCTATTATCCTGGAACGAATTATGATAACTACATTCACAGTGTTACTGAAGAAATTGAAGGTGAAGACCGCTACGAAACAAGTTCGGAAATCTCCAAATTTGGCTGGTCCACTGCTAAAACCGTCTTCATCGGCAGAGGAGACAACCCTGTTGATGCTTTGACAGGAAGCGTACTTGCCAAGAAGTTTAATGCTCCTCTGCTTTTGACAAACCCGAATCAATTATCAGATTCAGTCAGACAGACATTGAATGCGTTTGACCCAGCTGCCATCATCATTCTGGGCGGAACAACGGCTGTATCCGCAGAAGTTGAATCAGAATTAAGAAACATCGCACCGGCGGTTGAGCGCATCAGCGGCTCTGAACGCTATGAAACGGCAGCCATGGTCGCAAGACAGGTCGGACACTCAGGTGAAATTTTCATCACATCCGACAGCAGCGATTCACCTGATGCATTGTCCATTGCCTCTTATGCGGCAGCCGAGCAGATTCCCATTCTTTTTGCAAAAAAAGATGCCGTTCCAAAAGCTGTCTCTGATTATATAAAAGACAGCGGAGTGCGCAAAGTGACTGTTATCGGCGGAGATGTCGCTGTGTCTGCCAAAGTGTTTGCTGACCTTGAGACACTTGTCGGTAAAGGAAATGTAGATCGTGTAGACGGCAAAAACCGCTACGAAACCAGCATCAATATCGTCAAGAAATATAACCTTGATACCCGCAAAATCTTCTTTGCACAAGGAACTGAATTCATTGATGCTCTTCCGGGCTCAGTGCTTGCAGCCAACACAAGATCGCCGATCCTCCTTGTTGACCAGGATTCTGTTCCGAAGCCAGTATCAAGCTATATTTACGAAAATATGACCTTTATCCCGCATATTCACTACCTTGGCGGAAAAGGTGCAATCACAGCACAAAACCGAATCAATCTGCAAAACTGGTTTTTGCAGTAGGTTATTCAGCCGGCTCTCTATGGGAGAGCCGGTTTTTTTATGTGCCTGCGGGATTGCGGCGATGCAGGTTCCTTTAGTCCTTGCTGCGCTGCTAAAAGCAAAATGCCCAACTACAGTTAGAGAAAGAGGGGGAAGACGGTTTGATTTTTTAATGGCACTTTTGGTATGAGGGAGTGGCTGTGAAGTGTAGTAAACAGGTTTTAACAACACTTTGTGGTTGAGGGAGGGGTTGGAAAGTGTAGTAAACAGGTTTTAACAACACTTTGTGGTAGAGAGAGCGGTTGGAAAGTGTAGTTAGCAGGCTTTAGCAACACTTTGCGGTTGAGAGAGCGGTTGGAAAGTGTAGTTAACGGGTTTTAGTAACACTTTGTGGTTGAGAGAGCGGTTGGAAAGTGTAGTAAACGGGTTTTAGTAACACTTTGTGGTTGAGAGAGTGGTTGGAAAGTGTAGTAAACGGGTTTTAGTAACACTTTGTGGTTGAGAGAGTGGTTGGAAAGTGTAGTAAACGGGTTTTAGCAACACTTTGTGGTTGAGGGAGTGGTTGGAAAGTGTAGTTAACAGGTTTTAGCAACACTTTGCGGTTGAGGGAGTGATTGGAAAGTGTAGTAAACAGGTTTTAGTAACACTTTGTGGTTGATGGAGAGATTGAAAAGTGTTGTGAAAATTTTAGCAGGACTGGCTGATTCCGCTTTTCGTATTGTCCAGCTCCGCCTCCCAGTCCTTTTGTCAGAACAAAATCGCCCATAAAGGCAAAAACCGGCCTTTACGGTCGATTTCTTATCTGACTGCCAGGCCTGAACGGTCGGCTCCGCTTTTCGCGTTGTCCAGCTCCATCGCCCAACTCCTCGGCCAGAACGGCTCCGCCGCAAAAAGCAAGACCGGCTTTTTCCGTCGGATCCTTTTCTGTCCTTCGGAGCTAACCGGGCGATTCCGCTTTTCGGCATTGTCCAGCTCCATCAGCCAACTCCTCTGTCAGAACAAAATCCCCCAAAAAGTCAAACCCGGACTTTTCGGGTAATTTCTTATCTGCCTATCGGAGCTAAACGGCTGATTCCGCTTTTCGCATTGTCTAGCTCCGCCTCCCAGTCCTTCTGTCAGAACAAAATCCCCGAAAAAGGCAAACCCAGCCTTTTCCGGTGATTTCTTATCTGACTGCCAGGCCTAACCGGTCGGCTCCGCTTTTCGGTTTACCAAACTTTCATAAAACATTAAAGGAATCAATCCTCCCGGTGTTGTACTATTATAGGAGAGACTCTATACGACATTACCGGGGGGATTTTGACATGCGAGTGAGGAAAGCGATTATTCCGGCGGCGGGGCTTGGTACGAGGTTTTTGCCGGCTACGAAGGCACAGCCGAAAGAGATGCTGCCGATTGTGGATAAGCCGACGATTCAGTACATTATTGAAGAGGCGGTTGCGTCCGGGATTGAAGATATTCTGATTGTTTCCGGCCGCGGGAAGCGTGCCATTGAGGATCATTTTGATAAATCGTATGAGCTTGAAGAGACGCTTGTGAAGAAAGAGAAATGGGATTTGCTCAGCAAGGTTCAGGGTATTTCCGAGCTTGCGAACATTCATTATATCCGCCAGAAAGAGCCGCTTGGTCTTGGGCATGCTATTTATTGTGCGAGACGTTTTATCGGCAATGAGCCGTTTGCTGTTATGCTCGGGGATGACATTGTCCAGTCTGACGTGCCTTGCCTGAAGCAGCTGATTGATGTGTACGATCAGTTCCAGAGCACAGTCATCGGCGTGCAAAAGGTCAAGCCGGAAGATGTGTCTAAGTACGGAATTGTCAGCTATAATTTAAACGAAAAGAAAACCGATAACGTCTACAAGGTACGTGACTTGGTTGAAAAGCCAAAGCGTGAAGAAGCTCCTTCGAATACTGCGATTCTCGGCAGATACATCCTTCGCCCTGAGATTTTTGAGATACTCGGAAATTTAAAGCCGGGTTCAGGAGGGGAAATTCAGCTGACAGACGCGCTGAAAGAGCTTTCCCAAAAAGAAGAGGTAACAGCGTACCATTTTGTCGGCAAGCGCTATGATGTGGGAGATAAGCTTGGTTTTATCCAGGCGACAATTGATTTTGCGATGGATAATGAAGAGCTCAGAGATGATATTCTGACGTATATTAAAAGCAAAGTTTCAAAGTAGAAAGGTAGGATTCTTTTGAGAGTATCAGTAGCCGGAACAGGATATGTAGGACTGGTTACAGGTGTGTGCCTTGCAGAAATCGGGCACCGCGTAACATGTGTGGACATTGACGAGGAGAAAATCGCAAAGCTGACTCAGGGGATTTCACCTATCTATGAACCGGGTTTAGAAGAGCTGATGAAGAAAAATCATGAGGCTGGCCGTCTTGATTTTACGACTGATTCAGCACAGGCATACGGGGAGAGCAACGTGATCTTCATCGCGGTTGGGACACCTGAGAATGAGGATGGCTCAGCTAATCTTACATATGTAAACGCCGCAGCCGAGCAAATGGCGAAACAGCTGAAAAAGGATGTCGTGGTCGCGGTGAAAAGCACCGTTCCGGTCGGGACAAATGAACATGTGCTGAATGTGATCAATCAGCATAAGCCTCTCTCCGTTAAAGTTGAGATTGTATCCAACCCTGAATTCTTAAGGGAAGGGTCAGCGATTCATGATACGTTCCATGGAGACCGCATTGTCGTCGGTTCAGAGACGGCATCGGCCGGTGACCTGCTTGAAGAACTTTACAAGCCACTTGGCATTCCTGTCGTCCGGACTGACATCCGGAGTGCAGAAATGATTAAGTATGCAGCAAATGCGTTTCTGGCCACAAAAATCAGCTTTATCAATGAAATTGCCAACATCTGCGAGAAGCTTGGAGCGGATATTGAGGATGTGGCAGAAGGCATCGGAAAAGATGCGCGGATCGGACCGCAGTTTTTAAAAGCAGGCATCGGGTACGGCGGCTCCTGTTTTCCAAAGGATACGAAAGCCCTCGTTCAGCTTGCGGGAAATGTGCAGCACCAGTTTGATCTGCTCGATTCGGTTATTTCGGTTAACAACCGCCAGCCGCTGAAGCTGATTGAATCTGCCAGAAAGCATATGGGCAGCCTTTCCGGGAAAAAAGTAGCCCTTCTTGGTCTCGCTTTTAAGCCAAATACAGATGATGTGCGCGAAGCGGCATCTCTGGTCCTTGCCAAAGAGCTTGTTAAACAGGGGGCGGATGTTTCGGGCTATGATCCAATCGCAGCAGAAGAGGCCCGTAAAGTCCTCGGAGATTCCATCACTTACTGTGACTCCGTTTCACAAGCGATTGAAGGGGCTGACGCAGCTTTTATCGTGACAGAGTGGGACTCCATCACTTCTTATCCGATGGATCTTTACCGTGAAAAAATGAAGCGGCCGCTGCTCTTTGACGGCAGAAACATTTACAGTCTCCGGGATATTCCGGCCTGGATGACTTACATTTCTGTAGGAAGAAAAGAAATTGTACGTGCATGACTGCCCTCAAATTTGAGGGCCATTTTTTTGGGGATTTTTCTAAAGTTTTCCCAGTTGGATGCGATATATAAAAGGAGTGGACTGTGCGGAAAAAAGTCCCAGTATCAATCAACCGGGAGGAACAAATAGAATGAAAAAGCTTTTCGCCAGCATGCTGGCCGTTTTACTGCTGACTGCTGGAGTCTTTCAGGCAATGCCGGCTCATCAGGCAGAAGCAGCTGCCGCCTTTACCTACTATGCCAAAAATGACTTTCAAGCACGGACAGGACCTGGCGATCATTATGCCAAAGCATTAAATGTTCCATTTCAGACTGCCTTTGCTGTAAAACAAGGCGCAATCAAGAACGGCTGGGCAAAAATTCAGCTGAACGGCAAAACGCTTTATGCGAAATCATCTTTTATTACTAACAAAAAGCCGGCAAAAATCTATTTCAGCTACTATACAAAAGAACCGGTGAGTTTTTACGCGGGAAGAGGGACTCATGCGAAACGCTACGGATCGATTGCGGAAGATGCGATCATCAAAGTGGGAAAAGGAACGGTATTAAATGGATGGGTGGAAATTCTGCACAACGGAAAAATCTATTTTGCGGACTATTCCAAGCTGACATCCAAGGCTCCAGTCTACTTTACCTATTATGCGGTGAAAGATTTCACTCTATATAATGAAAGAAATACGGCCACACCGAAAAGAACAGTATCATTAGATTCTGCAGTAAAAGTGAAAAAAGGCAGCGTTCAAAACGGGTGGAGCCGGATTGAGTACAATGGCCTGAAAGGATACGCCCCGTACAGCAGCATTGCAAGCAAGCCTGCTGCGGCCGTTTATTTTACATATTACGCCAATAAAAATACGGGCATTTACCATTCAAACAGCACATCTTCAGGCAAGCTTGCCTCTCTTTTACTAAATAATCAATTGAAAATTAAAAAAGGCAGCATTTCTAACGGTTGGGCTGTAACATCTTTTAACGGAAAAGATGCCTATGTGCCATCGGCTGACATTGTGAACAAGCCTATACCTGTTGAAGCGGAAGATCTTACTTACTACGTAAGAGAGGGATTAAATCTCCGCTCTCAAAAAACAACCGCTTCAAGCATTATCCTGACCATTCCTCAAGGGAAGCAAGTGGAAATCCTGAATCCTGAAGAACTGAAGGAAGAATGGATTTCTGTCAGATACAGCGGAAAAACGGGGTTTGTGAAGACGAGCTACCTGACTCTTGAACCGCAGCCTAAAGAAACAGCTCTTTCTAAGACGATCGTGCTTGATCCGGGGCATGGGGGGAAAGATCCTGGCGCCATCGGCAACGGTCTTCAGGAAAAAGCGGTTGTGCTTGATGTCGGAAAGCTTGCTTCAGATAAACTGAAAAAGCTTGGCTACAATGTCTACATGACAAGAGATAATGACACGTTTCTTTCATTAAATGAACGGACGGACTTTACTTATACGAAAAATGCCGGTGTCTTTGTCAGTCTTCACATGAATGCGAGTACAGCTGCATCAGCAAACGGCACAGAAACTTTTGCAACAAACGGTTCGAATGCAAGTGCAGCTGCATCTGCAAACAGTTCGAAAGCAAGTAATAGCTTCAGGACTTCTTCTCTTACCCAAGGTGAGAAGGATGACAGTGCAAAGCTTGCGGAATTTATTCAGGCAAGATTAATCAAGGCACTCGGCACAAGAGACAGAAGCACAAAAAAAGCAGAGTTTTACGTGATCGACAAAAACTACACAAGATCTGTCCTTGTTGAAATGGGCTTTATCTCAAATACAAAAGACGCGGCCATTTTCAAAACATACGACGGCAAAAACAAAGCTGCAGAAGCCATCACACAGGGCGTAAACGATTTCTACCTGTGGAAGAACGGCAAGTGAAACAAAAAGACCTGAAACACGTGATCCGCGGTTTCAGGTTTTTTTATGGTTGTTAACGAAAGACTATATTCGATATAATAAGTAGGTCCTTGCAGAATACGTCGAAAAATTATGCAAAAACTACATATAGAACTTATACAACTTACGTTAAGCCATTAGCTAATTGGAGGAGTTTTTTTGAGTAAAAATATCATAGATCGCGTCAATGAAGCTTATTATGGAGCTTTAGGAACGGATTTCAGCAAAAAAACGAGAGAACGCATCAACTGGATTGTGACACGTGTTACTGGAAACAAGGTGCTGGATATTGGCTGTTCACAAGGTATTAATGCCATCCTCCTCGGACGGGAAGGCAAAAAAGTAGATGGAATCGATATCTCCCGGGAATCGATCGATTACGCCATTAAAGAGCTTGGCAAGGAACATCCGTCCGTTCAAGCTTCTGTCACATTCAAAGTATCGAATTTCATGACTGATGACGAAATTGAAAAGGATTATGATACGATCCTTCTGACAGAGGTGCTTGAGCATATCAGTGATCCTGAAGCTTTCCTTAAGAAAACCCTGGCTCATCTTAAGCCGGGCGGCAGACTGATTGTCACCGTCCCGTTTGGCATAAATGATTTTATCGACCATAAACGAACGTACTATTACTCATTATTGGCAGAACAAATCGGCGCTCATTTTAAAATTGAGTCCTTTGATTATTTAGGAAGATGGTCAGGCGTTGTCTGCACCGCTTCTCCTGAAGAAAATCTGCCTTTTTATACAAAAGAGAATCTGCAGAAGCTTGAACAGGGATTCTACGCCTTGGAAAGAGATTATATGCAGCGCATCGGAACACTTGCAGGGCAGAATGCAAAACAGGAAAAAGAGCTGAAAGAGCTTCAGCAGCCTAAAGAATCTGGCGACAGGCATTATGAAGAGCTGAAAGCACAGATTGCAAAGCAGGAGGAATATATCCGCCAGCTTCAGATTGAGACAGTTGAGCTTTTAAACCGCGAAGAAGATGCCCTGAAAGCAGCTCTTGCAGCCGTTAATAAAATTGAAGATGCGAACCGAAAAGCATCTTATATTGAGCACCGCTATAATGTCCTTAAAAAATCCCGATTTGGCAGAGTTCAGCTGAAGTACTGGGCATTGAAGAAAAAACTAGCCGGAAGAGGTAAGAAATAATGCTTAAAGTGGAAATACTCAAACGTTTAGAGAAAGTCCGACTAACTAGAGCAAAGAAAATGGGGTATGACATCGAAGAGGAGCATGTGCGGAAAAATGAAAAGCCCCTCTACGATAAAGGCATCAGCGTTATTATCCCAACCTATAAAGGTGAAAATGTCATCAGAAAATGCCTGATTTCATTGGCTGATCAGACAATTGATCATTCCTTGTTTGAAGTGATCATTGTCATTAACGGCGAAAAAGACAATACAGAAGAGATGATCGGACAGATTGCTCTGGAAAGAAACATGTCCAATATCCGTGTTGTGACAATGGACGAGGCAGGAGCATCGATTGCGCGCAATAAGGGAATTTCGCTTGCAGCACGTGAATATGTCACGTTCCTTGACGATGACGATTATCTGTCTGCCAACTTCCTTGAGGAAATGTACAAGCAGGCAAAGCCTGATACAGTTGTTATTTCTCAAATTTACAATGTTGAGCCGAGCGGAAACATTCAATCTTCCAATCCGATCAACCGCCAGATTTTAAAGTCCGTCATCAGCAAACAAAGTCCGTATATGAAGCTGCATTCTGTTCTGACAATCAATGCATGCAAACTTATTCCGACTTTGTATGTTCAAAAATACAAATTTGATGAAAAGTTAAAGAGCGGAGAAGACGTTGTCTTTTTCACAGAGCTGCTTGTTAAAAATGACCTTCAGTTTGTTGTGGCTCCTTTAACCAAAAAGGCTGTCTATTATAGAACCCTTCGGGAAAATTCGATTTCCCGCCAGGCAATGACGTTTGATTTTAACGTGATACAGCGCGCTGACTGTATTGAGAAGATGAACAGCCTTCTCGTTCCCGATCTGCCTTTTGAAAAGCGCGACTTTATCGAAAGAAAGATCAATGCACAGGTCTCGTTCATCGTGAAATACTATGAAGAGCATAAAGATGAATATGACCGCATCATGAAAGAGATTTCGTCAAGAAGACCTGTTTACTTCCCGTACCATCTGCTGAACAAGGACCGCGTTGAGCAGCTGGTTGTTTCATACTGCTTCCCTCCTTATAACGACACAGCCGGGAATGTTATGGCGAAGCGTATGAGAGAGGCAGGCAAGGTTTCAGATGTCATCTACAATACGATGGACAAAGTCCGGACAAAAAATGCATCCCTGAACCAAATGGTGGATGATTTAATTCATACAAGACTTCCAATTAATTCACCGTCGAGCTTTTCACACTGGGCCCATATTAAAACGTTCGTAGACATGGGGATGAAAGGCGCAAACGAATTAGTTGAGAAAAACGGCGTTCATAAGCAGGTATTCAGCCGTGCGATGTGGGCAGCCTCCCACTTCCTGGCGTATGAGTACAAAAAGAAATACCCTCAGACAAAATGGGTCGCTGAATTCTCCGATCCATTGATCTACGACATCGAGGCTAAGAAACGTCTTGTTGATATTACGGATCAGGGATATTTAAAGCAGCTTGAAGCAGATGTGAAAAAAGCAGGGTTCCCGTCTCCAAACGATGCAAGTCTATTTGTATGGTGCGAATACCTTCCGTATATTTTTGCAGATGAACTGATTTTCACAAACAAAAATCAGTATCAGTACATGATGGACATGTTCCCGATTGAGGAAATTAAGCCGATCATTAAGCAGAAAGTTGTCATCGAGCCGCATCCGACATTGCCGGAAAGCTATTACCACATGGAGGAATTCGATTATCCGCTTCTATCGGAAGACCATGTGAACGTTGCTTACTTTGGAAACTTCTACAGCAAGCGGAACCTGAACGACTTGTTCTCGGGTTTAAAAGAAGCACACGCGGATACTCAGCGCAAAGTCCTGATCCATGTCTTTACGGCCAAACCGACAGAGCTTGAAGATCAGCTTAAAAACGATCCGCTTGAGGACTCCATTATTGTCAACGGGTTTGTCGATTTCTACACGTTCCTGAACCTTTGCACAAAGTTCGACTGCCTGGTTGTCAATGATTCAACAACGAAAGACAACAAGCCGATCAATCCTTATCTGCCGTCTAAATTGAGCGACTATAAAGGTAGCGGCACGGACATTTGGGGCGTTTATGAAGAAGGCAGTATTCTCGGTCAAAGTGAAGGCATCACTTATTTGTCTCCACTAAATGATGCAAGAGCTGCAGGCACTGTTTTTGACAAAATGGTAGCGAAGAAATTTTCCGGAAAGAAAGCACGAAAACTGGAAAAAGCACCGATCGCTCCGCCTAAACCCGCAGCTGCTGACGGCGGATCAGCCGCTGACACAGTATTCGAAAAGAGCTGGGTTAAAAAGAAGGAAATGGAACTTCAGCATACAGCAGGCACAGATCAAGAGGAGCTTGAGAGACTAAGCCAGCTTGCCGACCGCCTGATTCAGGACAAGAAAGAAATGGAGCAGGAATTTAAAACAATCCTGACAGCTATTGCCGATGATGTGGAGTCAAGGGAGAACCTTGGCGAGCTGATCAGCAAACAGGAAGCTGCAGGACTGAAAAGATCCGGCATCTCTCCAGAAATGATTTCAGCAGGACAGGAACAGCAGAAAAAGCTTCTTGAGGAAAAAGAGCGTACCATCAGCCAGCTGCAGACAAAATTGACAAAACTGCAAAATTCCAAACTTGGAAAATTACAGTTGAAATATTGGGGACTAAAACGCAGAAAATAAAGGTATGTCTCATATTTTTCAATTGACGGGAGGGGACATCATGCTGAAAGAGCCGGTTAAAAAAATCACTTTTTTTGATAAATGGCCGAAAGATACAAAGAAAAGCTTTGATGTTCAGATTGACGGAGGCGCACAGCTGGACATCAAGATTGCCCAGCTGACAAAAGACGCCGGTCCGATCATTCTTTATTATAATAAAGGCAATAGGGTTGACCGCAGTCTGAACCCGGGCTATACGTACATCGCAAGAATTGACGGTACAGTAAGCAGCGGGGTTCAGGTGCAGCAGGTCATTGTCGGCTATGACAGAAATGACGATAAGGTATATGTTCAGTACAATCCGCTTGGAAGTGAAATGAATTTAAGCTTCCCTGCGAATGTGGCGAGCTATTCCATTGGTATCAGACTTTCAGGGTCAGGAGAAGCAGCTATTACAGACTTTTCTGTTTCAGCTTACAACGTGCTGACTTCAGACAGTCAGAAAGAACTGTTTTTAAGACATCCTGAAACTGACTACCTGATTGTCACGAATGTGTATCCCGAGAAAAACACGTATTACCAGAACATGTTCGTTCATAAACGTGTGCTCGGGTACCGGGAAAATGGCATTAATTGCGCCATCTACCGATTGAACACATCTCCGGCAAGTATCGCTCACTACGTTTATGAAGGTGTGCCCGTCTATATTGGCGGAGAGGATGCGCTGACAAACCTTTTAAATGCGAAGCCATATAAGAAAGTGATGTTTCACTTTATCAATGAAAGAATGTACCGTGCTGTCCGCAAGTCAAAAGCGCGCTACACGCCAAAGCTTGTATGGGTGCACGGGTTTGAGACAACAAAATGGTACCGCCGCTGGTTCAACTTTTACCAGAGCACAAAAGAAATCCGCAATAGCCTTGAATATGCGAAGCGCAATCAGGCGCAGCTTGATTTCATGGCAGATCTTTACACCACGGAAGATGACGACATAAAATTCATCTTCGTTTCGAAATGGTACAAAGAGAACGTTGCTGAAAAAGATACAAACACCATCATCCAAAATTACAGCATCATTCATAATTCCATTGATGACGAGCTGTTTGATTATGTAGAAAAGACAGAAGAGCAGCGCAAACGGATCTTAACGATTCGCCCGTTTGCTTCAAGAACGTATGCGAATGACCAGACCGTGAAAGCAATCCTTGCACTGAAGGACAAACCGTTCTTCGAAGATCTGACCTTTGATATTTTCGGCCAGGGTCCTTTGTGGAACGAAACAGTCGAGCCGCTTAAAGGGATTCCGAACGTTCACCTGCACAATTACTTCCTGTCCCAGAAAGAAATTGCAGAGCAGCATAAATCCCACGGCGTCTTTTTAAGTCCATCACGGATGGATTCGCAAGGGGTATCTTTGGGAGAGGCTATGTCAAGCGGTCTTGTGCCAGTAACATCAGCCGTTTACGCCATCCCTGAATTTATTGATGATTCATGCGGTTTCCTTGCAAAAGGGGAAGACTACATGGGACTTGCAGAAGCTATTGAATATCTTTACTACAATCCAAAAGCCTTTCTGCAAAAATCAGAGGAAGCTGCGCATATCGTCAGGTTCCAGTGCGGCAAGCATAAAATGATTCAGGCGGAACTGAATGAAATTAAAGAAAAAAAGGAAGAGAAAGTTCTCTTAGAGCAGGGCAGCTGAAATCATTGACACAGTGTTTCCTAAGCTGTAATGTGGTATGAGGGAAATTTTTGAACAACCAACTGGAGGAGAATTCACATGAAGATCGCAACACTAGGTCTTGGTTATATCGGACTGCCGACTTCTATTATGTTTGCAAAGCATGGCGTTGACGTGCTAGGCGTAGATGTCCAGCAGCATGTTGTTGATTCATTAAACCAAGGCAAAATTCATATTGAAGAGCCTGGATTGCAGGAAGCGCTTGAAGAAGTAATGGCTTCCGGCAAATTCAAAGCATCAACACAGCCTGAAAAAGCAGACGTATTCATTATTGCCGTTCCAACTCCAAATAAAGACGATCAATATAAATCAGTCGATTTAAAATATGTACTGAGCGCAGTTGAAATGATGATTCCTTTCCTTGAAAAAGGCAACACGGTCATCGTAGAATCAACCATCGCACCGCGTACAACAGACGACCATGTAAAGCCGCTTCTTGAAAAGCACGGCTATACAATCGGCGAAGACATTTTCCTTGTGCATTGTCCTGAGCGCGTTCTGCCTGGACAAATCATGCATGAGCTTATTCACAACAACCGCATCATCGGCGGTGTGACAGAAGCTTGTAAAGAAGCAGGATCAAAAGTATACGGAACATTCGTTCAAGGCGAACTGATCCTGACAGATGCTAAAACAGCTGAAATGTCCAAGCTTATGGAAAACACATTTCGCGACGTCAACATTTCACTTGCAAATGAGCTTGTGAAAATTTGTACGGAGCTTGATATCAATGCTCTTGACGTTATCGAAATGGCCAACAAGCATCCGCGTGTAAACCTTCACCACCCTGGACCTGGCGTTGGCGGACACTGTCTTGCAGTTGACCCGTACTTCATCGTGGCAGAAGCTCCGGAGCAGGCTAAACTCATCTACCAGGCGCGCGACATTAACGTTTCTATGCCTTCCTTTGTTGTAGAAAACGTATCAAAAATGCTTGGCGGACTTGACGACAAGAAAATTACAGTCTTCGGATTAACATACAAAGGAAACGTCGATGACATCCGTGAAAGTCCTGCAATGGACATCTACCAGCAGCTTAAAATGGCCGGTGCAAACGAAGTCATCGCATACGACCCGCATGTTCAAAAAGACTGGGTAGAAAAAGACATCAAAAAAGCAACAGAGCAATCAGACCTTGTACTTGTTCTGACAGACCATAACGAATTCAAAGCACTTGATGCTTCTGACTTCACAGCAATGAAAACAAAACGTATCTTTGACACGAAAAACGTTGTAAAGAACTGCCCTGAAGAGATCACGTACATCAACTTCGGCAACCTTTACAAATTCGTTAAGTAAGAAAAAAGACGAAATGGGGACCATATTAGTTTATGGTCTTTTTTTATTCCGGAGCTTCCTTCCATTGATTAAATGGAGCGCATTGCGGGTAAATCCTGCACAGGGGCTGAATAGAGGGAAAGCGGGGATACTGGAGTAAGAAGAGGCACTGGATGTTATAAGGGAACCTGCTATTTTTGGGTATGTCAAAACTTTTACAAATCCCTCTAAAACTTGAAAGGTCTTTGGACTAGGTATATTATTAGGAAGGTGCAACATTTTGTGAGTTAGGAGAACATCTTATGCTACTTGATACATTTAAGGCCATTAAATCCAACAAAGACCTGATCTATCACTTGACTGCTTCTGACTTTAAAGCGAACAATTCAAGAACGTATTTCGGTTTTTTATGGTGGATCCTTGATCCAATTTTTTATATGGCAATCTTTTATTTACTGGTCGTGGTCATTCTTGACCGGGGTACGCCAAACTACCCGATCATTATCTTCACAGGGCTTATTCCTTTAAAATTCGTTACAGCTGCACTTGTTGATGGAACGAACTCGATTTCATCCAAAGGGAATATTCTGCAGCAGGTGTATGTGCCCAAAATTATTTTTGTTGTTGTGCGGCTGCTTGTAAACTGCATTAAGTTTTTAATTAGCGCCGTCGTGCTTATCTTGTTTTTGGTTATTTTCGGAACAGAGTTTACACCTTATGTTCTCTTATTCCCGCTGATTTTTATTATCAATGCATTCTGCCTGCTTGGCGTTATGATTTTCCTTGCACACTTAGGTGTTTTTATTCGGGATGTTAAAAATATGATGCAGTATATTTCCCGTGTTTTACTTTACTTATCACCCGTTTTATTTGAAATGAGCACAGTGCCGGACAAGCTTGTTCCGCTGCTCTATCTGAATCCTTTTACAACGATTCTGGAATCCTATAGAGACGTGCTGATTTACGGCAGAGCGCCTGAGTGGATCCCGCTCCTTATTTTAACGGTAGTTTCTCTTGCAATCCTGTATTTCGGAATTCGTTTGCTGAACAAAAATGAAAAAGAATATGCTAAGGTGATTTAATTGACTGATACTATAATCGAAGTTGAAGATCTTTGGGTTTCTTATCCGGAATTTACGGAGAAGCCGTTAAAGAAATTATTGAATATGCATAAGCAAGATGATCGTTTCTGGGCGCTGAAGGGCCTTAATTTCGAAGTGAAAAAAGGCGAGGTTTTAGGTGTCATCGGACGGAACGGCTCTGGGAAAAGTACGCTTTTAAAGCTGCTCAGCGGCCTGATTTCGCCTGATAAAGGCACATTTAACATCAAGGATGACGAGCATCCGGTTCTTCTTTCACTTGGAGCGGGCTTCCAGCCTGAGCTTCCCGGAATCGAGAACATCTATTTGAATGGACTCCTCCTTGGCCATAAAAAGAAGCAGATTGATGAGAAGATTGATGACATTATTGAGTTTTCCGAGCTTGGCGATTTTATTTACAAGCCTGTCCGCACCTATTCGGCAGGGATGAAATCGAGACTTGCTTTTGCTACGGCGATTTCGCTTGATCCTGAAATTCTTCTGATTGACGAAGTACTTGGAGTTGGAGACACAGCTTTCCAGCAAAAGTGCCGAAATGCCATTATGGAGAAAATCAAGCAGGACAGAACCGTTATCTTAGTCACACACTCATCAAACCTTGTAAGAGCCATCTGCGACCGCGTCGTCTGGATTCATCTCGGCGAGCAAAAAGCAGTCGGTGAAACAGGACCGATCGTCAAAGAATACGATGAGTTCATGAAACAGGCAAAATAATGAACATCCTCATGCTGCTGTATAAGGATATTCCTTATGATGCCAGAGTAAAAAGGGAGGCCCTGGCTCTTGCGGAAGCGGGACATAACGTTTACCTTGCCTGCGTCCGCGAGTTTCAGGAGCAGGACCCTTTTCTACATACCAATATTCATCTGATGCGTCTCCCTATTTCTGTTAAAAGCATGAAGGCGGCCATTTCGGGTACAAATCAGGGACAGGCGCCGAAACGGTCGGGTCTGAAACGTGCAGTCGTACGGGCTGCCAGACTGCCCTTAGTCAAAATACTGAAAGATTACATGGCGTATTATGAGTTTTATAAAAAAGTAAAAAGCAAAGTGGGAGACCTTAAAATAGATGCTGTTCACTGTCATGACCTGAATACGCTATGGCAGGGCAGCATGCTTGCAAAGGATTTCTCCGCTAAGCTGATTTATGATGCCCATGAAATTTTCAATGAAATGGCAGGCCGCAATGAGCTTGACCGCTTTGTCGGCTATAAGATGGAAAAGCATCTTTTCCGGAAAATAGACAGGCTTGTGACGGTGAATCCGTATTTGAGAGATTATTTGTTTGAACGCAACGGAGAAAAGCCATGCGTGCTCATTCAAAATATCCCGCTTTTTTCTGAAGAGATGCTGGCCGGCAATAAGCCGATTGACTGGAATTATCCCTTCAGAGAAGAAGATACGGTACTGCTTTATCAGGGCGGTTTTTCTCCATACCGCGGCCTTGATCTGATTCTTAAAACAATGGCTGAACTGCCTGAGAGCTTTAAGCTCGTCATGATCGGCTCCGGCATACTTAAAGAGGAACTGATGAGGCTTGCTGAGTCTCTCGGCTTATCAGACCGTGTGTTTTTTCATGACCAGGTGCCGTCAGAGGATCTCTTCTATTACACTCGGAAGGCGGATATTGGCCTTGTGATGTATGAGAAAGTTTCAAAAAACAACTATTACTCCACACCGAACAAAATGTTTGAATATCTGCAGGCCGGCGTTCCTGCTGTTTCTTCTAACCATCCCGGTAAATCGGTCGTAATCGATGAGTACAGGACAGGTGTTCTTGCTGAAGAAACAACAGAAGGCATCAAGGCCGGGATCATGAAAGTGAAGAACAATTACGAGTACTACCGGCAAAACTGCCTGCAGGCAAGGAGAGTTTTAACCTGGGAAGCAGAAAGCAGAAAGCTTGCTGAGATGTATAATAATCTGTGATGCGGTTTTAATACCGCATCTTTTTTGAAAGACCTGAAATATTATTGAAGACAAATCTTAATACTATAGAAAACAACTCTCTTTCTGCTTAATGATATAATCATCCTAATTGGACATAAAAGGAGTTAGAATATATGGACCGCAAATTAAAAGTCATGACAATCTTCGGGACAAGACCGGAAGCGATCAAAATGGCGCCGCTTGTACTGGAGCTTGAAAAATATCCGGATGAAATTGATTCGATTGTTACGGTAACGGCCCAGCACCGTCAAATGCTTGATCAGGTTCTGGAATTGTTTGAAGTCAAACCGGATCACGACCTGAACATTATGAAGGACCGCCAGACTCTTACCGGTGTTACGACAAAGGCGCTTGAAGGCCTTGATGAAGTCATGAAAGAAGTGAAGCCTGATCTTGTTCTTGTGCACGGCGACACAACCACTACGTTTGTCGCAAGCTTAGCAGCATTCTACAACCAGATTGCTGTAGGACACGTTGAAGCAGGGCTCAGAACGTGGAACAAGTATTCTCCGTTCCCTGAAGAAGTGAACCGCCAGATCACAGGCGTTATTGCTGATCTTCATTTCGCGCCGACAAACAAAGCGGAGCAAAACCTGCTTCAGGAAAATAAGAAGGGCGAAACGATCTACATAACTGGAAACACAGCGATTGATGCACTGAAAACAACGGTAAAAGAAGAATACACGCATGAAGTCCTTGAAAAAGTGGGATCTGACCGCATGATTCTTTTAACAGCACACAGACGGGAAAATCTTGGCCAGCCGATGAGAAACATGTTCCGTGCGATTAAACGCCTGATTACAGAGCATGAAGATGTTCAGGTTGTATACCCTGTTCACTTAAATCCTGCAGTGCGCGAGGTTGCGGATGAGGTGCTTGGAAATGATCCTCGCATTCACTTGATTGAGCCGCTTGGCGTCTATGATTTCCATAACTTTGCAGCTAAAGCTCACATCATTTTGACAGATTCAGGCGGCGTGCAGGAGGAGGCTCCTTCACTTGGAGTTCCTGTTCTAGTATTGCGCGACACAACTGAGCGCCCTGAAGGTATTGAAGCAGGCACACTGAAGCTTGCAGGTACAGAAGAAGAAACCATTTATCAGCTTGCCTATGAGCTGCTGAACGATAAAGAACGCTATGAGGCGATGTCTAAGGCATCCAACCCATATGGCGACGGCGAAGCTTCTAGACGAATTGTGGAAGCGATTCTGCATCATTTCGAGAAGCGCAGCGATAAGCCTGTTCCATTTGAAGTGTAAAAAACAAAAGACCTGATGCTGCGGCATCAGGTCTTTTGTTTGCTTCTCATTGGAAGCGGATGGGAAAATTCAAGTAATGAAGCAGATTTGGCAAGTAATCCATGAAAAGCTGCAAGTGAAATGGTCTAGCCGGCAACTAAAGAGTTATTTTCGGCAACTAAAACGTCCACTTCGGCAAGTAACGGTCATTTCTGCAGCTTTTGAAGAGCATCAGACAGCTCCTTTGCCTGCGTTTCCCGGTTAAACGACTGAAGCAGGTGGCCGCGCAGTCCTTTTTTCATGGTCAGGAGACGTTCAGGCTGACTTTGAGCAAGCTTTAAAGCGCGGATAAAGTCATCTGCGTTTTCAGGCTCAAATGGGAAGCCGGCCCCATTTGCTTCAACGATTTCCTTTGCCTCACCTTCCACGCCAATCAGGACAGGCAGCGAGACGGACATATAATCAAATATCTTTGATGGAATTGTAATTTCAAACAGCGGATGTTTTTTCAGGCTGACGATGCCAAGGTCCGCACTTTCGTAGTAGGAGGCAAGATCCTCTTTTCGTTTGCCCTCAAGAAAACGTACATTTGTCAGTCCCATCGAAGCGGCCTTTTCTGTTAAGGGTTCTTTTTCAACGCCTTCCCCGATGAAAAGGAAACAGACACTTGGGTCATGTTTAAGCTTGTCTGCTGCTTCAATGATGGTTTGAAGACCTTGGGCAGCACCGATATTTCCAGTGTAGAGGACAAGGAACTGATTTTCGATGCCAAGATCTTTTTTTACATCATGTGCATGCGCGGGAGCTTCAAGTGACGGCGGGTTGACGCCGTTTGGAATCACGATGATTTTATCGGCTGAAATACCCATGCCAATCAGACGGTCTTTGTAGCCGTGCGTCACGACAACAATCAAATCCGCTCTATTATAAATGAACCTTTCAAGCTTTCTTGCAAGGTCCAGCAGGCGCTTGTTTTTGAACTGGCCGAGAATCTCAGCGAAGTCGACCCATAAATCGCGGACTTCAAAGACGAACTTTGTTCTGTGGATCCTGCTCAGTATATATCCCGTCACACCCTGGAAAAGCTGAGGGGAGGTCGCATATACAATATCCGGCTTTCTGACTCTGAAACCGCTGAAAATGCTCGATACCATAAAGGATAAATAGTTGGCGAGCCGGCGTATGGAGCTCTTTTTCGTATCACGTATTTGAAAAGATCGGTAAACAGACAGTTTATTTACCTTCTCTTTGCTGAATAATGTTGAGGATGGCTTTGGAAAGGCCGTCAGCACATGCAGATCATGGCCCAAGTTTGAAAGGTTTGTGCTCATATCAAATGCACGTCCCTGAGCTGCACCTATTTCAGGCGGAAAGTGCTGTGTAATGTAAATAATTCGCATAGTAATCCCTTTCCATAAAATATTAGGATATGTCAATATATTAGTGTAAAGTATTAATGGAAAAGTTACAACTTTGATCTGAAAAGGAATGGATAAGCCCATGAAGAAAATATGTGTCATCACCTCTGTCCACCAGGCGTATGACGGACGCATTTACCATAAACAATGCAAGTCGCTGCAGAAGGCGGGTTATGATGTGACGCTTGTCGCGCCAAAACCTGATGCTGTTCTGGATGATTCCATTAAAATAGTGCCCGTCGAAAAGCCGAAATCAGAGCTTAAACGGTTTTTACATACACTGACGGTTATGAAAACGGCCAGAAAAACGGGTGCGGATCTCTATCATTTTCATGACCCTGAGCTGATCCCTGCGGGTACACTGCTGCGCATCATGACAGGCAAGCCCGTCATTTTTGATGCACATGAGCACTATCCGAATGCCATCATGAGCAAGAAATATTTAAAACGCTGGCTTAAGAAGCCGGTGCGGTTTGCGTATGAGATGATCGAAAAAATCTGCCTTCCGATTTTATCCGGCGTGATTTATACAACGGATGAGGTAGGGGAGAGATATCAAAAATACCGGTCATGCAAAATTGAAAATTATCCGCTGACAGATATGTTCAGCGTCCGTCATGATAGCCAAAAGGACCGCAGCCTTGTTTTATATCTTGGAGGGATAACGCCAATCCGGGGGATCAGGCAGATGACGGAGGCGTTCATCATGACGGCGGACAAGCATCCTGATGCAGCCTTTCTATTTGTAGGGAGATTTGAATCAGAAGCGTTTGAAAGAGAGATCAAGGAAATGGTTGAGAAAAGCGGGCATTCTGACCGAATCACATTTGCCGGAAGCGTGCCTTACTCTGAGATCGAATCGTATTTGTCCAGAGCATCCATTGGCGTAATTCCTTATCTGCCTGAGCCCAATCATTTAGTCTGTCTGCCAAATAAACTGTTTGAATATATGGCAGCTGGAATAGCGGTAGTGGCTTCTGATTTTCCGCACTACAGAAAAGTAGTGGAGAACTCAAACAGCGGACGGCTCGTTGACCCTGAGAGTCCCTCGGCAATTGCCGGTGCGCTTTCCGCCCTGCTTGAGAATCCCGGACAGGCAGAAAGTTTTGGTTGGAACGGCCGAAAAAGTTTCGAAACCGTCTATAATTGGGAATCAGAAGAGAAGAAACTGACAGCGTTTTACCGGAAGCTCCTGAAGTAGCAGGAATTTGTTCAAAAAGCGTTCAAACTTAGAATAGCCGCAACAGATTCTTAACAAAATAATAATTGCAAGTTTAAATATTTTTGCTATGATGGAGGAAGTGAAAATATCACACATAAGTTGGTGCAGACATGTTAGATTATTCTAATTATATTATAGCTTTTATAGTTTCTTTTATAGTGGCTGTATCGATCACACCACTTATTAAAAAACTTGCAATAAAAATGGGTGCAGTTGATAAGCCCGACAGTCGAAAAATCCATCAGGGCCTGATGCCGAGGATGGGCGGTCTTGCAATCTTTATCGGAACCGCTGCAGGCTTCCTTTATCTTAAGCCCGAATCCATGTATATGAATGAAGTCATCATCGGCGCGTTCATCATTGTTCTTGTCGGTATTTTAGATGACCGTTTTACGCTTAAAGCGAAATATAAGCTTATCGGACAGCTGGCAGCTGCCGGAGTTGTCGTATCATCAGGTTTGCTGATCAACAAAATCACGCTTCCGTTTTTCGGGCTCATTTACCTTGATTACTGGAGCTATCCTGTCACGATTCTCTGGATTGTTGGGGTAACCAATGCGATCAATTTGATCGACGGACTGGACGGGCTTGCTGCAGGTGTTTCATCCATTGCGATGACAAGCATCCTGATTATGGCCTTTACAAACTTTCAATTTGCGGTTGTGTCGCTGTGCGTCATTCTAATCGGAAGCTCGCTTGGCTTTCTGGTGCACAACTTCTATCCGGCCAAAATCTTCATGGGAGATACCGGGGCGCTGTTTTTAGGCTACTCGATCGCCATACTCTCCACGATGGGATTGTTTAAAAACATCACGTTGTTCGGTTTTATTATCCCGATCATTGTTTTGGCTATACCTATTTTCGACACGCTATTCGCGATTGTCAGAAGGCTTGTGAACAAGCAGAATATTGCTGCGCCTGACAAGCTTCACCTGCATTACTGTCTGGTCGATCTTGGCTTCAGCCACAGAAAATCGGTTCTGCTTATTTACTTCTTCAGCGCATGCTTTGGTCTATCTGCCATCATCTTCTCTAATGCAACGATGTGGATGGCGCTATTCATCATGATGATTCTGCTTCTGTTCATTCAAATTGCAGCAGAGCTTGTCGGCCTGATTGGCGAAGGTCATAAGCCGCTTATCAATGCCTTCAGAAAACTGACGGCAAAGCCTCAAAAAGACAATTAATAAATCCGTACAGCACGCGCTGTACGGATTTTTTTTGTGCATGAAAAAAGCTCCGGCACCGGCCGGAGCTTTTTCCTATTCGTTTGTACTGCTGAGTGTATCGTTATCTGTTTCAAGCTCAAGGTGTTTTTTGAGCTCAATCTGAGTATTGGCAAGACTTGTATCATCCGGAATCCAATAGGCGGCATTTCCGATGTATTCGCCGACGCCTTCAAGTTTAACCGTCTCAATTTTATTGGTGTTGAAATTGTTGTATTTCTTGTAAAAGCCGAGAAGCTCAGACATTCTCATGTTCGTCTCAACATTTTCCCCAACTTCGTTTGTCAGCTGATCAACCTTCAGCAGGGTACCTGCAGAAACTATTTCATTGATGACTTCTTTCACGACCTGCTGCTGTCTTTCGTTTCGGCCGATATCATTGTTTGGATCCGCCATTCTCATCCGGGCATAAGCAAGAGCGTACCGTCCGTCCATCTCCATAGGGCCTTCTTTGAATTCGAGCACTTCAGCTTTAGGATCATCACTGTTCTGTTCAAAATCAAACGGAACATCAACGGTGATGCCGCCGACGATATCAATGATGTTTTTAAAACCTTCAAAGTTTACGGTTGCATAATAATCAATCGGGATATCAAGGAAATCCTCTACTGTTTCAATCGTCAGCTCTTTTCCGCCGGAGGAGTAGGCTGAGTTAATTTTACGCTTTGATTCTTTTCCCGGAATGTTTACGCGTGTGTCGCGGGGAAGACTAAGCAGCTTCATCGTCTGATCCTTTGGGTTAAAGGTTGCGACCATCAGTGTATCTGCACGGCCGCCTTTTCCGCCGCTTGAATAATCCTCAACGCCGAGAAGAAGGATCGAAACCGGATCATTTGATATGGTAACGGCTTCATCGCGGAGCTTCGATTTATCCCTGCCGAGATCATCGTAGGAATTGTTTGCTGCCTGATAGGTTTGGTAGAACACGTAGCCGGCATATCCTCCTACAGCTAAAAAGAGGATGAAGAACAAAAATAAGATGCGTTTAAAAATACTTTTCTTCTTCTTTTTCTTTATTTTCTTTACTTCTTGCCTATTCATAAGATACTCCTCATTTTTCTTAAATTTTTGGCTGTTCTAAGTAAAGCTGCCGGCCTTCTGTAATTTCTCCCTGGCCGTTTGTCAGCTCAGTCATCCATTCTGTAAATGCTTCTTTCTGGCCCTCGTCTGTGTAGGTCTCAACCTCAACGGTATCAAGGTAGTGGATCTCTTTGAGCTGAAATCTGGAGTTTCTCAGTTCGTTCTCCACTTTTCCGAGCCATGTATAATCAATCTTAGTATGCATCACACGGGTCAACTTACGCTCCACAATGCCGATTTCATTTAACGCCTCTGATACCGAGCTTCCGTATGCGCGGATCAGACCGCCTGCGCCGAGCTTGATGCCGCCGAAATAACGCGTCACGACTGCGACTGTATCTTTCAGCTGCCTTTTTTTCAGAACTTCAAGGATGGGCACTCCTGCTGTCCCGCTTGGTTCTCCGTCATCGTTTGCCTTTTGGATGTGATCCTGTTCCCCGATCAGATAGGCGGAACAGTTGTGCGCTGCGTCCCAGTGCTTCTTTTTAATTTCCTGGATGAAGGCCTGTGCCTCTTCTTCTGTTTCAGCACGGGTAAGATAACAAATAAAACGGGATTTCTGTATGGATATTTCATGCTCTCCGTATCCTTTTACGGTATAATAGTGTGAAAGCATGCTTGTACACCTCCTTAAAGGGTTGCAGAAGGCAGCATTTTTTATGAGTATATTGTGCGCTGTCCAGCTTCAGCGCCTAACTCCTCTGCCAGAACAAAATCCCCAAAAAAGTCAAAATCGGACTTTTCCGGTGATTTCTTATCTGGCTTTCGGAGCTGAACAGGCGCTTACGCATTTCTTAAGCACATTCTTCTATTATAAAGCGACAAAATTTTCACTTCAATCATTATATTGTGTGATATTGTGTGAAGTTTATTTTAACCCATTAGCGGAGGAGATATAGTGGACTCCAAAAAGCTCGACTGCAAAGTGCTCGATCAGATTCTGGATAAAATGGTAAAAACCGTGGACGGCAGCAAAGGCGAGATCTTTAAGATCGGCGAACAGTCCCGCCATCAATACGAATCGCTCGTCGAAGAGTTAAAGCAAATCAAAATACAGGTGAATGATGTCATTGAGCAGGGGGACAAGCTTGAGGTGCATGCGAGATTCGCCAGAAAGCGCCTCTCAGAGGTCAGCAAGCACTTCAAGCAGTTCAGCGAAGAGGAAATTCGGGAGGCGTATGAGAAGGCCCACAAGCTTCAGGTGGAGCTGACGATGCTGCAGCAGAAGGAAAAGCAGCTTAGAGACCGCCGTGATGACCTTGAGAGAAGGCTGCTCGGCCTTCAGGAGACGATTGAACGCGCTGAGGTGCTTGTCAGCCAGATTACCGTCGTCCTGAACTATCTGCATCAGGATCTGCGGCAGGTTGGCCTGCTCATTGAAGATGCCCAGCAGAGGCAGGATTTTGGCCTCAGAATTATTGAAGCGCAGGAAGAAGAGCGTAAGCGCGTTTCGCGTGAGATTCACGACGGGCCTGCACAGATGCTTGCAAATGTGATGATGCGCTCTGAATTAATTGAGCGGATTTTCAGAGAGCGCGGTTCTGAAGAGGGATTCAAGGAAATCCGCTCTTTGAGGCAGAATGTCCGGAATGCCCTTTATGAGGTGCGCCGCATCATCTATGACCTGAGACCAATGGCCCTGGATGACCTTGGCCTGATTCCGACGCTCAGGAAGTATCTGTATACGATTGAGGAGTATAACGGGAAAACACGAATCCTGTTCTCGAGCCTTGGAGAATTTGAGGAAAACCGGCTGCCTCCGCGGTTTGAGGTTGCGCTGTTCCGCCTTGCCCAGGAGGCTGTGACAAATGCCCTCAAGCATGCTGAGGCCCGCGAGATACAGGTGAAAGTCGAAGTGAATCAGAATAATATTGTCCTCATGATCAAAGATAATGGAAAAGGCTTTGATACGAGGGATACCATTCAAAATCAGAAAAAGTCATTCGGATTGCTCGGCATGAGGGAGCGGGTGGAGCTCCTGAACGGAAGAATGACCATTGATTCGAAAATAGGTCTTGGGACATTCATTATGATACAGGTGCCTCTTAACGTCTGAAAAAGGAGACAAAAGGCATATTGACGGCATGACCTTGTTTTAGACTAGAATAAAAAATGGGAGGCGTATGCATGAAGACAAGAATTGCAATTATAGACGATCACCAATTATTCCGGGAAGGCGTTAAGCGGATCCTGGATTTTGAACCAAGCTTTGAAGTTGTATCAGAAGGCGATGACGGAGAGGATGCTCTTTCAATCGTTGAAGACAGCAAGCCTGATGTCGTCATCATGGACATCAACATGCCGAAAGTAAACGGCGTGGAAGCAACAAAGCAGCTTGTAGAAGCAAATCCTGAAACGAAAGTCATTATTCTATCCATTCATGATGACGAAAACTATGTCACTCATGCGCTGAAAACGGGGGCACGCGGCTACCTGCTGAAGGAAATGGATGCAGATACGCTGATTGAAGCGGTTAAAGTTGTTTCTGACGGCGGTTCTTACCTGCACCCTAAAGTCACTCACAACCTTGTGAATGAATTCAGACGCCTCGCGACAAGCGGTTCAGGCGGAGGCACGGCCACAATCGCAACGGAAATTCGGCGTCCATTACATATCCTGACGCGCCGAGAGTGTGAAGTGCTGCAGATGCTTGCTGACGGCAAAAGCAACCGCGGCATCGGCGAAGCTCTTTTCATCAGTGAAAAGACCGTTAAAAACCACGTAAGCAACATTCTTCAGAAAATGAACGTTAATGACCGTACACAAGCTGTAGTCGTTGCCATCAAAAACGGCTGGGTGGAAGTGCGATAGAACCTGCTTCGGCGGGTTTTTTTCGTTTTGAAATTTTTCTATAAAGCGAATCCCTGTTATGATAGGTAACAGGGGTTTTTGCTGTGCACCAATTATTTACATGAAAAATTAATGAAATTTATAGCATTATCTTATAGAATGAAAGAACAAGTTGAGAAGTCGATGACAAGGAAGGTACATTTTATGAAAACGGCAATTGTTACGGACAGTACAGCTTATATACCGAAAGAAACCCGCGAGCGGCTGAACATCCATATGATTCCGCTCAGCGTTATTTTTGGCGGGGAAGTGTATCAGGAGGAAGTCGAAATAACGGCTGCCGAATTTTATGAGGAAGTCAAAAGCAAGGGCGAGCTCCCGACAACGTCACAGCCGCCCGTCGGAAAATTTGTCGAGCTGTTTCAGGAGCTTTCAAAAGAATATGACGCAGTGATCAGCGTTCACTTATCAAGCGGCATCAGCGGAACCTATAATGGAGCCGTCACTGCAGGACAAATGGCGGAAAGCATCAAGGTCTATGCGTTTGATTCAGAAGTCAGCTGCATGGTGCAGGGCTTTTACGCAATTGAAGCAGCAGAAATGGCAGCTCTGGGCAAAACGCCTGAGGAAATTATCGAACGCTTAAACGAAGTGAAGCAATCAATCAGCGCCTATTTTATGGTGGATGATCTTTCCCACCTGCAGCGCGGAGGACGCTTGAGCGGTGCGCAGGCCCTGATTGGAAGCCTGCTACAAGTCAAACCTATTCTGCACTTTGTAGACAAACTCATCGTGCCATTTGAAAAAATCCGCACACGCAAAAAAGCGCTCAACCGCATCTATGACCTTTTTGACGAAGAGGCAAGCAAAGGCAGGCCGATGCGCGCTGTCATCATTCATGCAAACCGTCCTGATGAGGCAGAGAGCATGAAAGCAGAACTCGAAGCAAAATATCCCCACGTCGAATATTCCATCAGCTATTTCGGACCCGTTATCGGAACCCATTTGGGTGAAGGGGCTATGGGCCTTGGCTGGTATACGAGATAAAGAAGCCGCTCTGCCGGCCGCCTTAGAGCGGCTGCCGAGCGGTTTTCTCTTTGGATGAAATTTAGTATAAAAAAACGGCTGGCTAAACCGATAAATAATAAGAAAGCTCCTTTAAAAATTGACTCCATTCCCACGGTGCATCATTTGTCCGCATAAGTACCCACTTCTCTTTTTGTCAACACAGGACTCTCTTCCTGCAATTTTTCTTCGGTATCCGAAGAGAAGGACGAAAAACAACGAAAAAAAGACGAAATTCCCACCGAAAATTTTCATTATTTCAATACTTTTTTTATTACATGACTAGACAATATCTGCATTTATTCCCATACTTGGATATGTATACTTCATTATCCATATAGAGGAGAGATCATATGCAGGAAATTGATATTCAAAAACGGTCGTATCGACACTGGACAACACTTGAGGACCGTAAGCTGGTTGAACTTAGAAAACAGAACATCAAATTCCGCGAGATTGCCAAACAATTGAACCGTACGCCGATCAGTGTTGAAAAGCGCTTCAGAAAAATTGAAAAAACGAAGTTCGATCAGGAGTGAGGTTTTCGGTCCAAAATGGATTGCTGAAACCCGCAGAGATTGTGAATGAAGGACTTCAGGTCGCCAAACACAGCCTCCGTGTCAGCCGAACCAATCCATCATTTTTATTCTCCAAAGACCTCCAAACATACCTTCAAGGCAGATTGCTGCTTCCTGATGAGCTTCCTTTCCCCTTTGCCCTTATCCAATCACATGTTGAACACGGCTATGTCAGCTATGAATACGGCGTGAAAGATGGCGTATGCTCCCGGTGCGGAAATAACGATCCCCGGCTCATTGACTCCTTTCCATGCGCGAGATGCAGTGAAAGCTGCTCCTATTGCAGGGCTTGCATTCAGATGGGAAGAGTAAGCGAATGTACGCCTCTCATCAAATGGACAGGCCCGTGCCGGCCGAAGAGCGAGGCAGCATTTACAGGCCTGAAGTGGGATGGAAGGCTTTCAAATGCCCAGCAAAAAGGGTCTGACCAAATGGTTTATGCTGTAAGAAATAAGCAGGATCTGCTGCTCTGGGCCGTATGCGGAGCGGGTAAAACCGAGATGCTGTTTCACGGAATTGAGGCAGCGCTATCAGAAAATAAACAAGTTTGCCTTGCTGCCCCGAGAACGGATGTCATCCTTGAACTGACTCCAAGACTGCGTGCTGCCTTTCCAGAAGTGAAGATCGCCTCCCTATTCGGCGGAAGTGAAGAACGCTTTCAGGAAGCGGATCTCGTCATCGCAACGACCCATCAGCTCATGCGCTTCACCGCTGCATTTGATGTCTTGATCATTGACGAAGTGGATGCCTTTCCATTTTCAGCCGACGAAAAACTCCAGTTTGCTGCAGCCAGAGCGCGAAAACCGGAAAGTTCCCTGATTTACTTAACCGCCACCCCTTCTGAAAAACTAAAAGAAACCATCAGTCTTCATGTGAAAATTCCGCAAAGATACCACGGCCATCCACTCCCTGTTCCATCCTTCACCTGGTGCGGGCATTACAAACGGGCGCTTCAGAAACAGAGACTCCCTGAACCGCTTCAGCAATGGGTCACTGACCGTCTTAGCTTAAACAAACAGGCGTTTTTATTTGTTCCTTCAATTTCCGTTTTAAAAGACGCTGTGGCGATCCTGAAAGAGCAGCACCCAGCGATAGAAGGGGTCCATGCAGAGGATCCTGACCGAAAAGAAAAGGTGCAGAAGTTCAGAGACGGCGCCATTCCAATCATTGTGACAACGACCATTTTAGAGAGGGGAGTCACCATTCCCAATTCGGATGCGGCAGTGCTCGGTGCAGAAGCAGGTATTTTTACTGAAAGCGCACTTGTCCAGATAGCAGGACGAGTCGGCAGGAGCGCTGCACACCCTGATGGGGATGTCCGCTTTTTTCACTACGGGAAAACAGAGGCGATGATTCGTGCCAAAAAGCATATTCAGATGATGAACTCGCAAGCTGCGAAAGTGACTTTCTGACTGTTTAGCATGTTAAATATATCCAACATTTTTACGTTGTGGCATAATCGGTTAGTAGCAGCAAGAAAGGGGACAGGACGTTGGCTGTTAATGCAATGGAACAAATTATGTCAGACCTGTTATTTGAATATAAGCAGGCTCTTCAGATGAGCTGCACGTGCGATGAATGTCTGAATGACGTGCTCGCGCTTGTCTTGAACAGAGTCCAGCCGAGATATGTGACAGACGCCGGCAAAATCGCCTACGTCAAAGCGGAATTCATAGACAAACAGCAGATGACAACGCTGATCGTCAAGCTTGCGGAGTCGGCGAAAATGGTTTCTGACATGCCGCGCTGCCGGAGATTTGAAAGAGGTGAAGAGTGAGCCTTTGTCTGATTTGCGCAGCAGAACTGGAAAAGACGGTTACCTGGAGAAGCGTTTTTTTCTTGGAAAAGGAAGAAGCATGCTGCTCAGAATGCTTTGATAATTTCACTCTGATCGAAGGACCGGTCTGTCAAACCTGCGGCCGGCCTCAGGCAGATGAACAGATTTGTTATGACTGTGAAAGATGGCAGTCCGATGAAATAGGCCACGTTCTCACAAGTAACCGCTCGGTTTACCACTACAATGACTGGATGAAGGATGTGATTGCCAGATACAAGTACAGGGGTGACGCAGCATTAGTGCGTGTCTTTCAAGACTCCTTCCGGCAAGCTTTCCTTCAGCACTTTAAAGAGGCCGGCCTCATCGTTCCGGTCCCTCTGAGCAGCGAAAGACTTTATGAACGAGGATTTAATCAGGCACTCCTCCTCGCCGAACTTCTCGGCCGCCCCGTCCTTTCTCCCTTAAACCGCAAACATCTTGAAAAACAATCCAAAAAAACCCGCGAAGAACGCCTTCAAAGTGAAAATGTCTTTTTTATCGAAAACCCTTCTGACATTCTCTCAAAACACATCCTTCTAATCGATGATATCTACACAACAGGCACGACAATCAGGCAAGCGGCAAACGTGCTGATCCAAAACGGGGCAAAAAAGGTCTCCTCTTTAACTCTCATCAGGGGCTAAACGTTTTCAAAAACGAACCGATAATATTGATATATAGTACAATGATAGGAGAAATAATTGTGGAACTATCAAATTGTCCGGAATGCTACTCATTATTTGTAAAAACCACGTTTAAAACAGTTTGCGATACATGCAGCAAAGAAGAAGAGCGTCAGTTTGAAGCTGTTTACGGCTATTTAAAGCAAAGCAAAAACCGCAGCGCAACACTGGTGACTACTGCAGAGGAAACAGAAGTCTCTGAAGACACGATTCTGAAATTCATCAGACAGGGAAGAATCCAGCTCGCCAATTTCCCGAATCTTGGCTACCCGTGCCAGAAATGCGGAACGCTGATCAGGGAGAACAAGCTGTGCCTCACATGTTCAAAAGACTTGAAAACTCAGCTGTTCGACTTAGAGCGGGAGGAAGAACGCCGTCAGAAAGTCACAGAAGAGAAAGCGACTTTCTATACCTTTCAGCCCAAAAACTAGTAAGACTATTAATGGCCGGCAAATAGGGCCGATAAAGATATCATCACAGGAATGGAGGAGGATAAGAGATGAAAATCAATCATCTGAATTCAGCTTCAATCAATCCCTACCAAAGAAGTGCGGAAAAGCAGCAGCTCCCGCAGGCTGCACAGAAACAGGATAAGGTAGAGATCTCATCCAAAGCGAAAGAACTTCAGCAGCAGAACAGCATCGATGCCGCAAGACAGGAAAAAGTGGCAGCTCTGAAAAAGCAGGTTGAAAGCGGCACTTACCAGCCGGACCCGAAAGCTGTTGCCGAAAGCCTTTTTAATCACTATAAGAAATAGAACCAGGGGGATTTGCCGTGTCAGCACAGCCATTAATTTTTAAACTCGAGAAGCTTCTCAGGCTCAATCAGCAGCTTCTGAAGCTAGCCGAAGCCAAAACAGAAGCTCTGAAAAAAGAAGATCTGGCTGTGCTTCAGCAAACCCTGAAGCAGGAGCACATCTGCGTAAGCGCTATTAAGCTTGCAGAGAAGGAGCGGATTCCGCTCACCTCAGCCTATCTGGGCAGAGATTATGATCTTACATTGTCGGCATGCATTGAAAAAGCAGAGGGAGAAGACAAGGTCCAGTTTGCTCAGCTTTTATCCTCCCTGACAGATGTCATGGACAAGCTGAAACATGCAAACAAGCTCAATCAGCAGCTGACCGTTCAGGCCCTTCAGTTTGTCTCCCTGTCTCTTGATATGCTCATGCCTAAGGAAGAGTCCCCGGCCTACAAGCCTCCGGGCTTAACTGCGGCAGCTCAGCCGAAACGAAAATCATTATTTGATTCAAAAGCATAAAGCTCGGAGGAATGAACCATGCGCTCGACTTTTTCAGGTCTTGAAATTGCCAAAAGAGGAATGTTTACACAGCAAAGCGCCCTGAACACAACAGGCCACAATATTGCCAATGCCAACACACCGGGCTACACAAGGCAGCGTGTTAATTTTGAACAGACGGAGCCCTATCCTAACGCGTCCATCAACCGTCCGCATATCCCGGGGCAAACCGGAACCGGCGTTCAGGCAGGGACAATTGAACGTGTGCGGGACAGCTTTCTGGACACGCAGTTCCGCTATGAAAATAACAAAAGCGGGTATTGGGATTCCCGCGCCGATGCTCTTCTGAAGATGGAAGAAATCATGAATGAGCCGTCTGAGACCGGTCTCTCCAAAAGCTTTGACCGTTTCTGGCAGTCAATGCAGGACCTGGCCCTGAACCCGACGAACGCAGGCGCCCGTTCAGTTGTCCGCGAGAGGGGAAAAGCGGTAGCCGAAACGTTCCACTATCTTTCTACATCTCTGAAAGCTGTGCAGGGTGAGCTGAAGAGCGAACTTGAAGTTTCAGTCAAAGAGATCAACTCCCTTGCAAACCAGATTAACAGCATCAACAAACAAATCTCGGAAATAGAGCCGCACGGCTATCTGGCGAATGATTTGTACGACGAGCGGGACCGTCTGCTAGATCAGCTGTCGGGCCTCTCCAACGTGAAAATCTCCTATGAAAAAAGCGGGGGAAATGCGCTTCCGATCGCGGAAGGATCCGTTTCTATTGAAATCGTGGACGCTGGAGGCAAATCTCTCGGAACACTTGTTGACGGCAAGACAAAAACAGTGAATGAAATAAGCGTCGGATATTCTTCTGATAACGGTCTTGCTGATACCGTCTCGATTGGCGGAACAGCTTTAGATGTAAAGGATTTCGGCAGCGCGGGCAAGATCCGCAGTTTAATTGATTCGTACGGATACAATGAGGGCGGTTCTGCTAAGGGAGTTTACCCGGAAATGCTTCAGCAGCTTGACCAGCTTGCCTACAGCTTTGCAACCGAAGTCAACAAAGTTCAGGAAGCGGGCTACAGCATCAAGAGAATAGAAGAAGGTGGAGCAGTCAGCTCTCCATTCTTCGATCTCGGCAGCCTGACAAATCCTCCTCAAGGTGCCGCTGCCCTTATTCAGCTGCACCAGGATATTCTCGATTCAACCGACAACATCGCAGCGTCTTCCAATGGAAACATCGGAGACGGAAAAAATGCTTTGGCGCTTGCAGAAGTGAAAAATCAGACGTTTTCCATTGGCGGAAAAACGACGACCATCCAGGACTTCTACGAAAGCTTAATTGGAGGAATGGCCGTTGATGCCCAGGAAGCAAACCGCCTCTCAAGCAACACAGATGTCCTCCGTTCGGCAGTTGACCAGCGCCGCCAGTCGGTAAGTGCTGTGTCACTTGATGAAGAGATGACTAATATGATTCAATTTCAGCACGCCTATAATGCCTCGGCGAAAATGATTTCGCTGCAGGACGAGATGCTTGACACCATTATCAATGGATTAAGAAGGTAGGTGAAAAACCATGCGCGTCACACAAAGTATGCTAGCAGCAAATTCTCTCCGGAATTTAAGCAAAAGCTATGAAAAAATGGGAACGTACCAGGACCAGCTCGCAACTGGCAAAAAAATCAGCCGGCCGTCTGAAGATCCGGTCGTTGCCATGAAAGGCATGCACTACCGTACAAACCTGACAGAAGTTGAACAGTACCAGCGTAACATTTCCGAAGCTTATCAGTGGATGGAAAACTCAGAAGCGGGCATCGAGCAGGGCACGCAGGTTCTTCAGCGTGTCCGCGAGCTTGTCGTGCAGGCAAGCAACGGCACCAACAGCCCCGAGGACTTGAAAGCGATCGGCGCTGAAATCAAGCAGCTGAAAGAGGACCTGGTCGGGTCTGCCAATACCCAGGTAGCGGGGAATTATATTTTCAACGGAACGGAAACGAAAAAGGCTCCGGTGACACTGAATGCTGACGGTACGGTAACCGTCCTCGTTGATAAATCTCCCTTTGAAGTAGAAGTATCAAAAGGAGTTTCACTCAAAGCGAATATCAATTCAGATAACGTATTCAGCGTAGATTTGTTCGCCGTTGTGGGGTCAATTGAAAAAGCACTGTCATCAGGTGATGCGTCCGGTCTGGATGGACTGCTTTCAGACCTGGACGGGAAAATGGACGCCATGACCGCTGAACGCGCGGAGCTTGGCGCTAGGTATAACCGTCTTGAGCTGATTGAAGACCGGGTGATGAAGCAGGAAGTTGTGTCTACACGTATTCTTTCGGAAAACGAAGACGCAGATCTTGAGAAAGTCATCATGAGTCTCACAGCACAGGAAAGCCTTCACAGAGCTGCGCTTTCAGTCGGTGCGAGGATCATGCAGCCGACGCTGATGGACTTTATAAGATAAAGCTATCTTTTGCGAGATAGCTTTTTTACTAGGAGGGGGAACATGAATGAACATTCCTCAAATCAGACTTGAAAGCAGGTTTGCCAGAATTGGAATTGAAACCGTGAACGCGAAGCTTTCCATTGAACAAAAGCCTGCCGACCTTTCCATTCAGCAGCCGAAGGCAGAAGTGTCTATCCGTACCACACCTGGAAAACTGACAATTGATCAGTCAAAGGCGCGGGAAGATGTCGACTTGAAGCATATTTCAAAGCGTATCGAAGAAGCCGCGGATATGGGCCGGCAGGATCTTTTATCCGGAATTGCAAGGCGCATCAGGCAGGGTGATGAGCAGATGCGGATTGAAAACGGCGGCCGTCCTCTGACTGCCCAGGCAAAAGTGAACAGCGAGCGCCCGGAGAAGCAATTTAACATCGGCTTTATTCCGTCGCATTTCAGTGTGAAGCTTGCCTATCAGCCTGCAGAGGTTGAGATTGATGTGAAGACGAATAAACCCGTCATTGAAAGCACGGCAAATAAGCCGGACATGGACTATGAAGCCGGAGACGTAAAGATCCATCTTGCTGAGCGCAATCAGCTGAAAATTGATTTTGTCATTTAACAGAAAGGAACGTGAAGCATGGTTATCGAAACGAAGTACCACGGAACGGTTGATATAGATGAAGGCGAAAAACTAGCTTTTGAGCATGGCATACCCGGATTTTTGGATGAAAGGTCGTTTATCCTTCTGCCGCTTGAAGAGGACTCATCCTTTTACATTCTTCAGTCTGTTAAGAGCCCCTCCACTGCCTTCGTCGTCACAAGTCCGTTTTTCTTTTTCAAAGACTATGAATTTGAGATTGACGAATCCTCCAAAGAAACCCTGTCCATTGATAGCGAAAAGGACGTGGAAGTTTACGTCATCCTGACCGTAACAGACCCATTCAATGCTTCAACCGCCAATCTCCAGGGTCCGGTCATCATCAACCGTAAACAAAAAACAGGCAAGCAGCTCATCCTGAGCGGAACAGACTACACAACCAAACACCGCCTATGGGAGGAAGCCTGATGCTCGTACTCACAAGAAAAACAGGGGAAGCCATCAAAATCGGCGACGATATCGAGATCTCCGTCATCTCCATCTCAGGCGATCAGGTCAAAATCGGCATCAGCGCCCCAAAACACATTGACATCCATCGGAAAGAAATCTACCTTTCCATTCAGGAAGAAAACAGCAAAGCGGCGGACGTATCGCTAAACCTCTTGTCCCAGCTAAGAAACAGATAACCTTAAGCACATCGGCTTGAGGTTTTTTTATGAATTTTTTTCTAATTCTATTAAACAATACCTCTGCCTGTCGATATAAAAAGTGTCAGGCAGGACTGCAGACGGCCGGCTCGGCCCAGTCTGACATCTTCCACAAGGATGTGGATGAAAACATACAATTCAAGGAGGAAATTTGTAATGAGAATTAATCATAATATTGCGGCTCTTAATACTTACAACAAATTGAGCAGTGCTTCTGGCGCTCAATCTAAATCAATGGAGAAATTAGCTTCTGGTCAGCGTATCAACCGTGCAGGTGACGATGCAGCTGGACTTGCGATTTCTGAAAAAATGCGTGGACAAATTCGTGGTTTAGACCAAGCTTCTCGTAACTCACAAGATGCTATTTCTATGATTCAAACGGCTGAAGGTGCCTTAAATGAGACTCATGAAATTCTTCAGCGTATGCGTGAACTTTCAGTACAAGGTGCAAATGACACAAACGTAACTGAAGATAGAACAGCTATCCAAGAAGAACTAAATGCGTTAAAGAGTGAAATCGATCGAATCGGTGATACTACTGAATTCAATACTCAAAAACTTCTAAAAGGTAACCTTGGCGGTACAGTAGATCAAGACGCTGCTACTACCACTGTTCTTGCAGTTACTGGTGTAGCTTCTGCTGAAACTTCTGGTGCTACTGCTGGAACATATGCAATTACAAGCGGTACAGCCGGTGAGTTAACAATGACGTTTGGTACTAAAACTCAAACGATCACTAACGCAGATGGTGCACAAGAACTAAATTTCTCTGACTTTGGAATTACAATCAAAACAAACGCTGGTTACACAGCGGATGATGCTATTGGTAACGTAGTAGTAGAAGCTGGCTCCGCTACTTTCCAAATTGGAGCAAACGAAGATCAAAATATTAGTTTAGCAATTCGTGATATGACTACTGCAGGTGCTGCAATCAACCTATCTACAGCTGGAAGAGTAGATGTTACAGATCATGATGCTGCAAAAGCTACTATCACTAACATTGATTCAGCAATTGAAGAAGTTTCAAAAGAGCGTTCTAAACTCGGTGCATACCAAAACCGTTTAGAACACACAATCAACAACCTGAACACATCTTCTGAAAACTTAACTGCTGCAGAATCACGTGTTCGTGACGTAGATTATGCTTTAGCTGCCTAAGCAGTGACAAGCACAGTCGTCCTGGCTGGTAACGGCCAGAGATCATAATTGGGTGAATTGCTGGGAACCCCTTAGAGCTTTTCTTGCCACAACGCAGTCGGAAACGACAAGCGTGAAGGTCTGAAAAAAGAGAAGATTGGGCAATCAGCAGCCAAGCTCCTGTGAGGAAACTCTGGAGAAGGTTCAACGACTAGGATAGACCATCTAAGGCGCAAGCTATGGTGATGAAATCCGTAGGTGAATCAATGTGGTTCAGCATTGAGGATCCGAAGTGCCCAACCCCTACTGCTAAATCAGAGGGTGAAGATATAGTCTGGTCATTTATGAAAGTAAATGTTCGCGCGATGGCGAAAGAAATGATGAACCAAACAAAGAATTCTATTCTTTCTCAAGCTGCTCAAGCTATGCTTGCTCAAGCCAACCAACAGCCTCAAGGTGTTCTTCAATTACTTCGTTAATTGGATTAAAGACTCTAGCGCAGCTAGAGTCTTTTTCTATTAACATGTGCATTCAGAGTAAGCATTGTACTTACCGCTTCGCTCATATTCATACCTGTTTCTCTTTTAATCAAATCAAGGAACTCCTGATGCTTCCTTGTTAAAACAATTTGATAGGATTTTCGTTTCTTCATTTCATTAGTGTTAGAAAGTGAAAAATATGATTCATACAGTGCTAGTGGGTTAAGATTCATGAATTTATTAAGAACGTCTCTAATTTCTTGCGTAGGCTTTTTAATTAGTATTTGAATAGGAATTTGAATCGAAGTTCTCTTGTAGTCAGGGAAAGCTATTTCTAATTGTGGAGGAGACAGCATTTTTCGTTTCATAGAATGATGAATGTACGGGTATACAATTCTCAGGAACAGCAGAATTTGTTTTTGATCGTAGATGACCAGACGATTTTGCCCATCTAGTTTAAAGTGAAGCTTAAATTGAGTGTAAAGTAACACTTGTAAATATATGTTTTCTTTTTGAGTAAACGAATCTGTGGATAGGATAATTTTTTTAGGGGTGTTGTTTTGTATTTTTAAATGTCCGTCATCCTGATACCACCAAGCTAAGGTTAGAGGATTAATAACCTGTTCAAGAAGGTGGAATGGGATACTCTTTGTTCTTTCTTCATACCAAAGTGGAAGTAAGCTATCAAAGAGAGGCGATAATTTGGATTGAACATAGAATTGTTCGGTATACCCAGCCTCTATTCTATTGTCAGAGATCCTCCTGTATTTAGGTTTACTGAGCGGGATGTGTGCTTTAAGTGTTTCGTAGCAGTGAAAACACCAGCCAGAATCTGCAGAAGAATGTGAAAAACGAAATCTTGGTCTTTTTCCTTTTTCAATAGATAAGTTTCCGTCTCCTAACAGTTTACCTGTCAGCATTTGCATGACTTCTATTGGCGTAGTCTCAAAAGTATTAATCTAAATACCTCCTTAAAAAAGGGAACGTTTGTTCTTTTTTATTTTACTAAATTATATTTATTTCTGTAAAGAATAATAATCTTCCTTTACACATTTAAGCCCAATTTAAACTCCCCAAACCTTCAAATCTCCTCAATCTCTCCGATATAACCAATAGAACATATACCCAAGGAGCGACCCATCATGATGATTGAGAAAATGTCATCCCAGCCTGGTCCGCGCATCTCAGAGATTGACACGAAGCCCGTAACCATACAAGAAGGAAGTAAAGAAGAATATATTCCTGCTTTTCCGAAAGAAGAGATTGAGAAAGCGGTGAAGAGCATCAATGAGTTTCTGCAGCCGGCGAACACGTCGATTCAGTTTCAGCTGCATGAGAAGCTGAATGAGTATTATGTGACGGTGGTAGACAGTCAGACGAAGGAAATTGTCCGGGAGATTCCGTCGAAGAAGATGCTGGATTTGTACGCAGCATTAACGGAGTTCCTGGGATTTGTAGTAGATAAAAAAATCTAGAGAGGTGAAGGTACATGGTCAGAATCGGCGGTTTGGCGAGCGGAATGGACATTGATTCGCTCGTGGCAGATTTAATGAAGGCGGAGAGAATGCCGCTTGATAAGCTGAAGCAGAACAAGCAGGTGCTTGAGTGGCAGCGCGACGGCTACCGCGAGATGAACAGCCTGCTGTTTTCATTCAGGAATGCTGCGTTTGATATGAAGCTGACGAGCAATTACCGGGAACGGACGACGAACAGCTCCAATGCTGATAGAGTGACGGCCACTGCAACGAGCGCGGCGAGCCAGGCGTCCTACAGCATCTCGAAAGTGGATCAGCTTGCAACGGCAGCGACAAAGGTAAATGCCGGAGCGATCTCTGCATCCGGCCAAAAGGTCGACACGTCCAAAGCTCTCCAGGATATAAAAGATTCGTTTGCCAACACGAACTTCAACTGGCAGACAGGAACCGTTAAAAATCAGACAGTCACCGCCGCGGATGACGGGACGTCATTTAAGTTGACACTCGAAACCGGGCAAGTGCTGAAAAATGTTGATAAAGACGCGATTATGAAAGTAGACGGCAAATCCTTCAAGCTTGTGACTGGTACTCCTCAAGCAGGAGAAGCTGCAATTGATACAGACGGCAACCTGACATTCGGTGAAACAATCAAAAAAGGAAGCGTCATCAAGGCGGATTACGTGATTGAGAGTACGGATCAGTACTTCTCTTTTGACATGCAGACGCACACTTCAACAGGTCTCAAAAAAGAGAATTTCCTGATTCAGGGCACAGAATCATTAAATAATGTTTTTACGAAGATCAATTCATCATCGCTTGGCGTGACGGCGCTTTATGATTCATTTTCAGATAAGATTACGCTGACGAGAAAAGAAACAGGGGATTTTAACAAGGGCGGCAATGAAATTATTACATCTTCGGGCTTCCTGAATAACGTCCTGAGATTCGGCTCAGGTACAGAAACAGGCGGGCAAAACGCGAAGTTCACGATCAACGGACTTGAAACAGAGCGGACATCCAACACGTTTGAAATGAGCGGAGTTACGTTTACGCTGAAAAATACGTTCACAACAGCAGAACCGCCGGTCGCCATAAATGTTACAAACGATACAAATGCCGTTTTTGATAACATAAAGAAATTCGTCACCCTTTACAACGAAACCATTGCAAAAATCCAGACGAAAACAGATGAAACCCGCTACCGCGACTATCAGCCGCTATCTGACGAAGAACGCGAAGCTCTATCAGACAAGCAGCAGGAGCAGTGGGATGAAAAGGCGAAAAGCGGGATGCTCAGAAAAGATTCGATCCTGACCGGTGCACTCAGCCAGATGCGCACAGATTTCTATTCAACGCTGTCTTCAGCATCAGGGACATCTTTTACCCATCTTTCCAATATCGGAATCACGACATCTACGAACTACCGCGAGGGCGGAAAGCTGATCATTGATGAGGCCAAGCTGAAAAAAGCAATTGAAGAAAATCCGGACGGTGTAGAAAAGCTGTTTACAAGCAATGGCCCGACAAGCGGGGAAAAAGGGATCATTTCTAACCTGTACGACAATTTAAAAACAACGATGGACAAGCTGAATGCCAAAGCCGGCACGTCCAGTTCCACAAGCCAGCAGTTTACGATTGGAAGAAACCTCTCATCCATAGATAACCAGATCACGCGTTTTGAAGACAGGCTGACGCAAGTAGAGGATCGTTACTGGTCACAGTTTACGGCGATGGAAAAAGCAATTCAACGATCCAATGAACAAATGAGTTATTTAATGCAGCAATTCGGCTAAAAAAGGAGTTAACACGATGGCATTGACAAATCCCTATCAGGCATACCAGCAGAATTCTGTCAGCACGGCGTCTCCAGGCGAGCTGACACTAATGCTCTATAACGGCTGCCTTAAATTTATTAAGCAGGCACGGACAGCGATGGAACAGAAACAGGTTCAGGAAAAAAACATCAATCTTCAAAAGGCGCAGCGCATTATTCAGGAGCTTATGATCACATTAAACCCTGAAGCTGAGGTTTCCGGATCGATGATGCAGATGTATGAATATATCAACCGCCGGCTCGTAGAAGCGAATATCTCAAATGATCCGGAGATTCTTTCTGAAGCAGAGGGATATGTAACTGAATTCCGCGATGCGTGGAAACAGGTCATTCAATCTGCCCGCAGGCAGCAGTTCGGACAGGGCGGCCCGATCTGATGAGCGCTGTTGAAAAACTGCATCAGCTTACTCATCAGCTGCTGAGTGAAGTGAACGGCTCGCAGCAAAAGGATATGAGGGACAGCTATATCCTGAACATCCAGCAGTGGATCGAACAGCGGGAAGTGCTGATCTCAAACCTGAAGCCGCCATACACCCCTCAGGAAAAACAGCTGGGAAAAGAAATCACAGAATGGAACGCGGTTATTCATGAAAAGCTGAAAGCCGTGCAGCACGAGATCAAAGAAGATATGACAAAATTAAAGCTGCAAAAAGCCTCCGGCCAGAAATATGCAAACCCCTACCAGAGCACAGCCATTGACGGAATGTATTATGATAAGCGCAAGTGACGCCATAACTCAAAGCGATTACGAGCTTTTCCTTTCCTATAACGAGCTGCTGAATACTATCGAAGAATGTTTTTATTATCTGATCAAAAGCTTTGAAGGCATGGAATATACAAATCGCGAGCAAATCATGGACGATCTAATCGATGCTTTTATCCAGGTGGATGCCGTTCACAGCTCGATGATGCATGCGGCCCGCGACAATTCAGTTCTCCAGAAAAGCATTCTTCTCTTTGATGATATGCTGGAAGAATTAAGGCCGGCGCCAGAAGGCGGTTCCCATCTTTTCCATGCCTATTTAAAAAGATTATCCCATCTCTATACAGCCTGGAAGAGAGACATTCAGATGTGCCTGCTTCCCTATCTGCTTCACTAATCCCGCCAGAATAAGGACGGGATTTTTGTTTTATTAGGATTCGATGTAATGGCACATGCATAAGTGACTGGAGCGAAAGGGAACGGGTACGATTTGAAATTCATTTTCAGCATAAAAACAGTCTGCCATTAAAAAGAGAGGAGAATGAGTTCACTTCCTCTTTATCTCTAACAAAGCTGAAAATAGCTTCTTTTATTAAAGATGTTTTAAAAAAGTGTCCGGGAGGAGCCTTAATAGTTTCGTTCATTTCAAGAAATACCCGGCGTCTTTTCGGAAAGTAACAATATCTTCTATAGAGACAGTCCTTTTTTCATAGAATAAATCAAACGCCCCCCGCATACTCTATTCACATCCTTTCCTCCTGAACCGCAAACTTCAACAAATTTCACAATGATTTAACATTATTTTTACGTTTCAGCAGGAATTCTAAAGGGAAAGGAAGAATTAAGTTTACATATCCTTAACAAAGGAGGAGTTCATTTTGAATTATAACGTCAGAGGCGAAAACATTGAGGTAACTCCAGCATTAAGAGAGTATGTCGAGAAGAAAATCGGCAAACTGGAACGCTATTTTGAGGATTCAGTTGAAGCAAACGTAAACGTAAATTTGAAATTCTACAGCGATCAGGAATCAAAAATTGAAGTAACCATTCCCATGACCAATCTAGTATTGCGTGCTGAGGAATATAACGAGGATATGTACGCTGCCATCGATCTTGTGACAAACAAGCTCGAGCGTCAGATCCGTAAACATAAAACAAAAGTAAACCGCAAGCTGCGCGAGCAGGGATCACCTAAATTCATGTTTGCAGCAGGCACGGAAGAAGCTGAAGGGGCACAGACCCAGACAGCTGTTCAGGAAGAAGAAGACCAAATCCAGGTTGTCCGCACAAAGCGCTTTAACTTAAAGCCGATGGACAGCGAGGAAGCGATTCTTCAAATGAATATGCTCGGTCATAATTTCTTCGTCTTTACAAATGCTGAAACCAACACAACAAACGTTGTGTACCAGCGCAAAGACGGTAAGTACGCGATTATTGAACCGACTGAATAATGACAACATAAAGCAGTCTCTCATTACAGAGGCTGCTTTTCATTTGTTTTTATTTACATATTTTTACTTTTATGAGACATATTCAATGATTCTAAAGTCATATGCTCTAGAGAAGGAGGAGATGAGCATGCAGGACTTTTTAAAATTCAATAAAATGATTACCCCCACTATTATTACCGTTATCTTTTATGTGGGATCGGCCCTCAGCATCATCGCAGGATTTATCTCGATTGCAACAGGAGCGAGCGCTGATTTCGGGGGTGGAGCTCAAGTGTTTGCCGGGCTTCTGACACTGCTGTTTGGTCCCTTTGTCATCAGGATCTACTGTGAGCTGTTAATTGTCATGTTCAAAATGCATGAAAATCTACAAGTGATAACCAGGAATGTTACTGCAGAACAGAAAAGCAGTTCCTCCGCTGATCTTCTATAAAGGTATACATAGAAGGGAATTCCGGCCATGCCGGATTTTTTTGTTTTTTTAAAAAATATACATAAGCTTCTTCAGCAAACCTGAAGAGAACGTTTTAAAAAAGTTGATGGAGAACGGTTTTTCGCTTTGAAACAGGATAAACTGTTGATATTATTTAATATATGGTAAAATAGAAGGTAGTTTTGCAGGACGGATGATTATCCTGCCTATGAATAGCTTCACGTATGGCACTTCACTAACAGAGGAGCGTTTAGAATGCTTGGAATCTTAAATAAGGTGTTTGATTTTAATAAACGTGCATTGAATAGATACGAAAAAATGGCGAATCAAATAGAATCTTTGGCAGGCGACATGGAGAGGCTTTCTGATGAAGAGCTGAAGGCTAAGACGCAGGAATTTAAAGAGCGCGTTGCCAAAGGCGAGAGTGCGGATGATCTTTTGACAGAGGCTTTTGCCGTTGTGCGCGAGGCTTCAAAGAGAGTGCTCGGACTTTATCCGTACCCGGTTCAGCTGATGGGGGGTATCGCTCTTCACGAAGGGAATATCTCCGAGATGAAAACAGGGGAAGGTAAAACACTGACTTCCACGATGCCTGTTTATTTGAATGCTCTTTCCGGAAAAGGCGTTCACGTTGTGACGGTCAATGAATACCTTGCGAGCCGTGATGCTGTTGAGATGGGCAAGCTGTATGAGTTTCTCGGCCTGACTGTCGGACTCAATTCAAACGGTCTTTCCAAAGAGGAAAAGCGTGCTGCCTATGCGTGCGATATTACGTATTCGACTAACAATGAGCTTGGCTTTGACTACCTGCGCGACAACATGGTTCTTTACAAAGAGCAGATGGTTCAGCGCCCGCTTCATTATGCGGTTATTGATGAAGTTGACTCCATCCTGATTGACGAGGCGCGTACGCCGTTGATCATTTCGGGGTCTGCTGCGAAATCCACGATGCTTTATGTACAGGCCAACGGCTTTGTCCGTTCATTGAAGCTCGATGAGGACTATACCTTCGATGAAAAAACAAAAGGGGTTCAGCTGACTGAAGACGGAATGTCTAAAGCAGAGAAAGCCTTTAATATTGAAAACCTGTTCGATTTAACACATGTGTCTCTCAACCATCATATTAATATGGCATTAAGAGCCCACGTTGTGATGCACAATGACGTTGATTACGTTGTTGAAGACGGCAATGTTGTCATCGTCGACCAATTTACAGGCCGCTTAATGAAAGGCCGCCGCTACAGTGATGGTCTTCACCAGGCAATCGAGGCGAAAGAGGGCCTTGAGATTCAGAACGAGAGCATGACGCTTGCAACGATTACATTCCAGAACTACTTCCGCATGTACGAAAAGCTTTCCGGTATGACAGGTACAGCGAAGACGGAGGAAGAGGAGTTCCGCAACATTTACAACATGCAGGTTGTGGCGATTCCGACAAACCGTGATGTTGTGCGTGATGACCGCGCAGATCTTGTGTACCGTTCTATGGAAGGCAAGTTCAAAGCCGTTGTTGACGATGTAACGACGCGTTACTTTGCCGGCCAGCCGGTTCTTGTCGGTACGGTTGCGGTAGAAACGTCTGAGCTTATTTCAAGACTCCTAAAGAAAAAAGGCGTTCCGCATAACGTGCTGAATGCGAAAAACCATGAAAGAGAAGCGGAAATCATTGAGAATGCCGGCCATCAGGGTTCGGTAACGATCGCGACAAACATGGCGGGCCGCGGTACAGACATCAAGCTTGGACCTGGTGTAAGAGAGCTTGGCGGTTTGGCTGTTATCGGAACAGAACGCCATGAATCACGACGCATCGATAACCAGCTTCGCGGACGTTCCGGCCGTCAGGGAGACCCTGGTGTGACTCAGTTTTACCTTTCTATGGAAGATGAACTGATGAGACGCTTCGGATCTGAGAACATGATGGCGATGATGGACCGTCTCGGCATGGATGATTCACAGCCGATTCAGAGTAAAATTGTTACGAAAGCTGTTGAATCTGCGCAAAAACGCGTAGAGGGCAACAACTTTGATGCCCGTAAACAGCTTCTGCAATACGATGACGTTCTTCGCCAGCAGCGTGAAGTTATTTACAAGCAGCGCTTTGACGTGATTGACTCTGAAAATCTGCGCGGGATTGTTGAAAGCATGGTCACTTCAACAGTTGAACGTGTGGTTGCGATGTACACGCCTAGGGAAGAGCTTCCGGAGGACTGGAACCTTGAAGGGCTGATTGACTACCTGAATGCCAACCTTCTTGAAGAAGGCACATTCACAGTGAACGACTTTAAAGGAAAAGAATCCGAAGAGATCTCAGAGCTTGTGCTTGAGAAAACGAAAGCCCGCTACAATGAAAAAGAAGAGGCATTCGGAGAAGAGCAGATGCGCGAGTTTGAAAAGGTCATCCTTCTTCGTGCGGTTGATACGAAATGGATGGATCACATTGATGCCATGGATCAGCTGCGCCAGGGTATTCACCTTCGTGCCTACGGCCAGACAGATCCTCTCCGCGAGTATCAGATGGAAGGCTTCGCGATGTTTGAAAGCATGATTGCATCGATTGAAGAGGATGCTGCAAAATACATCATGAAAGCAGAAATCAGAAACAACCTTCAGCGCGAGGAAGTCGCAAAAGGCCAGCAGGCGGTTCACCCGAAAGAGGGAGACGAGGCGCCAAAGAAAAAGCCTGTTAAAAAGCAGATGGAAATCGGCCGCAACGACGCATGTGTATGCGGAAGCGGAAAGAAATACAAAAACTGCTGCGGCAGCGGAAAATAATTTTTCAAAGAGGGGCACTTTGCCTCTCTTTACCCCATTTTAGAGGAGAATGAATATGGAACTTGCAGAAATTCGAAACGAACTTGAAAAAATGGCTAAGAAATTAGCGGCTTTCAGGGGGTCTCTTTGACCTCGACCGCAAACAGGCTCGCATTCAGGAGCTAGATGAAATGATGTCCCACCCGAACTTCTGGGACAGTCAGAATGAAGCACAAACCGTAATAAACGAAAGCAATATGCTGAAAGAGGCAGTTGTTCAGTTCACAGAAATGAGCGAAACGCATGAAAACCTTGAAATCACGCATGAACTTTTAAAAGAAGAGCCTGACGCCGATCTTCATGCGGAGCTTGAAAGTGAAATTGCCGAGCTGACTGAAGCGATGAGCAACTATGAACTTCAGCTTCTGTTAAGTGAACCTCATGACAAAAACAACGCCATCCTGGAGCTTCACCCGGGAGCAGGCGGAACAGAATCCCAGGACTGGGGTTCAATGCTTCTCCGCATGTACACGCGCTGGGGCGAAAAGAAGGGCTTCAAAGTGGAAACTCTTGACTACCTTCCAGGTGATGAAGCGGGAATCAAAAGCGTCACGCTTCTTTTCAAAGGCCACAACGCCTACGGCTACTTGAAAGCGGAAAAAGGGGTTCACCGTCTTGTCCGCATTTCGCCGTTCGATTCATCCGGCCGCCGCCATACGTCATTCGTATCATGCGAAGTGATGCCTGAGTTTAACGATGAAATTGAGATTGATATCCGAACAGAGGACCTCAAAGTCGACACATACCGTGCAAGCGGCGCCGGCGGACAGCACATCAACACGACGGATTCCGCCGTCCGTATCACGCATTTGCCGACCAATACGGTCGTATCGTGCCAAACAGAGCGCTCCCAGATCAAAAACCGCGAGCGCGCCATGAAAATGCTTCAAGCGAAGCTTTACCAGCTCAAGCTTGACGAGCAGCAGGCCGAGCTTGATGAGATCCGCGGCGAACAAAAGGAAATCGGCTGGGGCTCCCAGATCCGCTCCTACGTATTCCACCCGTACTCTCTTGTCAAAGACCACCGCACAAGCACCGAGAGCGGAAACGTACAGGGAGTCATGGACGGAGACCTCGATCCGTTTATCGATGCGTATCTGCGTTCAAAACTTTCATAAGAAAAATGAGGCAGCTGTCCCTGTAGGGGCGGCTGTTTTTTTGTGGACTTTGATGTCTTAAAAATGGGGTGAAGTGTAATATGGGTTAGTAAAAGGACGAAATGGTACCTTATAAATGGGGTGAGGCGGAATATGAGGTAGCAAAAAGATGAGATGCTGCCTTATAAATCGGAGTGAGCGGAATATAAGGCACCAAAATGGAAAAATAGTACCTTATAAATCAGAGTGAGCAGAATATAGGGCTGCATTTCACCCACCCCGGAGCCACCCTGGTCCGATTCGCGAACACCTATTCCTATTTCAAATCAGGACATGTGAGTTACTACCGACAATCCGGCAAACACAACCGACTTCACCCAATTTACAACCAACAATCCATGCGTTACAACCAACTTTCCCAGTTTTACGTCTAACACCCTTTTATCACATAAGACACTTCTTTTTATCTAAATTTTTCTATTTATCAGTGGGTTTACGATCCTCCTGTGCAAGTCAGCTAAATCATGGACTTGTACGAGACTAAATTCCACCCGCAATGCTAAAACTAACATAACCGCTTTACCTCTTTAGCACGTTATCCCGCTGTTATTTACAGCTGAATCAGACGGGTGCTATACTCTGTAAGGTTATGTCAAAAATATGTGTGATTCAGATGGAGGATGCAGGATGTTTCAGCGTAAACGCACTCGTACATATAATCCTATGCTTGAAAAAGTGACGTCGTATTTATTTATTCTGCTTGGTTCTGGAATCGTTGCCATTGCTTTTAATCTCTTCCTGCTGCCGAACCGGATTGCTTCAGGCGGAGTGAGCGGGATCAGTACAATTACAGATGCTTTATTTGGTTTTGAGCCTGCGTATGTGCAGTGGGCTTTTAATATTCCCCTGTTTGCGGCAGGTGTGCTGCTGCTTGGGAAACAGTTCGGCTTAAAAACGCTGGTTGGAACGATCTTTTTGCCATCTGTTGTTTTTTTGACAAAGGATGTTGCGCCCGCGACGACAGATCCGCTGCTCGGTGCAATCTTCGGTGGAATTGGAGTAGGTCTCGGTCTTGGCCTTGTTTTTAGAGGGAAAGCTTCTACAGGGGGAACGGATCTGGCTGCTCAGATTATCCACAAGTTTACGGGACTTTCTCTTGGGACGTGTGTTGCTTTAATTGACGGGCTGATTGTTCTGACCGCTGCGGTGGTCTTCGATATTGAACTTGGGCTTTACGCTCTTGTTGCTCTTTATGTCACAAGTAAAACGATTGATGTCGTTCAGGTGGGACTGGGGCGTTCGAAGATGACGATGATCATTACAAATCAGGAGGAAGAGGTCAGAAAGGCGATTCTGAGCGAAATCGACAGGGGAGTGACAAAGCTGTCGGCATTCGGAGGCTACACAGACAGCGAGCGGCCGATCCTGATGTGCGTGGTGGATCAGACAGAATTCACGAAATTGAAACAACTCGTAAAAAGCATTGATACGTCTGCGTTTGTGGTCGTTATGGATGCTTCTGATGTGCTCGGGGAAGGTTTCAAGCGGGCCTAGTTAGGATATAATAAATGTGTGTTTTACATCCTTATTTGGGGAGGATTTCGGCGATGAAATCAAAAGTACTTGCCCTTCTTTTCGGAACATCTTTAGTCCTTGCTGCATGCGGCGGAGGAGATAACGCAGGAGAAGAGCCAAAAGATTCGGGCTCAAAAGATACAGCGAATGCTGAAGAGATTGTTCAGCAGAACTGCATCAGCTGCCACGGTCAAAATCTTGAAGGCGGCGGGGCCGCACCAAGTCTTGCAAATGTCGGCTCAAAATATGACAAAGAAAAAATTGAAAGCATCATTAATAACGGCCAGGGCGGCATGCCTGGAGGTCTTATTAACGAAACAGATGCAGCTGTCGTAGCTGAATGGCTTGCGCAAAAGAAATAACTTCAAAAGAAGCCAGCCGGCAGCATCGGCTGGTTTTGCTGTTTAAAAGGCATGACATAACCGGCCGCATCCTATTATCCGGTTCTTCCTCCGAAAGTCAGAAATGATTTCCACTTATTTATTCCCAAAAAAAGATTGTCTTTTTAGTCAGAAAGTTCTAAAATTTACATTAAAGCGCTATCAGTCGACATTTCTTTAGACCTGGTTTTCATTTCCTTTGACAATTTACGACACTGAAATGAAACTGTAATATTTTTAAGTCTATTTTTGCCGAACTTTGATGGTATAATGACTTTTGTGGGTAAATCTTATTAATATATGAAAATTATGGTTACATACTTAAATTTAGCTTAAATCAGGCCATTCCACCACGTTATCTACAAAATAAACAGCTTTGGGTGATAAAAATATGATCGAAATGACAGACGTTTATAAAACGTATTCTAACGGCGTTCTCGCCATTAATGGAATAAATGTAAAAATAGATCAGGGCGAATTTGTTTATGTTGTTGGTCCGAGCGGTGCAGGCAAATCGACATTTATAAAAATGATGTACCGTGAGGAAAAGCCGACAGACGGCAAAATCCTGATCAACGGAGTCAATCTTGCAAAACTAAGAGAAAAAAAAGTTCCTCAATTAAGAAGAAGCATCGGCGTTGTTTTCCAGGACTTCAAGCTTTTGCCGAAGCTTACAGTCTATGAAAATATTGCATTTGCTCTTGAGGTAATCGGCGAGCAGCCGAGAGTCATCAAAAAGAAAGTGCTTGATGTACTTGATCTTGTTCAGCTTAAGCATAAAGCCAGGTCTTTTCCAAACGAACTTTCAGGCGGAGAACAGCAGCGGGTATCGATTGCAAGATCGATTATCAACAATCCAGGTGTAGTCATTGCTGATGAGCCGACAGGAAACCTTGATCCTGATACATCGTGGGAGATTATGAACATTTTTGAGGAAATCAACAACAGAGGAACTACTGTTGTGATGGCCACTCACAACCGGGAAATTGTTAACACCATGAAAAAACGAGTCATCGCGATCGAAGGCGGAAAGATTGTGCGTGACGAGGCTAGAGGGGAGTATGGGATTTATGATTAGAACCCTTGGGCGTCACTTCAGAGAAACTATGAAAAGCTTAACCCGCAACGCCTGGATGACCTTTGCGTCGGTCAGTGCCGTTACGGTCACTTTAATCCTTGTAGGAACGTTCTTGGTCATTATGATGAACTTAAACAACTTTGCTACAAAGGTTGAAGAGGATGTAGAGATCAGGGTGCTGGTTGATGTGACAAGCACACCTGAACAGCAGAAAGAGCTCAGAAACAGGGTGGATAATCTGAGCGGGATTGCATCCGTAGAACTTTCACCGAAAGAAAAAGAACTGGATAACCTGATCAGCAGCATGGGCGAACAAGGTAAATCGTATCAGCTGTTTGAACAGAACAATCCGCTGAATGACGTCATTGTCGTTAAAACAGAGAATCCGCGAGACACTCCTCAAATCGCAAAGGAAATTGAGAGCTTTGACGGAGCATACAGGGTTCTTTACGGAAAAGAAGAAGTTAAAAGACTTTTTGATTTCGTTGAAATTTCAAGAAACATCGGTATTGCGCTGATTATCGGACTTGTCTTTACGGCGATGTTCCTTATCTCGAATACTATTAAAATCACAATCTTTGCCAGAAGGCATGAGATTGAAATTATGAAACTCGTAGGCGCAACCAACTGGTTTATCCGCTGGCCGTTCTTCTTAGAAGGCCTGATGCTTGGAGTAATGGGAGCCATCATCCCTGTTATCCTTGTACTGTCCACTTACAACTATTTATATACATGGGTCGAACCAAAGGTCGCAGGTTCATTTGTTCAATTCCTGCCGTTCAGTCCGTTTGCCTTCCAGGTGTCAGCTATTCTGATCCTGATCGGTGCACTGATCGGTGTATGGGGAAGCTTAATGTCTGTCCGCAAGTTCTTGAGAGTATAAACAAGCAGTCTTTAAGGATTGCTTGTTTTCTCTGGATGACGTGAAATTCAGAGAATGATAGAGAGATAAGATAAAGGGAGGAACTAGAGAGTGAGAAAGAAATTACTGGCACTTGGGCTGGCGGCTTTGGTTGGGACAAGCTCCGTTATTATACCTGTTACCCAAGAAAAAGCTTACGCAAACGCAGAATTAGAAAAGAAGAAATCAGAACTCCAAACTGAGCGTTCTGGAGTAGATTCAAATATAAAAGAAAAACAGGGCGAGCTTTCTGAGCTTAAAAGCAAAGAAGAAAAGCTGAACGCAGACATTGAAAAGCTTGATAAGCAAACAGCGGAGACGAACGAAAAAATCCGTGAACGCCAGGCTGAAATTGAAGAAGCAAAGAAAAAGATCCAGGAACTGAAGGTTCAAATTCAGGAAGTAAAAGCACGCATTGCAGAACGCAATGAGCTTTTGAAAGACCGCGTCCGTTCCCTTCAGGAAACAGGCGGAGTAGTGAGCTATTTGGATGTGCTGCTCGGTGCTCAGGATTTCGGTGATCTTGTTACACGCGTAAGTGCAGTAACACAAATCGTCGATGCTGATAAAGAAATCATTAAAGCACATGAAGAGGATAAAAAACTTCTTGAGCAAAGTGAAGCAGAACTAAGCAGCGAACTCCAGAATCTGGAAACGGCTTTAATTGAGCTTGAATCCTTAAAGCAGCAGCTTAAAAAACAGGCAGCAGAAAAGAATAAATTAATTGAGCAAGTGAAAGCTCAGCATAAATCAACTGAAGCAGCAATTTACGAGCTTGAAGACGAAGCAGCCTTCCTGAAAGAGCAGGAAGCAGCGATCGCTAAAGAAATTGAGCGTCAAAAACAAGAAGCTGAGCGCAAACGCCGTGAAGCAGCAGAAGCGGCGGCAGCAGAAAGAGCAAGACAGGAAGCAGCAGCTCAAGCAGCAGCGGCCAAAGCATCAGCACCTAAGAAGTCATCATCATCAGGCAGCTCTTCCGGAAGTTCGTCGCAAGCTCCAGCTCCAGCACCTGCTGAGCCGGCACCGGCACCAGCTGTCACAGGCGGCAAGTTCATGTGGCCTGCACAAGGTACATTTACATCAGGATACGGCCATAGATGGGGCAAACTGCATGCAGGTATTGACATTGCCAACCGTTCAGCGAACGTTCCTGTAGTTGCATCAGCAGCCGGAACAGTTATCCGTTCATACTACTCAAGCAGCTACGGAAATGCAGTCTTTATCACGCATAACATCGACGGCAAGACGTATACAACTGTATACGCTCACTTAGATGCACGTCACGTAAGTGCAGGACAGTCTGTAAGCAAAGGGCAGCAGCTAGGGTATTTGGGCAACACTGGACGTTCAACAGGTCCGCATCTTCACTTTGAAATTCATGAAGGCGCATGGAAAAACCCAGTTAACCCAATGAAGTACCTTCAATAAGAATGAAAACTCCTAAAACACAGCGTTTTAGGAGTTTTTTTGACTTTTTTTCTTAGAGATTGCCTTGTCCTACATGATTGATCCATAATTTACATATACTAGCTGTACTGGTATCTACATAACCAACCGTCAAGCCTATCGAAGGAGGAACAAGATGAAGCAGAAAATGACAGCCATACTGATGGCTCTTTCCATGGTCCTGGGTGCAGGGGGCATGTACACCGGCATCCAGTTTTACGAGCATGACAAGCAGCAGGATGCAGCCGCAAAAGAGCTTTCCGTTCCTGCCGTTACGGATGTTTTAAAGGAAGAGCGCGCACAGGAAACAGAAGGACTTGAGAAGGTAAAACAGGCATATGAGCTGATTTCGAGCAAGTATGTTGAGGAAGTAGATGAGGAACAGCTGCTCGAAGGTGCCATTCAGGGAATGCTTTCTACGCTGAATGACCCTTATTCGGTTTATATGGATAAACAAACGGCCAAGCAATTTTCGGACAGCCTTGATTCTTCTTTTGAAGGAATCGGCGCTGAAGTTGGAATGGATGGCGGGAAAATCATCATTGTTTCCCCGTTTAAGAATTCACCGGCTGAAAAGGCGGGTCTCCAGCCGAATGATGAGATTGTTTCAATTGACGGTGAATCAACAGTCGGCAGTGATTTAAACGATACGGTGTTAAAGATCCGCGGGAAAAAAGGGACTACGGTTAAAATTGAGGTCATGCGAGCAGGCTCAAAGGAAAAACTGAGCTTTGATGTCACGCGTGATGAAATTCCGATTGAGACAGTGTTTAGCTCTATTAAACAGCAGGGCGAGAAGAAAATCGGTTATCTTGAAATCACCTCTTTTTCAGAAGAGACAGCAGAGGACTTTACGGAAGAACTGGCCAAGCTTGAAGATCAGAACATAAAGGGCCTTGTTCTCGACGTGCGCGGCAATCCGGGAGGGTACCTCCAAAGTGTTGAAGAGATATTAAAGCAATTTGTCACGAAGGACCAGCCGTACATTCAAATTGAAGAGCGGAACGGAGAAAAGAAACGTTATTTCTCTAATCTGCGCGAGAAAAAAGATTATCCTGTTGCCGTGCTGATTGATAAAGGAAGTGCTTCTGCATCGGAAATTCTGGCTGGAGCCCTTAAAGAAGCGGGCAACTATGACATTATCGGCGAAACCTCCTTCGGGAAGGGAACCGTCCAGCAGGCAGTACCGATGGGAGACGGCAGCAACATTAAATTGACCCTTTACAAATGGCTTACTCCGGAAGGAAACTGGATTCATAAAAAAGGAGTTGCGCCGACAGTCAAAGTTGCTCAGCCGAAGCATCTGACATCTCCGCCAATTCAGCTTGAAAAGCCGCTTGCCCTTGATATGAATGACGAACAAATCAAGGTAGCACAAGTACTGCTGAAAGGGCTAGGGTATGACACTGGAAGAGAAGACGGCTATTACGGCAAGAAAATGGCCGATGCTGTAAAGTCGTTCCAGAAAAAACACAACCTTAAACAGTCAGGAACCATTGATATCGCAACAGAAAATGAGATCAATGAGCAAATCTCCAAACAGCGTACAGACGGGAAACACGATAACCAGCTCAACAAAGCACTTGAAGTTATGTCGAAATAATAGGTTGTTTCTATAGCCTTGCAGCGAATTAGTGGAACCGTTCTTTAGACGGAGATATTAAATGTGAAAAACCCACTAAGTGCTGACCGCAGTTGAGATTTTTACCTTCGTGCCGTGTTCTTACCTTCCTTTTTAAGCAGGCCATGTTTGTCCTTGTTTTCTAAATTTAAACTTAAAGCACCAGTGGACTGCAGCGGAAGGCACTTGACTCCTGCGGGATGAAGAGGGCACGGAAGATCCCGCAAGCGCAGCGAGGAAGCTTCCGGCGCTCCCCGCGGAAAGCAAGTGACTGGAGCGAAAGGGAACGGGTACGATTTGGAATCTACAGTGATCACAAAAAACAGCCTGCCATTAAAAAGAAAGGAGAATGGGTTCACTTCTTTTTTAGCTTGAAAAGGATTTCTTCTCTCTGGTTAGCCATCAAGGAAAGTACTTGATAGGAGGCTCCCGGCGTTCCTAACGGAAAGCAAGCGCCTGTAGCGGAAAGAAACGTATACTATAACTGAATATGATTGAGAGAAGAGGAGCCAGCTGCAAAATTGCAGCTGGCTTCTTTTTGGATAAAAATAACATAATATCTACATTTAGGACGATTTACTAACTTTCTAATGAAAAAACGACGGAAAAAAGCGGGAATTTCCGTATTTTTATAATTAGTACAGACTTTTCGGGCACATAAAAATGAATCTTTAGCTAGTTGAATAGTTCGATATTTCGTTTTACGATGGAAGTACTGTTCTACAACACACTAAATACGAACGGCTCTTTTCGTGCCCCTTTGTTGCATGATAATCAAAAACGTTTTGGTTATAAAGGAAAAGAGCACTTATGCTTCCTAAATCACGTAAACAAAGAGCGAAAACAGCCTATGGAAAGATGGGGAGATCAATTGAAAAAAAGGGCAAGTGTGATGAGAGAACAAACGTATAGGCAGTTAACAGAGGAATTTAAGATGAGACTGCAAACGGCGAACTCCTCTCATGCAAAGGTCAGCAAATGGGTACAGCTGTTCTGCATGTACCTTGCTAATTACACCGACGTCAAGCATCTTCAGGAAGTGAACAAGTCTTGCGTCGAAGACTACTTTAACTATTTGACGGAAAACTACAGGCGTCTTTCGTTAAACCTCACGGATATAAAACGTTCAATGCAGCTGATTGAAGAAGTGCTGGAAATAAAAGTGGACGACTCCCTCCTTGATTTTTCCCTTTCGAATCTGCATTTGTGGAGCAAATTAAAGTAAACTTTGCTCTCGCAGGATACTCAATGCCATTTTTATCTGATAAAATAGCAGTAGAGTCAGACGAAAGGATATAAGGTGGTGACAGGATTTGCTTGAGAACTGGCTGCTTGAATTTCTATTTGCAATGGGAAGGTTTTTTATTCATCCTCTCGTTTATTTTTTCCTTATTTACAGTCTTGTGCTTGGATACATCCGCGTAAAGCGTGAGCGAAGATCCTTTCACACAAGAATTCAAGATCTTTACGAAGAAGTTCGGTTTACATATTCAAAAGGGCTGCTTACAGGTTTGGTCCTTTCAGCGGCAGCGCTGGCGTTTGGCTTTGGTATGCCGTCCGGTGCTGTCATCGTACTTGGAGCAGTAACTTTACTCTTGGCATTAACGATGCAGCTCAGATTTCTTTCTCCTGCCTATACGCTTGGACTTACTATGTTCGCGGTGCTCATTCTAATGAACACTGGGATATTATCAGGAAGGCTTGCGCTTGAGGGGACAAGCTTTGCGGTTCTTGCGCTGCTTATGGGATTTTTCCTCATCGCTGAGGGATCTCTGGCATTTAAGACAGGGCACGTGAAGACATCCCCGTTTCTGTTGAAGAGCAGCAGGGGTCTTCCGATCGGCAATCATGTTGCCAACCGTACATGGCTTGTACCGCTGCTTCTGCTTGTTCCTGGCGGTACACTGACAGAAAGCCTGCCATGGTGGCCTGTTGTCATAATCGGAAATGAGCCGTTCATGCTTTTGTTTATTCCTTATATCATCGGATTTCATCAGCGTGTCCAAGGCTCTCTTCCAAAAGAAAGCATTATGGTCACATCAAAACGCATCATTTGGCTTGGTATAGGTATTACTGCCATCGCTGCAGCGAGTATTTGGATTACTCCGCTTGCGTTTGCAGCTGCGATCCTTGCGATTGCCGGCAGAGAGTTCCTGACTGTCCGCCAGCGCATGAACGACAACTCAGCGGCTTTCTATTTCTCAAAGCGCGACCAGGGACTGATGGTGCTTGGCATTCTGCCCAATTCACCCGCGGTCAAGCTCCAGCTTGAGGTCGGCGAGATTATTATGAAAACGAACGGCACGCCTGTTAAAACAGTCGATGAGTTTTATCAGGCCCTGCAGATCAACGGGGCATTCTGCAAGATGGAAGTCATCGGCCACAACGGAGAAATCCGCTTTGTTCAGGGTGCCATCTATAAAGGCGAACACCACGAACTTGGCATCCTGTTTGTTCAGGACGATAAGAAGTGGGGAATAGAAGCGGTTTAAGACTTTAGCGAAATGCTAAAGTCTTTTTTTTTTTTAAAAGTCTATTGACCCTCACGCAGCGTCATACTTTAAAGTAACTAGTGAAGGGAGGCTCACAGCATGAAAGTAAAAGAAGTGACCGATTTAACTGGAATCAGTGTGCGCACGCTGCATCATTACGATGAGATCGGACTCTTAGTGCCTGACGAGGTAACAGAGTCCGGGTACCGGATCTATTCCAGTGAAAATCTTGAAACGCTGCAGCAGATCTTGTTTTTTAAAGAGCTCGGTTTCCCTTTGAAGAAAATCCATGAGATTATCAGCAGTCCGACATTTGACAGAAGAGAAGCTCTGGAGCTTCACCGCAGAATGCTGCTCGAGAAGCGGAAGCGGCTGGATCAGATGATTGAGACGGTTGAAAAAACGATACAGCATACGAAAGGAGAAATTGAGATGTCACAAAAAGAAAAATTCGAAGGCTTTGACTTCAGCCATAATCCGTATGAGGAGGAGGCACGCAAGCTTTACGGGGATAAAGCGGTTGATGAGGCGAATCAAAAAGCAGCAGGGATGACTCAAGATATGCAGGATAGATTTAACGGTCTCTACAGAAGGCTCGCAGATGTGCGCCACATGGATCCGAATTCAAAGGAGGCACAGGAAGCAATCGGTGAGTGGTATACTCTGTTAAACGAATTTGGCAGCTATTCGCTTGATGCATTCAAGGGCCTTGGCCAGTTGTATATTGACGACGAGCGGTTTACTAAGAACATCGACCAGTTCGGTGAAGGTCTTGCCGTTTTCATGCGGGATGCCATGGCAGTTTACGCAGATTCTCATAAAAAGTAAAAGAGGGGCGGCGGTTCTTGATAGAGCCGCCGCTGTTTTGCTTAATAATAAAAACAGCCGAAAAATCCGGCTGCCTCAAAAGCAAATTTTAAATAGCCCAAAGTCCGCGCATACTTTTTTCCGCTGAACCTTAGAATAGGATTGAAGGGCATCGTCAGTTCTCATCTTATTAAGCTGTGCTTCCTTTTCGAGTTTATGAAGTTCTTCCATGACATAAAAATCGTGGTTATTCATTTTTTACCGCCTCCTTAAGTTACTTTCATTATATGGGAGCCGGCGTGAAAAACCGATTCGGCATCGGACTGAACTTTTCTCGGTCTTTAGGAGGGGAATGCTTTATAATGGATAAAGACTTGAGTAGCAGGAGGAATAAGAATGAAGTTTCCAAAAGATGAGGACGGCAAGATCCTGAGCATGCTTTACAGGGAAGGGCTGAATTTTAAAAAGCCTCACAATGTTGATTTTTATGTAGCTGTGCCAGATGAGAAGAACGGGGAAGCGATGATCAAGGCGCTTGCTGATAATGGTTATAAGTTCATGATGGAATATGATGATGATGTGGAAGAGTGGACATGCTTCGGTTCCATTAAAATGCATTTGAAGCACAACGAAATTACGGCCGTGCAGAAAAAGCTCGATGCGATTGTAAAGCCGCTTGGGGGATACGCGGACGGCTGGGGTGTTATGACGGAATAGAAAAAGCCAGCCTGAGCGGCTGGCTTTTCTTATAGGAAAGAAACAATAATAAGCATAGTGAAAATAATCGTCAGATGATTCAGCGAGAAGATGAACATCATCGTCGCCCATTTGTAGTCGTCCATTTTCTTATAGCCTGCAAGGCCTGCGATCATCCATGCAAGAGTCAGGGCGAACATTGAGAACGCAACGACTTTGCTGAAGGACAGGAACAGGAATGACGCTGCAAGCAGGGCGATTAAATAAACGATTGTTTGAACTTTGGCGCGCGGTGTTCCTTTCACGACCGGAAGCATTGGAACGCCTGCGTTTTTGTAGTCATCAAAGCGTCTGATGGCAATCGCGTAAAAATGCGGAGGCTGCCATAAAAACATAAGAACGAACAGGCCGAAAGCTGCTGGATGAAACAGGTCAGGCGAGATGGCTGCCCAGCCGATCAGCGGAGCAATGGCACCTGATAAGCTTCCCACTTCCGTGTTGTAGATCGTTTTGCGTTTCGTCCACATTGTGTAGGGTACTAAATAAAGAAAGAGACCAAGTACACCGATAAAGGCTGTCAGCGGCGAAATAAGATACAGGAATACTGCCCCGCTGATGGATAGGGCAATTCCGAGCCAGAGCGCAAACTTAGGATGAATGGACCCTGTAACGGTCGGTCTTTCCATCGTGCGCTGCATAAGAGAGTCAATGTCTCTGTCATAGTAGTTATTGATTGCGCCTGCTCCGCCTACAACGGCTGCTGTTCCAAGCAGGGCAAGAATCACCACTAAAATGTTGTCTACAAAATTTACGTTATATACGGACAGTGCCACAGAAAGACCTGCGAACATGCCGAGAAGGTTTGATTTTACGATGCCGTCTTTGACGATGGCTTTAAGATTGCTCCAGGAAAAGATGCTTTTTATAGAAAGAGAATCTTCTACGATAACTTCTGAACTTTTCATCACAATTCTCCTTTTCAAGTGTTAAAAACTATAAATACAAGCGCGCAGCAATAGTCTGCCTGCAGAATCTGACCAGACACATGCGCTTTTTATGATGCAAAAACTCTTACCTAACTTAACTAATTATCTACTATCTTAACAGGTATTTGAACTGGAAAGTAATAGACGGATAGATTTGACAAAAAGATGTCGCATCTTTGTGAACATTTTCTATACGTTATTGAACTTTTCTGATAATAACGCTGCAAAAAGGCACTCTCTCCATTATGGTGTCTGATGCAATCCCGGGTCAATCCTCAAAACCTGAAATGAGCATATTGCCTGTCCGGAGCAAAAAGAAAGACCGGGCTCAAAAACCCGGTCTTTCTGATTATCAAATTTTAGCAACAATTTTTCCTTTTACATGGCGCTCTGATAACTGAACAAGTGCATGCGGCACTTCTTCAAGCGGGATAACCTGCTCAAGCAGGGAGTTCAGCTGTCTTTCGGCAAGCAGAAGCAACATGTCATCACCCATTGCCGCCAAATCTTTTTGCTGCTCAAGGTTGTCGGACTGGTGAACAGCGCCAAGAGCGATTTCATGATACGAAATAGCTTTGGTAAATGGTTTAACTTTTGTAAAATCAGGTGCGCCTGCGATGTAGGCAATCCGGCCGTTGAAGGCGAGGCAGTCAAGGGACTCCGTTGCGTTCACTCGGCTTACTGTATCAAGGACAGCATCGACCCCGTTTCCGCCGGTCAGATTCATGATTTCAGCTGTAACGTCTGTTTTGTTGTAGTCAATCGCATAGTCAGCTCCAAGAGATTTCACGAACTCATGATTGGAGGCAGATGCCGTTGTATAGACAGTCAGACCTGAACGTTTCGCCATCTGGACGGCAAATCCTCCTACCCCTCCTGCTCCTCCATGGATCAGAATGGATTCGCCTTCTGTGATGCGGAGTTTTCTGTAAAGAGCCTGATAGGCTGTGTAGCCTGCAGTCGGAAGAGCTGCTGCATCTTCAAACGAGACGGATTCCGGAATGATGGATACTGTGTGGGCAGTTGTCACAGCATATTCTGCAAATCCGCCCTTTTTCGTCAGGTTGCCGTGGTAAACGACGCGGTCTCCGATTTTTAGATGCTCAACGCCTTCGCCAGTTTCCTCCACGATGCCGGCTGCATCAAGGCCGAGAATATGAGGATAGCTCCAAAGCGGATTGCCGCCTGCTGCTGTTTTATAATCAACCGGATTCAGTCCGACTGCTTTCACTTTAATGAGAATTTCGCCTCTGCCGGGCGACGGCTTTTCACTTTCACCGACCTGCATGTCTTTCCATTCGCCTTTTCCTTGAAGCAATAATGCTTTCATATGTAGAACACTCCTCTGAGTTTTGTAGACAAGAACTTTGACCATTATAGGAGAATGGCGATTTGTTTTCAAATGAAGTGCCTCCGTGCGTTTCCATACTGAAAATGGCGACAATCTATAAAATACTTGCGAAATGACAAAATTCACATTATGTTGAATAGAAAGTGATTCAAGTGGAAGGTGAAAAGATGAAGGTTCTAGTAATAGAAGATAATCAGAGCGTCAGCGAGATGCTTGAGATGTTTTTTTCAAAAGAAGGCATTAAGGGTGCTTTTATAAAAGATGGCCTTGAAGGCTACAAAGCGTATAAGCAGGAAGACTGGGACGTGCTGATCATCGACTGGATGCTGCCGGGGATGGACGGGGTTTCTCTCTGCCGAAAGATCAGGGAGGAAGGGGGAACAGTTCCAATTATTATGCTGACGGCGAAAGACAGTGAATCAGATCAGGTTCTCGGCCTTGAAATGGGGGCAGACGATTATGTAACGAAGCCGTTCAGTCCGCTTGCACTGATGGCACGGATTAAAGCTGTATCAAGGAGACACGCAGCCGCGAGGACGCCTAAAGAAGATACAGATTGCTTAGAAACAGCTTACTTTAACATTAATAAGCAGACACGAGAGGTTCTTCTTGATAACGGAAAAATTGAAAACCTTACCCCAAAAGAATTTGAACTTCTCTGCTATTTTGCAGAGCATCCGCGCCAGGTTTTCACGCGCGAGCAGCTGCTTGAACGGGTATGGGGCTACCAGTTCTACGGAGATGAACGGACTGTTGATGTCCATATTAAGCGGCTCCGCGCAAAGCTCGGCACGAAGGCGCGTCCTTTTTTCCATACGGTCTGGGGAGTCGGCTATAAGTTTGATGAAGCGGTCGGGTCCGAATGAGAATTAAATATCTCTACCAGCTGTTCCTAAGCCACATCAGCATTCTGATCATCGCATTTATGATATTAAGCCTGGTTGTTGCACAATATGCGGAGTCCTTTGTTTATGAAAATAAGGTGGAGGAGCTTGAGCAGTTCGGGAACAGAATTCTTGCAGACGTAAAAAACAACAGGGGCGAGAGGGCGCTTAGAGAATATGAACATGTATTGAGTGCACGCGGCATCCGGTTCAGCCTTTTCGATGATAAAGGAATGATTTTTTATCCATACTCCGGAAATGCGCCAAGATTTCAGCCGACAGACGAGGAATGGGAAAATCTGAAATCCGGTGAACGGATTGTCGTCAAACATGAAATCAAACGGTTTGACCAGGAGGTATCGCTCGTTGCCCTTCCGTATATAGAGAACGGCTCGCTCTCGGGAGGGATTCTGCTTGTGTCTCCAATTAAAGGATCCCGCGCGACAATTAGTGAGATCAACAGGTACCTGCTCTACACAATCCTAATTTCGCTCTCTGTTTCCTTGCTGCTCAGCTGGATTCTATCAAGTCTCCACGTAAAGAGAATTCAGCGGATCCGAAACGCATCGTCTATGATCGCTGAGGGGAAATATGACATCTCCGTGCCAACTTCTACAATCGACGAGATTGGCGAACTGGCCAATGATTTCAACATTATGGCCGGCCAGCTGAAAAAATCAAATGAAGAAATCGAGAGTTTAGAGAACCGCCGGAGAAAATTTATGGCGGATGTCTCACATGAGCTGAGGACGCCGCTCACGACAATCAGCGGTGTGATTGAAGGTTTGAAAAACAACATGATTCAGGAAGAGGAAAAAGAGCGGGGACTGCAGCTTGTGAGTCAGGAGACGAAACGGCTGATAAGGCTCGTCAATGAAAATCTGGATTATGAAAAAATCCGCTCAAACCAGGTGAAGCTTTTTAAAGAAAAGATTAAGCTGATTGAGGTTTTTGAAATCATAAAAGAACATTTGGAGCTGCAGGCAGAAGATAAAAACGTCCGGCTGGATATTGCTGCAGATGAAGATACAGAGATCTATGCCGATTATGACCGGCTCATTCAGATTCTGATCAACATTACGAAAAACAGTATTCAGTTTACAGAGAGCGGGACCGTTTGCCTTATAGGGAAAAAGGGGTATAAGGAAACCATTATTGTGATCGAGGACACAGGAATCGGCATGGATCCTGAGGAAGTGGAATCCATCTGGCAGCGGTTCTACAAAGCGGATATGTCACGCACAGGCCATCAATTTGGTGAGTTCGGCCTTGGCCTCTCCATTGTAAAGCAGCTTGTCCTCATGCATAACGGAGAAATTCAGATCAGCAGCGAAAAGAACCAGGGAACGACTTTCATCCTCAAATTTCCAGAGAAGTAGAGAGCGCTGTTCATACTTTGTTCATACTTCTCTGGTAAACTAATCACAAATATGGCTGAAATAAAGGAAAGGGGAAGAGATTTATGAAAAAGAAAGATACGGTCTTCATTCTTGTAGGCGCTGTCATTATGGCTGCGGTCAATGTTCTTTTCTTCACAGCTCCTGTGTAAAAGAAAGTACGGGCTGAAATTGTTCTATTGCTCTAAATGTGATATATTTCAAACGAAGTAAACTTTGTGAGGGTAATCATATATGAGCATAGATAACGAAATTTCAAAGAGACGGACGTTTGCCATCATCTCCCATCCGGATGCCGGTAAAACAACGTTAACAGAAAAACTCCTGTACTTCGGGAAAGTGATTCGCGAAGCAGGAACAGTAAAAGGGAAGAAGACCGGCAAATTTGCCGCTTCCGACTGGATGGAAATTGAGAAAAAACGCGGCATTTCCGTTACATCAAGTGTAATGAGTTTTCCTTACCATGACTTCCACGTTAATATCCTTGATACTCCTGGACACGAAGATTTCAGTGAGGACACCTACCGCACACTGACGGCAGTTGACAGCGTCGTGATGATTATTGACTCCACTAAAGGGGTTGAGCCTCAGACGATCAAGCTGTTTAAAGTCTGCCGCATGAGAGGCATTCCTATTTTCACCTTTATCAACAAACTTGACCGTGAAGGAAAAGATCCGCTTGAGCTTCTGTCTGAAATTGAAGAAGTGCTCGGCATCGAATCCTATCCAATGAACTGGCCGGTTGGAATGGGCAAGCGGTTCCTTGGAATTATTGACCGCGAGCAGCACACAGTCGTTCAGTTTAAAGGAAACGAGCAGGAGGAAATCATTCCTGCAGATGAAGTGGAAGGCAGCGAAATCGGCAGCCATCCGACATACCTTGAAACGCTTGATGAGCTTGAGCTGCTTGAAGAAGCAGGAAACCAGTTCGACACTGACCGTGTGAAGCGCGGAGAACTGACGCCTGTATTCTTCGGAAGCGCACTTGCAAACTTCGGCGTTAAATCGTTCTTTGACGTGTTTCTTCAGTATGCGGTTCCGCCGCAGCCGAGAAGAACAAATCAGGGCTTTATTTCTCCTGAAACTGAAGAATTTTCAGGCTACATCTTTAAAATCCAGGCCAACATGAACCCGGCTCACCGCGACAGAATCGCCTTCCTTCGCGTGTGTTCCGGCCGCTTTGAGCGCGGAATGAGTGTTCAGCTAAGCAGAACGAACAAAACGCTGAAGTTGAATCAGACCCAGGTATTTATGGCCAAAGACAGAGAAACTGTTGATGAAGCGTTCGCGGGCGATATCATTGGTATCTATGACCCGAACGTCTATCAGATCGGGGATACGCTGACAGCCGGTAAGGAAGGCTATCAGTATGATGAGCTTCCGCAGTTCCCGCCTGAAATGTTCAAAAAAGTGCGCGTGAAAAACGTCATGAAAGCAAAGCAGTTCCGCAAAGGAATTGAACAGCTTGTTCAGGAAGGCGCCATTCAGTACTTCCGCCAGGATTCTACCGACGACATTATTCTCGGTGCAGTCGGACAGCTTCAATATGAAGTGTTCGAATACCGCATGAGAGCGGAATATAACGTCGAAATCGAATTCGTGCCGATGGGTGACCGCATTCCAAGATGGATCGGCAACGACAAGTTCGAAAAGCGCTTCTTCGATTCAAGAAGCCTTCTTGTCCGCGACCGCAACGACCAGTATGCCGTTCTGTTTGAAAACGAATTTACCTTCAGGCATTTCAGTGAAAACCATAAAGACATTCAGCTGATCGATCTTCTGCAGGAAAATGACTATCAAAGCTATTCGGCTACAGATAAATAAGCGGGGGCTGATCGCATGTTACTGAAAGCAGCTCTGGCTCTCGTCCTGCCGTTTGTCATTCTCACACTGTTTGCCCGTGTGACGTATAATCACTACGTGGCAGCGGTGCTGACAATCGCCCTGCTTGCTGCAGCCTACACAAAAGGCTACATGGATTCCTGGATTCTCATCGCTCTTGATGCGGTGTCGGTAATTGCAGGATTTATGTACGCAGCTAAAATGGCCAAAAGGACGAGAAATGAAAAAACCAATTAGAACCTGTTCCCGGTGGGAGCAGGTTTTTTGTTTTGTCTAAAACAGCCTTCCGGTTTACCGTCCGTCCTAAAAAGGTATTGAAATAAGAAACACAAGCATTTAAATAGCTTTTTCAGGCGATAATGATAAAATCAAACCAAAATGTCGAAAGAAAAATACGAACTATCGTTCGTATTTTTAGTGTTTTTCTCTGCGATTATGGTAAAATATGAATACTGATTACATACGAATGGAGGTCCTCCTGTTGAGCGATCGTTTTGAGTTAGTATCAAATTATAAGCCGGAAGGCGATCAGCCAGCGGCGATCAAACAGCTTGTCCAGGGCATAAAAGACGGGAAGAAGCATCAGACTCTTCTTGGGGCAACAGGCACCGGGAAGACGTTTACCGTTTCAAACGTCATTCAGGAAGTGAACAAGCCGACGCTGATTATCGCCCACAATAAAACACTTGCCGGACAGTTGTACAGCGAGTTTAAAGAGTTCTTTCCGAACAATGCAGTCGAATACTTTGTCAGCTACTATGACTATTACCAGCCGGAGGCCTATGTCCCGCAGACGGACACATTCATTGAAAAGGACGCAAGCATCAATGATGAAATTGATAAACTGAGGCACTCCGCTACCGCCTCGTTATTTGAACGGAAAGATGTCATTATTATTGCCAGTGTATCCTGCATATACGGCCTCGGTTCTCCAGAAGAATACCGCGACCTGGTCGTTTCTTTGCGCACGGGCATGGATATTGAACGCAATCAGCTTCTCCGGAAGCTTGTGGATGTACAGTATGAGCGCAATGACATTGATTTTAAGCGCGGAACGTTCAGGGTGCGCGGGGATGTTGTGGAGATTTTCCCTGCTTCAAGAGACGAACAGTGCATCCGGGTTGAATTCTTCGGGGATGAGATTGACCGCATCCGCGAGGTGGATGCGCTGACCGGTGAAATCCGCGGCGACCGCGAGCATGTCTCGATCTTCCCGGCATCCCACTTCGTTACCCGCGAAGAAAAAATGAGAGTCGCGATCGGAAATATTGAAAAAGAGCTTGAAGAGCGGCTGAAAGAGCTTCACGAAAACGGAAAGCTGCTTGAAGCGCAGCGCCTTGAGCAGCGTACGAGATACGACCTTGAAATGATGCGGGAAATGGGCTTTTGCTCAGGCATTGAAAACTACTCAAGGCATCTGACGCTCCGCCCTGCCGGCTCAACGCCTTACACGCTTCTCGACTTCTTCCCGAAGGATTTCATGATTGTTGTCGATGAGTCGCATGTGACGATTCCCCAGATCAGGGGGATGTTCAATGGAGACCAGGCAAGAAAGCAGGTGCTTGTCGATCACGGCTTCCGCCTGCCGTCTGCCAAGGATAACAGGCCTCTTCAGTTCGGCGAGTTTGAAGAGCATATCAATAACATTCTGTTTGTATCTGCTACACCCGGACCTTATGAGCTTGATCATACACCGGAAATGGTGCAGCAGATCATTCGTCCGACGGGGCTTCTTGATCCGACGATAGACGTAAGGCCGATTCAGGGTCAGATTGATGATTTGATCGGAGAGATTCATGCCAGAATTGAACGCAACGAGCGTGTCCTTGTCACGACCCTTACTAAGAAAATGTCAGAGGATCTGACCGATTACCTGAAAGACATCGGCATTAAGGTTAACTACCTGCATTCTGAAATCAAAACGCTCGAGCGGATCGAGATTATCAGGGAGCTGCGCCTCGGGAAGTTTGATGTTCTTATCGGAATCAATCTTCTAAGGGAAGGACTCGACATCCCTGAAGTGTCTCTTGTCGCCATCCTTGATGCGGATAAAGAAGGCTTCCTGAGATCGGAGCGCTCGCTGATTCAGACGATTGGGCGCGCTGCCCGGAACTCAAACGGACACGTTATTATGTATGCCGATAAAATGACGAAATCAATGGAAATTGCCATAAATGAAACAAAACGCAGGCGTGAAACACAGAAGGCATTCAATGAAAAACACGGCATTGAACCGAAGACAATCCAGAAAAAAATTGCCGAGACGATTCGCGCTGTTATTGCCCCGGAAGATGCGGAAGAACTGGAATCAGCTCTTCCAAAACTCGGCAAGCTGTCTAAAAAAGAGCGCGAAAAAGTCATACAGCAAATGGAATCAGAGATGAAAGAAGCGGCCAAGGGGCTCAACTTCGAGCGTGCTGCCGAGCTTCGTGATCTGATACTAGAGCTTAAAGCGGAAGGATGAAACTAGATGGCACTCGATAAAATTAGTGTGAAAGGTGCGCGCGCTCACAATTTAAAAAACATAGATGTGACGATTCCGCGTGATAAGCTTGTTGTTCTGACAGGCTTATCGGGCTCCGGAAAATCGTCGCTTGCATTTGATACGATTTATGCAGAAGGGCAGCGGAGATATGTTGAGTCTCTCTCTGCCTATGCCCGCCAGTTTCTCGGGCAAATGGATAAACCGGACGTTGATTCGATTGAAGGTCTGTCACCTGCCATTTCAATCGACCAGAAAACAACAAGCCGGAATCCCCGTTCCACAGTAGGGACTGTCACAGAAATTTATGATTATCTGAGACTTCTGTTTGCACGCATTGGAAGACCGACGTGCCCAAACCACGATATTGAAATCTCGTCCCAAACGATCGAGCAGATGGTGGATCGGATTCTTGAATATCCTGAGCGGACAAAGCTACAGGTGCTTGCACCTATTGTTTCTGGAAGAAAAGGAACACATGCGAAGGTGTTTGAAGACATTAAAAAGCAGGGCTACGTGCGTGTCCGGGTCGACGGGGAAATGATGGAAGTCGGCGATGAGATCAGTCTTGAGAAAAACAAAAAGCACACGATTGAAGTTGTAATTGACCGGATTGTGATAAAAGAGGGAATTTCTGCCCGTTTAGCAGATTCTCTTGAAGCTGCCCTCGGCCTCGGGGAAGGCAGAGTTGTTATTGATGTCATCGGTGAAGAAGAGCTTTTGTTCAGCGAACATCACGCCTGTCCGATCTGCGGTTTTTCAATCGGCGAGCTTGAGCCGAGAATGTTTTCATTCAACAGCCCGTTTGGCGCCTGCAATGAATGCGACGGACTTGGCACAAAGCTTGAGGTGGACGTTGATCTTGTTATGCCTAATAAAGACCTGTCTTTAAAACAGCATGCGCTCGCACCGTGGGAGCCGACAAGTTCGCAGTACTACCCGCAGCTGCTTGAAGCAGTGTGCAATCACTACGGTGTTCCGATGGATATTCCTGTCAGGGATATACCGGCACACCTTTTAGATAAAGTTCTTTACGGCAGCGGCAGTGATGAAATCTACTTCCGCTATGAAAATGACTTTGGACAGGTGCGTGAAAACTACATTCAGTTTGAAGGGGTAATCCGGAATGTAGAACGCCGCTACAAAGAGACAAGCTCTGATTACATCCGCGAGCAAATGGAGAAATACATGGCTCAGCAGGCATGCCCTAAATGTAAAGGTCACAGACTTAAAAAAGAAAGTCTTGCAGTACTTGTTGACGGAAATCATATCGGAAAGGTCACAGCTCTTTCGGTTCATGAAGCCATCGCTTTCTTTGAAAGCCTGAATTTAACGGAGAAAGAAATGCAGATTGCAAGACTGATCCTCAGGGAACTTGAGGAGAGGCTTGGATTCCTGAACAATGTAGGACTGGACTATCTATCGCTCAGCCGTGCTGCCGGTACTCTTTCCGGCGGCGAAGCCCAGCGGATCAGGCTTGCCACGCAAATTGGCTCCAGACTTACAGGTGTTCTGTACATTCTGGATGAGCCGTCGATCGGCCTTCATCAACGGGATAATGACAGGCTGATTCAGACACTTCAAAGCATGAGGGATATCGGAAATACGCTCATAGTCGTCGAGCATGATGAAGATACAATGATTGCAGCGGATTACTTGATTGATATAGGACCTGGCGCAGGTGTCCACGGCGGGCAGATCATTTCCGAAGGCACGCCGGAGTACGTCATGAATGACAAGAATTCATTGACGGGACAATATCTGTCGGGTAAAAAATTCATTCCTCTGCCTGTTGAGCGCCGCAAACCTGACGGAAGATATATCGAAATCAAGGGCGCGAGCGAAAACAATCTGAAGAATGTCACAACTAAATTCCCACTTGGAACTTTTGTGGCCGTAACAGGTGTTTCCGGTTCTGGAAAAAGTACACTTGTGAATGAAATTCTCCACAAGTCCCTTGCCCAAAAGTTGAACGGCGCCAAAACGAAGCCCGGTGAGCATAAGGAAATCAAAGGAATAGAAGAGCTGGATAAGGTCATCGACATTGACCAGTCTCCGATCGGCCGCACGCCGAGGTCAAACCCTGCCACTTATACGGGAGTGTTTGACGACATCCGCGATGTGTTTGCGACAACAAATGAAGCAAAAGTGCGCGGCTACAAGAAAGGGCGTTTCAGCTTCAACGTAAAAGGCGGACGCTGCGAAGCGTGCCGCGGTGACGGAATTATCAAGATCGAGATGCATTTCCTTCCTGATGTCTATGTGCCATGCGAAGTCTGCCATGGGAAACGTTATAACCGCGAAACACTTGAAGTGAAGTACAAAGACAAAAATATCGCGGATATTCTTGAAATGACGGTTGAGGATGCTGTATCCTTCTTCGAAAATATCCCGAAAATCAAGCGAAAGCTTCAAACCATTTACGATGTGGGACTTGGCTATATCACACTCGGCCAGCCGGCAACCACCCTGTCCGGAGGAGAAGCGCAGCGCGTGAAGCTTGCTTCTGAGCTTCACCGCCGTTCAACTGGACGCTCTCTTTACATTTTGGATGAGCCGACAACAGGCCTTCATGTAGATGACATCTCACGTCTTCTCAAAGTCCTGCAGCGTCTCGTTGAAAATGGCGATACGGTGCTGGTCATTGAACATAACCTGGATGTCATCAAAGCAGCAGATTATCTCATCGACCTTGGCCCTGAAGGCGGAGATCACGGAGGCCAGATCGTTGCTTCAGGCACACCGGAAGAAGTAGTAAAAGTAAAAGGCTCTTATACGGGCAAATATTTAAAACCGATTCTCGAACGCGACCGCGAACGGATGAAAAAAGCATTAAAAGAAAAAGAAGCCGTTGCGAAAGCATAACTGCAGCCCCCATGCCTTATAAGGCGGGGGCTTTTTTTTATATTAGGGGATATTTCTATTTGCACCGGGCTTGATGATACAAAACACTATACGATGGGACCATCAATCCTCGGATATTCTTTTTTTGTGGCACTTATCTCCAGGATAGGAACCATCAAGCCAAAGCTTTTCCGGTTTGGTGGCACTTATCTCCAGGATAGGAACCATCAATCCAAAGATTTTCCAGTTTGGTGGCACTTATCTCCGGGATAGGAACCATCAATCCAAAGATTTTCCGGTTTGGTGGCACACATCTCCGGGATAGGAACCATCAATCCAAAGATTTTCCGGTTTGGTAGCACTTATCTCTGGGATAGGAACCATCAATCCAAAGATTTTCGGATTTGGTGGCACTTATCTCTAGGATAGGAACCATCAAGCCACAGATTATCCGGTTTGGTGGCACTTATCTCCGGGATAGGAACCATCAATCCAAAGATTTTCGGATTTGGTGGCACTTATCTCTAGGATAGGAACCATCAAGCCACAGATTATCCGGTTTGGTGGCACTTATCTCCGAGATAGGAACCATCAAACCACAGATTATCCGGTTTGGTGGCTCTCATCTCCGGGATAGCAACCATCAATCCAAAGATTTTCCGTTTTGGTGGCACACATCTCCGGGATAGGAACCATCAATCCAAAGATTTTCGGATTTGGTGGCACTCATCTCCGAGATAGGAACCATCAAACCACAGATTTTCCAATTTGACGGCACTTATCTCCGAGAAAGGGACCATCTTCCTAATCAAAACACACTCAACTCACCCCTGAGATGGCCAGCAGTTTGTACTTTTCCGCCTCCAGCCCAAAAAAGAATGAAACTTATCTTTCACTCAGTCGTATACTTGTTATAAGGAGCTGACATGAATTGAACACAAATAAACTCTTATCCTCACTTTGTTATTTCAGTATCTTTTTTGCCCCGTTTTTATTTCCGATCATCGTGTATTTTATTGCGGATGAGCGCGATGTGAAGCAGCACGCTAAAAAGTCGCTGTTTTCTCATTTGGTTCCGCTGTTAACATTGATCCTGCCGTTTTTCATGATGCTGTTTGCAGGTCTTGCCGGTTCTCCTGAGGCATTGGCGGTTGGGATTATGATTTTTGCGTTCATTTTGATTGGGGTTGTCAACATTGCGGTGTTTGTCTACAACATTGTGCAGGGAATTAAAATATTGAAAACCGTATAAGCTTTGAGATGACTCAAGGCTTTGCCATTACATAAATAGGGGGAAGGAATTGTGAAGGATCAGAAGAAACGCATCTTGGAATTGGTTGAGCAGGGTAAGCTTTCAGCAAGCGAAGCGTTAACACTCATTGAAGGTCTTGAATCAGAATATGCCCAAAAAGAGACGGCATCTATGGCCGATCATACTGGTTTTGGCGGGCCGTTTGTTGAAAAAGAAAAAGCTGCGCCGTCCTCTGCCCTGTCGTCAAAACTTGCCTTGTTTATTGATACAGCTGTGAAAAAAGTCAAAGAACTCGATATTGATTCCGCCGTTAAAAAGGTGAAGGAGATGGATCTTGATTTGAACTTTGGCCAATCGGTCAGTGTCCAGCATGTGTATCACTACGAAAATGCGGATATCCGCGATTTGGACATTCAGATTTTAAACGGAAGTGTCACGCTGCAGTCATGGCCGCAGCAGGACGTCCGGGCAGAATGTGATATCAAAGTATACAGAGCTGAAAACGCCGAACAGGCGAAGGAGATATTTATCCAAAATACGAACTGCAGCCTTGATGATGGCGCATTCCGTTTTTATACAGAAAAGAAAACCGTTAAAGTCAGCATGACTCTTTATTTACCGGAACAGCAATATGAGCTTGTAAAAATTAAACTGTTTAGCGGTCCCATACGCGGGGAAAATTTAAAGATAAAGGATTTTCGCACAAAAACAGCCAACGGCCTCATCTCCGTTTATTCATTTAAGGGAGAAAAGCTTGAAGCCGAAACGGCAAACGGCCAGATCAGACTTGCCGGAATTGAAGCTGCTCATACAGAAGCAGAAACCATCCACGGCATGATTCAATTTGAAGGGAAATCTGAAAGACTTGATGTCCAGAGCTTTAACGGCAACATGGTGCTGAAGCTTGAAGAGCAAACATGCCGCACTCTTTATGCCAAAACTGCAACTGGGAACGTGGAAGTTCTTGTTCCCGTACAGACAGCCATTAACGGCGAACTGAAATCAAATCTTGGATCCGTTTCTGCTGATCTGCCGGATCTTGAAGTACTCTATGAAAAGAATGACTCCATGCAGAAAGAACTGCGTGTTAAATCAGCTGCACAGGAAGGTCCGGTTATGAATCTGATTGCAGATTCAAAAACAGGTTCTATTACGCTGAAAGAGAGGTAATCCATTATGAAGAAGAAATTGTACAGATCGCAATCGAAGAAAATAATTAGCGGGGTGCTTGGCGGACTTTCTGATTACGTCGGCATTGATGCGAATCTTTTGCGGATTTTATTTGTGATTCTCCTGCTTACAACAGCTTTCTTCCCGTTTGGCCTTATCTATGTAGCGATGGTCTTCCTTGTGCCGAATGAAGGAGATGTCAGATAGCCATGATTAGATGGGCAGTCAGTATCCTGGTCAATGCATTAATATTAATTGTTGTATCGGGGTATTTTGAATCTTTTCATATTAGCGGTGTGGGCGCTGCGATCATAGCAAGTTTGCTCATTTCCGTTTTAAACGTTTTAGTGAAGCCCTTTTTGATTCTGCTTACACTTCCTGTTACGGTTCTTACTCTTGGTCTTTTCCTGTTTGTCATCAATGCCATTACACTGATGATTGCGCAGGGGATTATGGGGGACTCGTTTAACATTGACGGTTTTGGCACCGCGGTGCTTGCTTCAATCGTAATTTCCCTGCTTCACCTGCTGATTCAAAAAGGGGTTGTTGAACCCCTTCAGGAAAACAAGAAGAAATAGAAAGGGCGGACATTTGTCCGCCTTTTTCAGTGCTCTCTTTCCTGCTGTGTTTTCAGCAAGTCACGAATTTCTGTTAAAAGTTTTTCCTCATTGGTCAGGATAGGGACAGGCTTTTGCTCGTCCTTAGTTTTAAACCGTTCAAATAAGCGGACAAATAAGAACACAGAAAACGCAATGATGAAGAAATCGATAATGGTTTGGATGAAGGCGCCGTACTTTACGATTGCTTTTCCGAAGGCGTAATCCAGTCCGGAAAAGTTTACTCCTCCAATAAGAATCCCGATCAGCGGCATTACGATGTCATTGACAAGAGATGTGACAATTTTGCCGAAAGCTGTACCGATGATAACCCCGACAGCAAGGTCAATGACGTTGCCTTTTATGGCAAACTTTTTAAAATCTTTTAGCATAGATCTGTCTCCTTCTCCTGTTTTTCCATCTCTAGTATAGACCAATGAGGGCAAATGTAAATCCGTCATCATAAGGAGAACGCTCGTGGGCACCCTATAAATGGGTGAATGTCATGAAAAAAATCTGTTTTGCCGTTATGCTCCTATTTAGTGCACTGTCAGCCGGGCCGGCGTATGCAGCCTTTTCGTTTGAAGAGGGAGATGAGACGGTTGTCTGGCTGACGGATACACAGTATTATGCAAAAACCTACCCTGAAATCATGATCAAGCAAATTCAATGGATTATTGAAAACAGGGATCAATACAATATTAAGTATGTTTTCCATACAGGCGATCTTGTGAACGAACCGAACGATGAGGTGCAGTGGGAACGGACTGATCAGATCATGAAGATGCTTGATATGACCCGTATTCCCTATGGTGTTCTGGCGGGGAACCATGACCTTGTTCACGGAGACGATCCATACCGGGTGTTTACAGACAATTTCGGCTATCACCGGTTTATCCGGCAGCCTTTTTACGGGGGCTCGTTTGAAAATAACCGCGGCCACTACGATCTGCTGACGATCCAGAATCAGCCTTATATTATGATTTATATGGGCTTTGAATTAAACCGCGGAGCGATTAAATGGCTGAACAAAGTACTCAGGGAATACCGAGGCCACAAAGCGATCCTTGCCTTTCATGATTACTTGAACTTTAAAAGTGAACGCAGTCCGGCCGGGGAGGAACTCTATCAGAAAGTGGTTTTAAAGAACAAAAATGTCCAGCTTGTTTTATCAGGACACTATTACGGCACCGGGTTTCTTGAAAGCCGGTTATCTCCTGAGCAGAGGGTCTTTCAGATGCTTGCCAATTATCAGACGGAAAAGCACGGCGGCAACGGATTTATGAGACTGCTCTTTTTTAAGCCGGATCAAAATCAGATTCAGGTTGATACGTATTCTCCTTATTTAAATAAATTCCGGTCCAAAAAGAAGCTTCCAAAAGAGCGCTTCCTGCTTGAATTAAAAGAATAGAGACAGCCTGTGCGGCTGTCTCTATCGGTTTGGCTATTCAGCCAGCACAATGACGCTGTATCCCTTGCTTCTAAGTTCATTTGCCAGAGCATCTGCATTAGCCTTATCTGCAAAAGCCCCAACCTGAACTTTGTAAAGCTTTCCAGGTGCGGGAGGAGGAGCAGGCGGCGCTTTTTTCTTCAGCTTGTAAAAGGCGGCAAGAGCTTCTGTGATGGCTTCCGCGCAGAGTTTCCGGTATGCCGCAGACTTCAGTGCCTGAGCTTCCTCCTGATTGGTCATGAAGCCGCATTCAATCAGGATAGCCGTCATCTTTGTTTCGCGCAGAACATGGAAGTTTGCTGCTTTGACTCCGCGGTCTGTCCGCTTCGTTTTTTCAATCAGCTCTTTTTGAACGGCATTTGCAAGTGCCAGTGCCTGCTGCGGCCTTGAATCATGTACATATGTTTCAATTCCTTTTACGTCATTCCATGTGGTGCCGCTTCCGAATGCATTCGCATGGATTGAAACGAATGCATCACAAAGTTCCGTATTGGCTTTGTCGGTTCTTTCCTGCAGCGGGACATCACGCGCGTCTGAGTGTGTAAACAGTACCGTGACATTTTCGTAGCCTGCAAGGAGCGTTCTCATTTCATTTGCCACAGCACGGTTGAATTCGTATTCTCTCATCCCGTCTACTGTCCGTTTTCCGGGAGTAGTGTAGCCGTGTCCGGCATCAATGGCTATTTTCACGTGCAGTCCTCCTAGTAAAATTCTTTTCTCTAGTAATATATGGCGTTCGGTATGCTAGAGTAGCGGTGTTTGTCCCGCCCTTTTATAAAAATTTGGAGGCCGGGGAATCCCGGTTTCCGTTTAAAAGGCAAAAGTGCTAAAATAAGAAGGGATTTTAAATGTCCTTCTGAATAAGAAAAAAGGCATGGATGCAAGAGTCATGATCTGGCATCGGTGCCAGTCAGGCAAAGGTTTATGCTCATAAAATACTTTCTATTTTTAGAAATAAGGAGGAACTTGCATGGCGAAAGTTCGCACGAAAGATTTAATTGAAAAGTTCCATTTAGAGCTCATCAGCGGTGAAGAAGGTGTTAACCGGCCGATTACGACGAGTGACCTGTCCCGCCCGGGTTTGGAAATGGCAGGATTTTTTACATACTATCCGAAAGAGCGCGTCCAAATACTAGGAAAAACAGAATTGACATTTTTTCAGAAGCTGACGGACGAGGAAAAAATGAAGCGCATGGATCAGCTCTGCACGGACTCTACTCCGGCTATTATTGTCTCACGCGAGATGGAGATTCCGAAAGAACTGACAGATGCATCTGAAGAAAAATCGGTGCCTGTTCTCCGTTCCCCGTTAAAAACAACGCGCCTATCAAGTCATCTGACGAATTTTCTTGAAGGGAAGCTTGCGCCGACAACGGCTGTGCACGGTGTTTTGGTTGACGTGTACGGAGTCGGTGTCCTGATCGTCGGAAAAAGCGGCGTGGGAAAAAGTGAAACCGCTCTTGAACTTGTTAAGCGTGGCCACCGCCTGGTCGCAGATGACTGTGTAGAAATACGACAGGAGGATCAGGATACGCTGATTGGGAATGCACCTGACTTGATCGAGCATCTGCTTGAGATCCGCGGTCTTGGCATCATTAACGTCATGACGCTTTTCGGAGCAGGAGCAGTCCGAAGCTATAAACGGATTACCCTCATCATCGATCTTGAAATCTGGGATCCGAAAAAGCAATACGACCGACTTGGTCTTGATGAAGAAAAAATGAAAATTATTGATACAGATGTTCCGAAGCTGACAGTTCCTGTCCGTCCCGGAAGAAACCTTGCCGTTATCATTGAAGTGGCTGCGATGAACTTCAGACTGAAGCGCATGGGCCTGAATGCTGCCGAACAGTTTACAAATAAATTAACGGATGTCATTACAGATACTGAACACGATGACGCATAATCATCTATAGGGGGAAAGAAAGCATGGAGGAGAATTTTACGCCGATTGATCCGGTGTTTCTGGAGCTTGGACCGATTCAGGTGCACTGGTACGGTCTGATCATTGGAGTGGGAGCGCTTCTCGGCTTGTGGCTTGCGGTGCGCGAGAGCGAGAGAAGAGGGCTTCATAAGGATACATTTGTTGATCTTGTCTTATTTGCGATTCCGATTGCGATTATCTGCGCGCGGATCTACTACGTGATTTTTCAATGGGACTATTACTCTCAGAATCCGGGAGATATCGTGAAGATCTGGAACGGCGGCCTTGCGATTCACGGCGGTCTGATCGGCGCATTTGTGACGGGTTTTGTGTTTGCCAAAGTGAAAAAAATTTCGTTTTGGAAGCTTGCCGATATTGGCGCGCCGAGCATCATTTTAGGTCAGGCGATCGGCCGGTGGGGCAATTTCATTAACCAGGAAGCACACGGAGGCGAGGTTACCCGCCAGTTCCTTGAAGGGTTATATTTGCCGGAGTTCATTATTAATCAAATGTATATTGACGGGACTTACTATCACCCGACGTTCCTGTATGAATCACTGTGGAACTTTGCCGGATTCGCCGTTTTGATGCTTCTCCGAAAAGCGAATCTGCGCCGCGGCGAGCTGTTTCTCACCTATATCATCTGGTATTCAGTCGGACGCTATTTTATCGAAGGCATGCGTACGGACAGCCTGATGCTGACTGAGTCACTCCGCATCGCCCAGGTTATTTCACTCGGCCTGATTGCTGCTGCGATTGCTGTTTTGATTTTCAGAAGAGTCAAAGGCTATTCAAAGGAACGCTATTTAGAATCAGCTGAATAAGGGGATGTTTCTGATTACTAGCTTAAAAAAGGGATTTCAGGCAGGGCTTCAGACAACTTGGACGCTTGGAAAGGTGATTTTCCCCGTTACGCTGATCGTCAGCCTGCTTCAGCACACACCCGTTCTTCCCTGGCTGATTAAGCTGATTCAGCCGGTCATGGGGATTTTCGGGCTTTCAGGGGAAGCGGCCATTCCGCTTGTGCTTGGCAATATGCTGAATCTGTATGCGGGAATTGCTGCGATTTTAACGCTTGATTTATCGGTGAAAGAAGTATTTATCTTAGCTGTCATGCTTTCTTTTTCACATAATTTGATTATTGAATCCACCGTGGCTGCCAAAGTCGGCATCAAGATCTGGGTGATTCTGCTTGTCAGAATCAGTCTTGCTGTCAGCTCGGCGATTATGATCAATCTCCTGTGGAAAGGCGGAGCAGAGACGGCTCAGTACGGGTTTATTCCGAAGCAGGCGGCTGCTCCGGAAGGCTATCTGGAGATTGGGCTCAGCGCCGTTCAAAAAGCAGGCCTCGGTATCGTGCAGCTTGCGCTGATCGTCATTCCTCTGATGGTCGTTATTCAGTATTTGAAGGACAAAGGTTTCCTGACGGCCTTTTCAAGATGGATGGCGCCTGTCACAAGAATGCTCGGCATGAAGGAAAATACCTCTATGACGATGGTTGCGGGTTTAACAATCGGTCTCGCGTATGGTGCCGGAGTCATGATCAAAGCGGTGGAAGAGGACGGGGTCAGCTACAGAGACCTGACGCTTGCTTTTATTTTTCTCGTGTCCTGCCATGCGGTTGTTGAGGATACGCTGATTTTCGTACCTCTCGGCATTCCTGTGCTTCCGCTGTTGATTATCAGGATTGTGACAGCCGTTCTTTTGACAATGGCAGTCGGGGCGATCTGGGACAGATTTGAACATACAAGCAGAAAGGAAGCAACTTATGAAAATTAACACCGTATTGTTTGATCTGGACGGAACATTGATCAACACAAATGACTTAATTATTGAATCATTCCTGCATACGTTAAATCTTTACTATCCAAATCAATACGGGCGGGAGGATGTGCTTCCGTTTCTTGGCCCGACTCTTCATGAGACGTTCGTGAAAATGGATCCGATGCGCGTAGATGAAATGATCAGCACCTACCGCACATTTAACCATGATCAGCACGACCGGCTTGTCACACAGTTTGAAACAGTGTACGAAACGGTTCAGGCTCTGCATGAAAAAGGCTTCAAGCTTGGCATCGTGACGACGAAAATCCGGAACACCGTGAACATGGGGCTTGAGCTGACCGGACTCGGCAAGTTCTTTGAAACGGTCGTCACACTTGATGATGTGAAACATGCGAAGCCTCATCCTGAACCCGTCCTGCTTGCTCTCGAAAAGCTGAATGCTTCCCCCGAAGAGGCGATAATGGTCGGCGACAATTACCATGATATTGATGCGGGAAAAGCAGCTGGGACCAAGACAGCCGGTGTAGCATGGACCATCAAGGGAGCAGCGTATTTGGAAGGCTTTCAGCCGGACTACATGCTTAACAAGATGAGCGATCTGTTAAGCGTGCTTGGAGAGGAATAACTCTTGAGAAGAACGACTAGGTATCCTGTTAAAGGCCCGAATTCACTCTGGCACGTTTATAAAACCGTACCTTTCTGGAAGGTTGTCCGCAATTTCACTGTCATCCAGCTTGCGCGCTACACACCGTTCTTATCCATGAAAAATTGGATGTACCGCAGGCTCCTCGGCATGAAGGTCGGCGAGCAGACATCCTTTGCCCTGATGGTGATGCTTGATGTGATGTTTCCGGAAAAAATTAAAGTCGGCAGAAATACGGTCATCGGCTACAATACCACGCTGCTTGCCCACGAATACTTAATCCGCGAGTACAGGCTTGGGGACATCGTAATCGGCGACGAAGTCATGATTGGCGCAAACTCCACCGTTCTCCCCGGAGTTGAAATAGGCGACGGTGCCATCGTCTCTGCCGGCACCCTTGTCCACAAAGACGTACCCGCAGGAGCATTCGCCGGAGGCAACCCGATGAGAATCATCTACACAAAAGAAGAAATGGCGGAACGGAATGAAAAAGATCCGCTTCGCGAAAAACAATGACACTGGCTGCGGCCAGTGTTTTTTTGTTGGTTTCTTTTTAAAATTTGCGTCATTAGTATATTTAAACGGAAATCCGATGAGCGAAAAACAGTGGGAGGGGCACAAAAACAGTTGGATTGTTCCCTTCAGCGAGGGGAAACCAGAGTTAGGCCCGAAGCAGAGCTTTAAATTTAAATCACCAGTGGACTGCAGCGGAAGAAACTTGACTCCTTGTCCAGCTGCAGCGCCCAACTCCTCTGTCAGAACAAAATCCCCCAAAAAGGCGGGACCCGGACTTTTCGGGTGATTTCTTATCTGACTGCCGGAGCAAAACGGGCGCTTCCGCTTTTCTACGGGATGAAGAGGGCTCTGAAGATCCCGCAAGCGCAGCGAGGAAGCTTCAGGCACTCCCCGCGGAAAGCAAGTTTCTGGAGCGAAAGGGAACGGGTACGCTTTGAAATCTACAATCAGCTTAATAACAGACTGCTATTAAAAAAAGACAAAAAAAGGACCGGCCTGCAACATCCAGGCCGGTTTTCTATGATCATTGGGGGAAATATTACTTTCTATATACCCGGATTTCAAGCAGTTAAACCTAATCAAACGTTTGTTTAAAAACTTTTTTAAAAAGGAAATCAAACAAACAGAAAGAATAAGAAAGAAACATTATGACTTGCGAACCCGGCTTTATTTTGGTAGCATGTTACTATATTAGCGAACTAAAGGATTCGGAACTTTTCGTGAAAGAGGTGCAGCAGAGGATGTTTATGTTTGAAAAACCGCTTGGCATGAGGGATACACTGCCATCGCTCTATCATACAAAAAAACAGGTCAGGGAACGGATGACCGATGCAATTGGAAAATGGGGCTTTCAGTTTATTGAAACGCCTACACTTGAATTTTACGATACTGTCGGTGTTCAATCCGCCATTTCAGAAGGCAAGCTATTTAAGCTTCTCGATCAGCAGGGACACACGCTCGTCCTCCGGCCTGATATGACTGCGCCGATTGCGCGTGTGGCAGCATCCCGGTTTTATCAGGAGGATTATCCGCTGCGTCTGGCGTATGATGCGAACGTCTTTCGCGCACAGCAGCGCGAGGGAGGGCGTCCGGCAGAGTTTGAGCAAATCGGAACGGAACTCATTGGAGATGCAACGACAAGCGGTGATGCGGAAGTAATTGCCCTTATGATTGCCGTTCTGAAAGAGGCCGGTCTGCGTGATTTCAAGGTTGCCATCGGCCACATCGGATTTGCTGATGCCCTTTTCAAGGAGATCCTTGGGAATCAGGAGCGGGCAGATGTACTTCGCCGTTTTCTTTACGAAAAGAACTACGTGGGATACAGAGAACATGTGAAAGGATTGCCGCTGTCTTCCATTGATAAAGGAAGACTGCTTCAGCTCCTGCAGCTTAGAGGCGGCGAGGATAAACTCGCACTTGCGTCTGAGCTTGCTTCAAGCAAAGAAGCAAAAGAAGCGGCTGCAGAGCTTGAAAAACTGTGGCTGCATCTGAAGGATTTTGGAGCAGCGGAATCTGTGAAGCTTGACTTGAATATTGTCAGCCATATGAGCTATTACACAGGTATTCTGTTTGAAGTGTACGCAGGAAACATCGGATTTCCTGTCGGCAGCGGAGGTCGGTACAACAAGCTGCTTGAACGCTTTAACACTCCGGCTCCGGCAACAGGATTCGGTATCAGGCTCGACAGGCTCATTGAATCGCTTGGAGAAGAAGACAAACAGCCTGACATTCACTGTATCCTTTACAGCGGGGAGAGAAGAGCAGAAGCCATTACACAGGCTGCACATCTCCGCGGACAGGGAAAACAGGTGACGATGCAGGATATTACGGGTGTCAATGATGTTGACTCCTATACGAAGCAGTTTACGGACGTGAGTTATTTTATCGGATCAAGAAAGGGAGAGCAGGATGAGTAACATGCTGACGATTGCCATGCCGAAGGGAAGAATTTTTGAAGAAGCGGCTGATCTGCTCAGAAAAGCAGGGTACAAGCTGCCGCCTGAATTTGATGAATCGCGTAAACTCATTCTTGAGGTGCCGGCTGAAAAGATGAGATTTATCCTTGCTAAGCCGATGGATGTTGCCACATATGTTGAGCACGGGGTAGCGGATATCGGGATAGCCGGTAAAGACGTGATGCTTGAGGAAGAGCGGGATGTGTACGAAGTGCTAGATCTGAACATCAGCGAGTGCTACCTGGCTGTAGCCGGTCTGCCGGGGGGCAGCGGCACAGGTGCAGTGGCTCCTAAAGTGGCCACGAAGTATCCCGGAGTTGCTTCCTCTTATTTCAGGGAGCAGGGAGAACAGGTTGAAATTATTAAGCTTAACGGATCGATTGAGCTTGCGCCTTTGATCGGGCTTGCCGACAGGATTGTCGATATCGTTTCAACAGGACGCACGCTTAAGGAAAACGGTCTTGTGGAGTTTGAGAAAATTTGCAGCATTACCTCGCGTCTGATTGTAAACCCTGTAAGCTACAGAATGAAGGATGAACAGATTGATGAGCTTGTCAGCCGTCTTTCAGCTGTTGTAGAGGGGGATGCACTATGAGAATTGAGCGACTAACAGGCGCGTCCGCATCATTAAAACGATCCATTGATTCAGGGACAGAAACTCAGCGTGATGCGGTGAAATCAATTATTGAAAAGGTGAAGCAAAAGGGAGATGCAGCCCTGTTTGCTTTTACGGAAAAATTTGACGGCGTGTCACTGTCTGGTTTAAAGGTAACGGAAGCTGAAACTCAGGCTGCCTATCAGGAATTAGATCAGGAAACGGCGGATATTATCCGCGAAGCGGCTGCAAATATCCGTTCATTTCACGAAAAGCAAAAGCGCGAGTCGTGGATGACGTATAAAGAAGACGGGACGATGCTCGGGCAGAAAATCACGCCTCTTGACGCGGCGGGTGTTTATGTACCGGGCGGAACGGCTGCCTATCCTTCCTCTGTTCTGATGAACGTCATTCCGGCTCAGGCAGCGGGTGTGAAGCGGATCGTACTTGTATCCCCGCCGAATAAAGAAGGCACGTTGCCTGCAGGCGTCCTCGTCGCCGCAAAAGAGCTTGGCGTGGAGGAGATCTACAAGGCCGGCGGAGCGCAGGCAGTTGCAGCCCTTGCATACGGCACAGAAACTATCAGACCGGTTGATAAAATAACGGGGCCCGGAAACATTTATGTAGCTCTGGCAAAAAGAGAAGTATTTGGAGATGTTGCGATTGATATGATCGCGGGTCCGAGTGAAATTGTGGTTCTTGCCGACAAAACCGCTGTTCCGGGAGAAGTGGCGGCTGATCTTTTATCACAGGCCGAGCACGATGCCCTTGCATCAAGCGTGCTTGTCACAGATTCAATGGAGCTTGCCGAGGCCGTTTCTTCAGAAGTGCAAAAGCAGCTCCAGACGCTTCCGCGCAGAGAAATCGCGTCTGCATCGATTGAAAATTACGGGTATATCTATGTCGCGGATTCACTTGATGAAGCAGTTGCGGCTGTCAACGAACTGGCGCCTGAGCATCTTGAGATTCTGACAGAGAATCCGATGGAGATGGTTGGCAGCATTCGTCATGCGGGAGCCATTTTCCTTGGAAGGTACAGCTCTGAGCCCGTCGGCGATTATTTTGCAGGCCCGAATCATGTTCTGCCTACTAACGGTACGGCACGGTTCTCAAGTCCCCTTTCTGTCGATGATTTTATCAAGAAAACGAGCATCATTTCATATAGTGAAAAAGCTTTTGCGCAGTCAGCGGAAAAGATTGCGGCCTTTGCCCGTCTTGAAGGTCTTGAAGCACATGCACGCGCCATTGAGGAGCGCTTAAAATAGGAGGATGTCAAAATGGAACGAACAGCAAGTCTGCAAAGAACGACGAATGAAACCGATATTTCCCTTTCTCTTGCGATAGATGGAGAAGGAATCTCAGAACTCAATACAGGCGTGCCGTTTATGACGCACATGCTGGACCTTTTTACAAAACACGGCCAGTTTAATTTGACCGTTGCAGCAAACGGCGACACGGAAATTGACGGCCATCACACAACTGAAGACATCGGCATCTGTCTTGGACAGGCCTTCAGAGAAGCTCTTGGAGATAAGAGAGGCATTAAACGCTACGGTCAGGCGATGGTTCCGATGGATGAAGCACTCGCCCAGGTTGTGGTGGACCTCAGCAACCGTCCTCACTTCGAGCTGAAGGGAGAGTTTCCGAGTCCGACAGTCGGCAATTTTGATACAGAGCTTGTTCATGAGTTCCTATGGAAGTTTGCTCTTGAAGCCCGCATCAATCTTCACGTCATTGTCCATTACGGCCGCAACACACACCATATGATTGAAGCTGTTTTTAAGGCACTGGGAAGAGCGCTTGATGAAGCATCAACGATTGATCCGCGGATCAAAGGAGTGCCGTCGACGAAGGGAATGTTGTAAATGATCGGGATTATAGATTATGGCATGGGGAACCTCTACAGCGTCAGCAAGGCGCTTGAACGCCTGAATGTTTCCTATTTCATTTCTGACAGCCCTGAAGAGCTTGACCGGGCGTCCGGTCTTATTCTTCCGGGAGTAGGGTCATTTAAAGACGCAATGGCCATTTTAAACGAAACAGGATTGGCAGCGTACATAAAAGAGGCTGCACGTGCAGAAAAACCGCTGCTCGGCATTTGCCTTGGCATGCAGCTGCTGTTTGATTCGAGCGAGGAAAACGGCCTCACAGAGGGACTTTCCCTTTTGAAGGGGACCGTCGTTCATTTTCCGGAAGATGTCATGAAAAGAGATCAGCTGAAGGTTCCTCACATGGGCTGGAACAGACTTCGCCTGAACAGAGAGAGTGAATTGCTGGATGGGATTGAGGAAGGGTACTCCTATTTTGTCCACTCCTATTACGTAAAAGCAGAAGCTGATGCCACAGTGATTGCAGCCGCAGACTACGGTGTGGAAGTACCGGCAGTGGTTGGCGAAGGAAATGTCTACGGAACACAGTTCCACCCTGAAAAGAGCAGTCATACTGGAATCGGCATTCTGAGGAACTTTGTTAAAATTGTTGAAGAGAAGGTGAAACCATGAGTGAATTTATCATCTATCCCGCCATTGATATGAGGGGAGGCAAATGTGTCCGTCTCATACAGGGAGATTACGCAAAGGAAACGGTGTATGGCGATTCTCCTTTTGAAATGGCGAAAGTATTTGCTGAAAAAGGAGCCGAGTGGATTCACATGGTGGACCTTGACGGTGCAAAAGCAGGCAGGCGTGTGAATGACAATCATGTGATTGAAGTTGCACGAAAGCTTAATGTGAAGGTGCAGATAGGCGGAGGGATCCGCTCTGAGGAAGATGTGGACTATTACCTTTCAAATAGCGTTTCCCGCGTCATTCTTGGCAGCTCCGCTATCTCAAATCCGGAATTTGTGAAAAAAATGCTCTCCAAGTACGGCGAGAAAATTGCAATCGGCATTGATGCGAAAGACGGTTTTGTTTCAACGGAAGGCTGGGTGGAAACCTCGACTGTGAAAGCGACTGAGCTTGGAATGGAGCTTGCTGCAGCCGGTGCTGAAACCTTCATTTTCACAGATATCGCGACAGACGGCATGCTTTCCGGACCGAATGTGGATGCTGTGTGTGAAATGGCAAAAGCGACAGGCAAAGAAGTGATCGCATCAGGAGGAGTCAGTTCACTGAATGACCTCGTCATTCTAGCTGCCTTCGCGGCAAACGGCGTTGCCGGAGCGATTGTCGGAAAAGCGCTCTATACAAACCAGTTTGATCTGGCGGAAGCGCTGGAAGAGGTGAAGCGGGCATGATCACAAAACGCATTATCCCATGCCTTGATGTCAAAGACGGCAGGGTCGTAAAGGGCATCCAGTTTTTAGGTCTTCGTGACGCGGGAGATCCTGTTGAACTGGCGAAGTTTTACGACAAAGAGGGAGCAGACGAGCTTGTATTCCTCGATATTTCTGCATCCCATGAAGGCAGAAAAACGATGGCAGACGTTGTGGAGAGTGTAGCCGCGCAGCTTGCGATTCCCTTTACGGTTGGTGGAGGCATCAACTCCCTAGAGGATATGAAACGAATTCTTCGTGCAGGAGCCGATAAGGTGTCTGTCAATACTTCGGCGGTGCTGCGTCCGGAGCTGATTACAGAAGGCGCCCGCTTTTTTGGGTCCCAGTGCATCGTCGTTGCAATCGATGCAAGGTTTGATGCGGAATCGGGAACTTATTTGGTGTACACACATGGCGGAAGAGAGAAAACAGACTGGGAAGTAACCGAATGGGCAACAGAAGCAGTGAAGCGAGGAGCCGGGGAAATCCTGCTTACGAGCATGAACAGCGACGGAGAAAAGAGCGGGTTTGACCTGAAGCTGAACCGGATGGTAAGCGACGCTGTAACGGTTCCCGTGATTGCATCCGGTGGTGCCGGCAATGCCGATCACTTTGCTGATGCATTTAAAGAGGGAAAAGCGGATGCCGCACTGGCAGCTTCTATTTTTCACTATAAAGAAACGTCCGTAAAAGAAGTAAAAGACTACTTAAAAACGCAGGGAGTGTTAGTCAGATGAACCTGGAATCCGTAAAATTCGATCAAAATGGCTTAGTCCCTGCCATCGTACAGGATGCAGCAAGCAAAGAAGTTCTTACACTTGCTTATATGAATAAGGAATCTCTTCAAAAAACAATCGAAACGAAGCAAACGTGGTTTTACAGCCGTTCAAGACAGGAGCTCTGGAACAAAGGGGCAACTTCAGGCAACACCCAGGAGGTTGAGGGGCTGAAGTATGACTGTGATCAGGATGCCCTTCTTGTATTAGTGAAGCCTGCAGGTCCTGCATGTCATACCGGCGCCTATTCCTGTTTTTCCGAAACGCTGTTCGGCAAGGCGCAGGAATCAGGTCCCGACCGCTTTAACATCCTGAGCACTCTTGAAAAGCTGATTGCAGAGCGTGAAGCTGAAATGCCTGAGGGCTCCTATACAACCTACCTTTTCACAGAGGGAGTAGACAAAATCCTCAAAAAAGTCGGCGAGGAAGCATCTGAAGTCATCATTGCCGCCAAAAACCGCGACGCGGAGGAGCTGAAATGGGAAGCAGCCGATCTGCTGTTCCATCTCATGGTGCTCCTCAGAGAACAGAAGCTGCCGCTCGATGAAGTTCTGAGTGTGTTGAAAGAGCGTCATGCTTCAAAGTAAAGCCCTTTATTTTGGGGCTTTTTTTGTTGTGAGTGACCTGTTGAGTTCTCTGCAATCCTGCGGGAAAAAAGGTACAAGCGGATTATCCTGTTCTGCTTGCAAATTGTTTGCCCCGCTGTTCTTTTGACCATGATAGAACAAGAGCTTTTAATTTTTGCCACCTGCTATTGTTGTACTTCCCCAGTGTGGTATACTAACCTACGGCAGAAGTAAAGAAATGGAGGATTTCAGTGGGTAAACAATCAACCAACAGTGAACAGAAAGCGCAGATTGTCCCTTTCTTCCAAGACGGACAGTACTTTTACCGTAAGGGCATGAAAGCCTATCGGGAGCGAGACGTATTAAGAGCGGGCAAGTGGATTGAGCGTGCCATAAAGCTTGAGCCTGATCATATCGTGATGCTCAGCCAGCTTGCAGCCATCTATACCGAACTTGGAAAATATCAGCAATCAAACGAGCTTTTAACATATATTCTAAAAAACCTTGATAGCGGGTTATCAGAGTGCCATTACTTTATGGCCAATAATTACGCGCATCTGGGTCTTTTTCATGAAGCCTATAAATGTGCGACAGAATACCAGTCTAAGGAGCCGGACGGCGAATTTATCGAAGAAACGGAGGATCTTCTGGAGCTTTTGACAATTGAAAGCGCGGATGAGGAAGATCTGTTTTCTGATTCTGACGAACTGATCGTGAAGCAGGATGCAGCAAAATCCCTTCTTGAGAACGGAAAGCTTGAAGAAGCCATTGTGCTTCTGAAGGAAATTACGGCAGACTTTCCTGAGTTCTGGTCTGCCTACAACAACTTATCCCTGGCCTATTTTTACATGGGAGATGTCGATCGGGCGAAAGAACACCTTGATATGGTGCTGGATAAAAATCCCGGCAACCTTCATGCATTGTGCAACTTGATGGTGTTTTATTATTATGAGCGCCAGGATGACAAAGTGGAAGAACTCGCGCAGCGCATGGGGAGAATCCACCCGATTCTGTTTGAACACAGATATAAGCTTGGTGCGACATTTGCTCTTGTCGGACAGTACGAGCTTGCTTATAAATGGCTGAAGGCAATCTACAGACAGGGATTTGACGGTGACGAAACGTTTTACTACTGGCTTTCTTATTCCGCTTATTTTACTGGAAGAGAACAGTTTGCCAGAAACTGCTTTGACCGCGTTCTTGAGATGAATCCCGAAAAAGAGGGATCAGAGCCGTGGGCTAAAGAGAAAAAATCAGTGGAGCGGCCGATGACCATGCCGATTGAAGAGCGTCTGCTGGCCATTTTTTTAGCAGCTGAAACGAATCAGCTCGATCAAATTCAGGTTTTTAAAACATCAAAAATTCCCCAGTCTGCATTCGAAAGAGAGTTTATGGATCTCGCAATTGCGCATGTTAATGGGGAGATCAAAAAAAGCGTGTCTGAGAAATCCAGATTCACCTACCAAGCAGCACAGGTTCTCTTCAAAAACAACAAGGGTCTGAATGAAGGACTTTACTTGTTCTTCTTTAAGACGGCTCTGAAAGCAAAACGTGAAGAGCTGCCTTTAAGCAACCATCTTGCATGGGCAGGAGCACTTGAGTATGTATGGAAGAAGGAAAACGGCTATAAAGTGACACAGACGGAAACGGCTAAACAATACTCCATATCCGGCAAAACCCTGTCCAAATATTCAGCTTACATCCGGAACCTCTGGTCGTGAGCAAATAAATGGCATGAAATCCTTATCTTTTATAGGATAGGAGTATGGGAGAAGCATCCCGTATACGAACTATTTGTGCGAACCCAAGGAGTGATTGAACGATGTCTGAAGAAAAAATCTATGATGTCATTATTGCCGGTGCTGGACCTGCCGGAATGACAGCAGCTGTATATACGTCAAGGGCAAACCTTTCAACATTGATGATTGAGCGCGGCGTGCCAGGCGGCCAGATGGCCAATACGGAAGATGTGGAAAACTATCCGGGCTTTGACCATATTCTCGGACCTGATCTGTCAACGAAGATGTTTGATCATGCGAAGAAATTCGGTGCCGAATATGCTTACGGGGACATTAAAGAAATCATCGACGGCGAAGAATACAAAACCGTTGTTGCCGGAAGCAAGCAGTACAAAACGCGTGCCGTCATTATCTCAACAGGTGCCGAATACAAAAAAATCGGCGTTCCGGGCGAAAAAGAGCTTGGCGGACGCGGCGTTTCCTACTGTGCAGTATGCGACGGCGCATTCTTCAAAAACAAAGAGCTGATTGTCATCGGCGGAGGTGACTCTGCGGTTGAGGAAGGTGTGTACTTAACACGCTTCGCATCTAAAGTAACAATCGTCCACAGACGTGATGAGCTCCGCGCTCAGAAGATTCTGCAGCAGCGCGCGTTTGATAACGAAAAGGTTGATTTTATCTGGAACCACACGGTGAAAGAAATCAACGAAAAAGACGGCAAGGTAGGAAGTGCCACTCTTGTGAATACGCAAACCGGCGAAGAAACAGTCATGAAAACAGACGGCGTGTTCATCTACATCGGCATGCTGCCGCTTTCTAAACCGTTCCAGTCAATCGGCATTACAAACGAAGAGGGCTATATTGAAACAAACGACCGCATGGAAACGAAGGTGCCGGGTATTTTCGCAGCAGGAGATATCCGTGAAAAATCCCTTCGCCAAATTGTTACAGCAACAGGCGACGGTTCTATTGCCGCACAGAGTGTACAGCATTACGTAGAAGAACTGATGGAAAAAATTAAAGCGGCAAACTAATCCCTTTAAAGCTTTAAACAAGTTCATAAAAACGTAACTCTGTTTTAACTCTCCTGTAACACCACTGAAATAATAATGGGGTACTATATAAATAGTAATTGACCCCCTTTTATAAATATTTTTTGAGTACGGGCGCCCTTTCCCGTACTCCTTTTTTTTGTCCAAAAAACTGAAACATTCCTTCGTACATGCCGTATATATACTTAAGTGCTGTTTCCAGCAGAAAACAAGAAAATAAAAATCGTGCCGCAAGCCCCCGTTCATTGTGAGGCTGTGCGCAAAATAGTATAATAAAAAGGAAGAAAAACAATGACGGCCTGCCGATTAAATCCAGAGGTGAAGAGTTTTGCAAAGAGTGACGAATTGCGTATTAGTACAGGACGATAAAATTCTTCTCCTGCAAAAACCGAGAAGAGGATGGTGGGTGGCACCCGGCGGAAAGATGGAGCAGGGTGAATCAATTAAAGACACTGTCATACGGGAATATCGCGAAGAAACAGGCATATATTTAAAAAACCCAAAAATCAAAGGCATCTTTACCTTTATTATTAAAGAAGGAAATGAAATTGTTTCCGAATGGATGATGTTTACGTTTTTCGCTACTGAATTTACAGGCGAAAATGTGGACCAGTCCGAAGAAGGAAAGCTGAAGTGGCATTCACTTGAAGAAGTCACAGAGCTTCCAATGGCTCCGGGAGATCATCATATTCTTGAATTCATGATGAAGGGGGCAGGCTTGATCTACGGCACATTCACATATACTCCTGATTTTGAGCTGCTTGCCTACCGCCTGGATCCGCAGTAGTCTGCTCAGACATACCAATATACACGTAACGAGAATGTGAGAGGAGGCAATCAAAATGAGTACAGGCAGTGTTCAGGACATCAAGATGGTCATTATTACAGGCATGTCCGGAGCTGGAAAAACAGTGGCGATTCAGAGCTTTGAAGATCTTGGCTATTTCTGCGTGGATAACCTTCCGCCGACGCTGCTGCCTAAATTCCTTGAACTGATGAAAGAATCGGGATCAAAGATGAACAAGGTTGCCCTTGTAATGGACCTTAGGGGAAGAGAGTTTTTCGAAAGCCTGTTTCAGGCGCTTGATGATATAGCTGAGACAACCTGGATCAGCCCGCAGATCCTGTTCCTAGATGCAAAGGATGCAACTCTTGTGACACGCTACAAGGAGACACGGAGATCCCATCCGCTTGCAACGACAGGTCTGCCGCTTGAAGGCATCAAAAATGAGCGGGAGCTGCTTGAGGAGCTGAAAGGCCGTGCACAGCTTATTTTTGATACATCAGAACTGAAGCCTCGCGAACTCAGAGAAAAAATTCTGAAGCAGTTTGCGGAAGATGCCGAGCATACCTTCTCGGTCAATGTGCTTTCATTTGGTTTTAAATACGGGGTTCCGATTGATGCGGATCTGGTTTTTGATGTCAGATTCCTCCCGAATCCTCACTATATCGACCATATGAGGCCAAAAACAGGACTTGAAGAGGAAGTCTCCTCTTATGTCCTTAAGTGGACGGAAACGCAGAAGTTCCTTGAAAAAGTGCTTGATCTGCTGACGTTCATGCTGCCTTACTACAAGCGGGAAGGCAAGAGCCAGCTTGTTATTGCGATCGGGTGCACAGGCGGACAGCACCGTTCGGTCACATTGGCGGAACACATTGCGAAGCATTACAAAAACGATTACCAGACGCACGTATCACACCGTGATATTGAGCGCAGAAGCCGTCATTAATGACAGCTCCTTCTAATCGGCCAAATGTTGTTATAATCGGCGGAGGAACCGGTTTATCTGTCCTTCTGCGGGGCTTAAAGGTATACCCTGTGGATATTACAGCGATTGTGACTGTAGCAGATGACGGCGGAAGCTCTGGCCGGCTCCGCGATGAACTGAGTATTCCGCCGCCGGGTGACATACGCAATGTGTTAGCTGCGCTCTCAGATGTGGAACCCCTTGTTGAAAATTTGTTTCAGCACCGCTTCAATAAAGGCAACAGTCTGACAGGGCACTCTCTTGGGAACCTGATTCTTGCCGCCATGACGAACATCACGGGAGATTTCTTCCACGCGGTCACCGAGATGAGCAAAGTGCTGAATGTCCGGGGAAAAGTCCTTCCGGCTGCAAACAAAAGCGTTGTGCTTCATGCAGAGATGGAAGATGGCACCATTGTCTCCGGAGAATCTAAAATTCCTTACTCAGGGAAAAAGATCAAACGGGTCTTTCTTTCACCCGAAACGATCGAGCCCCTCGAGGAAGCAATTGACGTCATCCGAAAGGCAGACCTGATTCTTATAGGACCGGGAAGTCTTTATACAAGCATACTGCCGAATCTGCTCGTGCCCAAACTCGGTGATGAAGTATGCAAGGCGAAAGCCAAAAAAGTGTACATCTGCAATGTGATGACACAGGCCGGCGAAACCCTTGACTACACAGCATCTGATCATGTTAGAGCACTCAACGACCATATGAAATGCAAGTTCATCGATACAATTTTAGTGAATGATGAAGTGATTCCTGATATGATGAAAGCATTATATGCAGAAGAACTGGCAAAACCGGTAAACTATGATATAGAGGCACTCCGTGAACTGGGTCTTGAAATTGTCCACGATAAGATTGTCTCCTATGAAAATAACGTCATTCGGCATGACACCGTAAAGGTAGCAAAGCTCCTGTATGAGATGATTACTTAATAGATTTCGGCACTCCGCGGAGCCTGCAGAACAATCCGCGGAAAACGGCAAAAAAATAAAGAGTGCAAACGAATGCATTCATACTGATTGGAGGGTGCAGAACGATGTCTTTTGCTTCTGAAACAAAAAAAGAACTGACTAACATAGAACTTAAACCATGTTGTTTAAAAGCAGAACTGTCTGCACTCATCCGGATGAATGGCTCTCTTTCTTTTTCGAATCGAAAATTGATTCTAGATATTCAGACTGAAAATGCAGCAATAGCCAGAAGAATTTATACTCTCTTAAAAAAGCAGTATGACGTTTCTGTTGAACTGCTTGTCCGGAAAAAAATGCGTTTGAAAAAGAATAATGTCTATATCGTTCGGCTGATAGAGAAAGCCCGTGAAATTTTGGAGGATTTAAGCATCCTTGGGGAGAATTTCACCTTTATTAGAAGCATTTCCGAAGATCTCGTTAAAAAGAAGTGCTGCAGAAGATCGTATATCAGAGGGGCATTCCTTGCAGGAGGTTCAGTGAATAATCCTGAAACATCCTCATACCATCTGGAAATTTTCTCTCTGTACAAAGAACATAATGATGCACTGTGCGAGCTGATGAATGTTTTTAACCTGAACAGCAAAACACTTGAGCGGAAAAAGGGGTATATCACTTATCTCAAGGAAGCGGAAAAAATCTCCGAGTTGTTAAGTATCATTGGAGGCCATCAGGCGCTGCTGCGCTTTGAGGATGTACGCATCGTGAGAGATATGAGAAACTCCGTAAACAGGCTCGTCAATTGTGAAACCGCTAACTTAAATAAAACAATTGGCGCTGCGATCCGCCAGGTTGAAAATATTAAATACATTGATGAAAAAATGGGTCTTGAAGCTCTGCCTGATAAATTAAGCGAAATTGCAAGACTGCGGGTAGAGTATCAGGATGTCACGCTGAAAGAGCTCGGAGAAATGGTATCGAGCGGCAAAATCAGCAAATCAGGCATAAACCATCGCCTGAGAAAATTGGACGAAATTGCAGAACAGCTTAGAAACGGCCAGCCGGTAACAATCAAATAAAAAGGGGAAAGCAGAGGGGATTTACATGGCTCAAAAACAGGTCGAAGTTCGTTTGAAAACAGGCTTACAAGCACGTCCCGCAGCGTTATTTGTACAAGAGGCCAACAGGTACGCATCAGATATCTTCCTTGAGAAGGATGGAAAAAAGGTTAACGCAAAAAGCATCATGGGGCTCATGAGCCTTGCCATCAGCTCAGGATCAACCGTCACACTGATTGCAGAAGGCCACGACGAAAACGAAGCACTTGAAGTTTTAACGGAATACGTAAAGCAGGAAGCTTAAAAACGGCCATTGGGCCGTTTTTTTTATGGCGCAAGTTTACCGGCAGGTGACTGTAATGGTCCGGTGCAGCAAATCAACTGGAAAATGCTCGAGAGGCATGCTAGAAAAAAGGTAGTTTGCGCCTGTATGGGAAGTTGGTCGTAAATTAGGGAAAGTTGGTAGATACGCAAACAAAGTTGGTTGTAAAATGCTCATAGTTGGAAGTATTGCACTCATTGTTGGATGTAATGCAACTATTTTTATGAATCGGGACTGGGCAGGTGCCTGATTTATCTGCCTGATCAAGCACAGTGCAGCAAATCAACTGCCGAATGGCCAAGAACTTGCTAGAAAAAGAGGTAGTTTGCGCCTGTATGGGAAGTTGGTCGTAAATTAGGGAAAGTTGGTAGATACGCAAACAAAGTTGGTTGTAAAATGCTCATAGTTGGAAGTATTGCACTCATTGTTGGATGTAATGCAACTATTTTTATGAATCGGGACTGCGCAGGTGCCTGATTTAGTTACCTGACCAATTAAAGAGCACTAAATCAACTGCTAAATGGCCAAGATCTTACTAGTAAAAGAGGTAGTTTGCGCCTGTATGGGGAGCTGGTAGTAAATTAGAAAGAGTTGGTAGATACGCAATCAAAGTTGGTTGTAAAATGCGCGAAGTTGGTTGTATTCCACTCATTTTTGGAAGTAACACACTGAGCTCTGTTAATCAGGACTGCGCAGGTACCTGTTTTAGCTATTCGACCAAGTCCAGTGCACCAAATCAACTGACAAATGGCCAAGATCTTGCTGGAAAAAGAGGTATCCAGCGTTCGTTTGGCTCTAAAATCCAAATAAAAAAGAACGGCACAATGCCGTTCTTTTTGCACTTTTTATTTTTTGTCTGCTAACGTATTGCGGTCCATGACTTTGTCAATCAGGCCGTACTCAAGTGCACGCTCTGCTGTCATGAAGTTGTCGCGGTCTGTGTCGCGCGCGATGACTTCAATCGGCTGGCCTGTGCGGTCTGCAAGGATTTGATTAAGCTTGTCGCGAAGGAAAAGGATGCGTTTTGCAGCAATCTCAATTTCCGTAGCCTGGCCTTGCGCTCCTCCAAGAGGCTGATGAATCATGACTTCAGAGTTTGGAAGGGCATAACGTTTGCCTTTGGCGCCTGCTGCAAGAAGGAATGCTCCCATAGAAGCTGCCATACCGATGCAGATTGTTGATACTTGCGGCTTGATGAACTGCATTGTATCGTAAATGGCCATACCGGCAGTGATGGATCCGCCAGGGCTGTTGATGTAGATGGAAATGTCTTTTTCCGGATCTTCTGCTTCTAAGAATAAAAGCTGAGAAACGATTGAGTTTGCAACGTTATCATCAATTCCGCTTCCAAGCATGATGATGCGGTCTTTTAAAAGACGTGAGTAAATATCATATGCACGTTCACCGCGGTTTGTCTGTTCAATAACTGTAGGAATTAAATTCATCGTATTTCCTCCTTTAAAGTAAAGGTAAATTTATGTACTCTCATCATACAACTAAGGTCAATAAAGGTCAAACGAAACGCTGCCGCCTGAGCATCTTTAAGGCACCTCTTATGTATATGTCAGAGCTAGTAACTGTAACCATGTTACCCAATTTTTCTTTTTTTCAAACGATTGGAGAAGAAGGAGCTATTTTTTTGAGATATGCAGTCCTTCCTGTGCCAGGGCGTAGTGAATGCCGTGTTTAAGCGTAGAGAGGCATGGAATGTTCTGCATCTGATACCGCGAGCTGACGATTTTCATGCTGAGTTCGGGTGAAATGCCCACTAGAATGCATGAAGTTCCAAGAAGCGCAGAAGCCTGAACAAGCTTTTGAAGCAAGTCGATTGTAAACTCGTCCACTTGTGAAATAGCTGTCAGATCAAGAATAAGAAACCTCGCTTTATACTCGGGCAGGTTAGAGAGCGTTTTTGTTAAAAGCTCCTCAGCTCTCGCTTCGTCGTATCTTCCGATCATCGCAAGGACGATGATGTTGTCAAGAACTGGGATGATTGGTGAAGAAATTTCCTTTACCAAATCAACAAGATCGGCTGTCCGCTTAGCAACACTTTGTTCCAGTGCAATCATGTCAGCCCTTTCCTGCTCCTGAATCAGTGAGCGGATATTTCGCTGGGGAGTGATTCCGGAAGGCGAAAATTCAAATTCTGAATACGGATCTCCGCTTGTCTGGCTTTTCACCACTCTGTACCAGACGGTTTTCCCGAACAGTCCGCTTAGGACGCCGGCCCAGTGACCGGCCAGGAACGAACCCTCCACCGTCTTGCCCTGAGCTTTGTTCACCTTATACTCCCAGCCATTTTCGATCCTCACTACAGCTCTGCAGTCGTCATAGGACAGAACATCGATCGCGGTTTTACCCCAGCCGGCTGTAACATATGTATTCGGCAGGCTCTTTAAGATATCCTCTGTTTTTCCGATGGATCGCTTATAAAAGTCGCTGACAATTTCTCCTGTACGGTACCCTGCCGTTTCAAGTACCACTCTTGCTGCTTGTTCCCCGGAAATTTCTTCAATTGAATCAAGAAATGTTTTAAATGCCGTATTGATCCAGAATAATACGACTTCATCTCCTTCAAATTGGTAGGCTGCCTGTGATAAATCCCAATCAAAGGAAGAACCGTTTACATTTATTGAATAGCGGTCTGTCATTATGTTTTATCTCCTTTATTCTGCTGTTGCTTTTATAAACCCTTTACCCGTTCTGCCGCTGTTGTAAAGCCTGTATTTCTAATCATACAATAGAATCTGCCCGCCTGTATATTTTGGAAGTGCATAAAATATAGCGCTTTCTGGACACAAAGAAAAATAACGCTTGAAACAGGCAAAGGTTTTGTCGTATAATAGCGCTACTGGCCAATACGTGCGCTCGTAGCTCAGTTGGATAGAGCGGTGGTTTCCGGTACCACGTCTGTCGGAGGTTCGAATCCTCTCGAGCGCGTCTAAATGATAGAGAGCTGTTTCCTTAGGGAAGCAGCTCTTTTTCATTTTTTAAAAGAACGATCAGTCGAAACTGCTAGACTTTCAAGGAAACAGGCTCATGCATCAGGGTAAGTGCCTTTCCAAAACTCCTCACTCTATCATCTACTATATAAAGGAGTGATAAAAGTGAGTGTTTCGGATAAATATCAGATCGAGCAGCGCTATATTCGAATTGGAAATTCGAGACCGGGAACAGGTCTGACCGGCCCGCTCTTCATTGTTGCACATGAGACCGCTAACAACTCTGCAGATGCTGATGATCATTTTTCCTATTTTAATAACTCTCAGCCGAGTGCGTCTGCCCACACATTTATAGATGATGGAAAAATTCTTGAGATTATTCCTCTGAATGAAAAAGCCTATCATAATTTATATACAAATCCTGAGGACAACCGGCTCTTCGGGGCTGATGCAAATGATGCGGCAATTGGAGTGGAACTCTGCCGCACGGGCGTTTTTCGTGAGGCATATGACAGGTATGTCTGGTACCATGCGTACCTTTGCCGCAGGTTTGATCTCGATCCTTCGACTAAAATTGTCGCACACAGTACGCTTGACCCTCGCAGGCGCTCAGACCCTGAAAGCTGGCTTGTACCGAACGGAGTAACGTTCGCGCAGTTTTTAAGGGATGTCCGTGCCTATTACAATGCGTGGGACAGCAGCACGTCTCCGCCGATCAGAGTCCAGCCGCCCGAGCGTGAAACAGGCAGTGAAATTGATACGACTGTGCTGAGAAGCGGGGATTCGGGATCGGATGTGCAATTTTTGCAGAAAAAGCTGATTTCCCTTGGATACTCACTTCCGAGATTCGGGGCAGACGGAACGTTTGGAGCTGAAACAGAGGCTGCGGTGAGGCAATTTCAGCAGGAGCAGCGCATCCTCGTTGACGGGATTGTCGGACCGGAAACGTTCAGCAGGCTGAACAGAGCGAAACCAAGGCGTCCAAAGCCGTTTCCGGGGACTCTTTACAGACTGAAGACTCCGTACATGAGAGGATCCAATATTGGAGAAATCCAAAGGAAACTTGGTGTTCCTGCTGATTCGGTCTATGGCCCTGTCACAGCACAGGCAGTAAGGGATTTTCAGAGAAAAGAAGGGCTTAAGGTTGACGGAATTGTCGGACCTGCAACCTGGGCACGGCTGTTCCGCTGAAAATAAGGAAAAAAAGCCCCGCCGGGAATTCCCGGCGGGGCATGTTTTAATGGAATGTGAATACTATGTAAGCAGTCCAGTAAGCCGCACTGGACAAGAAGTGTTTATTGCCGCGCTTGGCGACTCAACATAACCAATGATAAATCATCATCCGTATTTTGTGAACAGGTAATTATTTCAAGGTGGCTTTCACCTTATTGTACGCCTCATCAAGATTTTGAATCCGTTTCAGCACAACCGAATTTTTGGTCAGCTGATCTTGTACAAGAGTGGAAACAACCGACCGGTAATACCGGTTCATTGCATCAAGCTCAGGAATCTGGTTCTCGTTGTGTCTAAGATGTTCTTTGAAATTCTGTACAAAATAGGGAACTGAAAATAATTCGCTCAAATTGATCTCTCCTTTGAAGTTTCTTCCATTCAATGACGGACCGTTTTCGTGTAAAATGAACAGCAGGGGGAACGATCTATGGATATGAAAGCAGGTTTATTTCAAGAGCAGTCCTTAAAACTGAATATGACACAGGAACTAAAGCAAGCGATTACTCTCCTACAGTACTCTTCTATGGAACTCGCGTCCTACATAGAGGACCTTACCCTTGAAAATCCCCTCATCGATGTGAAAGACAAGCCTGATTCAGGCGTATTGTATCATACCTCAGCCCTCAAAACGGCAAATGCCTCAAAAAAAGGAGACTTGCTTGAAAATGCAGCGAGCAGGACGGCGACTCTGCAGCAGCACCTGGAATCTCAGCTGCTTGGCATGAAAATGCAGCCTAAGGAGAAAAAAGCGCTGCACATTCTGATTCATGCCCTGGATCCAAACGGGTATATAGAAGAAGATCTGCAGGTGCTGGCAGAAAGATTCAGCATCAGCGAAGATGAACTGCAGATACAGCTTGAAAATCTTCAAAAGCTTGATCCTGCAGGTGTGGGAGCCAGAAACCTGCAGGAGTGCATCTACCTTCAGCTGCTGCGGCTGCCTGAGCGCAATCAGACAGCAGAGCTGATTATCCGCGATTATTTCTATCTTTTTGCAGAAAAGTCATGGAAAGAGCTTGCAAAAAAAACGAAACTGGAATTGAGAGAGATACAAAGTGTGCAGGACTTTATCCAAAAGCTGCATCCCCGTCCAGGTCTTGCTTTTCATCATGCCCATGACAGCTACATTGTGCCGGAGCTGATCGTAAAGAAAGTAAGCGGTGAGTGGCAAGTGATGTATAATGAAGGGAGTTCACCAAAAATCGGGGTGAATTCTTCGTATGAAGCTGCCTTTTCATCCACTGATGATGCGGATGTGAAGCAGTATCTTTCGTCTAAACTCAATCAGTGCAAATGGCTGATGAAAACATTGAATCAGCGGAAAGCGACCATGCTTAAAGTGATGCATGAAATTCTCAGAAGACAGACGGACTTCTTTGAAAAAGGCGGGCACTTTTTGAAACCGCTGACACTAAAAGCCGTAGCGGATGTGATCGATGTGCATGAGTCAACGGTGAGCCGTACGGTCAGGGAGAAATACGTACAGACACCGCATGGTCTGTATGAACTGAAGTTTTTCTTCTCAAATGGCCTTGAGCAGACTTCTCAGGACATTACGTCATCGGCTGTAAAATCACTCATCCAAAAGATGATCGAGAGCGAAAATAAACTGTCTCCGCTTTCTGACCAGCGAATTGCAGACACACTCTCACAGGAACACGGAATCGAAGTTTCAAGACGGACTGTAGCCAAGTACAGAGATCAGCTTGGCATTGCATCTTCATCTGCAAGAAAACGATATTAGGATGTGTTGGAATGATTTTAAATGTGTACTCAAGAGAAGGCTGTCCTCTTTGTGAGGAGGCCATCGAGGAATTAAACGGGCTGAAAGCGGATTTGGACCTGGACATACAGGTAATCGATATTCACTCAGACGATGGTCTGCTCGAAAAGTATCAGCTCATGATACCGGTGGCAGAATGTGACGGAAAAATCATCGGATACGGCCGTATCAGAAAAGAATTAATAAGAAAGCGGTTACTTGAAAAAAAGCAAGAAACAATAGTTGAATAAGCGAATTCACCCTGCTAGAATATGAATTGAAGCAGGGATGATTTTTTTTGCGGACAGTGGGACACAATACGTCATATAGGGACAAATGAAGTCCCGCGATTCTTAGTAAATAAGAAATTTCGTTAAAAAGGTCAGCCGGAATTAGATGCGCCGATTCGTGCATCAAGGCACATTTCTTATTTGAAAGGAATTAATACGATGAGATCACTGATTGAAGTCCAAAAAAAATTATTGCCTGATCTGCTTCTTGTTATGCAAAAGCGATATCAGATCCTTCAGTACATAAGACTGATGCAGCCGATCGGCAGAAGAAGCCTTTCATCGAGCCTCGGCATAAGCGAGCGGATTCTCAGGGGAGAAGTTCAGTTTCTGAAAGATCAGAACCTGATAGAGATTTTCCCGGCCGGAATGACGCTGACAAAAGAAGGATCGCACCTGCTGAACGTTCTGGAAGAAGCGATGAAAGATGTTTTAGGTTTAACGTTTTTGGAAAATACATTAAAGGAACGTTTAAATCTGAAAAAGGTTATTGTCGTTTCTGGAGACAGCGATCAATTCTCATGGGTGAAAAAAGAAATGGGAAGAGCTTGCGTCTCATGCATAAAGGAACGTCTTACCGGGAAAAATATCGTCGCTGTCACTGGAGGAACAACGATTGCAGCCGTCGCAGAAATGATGACGCCTGACAGCAAAAACCGCGAGCAGCTATATGTGCCTGCGCGGGGAGGCCTTGGTGAAAATGTAGAAAACCAGGCAAACACGATCTGTGCAAAAATGGCCGAACGGGCAATGGGCAACTACCGTCTGCTCCACGTTCCGGACCAGCTCAGCAAGGAAGCGTATCTTTCTATTACAGAAGAGCCTTCTATAAAAGAACTGCTTTCGCTCATTAAATCTTCAAGTATGGTCGTTCACGGAATAGGAGACGCTAAGACAATGGCGGAACGCCGTAAAACGCTGCCTGAAGATTACATAAAGATTGAGCAGGGCGAAGCTGTCGCAGAAGCATTCGGATACTACTTCAACCAGGAGGGGGAAGTTGTCCACAAAGTGCAGACTGTCGGCATGCAGCTGAGTGACCTTGAGAAGATTCAAAACGTCATCGCAGTAGCGGGCGGCGCTTCAAAAGCCGGAGCCATCCAGGCTTATCTGAAGCAGGCACAGGGTTCCATCCTGATAACGGATGAAGGTGCCGCAAAAGAGTTAATAAGGGATATTCATCCCTAATTATATAGTTACACAAAAAAATCTCTCACTTATTTAAAGGAGGAAATTTCAACATGGCAGTAAAAATTGGTATTAACGGTTTTGGACGTATCGGACGTAACGTATTCCGTGCAGCACTTAAAAATCCTAACGTGGACGTTGTAGCAGTTAACGACCTTACAGACGCTAACATGCTTGCTCACCTTTTAAAATATGACTCAATTCATGGCAGACTGGATGCTGACGTGAAAGTAGACGGAAACAACCTTGTTGTTGACGGCAAAACAATCCAAGTATCAGCAGAGCGCGACCCTGCTAAACTTTCTTGGGGCGAGCGCGGAGTAGAAGTTGTTGTTGAATCAACTGGTTTCTTCACTAAGCGTGCAGACGCTGCTAAGCACTTAGAAGCTGGCGCTAAAAAAGTTATCATCTCTGCTCCTGCAACAGATGAAGACATCACAATCGTTATGGGTGTTAACCATGACAAATATGACGCTGCAAGCCACGATGTTATCTCAAATGCATCTTGTACTACGAACTGCCTGGCGCCATTCGCTAAAGTTCTTAACGACAAATTCGGCATCAAGCGCGGTATGATGACAACTGTTCACTCATACACAAACGATCAGCAAATTCTTGATCTTCCGCACAAAGACTACCGTCGTGCACGTGCTGCTGCTGAAAACATCATCCCTACTTCAACTGGTGCAGCGAAAGCAGTATCTCTAGTATTGCCTGAGCTAAAAGGCAAATTGAACGGCGGAGCTATGCGTGTTCCAACTCCAAACGTTTCTCTAGTTGACCTTGTTGCTGAGCTTAACACAAACGTAACAGCTGAAGAAGTAAATGCTGCATTCAAAGAAGCTGCTGAAGGCGACCTTAAAGGAATCCTTAACTACAGCGAAGAGCCTCTAGTATCAGGCGACTACAATGGCGACCCAGCTTCTTCAACAATCGATGCTCTTTCTACAATGGTTATGGAAGACAGCATGGTTAAAGTTATCTCTTGGTATGACAACGAGTCAGGCTACTCTAACCGCGTAGTTGACCTTGTAGACTACATCGCTTCTAAAGGACTTTAATTCTTAAGTCGCACGAAGTTTGGTTTTAACCGAAAACTAACGATATAATGAGTGCAAAGGGGAAGGGGAATACAGCCCCCTCCCTTTTGTTTTGTATTTCCAATAAAAGGAGGAATTCCTGAAGATGAACAAAAAGTCAGTAAGAGACATCGATGTAAAAGGCAAAGTGGTTTTCTGCCGTGTAGACTTCAACGTGCCGATGAAAGACGGCAAAGTAACAGATGACACACGCATTAACGCAGCTTTACCAACCATTCAGCACTTAACAGAGCAAGGTGCAAAGGTTCTTTTAGCAAGCCATCTGGGCCGTCCAAAAGGCCAGGTTGTTGAGGAGCTTCGTTTAAATGCAGTTGCAGAGCGTCTTCAAGAATTGCTTGGTAAAAATGTTGCAAAAGCTGACGAAGCTTACGGCGACGCTGTAAAAGCGAAAATTTCAGACATGCAGGAAGGCGACGTGCTTCTTCTTGAAAACGTCCGTTTCTACGCTGGCGAAGAGAAAAACGACCCTGAACTTGCAAAAGCATTTGCAGAGCTTGCCGATGTTTATGTAAATGACGCATTCGGAGCAGCACACCGTGCACATGCATCTACTGCAGGCATCGCTGAGCACATTCCGGCAGTTGCAGGATTCCTTATGGAAAAAGAACTCGAAGTACTTGGAAAAGCCCTTTCCAACCCTGAGCGTCCGTTCACAGCTATCATTGGCGGAGCAAAAGTAAAAGATAAAATTGGTGTCATTGACCACCTTTTAGATAAAGTAGACAACCTGATCATTGGCGGCGGACTTGCTTACACGTTCATCAAAGCACTTGGACATGAAGTAGGAAAATCCCTTCTTGAAGAAGATAAGATTGACCTTGCTAAAACGTTCATGGAAAAAGCGAAAAAGAACGGCGTAAACTTCTACATGCCGGTTGATGTTGTGGTTGCAGATGATTTCTCTAACGATGCAAACATCAAAATCGTTCCAATCGACAGCATTCCAAGCGACTGGGAAGGCCTTGATGCCGGACCAAAATCACGCGAAGTTTATGCTGATGTGATTAAAAACTCTAAGCTTGTTATCTGGAACGGCCCTCTTGGCGTTTTTGAACTTGATGCATTTGCTGAAGGTACAAAAGCGGTGGCAGTAGCGCTGTCAGAAGCTGAGAATACATACTCAGTCATCGGAGGCGGAGATTCTGCAGCGGCAGCAGCGAAGTTCAACTTAGCTGACAAAATGGATCACATCTCAACAGGCGGCGGAGCTTCACTTGAATTCATGGAAGGCAAAGAACTTCCTGGAGTCGTCGCATTAAACGATAAATAATTCTTGTTAAGTTAGGATGGTGTACACAATGAGAAAGCCAATTATTGCAGGTAACTGGAAAATGAACAAAGTCATGGGCGAAGCAGCAGCTTTCATCGAAGAAGTAAAAGGTCTTGTGCCTTCTGCTGAGAAAGTGGATGCAGTTGTATGTGCTCCTGCTCTTTTCTTGGACCGCCTTGTAGAAGCTGTAAAAGGCACAGATGTAAAAATCGGTGCTCAAAACATGCATTTTGAGGAAAGCGGAGCATTCACAGGCGAAACAAGCCCTGAAGCTCTTAAAGACCTTGGCGTATCATACGTCATCCTCGGCCACTCTGAGAGACGCGAAATGTTTGCTGAGACGGACGAATCTGTCAACAAGAAAACAGCCGCTGCTTTCAAGCACGGTTTGACTCCAATCGTCTGCTGCGGCGAAACACTTGAAGAGCGTGAAGCAGGAAAAACAAACGACCTTGTTGCTGATCAAGTAACAAAAGCTCTTGCAGGTTTAACTGACGAGCAATTAAAGCAGGTTGTCATCGCTTATGAGCCAATCTGGGCAATCGGAACGGGCAAGTCTTCATCTGCTAAAGATGCTAATGACGTATGCTCTCACATCCGTTCTGTACTGGCTGACAAATTCGGAAGCGAAGCGGCAGAAGCAATCCGCATTCAATACGGCGGCAGCGTAAAGCCGGGAAACATCAAAGAATACATGGCTGAATCAGATATCGACGGAGCATTAGTCGGCGGAGCGAGCCTTGAGGCACAATCTTTCCTTCAGCTTCTGGAGGCAGGAAAGCATGAGTAAAAAACCGGTCGCCCTCATTATCCTTGACGGTTTTGCCCTGCGCAATGAGGAAAAGGGTAATGCGGTTGCACACGCGAAAAAGCCAAACTTTGACCGTTACTGGGATCAGTACCCTCATGCAACGCTGACAGCAAGCGGCGAGGCAGTCGGACTTCCGGAAGGCCAAATGGGAAATTCAGAGGTAGGTCACTTAAACATTGGTGCCGGCCGCGTTGTGTATCAAAGCTTAACACGTGTAAATGTGGCCATTCGCGAAGGCCAGTTTGAGAAAAACGAAACCTTCCTTTCTGCCATGAACCATGTGAAAGAAAACGGCACAAACCTTCACGTTTTCGGACTTTTATCTGACGGCGGGGTTCACAGCCATATTGAACACCTTTATGCGCTGCTGAGACTTGCCAAAGAAGAAGGCGTGAAAAACGTGTATATCCACGGATTCCTTGACGGACGTGACGTTGGTCCTCAAACAGCTGAAGGCTACATCAAAGAGCTGAATGAGAAAATTGAAGAATATGGCGTGGGTGCAATCGCAACCCTTTCAGGACGCTACTATTCCATGGACCGCGACAAGAGATGGGACCGTGTGGAAAAAGCTTACAAAGCCATGGTTTACGGCGAAGGCCCGACCTACACAGATCCGCTTGACTTAGTGGAGGATTCATATAAAAATGGTATTCATGATGAGTTCGTTCTTCCTTCTGTGATTACAAAAGAAGACGGCTCACCTGTAGCAACAATCAGCGAGAACGATGCGGTGATTTTCTATAATTTCCGTCCGGACCGCGCGATTCAAATTTCAAATACGTTCACAAACGAAGATTTCCGTTCATTTGACCGTGGACCAAAGCATCCGAAAAACCTTCATTTTGTCTGCCTGACTCACTTCAGTGAAACAGTTGACGGCTATGTTGCTTTTAAAGCAACAAACCTTGACAACACACTTGGTGAAGTTCTCTCACAAAACGGGTTAACCCAGCTTCGGATTGCCGAAACGGAAAAATACCCTCACGTAACGTTCTTCATGAGCGGCGGACGTGAAGCGGAATTCCCGGGTGAAACACGCATTCTTATTGATTCACCGAAGGTTGCAACCTATGACTTGAAACCTGAGATGAGCGCCTACGAGGTGACGGACGCGTTGCTTGGCGAAATCGAAGCGGACAAGCATGATGCAATCATCCTGAACTATGCAAACCCTGATATGGTTGGACACTCAGGCATGCTTGAGCCAACTGTAAAAGCCATTGAAACGGTTGATGAATGCCTTGGCAAGGTTGTAGATGCAATCATTGCAAAAGGCGGAACAGCGATCATTACTGCAGATCACGGGAACTCTGACGAAGTGCTCACACTTGAAGGAAAACCAATGACTGCACACACGACAAACCCGGTTCCTGTAATTATTACCAAGGAAGTTTCAGGCCTGAGAGAAGACGGCATTCTCGGCGATTTGGCGCCAACCGTGCTCGACCTGCTTGGAGTAGACCTTCCGAAAGAAATGACAGGCAAAACGTTAATTAAAAAATAATCATTTAAAAGGAGAGAATTTTAACATGCCATATATTGTTGATGTATTTGCACGCGAAGTATTAGACTCACGCGGTAACCCGACAGTAGAAGTAGAAGTACACACAGAAACAGGTGCAATGGGACGCGCATTGGTTCCATCAGGCGCATCTACAGGTGAATACGAAGCAGTAGAACTTCGTGACGGCGACAAATCACGCTACCTTGGAAAAGGCGTTCTTAACGCAGTTAAAAACGTAAACGAAGTAATCGCTCCTGAACTACTAGGTTTCGACGTAACTGAGCAAGTTGCAATCGACCACCTTCTAATCGAGCTTGACGGAATGGAAAATAAAGGTAAATTAGGTGCGAACGCAATCCTTGGCGTATCTATGGCAGCAGCTCGTGCAGCAGCTGAATTCCTTGGACTTCCACTTTACCAGTACCTTGGCGGATTCAACGCTAAAACATTGCCGGTACCAATGATGAACATCATCAACGGCGGCGAGCATGCTGACAACAACGTTGACATTCAAGAGTTCATGGTAATGCCTGTTGGCGCTGAAGATTTCCACGAAGCTCTACGCATGGGCGCTGAAATCTTCCACAGCCTTAAATCAGTTCTTCAAGGCAAAGGCCTTAACACAGCTGTAGGTGACGAAGGCGGATTCGCTCCAAACCTTGGATCAAACGAAGAAGCTCTTCAAACAATCATCGAAGCAATCGAAAAAGCAGGCTACAAACCAGGCGAGCAAGTTATGCTTGCAATGGACGTTGCAGCTTCTGAAATCTTCAACAAAGAAGACGGCAAATACCACCTTACAGGTGAAGGCGTCGTGAAAACATCTGCTGAAATGGTAGACTTCTACGAAGACCTAGTTTCTAAATACCCAATCATCTCAATCGAAGACGGTTTAGATGAAAACGACTGGGAAGGCCACAAACTTCTGACTGAGCGCCTAGGCGACAAAGTTCAGCTTGTTGGTGACGACCTGTTCGTAACAAACACGAAAAAACTTTCTGAAGGAATCGAAAAAGGAATCGGCAACTCAATCCTTATCAAAGTTAACCAAATCGGTACCCTTACAGAAACATTCGACGCAATCGAAATGGCTAAACGCGCTGGCTACACAGCAGTTATCTCTCACCGCTCTGGTGAAACAGAAGACAGCACAATCGCTGACATCGCTGTAGCAACAAACGCTGGCCAAATCAAAACAGGTGCTCCATCACGTACAGACCGTGTTGCGAAATACAACCAGCTTCTTCGCATCGAAGACCAGCTTGGCGACACAGCTAAATACGATGGCATCCACACTTTCTACAACCTTAAAAAATAAGGATAGCTTTTGTGATAGAAAACCGCCCGGAGACTTTGGTCTTGGGGCGGTTTTTTTGTGTGTTATGGATGAATACTTAGGGTGTCAGCACAAATGAATTTGTTCCTGGTACCACTAGCCGAAGTGATGCAATGAAAGAGTGGCATCGTAGGTGGAAACTTGCACCGCTCGGCTGAGTGGAGCCACAAAGTGTTGTGATCATAGATGGAAAGTGGCATCACTCTGGGGAGTGCTGCCATAAAGAGGTGTGATCATAGATGGAAAGTAGCATCACTCGGCGTAGTGGCGCCACAAAGTGGTGTGAACATGGATGAAAAGTGGCACCACTCGGGGGAGTGGAGCAACAAAGTGTTGTGATCATAGATGGAAAGTGGCACCACTTGGGGTAGTGCCGCCACAAAGTGTTGTGATCATGGATGAAAAGTGGCATCACTCGGCGTAGTGGCGCCACAAAGAGGTGTGATCACGGATGAAAAGTGGCATCACTCGGCGTAGTGGCGCCACAAAGAGGTGTGATCATAGATGGAAAGTGGCATCGTTTGGCGTAGTGCCGCCACTAATCTAGGAACTGCACACAAAAGTTGGGTTCTTTTTATTGCTTCTCTATAAACTGGCTGCCGGGTCCATGACCAATGCGGTTAAGGTTCTCACTCAGAAATCTCTGAATTGCTCTCTTATCTTTTATCCCTCCACACCACTCATACATCTGATTGGTTGTCACCTGTCTATCAGGAAACAATAGACGAAATTCTTCTAAACTCCGTAAAAATCCGTTTTTAAATCTTTCTGAGTTTTTGCATTTTCCACAAATGAGGTTAGTCGCACTAGTGGCCTCCATCCCCAACCTCCCACACCCCCCGCACACAATCCCCTTCCGAAGCTCCTCATATCTAAAATCAGGCCGCCGTTCATACGGGGATTTTTCCACATGGAGTGATAAAAGCTTCTCCGCAAGCTCCGAGTGAAGGCTATGCTGCATACGGACACTTTTAAGTCTTTGGGAAAAACGGTCCCATTGGGAAGGGAAGATCATAGGGGAATGGAGGGGAGCATGGTAAAGGTGAAAGTGCGGGTTTACAAATACGACGTAGGCTTCAACCGGAAGCGGGCACCTTAAAATTTGAAGCTGCCTTCTAAGCAGAGATTCGCATCTTTTCAGCTGTAAAAGGGGGTTTTTGACTTCGGATTTTGTGGTGCATGAGATCCATTCTTCTTTTTCGATGTAGTGGTCTCCTCACTTCGAAAAGATAGATTTTTTGCGGAGCGATGTAAAGGGAATCCATCTGATAGTGGCTTCCGCCGGTGACAAATAGAAGATCGTTTAAAATCAGTCCCTCTCCAGCGTGCTCTACCCATCTATCAAAGGTTTTCTCTCCCTCATATCCGCTTTCAAGGTAGTCGCACTGTTTCTGGTCTGCACGGGCTAATTCAATTCGTGCATGTAAGCTTCTGTACGTTCTCAGTTCCGCTGATTCTGTTCGCTCTTTTAAAATCAGCATAATCACCTCCTCTGCTCATCATAAGGCGAGAACAGAAGATCCGGCAAATCATCAAAATCTAATTTTATTCGTCGAAAAGGTAATTTTCGCATATGTCTCCTATTCCGGTTCGCAAGCAGTATGCTGGGGGCTAAAAGCTAAGAAGGTTTTCGAACTTACTTAAAAAACCACAAAAAAACACCTTCTTCACCCCGAAGAAGATGCTTCATGTTCATGATGGCGATGCCTGAATTCTTCATATGCCCCAGATCCTAAAATGACCCCGGACACAATGAACAGAAGTCCAAACAAATGTGATGCATATACGGCTTCATGCAAAATCAGAGCAGATCCTGCGAGCGCAAAAAAGGTGCTTAGGTTCATGAAGATGGACGTTTCTGCCGGACCGACCATGCCGATGGCGTAGTTATAAGTCATGTGTCCAATGGCCGTTGCAAGGATGGCGGATGTGAAAAAGACTCCCCATACTTCTGGCGTTCCCTCAGTCAGGCTTGCAAGTCCGCCAGGCTCTGTCACCAGGCTGATAAGGAATAAAACGAAAGATCCAAAGAACAGCATGTAACCCGTCATAAGACGCGGATCCAATGTGCGGCACGCTTTTTTAATTATGATAAAGCTGCATGCCTGGGTAAAGATTGAAATGAAAATGTAGATATCACCAGTGTTCATGCTGCTGACGCCTTTGCTTCCGGCTAAGATGGTGAACCCGACACCGGTCAGCCCAAGGATAAATCCTGTTAAGCGGATGACGGTCAGACGCTGGTTAAGAAAAATAATGGACAAAATGGCTGTAAGCATCGGACCAAGGCCGAGAATGAGTCCTCCATTTGTAGATGAAGTCATTGTCAGGCCGACAGAAAGAAAGTAGTGATGGCACACAACATTCAGCAGGCCCCCGGCTGCAATGTAAAAAGTTTCTTTTAATGTAGGCTTGCGGAGCAGTTTTAAAAAAGCCAGTATGATCAGGACACAAATGCTTGCAGTAAAAATTCTCACTGAGGTGACAGTAACAGGCATAAAGCTGTCAACAATGATTTTAAGCAGGGGCACATTCAGGCCCCATATGAGCATAACACCGACCAGAATCAGATAGATGCGGGTGTTGTTCAAAATTTCCCCTTCTTTCTGCGAACTATTTAAACAGCATATCACAGAGGAAGCTTTTCCCTCAAAGGGAATGTTTCGTGAGGCTAATAAAAAACAACTTTGAATGATAGTGACATTTGGGCGGCAATATGGTAAATTGAAAATAATGCTAACCGGGTTTTAGGAGGTGTCGTCCATGCACGTTGTATTGATTACTTTGCTTGTTATCGTCAGTCTTGCCCTTATCGCAGTCGTACTTCTTCAATCTGGGAAGAGTGCAGGTTTATCAGGAGCCATTTCAGGCGGAGCTGAACAGCTTTTTGGAAAGCAAAAAGCACGCGGACTTGATTTGGTGCTTCACCGCGCGACGATCGTGCTGTCTGTTTTATTCTTTGTACTTACAATCTTGGTTTCTTACGCAGGATTTTAATACATCTTTCTAATCATTCGGGGGTCTGATTGCCATCAGACTCCCTTTTGTTATTTTTTAAAACAGCATTTTTGCCCTTTAATTAAACGTTTGTTTAAATAGAAACGGAAGAAGGAATCTTAACAATAGAAGCTTTTGTTTATATGATTAGTTTACATAAAGGAGTTTTTCAAAATGAAAAGAGTTTTGCCGAAGCCGTTTACGTTTGAAGGGGGAGACCGTGCTGTTTTGCTGCTGCACGGTTTTACAGGGAACACAGCGGATGTTAGGATGCTTGGACGCTATTTGAATGAAAGAGGCTACACGTGTCATGCCCCGCAGTACAAGGGTCATGGAGTGCCGCCTGAAGAGCTTGTTCATACGGGTCCTGAAGACTGGTGGAAAGACGTTATGGAGGGCTATCAGCTGCTTAAGGACCGGGGACATGAATCGATTGCGGTTGCCGGATTGTCGCTGGGCGGTGTGTTTTCGGTCAAATTGGGTTACACTGTACCTGTAAAGGGTATTGTGCCGATGTGCGCGCCGATGTACATCAAGAGCGAAGAAGTGATGTATAAAGGAATCCTTGAATATGCCCGCAATTTTAAAAAATTCGAAGGGAAAACAGAGGCGCAAATCGAAGAGGAAATGAAGCAATTTGAGAAAACGCCGATGAATACCCTGAAAGCACTTCAAGAGCTGATTGCTGATGTGAGGAATAATGTAGACATGGTTTACGCGCCTGCATTTGTAGCACAGGCAAGGCACGACCACATGATTAATACAGACAGTGCAAATATTATTTATAACGAAGTGGAAACAGACAATAAAAAAATTAAATGGTACGAAGAATCAGGACATGTCATTACACTCGATAAAGAGCGCGAGCAGCTTCATGCAGACGTTTACGAGTTCCTGGAAGGTCTTGACTGGCAGTAAATTAAAGGAGGGACGCAAATGGATCAGCAAATTGAAATACATATAGAAAAATTGCTTTCTTTTATGAAGGAGGAAGCGTACAAGCCCCTGACCGTTCAGGAGCTTGAAGAGGCATTTGGGATAAAGGAATCCTCTGAGTTTAAAGAGTTCGTGAAGGCTCTTGTTGTGATGGAGGAAAAAGGGCTTGTTGTCAGAACTCGCAGCAACCGCTACGGAATTCCGGAAAGGATGAATCTCTTCCGCGGAAAGCTCAGCGGGCATGCCAAGGGGTTTGCCTTTTTAGTCACCGAGGAGCCGGGCCAGGATGATATCTTTATTCCGCCGGGTGAGCTTAACAATGCCATGCACGGTGATACGGTGCTTGTCAGAGTCAGCACAGAATCAAGCGGCAGCAGGCAGGAAGGGACCGTCATCCGCATCGTTGAACGCGGCCTGAAAGAGGTTGTCGGAACGTATACGGAAAGCAAAAACTTCGGATTTGTGATTCCGGATGATAAAAAGATTCCCAATGATATTTTCATCCCTAAAAAAGCCTCTAATGGCGCGATTGAAGGGCATAAGGTCGTTGTGAAGCTGACAACCTACCCTGAAGGCAGAATGAGTGCTGAAGGGGAAGTGACAGCGATTCTCGGGCACAAAAATGATCCTGGTGTGGATATTCTTTCGGTTATCCATAAACATGGCCTTCCTCAGGCGTTCCCTGTAGAAGTGCTTGAACAGGCTAATGAAGTTCCTGAGACAATCCGGGAAGAAGACATCAAGGACCGCCGCGACCTCCGCAATGAAATGATTGTGACGATTGACGGAGCGGATGCAAAGGATCTTGATGACGCAGTCACGGTGACTGAGCTCGATAACGGAAACTATAAACTTGGCGTTCATATTGCTGATGTCAGTCATTATGTAACGGAAGGTTCGCCAATTGATAAAGAAGCGCTAGAGCGTGCTACGAGTGTTTATTTGGTAGACCGGGTTATTCCAATGATTCCCCACCGTCTGTCAAACGGAATCTGCTCGCTTAATCCGAAGGTTGACCGTTTTACACTCTCGTGTGAGATGGAAATTAACAGCGCGGGAGAAGTTGTGAATCACGAAATTTTCCAAAGTGTCATAAAAACAACGGAGCGGATGACTTACTCAGATGTAAAAGAAATTCTTGTTGATGAGAAGCCTGAGTTGCTTGAAAAATACGAGCCGCTGATTCCGATGTTCAAGCGCATGGAAAAGCTTGCGCAAATCCTTCGCAATAAGCGGATGAGCCGCGGAGCGATCGATTTTGACTTTAAAGAAGCAAAAGTGCTTGTTGATAAAGACGGAAAGCCGACAGAAGTCGTTCTTCGGGAGCGGACCGTTGCCGAGCGTTTAATTGAAGAATTCATGCTTCTGGCAAACGAAACAGTTGCCGAGCATTTTCACTGGATGAAGGTTCCGTTTATCTACCGGATTCACGAGGAGCCGAATACGGAGAAGCTGCAGCGTTTCCTTGAGTTTGTCACAAACTTCGGATACTCCGTAAAAGGAACAGCCGATACGATTCATCCGCGTGCGCTCCAGGATATTCTGGATGATGTAGCCGGCCAGCCTGAAGAGATGGTCATTTCAACCGTCATGCTCCGCTCCATGAAGCAGGCTAAATATGATCCGGAAAGCCTTGGACACTTTGGTTTATCAACAGAGTTCTATACGCATTTCACATCTCCGATCCGCCGTTACCCTGACTTGATTGTCCATCGTTTGATCCGGACTTATTTAATTGAAGGCAAAGTGGATGAAGCTACAAAGGCTAAATGGGCTGAAAAGATGGAGATGATCGCGGATCAGTCATCAAACATGGAGCGCCGCGCAGTGGATGCTGAGCGCGAAACAGATGATCTGAAAAAAGCAGAGTACATGCTCGATAAAGTCGGTGAGGAATACGACGGCATCATCAGTTCTGTCACAAACTTCGGCATGTTCGTCGAGCTGCCGAATACGATTGAAGGACTTGTCCATGTCAGCTATCTGACAGACGATTACTACCGCTACGATGAGCGCAATTATGCGATGATCGGCGAGCGCACGGGAACTGTGTACCGCATAGGGGATGAAATCACCGTACGTGTCGTGAATGTCAATAAAGACGAACGTGCAGTAGATTTTGAAATTGTCGGCATGAAAGGCACAAGACGCCGTTCAGCCAAAGATGCTCCTAAAGTCATCAAGGGAGACCGCGGAAAGCGCAGCGGGGCAAAAGAAGGCAGAAACAGAAGGAAATCTGCTTCTGATGACAGAAGGAAGCCTGCTGAACGAAACGGCAGTGTGGAGGACGGCTGGAGCAACCAGAATCCCAACAAAAAGAAGAAAAAGAAAAAGAAGTCGTTCCAGAATACCCCTGTGGCAAAAAGGAAGACGAAAAAGAAGAAAAAGCAATAACAGATAGAATGGACAGGGAGCCTCAGGCTTCCTTTTCCTTTAATCTTTTGCTAAAATAGAGGCTATCGCCATAGAGAGAGAAAGGGGATGCAGCATGCCAAAAGGAACCGGAAAAGTCGTTGCGCAGAATAAAAAAGCAAACCATGATTATGCCATTGAAGAAACGTATGAAACGGGCATCGTCCTTCAGGGGACAGAAATAAAAGCGATCCGCGCCGGACGCGTGAATTTGAAAGATTCTTTTGCGAGAGTGCAGCAGGGTGAAGTTTTTCTTCACAACATGCACATTTCACCTTATGAACAGGGAAATCGCTACAACCACGAACCTTTGAGAACGCGAAAGCTGCTGCTTCATAAAAAAGAAATCAGCAAGCTGATCGGGCTGACAAAAGAAGAAGGCTACGCACTTGTCCCTTTAAAAGTTTACCTGAAAAACGGCTTTGCCAAAGTTTTAATCGGACTCGGAAAGGGTAAAAAGAAATACGACAAGCGTGAAGACCTGAAGAAGAAAGAAGCAAAAAGAGAAGTCGAGCGTGCTTTCCGCGAACGTCAGAAGGATTATTGATTGACAATAACTTACAATTGATATTTTGCGTCGTTCTGCTATAATGAAACATGTAAGACAAACACACAATTTCATATACGCTCAGCTTGATATCGAGCGTCTCCGAACACCCATGTGAGGCTTGGATTCATTTCCATGCTGAACCTTATATCATGGGGACGTTACGGATTCGACAGGGATAGTTCGAGCTGTAGCTGCGAGTCGAGGGGATCGTCCTCGTCAAAACGTCAAAGCCAATAATAACTGGCAAACAAAACAACAACTTCGCTCTAGCTGCTTAATAACAGTCTATAGCGGTTCCTCCCTCCATCGCCCATGTGGTAGGGTAAGGGACTCACTCTAAGTGGGCTACGCCTGATGCCTCCGTCTGGGGATAAGGGAAGAGATCAATCAGACTAGCTGCTCCGACGCCCGTTGATAGGCATACGAGTCAGCGAATCCCAAATATATCAACTACACTCGTAGACGCTATGGTGCCGATGTTTCTGGACGTGGGTTCGACTCCCACCGTCTCCACCATACAAAATAAATGACAACAGATCAGCCTTTGAGGCTGGTCTGTTTTTGGTTTTGTCAGATATCGGCAGAGTATATTTCTTGAAAAATCAACAGACAATGCAAGTAGTGAACTTAAATTGAGCAGGAGGTTTAAGAAGCATGAACGTATTAGGGTATCGGTACGTAACAGTATCTGAGCACAGTATGGAAATGGCTGATTTTCTTGAGAATAAGCTTGGGATTCCAAATAGGCGAAAGGAAACAGATGATCATTATGGCGGTGTTTTTGCTGCGGGTGCCAGCCAGCTTGAGTTTTGGAAGAAGAGTGACTGCATGTTAGAATCCGTCATGCTTCAGCTCATTGTTGATGATGCAGACGAGTTTGCTGAGTTTGCTTCAGCCAGAGGAGTCAAGCTTGATGGACCGATGTTTGAGCAAGGTGAAAAAATCTACGCTTTGACTGCTCCAGACGGTATGCAAGTCACCATTCATTCTGAAGCTGACTAAATCAGCAGTGACGTTCCGGTGACGTCATTTATTAGGAACCTCAGTGAAAAAAGTGGCAGCACTCGAGTGAGTGACACCACAAAAGCGAATTGATCACCCGAAAAAGTGGCAGCACTCGAGTGAGTGACACCACAAAAGCAAATTAATCACCTGAAAAAGTGGCAGCACTCAAGCGAATGACGCCAGAAATGAATAGCCATCACCTGAAAAAGTGGCAGCACTCAAGCGAATGACGCCAGAAATGAATAGCCATTACCTGAAAAAGTGGCAGCACTCAAAAGAATGACGCAGGCTGGTAAAAAAGTTAGACTGATTTTCTAAAAAAAGTTCGAACCGGCTTGTTGACAAAATACCCAAAGGGGTATATTATAAGTCTTGTTCACATCAAATCGTTTAACGGGGAGATGCTATCGTTGATTGGTTTGTTTTTAAGTTTAATCATGTTATCATGTATTTTACTATATAACCGCTGCTTTCCTGTGCGGGGGATCGCCTGCAGCAGCATGCCGGATCAGCCGGCAGACGGGATTATGGTACTGGATCTGAGAGCTTACAATGAGTCTTATAAGAATCCTGTACCTGTTGCAAGAAATATCCCGGTTGCCTATTTGCACAGATATTATAAGGAAATTCAGCATAAACACATTCATGTGATTGCATCGAGCAAGGTGCAGAGAAATTTCGGCATCCGTATTCTGAAGCAAAAAGGATTTCAGGTTAAAGGGTGTACGATTGCCACTATAAATGCTTAAAGAAAGGAGAGAAGAACATGGAGTACAATGATCAAATGAAAAACCGGGTTAAGCGGATTGAAGGTCAGCTCAGAGGCATTCTTCGGATGATGGAAGAAGAGAAAGACTGCAAAGATGTGATTACACAGCTGTCTGCCACAAGAACAGCAATTGACCGTACAATTGGTGTCGTTGTAAGCTCTAACCTGGTGGAATGTGTACGGGCCGCAAATGAAGAAGGCCATAACACGGAAGATCTGGTTAAGGAAGCTGTTAATCTGCTGGTAAGAAGCAGATAAAATAAAAGGGTTGACACCCTATTTATTTTTCATTACATTTATACCCATAGGGGTAAAGGTAAATTTTTTTATCTGAATTAATACCCTTAGGGGTAAATATAGGAGGAACAATACATGTCAGAAACTAAAAAAACAACCATCGTTCTTTTCAGCGGTGATTACGATAAAGCAATGGCCGCTTACATTATTGCAAACGGCGCAGCAGCGTACGATCATGAAGTAACCATTTTTCACACATTCTGGGGATTGAATGCCCTTCGCAAAGATGAGCCGATCGCTGTTAAGAAAGGCTTTATGGAAAAAATGTTCGGCAAAATGATGCCGCGCGGTGCAGATAAAATGGGACTCTCCAAAATGAATTTTGCCGGAATGGGTCCAAAAATTATTAAAGATGTGATGAAAAAGCACAACGCTATACCGCTTCCGCAGCTGATTGAAATGGCTCAGGAACAGGATATCAAGCTTGTAGCCTGCACGATGACGATGGATCTGCTCGGCCTTCAGGAAAAAGAGCTTCTTGATAACATTGAATATGCCGGTGTTGCCGCTTATTTGGCAGATGCAGAAGACGGCAATGTCAATCTGTTTATCTAACAGGAAAGGTGTGAACAGAGTTGGAGATTGTGCAATACGTTCTTATTGGCTTACTTTTATTGTTTCTTATTAAAAGGCTCATGCCTGCAAAAGGGATTCATACAATTTCAACCGCTCAGCTTAAAGAGCAGCTGGATGACCGCAGCAAACAGTTTATTGATGTCAGGACTCCTGCAGAGTATAAGGGGAGACACCTTAAGGGGTTTAAAAATATGCCGCTGCACCAATTGGATCAAAAGGCACAGCTTCTTTCAAAGGATCGTGAGGTTGTCGTGATCTGCCAGAGCGGAATGCGAAGCCAGAGTGCCTGCAAAACATTAAAGAAGCTTGGTTTTAAAGATGTGACAAACGTTAAGGGCGGAATGAACGCCTGGAATTAAGGAGGTCAAATGAGAATGAAGCAAATGACAGCAAAAGAAGTGGAAGCGTCGCTTAAAGACTTAACGGTGATTGATGTCAGGGAACCGGATGAAACAGCAGCCGGCAAAATTCCCGGTGCAATGACCATTCCTTTGGGGCTTCTTGAGTTCCGCATGCATGAGCTTGAGAAGACGAAGGAATACACAATGGTCTGCCGTTCAGGCGGAAGAAGCGGCCGCGCAGCCCAGTTTCTTAAAAGCCAGGGATTCAAGGTTATTAACATGACTGGCGGAATGCTTGAGTGGGAAGGAAAAACGGAGTAATTTTCACAGAAAAATGTATTAAGACCATTAGGAGGAATGAAGATGAATACGCTGAAAACAGATTTGACACTTGATGCAAAAGGACTTGCATGCCCAATGCCAATCGTAAAGACAAAAAAAGCGATGAAAGATCTTGAACCCGGGCAAGTACTTGAGGTGCTTGCTACAGACAAAGGATCCAAGGCTGACCTGAAAGCCTGGGCAGGAAGCGCCGGACACCAGTATTTAGGAACGATTGAAGAAGGAACTGTGCTGAAGCACTACGTAAGAAAATCATCAGCAGAGGAAACAAAAGAGAAAACGTATCCTCATGTAAGCAGAAATGAAGAGCTTGAAACAAAGCTTGAAGACAGCAACATTGTGATTCTTGATGTACGGGAAGCCGCAGAATATGCGTTTGAGCACATTCCGAATGCAATCTCTATTCCGCTTGGCGAGCTTGAAGACCGGATGAACGAGCTGAAAAAAGAAGACGAGATTTACGTTGTATGCCGCACTGGAAGCAGAAGTGATCTTGCCGCTCAAAAACTTGCAGGCAATGGATTTGCCAATGTGAAAAACGTTGTTCCCGGCATGACTGCATGGTCTGGGAAAACAGAAAGCATCTAACAATTTTTTTTACCGTTAAATATACCTAAGGGGGTAATTGATCATGACTTTGAATGTGATGACAGCAAAAGAAGTAACGAAAAAGGTGTTTGATAAACAGCCTTTATTCATCTTGGATGTCCGCAACGAAAGTGATTTTCAGGATTGGAAAATCGAAGGCGAGAACTTCAGCTATTTAAATATCCCATATTTTGATTTGCTTGATGGGGTTGAAGAAATTTTAGATCAGATTCCGACAGATCGTGACGTATTAGTCGTTTGTGCAAAAGAAGGATCGAGCATTATGATCGGCGAAATGCTTGCTGAGGAAGGCTTATCTGTGTCGTATTTAAAAGGCGGCATGAAAGCATGGAGTGAGCATCTCGAGCCTGTAAAAGTCGGAGATTTGAAGAACGGCGGCGAGATCTACCAGTTCGTCCGCATCGGGAAAGGCTGTCTTTCCTACATGGTCATTTCAGACGGTGAAGCAGCGATTATTGATTCAACGCGTATGACGGATCTTTATCTCCAGTTTGCAAAAGAGAAGGGTGCAGCCATTAAGCATGTGTTTGATACGCATCTGCACGCGGATCATATTTCCGGCGGAAGAATCATCGCGGAGAAAACAGGCGCTGCCTACTGGCTGCCTCCAAAGGATGCTGGTGAAGTAACCTTTGATTACAACGCCTTAGAAGGCGGGACAGATGTGACAATCGGCAGTACGACAATCACTATCCATGCCCTGTATTCACCGGGCCACACGATTGGATCAACTTCCTTCGTCATAGATGAGAAATATCTGCTTTCAGGTGATATTCTTTTCATCGATTCCATTGGAAGACCGGATCTTGCGGGTATGGCAGAAGACTGGGTTGGCGATTTGCGCGAGAGTCTTTATAAGCGCTATAAAGAACTGTCAGAGGATCTTCTTGTCCTTCCGGCTCATTTCATGATGATTGATGAGTTGAATGACGATGGCAGTGTTTCTGAGAAGCTCGGTGTTCTGTTTGAAAAGAACCATGGCTTAAACATTGAAGATGAAAATGAGTTCAGAAAGCTTGTAACAGAGAATCTTCCTCCGCAGCCAAATGCGTACCAGGAGATTCGCGAAACAAATATGGGGAAAATCACCCCGGACGAAGAGCAGCAGCGTGAAATGGAAATCGGTCCAAACCGCTGTGCAGTAAGATAATCAAACTTTAAATCAACTCTGGGAGGAATTTTATAATGGAAATAGCAAAAGTATTAGACGCAAAAGGTTTAGCATGTCCAATGCCAATCGTCAGAACAAAAAAAGCGATGGCTGATCTTGAATCAGGACAGGTGCTTGAAGTACATGCAACAGACAAAGGTGCAAAGGCGGACCTTACAGCCTGGGCAAAATCGGGCGGCCATGAGCTTGTGAAACACGAAGAAGAAAACAGTGTCTTCAAGTTCTGGATTAAAAAAGGATAAAGAGAGAGGGAACCGGTTCGGGTTCCCTTTTCTAATAAGGAGAGTGACTCAACCATGGATTTTGCATTTATTATCACTATTTTCTTAATCGGTTTTATCGGTTCATACATTTCCGGGATGCTTGGAATCGGCGGTTCAATCATAAAATATCCGATGCTGCTTTACATTCCGCCTTTATTTGGGCTTGTAGCCTTCAGCGCCCATGAAGTATCGGGAATCAGTGCCGTGCAGGTTTTCTTTGCAACAATCGGCGGTGTGTGGGCCTACAGAAAAGGCGGATATTTGAATAAGCAGCTCATTCTGTATATGGGTGCAAGTATCTTAATCGGTAGCTTTATCGGAGGCTTCGGTTCTAAAGCGATGTCTGAGGAAGGCATTAATGTAATCTACGGAGTACTCGCTTTAATTGCAGCTGTCATGATGTTCATTCCTAAAAAGGGCATCGATGATATTCCTCTTGATCAAGTAACGTTTAACAAATGGCTTGCAGCTGTTCTAGCACTGATTGTAGGTATTGGATCAGGAATTGTCGGTGCAGCCGGGGCATTCTTGCTTGTACCGATTATGCTCGTGGTTCTTAAAATTCCTACAAGAATGACGATTGCTTCGTCGCTTGCAATTACATTCATTTCATCCATTGGAGCAACTGTCGGGAAAATAACCACAGGCCAGGTTGACTACTATCCTGCGCTGATTATGGTCGCTGCAAGTTTAATTGCTTCTCCGCTTGGGGCGATAGCAGGGAAAAAAGTGAATACGAAAGTGCTTCAGATCATTCTCGCTGTCTTGATTTTGGCTACAGCAGTGAAGATCTGGCTCGATATTCTTTAATTGAAAGAGCAGCAGATGATCGGTTGATTTGCTGCTCTTTTATAAAAAAACGGTTCCCAATCCTTCTGCCTCTTGTTAAAATTAGGGAGATGCTAAACAAGGAAGGATGAAAACCATGTTTAAAAAGATCGCTTCAGAAGCACTTGGCCTGTCAGATATCGGCACGATTATCAGCCCTCAAGACTTTGATAAAACAGATGCAGACGATTATGTGATGCATGAAGACAACGAGAAAATCTACTTCTTAATTAAGACAAAAGCAGACGAGTACTGCTTTACGAATCTTGCCTTTATCCATGTAGATGGTGCAAATGCAGTCTCTTCAAAGCGAACATTGAAACGCTTTCCATACGCACAGCATAAGTTTTCAGATGTGATGCTTGAAACAGCAGGCAAAATTGATATGGACGTTGAAATCAAGTTCACACTGGGCAGTCAGCGCTTTGACATTGACGTGCGCAAAGATCAAATTGAACAGCTGAAGGACCTGTACAAATCCCTTCTTCGCATCGCTGAAACTACACATGAGAATGCCATCTACATCGATATGGCGTCTCAAAGCCTTGATAAAGCAGTAACCGTTCTGCAAAATTCAAGAACGGATGATGCAAAGCTTGCGGATACATACAGAGATCTGACGGACTTTGGGTTCACTTGGATGACTTCTGTACGCGAGCAGTATCATATTAAAGATTTTGGCAGTGTGTTTGAAAAGTATATTAATAATTGACAGTAAAAGCCTGCTCTCTGTGAGCAGGCTTTTTATTGGTTTGCGTACCCTGCCAGATAACCGAAAAATTATCTCCACTCCAAAATCCCGTTTAAATCTTCGTACATACTGTGCGGCTTTAGCCCAAGCTCTTCAGCGGGCATGCCTCCCCGGTTAATCCACGCTGTCTGGAATCCAAAATTGCGGGCACCGGAAATATCCCATCCATTTGATGACATGAAAAGCACGTTTTCCCGCTCCACCCCCAGTTCTTTTAAGACAAGGGTGTAGGAAGCGGGGGAAGGTTTGAATTGCTTCGCATGATCCACACTGATAATAGTGTCAAAAAGAGGGGCAAGTCCTGACTGTTCAATGAGGGGATCCAGCATATCATGGGATCCATTTGAAAAGACAGCCAGTTTTTTACCTGAGAGCTTTTGCAGAACCTGCTCCGTTTCAGGGTAGCATTCCAGCTTTTTATATTCATCTATAAGAAGCTCTTCATTTTGCGGTGAATTCTCCAGATGCAGTGAACGAAGGGTGTATGCCAGCGCGTTTCTTGTGACGGTTAAAAACGTTTCATAGTTGCCCATGATCTGGCGAAGAAAAGAATATTCCAGCTGCTTTTGCCGCCATATCCTGCTGATCTCTTCTCCTCTTCCATCATAAAGTTCATCAGCTTTTTTCTTTACGGAATGCACATCAAAAAGTGTGCCGTATACATCAAATACGAAAGCCTTTATTTCTTTATTCATTTAGCGCCTCCTCTGTTACTGAGCCATACCCGTTTTTTTACTATACACAAACAGGGAGAAAATATGGCGAAAGCTTGAACAATGGTCAAATTTGTCCTGGATGGAACGTACTCAAAGTTGCACTGTGCTTGTGTTTTCATGTAAATTGATGGATAACACGTTAGGAAAAGGTGATCGTTTGAAACCAACTGCAGCAAAGTTTATCGGCATTTTGTCCGTGCTGGCAACCGCTTTATGGATATTTGGACTTGGATGGACCATTCAGCATTATTTTTTCAGCGGGCCGGCTGCAATGCAATCTCCCGGTCAGAGTGAAAAGGAAGAAGTAAGCGCTTCGAGCGACGGTGAGTATCAGATTGTCGCGCTTGGAGATTCTTTAACGCGGGGAACCGGGGATCAGTCCGGTAAAGGATACATCGGCTACATGATGGATGAGCTGGGAAAAAAGACAGAAAAAGAGATTAACCTGACTAATCTGGCTGTAAAAGGGCAAGTCTCAAACGACGTCATAGGTCAGCTCCAAAAGCCTGAAATTAAGAGGCAGCTCCGCTCAGCAGATACTATTGTCATGACGATTGGCGGAAATGATTTGTTCCAGGGCGGACAGGCTTTGGAAAATCTGAATGCTTCTGCAAATGAAGCTGCAAGAGAAGCCTATGTTAAGAACCTGGATGCCATTTTCAGCGAAATTCGCGAAATAAATAAGGATGCCGTGCTTTATTATGTCGGCCTCTATAACCCGTTTAATGACCTTGAAGATGCAAAAACAACGTCCGCTGTTGTCAGACAGTGGAATTTTGAATCCGCAGAGACGGCAGCGAAATACCCAAATGTCATCATGGTTCCGACGTTTGATTTATTTGAGCAGAACGTGAATGACTATCTTTACAGCGATAAATTTCATCCTAACTCAGAAGGCTATAAGCTGATCGGAGAGAGGCTTTCATCATTGATTGTGTTCAGCGGGGAGGAGAAGCAGGATGAGCAGTAAGCAGACAACGCTCGCAGTGACTGATCTTAAAAAGAAAATCGGGCGAAAAGAGATCATTAAAGGCATATCGTTTCAGCTCCAAAAAGGAGAAGTATTCGGCTTTCTCGGACCAAACGGAGCAGGAAAGACAACGACAATCCGGATGCTTGTCGGACTCATCAAAGCAACGTCAGGCAAGATAACAATCTGCGGCCATGATTTAAAGACGGATTTTTCAAAAGCCATCAGTCACATCGGGTGCATTGTGGAAAACCCTGAACTTTACCCTTACCTGACAGGCCGGGAAAACCTTCAGTATTTCTGGCGCATGGTTCCCGGGCTTCCAAAGGAACGGATACAGGAAGTGGTGGACCTTGTCGGACTGCAGAACAGAATTGACGACCGCGTAAGCACATATTCCCTTGGAATGCGCCAGCGGCTCGGCATTGCCCAGGCTCTTCTTGGCAAACCGGATGTGCTCATCCTTGATGAGCCGACAAACGGCCTCGATCCTGTGGGCATCAGGGAAATGCGGGAATTCATCCGGTTCCTGGCGGAAAAAGAAGGACTGAGTGTACTTGTATCCTCTCATTTGCTCAGCGAAATTCAGCTGATGTGCGACAGAGTGGCGATTATATCAAAAGGCTCTGTTTTAAAAGTGGATACAGTAGAACACCTTTTATCAGAGAAAGAAAGAGTCATCTGGAAGCTTGATCCTCCTGAAAAAGGGAAAGAAGTGCTGGCAGCGGTAACAGCCATCCTGTCAGACTTCGATCAGCAGGTCGTCACATATCATGAAGAAGAACATATCCCGGACTGGAACGGGAAGCTCGTTTCAGCCGGCGTTAAAGTAAAAGAAATACAGGTGAAACTCCCGACTCTTGAAGACCTGTTCATTGAACTGACTGAAGGTGAAACCATTGATTAATCTTGTCTACAACGAAATGATCAAAATCATCCGCAAAAAGCGGCTGTTCATAATCGCGGGTATTCTCGCTGTCCTTGTCGGCCTTTTCACCTATGCACAAATGAAGGAAGCGCAGCAGCTTCAGGAGGAGCTTGGAACAACAGACTGGCGCACTCAGCTGCAGCAGGAAATTATCAATGCCCAAAACCGCTTAAGCTCAAGCGGCATTTCGGCTGAATGGAAAAAATACATGCAGATCCGAATGGAGCAGCAGCAGTACTACCTGGACAATGACATCAATCCAAGTGCGCCTGGAGCACCGACGTTCATGAGGATGTTTGCCGAAAATTCCATTGATCTTCTTCTGCCGCTCATGGTCATGGTCATAGCAGCCGATCTCGTCTCCTCCGAAGCGAACAGGGGGACAATCAAACTGCTGCTGACAAGGCCGGTGAAGAGGTGGAAAATCCTTCTTAGTAAATACATCACCCTGCTTTTGTCCGTATCGTTTATTGTACTCTCGCTTGGGGTACTATCCTATCTCATATCCGGTGTCGTCTTTGGATATGGGGGATGGACGATGCCGATATTGACGGGATTTACCGTGAGCGGGGAGGATCTGAATACGGAGAATGTCCAGCTGATTGATCAGTGGCAGTACATCCTGATGGAGCTCGGTCTCGTCTGGTTCGTTGCCGTTGTAGTCGGCACGCTGACCTTTACCCTGTCAGTGCTCATGAAAAGCACGGCATCCGTCATGGGCGTCATGCTTGCTGCTCTGATTGCAGGAGCCATCCTTGCCAATATGGTGTCTTCATGGGAATCAGCGAAATACCTGTTCATGGTCAACTTGAGGCTCACAGACTATGTAGCGGGCATGTCGCCTCCGATCAGCGGGATGTCGCTCGGATTTTCCATGACCGTCCTCGGCGTATGGGCCGTTTGTGGTCTCATCGTATCGTTTTTTGTCTTTTCGAGAAGAGATATTTATTAAAAGAAACAGCCGCAGGGGATGCGGCTGTTTTTTCATATTGGCGAGCGTACAAACCTGATAATTAAAATAGAAATGCAAAAGCTAATTACACCTTGCACAAAACAAAATGTTTTGAAATAATATATATGAGCATATATTCATATATAAGAAGAACGGAGGGATTTGGATGGGACATTCGCACAGCCGTGGTCATGATGGGCATCACCACCACCATACGAACAATAAGAAAGCATTGCTTTTTGCGTTTGCGCTTATTGCTCTCTTTATGATCGCGGAAGTAATAGGGGGGCTTTTGACAAACAGCCTGGCTCTGCTGTCTGATGCAGGTCATATGCTGAGTGATGCGGCTGCACTGGGCTTAAGTTATCTGGCGCTGGTATTCGGGGCAAAAGGGGCATCCTCTTCTAAGACATTCGGGTACAAACGGTTTGAAATACTTGCAGCGTTTATTAACGGTCTGACGCTGATTCTCATTTCCATTTTTATTTTCGTAGAAGCCTATCAGCGGTTTGTGGATCCTCCGGAAGTTGTCAGCTCGGGGATGCTGATTATTTCAAGCATCGGCCTTTTGGTTAATATTGCAGCTGCCTTTATTCTGATGAAGGGTGATAAGGACGACAATTTGAATATCAGAAGTGCATTCCTCCATGTAATCGGGGATATGCTTGGTTCTGTCGGTGCTATCATTGCCGCCTTGCTGATCATGTTTTTCGGCTGGGGAGCAGCAGACCCGATTGCAAGTATCGTTGTGGCCATTTTAATCATCATCAGCGGATTTCGGGTCACAAAAGATTCTTTTCATATTTTGATGGAGGGTGTTCCGGGCAACTTGAATCTGGATGAAATTAAAAACGCTCTGCTGAACATGGACCGTGTGCTCGGGGTGCACGATCTGCATGTCTGGTCCATTACATCCGATTTTCCTGCACTGAGCTGTCATCTTGAAGTAGAGGAAGGGATGGAACATCAGGCCGTCCTGAGGGAAGCGAACAAACTGCTTCATGACCAATTTGGCCTTCACCATACAACCATTCAGGTGGACTGGAAAGGATCGGGCTGCTGCGGAGATGAGCACTGTAATTAAAAGCCAATTAAAAGAAAGCCCCGAATCCCGGAGCTTTTCTGCTGTCTTTTTAATGCTGCGCATGCTCGATCATCTGTTTAAGAAGCCCGATAACATGTTCGTCATCGTGTGAATAAAATAAGGTGGTGCCTTCTCTCCGGAATTTGACCAGGCGCAAGTTTTTCAAAAATCTGAGCTGGTGGGAAACGGTTGACTGCAGGAGAGATAAGGTTTCGGCTATTTCATTGACCGAGTGTTCTCCCTGTGTCAGGAGATTTAAGATGCGGAGTCTCGTAGGATCTGACAATGCTTTGAATGTCTGCGATGCGATAAACAGCGTTTCTTCATCCAAGTCCTGATAGGACCCGTGTTTTTCATTAGACATTGATATTCTCCTTCTCCGGGCGATTGTTCCTTTATTATAGGGAAAATGTTCTGTTTTTACAAACATTCAAATAATTGTTTGACTGTTCATATTTTCATGCATATACTTTATTCAAACGATGATTTGAATGTGGGGTGTGATGTAAATGAATCTGCAGGATGTTTGTGAAATCACTTGTGTTCACTCAGAGAAAGTGGAGCGGGCAAAAAGAAAGGCTGCACAGCTGGATACAGGCAGGGCTGTGAGAATCTATAAAGCACTTGCTGACGAAACGAGACTTAAAATTGCTTGTGCTCTTTTAGAAGAGGGCGAGCTTTGTGTCTGTGATGCAGCGGCCATCACCGGCACAACAACAGCAACCGCATCGCACCATTTGCGGCTTTTGAAGAATTCCGGTCTTGCAAAGTTCCGGAAAGAAGGAAAACTTGTCTATTATTCATTGGATGATGAGCTTGTAAAGCAGCAGATTCGGATTGCTTTTGTTCATCAAGAGGAGATGAGCATCCATGGAAGCTGAACAATCAGCCGAGAGGAATGTGTACCGGGTACAAGGTTTTACATGTGCAGGCTGCGCCGGGAAGTTTGAGCGGAACGTAAAGGAACTTGACGGAGTGACGGATGCGAAAGTGAACTTCGGTGCCGCCAAGCTGACCGTGATAGGGAAAGCCAGTATCAAAGAAATTGAGAAAGCCGGTGCGTTTGAGCACCTGAAAATACTCCCTGAAAAAGGGGCTGTGGAAACGCCGGCAGAGCCTTTTATTAAAAAGCATGCGGCATTGCTCGCATCAATAGGTTTCATTGCTTTCGGTTACTATTCTCTTTTTGCATATGGAGAAGAAAGTATGCCGTCTATTCTGGCTTTTCTGGCTGCAATGATCATTGGGGGATATTCGCTTTTCCTCACGGGATTTAAAAATCTGATGCGCCTCGAATTCGATATGAGAACGCTTATGACAATCGCTGTCATTGGCGCTGCAATCATTGGAGAGTGGAGTGAAGGGGCAGTTGTTGTGATCCTCTTTGCCATCAGCGAAGCGCTTGAATCCTATTCGATGGACAGGGCGCGCCGGTCGATTCGTTCTTTAATGGAAATTGCCCCGAAAACCGCCCTGATCAGGAGAAATGGCCAGGAATCGCAGGTTGGGGTGGATGACATTGAGGTCGGAGATTTAATGATTGTCAAACCGGGACAAAAAATCGCTATGGACGGAAGGGTTATAAAAGGATTTTCTTCTGTTAACCAGGCTCCGATTACCGGTGAATCAATGCCTGCCGAAAAAAGCCCCGGTACAGATGTGTTTGCCGGAACGCTGAACGAAGAAGGATTTCTTGAAGTTGAGGTCACAAAGCTTGCAGAAGATACGGCTATTTCAAAAATCATCCATCTTGTGGAAGAGGCTCAGGCTGAGCGCGCCCCTTCACAGGCATTTGTTGATAAGTTTGCGAAATATTACACGCCTGCCATTATGGCTGTCGCGTTGTTGGTTGCTGTTCTTCCGCCATTGCTTCTTGGCGGTGCATGGGAGACGTGGATTTATCAGGGGCTTGCTGTTTTAGTCGTGGGATGCCCGTGTGCACTCGTCATTTCTACACCTGTATCTATTGTAACGGCAATCGGCAATGCGGCTCGGAACGGAGTGCTTATTAAAGGCGGTATTTACCTTGAAGAGCTTGGCAGCATTAAGGCTGTTGCTTTTGATAAAACAGGAACCTTAACTAAAGGAACACCGGCTGTTACGGATTTTGAAGTTCTTGCAGGAGGCCGTTCTGAAGATGAATTTTTCACAAAGGTTGCCGCTCTTGAAAACAAATCACAGCATCCGCTTGCATCAGCTGTCTTAAAGAAGGCCAGAGATTTGAATCTTTCGTTTGAATCTCCAGTGGTCGAAAACTTTATATCTGTCACAGGAAAAGGACTGAAAGGAAAAGTTGACGGCGAGTGGGTTTATGTGGGTAATCAGTCTTTATTTGAGGAATCCGCTAAGCTGGATTTTGAATGGACCGAAAGAATGCAGTCCCTGCAGAGAGAAGGAAAAACCGTTATGCTTGCGGGTACAGATAAAGGGCCGCTTGCTCTTTTAGCTGCAGCAGATGAGGTGCGGGACAGCAGCATCAGGGTGATCGATCAGCTGAAGGAGCTTGGGATCAGCAAGACCGTAATGCTGACGGGAGACCATGCAGCAACTGCTGAAGCGGTGGGCAGACAGCTCGGCGTTTCGGATATAAAAGCGGACCTTCTTCCGGAAGATAAATTAACAGCCGTTAAAGATGTGCAGCAGACCTATGGCAAGACCGCTATGGTGGGTGACGGAGTAAACGATGCTCCTGCTCTTGCAGCAGCTTCAGTAGGAATAGCCATGGGCGGAGCCGGAACCGATACGGCGCTTGAAACAGCGGACGTAGCGCTGATGGGAGATGACTTGAAGAAGCTGCCGTTTGCCATTGACTTAAGCCGCAGAACCCTTGTCATCATCAAGCAGAACATCGCGTTTGCACTCGGCCTTAAGCTCCTCGCGCTGCTTCTTGTCATTCCCGGCTGGCTGACCCTCTGGATCGCCATTTTCGCAGACATGGGAGCAACCCTGCTTGTGACAGCCAACGGATTGCGTCTATTAAGAGTAAAAGAAAAAAGAGACAGCTAGATTGGAAGAACACGGACCTTACGGGGTTCGTGTTTTTTTGGGTGGAATAAGTGCTTTTGGGAATTTATGACCCTTAAGAGGTCTTCGTCATGTCTGGCGGTCACAAACTTCTGCCTATATGACTCTTCAGACAATTCTGCCGCAGCTAAAGGGAACAATCCAATCTCTAATCATACTCTCTCTCATTCATCTGCTAAAAAGCTCACATTCCAACGCAAAACACTCCGGCTTCCCAAGAGCCGGAGTGCTTCAGTCTTCCTCTCTTTCTTCCTTAAGCAGGTGCATCTCCCGGCCAAAACGGAGTCAGGATCTCCTTCAGCACCCCTGCGCTGTGCCGGAACTTGCTCTGTTCGTCTGCGCTTAAGTCAAGCTCTACGATTTCCCTGATGCCGTCGCGGTTAATAACGGCGGGCACACCGATGTAAACATCAGATTCGCCGTATTGTCCGTCGAGACGTGCAGAAACGGTGAGCACGCAATTTTCGTTATGAAAGATGGCTCTTGTGATGCGGACAAGGCCCATGGCAATGCCGTAATACGTGGCGCCTTTTCTCTCAATAATCTGATAGGCTGCATCGCGCACATTTTTAAAAATCTCATCCAGGTCTTCTTTTTTATAAGTGCTGTTTCGTTCAATCATTTTCATAACAGGTATGCCTCCGACGTCCGCAGTGCTGTAGACAGGCAGCTCGCTGTCTCCGTGCTCGCCGATGATGTAGGCGTGAACGTTGTTCGGAGCAATTTTAAAGTAATCTCCAAGCAGGTAGCGGAATCTGGATGTATCAAGGATTGTCCCTGAACCAATTACTTTTTCCTGAGGCAGTCCGCTGTATTTCCATGTAGCATACGTGAGAATATCGACGGGATTTGTTGCAACGAGAAAAATGCCGTCAAACCCTGATTGCATGACACTCTCGGTAATTTCTTTGAAAATCTTCAGGTTTTTTGAAACAAGGTCAAGGCGTGTTTCGCCTTTCTTCTGGTTGGCGCCTGCACAAATAACAACAAGGTCTGCGTGTTTGCAATCTTCATAGTTTCCGAGTCTGATGGCAGTCGGATTCGGAGCAAAGACTTTTCCGTGATTCAGATCCATGACATCTCCAAGGGCTTTTTCGGCATTCGCGTCAATCAGAATCAGTTCATCTGCTATTCCCTGATTCATAAGAGCAAACGCATAGCTTGATCCTACAAATCCGGTTCCTACAAGCACTACACGGTTTATTTTTTCCTGTGCCACAGTGCAACACCCTCCCGTTATTATGTGAAAAACTTCACAATATAATTTTACCTTAAAAAGGGAAAAATGTCCATGAGAAAAGCGTAGCCGGACAATTCCCGTTATGAAAATATAGGTCAATTCATCAATGTTAGGATTTATGACATGATTTACAGAAAACTGGTTGACAACAATTAATATTCAGATAGAATAAAGAATAATAGTTTAATGTTATATTTTATAACATCTAATGTAAGGTAAAAACCATCAGGGAGGACATTCAATTGGATTCGGTGTATTTATTAAACAGTTTATGGGTGGTGCTGGGTGCCATTCTTGTCATACTTATGCAGGGAGGATTTATTCTGCTTGAAGCGGGCTCGACCAGAATGAAAAATGCAGGACATATTGCAGGGAAAACGATCTTTACGTTTGGTCTTGCATCGCTTATCTTCTGGGCGGTTGGATTCGGATTTATTTTCGGTGACAACTCCAATTTCTTTGTTGGACTGTCTCATTTTTTCTACTCAGGATATGAGCTTGAGGGGATGAATTTATCATCATCTGTTTTCTTTCTTTTTCAGCTTGCATTCGCAGGAATTGCGATTACCATTGCTCTTGGCGGATTTGCTGAGCGCGCGAAACTCTCGGTTTATCTTGTGTTCACTGTGCTGTTTTCGGCGCTGGTGTATCCTGTAGTCGCTCACTGGATTTGGGGAGGCGGATGGCTTGCAGAGCACGGCAAGCAGGACTTTGCCGGTTCCACCGTTGTTCATTTAACAGGTGCTATGGCTGCTTTAGCTGCTACAATTCTGTTAAAGCCCCGCTTCGGAAAATTTAATCAGGATGGCTCTGCCAACAATATTTTCGGCCACAACCAGGTCTTTACGGCTCTTGGTGTGCTCGTGCTGTGGATTGGCTGGTTCGGCTTTAATGCTGCAAGTACGCTTGGAGTGGAAGATGGCTTTTTCGGCTATGTGGCTCTTAATACGAATCTTGCGGCTGCTGCAGGCGCGGTTGCAGCTCTCCTTGTTTCATGGGCTGTTCTTGGGAAATCAGATGTTCCGACGATGCTGAACGGGGCACTTGCCGGGCTTGTCGCGATTACCGCTTCATGTGCATTTGTTGAAACGTGGGCAGCTGTTCTAATCGGATTTGTTGCCGGAATTCTAGTTTTTTATAGTGTGAGATTTTTTGAAAAGAAAAGAATAGACGATCCGATTTTTGCCTTATCTGTTCATGGTGCGGCAGGAGTTTGGGGAACCATTTCAACCGGATTCTTTGCAGCACCGGAACTCGCAACTGTCGGAAAGCCGGGACTTTTCTACGGAGGAGGCTTTGAACAGCTTGGCGTCCAGATTATGGGTGTTGGGGTGTCAGGTGCTTATGCCTTCATCGTTTCATTCGTTATTCTTTTCGCAGTGAAAAAGCTGATGGGCGGCCTGCGTGTGACAGAGGAAGAAGAAATAATGGGTCTTGATATGAGTGAGCATGGAAGTTACGGCTATCCTGAAGTATTCTTATCAAAAGAGGATAAGGTCAGCTCGTAATGGAGCGAAAGGGACGTGCGGTTCATGGGAGATAGCTACGGGTCAATCAGGGAGTGGAGAGAGAAAGAGATTCAGAATCATATGTCTGATGCGTATTCGCTGAATGTGTTTCATGACCGGGTCATGCGGGCGGTTTTCGAAAGGTCTCTGCAGATTGTGAAGGAGGAGAAAGGGGATCCTCCTTCGCCCTATGCGTGGTTTGTCATGGGGAGTGCAGGGAGGTTTGAACAGGCGGTCGTAAGCGACCAGGATCACGGGATGGTGTATGAAAAAAGCGGTGCAGCTGAAGAGGAATATTTTCTGGCTCTCGGAAAAGAACTATCGGATGGACTTCATGCTGCAGGCTACCCTTATTGCGAAGGAAAAGTGATGAGCTCAAATCCTTTATGGTGCAAGTCGGCAGAAGGATATGAAGGGCAGCTCGACAAATGGATGGAGGATGTCAGCTTTGAATCGATGAGATACCTGCAGATCTTCATTGATGCAAGAACGATGGCGGGAAATGATAAGCTGCTTATCCGTTTAAAGCAAAGAGTGGACAGTTATCAAAAGCAGTCGCCAAAGCTTCTGAAACGGTTTTTGGATACCATCATGCACATCAAACCGTCTGTCGGACCGCTCGGCCAGATCTTTACAGAAAGCAGCGGCCATTATCAGGGGTGCCTGAACATTAAACAGGCCGCATTTCTTCCGTATGTCAATGCGGTGAGAATTCTTGCTATTAAAGAAGGGATCATGGAATCCTCCACCCTTGACCGGATAAACGGCCTTTCCCGGCACGATGAATATAAAAATGACCTTGAAATCTATAAAGACAGTTTTCAGCGATTGCTTCAGTTCCGGATGTCGAATTTAAAGAGAATTAAAGAGTATGATGATGTGCATTATCTGCCTGTACAGGACCTCACCCGGGCGGAAAAGAAGGAACTGAAAACCATTTTAAAAAACGGGAAGAAGCTGCATCACTACGTTCAAGTGATCATTGAAAAGGGTGTTCATTCATGAAGTCGAATCCGTTTATTCATTTTATCCGGGAAGTGCACGGCAAGTTTCAGACGAGTGTTTTCGGGACGGCACAGGGCGGGCAGAATTCCCAGCAGATTGCCTTTTTAAGGCAGCTTCAGCGGGAGATGAAGGCTGAGGAAGTGATGTCTGTTCCTTTAGAAGAGTTTTCCGCTGTCGTGTTTGATATTGAAACGACGGGTTTTTTTCCTGAACAGGGAAATGAAATCATCTCAATCGGTGCGGTGAAAGTGAAGGGGAGCGAGATGCTCGAAGACGAGCGGTTTTATACACTTGTCCGTCATGAAAACGGCCTTCCTGATGAAATCAGCACGCTGACAGGGATTACAGAAGCGGAATTGGAAGGGGCACCGGCGCTTGAGGAAGCACTTATTCAGTTTTTTAAATTTGTGAAAGGTGACACCCTTGTAGCGCATCACTCATCGCATGAAAAGAAGTTTATGCAGCACGCAAGCTGGAAGCATTTCCGGGCACCCTTCAAGCACCGGATCGTCGATACTTCCTTTCTTCAGAGGATTGCTGAACCCCATACGGATTATGTCAGGCTTGAAGACCTGTGCGAACACCGGTCGATCCCTGTGACTGACCGGCATCATGCCCTCGGTGACGCCGTCATGACTGCCAAACTCTGGTGCGGCTACATTGAAGATGTGAAAAAAGAGGGCTGCCGTAACCTTCGGGATATTTATGAACGGATCGCTGCGCTTTAGAAGCATTGCCATATGACTTGGCAGTGCTTTTTCTTTTGGTTCAATTCGTGAATTTTGCTGTTTCTAGGAACAACTTATATGCACCAGTGGACTGTAGCGGAAGGCACTTGACTCCTTGTCTAGCTGCAGCGCCCAACTCCTCTGTCAGAACAAAATCCCCCAAAAAGTCAAACCCGGACTTTTCGGGTGATTTCTTATCTGACTGCCGGAGCAAAACGGGCGCTTCCGCTTTTCTGGGGGATAAAGAGGGCACGGAAGATCCCGCAAGCGCAGCGAGGAAGCTTCCGGCACTCCCCGCGGAAAGCAAGTGACTGGAGCGCAAGGGAATGGGTACAATTCAAAAATAACAATCGGAGTGCAATCACGCTTTCTTTTCATAGAAAAATCAACAATCCATCAATCTAACAGGTTCAAATAATACAGAATAAGGGTAAAGCCATAGAAAAGAACACATTCAAGGGGGAATCGGGTTTGAAGCAGGCGATGCTGATTGTTAATCCATCTTCAGGCAAGGAAAAAGGAGCGGAATATACGGAACATGCCCTGGAAACAATGAAAAAGATGGGCTATGAAACAGAACTGCGGGAAACTGAGGGGGAAGGGGACGCCAGAGACTTTGCACGCGAAGCCTGCGAACGGAGGCTTGATTTTGTTGCGGCAATGGGCGGTGACGGAACGATTAATGAAGCAATCAATGGCATAGCTGAACAGGAGCACAGGCCGCTTTTCGGCCTTATCCCGCTTGGTACGGTCAATGATTTTGCAAGGGCGCTGAATATCCCGCTGGATCCGGAAGACGCAATCGCCATGATGGAGCAGCGGCATTCAAGGCGGACAGATGTAGGCAAGATAAACGACCGCTATTTCATTAATATTGTTGCTGTAGGAGCTCTTGCAGAGGCATCTTTTTCAACGCCTGTTGAACAGAAAACAAAGCTTGGTCCGCTCGCCTACATTGTCGAAGGGGTAAAAAAAATGAAGGAAAAGCAGCCGTTTGAACTCCGCGTCAAGCATGAAGAGGGCGTGTGGGAGGGAGAGGCGCTGCTCATGCTGATCGCCCTGACGAATTCGGTGGGCGGGTTTGAAACCATTGCGCCGGAAGCAAAGGTCAACGACGGCAAACTGCACGTCATGATCATAAAAGATATGGCCCTGCCTCAATTTCTTCTGCTGCTTCCAAAAGTTCTGACCGGGGATCTGGCAGAAAGCGAGCAGGTTGTCTACTTAAAAGTTCCCGAGGTAGATGTTTCCTCTACATACGAAATGATTGCGAATGTTGACGGGGATGAAGGGGATAAGCTGCCTGTGAAAATTGGAAATTTAAAACGGCATATTGAAATATTGGTTCCGAAGGAGGATGAGAAATGAAAATGACTGTCACAGACATTGCAATGGAACAGCTGAAAGACATTCCGGAAGATAAAATGCTTCAGCTCTCGCTTGACCGCGGAAGCTGTGACATTGTGAATACACTTTATGAAATGAGAGTCGTCCCTAAGCGCAATCCGGCAGAATATGAAAAAATACTGGAGGCGGAAAAGCTAAGCATCCTGGTTGATCATGATTTTGAAGAAGCCTATGATCATGAGCTGACCATTGACTATTCTAACAACTTTTTTGTTTTTAAAAATAAGAATCAGACCTTCAACAATCGAATTGGCTTAAGATATGTATAAAAAGAAAGAGGCTGGGACATAACTAGCTTCGAATAATGAAAAAGGCGAATTTGAGCTTGCTCAAATTCGCCTTTTTCTGTTTTATGAAGGAAGTCATTCTGCTACCTTAATGGTTGGCAGTGAATTTTCTTAGATTCACTGCCATTAACGCGAGGCCCATTTCGTTTTCGACCTTCGATTTTCCTCGTACAGAAAATCGAACGAAACGCAAATTAGCCTTCAAGAATCCAAAAACTGGTTCCACATCGATTTTGCGTCTTCGATAGATGGCACCTGTTTTTTCCTCTGAAAGCTTCTCTTTTACATATTCTTTTTGCTTCTCCCATTCCTCATTCAACATGAGTCTTCGATTGTTTTCTTCTTTCGCTTTTGTACACGATGAACGAAATGGACATCCTGAACAGTCTTCACACACATACACTTTGTAGTTCCGTTGAAAACCTGTTCGGTCTTGACGGGTAGATGAAAAGCGGAATGTCAGCTGTTTTTGATTTGGGCAGGTGTAGCTGTCGGATTCTTTATCATAGGCCCAGTTGTCCGGATGAAGAATGTTCTGTTTGTGCTTCTTCTTTTGTTCTTTCAAATACATGTTATATGTAATCAGAGCTTCGCGGTTTCGATTCGAGAGGATATCATGGTAATTTTGTTCACTTCCATACCCTGCATCTGCGACGATGTGATTCGGCAGCTCGAAGTAATTCTTCTCCATCTCATCTAAAAAGGGAATCAGTGTACGTGTATCGGTGGGATTCCAGAATAGACTGTAGGCAAGTGTATATTGGGCTTCGGTTGCGATCTGCACGTTGTAACCGGCTTTTAGCTGTCCGTTTTGCATATAATCTTCTTTCATTCGCATGAATGTCGCATCCGGATCTGTTTTTGAATAACTATTCCGTTTTCCTAAGATCTCAAGGTCCCGTTGGTATTTCTGTTTGCGCAAAATAAAGTCCAGCAACTGCTTTCGCACTTGTTTCGGGTATTTGCGCTCCGTTCGTAACGCTTTCCGTTCTGAAACATCTGTTGAAGCTTCGATTTGTTTATGTTTATCATACTCGGTTACGACATCGTCTACTTTTTCAGCCATTTGGGTGAGTTCTTTCAGTGATAACTGTTCATCACTTTCACGTTTCATCTCAGGGATGATCTCGTTTTCCAACAGCTCATTGTATAACTGGTTTGATCTTTCCACGAGACTTTGTTGGTATTTTTCAACGGATTTCTTCCAGACGAAGGTAAACTTATTTGCGTTCGCCTCAATCTTCGTACCATCAATAAAAATGGCCTCTTGATCAATCAGTTTTTCTTCAATCAATTGGCATCGAAATTGCACAAAACACTGGCGGATTAACTCTTTTACGTCGGATTGAACACGGAAACGGTTAATCGTGCGGTAACTGGGCTCGTATCCTTGTGCCAGCCACATCATGCGAAGGCTGTCTTTTAACAACGCTTCGATCTTGCGACCTGAGAACACAGATTGCGTATAGGCACATAAGATAATTTTCAGCATCATGCGTGGATGATAGGAAGGACAGCCTTCCTTTCGAAGAAAGGATTCAAAGGCTTCAGGAGGAATGCTTTCAACTAAGTGGTGGACATGAAACGCAATATCATTATCTTGTAATTTCACTTCCAAATCTAAAGGCAAAACTAATTGATTCATGATATAATCTTTAAACATAAGGACCCTTCTTCCCGATGAAATTTTGTGTGGTAACTTTATTTTATCAGAAGTGGTCCTTATTTTAATTCCCAAACATAATAAAAGCCGGTGACATTTTACTCGTCGTAAAATGTCACCGGCTTTTTCAGTTCAGAGGAGGGTTTTGTCCCAGCCTCTTTCTTTCATCCTGAAAGCAGAAACACACACCATTACACCATCAGCTCTTAATTAACGACTGTCTGCTCTCGATCAGTTTGAAAATATCCACAACCATAGGTTCTTCTTCAGCACCTGAAAACAGTTCAACGCCGGTTACAAGTACATCTGAAGAGCCTGCATGAGGCAGCTTGTTGATTAAAATCAGTGCCTGGGCTGTTCCTGCTGGTGCTGCAGATACGGCTTCCCGAACGTTCATCGTTCCTTTATTGCCGGCATCAAAGGCAATGTTTTTGATAAGGCCGTAACCAAGGAAAGCGTACGAAGCGCTGTAAAAAACAACAGAGATTGTAAGCGGAGCTTTGACATCTGATAAAGAAACAAGAAGGTCCAGCGTCTCCCCGGGATTAACTTTTACATACTGTGAGATACAGCTGTTGACGGTACCGCCATGAAGTCTGGCAGCAGACGGTGCTGCAGGTGATGTATTTGTACAGGTCCACGGCAACAGGGACCCCGCATCAAAATGACCATTTATCATCCGATTGTTCATAGGTTCATATTCTCCTTTAGAGTAGTCTCCCTACTATATGTACGTGCCTAATCATTTGACAGTGCTAGTAACTATAAACCTGATATTCAATTAGCAAACCTGAAATATATTCCCGATGAAAAACATTTGCAAACGTTATCATTATCATGTAAGATGACTATCAAAGGCATCCGAAACGTTTTGGAGGAAAGTATTTTGACTACGATAAAAGACATTGCGAAAGCGGCAGGCGTGTCGGTAACGACTGTATCACGGGCACTGAACGGCTATTCCGATGTGAATGAAAAGACAAGACGAAAGATTATGGAGATTGCCAAGCAGCTCAATTACAGCCCGAACACGCTGGCAAGAGGACTCGTCATGAAAAAGTCCAAAACCATCGGCATGCTTGTATCCGGCATGAACCGGGTCAGCTCCAAAGACAATTTCACTTTTGAGGTTCTCTCGGGCGTGAATGAATGCATTTCAGAACGCGATTATGATCTGGTGCTTTTCAGTACGACAACGACAAAGCAGAGGGAGAAAACGTACTCCCAGCTGTGCAGGGAACGAAGAGTTGACGGAGTCATTCTTCAAGGGATGAAAATCGATGATCCTTATTTGAAGGAAGTTGTAGAAAGCGACATCCCGTGTATGCTGATTGATATCCCGATTTCATCAAATAGCGTGGGCTATGTCACAACAGACAACGTTCTTGGGGCGAAACGGGCAGTTCGGCATCTCATTCAATCCGGCCACGAAAACATCGGCCTGGTGAATGGCCATGATCAGGCTTATGTCAGTAAGCAAAGGCTTAAAGGTTATATGGAAGCCCTGCAGGAAGCGGGACTTCAAGTAAACGAGCAGTATATTGCGAGCGGTGACTTTACGGAGGAAAAAGCCGAGGAAGCAGGAACGATGCTTTTAAAAGAACACCCTGAACTGACAGCCATTTTCTGCGCAAGCGATCTTATGGCGCTTGGCGTGATAAAAAGTGCAAAAGCAGCGGGACTTTCCGTGCCCGAGCAGCTTTCTGTCATCGGCTACGATAACATTCTGCTTGCCGCCTATTCATCACCTCCACTGACGACCATTGCCCAAAACAAGTTTGAACTCGGCTACAAAGCAGCGAATGCACTCATAGATATGCTTGAAGAAAAAAGCGGTGCGCAAGTGATTACACTTGAAACAGAACTGATTATAAGAGAGTCTGCAAAATAAAAGCCACTTACGTGGTACTGCCAAAAACCGAAACGTTTCGGAACGTGCTACACAAAATCCAAAACGTTTCGGATTCACCAAGGAGGACATTCATGGATTACAGAGTGATTAAAGAAAACGACCTGTTTCTTCTAACAGACACAAACGGGAATATACCTGAAAACCATCCGTACGGCTTAGGGCTTTACACAAAGGATACACGCTTCCTGAGCAAACTGGACTTGAAAATCAACGGTGAAGATCCAATTCTTCTTTCATCTGAAGCGGACAAAAACTACAAATCAAGCATTCTATTGACGAATCCTCATATGGAAAAAGACGGTGAGCTCATTCTGTGGAGAGAATCCGTTGAAATGGAACGATCGCGTTTTATCTATGATGATGTGCTTTACGAAGAAGTGAAAGTGAAAAATTACTTTCCAAAGCCGGTAAAATTTGAAATCAGTGTGCATGCAGATGTTGATTTTCTGGACATGTTTGTTGTCCGCGGATTCCAAAACGGCGATCTTGGCCGCAGAACGGGACAGAAGGTTGAGGAAAACACCCTTACGTTTCTATACGAAGGTGCAGACCATGTAAACCGCAGCACGGTCATTACCTGGGATAAACAAGCGAAACGCGCTGAAGAGAACGGAACTATTGTATTCGAATTTGAACTGGCACATGGTGAATCAGATTCCGTGACATTTGCCGTACAGCCGAAAATTGGCGATAGCAGCGGAAATAAGATGGTGAAAAAAGAAGAGGCTCTTGAAAAGCTTGAGGCTTCCTATGAAAACTGGAATGACGGCACAGCTACAGTGAAGACTGATTTTGCACCGCTGCAGCGTCTGGTTGACCGCGGACTGAATGATATGAGAGTGCTTCTAACAGACGTTGGATTTGGACCTTTCCCGGTAGCAGGACTTCCTTGGTTTGGCGTTCCATTTGGACGTGACAGCCTGATTGCCGCACTTCAGATCCTTCCTTTCCAGGCAGAGATAGCAAAGGGCACTCTTCTCACAATGGCCCACTACCAAGGACAGAATCTGGATCCATGGAGAGATGAGCAACCGGGTAAAATCATGCATGAAATCCGGTTTGGAGAGCTTGCAGCGACAGGACAAATCCCGTTTACCCCATACTATGGAACGGTTGACGCTACACCTCTGTTTTTGATTCTTTTATCGGAATATGTGAAATGGACGGGAGATTTCGAGCTTGCTGAATCGCTTGAGACGACCATTGATAACGCTTTAATGTGGATCGACGAATTTGGAGACCGCGATGATGATCTGTTTGTTGAGTATCATCAGGAGTCGAGCAAGGGCATAGCCAATCAAGGCTGGAAGGATTCCGGAGATTCAGTTGTTCACCGTGACGGGGAGTATGCGAAAACGCCGATTGCCCTCGCAGAAGTACAGGGCTATGTTTATCAGGCGAAAACAGGGCTTGCTGATATCTATGAAAAAATGAATCTTACTGAAAAAGCAGACCTTCTCCGCAGACAGGCATCTGCTTTAAAAGAAAGATTTGAAGAAGCTTTCTGGATGGAGGATGTTCAGTTCTATGCCATCGCTCTTGATGAAAAGAAAGACCAGGTCGGCACGATAACATCAAATCCCGGTCACGTTCTGTTTTCAGGCATGCTCAGCGAAAGCCGTGCAAAATCCGTAACAGATATGCTTGTTTCGCCGAAAATGTTCTCAGGCTACGGCATCCGGACAATGGCGGAAGGCGAAGCCGGCTACAATCCGATGAGCTATCACGACGGCAGCATCTGGCCGCATGACAACAGCATGTCACTGCTTGGAATGAGCAAGACCGGCTTCCATCAGGAAACAGCCAAAGTCATAAACGGACTGATTGATGCTGCGTCACACTTTGAATATGACCGTCTGCCTGAATTGTTCTGCGGTTACAGCAGCAAAGGGGGCAAAGCGGTAAAATATCCTGTTGCCTGCTCGCCGCAAGCATGGGCAGCAGGGACACCGCTTGTGTTTATTCAATCTCTGCTCGGGTTATTTCCGGACAGCATAAAGGAAGAAATCACGCTTTCTCCTGTTCTGCTCTCATCAATGAATTCACTTGAAGTACATGAACTCGCAATCGGAAAGGGAAAGCTGTCTCTTTCTATTAAACGAAGCGGAACAGATTACAAAATAGAAGTGCTGAAAAATACGACAGGATTTCAACTTAACACATCTAAGCAGCTCGCACAGAAATAACCCATTATCTGCTGGAGGGACACCTCCTTTAGATCATAAAAAATTGGAAGGGGCAAAAGTACATGAAATCAAGAAAATGGATGGCGGGACTTGGAATTGCTTCAATGTTAATGGCAGGTGTTCTCTCAGGGTGCAGCTCAGACGGAGCTTCTAAGGAAGGGGCAGACGGAGAAAAGACAGAAGTGACACTTGCCGGTTGGGGAGGAAATCCGACGGAAGAAAAGCTTTTAAAGCAGACCATTGCAGACTTTGAAGAAAAGCATCCGAACATTGACGTGAAACTTGAGGTTATTACGGAGCAATACATGGATGTCATTAAAACCCGTCTTATTGGCGGAGAGGGTCCGGACGTGTTTTACCTGGATGCTTTTGAAGCTCCTGCGTTAATTGAAACGGGCGTGATTGAGCCCCTTGATGAGTATGTTACAGATGATTTTGACGTGGAAGATTTTGAAAAGCCTCTTTTAGAAGCATTTATTGCGGACGAAAAAACATACGGTTTTCCAAAAGATTACTCAACTCTAGCGTTATTTTACAACAAAAAAATGCTTGCTGATGCAGGTGTAGAAGTACCGCAGACGTGGGATGAATTCCGAGATGCTGCTAAAAAGCTGACAAAGGACGGGAAGTACGGCTTTGGGGTTGCACCTGAGCTTGCTCGCCAGTTCTGGCTTGCTGAATCCCTCGGGGGAGACGTCGTAAAGGACGGAAAGGCAAACTTCGCATCAGCTGAAGTGGCAGAAGCGTTAAAGCCGATTATTGATATGCACAATGTCGACAAGTCAGCGGTTGAACCTAAAGAAGTTGGCGCAACATGGGGCGGGGAAGTGTTCGGCCAGCAGAAAGCTGCGATGGTCATTGAAGGAAACTGGGCCATCCCGTTCCTTGCTGATACATTCCCGGATGTAGAATACGGAACAGCCGAGCTGCCTTCTGTAAATGGTGAAAAATCAACGATGGCCTACAGCGTTGCGTATGTCATGAATGCTGCTTCTGAAAAGAAAGAGGCTTCATGGGAACTGCTTTCTTACCTGACAGGAAAAGAAGGAATGGAAACGTGGACAAGTAAAGGCTACGCACTTCCAACACGCAAATCAGTTGCAGAAAAGCTTGGTTTTGATAAGGACGAACTTCGCGGACCGCTTGTAGCAGGAGCAGAATATGCAACTGTCTGGTCTGAAGGCACGTCGCTCCCGATTGTTATGAACAACTTCAATAATCAGTTTTTAAGTGCATTTCTGGGAGACCGTCCGCTTGAAGAGGCTTTAAAAGAAGCGGAAAAACAGGCAAACAGCGAGATTGATTCAAAATAAACCGGTGAAGCGGGAGAACAGGGAGCGTTAACTTCCTTTCTCCCTTTATAAAATCTGCACGGCTTCTTTCTGCTGAAGTTACGGCTTCAATGGAAAGAGGCTGTGCAGCAATCCGTTGCACAGGGAGCGTGGCCATTTTATGAAACACCTTTCAAAACGAACATTACGAGAAGCGGGACAGGGCTACTTCTTCATGTCGCCTGCACTATTTGTCCTGCTGCTGTTTATTATCGGACCGATCTTTTACGTTATTTTTATGTCATTCCACAAAGTTCAGCTGCTTGGAACAACAAGCTATGATTTTGTGGCCTTTGAAAACTTCGCGCGAATACTCAATGATACGAGGGCGCAAATTGCTCTTTGGAATACGTTCAAGTACGTTGTCATCGTTGTGCCGTGCCAGACCATCCTTGCTCTGATTCTGGCTGCAACGTTAAATGCCGGCATGAAAGGACAGACCTTTTTCAGGATTGTTTACTTCCTGCCTACACTGACTTCATCAGCCGTACTGACGCTGATTTTCATGTGGATGTACAATAAAAACGGGCTGATCAATAACGTGCTTGATGCGATTGGACTTCCGACGTATAACTTTCTCGGGGACCCGAATATTGCGCTGAACGCGATTATGATCATGAACATCTGGTCAACAGCTCCGTTTTTCATGGTTATTTACCTGGCAGCGCTGCAGGATATCCCGGACTCCTTATATGAAGCCGCTGAACTTGACGGGGCAAATACCATTCAGAAATTCATGAAGATCACTGTCCCGCAGCTGCGTCCGGTGACATCATTTGTCGCCATCATGGGATTGATCGGAACGTTTCAGCTGTTCGACCAGTCATATATTTTTTCAGGAGGATCAGGGGGACCTGACAACTCCACGCTGACGGTCGTTCTATTAGTCTATCAATATGCGTTCAAAAATCTTGGAACGATGGGATACGCAGCAGCACTTGTGCTCATGCTTGCCATCGTCATCCTTGTCGCTACACTGATACAGAGAAAATTTTCAAAAGAAGAGTCGCTATATTAAGGAGGGAGAAACATGAAGAAAAAGCTTGGAGCCGGACGGATCATTGTCTATGCGATATTGATTCTCTATGCCATCACAACACTTGTGCCTTTCCTGTGGGCGCTGTCTTCGTCCTTTAAAACACTGCAGGAAATCGTAAGCGGCACATTGAGCTTTATTCCAAAAAACTTTACACTCGACAACTACAAACAAATCTTCATCGAGCAGGAGCTCTTTCCGAGATGGATGTTTAACAGCGTGCTGATTGCAGTGGTTGGAACGGCACTCAACCTCCTGTTCAACTCCATGGCAGGCTATGCGCTGGCAAGGCTCAGTTTCCCCGGAAAAAAAGCTCTGTTCATCATGATTCTTGCCGTCCTGATGATTCCGGCGCAGGTCACAATGATCCCGAACTATCTGATTTTAAAAGAGCTCGGCTGGCTCAATTCCTACCAGGGTATGATTGTTCCTGCGATGATCAACGCCACATTCATTTTCATGATGAGACAATTTTTCATCAACTTCCCGAAAGAACTTGAAGAAGCCGCAGAGATGGACGGACTCAGCAGACTCGGCACATTCTTTAAAATTGTGCTTCCGCTTGCAAGGCCAGCCCTTGCAGCACAGGCCATCTTCGTATTCATGGGCTCATGGAATGACTTCATGAGACCGCTGATCGTCATGACCGACATTGAAATGTTCACCCTGCCGCTCGGACTTAATACCTTTAAGGGGCAGTACGTCAGCTACTGGAACTATATTATGGCGGCATCCATGGTGTTCACGCTTCCGGTTCTGCTGATTTATGCGTTCTTTAACCGGTATTTTATTAAGGGAATATCGTTTACTGGAGGGAAATGATCTTCGGTTTGGATGGTTCTATTAAAAAGAAGAAAGCGGTTTTTGATGGTTCTCAACAACAGGATAAGTGCCATCAAGAGATGGATTGCTATGTTTGATGGTTCTAAACATCATGATAAGTGCCATCAAGAAAAGGATTACGGTTTTTGATGGTTCTAAACAGCATGATAAGTGCCATCAAGAAAAGGAATGCGGTGTTTGATGGTTCTAAACAGCATGATAAGTGCCATCAAGAAAAGGATTACGGTGTTTGATTATTCTCAACAGCTTGATAAGTGCCATCAAGAATAGGATTACGGTGTTTAATGGTTCTAAAAAGCAATATAAGTGCCATCAAGAAAAGGATTACGGTTTTTGATGGTTCTCAAAAGCAATATTAGTGCCATCAAGAAAAGGATTACGGTTTTTGATGGTTCTCAAAAGCAATATAAGTGCCATCAAGAAAAGGATTACGGAGTTTGATGGTTCTAAAAAGCATGATAAGTGCCATCAAGAATAGGATTGCGGTTTTTGGTGGTTCTCAAAATCATCATAAGTGCCATCAAAAAATCAATACCATGAATTGATGGCACTGAATGGTTCATGCTGTTCCATCAGTCTTCTGCCTAAACAGAAACAAAAAAGGGTGTTCCGGCCTGCTGCCGGGACACCCTTCTTTTATTCTGCATCACCTTTATACTTCAAATAACTGTAGTTCCCCGTCGGCCTGACATCTACCGTTTTCCCGTCTGTATCCTTCACTACCTCAAATTCCTGATACGTTTCTATACGGTAGCCGTCTTCCCATTTTGTGCCGATTTTTTTGTCTTCATAAACAGTGACCAGCTCTGATTCCAAAGCCGCTGTCTCCTGATCCTCTTCTTCAGCAGCCATCGGAAACGTAACAGTTTCATCACTTGTTGCCTGTGGTGTATCCAAATAGGCCATCATCCCGATAAACAAAGCCAAAAAAAGAAAAGTAACGATTGCTGAACTTGTTTTAGAAAGCAAAACGAGCCGCTCCTTTCAGAAAACCATCCTATCTCATGTGTACGCTTGTCTTTTTAGGAATATGCACTTTTGATAAGGAGAATGCTAGCTTTAAAAAGGGAGGAAAAACGTTGAAGAGAATAATCGGACTTGTACTGTCTTTATGTTTTTGCTTAGCATTCCACCAGCCTGCACTGGCAAAAGATCCGCTCGCTCCTGAAATCACACTAAAGGATATGCGCGGGCAGGAACACCATCTCAAACCTCCATATAATCAGCCCGTTGTCCTGAATTTCTGGGCTTCCTGGTGCGGTCCGTGCAAACAGGAAGCTCCCGAGCTAGTCATGCTTTCAAAGAAATATGAAGGAAAAGTGAAAATTTACGCCGTGAATCTAACAGCCCAGGATTCAGAAGAAGGAGCGTATATGTTTGCGAAAGATTATGGTTTCACGTTTCCTGTCCTGCTGGATAAAACGGGAGCAGCAGCCTCACTATTCAGGGTAGCGGCTGTGCCGACAACCTATTTTATCAACAGGGACGGAGAAATTGTTAACGTGCTGATGGGTTATGGGGGAGAAGGGCTTTTGGAGAAGAGGATAAACTACTTGCTGGAACACTGAAGAGCCGGCTCTACGGGAGCAGGCTCTTCTTTATGTTCTAATTCAAAATGACTTATCATGCACTTTGCTTTTCCGTCTCCGCCATCACCGCTGCACGCAAAGCAGCGTCCTTTCTCCCATGCAGCATATAGTAAACAGCCAGGCATCCCAAAATAAAAAACGAACTGGCAAAATACAAGGAGCTGAACGAAATCTTGGCTGTCAGCACACCGACGATAAATGAACCTGCACCAATCCCGATATCAAAAATGGACAGGAAGGTTGCTGTGGCAAGCCCTCTTTTTTTCGGCTCTGCGGACTGGATGGCGATCGTCTGGAAGCTTGGAAACAGAGTGCCCCATCCGAGGCCGATTAAGCCTGCAGCGGTGAGGAAGCCGAGTGATGTATCAGCGATGCTCAAAAGCACCATTCCTGCTGCAAAAATCAGGATGGCAGGGTAGATAATGAAATTTGCCCCATAGCGGTCAAACCATTTTCCCGTAAAAGGCCGTGCAAGGAGCATGACCACGGCATAGACAACAAAAAAGTAGCTTGCTGCCTGCATCAGGCCGATTTCCCTGGCGTATACAGAGACAAAGGAAAGGATGGATGCATACACCAGAGCGAATAGTCCGGCTACCAGCGCAATTGAGATAGCTGAGGGCTCAAAGAATCCTTTTATTCCTGTGCGGCCGGCAGCTGGAACGACTTTGCTTCCATCCGCAGTACCTTTTGGAAGAGTCATAAGTAATCCTGACACTAGGGAGAAAACAGCTGTAAAGATGCAGATGCTGAACATAATGCCCGTGCCCCATTGGTCCATAGCAGTCAGGCCAAGGAACGGTCCAATGACCATCGCAAGATTCATCGACATGGCGTAATAGCCCATCCCTTCGCCGCGCCTTGATTCAGGAATGATATCTGCCACAATCGCTCCTGCAGCCGTCGTGGCCATTCCGAAGCCAATTCCGTGCAGGAATCTTAATGCAAACAGCCCGTTCATTGAGTTTATAGAAGAATAAAGCAAGGATCCTATTAAAAAGATCAAAAGGGAGGAAAGGAGCACTTTCCTTTTTCCGTGCCGTTCAATCCATTTCCCGGCAAATGGCCGGACGACAATGGCTGCAACTAGAAAAATGGTCACTATCAGGCCTGCTTGTGCCGGTTTTCCGTTTAAATCGTGAATGGCATAAATGGGCAGGGTTACGAGCAGATAGTAAAACGTCAAAAAGAGAAAAAAGCTGCTTATAGAAATGGACAGGAAGTTTCTGGTCCATAGTTTTTGTTCATTCATATGTTCATTTCCTTTCTGTATTTCTTATGTGAAGAAGCCACTGCTGAATATACATCCTGAGAGGCTCCTGAGTGCTTTCCGGCATGCCCGAAAGAAGGTCCTTCTCCATTTCAGCTACTGCTGATTCCCATTTTTCATAATCCTGGGTCGCTTTGTCAGTGAGTTTGATGTGCTTCATCCGTTTATCAGCTCCTTGAACCTGCTGGACGTAGCCCTGTTTCACGAGGCGCTGGATAGTGCGCGTCATAGGAGGAGCTTCAATCGATAAGTAATCACAGAGCTCAGTCTGTGTGAGAGTGCCTGATTTTTTGAGGGTGAATAGCACGGTCCATTGCGCGCTGTATAGGCCAAAAGGCTGAAGCGTTTCATTTAAACGGTTTGTCAGCTTCCTCGAAAGCTGCTGAATGGCGTGAAAAAGGTTCTGTTCGGCGGTCATGTATTAGTTCTCCTTTTAATTAGTTACCTGGGTAATTATATCACACCTTTTAGTTACCTGGGTAATGAAAGTTCTTTCTTTATTGATCCTGCCGCCTGTGCGAAAATAGTCAGTAAGGAAAGGAATGATCGGTTATGCTGTTTGCAGTTATCATCGTATCAGGTATTTATGCCGCCATAGCTGCGTTATACTGCGCGTCCTTTTTTACGGCTGTTTTAGAGAAAAAAAGGTATAAGCTGCAGCATCTTCTTCATCTTATGCTCTGGTTTACGGCAGCGTTTGTGCTCGGCATTTCGTATGCCGGCACGGCAATCTACTGGATGATTTATTTAGTGACATCGATTTTTCTTGCATTCATCCTTTATGCTGTGAGCTATGCCAGGGGGAAAGAAACAGTCAGTCTGACGGTTATGGATTTGTTGAAAATGAAAAGCCCTCAGGCAGACGTCTGAGGACTTTTGATTGTGGTGAAGTTCGCTTTTATTCTGGATACCAAGAAAGCTTTTGGTCGCTGTCGAGCGGCACATTTGCGGTTTCTATTTCCATGCGGGCAAACCAGTTGCGAAGAAGCTCATCCCTTGGAATATCGGCGTGCTCCCCGTCCGCCCATATGATATGGGAAAACCATGCCTTCGTAGCCCATTCAAACTGGAGCTCTGCATGTGCAATTGGAACGTGTCCTGCTGCGAGGAAGTTTTCATTTATCGCATTCGCTGCGTCAGGCGCCTGTGTCAGAAGCTGTGTCCGGATTTTTTCTGTAATCGTCATGTCTTCAAGCTCATCCCACATTAAAAGTGAACCATTTTGCTGATAAAACAGCTCAAACGCCGGCTCATTACGAAAATCGACAATGACAAAGGCGCGATCTACTGTCGTACCTGTCGCGTTGACAGCATTTACAAGAATATTTTGAGCCATTGGAATCCAAAAATCGTATGCATCCTCTTTTGTAATCAGCACCATTTCCGACTCCAGCTCAGCGGCTGCTGCTTCTCCGCGATTAACTTCCTCTACTTTTTTAAACATTCGCTGAAAAAATCCCATCTCTTTCGCCCCCCTTTCATTCTTCCAATTATTCACAATGTAGAATACTATACTGGTATTGTCAAATTTAACCTGTACAAAGTGAGTGCTGTTAATCTATCAATCTATACGTCTAGGGCTCCTTCGATTTCAAGGTATAGTTCATTGGGATTTTACTATGCAAAAAAACACCGCAGAAACGGTGCTGAATTTGCTTATTTAGTACTGTTCCAGGTGTATTTTCGCGAGGCAGAGTATTCTGCCTTCCGCTAAACTCTCGTTTCAGAAATTGCACTCCGGATTTTTTCAAGAGACCGATTCGCCTTTTCTTTATTCTGGATCATCATATTCACATAGAGCGCATCAATCAAACTGAGCTGGCCGATTCTCGATGCCAGAGCTTCAGACCTGTATTCGGTTTCTTCAGAGCTTGTAAACAGCGCAACATCTGAATTCTGGCCGACAGGTGATTTTGGGAAGCTTGTGATCCCGATGGTTTTCGCTCCGTTCTTTCTTGCCGTATTCATGATTTTAATCGTGTCTTTATTGGTCCCTGAATGGGAAATGATGACTGCTGCATCATTATTCGTGAGCTGTGAGGCTGACATCAGCTGAAAATGCGAATCAATAAACGCATAGGCGGAAATGCCGGTGCGGATAAATTTATGATAGGCATCCATCGCAATGATGGCAGAGCCTCCTGTTCCGTAAAAATCTACGCGGTTCGCGCCTGCAAGGATGCGGGCAGCTTTCTCAATAGATGTAAAATCTAAAATCTGCAGGGTGTTTTCAAGGGTGCGGATGTTGGATTGAAATACTTTTTCCGCGACGGCCTTTTCATTATCGTTTTCAGTAATTTCCTCATGTATCTGCTGGATCGGACTCATAATCTCTGAAGCCAGAGCGATTTTCATCGCCTGGTAGCCTTTAAAATCAATGCGCTTGCAAAAGCGGAAAACGGTCGCTTCTGCGACACCGAGCCGGTCAGCTGTTTCATTTATCGTACTATGAATAATTTCCTTGGGGTTTTCCAAAATAAAATCAGCAATCTTTTTTTCTTTTTCACTCAACCTCGCATAATGAGAACGGATGCTACCTAAACAATTTTGCCCCATAAAGAATGACCTCGCTTACATGTACTAGAAAAAGTATAGCACAAAGTAAATGTGAAAAAAAATTTCTTGGAAGCGATTGCTAAACGAAAAAAAATTCGTATAATAGGGATAGGACAAAACATGTTATTAAAAGGAGTTTTCAAAGATGCAGGTAGGTTTAATCGGCCTTGGAAAGATGGGTTATAATCTTTCACTTAATTTAATGGATCATAAACATGAGGTTGTTGCTTTTGATATCGATTCAGAAGCAGTAGCCAAACTTTCAAATATGGGTGCAGAAGGTGCTTCTTCCATTGAGGAGCTGGTTTCGAAGCTTGAGGCGCCAAGAAAGATCTGGATGATGGTTCCAGCCGGTGTGATTACAGAAAATGTACTGTCTGAACTAAAAGGCCTGCTTGAGCCTGGTGATCTTGTCATTGACGGTGGAAATTCAAACTATAAAGAATCCGTTAAGCGCGGAAAAGAAATGAAAGAACAGGGCGTTCATTTCTTTGATGTCGGCACAAGCGGCGGCATGGAAGGCGCACGCAGCGGCGCATGCACAATGATCGGCGGGGACAAAGAAGTTTTCGCATCAATCGAGCAGCTGTTTAAGGATATCTGTGTTGAAAATGGCTACTTGTATGCAGGTGAAACCGGAAGCGGCCACTATTTGAAAATGGTTCATAACGGCGTAGAATACGGCATGATGCAGGCAATCGCTGAAGGCTTTGAAGTGCTTGAGAAAAGCCCGTTTGATTTTGACTATGAACAGGTGGCAAGAGTCTGGAACAACGGATCTGTTATCCGCTCATGGCTGATGGAGCTTACTCAGAATGCGTTCTCCAAGGATTCGAAACTTGACGGTATTAAAGGAGTTATGCACTCATCAGGCGAAGGGAAATGGACGGTTGAAGAAGCGCTTGACCTTCAAACGGCAACGCCGATCATCGCACTTTCTCTAATGATGAGATACCGTTCTCTTGATGAGGATACGTTCTCTGGAAAAGTAGTCGCAGCTTTGCGCAATGAATTTGGCGGACACGCTGTTGTAAATAAAGATTAATGCGTTTACGTGCATAATTGGAAAGGGAAGAGGCTTATTTAGAAGCATCTTCTTTTTCATTTAGGTAAAATATGAATAAAAGGCTTTGGATAACAAAATAAAGTTATCTTCGTCCAGCTCCAGCGCCTAAATCCTCTGTCAGAACAAATCAGGCAAAAAAGTCAAACCCGGACTTTTCTGCCTGATTCTTATCTGCCTATCGGATCTGACCAAGGCGCTTCCGCTTTTGTAAATGAAAACGCTGTACGAAAATGCAGGGGAGGATTAAACTTGATAGAAAAATATATGATCGGCACCGATATAGGCACGACAAGTACAAAGTCTGTTCTATTTAAGACAGATGGAACCATTGTTTTTACGCATGGGATTGAATATCCTCTGCATTCCCCGGACCCGGAGACGGCAGAACAGGATCCGGAAGAAATTTTTCAGGCTGTGGTGACAACCATCCGCGAAGTGATTTCATGCGGAAATGTTCATCCATCAGATATTCTGTTCGTCTCATTCAGTTCTGCGATGCACAGCGTCATTCCCGTTGACAGGGAGGGAATTCCCCTTACAAACTGCATAACATGGGCAGATAACAGAAGTGCTAAATGGACGGAGAAAATTAAAAATGAAATGAACGGGCATGAGATTTATCTTCGAACGGGAACCCCTCTGCATCCAATGTCTCCGCTATCCAAAATCACGTGGATCAGACACGACCGGTCTGAGCTGTTTTTGAAAACCTTTAAGTTTATTTCAATAAAAGAATATGTTTTCTACAAGCTGTTTAAGCGTTACGTGGTTGACTATTCCATTGCTACGGCTACGGGACTGTTCAATCTTCATGAGCTTAATTGGGACTGGGAGGCTCTTGAAGTTGCCGGCATTACTGCTGAGCACCTGTCTGAGCCTGTCAGCACAACGGTTTCCCTGACTGGACTCGATGCTCAGTATGCGGCTCTTATGGGGCTTCATGCTGACACGCCTTTTGTCGTCGGAGCAAGTGACGGCGTGCTTTCCAACCTTGGCGTAAACGCCGTTCAGCCGGGAGCTGCAGCTGTGACAATCGGAACAAGCGGCGCTATCCGCACCGTGACGGATAAGCCCGTGACAGATCCTAAAGGAAGAACATTCTGTTATGCATTGACCGAAGACAAATGGGTCATTGGGGGGCCTGTCAATAACGGGGGAATGATTTTCAGGTGGCTTCGAGATCAGCTCGGGCACGAAGAAACAGAATTAGCAAAGAAGCTTGGCAAAGATCCGTATGAAGTGCTGACAGAAATCGCGGCACGCGTAAAGCCGGGATCAGACGGCCTTCTTTTTCATCCGTATCTGGCAGGCGAGCGGGCGCCTCTTTGGGATGCAAATGCAAGAGGATCATTCTTCGGCCTCTCTCTTCACCATAAAAAAGAACACATGATACGCTCTGTACTTGAAGGAATTATTTTCAACCTGTATACTGTTCTTCTCGCGCTCGAAGAATTGATCGGAGAGCCGGCAAGCATTCAGGCGACAGGCGGATTTGCCAGGTCTGAACTATGGCGCCAGATGATGGCCGATATTTTCGACCAGGAGGTTTCTGTACCGGAGAGCTTTGAAAGCTCATGCCTTGGAGCCGCTATTCTTGGCTTGTACGGCCTTGGGCATGTATCTTCCCTTGATGTTGTCTCTGACATGGTGGGGGCTGCTCATCATCATAAGCCAATTCGCGAAAACGCTGCCGTTTATCAGGAACTGGCACCGATTTATATACGTCTTTCAAGACTGCTGAAGGAAGAATATGCAAGCATCGCTGCCTTTCAGCAAAAGCACATTTAACTTCCAAGATGAAAGAGGGATCACATGCGCATCGCTGTTTTCGGAATCGATACTATTAATGAAACACGAATGATTTTAGCTGCCATTAAAGCATTTGCTGCGGATAAAAACACGGAAGCATCCGCACTTGAATGGCACACAGGAACACTGCAGGCAGAGCCGCTTGGCGAATGGATTCGTTCCATCCCGGAAAAAACGGTTGCCGAGAAGAAACATGACTTCTTGCCTGTAATGGAAACCTATGATGCCGTCCTCGTCCTCGGAGGATCAGATCAGGCGGTACAGCTGCTTTCCCAGGCAAAAACGAACGTGCTCTTTTTGCCGGTCTCATACCTCGAGGATCATGCTCTCGGATATGATACGGCACTGAATGAAGTCGTGACGAATGTACTGAAAGTAAAAGATACGATCAGCTCGCTCCTGTATATGAAACAGAGGGTCTGCTGCGTGCAGCTGCCCGGGCATGAAGTATCAGACCTGATGAAGGAGGCAGCCGCAGCTGTTGACGGATTTGTGGTTACCGCTGATGAATCATCCTGGCAGCATGCTGCTGAGTACTTGAAGCAGAAAGATGAAAAAGGGATTACTTATTCCTTTTTAATCATTAATGAGTCGGTTCCGCCGCAGGAGCTTGGTGCTTACTTGGGAAAAAAGATGGAGCTTGATTTCAAAGAGCTTATCTACGACGAATCCCAATGCATGAGTTCCCGCCCGACGGCTGCTGACCGGATCATTGAAAAGAACCTTGCCCGTGCTGCAGCCGAGTGGCTAGAATCAGGGGCCGTAACAAGGCAGCTTGTCCTTATGAATAAAGAAGTGAAGTAAATGTACACCCGCGGCTAGTGCAGCTGCGGGTGTTTTTTGTGTTAAAGCAGAGTTAACAGCAGAAAGTGGAGCGCGAGTTCAAAGGGAAGTGCGTTAAAGCGGAGTTAGGAGCAGAAAGTGCAGTGCGTGACTAGAGGAAAATGCGCTAAAACGGAGTTAACAGCAGAAAGTGGAGCGCAGGCTGAAAGGAAAGTGCGCTAAAGCGGAGTTAGCAACAGAAAGTGGAGCTCAAGGTCAAAGGAAAATGCGCTAAAGCAGAGTTAACAGCAGAAAGTGGAGCGCGAGTTCAAAGGGAAGTGCGTTAAAGCGGAGTTAGCAACAGAAAGTGGAGCGCAAGGTCAAAGGAAAATGCGCTAAAGCAGAGTTAACAGCAGAAAGTGGAGCGCAGGGTCAAACGAAAATGCGCTAAAACGGAGTTAACAGCAGAAAGTGCAGCATGGTTTCAACCGAAAATGCGCTAAAGCAGAGTTAACAGCAGAAAGTGGAGCGCGAGTTCAAAGGGAAGTGCGTTAAAGCGGAGTTAGCAACAGAAAGTGAAGCGCAAGGTCAAATGAAAATGCGCTAAAGCAGAGTTAACAGCAGAAAGTGCAGCAAGGTTTCAAACGAAATTGCGCTAAAGCAGAGTTAACAGCAGAAAGCGGAGCGCAGGGTCAAACGAAAATGCGCTAAAGAGGAGTTAACAGCACAAAGTCCTGATCAGAAAGCATGATAAAAAAACAGCAGGTCAAATGTGGCCTGCTGTTCAGTGTATCGTCAATCCTTTTATTCGTTTAAAGCCCCTTCACCATCAGCACATTCAGTCCCTTCGAAGGAACATGGAAACGGAAGTCGGTTTCTTTAAAACCGAGGTGCTGGTAGTACTCAACGTTATTGACAAGTGTTGTGCACCACAGCGTTTCTGCTTCGAGCTGTGATAGTTTGTTTTCGGCCAGCAGGAGCAGCGTCTGGCCCCGGAGCTGGTTCCGGTGCTCCGGATCAATGGCAAGGCCGCGCAGTCTGTATGCGTGTTTCCCTTTTATTTTTTCATGTGTTTCTTTAAAAAAGGATGCTGTTCCAATCAGTTCTTCCTCTTTAAATGCACCGATGTGAAGCGTATCTTGATCAAAATCCTTTTGATAGCCGCACTCTTCTATGGAAAAGTCGGGCATCAGTACTTTTTGCCTCAAGGCATATGTATGTTCAGCTTGTATTGGTTTTATTTCAAACATGGTAATCCCTCACTTGGAATAGAAGTTTCATAGAATAGACGAAAACAGGCCGGCAAAAGTTTCATCTAGGGCCAGGGCCTGACAAGGTGATAGTCTGCAGCCTGTTTCGCTTTCGTACATTCTACCTTATTCTTAAAAAGATGAGAAGCTGGGGCTAGTTCTAAGTTGAAGAGATTGCCAGATTTATTATAATAGTAGGCAAAGGGCATAAGAGAACGGAGCAGGATGAGATGAAATTCATAAAAACCAGTATAGGCTTTCTGCTGCTTGTATTTGCCGGTTTTTTTGCGCTGACCGTGTTTTATTCGGCAGAAAGACAGCCGGCTGTGATGCAGCAGAATGCGTTTGAGGAAGTCATAAAGTACGAGCCCCTTATTGAACAGGAGCTTGCAACTTATCAGCTTGAAGAGTATACGCCTCTCGTTCTGGCACTTATGCAGCAGGAAAGTAAAGGCAGAGGGGGAGACCCCATGCAGGCTTCAGAGTCAGCAGGTCTGCCGCGAAATGCCATTACCAATCCGGAAGAAAGCATCAGGCAGGGTGTGGAGTATTTTCAAAGAAGCCTGAAGTACGGACAGGAGCGCAAGGTAGATGAAATGACGATTGTACAGGCATACAACATGGGCCTCGGCTATATTGACTTTGTGGTTGAAAACGGCGGAATGCACACGGAAGAGCTTGCGAAAGAATTTTCAATGATCCAGGTGAAAAAACAGCCGGAACTATACAATTGCGGAGGGGACAAGTCCAACTTCAGGTATCCATACTGCTACGGGGACTTTACTTACAGCTCCAAGGTTCAGGAAAACAGGAATGCGTTGACGGCTGTATCAGAAAAAACAAATGATCAAATGTGACTTCGCCGAGTGCGGAGTTTTTTTCTATTAAAAAGCAGCTGGTAAAATTAACCCTTGACGTTGATCAAGAAGCAGGATAAGATAGAAACAGTTACTTTATCACTTAAAAGCATAGACGCTTAAAAGCGAAATAGAGAAGAGCTTAGCAGAGACCGAGCAGGGCCGTGCAGCTGTCAATTTTTTGACGGTGCACGGCCCTTTTTATATATCTTTCTTTGCGCATGGTCCAGTCCCTGCGCCCCTTATATTTCAAATGAAAAAGGGCAATTATAGGTGTGGAGGTGTTTTATGATAAAGGTAATCGAAACCATTAAAAGTATGATCAAGCTGTCTGCTGATGGAGAGCCGAAAGCTCCTCTGCATGTAGGAGAAGTGATGGCGCTCTGGACGCTTCTTACCCTGATGGAGGAAGCAATCGTTTTTTATGATGTATTTATGAATACAACAACAGACGCAGAGCTGATTAAAGTGATTGAAGAAGCCAAGACAGCGACAGAAGAAACGGTTATGAAACTGAAAGAATTTTTAGCCGCAGAAGGAGTGCCTCTTCCGCCGACGTCAGAAGAAAAACCGAAGTCAGAGCCTTTAGATGTTCCGTTTGGTGTCAGATTTACAGACAATGAAATCGCAAATTTTCTGAGCGTGAAGACAGCTACCTATATTACGTTTTGCGGGACTTCTGTATCGGAGTCTGTCAGAAATGATGTTGCTACCCTTTTCCTTACTTTTATGACGGCCGTGATCCAGTACAGTATAAGGCTGAAAAGCTTAATGATTCAAAGAAGCTGGCTGAAGGTGCCGCCTTATTTCCAGCCGCCGGGTCTGACGAAAAATACATAGAAACAAGTCGGGCTGCTTCTCTTCATTGGCAGCTCTTTTCAATGGACTTTTTTGCATATCGAAATCAGAAAAACAAGTATATACTTGGGAGTAGAGGAGGAATGCACCGTGAGAAAAGCCGTACTTAGCGTAAATGGCCTGAACAAGGAAATTGGGGACAAACAGCTGCTTTATAATGTGAACCTGACTGTATACGAAGGAGAATTATTTGGTCTGCTGGGCCCTAATGGCTCCGGAAAGACAACACTGATCCGATCTGTCCTTGGTCTCGTAAAAATGAACGAAGGTGAAATATCCGTCAACGGTTACTCCATTAAGACACATTTTGAAGAGGCGATGAAACATGCGGGGGCAATCGTTGAGAATCCTGAATTCTATCCTTTTATGACAGGGTATCAGAACCTGTGCCATTTTGCATATATGCACGACAATATAAATGAAGGCAGAATAAAAGAAGCCGTATCGCTCGTAAAACTGGGTCAAGCCATCCACGACAAGGTTGAGACCTATTCCCTCGGCATGAGGCAGCGCTTAGGAGTCGCACAGGCTATTTTACATAAACCGAAACTGCTGATTCTGGATGAGCCGACAAACGGGTTGGACCCTGCCGGAATCAGAGAGCTAAGGACGTATTTGAAAGAACTCTGCACAAAAGAGGGAACGGCCGTCGTGATTGCCTCTCATCTGCTGAAAGAGGTAGAGGACATGTGCTCCCGTGCCGCCATCATCCAGGATGGAGAAATTCTTGCTGTTCAGGAAATCGGCAGCCGTGAGGGGGAGCTTCTGACGGTGAAGTTTGAAGTGTCCGATGCAATTCGTGCTGCGGATCTTCTAAATGATTATTCGGCTGCAGCTGAAAACAGCGAGATTGTTCTTCTTGCTAAAAGAGAAGAGATTCCGGTCATAAATAAAATGCTTATAAATGAACAAATTGATGTGTTTGCGATTCTGCCTCTGTCCAAATCACTGGAGGAAACATTTATTGAACTGACTGGAGGCATGCCGGATGTTTAATCTACTGAAAATGGAACACCAAAAGCTGCTCTATCAGAAAAGCACAGCTGCGCTTTTTATAACGCTTGCCGTTATCAGTTTCCTGCTTGCTGCCGGTTCAAAGCAGATGTTCACAGGAGCGGGAGTGGGCGAAAACGTCATTGGTTATCTTTCCTTTTCAACAGGCACTCTATTTATCCTGCCGTTTTTCTCTCTTGTGATTGCAGGTGCCATTGTGGCAAACGAATTTAATTGGGGCACCATCAAGTTTCTTTTAATCCGTCCGAAAACCCGTTCGAAGATCCTTGCAGCTAAATTTTTGACGGCCCTTCTTTTCGGCGTCTATTTTCTGCTTGCTTACTTTCTTTTCTCTGTCATTCTTGGGCTTGTTTTCTTTGGCGCATCCGTTGCCCCTGATGACAAACTGATGGTGGAAAGTATTGGTCTTCAATACTTGACAGCTTTTATTGAAATTGTTCTGATTTCGGGTTTTGCCTTTATGATTTCTTCTGTATTCAGAAACAGCTCTCTTGCCATCGGGCTTTCCATCGTCCTGACGTTTTCAGGCAAAATCATGGTGCAGCTGATGGCTCACTACGGAATGAACTGGGGAAAATATATTCTTTTTGCAAACACGAATCTTAAGCAGCACCTGCAAGGAAACCGGCCGCTGTTTGAAGGGATGACACTTGGTTTTTCAATGTCCGTTCTGTTCGTTTATTTGCTCGTTTTCCTTCTGGCGGCGTGGGCAGCTTTTACTAAGAGGGATGTCTCTATTTAAATCTAAAGCCAATGGGTTAGTTACCCATTGGCTTTTTTTAGATCCTGCTGAAATGTTTTCTCAAGCCTTCTCCAATAAGATTAAACGTCAAGATCAAATAGGTAAGAGCAAGCGCTGGGAAAAAAGGAATCCAAAATCCATTGATCATATTAGACTTCGCCATGCCAAGCAGAATCGGCCAATTCAGACTTGTATTCTGCAATTCTCCGTACCCGTAGTTCAGCTGCACAAATGCCTGCGTAACGAAAATGGACAGGATGCCGAGCTGGCCGAGGAGAAGAGTTACCTTTCCCAAATCCATAAAAAAGTGGATAACAGCATCAGGCAGCAAGTTCGGAAGATAGTGACGGGAAAACAGGCCAAACGGACTGTTTCCGATTGTTACTCCGGCTTCTACATATTGCGTATGCGAGATGGACTTCATGGCCTGCTGAAACACATAGGCGACCCGGCCGACGTCTGAAAGGGAGAGAATCAGGACAATCCAATAAACACGGTGGGGGCTGAAGGTAAAGACAGGCATCGTGATAAAGAGAATGGCAGCGAACACGATCGGAAGGCTTGCTGCAAATCCGTTCAGACTGTAGATAAGTGCCCGGGCGGGACTTTTTTCAGGCAAACTGAGCAGCGCAAGCAAAATAGCCGCTCCATACCTGATGATGCTGATGACAAGAATGAGCATCAGCGTCTCCTTTGCACCCATGATGACAAGGCTTAACAGATCCCGTCCGTCTTCATCTGTCCCAAACAGATGCTGCAGCGATGGAGGAAAGGGCGCCCTTTCAAACGCTCCGCTCTCTTTAAAAACCATTCTCTGTTCAATGATCCCCTCCTTCACAGACGGAATCACCGGACCCAGCCATGCGACAGCAACAAGGACTGCTAGCATGAAGAGGCCGGATAATAGAGGGATATTCCTCATGCGCTTCCCTCCCTTGGATCAATCCATCTTTTTGCTGTTTCGCTCAGAATCTGAACAGTGAGAACCATGAGCATAAAGCAGATGCCAAATAAAATAATGACATTTGGTTCAATCGCTGTATTCAGTCCTGCGCTTAAAACAGGCGTGACATGAAAAGCTTCGAAAAGCCTGTAGGCCGCTCCTTTATAATCCGTGAGGTACTCCACAATCAGCAGATTGGACAGAAGATAAATCATCAGGGAGCTTATGTTTGTTAAAATCGGGACGAGACTGTTTTTTAGCATATGCTTGAAGGTAATCATGGCGGAAGGCAGTCCTTTTGAGCGGGCAACCGCAATATACGGCATTCCTTCCTGATCAAGAATTGAAGCCGCTGTAATTCTGCTTATGTACAGTGCCGGATAAATGGACACGAGCAAAGCGGGGTAGATAAAACTGTACCAGCTTTCGTGCCCGAAAAGATCCACATAGTCCCTGAAATAAATCAGCAGAATCCACTGCAGGGAAAGAAACAGAAAGAAATCAGGCAAAGACTGCAGCAGCCACGTAAACCCTTTACCGAAAACAAGCCGAAGGGGCCCTCCGCGTTTTGCATCATATATGCCTTTTAAGATGCCGAGCGAGAGGCTGAGAAAAAAAGCGGAAACAATCACTTTCAGACTTCTTGAAAAATATAGAACGGCTTCATCCTCAGCTGAGCGTTCATACTTTGTTAAGCCGAACGATTTTTCACGGATTATATCTGAGAAAAAACCGGTGAGATTTTCAGAATAAACAGCCCATGAAAATTCGTATTCGAAGACGACAGTCTGAGGCTTCCCTTCTGCACCGATCTCAACATCCCTCGGCAGTAGAACGGTTAAAATAAGGATGATGACAATAACGAAAAACAGCAGGATATGCCTGCTGATGGCCAAAGCTGCTTGCATTTAAACACATCCATTTTCTGAGTATTGTAAAAATTTTACCATGACTTTTGATTGGTGCATAGAAGGTGAGACAAACTTTCCAAAAGTCTTTGTGAAAAACTTCACAATATCTCTTGCGTTTTGAAAGAAGCAGGGATATAATAAGGTCATAAAGGATTTGTGAATTCCTTCACAATATAATGTGAAAATCTTCACAAACTCACCAAGTTACTCTCAGGGAGGAATTGCTTTATGAAAATCGCAGTTATCGGATGTACACATGCTGGAACGGCAGCTGTTTCTAATATAGCCAAGCTTTATCCGGATGCAAAAATAACGGTTTATGAGAAAAATGATAATGTTTCATTTCTCTCTTGCGGCATCGCCCTTTATGTAGGCGGAGTTGTTGAGGATGCGCAGGGGCTTTTCTATTCATCACCCGGAGAACTTGAAAAAATGGGGGCAGCGATGAAAATGAGACATGCTGTCACGGCCATTGACAGCGAATTAAAAACTCTGACGGCACAAAACCTGGAAACGGGCGAAGAAGTTGTCGACACGTATGATAAATTAATTATGACGACAGGATCCTGGCCGATTGTTCCGCCGATTGAAGGAATTAATCTTCAGAACATCGTCCTTTCTAAAAATTATCAGCATGCCAATACCATTATTGATAAAGCGAAAGAAGCGAAAAAAATTACGGTTGTCGGCGCAGGCTATATCGGCATTGAACTTGTAGAAGCGTTCGAATCATACGGTAAAGAAGTCACGCTGATCGACAGCACGGACAGAGTCCTGAGCAAATATCTCGACGCAGAATACACCGAAGTTGTTGAAACGGAGTTTGAAAACCGCGGGGTTACACTCGCTCTTGGGGAAACTGTCAAACAGTTTAAAGGCGAAAATGGGAAAGTGACAAAGGTTGTGACAACCCATGGTGAGTATGAATCGGACCTGGTTGTTCTCTGCATCGGATTCAAGCCTAATACAGAACTGCTCAAAGGACAGGTGGAAATGCTTGATAACGGGGCAATTATCGTGAATGAATACATGCAGTCAAGCAATGAAGATATCTTTGCAGCCGGTGACAGCTGTGCGATCCGCTACAACCCGACCGGAAAGCACGCGTATATTCCGCTTGCAACCAACGCTGTCCGAATGGGGACTCTTGCTGCAAGAAACCTTGTTAAAAAGACGATTAAATATATGGGAACACAGGGTACCTCAGGTATTAAAATCTATGATCAGAACATCGCATCAACCGGGATGACCGAAACGGCTGCTTCTCTTGCGGACATGAATGTGAAAAGTATCACAATCTTAGAAAACGACCGTCCGGAATTCATGCCAACCTACGAACCTGTTACGCTGAAAGTTGTGTATGAGGAAGAGACACGGAGAATTGTCGGTGCACAAGTCATGTCCAAAGCAGACCTGACTCAATCCATCAACACACTGTCTGTCTGCATTCAAAACAATATGACCATAGATGAGCTTGGATTTGTCGACTTTTTCTTCCAGCCGCACTATAACAAGCCGTGGAACTTCCTGAATCAGGCTGGTTTGCAGGCGATCCACTCATAATTTACAAAAGGCGCTCCGAAAACAATCGGACGCCTTTTTTCTATTTTCTAAAGCACCAGGTTCACAAGTGAAGATATAAAATGCATACTTTTGCCAGCAGACATAGAAACTAAGCTCATAGTGCCAGGAGAAGGGGTGAGCAGAGAATGTTTTCGTTTTTAAAAAAGAAGAAGAAGGAATCGGAAAAAAAGAAGCCGCAGCCTCAGAATATTGTGTCGCCGGCTGATGTCAACATTCCAGTTTCTTCTCATTTTAACGTTAATATCGCAAAAATTCTTACCCATCTCGATCACACCGATGATCTTGGACAAAGGAGAATTCAGTTTCAGGGAAAGCAGGCTTTGCTTCTTTACTTTGTTCCTATGATGCAATCCGAGAAAATCAATCAGGACGTCATTGGTCCGCTGCAGCAGTCAGAATCAGGCGAAGTTGAAGACGCTGTTGCCATTGCCTCTATTACAAAAACGAAAGATATTCATGAAGGGATTCACTATTTATGTAAAGGTGCGTGCTTGCTGTTAATTGAAGAAACAGATGTCATTTATTGCATAGATGCCGGCATCAGTCAGGCGCGGTCAATCGAACAGCCTCAAAATGAGAAGGTTATCAGAGGTTCTCATGAAGGATTAACAGAAAATCTTGATATTAACCTGAATTTAATCAGGCAGCGGATTTTAGATGGAAGTCTGGTTGTTAAATATTTACATATTGGGAGTGTATCAAGAACAAGAGTGGCAGTTGTATACTTGAATCACCTGACGAATCAGAAGCTGGTTAAGGATGTTATCACACGTCTTCAGGACATAGAAACAGATGCATTGGACTCTCCCGGAATCATTGAAGAGTCACTGGAAGAAAACCCGTTTTCTTTTTTTCCGCAGCTTTTAAATACAGAACGGCCGGATAAAATTGTGTCAAATTTACTGGAAGGAAGAGTGGCAATTTTGCCTACAGGAAGTGCTTCAGCTCTTATAACACCTGTTAATTTCTTTGCATTCTTCCAGTCTCCCGAAGACTATAACAGCCGCTCGCTGTACGGCTCTTTTTACCGGCTGATCCGAATATTGGGCTTTTTCATTGCGATTAGTCTGCCGGCATTGTATATCGCAACGATTTCATTTCACTATGAGCTGATTCCAAATGATTTGATTCTGACGGTTAAAAGCTCCCTTGAGAATGTGCCGCTTCCGCCTCTGGCTGAAGCTTTGCTCATGGTTATTATTCTGGAACTGCTGAGAGAAGCAGCTTTGCGTCTGCCTACCTCTATCTCCCAGACAATTGGTGTTGTAGGAGGTTTGGTTATCGGGACAGCAATCGTTGAAGCAAATCTCGTATCCAATATGATGATTATTGTCATCGCCCTCACTGCCATAGCATCTTTTGTTGTTCCTTCAAATGACATGAGTACAACATTGAGGCTGCTAAGCTTTCCAATGATGTTCGGGGCAGCGATTTTTGGATATTTGGGAATTGTCTTTATTTTTGTCCTGATCATTATGCATTTAAGTCTTCTTGAATCGTTTGGCACACCATATTTTTACCCTCTTGTGCCGATGCAGTTTGATAACATGAAAGATTCTGTTCTGCGCATGCACCACTGGTATATGAATGACCGTCCAAGAGATACAATGCCGCAAAGAATCAGGCGCCAAAAATCAATGAGGAAATGGGCGGGACAAAAGAAATGAAGCATACGATTACGCATAAGCAGCTTCTGTTTCTTGTCCTTCAGACCCAGATCGGAATCGGTGTTTTATCCCTGCCCTATAACCTTTATAAAACTGCAGGCAAGGATGGGTGGATATCTGCATTAATAGCCGGTGCAGCCGCACAGATTGTCATCCTGTTATTTTGGCTGCTTGTGAAGAAATTTCCCGCACACAGTCTTTTTGACATCAATAAACGGCTCCTCGGCAAACATATGGGAACCTTCTTAAATTACGGCTACATTATTTTCTATATTTTCCTGTCAAGTTTGATTGCTGTTTTGTATGTCAACGTTCTGAAAAGGTGGATCTATCACTTTACGCCAGCCTGGGTGCTGATTTTGCTGCTTTCTGCAGTGGCACTCTACTTTGCAAAGGAAGACATCCGAAAATTAGCCAGGTTTTATGTGCTTGTCTCTATTTTGCTAATTTTCTTGTTTCTTTTGACCCTCAATGCCTATAAAACGGTGGATATCCGCTATGTATTTCCAGTTGGAGAAAGCGGAATTGTAAAGATTCTGCTTGGCAGCAAAGAGGCGATTATGTCCTACATGGGATTTGAAATCCTGCTGTTTCTCTATCCGTATGTGGAAGGGAAGCCTGCTCAGAGCCTGAAAATGGTGTCCCTGAGCAACCTCATTGTCACTCTATTCTATTCGTACATTACGTTTACAAGCCTTATCTTTTTCAGTCCAAAAGAGATGCCGATCGTACCCGAGCCAACGCTTTATCTGCTGAAGGCTATTTCATACTCTGTTGTCGAACGTGTGGATCTGGTGTTTCTCGCCATTTGGGTTGTTTCGGTCATCACATCAGGACTGATGTATATTTACATTGCAAGCAAGGGCATGCAGAACGTTTCCGGAAAAAAAAACCATCGTCCGTTTGTTCCTGTCGTTGTTTTTGCTGTCACCGTGCTGGCATTAACTCCTGCTAAAAGTGACCGGCTCACAGAAAAGCTTGCCGACATTGTCAACATGTCTTCGCTGGTTTTTGTGTTTGCAATCCCTGTCATCCTTCTCCTTCTATCATTTGTCAGAAAGGGGAAAACGAAAAATGAACAAGCTTAAGCAGCTGTTTTTAGCCGGGCTGTCGGTGATGCTGTTAAGCGGGTGCTGGGACCAAAAACTTTTGAAAAATACGGTGTTTATGTCCGCAACCGCTTTTCAGGTAAAGTCGGAAGATGAGGTTTTAGTTACCACTTCTATTCATACGTATACAGCGAAGGAGCAGAGGCCGGTCAACAAAACGTATTCAGTGGTTGCAAAATCAACCCGTGATTCAAAAATCAAATTGAATCAAGAGACCTCAGGTTTTTTAATGACTGCTAAAAACAAGGTTTTCCTGCTGCAGGATGATCTGGCCAAAAAGGGTCTTCTTCAATTCGCAGATGTTCTCTACCGTACGCCTGAAAGTCCGCTCAACGGAAAATTTATCATTGTGGAGAAGGACCCGAAGGCCATACTGGAGCTACAGAAGGTAGGAGATGAGCTGATTGGGGAAAACCTTGACGGATTAATCAAAACTATGGAGTTTGAATCAGCTGTTCCAACTGAAACCATTCAATCCATCTGCACCATTTTATTTGATGAAGGAAAAGGCTTAATGCTTCCTTATATGAAGCTTAATGAAAGCAATCAGGCAGCAGAGATCACAGGCGCCGCACTTTTCCACAAAGATAAATTTACCGGTGTGACGATCAACACAGATCAGACGAAACTGCTGCTTGCCTTAAGCAATAAACGAAACAAAGCGATGATGATCAATGATACGATTCCGTTTAAAGATGAACAGCTGACGGTATCCTACGAAATCTCTCATTCAAAAGGCAATCTGAAAATAGAGAAGGATGGATTGAATAAAGTAAAGGTTAAACTCCCTTTCAAAGCAGAGCTTGATATTATGGAATTCCCGCATGACCGCTTATATGAAAAAAGTGTCCTGGAAAATCTCCAAAAAGGTATCGAGAAAAAGCTTCAGAAAAATGTGGAAGAAACCCTTTCTATCATCCAAGAAGCAAACTGCGACTATCTCGGAATCGGCAGGGAACTCATTGCCTATCACCCGGAATTGTGGAAAGAACTTGACTGGGAAAAAGACTATCCTGAAATTTCAATCGAACCCGACGTGTCGGTTGAGATTATGCACCATGGAATTATTAATTAACAGTGGACTGACAGGCGGCATAACCCGCCTGTCAGTCTCCTGTTTTTTTGTAGTGGCGTCACTCCCGCTAAGTGGTGCCACAAGTACAGGATTGGGAAGGTGAAAAGTGGCGTAACTCCGCTGAGTGCTGCCGCAAGTCCAGAGTTGGGAAGGTGAAAAGTGGCGTAACTCCGCTTAGTAGTGCCACAAGTCCAGGTGAGGAAAGGTGAAAGTGGCGTCATTCCGCCGAGAGGTGCCACAAGTGCAAGGTTGGAAAGGTGAAAAGTGGCGTAACTCCGCCGATAGGTGCCACAAGTGCAGGGTTGGAAAGGTGAAAAGTGGCGTAATTCCCCGGAGCTAATCACCCGCCTCCGCTTTTCGTTGATGTCCAGCTCCATCAGCCAACTCCTCCGTCAGAACAAAATCGCCCAAAAAGGCAAACCCGGCCTTTTCGTTCGATTTCTTATCTGCCTATCGGAGCTAACCGGCTGATTCCGCTTTTCGTTGATGTCCAGCTCCAGCGGCTAACTCCTCTGTCAGAACAGATTTGTCAGCAAAGGCAAAAAGCGCCTTCACTGCCAAATCCTTATCTGACTCCCGGAGCTAATCAGCCGCTTCCGCTTTTCGTTCCTTAATTTTAGAATTTTTGATATATTAAATGTAAGAAAGAGAGAAGTGGAGGGGATGGACACAGATGAAGAACCTTGAGCAAGACTGCGGCGGGAAGGTCCTATCTCAGGAGAAGCTTGATGCGCTGAGGGAAGCATATACAAATCAGCTTGAGAATTCTCCAACTGCTTTTTTGATACATGAAGACCGGAAATGGACGTACGTTAATCCTTCTGCTGCTTCGATGCTTCAGTACGGCAGCAGGGAAGAGCTTTTAGGAAAGCCCATATGGGATTCAATAGATTCCCAATACAGAGAGAACATTGAACAGAGAATTTTGGATACAGCGTGCGGGTATACACCGCCTGCGATGGAGCAGCTGTGGTATACGAAGGCAGGTCATCCTGTATATGTTGAAGTGACGTCGCTCCCGAATGTATGGGGAGATACACAGGAAACCCAGGTCATCATCCGGGATATAACGGAGAAGAAACTGCTTGAGAAAGAGCATGAAGAAACGATCAGGCGCTTTCGTTTAATTACGGAGAACATGAGAGATATCGTCGGGCTGCTAGATGAAGAGGGGCTGTTCACGTATGTTTCGCCGTCCTTTAAAGAAGTGCTCGGCTACGAGGCAGAAGAGGTCATCGGATCCAGTCCGTTTAAGTTCGTTCATCCTGAGGACAGGGAACAGATTGCTGAACAATTTTATACCATGGTGACAGAAAACAGGCAGATGACGGTTGAGTACCGCTATCTTTGCAAGGATCAAACCTATATCTGGCTTGAATCTCACGGCATTCCTGTACAGGAGCAAAGCCACCTTAAACACGCCATAGTTGTTTCAAGAAATATTACACAGAGAAAGATGACCGAAGAGCGGCTGAGAAAAAGCGAGAGCAAATACAGAATCATTCTTGAACACAGCAATGATCTGATTTGTGTCGTAGATCTTGAAGGGAAATATAAGTATGCTTCCCCTTCCTACAGGAAAACCCTTGGCTATGAACCTGAGGCCATGATTGGTGAAAATGTCTTCAAGTATATAATGGAGAGTGATCATGCGCAGACGCAGGACATCATCTCCACCGTCTTTACGACAAAGGAGCCTGTCACTCTCCCTTATCATAAAATCAGCCGTTCAGGACAAGCCATGCTCTTTGAAGGCAGAGGAATGGCTGTCATGAATCAAAAAGGCGAGCCGGAAAGCATTGTGTTTATTTCGAGGGACATTACTGAAAAAAGAAAAGTAGAAGAGTATATTAAAAATTATGAAAAGCTTACGGTCTTAGGTGAACTTGCAGCAGGAGTCGCCCACGAAATCCGGAATCCCCTGACTTCGATAAAAGGGTTCTTTAAACTTTTGACTGAAAAGAACAGAGATGAAGAAGATCAGACGTATCAGAATGTTATTATTGATGAATTAAGCCGAATTGAACAGATTGTCAATGAGTTCATGGCGCTTGCGAGACCGCAGGCGATTCATTTAAAGGAACGTGCGAATATTGTTCAGCTTGTAAAAGATACGGTGATTCTGCTTAATCCGGAAGCAGCTTTGAGAGATGTTCATATCGAAACGGCATTCGGTTCAGAGGAATCGCTCATTGAATGCGAACGAAATCAAATGAAACAAGTGTTTATCAATGTCATGAAGAATGCCATTGAAGCCATGTCTGATGGGGGCACTTTGAAAATCCGCGGGAGCGACATAGACGGCTCTCTTTATAAACTTACGTTTGAAGACAATGGGGCAGGCATCGATGAAAAAAGACTGAAAAAGCTTGGGACACCGTTTTTTACGACAAAAGAAAAGGGAATTGGCCTGGGTCTTACGATCAGCAATAAGATTATTACGGAGCACAATGGCGAATTTAAAATGGAAAGTGAAGTCGGAAAAGGAACTAAAGTGACCGTCCTTTTAAAAAAATAAACCTTCAGCCCGCGGCTGAAGGTTTTTGATATTCCGGTTTTTTCACTTAAACAAATCTGCAAATTCACCGTACCCTTCCTGTTCCAGGTCCTCTGCCGGAACAAACCTGAGAGCGGCTGAATTGATGCAGTATCTCAGGCCTGTCGGCTCCGGTCCGTCGTCAAAAACATGGCCGAGATGCGAATCCCCGTATTTGCTCCGGACCTCTGTCCGCACGGTGAAAAAGCTGCGGTCTTCTTTTTCAACGATATGCTCATTAACAAGCGGCTTCGTGAAGCTTGGCCAGCCTGTATTTGAGTCGTATTTGTCTTTTGAGCTGAAAAGGGGTTCGCCTGATACGATGTCTACATAGATGCCGTCGTCTTTTAAGTCCCAGTATTCGTTGTTATATGCTTCTTCGGTTCCGTCTTTTTGTGTCACTTCATACTGGATGTCTGAAAGACTTTCTTTAAGTTCCTGTTCAGAAGGCCTTGAGTAGACGGAATCAGCAGGAGCCTGGCCGTCATTTTCCCCCCAGACTTTTTCAAGAAACTGGTCCCTTCCTGAATTGTCCCGGTAGTATTTATATCTGATTTCATTCTTTTTGTAATAATCCTGATGATACTCCTCTGCCATGTAAAAGGTTTTGGCAGGGAGGATTGGTGTGACAATTTCTTTATCAAACCGTCCTGACTCGGCAAGCGCGGCTTTTGATGACTCCGCTTCTTTTTTCTGCTCTTCGCTGTGGAAGAAGATGGCGGTTGAATACTGCTTTCCGCGGTCGACAAACTGTCCGTCTGGATCGGTTGGATCTACCTGTCTCCAGTAAACGTCCAGAATTTCCTTATAGGAAATGGTTTTCGGGTCGTACACAATCTGGACGGATTCAACATGTCCTGTCTGACCTGATGAAACGTCGTTGTACGAAGGATTCTCTTCTTCACCGCCCGTATAACCAGAGATGACGTCCTCTACCCCGTCAAGCTTTTCAAACGGCGGTTCCATGCACCAGAAGCAACCGCCTGCGAACGTTGCCACTTCAAGGTCTTCTTCCTCATAACTCGCTTTTACAGCCGTGCTTCCAGTCGATCTAGTAAAGAGGGCTTCGCCTCCCTTGACCATGACAAAAACAAGGCTTGGTATCAGCACAATCGACATGATGATTTTCGCGTTTCGTTTTTTCATATCATCCCATCCTTTACCTTTATAAAAGGTAAAACGTTAATTGAGTTAAAAAAGATCACTTTTCTATATAAAAACTACCTAATTTTTTTCAGCAGGGACAGTTTTAATGTGCTGTCTGATTACACGGGCCGCAACATGTCCAAAATGAAAAGAAAAGAAGGTGGGGCCAGTATGTCGCAAAGACGGATTTCAATCAGCCTGTTTGCGCTTTTGTTTGTTTCCTATATCGGGCTGTTTGCCTGGCAGCAGGCTGTCTTTTTTCAGAAGCATCAGTCGTTCTATGATGAGCTTCATGCTGTCATGAAATCATCAAGAGAAGGTGACTGGGCAGAGGCTGCGGAAAAAGCAGAGAACGTGGAAAACATGTGGGAGCGCGGAAAGGTCATTATATCCATTAAAAGCGGAGGGACAAACCAGGCTCTCCTCAATATTTCACTCAAACAGCTGAAGGGCGCGATTAATGAAAGAGATTTAAAATCCGCCATCCGGGAGGGTGAAACTTCAATGATGCTTTTTGAAAATCTGACCTCTGTTACACCAAGGTTTTAGGAGGAAACTATGGGCGATTTCTTAACAGATTTATCAATCTATATCATCCGCTCTGTGATTGTCATTGCCGGAACGTGGCTTGTAACCAATTTTATCGGGAAAAAATCAATCGCACAGCTGACGCCTTATGAAATAGCGATCCTATTTATCCTTTCAAATGTGGGCGCACAGCCCCTCGTGTCCATTGATACGTTCAAAACAGCGTTTGGAATGGTGATCCTTGGCATCAGTATTATCCTGATTTCAAAAGTGTCGTTATCCAAGATGTTTTACGGAATGAATGCAGAACCGGCGATTGTCATCTCAAATGGGCAGATTGACCGCCTGCAGCTTAAAAAGAACCGGATGAGTATTTATTCTCTGTTATCTATGCTGAGAGTACAGGGTTATTTTAAGGTAGAGGATGTTGAGTACGCCATATTGGAGCCGAGCGGGGATTTGTCCGTGCTGCCGAAAGTGAACGCAAGGCCGGTTACGCCGGAAGACATGAACCTTAAGCCGGAACAGGATGTTCTCTCCTATGCGGTCATCATTGACGGCGACATCAAGGAGCATGCCCTGGCGTCTGTTCAGCAGTCCAAAGAGTGGCTGATCAATGAGCTGATGGCTCAGTACAAAACAGCGAGCAAGGATGTGCTTTATGCTGAAGCCGACAGCCAGGGGAATTTATTTGCAAACATTAAAAAAAGCGGGGCGTAATGCCCCGCTTTCTTGTCTTTCAGAAATTATTTTGCGCTTCCGCTTTTCTTCTCAAGCATGGCTCTTCACTCTGCGGGAGTAAAAGCGTCCGATGAAAATGACGACCGCAAGAGCCGAACCAGCTGTTAGGAGCATGCCGTCCGGAGTATGATGGCTTCCGGCGAGCTGCCATAGTTTATAAGGGATAACAGAGATGGAAGCGATAATAAGAAACCCGAGGTAGATTTTAAGTATTCCTTCTTCTTTTTTCTCGGATTGTTTTAATTTTGCAAGAGAGTCCAATGAAAAAACCAACAGAAGCAAAGCAGCAGCAATAACAGCGATATCTCCCATTTTTTCACCTCATTTATTTTTAAACAAACGTTTGATTAACCGGTTTAAGCTTGATATACGGGTCTTTTGATATGAGCAGATTTTCCTCTGCTTCTTTATTTTATCAAAAAAACCAGCTGGAAAATGGGGAGAATGAAAGGTTTATATGAACATTTCTTGAATAAAAAGGGTAAAGAAAAAGAGACGGAGGTGGTAGCATGGATTTTCGTATTGAAAAAGATACAATGGGTGAGATCAAGGTTCCTGCTGATAAGTTTTGGGGTGCTCAAACACAGCGAAGCAAAGAAAATTTTAAGATTGGGACAGAGCGTATGCCGATGGAGATGATTGATGCGTTTGCGGTTCTAAAAAGAAGTGCGGCTAAGGTGAACAGCAGCCTTGGCATGCTGAGTGAAGCAAAGGAGAAGGCGATTGTACAGGTTTGTGATGATATTCTGGCCCGAAGGCTGGATGGACATTTTCCGCTTGTTGTCTGGCAGACGGGAAGCGGTACCCAGAGCAACATGAACGTTAATGAAGTCATCGCCAACAGGGCAAATGAGCTGTTGAGAGATACGGATGAGACCGTTCATCCAAATGATGATGTAAATATGGGGCAGAGCTCCAATGATACATTCCCTACAGCGATGCACGTCGCGGGAGTGCTTGCAGTCTTTGATTCTCTCATTCCCGCGATTGATAAACTTTATCTGACACTCTTGAATAAATCAAAGGAAAATGAAGATGTCGTGAAGATTGGGAGAACCCACCTGCAGGATGCTACACCGCTTACTCTTGGCCAGGAAATCAGCGGCTGGGTTCACATGCTTCACAAGTCCAAGGACATGATCAGGCTTTCCGTTGAAAAGATGCGCGACCTTGCCATCGGCGGAACAGCGGTAGGAACGGGTATTAATGCGCATCCGGATTTCGGGAGGCTTGTGGCTGAGGAAATCAGTCTATACACAGCTACAAAATTCCAAACATCAGAAAATAAGTTTCATGCACTCACTAGTCATGACGAAATCGTGTTTGTGCATGGTGCACTTAAGGGGCTCGCCGCAGATTTAATGAAGATTGCAAACGACGTCAGGTGGCTCTCAAGCGGACCGAGGTGCGGAATCGGCGAAATCACCATTCCTGAAAATGAACCCGGAAGCTCCATCATGCCCGGAAAAGTCAATCCGACTCAAAGCGAAGCCATTACCATGGTCGCCGCTCAAGTGATGGGAAATGATGCAGCAATCGGCTTTGCAGCCAGTCAGGGAAACTTTGAACTGAACGTCTTTAAGCCGGTGATCATTTATAATTTCCTGCAGTCTGTCCGGCTTCTGTCCGACTCAATCCATTCCTTTAATGACCACTGCGCCATTGGCATAAAGCCAAATTTAGCTGTCATTGAGAAAAATCTGAACGAATCTCTTATGCTCGTCACGGCTTTAAACCCTCATATCGGATATGCAAATGCCGCGAAAATTGCAAAGGAAGCCCACAAAGAAGGCATGACGCTCAAAGAAGCAGCAGTAAAGCTTAATCTACTGACCGAATCAGAATTCGATGAGTATGTGAATCCGCTTGATATGATTGGCCCGAGAGGAGAATAGACAGGTGTGCCGCTCACTAATAGAGCGGCATTTTTATGGGAAAATATAACTTTTAGTGTATAATCACTTTTGAAGGGAGATGGAAAATTATGTCCAAGAGGTTTACCGGAGCTGCACTTATTTTACTTGGTGCAATTGTTATGGCAGTCAATGTTCTGTGGTTTAAAAACCACGAACTGTACGATGCTGTGAGAATCGCTTCGTTTGTGAGTTTTATAGCGGGATTTGTGCTGATTCCGAGGTATCAGGAAAGAAAAAATTCGTAGAAGAAGTTAAAAAGAGAAATGACGACGGGCAAATTCCCATCTTTCCGTCAAGTTTCCAACGGGAATGAAGGAGAAATTATGCAAAGGAACGATAAAAAAAGGCTCATAGAAAAGAAATACAGAGAGTTAATCAGCCAAAAGAAAGATGAAAAGAAGCACACGATAGAGGCGTTTTTTATTATTCTGTTTTTTGTTTTGGTTTTTGTTCTGAATGCATTCTTTAAAGGATTTTAATTGACTGGAAGGCTGTAAGAAAGTGTTTCTTCGTCTTTATAAACACTCAGAGTTAACTTAAATTAAACAATCCATGGGGTGATAGAATGGAAGAAACAGAAAATAAAAAGAAAAGTCCGCCTGGGATAATAACCGGACTTATGGTCTTTATACCGCTGGTTCTTGGCGGATTCATACCTCACATCGCATGGATCTATTTAATGGGTGCTGCAATCTTTGGATACAGTATTTACCTTAACCGGAAATCAAAGAGTATTGTTTTAAAAGATAGTTCTTTGTTTTTGTTCTTTATCGTCTGTATTTATCTTATGGAAAAACTAATTTAATAATTTCCACCTATTGTATAAAGTGAAAGGGACCGCTGCCTGACTTGCCGGAGGACCTTTCTTCAGCACTTGTGCCAGATGTCCCCGTTTGACCGCCGTTAAAAATAACCTCTTTCAATGCATCATTCATCAGAGCAAAGCAGATGGCCGTGACAGCGAAAAAAGATATGGGAACAAGGGCAATCCATTGCTGAACATACAAGTAGCCGAGGCTGTCTCCAATCATACCGGACCACTCATAGGAAAAGGTCCGCGGCGGATCACCACCCATTCCATACGAGACAACGGTTCCTCCGAAAAAAAGTTTAAAGACCCCTAAATGTGCAAGAAGAAGCAGCACCTGAATGAGCTGCTGGCCAAATAAAAGCATCCAGCGTTCATAGAGGACAGGGATGATGTGTTTCATGAAAAGGTGTGATTTTCTTCCGCCAAGCGTTTTTGAGGCTTCGATAAAGCTCTCATCCAAGGTCATCCGAATTTCTCCTGAAAGCTGCATCGAAAGGGACGGGACAGCGATCAGGACAAGAACAGCCGTATGAAAAGCAACTCTTTCAAACATCGTGGACTGAAATCCTTCGGGAGGCATCCACAGGACACTATGCAGAAGAAAAAAGGCAATGATGGTCTGCGGAACGACTGAAAAGGGTTCGCTTAGAGTCTTGATGAGCTTAAAAAAGAAAGGCTTCATGGAGCAGATGAAGTAACTGAAAATCAGGGAGCAAATCATCCTCAAAAGCGCAATCAGAATGGTCATGCCAATTGTATACTTTGCTCCTTCCACTATCATGTGAAGAAGATCGAATCCGAAACGGTCTGAGCCCAGCAGAAATACTTCAAGAGGAGCATAGGGCGGAGCGTGTTTTATTCCGCCATCTGAATCTTTTACATATCTGATCTGCTGGATCTCGCCGTCATTAATGAGTGTATTTCCAATACTTAAAATCAGAAGGGCAGATAGAAAAAGAAAGCTGATCAGAAATCTTTTTTTCTTAAATAATTGGACAATCATTTACTGAGTTTCCTTTCTAATAGAGCTGCTGATTCTCTCGAAAACCCTGTATAAAAGGAAGAGCGGAATAAAAAGAGTGATACAGCTGAGTGTAAATACTTCGGGTGTAGAAGCAGTAAACACAAAACTCAACAACCCGTTTAAGTTAAACAGGTATTCAACAACAGCCATGGTAGACAGCATGGACCAGAACACTGTTTTTGCCGAACCGAACAATGCGCCTGCAATGTTTCTCATTACATGCATGTTCAGAATATAAGAATAGGAAAAACCCATCGAGCGCACCAGCTCTATGTATCTCTTATCTAACTCTTCTGTAATGTATTGAATCAGCATTTTTGAAAGGAAAAAAGAGACTGGCAGGGCAATGCACAATATGGGAAGAAGGACGGCCTGATTTTCAGAGCCCGTCGTTGCAAACTGGGCAAGTTTAATGCCTGTAGCTTTTAAAAAGGCAATGACGCCTATCTGAAAAATGACGAAAATCATCACATCCGGAACAGATTCAAGGATTCCCAGCATGTTAGTGATTACTTTCAGTTTTCTCCGCATAAGCAATAAGGAAGCGAAGGCTGCAACAAACGAAAAAAAGAATGCCGCCGCAGCGCCTCCGAGGAAAATCGGGATGGTGATACCGGCGCGTTCCGCGATGATCGGCACCATGGGCACTCCTTCATATGTCATTTCATGCAGCATGAGCAGCTGCATGGCGATTTCTGCTGTCTTTTCCGCATAGCCGGCTGGATCAAATTGAAAGCCATTGATCAGTACCGGAAGTGAGCCAATCAGGATGAAAACCGCGATGGAAAGAAGAATCTGCAAAGCGAGCAGCAGGAGCTGCCTGCCGAAAAATTTCACGCGCCAAGAAAGCTCTGCCTCTACCAAAGCGGCTTATCCTCTTCAATATATTCATAGTAATAAGGCGAAAAAAGAACAGACAAAAGACCGGCTGCAACGATGGCGCTGACTCTCACACCGGTCGATGCACCCATCATAGTACTGATAAAGCTTGCAGCGATGATGGGAACGGCAATAAGTAGCGTTCCCTTTGTCCGTGATTTCGGTGTCGGATACAGCTTTGTGCCGCATTTAGGGCAGGTTAGGATTCGGGTGAATTTCAGAGATGTCATAAGCGTTTCCTTCCAGGAGAAGGAATAGCGGCAGGATGTGCAGACTGGCAGTTTCAATGGTGGAGCCCCCTGTTGTTTTCTTTTTATTTTAGCATGTTTATAGAAAAATTTAACATAATCATTTCTATGAGAGTGATCTATTTGTATAATAAGAGGACAACATACTAACCGGTCAGTCTGAAAATCTCGATGAAATGGGGAACGTATATGACAGCCTATTGGCCAGATTATCTTTCTGAAACGTTAGTCTATCAACAAGGAGAGAAACCTCTTCATGAGTACATGAAGAGGCACGCCGAAGAAAAGCCTCACTCGCCAGCCTATATTTACTATGGAAATAAGATTACGTGGAAAGAACTTTACAGAAAAACCTGCCAACTGTCAGCATACCTGAGCCGCAATGGAATTGGCCAGGGTGATGCCGTTGGGCTCTACATGCAAAATTGTCCGCAGTATATTATCGCCCACTATGCCATTCAAAAAATTGGCGGGGTGGCTGTTCCGCTTAATCCGATGTACAAAGAATCCGAACTGTCTTATTTCCTGAAAGAGTCAGGCATGAAAGCTGTCATTGCAGGACAAGAGCTGTTTCAAAGAGTAAAAACAGCCGCGGAATCAAATAAGACTGATCTATTGGCGGTAACGGTCCACTACGGGGATTTCCTGCCTGATAATCCAATCTTTAAGCTTCCTTCCGAATTGGAAAGGCAAAAACAACAAAAATCGTCTGCCAAAGATATTCAGGACATTTTTCAGCATGAGGACCCGCTGGAAGAGAATGCTCCTATTGATTTATGGGAAGGCGAAGGTCTGATGGTCTTTACTTCGGGAACAACAGGCAGGCCTAAAGGAGCCCTGCTCTCTTGCGGAAGTTCCCTTTACAAAACGGCTGCAACAGCTCAGGCAAATGAGATGAGAGAACAGGATGTTTCTCTTGCCGCAGCGCCGCTCTGCCATATTGCAGGGATGGTCATGGGGGTAAACATTCCTGTTTATACAGGAAACACGTGTATTCTCCTGACAAGGTTTGATCCTGAAACTGCCGCCGAGGCAATTGAAATCTATAAAGTGACTGCCTGGTACAGCATAGCCCCCATGAATGAAGCAATTCTGAAGACTCCCGGAGCAAAAGACAGAGATTTATCATCCTTGAAGCATAATCCGGCGACAAGTTTTGGAACGGCTGTAACAAAGGAGCTTGCTGACAGGTGGAGAGAGTTTACAAAAGGATGCCTGATGCACGAGGCATCTTACGGACTCAGTGAAACCCATACATGTGATACCTTCATGCCGAAAGATAAGATTAAGTTCGGAAGCTGCGGAATACCCGTCTATCAAAATCACATTCTGATCGTGGATCCCGAAACCGGTCAGCCGTGCGAACAGGGAGAGCGCGGAGAAATCGCGGTCCGCAATCCGGGAATTTTTAAAGGATATTTGAACAGACCGGATGAAACACAGAAAACAATTGTAGAGGGCTATGTGAGGACAGGGGATATCGGAATGCTGGATCCGGATGGCTATCTTTACTTTTACGGGCGGTTGAAAGAAATGATAAAAACGTCAGGCTACAGTGTGTTTCCTGAAGATGTCGAGGCGCTGCTGAACGAGCATCCAGCGGTTTTGCAGAGTGCGGCAATCGGAATTCCCGATGAAGAAAAGGGAGAATGTGTCAAAGCTTTTATCGTTCTTGATCCCGAATACAAAGACAAATTGACGGAGAATGAAATTTTAACTTGGGCAAAAGCGCATATGGCCGTCTATAAATCTCCGGCAGAAGTTGAATTTCTGGATGCTCTGCCTGCCACAAGCTCAGGCAAAGTGCTGAGAAGGGAATTAAAATCAGCGAGGGAGGCAGCGAAATGAAAACACATTTAAACGAGATCGATTATGCAGTACTTGATTTGGACAAAAGAAAACAAAAAGCGCTCCTAGGAGGAGGACAGGACAAAATAGACCGTCTGCACAGCAGCGGATTTTACACGGCGAGAGAAAGAATTGCCCTGCTTGCAGATGAAGACAGTTTTCTTGAGCTCGGAATGCTGAATCATTCAGACAAAGAAGGAGCAGCCGAAAAAAGCTACGGGGACGGTCTGATTACAGGTCTTGCAAAAGTCGACGGACGGCCTGCCGTTGTAATGGCCGGTGATAAAACTGTTTTTGCCGGTACAGAGGGGGCCGTCCATATCCGCAAATCTAAAAAAGTTCATGAATATGCTTTGAAAAGGGGCCTTCCTCTTTTTAACCTGAATGAAGGCGGAGGACTCAGAATGCCTGATGGAATGGGGTCTGACGGAATCAGCGACAAGCTTTTCCCGCAGGAAATGCTGACTCATTCGAGGGAGGTTCCTTTGATGACGGCAATTCTAGGCGACAGCTTCGGCGGCCCAACATGGATGGCCGTTTCATCTGACTTCGTCACAATGCTGAAAGGAACCTGCATGGCGATTGCAGGTCCGAGAATGCTTTCTATAGCTACCGGGCAAAAAGTAGAAACGGAAGAGCTTGGAGGATGGAGGGTTCATGCGGATCACACAGGCCAGTCAGACTCTTTTGGCGATACAGAAGAAGAATGCATCATGCAGATGAAAAAATTCTTCAGCTATATGCCGCTGAATAGCGGGGAGGAACCCATGTTTAAAGAAACAGATGACGATCCGTACAGAAAGCTTGAAAGGGTTCTTGACATTCTTCCGAAACAGAAAAACAGAGTCTATGATATGAAAGAGATTATCAGGGACCTTGCTGATGCAGGGGAGATGTTTGAGTATAAAGCGATATACGGGGAAGGCCTGATCACGGCTTTTGTGAGAATGGGAGGAAGAACGGCAGGCATTGTAGCCAATCAGCCGAAGAAATTTGCCGGTGCAGCAGGCCCGAAAGAGTGCGATAAAGCCATTGATTTCATTTGTTTATGTGATTCTTACCATATTCCCCTAATTTTCCTGCACGATACTCCCGGATTCAGAATAAGCCAGGATGCTGAACGTGAAAAAATGCCGACTAAAATTATGATCTGGAACCAGGCTCTTGCCCAGTCCACTGTACCTAAGATTTCAGTTGTCATCAGAAAAAGTGTCGGGGCAGCATACGGCAATATGTGCGGTCCTTCAATGGGAGCGGATTTCGTTTTTGCCTGGCCGACAGCCGAGATTAATTTCACGGGACCTGAAGTGGGTATTAATGTCGTGTATGGAAGACAGCTGCAGGAAGAAGCCAATCAGGAAGAGGCACGGAAAAAGCTGCTCGAGCAGTGGGCTTTTGACAGTTCTCCCTATAAAGCAGCTTCCAAACACTACCTGGATGATGTCATTGATCCAAGAGATACAAGGAAATATTTGTGCAAGGCGCTGGAATACGCCTCATACAAAAACGGAACGAAAAGCGAGCGCAGGCTTGCCAACTGGCCGACCGGCTATTAAAATACCTGTTCGAATATCGGAAAGTCCTCTATAATAAAAAAGCTATTATTTTCCAAGGGGGATTTCACTATGGTTCGGACAGCATCAAAAGCCATCATTTTAAAAGACGGAAACCTTGTTGCCATCAAGAAAGAGGATGAGCAGGGCTATTACTACATTCTCCCGGGCGGCGGACAGGAACAGGGCGAGAATCTGCACGAAAACCTGCGCAGGGAATGCCTTGAAGAAATAGGGGTAGAAGTAGACATTCACGAACTGGTATTTGTCAGAGATTATGTTGCCGGAAACCACGGATTCGATGATCAGGGATTTCATCAGCTGGACATGATGTTTCTCTGCACCATCAAAGAGGGCCAGCCGGAACCTTCAGCGGGAACGGTGCCGGATGACGGGCAGGTTGGGGTGGATTGGCTTCCTGTAGAAACATTGAGGGATCATAGGCTGTATCCCATCACTGTGAGGGATGAGATTATGAAGCTTCATCTTGGGGAAAAACCGGAGAAGGTTTATTTGGGGGATGTTAATTAGCTCACCTGTGCTAACAGCGGATCCTGCTAGATGGTTATTGAATGTCTACCGGGTTCAGTTGCAGAGCGCTGATCAATATAAATAGTAAATAAAAGAGCATACCAATTAGCTGCTGGTATGCTCTTTAATGTACATCAAGGATAAATAATATCGTAAGTAGCTTTAAAGACTCCGCTGGAATATTGTTTTATGTCCACCAGCCCTAATTCATAACATGGCTTCTCACTGCCAAATAAAGAGATGCCTTCACCGACCATGATTGGATTAACCTTGAGTACTAATTGATTTATGAGTTTATGTTTAAGCAATGAACCAGCCAACTCTCCGCCGCCGCATAGCCATATCTTTCCGGTTTCTTTTTGTTTAAGTTTTTCAATAAATCCTATAGCATCTTCTTTGACCAGTTCGACTTCTTCGTTCGACTCAAATTGCATGGAGTTCGAGAAGATATAGTGTTTTATGCCCTTATAGCCGGGTTCACCAGGTTTAGCGCCGAATTGAAACCCAAACTCATATGTTTTTCCACCCATTAAAACTGCATCGTATTGCTGAATATCTGATAAAAAATCCGGGACATGATCCCCTTCGAATAAAAAGAGAGAATTATCTATATTTCCATCTATCATCCCTTGATCTGCTATAAAGTTGTCCAGTGAAACAGCAACATGATATATGATTTCACCCATCTGTCATCCCTCCAATAAAATAACTGATATTTCCATGTTAACATAGGTGCTCTCTGTAAATAGTTCATTTTATAATGAAAAAGCAAACCATAACATGTGTTAAATGGTTTGCTTCGTTTCTCATGTTCTTTTTTAAATTGCAGATTATCAAATCGGAACCTTCACATAAAATGTACTCAAACCCTGTTCATTGACTGCCCAGACCTTTCCTCCGTGCAGCTCAGCAATACGCTTGACAATGTTCAGGCCGAGGCCGAATTCTCCGTTGCTACCTTTATGAAATGGTTCGAACAGGTGCGGCAGAATATCTTCCTCAATCGGAGGGCCGTCGTTCCAGATTTTCATCAGATAGTCAGAGCCTTCACGGGTAAGCCTGGCGCCGATGATTGTACCTGCATATCTCAGCTGATTTTCAAACAGGTTTTCGAGGAGTTTCATCCACAGCTCCGCGTCTCCGTGGATGACGGCTTCTTCAAGCTGGATGGTGTAGTCAAGTTCCTGCCGGCTCCATCTGATCCGGTCGATGACCTCCTGGACAATCCGGTTCAAATGCAGTTTTTCCTTTGAAGCATTCCGGGATGAGAGATAATCAAGCTTAGTAATATAGAGAAGATCTTTGATTTTTTTCTCAAGCCGTTCTGATTCTTCTTCAATGACGTCCATGGTGCTGGTCAGGTCGCCCTTCGGATAGATGCCGTCATTGACGGATTTGGCATAGCCTCTGATGACCATGACGGGCGTTTTCAGATCATGGGAAATGTTCTGCAGCAGCGTGCGCTGGGCTTCATCTTTTTTCACAAGCCTCTGACGCATTTGTTCGATGGAAGAACCAAGCTTTCCAATTTCATCGCTGCGCTCAAGAACGACAGGCTCATGCCAGTCCTCATTAGATATTCGTTTAACATCTTTTTCGAGTGAAACAAGCGGGCGCGACAGGTATTTAGCAAGCCAGATGGACGGAATCCAGCTGAACAGAAAGACGATGATCATGACTAAGACAAGCTGTTTAAACAGGGTCAGCACAAGGTCGTTTCTGTAGGAGTCCCATGCATAGGAAAGCAAAAAGGCGGGCTGCCCGTCGAGCGAGACTTTTTTGATGACAAAAAAGAGCCGTTCATCGCCTATCACTCTTGAATATTCCTCTGTAATGGCTTCCTGTTTCGCTGCAAGAGACTGGGTCTCCTGCAAAAAGCGGAGCGGTAACTTTTTTTCGTTATAAAAAAAAGGCGCATTTTCAGGAAGAATGATGTGCTGAACCGAGCGGTCCGGAGACAGCTTTTCTCCGTTTGGATTCAGCGGGTCCATATCCATATCCCCCTGCAGCCGGTATTCCGTCAGGATGTGCTGTTCGTTTTCAATCGTATTGTAGATTTCATTTGTAAAAAAGTTTCTCAGGGTTGTAGGGAAAATGATCATTAAAACAAGCGAAATTAATAAAAGAATGCCTGAAATGACAATCCAGATCTGAAAGGCGAGGGATTTGTTTTTCATCAGGCAGTCAGCATCCTGTATCCGTACCCGTAAATGGTTTCAATTTTCAGGTCCGGCATTTTCTTTCTCAATCTCCGCACAAGATCATCCACGACCCGGTCCGTCCCGAAATAATCACTGCCCCAAATGTGCTCAATCATCTGCTCGCGTGAAAAGGCCTGTCCTTTGTTATGCAGAAACAGAAGCAGCAGGTCAAACTCCTTAGATGTTAAGTTCAGATTTTGACCGTCAAGCGAAACGGAGCGGACGCTTTCGTCAATGGTGTATGGCGGCAGCGTCACCGTATTTTTCGCGGGGGCAGATTCATACACACGGGTCAACAGCTTCTGAACCCGGATGACGAGTTCCCTCGGTAAAAAAGGTTTCGAAATATAATCATCGCTTCCCAGCTCAAGGCCGAGTACCCTGTCAATGTCCGTATCCCGTGCGGATATGAAAATGACCGGGGTATCCGGTGAAGCCGCTTTGATCTCTTTAATCAGCTGATATCCGTCTACACCGGGAACCATAATATCAAGCACCCACAAGTGCGGCGTCTTCTCTATTGCGCCACGCGCGCTTTCTCCGTCTGTAAACGCGGTCACGCTGTATCCTTCTTTTTCAAGGTATTTTGTCAGTAAATCATTGAGATTCTGTTCATCTTCAACAAGGAAAATCGAATACGTCATTCTGATTCACCCTCCTCTTATTGGTCATTATACTATGGTGGAGCGGGGGAAATCATTTTTTTGTGTCTAGCTCCATCGCTCAACTCCTCTGCCAGAACAAATCCGTCAAAAAAGTCAAACCCCGACTTTTCCGCCGGATTCTTATCTGGCTCCCGGAGCTAAACGAGCGATTCCGCTTTTCTTGGTGTCCAGCTCCGCCTCCCAGCCCTTCCGTCAGAACAAAATCCCCCAAAAAGTCAAACCCGGACTTTTTGGGGGATTTCTTTTCTGCCTGTCAGGGCTAAACGGTCGGCTCCGCTTTTCGTGGTGTCCAGCTCCGCCTCCCAGCCCTTCCGTCAGAACAAAATCCCCCAAAAAGTCAAGCCCGGACTTTTCGGGTGATTTCTTTTCTGCCTGTCAGGGCTAAACGGTCGGCTCCGCTTTTCGTGGTGTCCAGCTCCATCAGCCAACTCCTCTGTCAGAACAAAATCACCCAAAAAGTCAAACCCGGACTTTTCGGGTGATTTCTTTTCTGCCTATCGGAGCTAAACGGCTGATTCCGCTTTTCTTACAATTTCCCACATTTCTCTCATCTTTCTCCCAAAAAGATTTCTTATAGTAGAGTCAACAAAGAAATTCACCGGGAGGAATGAAGATGGGATATTACGATGATACGGAACGGAAAGAGGCAATGGAGCAGGAATCACGGGAGACTTTCAGATCCGCAAAGCCAGAGAAGAAGCCGTCCAGAATGCGGGGCGTTCTTTCATCGGTTATCAGCGGTGTAGTAGGCGGAGCGCTTGTACTTGGTGTTCAGCCGTATTTTGAAGAAGAGACCGGCAGCAATCAGCCATCTTATTCTGTTGATTCCAACACGGCTCAGGAAAACAGCACGAATGAGGTGAATACGCAGCCGATCAGCCAGACGAATGATATTGCTGATATGGTCGAGAACCTGTCCCCTGCGATTGTCGGTATTTCAAATAAACAGCAGCAGCGCAGCTTTGGAGGCGGCACGCAGAGTGCTGAAGCGGGCACCGGCTCAGGGGTTATTTTCAAAAAAGACGGGAACACAGCATACATCATTACAAATAATCACGTGATTGAAGGCGCAAGCAGCATTGAAATAACGTACTCGGACGGAGAGAAATCAGAAGCTGAACTGGTAGGTGCTGATCCGCTGACAGATACGGCTGTTTTGAAAATTGACAGCAAGTATGCAAAAGCAGTCGCGCAGTTCGGGGATTCAGGAAAGCTTCGTGCAGGAGAACGGGTTGTAGCGATTGGAAATCCGCTTGGTCTGGATTTCTCCCGCACAGTGACGGAAGGAATCATCAGCGGAACAGACCGTACTGTACCGATTGAAACGTCTGAAGGAAATTGGGATTTGAGCGTCATCCAGACGGATGCTGCGATTAACCCTGGAAACAGCGGAGGCCCTCTGCTGAATATGAACGGTCAGGTTATCGGCATCAACAGCCTGAAGATTACCCAGGACGGTGTTGAAGGCATCGGCTTTGCGATCCCAAGCAATGATCTGCAGCCGATTGTGGATGAACTGCTTGAAAAGGGAAAAGTTGACCGCCCGTTTCTAGGTGTCGGCCTGATTGATCTGAGCCAGGTGCCGGAGCAGTACCGCACAAATACGCTGAAGCTTCCAAATGATGTGACAGAAGGCGTGTTTGTACAGGGTGTCAGCCCGGGTTCTCCTGCATCTGAAGCAGGCATGAAAGAAGGAGACGTTATCGTTGCCATGAACGGCACGAAGATCAAAAGCTCAGGTGAACTGCGCAAATTCCTCTATTCACAAACGGCAATCGGGGATGAAATAGACGTAGAATTCTACCGGCAGGGAGAGAAGGTCACTGAAAAGGTGAAGCTATCTCAAAAAGAGGTTGTGAATAGTTAACATAGATCCCCCTTTTGACGGCGGCTCCTTGGATGGAGCCGTTTTTTCTGTTTGGCTTGTTAGGATGCCAGTTTAGACTGTTAGAAAGGCAAATTCGCTTGTTAGAGCGCTGATTTGGCTTGTTAAAGCGGTCTGTTGGACTTTTAGCTGTATTTAGCCTGTCCTTGGCAGTCATCATTGTCCCACAAATACCAGCCTTACGACCCATTTCGACAATATCCAACATTTTCATCCTCCGCTTCCCTCAAAAAAACGGAATGGTTTCGAACAAATATGGTATCACAAAACGCATAATTGATAACAATGCTCTTTTTGATGCAACATAACAGAACGGATGCCATGAAATAAGGAGATCAACGATGAATTTACTAACTTTGCTTGAGCAGACCGGTCATTCCATTTTTCATCAGGATGAACTGGGAGCTTGTGAAATTACGGGAATTGAAGCAAACTCAGCCAAAGTCAAAGAAGGCTGCTTATTTGTAGCGATCTCAGGGTATGCACGGGATGGCCATGATTATATAGAGGATGCAATCAGAAGAGGGGCTTCGGCTGTTATTGGAGAAAAAGACCTGACAGGTTTACCTGTGCCGTATGTAAGAGTGGAAAACAGCAGAGACTCACTTGCCAATCTGGCGGCGCATTTTTATGACTATCCCTCAAGAAAACACATCATGATTGGCATCACAGGTACAAACGGAAAAACGACCACTTCCTTCATGCTGAGACACATTTTGCAGCACGCCGGGTATTCATGTGCGCTTTTTGGCACGGTTCACAATGTCATCAATGGACAGGCATACAGTTCAAAGAATACGACGCCGGATGCGCTTGAACTGCAGCGGTTGTTGGCTGAAAGCAAAGACGAGGTTGTCATTATGGAGGTGTCCTCTCACGGCCTTTCTCAAAAAAGGCTGGAAGGAATCGAATTTGATCTCGGTCTTTTTACGAATCTTGCTCATGAACATCTCGATTATCACAATACAATAGAGGAATATTTTGAAGTAAAGCAGCAGCTGTTTTCAAAACTGAAGCAGGGCGGACAGGCTATTGTCAGCACGCATGATGAATGGGGCCAAAAGCTCACCGGCATTCTGCGGGAGCGGAATATTCAGGTGTCTACATTCGGGCCGTCGACAAGTGATGATCTAAAGTTTACATCTGAAAATGATGTTCACTGCTCTGATTTTGAAGTGACAGAGAAGGGTGAAAAGCTTCATTTTTCCATGAGCATTCCGGGTCTTCATAATATTTATAACGCTTCTATGGCGTATTTGGCCGGGCGTAAAATCGGCGTGGATGGTGCGAAGCTGATTGCAGGCTTCAGATCGTTTAAAGATGTACCAGGACGTTTTGAAATGTACGATCATCCGGAAGGCGCCACAGCTGTTATTGATTATGCCCATACGGCGGATGCGTTTGAATACATCTTGAAAACCGCAAGAGACTGCGGAGCAAAGCGGATCTATCATGTGTTTGGATTCAGAGGCGGACGCGATGAAAGCAAACGGGCGGAAATGGTGGAAATCTCATCAACGAAGAGTGACTGCTCTATTTTGACATATGACGATCTGAATGGTGTCAACCCAGAAGAAATGACAGAGGAATTGAAAACGTATCTTATCGATTGCGGTAAAAAAGAAGACATTGTCATTTCTGACCGGACGCTTGCCATCCAAAAAGCATGGGAACTGGCTGAAGCGGGTGACTGGATTCTTGTGACCGGAAAGGGAAGTGAAACGTACAAAGATTCATACGAACTTCCTGCAGGTTCAGACCAGGAGACGTTTCACCTTTTATTAAAAGAAAAAGAAGCGGCAGCATCATTTCCTCTTTAAAAAATAGATTTAACCCTAAAAGGAATCTCCATTAAAAGGAGGTTCCTTTTTTCATGTGTAGAAAAAGGTCGTTTAAGCAAAAACCCCAATTTAAAACCTCTTGCACTAGATATTTAGAATCAGATACCTGCTGTTTTTATTCAAATACCTCTCAATTTTGATGATAAATAGGTCTCAAAGTCCGCTTAATAACCCCGATTGTACCTTCCAGTCCGGCAATATACAATTCTAGTAACTTATTCAAATCATCTTATGTGATCACATTCTTTTCAAGTCTATTGCATCCAGATGAGCGCAGGGAACCAATTTAATTTTTTTAGGGGGATGTTTGGTGAAAAAATCTGTTTTAAAGTCGCTAATCGCAACATCTGTATCTGCCGTTATGCTTTCCTCAACGTTCAGCAGCGTCAAAGCTGTTGATCAGACAAGTGTCGAAAAAACGAATCAATCTTCTGCCATCGTTCATGCAGCAGCGGGTAAGGGCGAGCACAAAATCACCCTTATTACAGGTGATGTGGTAACGGTTCAAGAGATTGGTGACGGCAAAAGTGCAATCAATGTGGAGCCTGCCGATCAAAATGGTGCAGGAGCACAGGTCATGACCATCGGTGAAGAAACGTTCGTGATTCCAAATTCGGCAATGCCTTACTTGGCAGCTGATAAATTGGACAAAAATCTATTTAACGTAACGGAATTAATTGAAAATGGCTATGACGACAAGAGTCTCACTTCTCTTCCCGTAATAGTGGAATATGAAGAGACGAAAGCGCGGGCAGTTCAAGTGAAATCAGACCCAAAAGGAGCTAAAACAGTACGTACACTTGAAAGTATAAACGGGGCTGCGATTTCTGCATCGAAAAAAGAAGCAAATACCTTCTGGAAAGATATCACACCGGAATCAGCGGCTTTAGAAAATGCGAAGCCGGAAACAGCTGAGTTTGAAAAGGGAATTGAAAAGATCTGGCTGGATGGAAAAGTAGAAGCATCTCTTGCACAGAGCGTGCCGCAAATCGGTGCTCCGCAAGTATGGGAATCCGGGTTTACAGGGGAAGGCGTAAAAGTAGCTGTGCTTGATACGGGGATTGACCCGGCCCATCCTGATTTCTCCGGCCAAATCGAGGCGTCAAAAAGCTTTGTTCCAGGCCAGCAGGTAGACGACAAACACGGTCATGGCACACATGTTGCATCAACCGTTCTTGGAACAGGTGCTGCTTCTGAAGGGAAGAATAAAGGGGTTGCCCCTGATGCCCGTTTAGTAGTTGGCAAAGTACTTGATGACTCAGGAAGCGGTCTTGATTCCTGGATTATTGACGGCATGGAATGGGCAGCTGAAAACGCGAAAATCGTGAATATGAGTCTTGGAAGCTCTGAACCTTCTGATGGAACCGATCCAATGGCACAGGCAGTCAACCGGATCAGTGAAGAAAAAGGAACGCTCTTTGTCATCGCAGCAGGAAACTATGCAGCGGAAGGGGCGATTGGGTCACCTGGAGCAGCAGATGCCGCCTTAACAATTGGAGCGGTTGATAAGTCTGATAAGATCGCAGGCTTTACATCTAAAGGACCGCGATACGGAGATAAGGGACTGAAACCTGACCTGTCAGCTCCGGGAGTCGGCATCGTTGCTGCACGCTCAGGCCTTTCAGCAGGAACCGGCTTTTATAAGAGTTTAAACGGAACGTCCATGGCTACACCGCACGTTGCCGGTGCTGCAGCCCTTCTTTTGCAGAAGAATCCCGGCTGGAGCGGCACTCAGTTAAAAGAAGCACTGATGAGCACGACTAAAAAATTGCCGTATTCTCCTTATCACATCGGTACAGGCCGTCTTGATCTGCCGGCTGCTGCAGCAGCTAAAGTCCGGGCAACCGGTCCTCTGTCATTCGGTTTCTTTAAATGGCCGAACGCGGATGCACAGCCTGTTCAAAAAACGGTCACCTACACAAATGATTTGGACACGGCTGTCACATTAACGCTTCAGGCTGATTTCAAAAATACAAACGGGAACAATGCACCAGAGGGTATGCTGACGATCTCCGAAAACGAAATCACGATTCCCGCAAAAGGAACAAAAACCGTTTCTGTCACGCTTGATCCGCAATTCGGTGAAGCAGGAAGCAGGTATGAAGGGCATTTAACGGCATTGGAAAACGGCAAACAAGTGGCTCATACTGCAATGGGTATGGTGAAAGAAGAGGAAAAATACACGTTGAAAATGACAGCTAAAGACCGCAGCGGCAACCCGGCTCTTGCATACGTAGGTCTTGTTAACAAGGATATGATTCCAGAGTTCGTTGCTGTAAATGGAGAAGCGGAATTCCGTTTGCGCCCTGGCACATACTCCGCTATGTCCATGATGGAAGTAGATACAGCTACAGACCGCCGCGGGGTTGCATTAGTCGGAAACCCTGAAATCGTTCTGGATGGCCCGCAAACCTTGGAACTTGATGCCAGAAAAGCAAACGAAATAAAAGTGCATGTACCAAAAGAGACAGAGCCAAGCTACCAGCGCCTGGAATACTACAGGTCTCTTGACGGCAAAACGATGAACCATGTGTACTTGGCACCTGTATGGATCGATAAACTGTATGCTGCTCCAACAAAGAAAGTCAAAAATGGAGAATTTGAAATGCTGACCCGCTGGCGTTTAATCAAGCCTTATCTTCAAATTCACTTTAAAGATAAAGTGCTCGATGATATTCCTTTAGCAGGCGGCACGCTGCTTGATGGAAAATATAACTTATCAACAGTTTATGCAGGCAACGGATCCAAGACTGATTTTGAGCGATTAAACGCAAAAGGCAAAGCTGTTGTCGTTGACCGCAACTCAGATGTCACTCCTTCACAGCAGGCTGTTGCCGCACACGCAGCAGGAGCTAAGCTGTTAATCATCGTCAACTATGAAAATACGGAGTTCAGCGTATATGCAGGAAATCCGGATTATACAGACATTCCCCTTGCTGTTGCCGGCATCAGCAAAAGTGAAGGAGACAAGGTGATAAAGGCTGCACGTTCAGGCAACCTGAAGCTGTTTGTTGAAGGTGAGCCGAACACGCCATATGTCTATGATTTAATGGACGTTCATGGTGAACATATTCCTAAGGATCTCACTTATGCTCCTTCTACGCGTGAGCTTGTAAAAATTGATGCACGCTACAAGTCTGATCAGGAAACTCCTGGCGGAGAATTCCGTTTTGACCTGCGTCCGCATACATTCAGAGCGGTAGGTTTCTTGTATAAAATGCAGTTTCCTTCTGTTCGAACCGAGTGGGTCTCAGCAGTTGAAGGGACGCGCTGGTATCATCAGGCAAGAGTTCTTGACAGTCCATGGGAGGTCCGTCAGCCGGCTGTTACGTATGAAGAAGGCGAAAGACTCAACGAAGAGTGGTTCTCTCCGGTTGTCCGTCCGCGGCTTGGAGTCGGCTACTGGACACCTAACCGTCAGGGGAACGTACTTCAGTTCAACATTCCTGCCCTCGCAGATTCGGGAACTGGATCAACCGGCGGCTCGGAATATGACATCGCTCAAAATACACAAACACTTAAGCTTTATCAAGGGGACACACTGATTAAAGAAGGAAAAGGACAGGCAATGAATGTATCAAGCGGCATATCAGAAGAAAGAAAACAATATCGCTTAGTTACTGACGCAAAGCGTGATTCAAACCGCTGGGATACGTCCGTAAGCACGCATTCGGAGTGGACGTTCTGGTCTGAAAAAGGAAAAGATTTCAAAGTACTCCTTCCGTTCTACTCTCTTGACTACAACGTTGAAACGGATATGTACGGCGATGCATTGGCCGCACCATCAACGAACCTGGAACTGTCTGCAGTAAAACTGGATGGAGTTGAAGGATACGGAAAATTGCAAGGTGCTGCGCTCGAAGTTTCTTTCAATGAAGGAAAGTCTTGGAAGACAGTAAAACTTGAGCAAACAGCAGAGAATAAATGGACCGCTAAAATCAACAATTCAAAAAACAGCAAACATGTTTCACTAAGGGCATCTGCCTGGGATGATGCCGGCAATAAAATTACGCAGGATGTGATTAAGGCATACGGATTGAGGTAATCAGAAGAATGGGAAGCAGGAAGAGGGGCGTATGCTTCTCTTCTGTTTTTCTGTTGAGCTGGAAAAAGATTTACTTTTTATTCCATGTAAAGTAAACTTAACGTAAAGGAAGCTTTACAAGGTGGATGAACATGAAAAACAGAATCAGGGAAATGCGCACAGAAAAAGGAATGACTCAGGAACAGCTGTCGGTTCAGGTTGGCGTTTCAAGACAATCGATTATTGCGATTGAATCTGGAAAATACAATCCGTCTTTAGAACTCGCGTTTAAGATTGCCAATTCGTTTACGTGCAGAATTGAAGAGATTTTTATTTTTGAGGATGGGGGAGAGGTTTGATGGAATCAGCTGGGGCTTTTATCGGGTTATACGGAGGCATGGCAGCGGGTCTTATGGCCTGGTGGATTGGTCTTTATTTTGCGAAGAAAAAAAGGGGAGTGGATGAAGTTTTTCACTTCATCGAACAGAAATCACGGTCAGTCGCATGGATCTTTACGATGATTGCCATCTATTTTTTCTTCACCCTTCTGCTTTTCGGAGTGGATTTGAGCCCTGCGATGATGCTTTCTCTGCTCCTATTTGTTCATTTGGGCAGCTGGGCAATTGCAAAAGTCATTCTCTCGATCCGTTTCAGCAGTGCCGGATCAGACACAAATTAACCCCTTGACACTTTTCACATTCAATCATAAACTAACGGTAGACACTAGTTTATCAGAAAATTCAGTACGAAGTGAGAAATGACGTATGAGCATACAGCCAGATCACCGTATCGGAAAAAATGCCATGCAGTTTGTTCTGCTTGAAGAAGAGGAGCAGCTGTACGGAGAAAAGCTGAAAGAACAGGGATTTCAATTTTGCCTTGGCAAGACAGGATCAATGGAGACGCAGAAAGTAGTGGCGGCCATTGAAACGGCAGCGAAGCGTTCTGGCGTGATTTCGCCCGACGGATACCGCGAAACGCATGCTTTGTACCATGCGATTATGGAAGCGCTTCATGGTGTGACTCGCGGCCAGATTCAGCTCGGAAGCGTGCTCAGGACAGTCGGTCTTAGGTTTGCGGTTGTCAGAGGCAAACCGTACGATGCAGAAACAGAAGGCGAATGGATTGCCATTGCATTGTACGGGACCATCGGTGCGCCGGTGAAAGGCTCCGAGCATGAGGCAATGGGGCTTGGAATTAACCACATATAAGATGCGCCCATAGTTATGAGATAGCAGGGGGCTGTATCAGTAGAAAACACGTTTGTGTTTCTATTGGTATGGCCTCCTTTTTGTTTGTCATTTTTCTATAAAAGGAGCAGCGGTATGATTGAATTAACGGGACATTCCTTAACAATTGAAGCAGCCAGAAAGATTATCTATGACAAAGAAGCAGTGCATATACCTCAGCATGTATGGGGAAAAGTCGATAAAAGCCGGAAAGCGGTTGACGCCATTGTGGCGCAGAAAAAAGTTGTGTACGGCATTAATACGGGATTCGGAAAGTTCAGCGATGTGCTGATTGATGCGGAACATGTGGAAGAACTGCAGATCAACCTGATCAGAAGCCACGCCTGCGGTGTCGGGGATCCTTTTCCCGAAGAAGTGTCAAGAGGCATGCTGCTGCTCAGGCTCAATGCCCTTTTGAAAGGTTTTTCAGGCGTGCGGAAAGAAGTGCTGGAGCTGCTTGCAGAACTTCTCAACAAGCAAATTCACCCTGTTGTGCCGCAGCAGGGGTCACTGGGCGCAAGCGGGGATCTCGCTCCGCTTTCCCACATGGCTCTTGTGCTTGCAGGAGAAGGAGAGGTCCTTTATCAGGAGAAGCAAATGGTGACAGCTGAAGCTTTTCATAAAGCAGGTCTGGAACCTGTCACTCTTCAGGCAAAAGAGGGCCTCGCTCTCATTAACGGCACACAGGCCATGACGGCAATGGGGCTTGTCAATTACATTGAAGCAGAATCAGTCGCCTTTCAGGCGGATTACATTGCGTCCATGACACTGGAAGGATTAAGGGGAATCATTGACGCTTTTGATGAAGACATTCATCTTGCCAGGGGCTATAAGGAGCAGACGGAAGTAGCCGAGCGTATTAGAGGCATCTTAAACGGCAGTTTTCTTGTGACGCATCAAGGAGAGCTTAGGGTGCAGGATGCCTATTCGCTAAGATGCATTCCCCAGGTACACGGAGCAAGCCTTCAGGTGCTTTCATACGTAAAAGAGAAGCTTGAAATTGAAATGAATGCAGCAACAGATAATCCGCTCATTTTTGATGAAGGCAGAAAAGTGCTTTCCGGCGGCAATTTCCACGGACAGCCGATTGCGTTTGCGATGGACTTTTTAAAAGTGGGAATGGCTGAGCTTGCGAATATTTCAGAACGGAGAATCGAGCGCCTCGTCAATCCGCAGCTGAATGACCTCCCGCCGTTCCTGAGTCCGATGCCGGGTCTTCAGTCCGGTGCCATGATCATGCAGTACTGTGCGGCATCTCTTGTTTCTGAAAATAAAACACTTGCCCACCCGGCAAGCGTTGATTCCATCCCTTCATCGGCGAATCAGGAGGATCACGTCAGCATGGGAACCATTGCATCAAGGCATGCCCATCAGATCATCCAAAACGTGCGGAGGGTGCTTGCGATTGAACTCATTTGCGCCATGGAAGCGGCGGCTTACAGGGGAATTGAAAAAATGGCGGAGACAACGAGACGCTTTTATTTTCACGGCCGGAATGCTGTCCCCGCAATCACGAAGGACCGTGTGTTCTCAAAGGATATCGAGGCGGCGGCAGCCCTGCTGAAAAAAACAAATATGAAGCGTTTTGAAAAAAATCATAACGACACAAAGGGGGAAATTGTATCATGACATTGAAATTTACGGGGGCAAAACGGGGAACAGAGCTTGAATGCAAAGGCTGGGAGCAGGAAGCGGCTCTTCGGATGCTGATGAATAACCTTGATCCTGAGGTAGCGGAAAAACCGGAAGACTTAATTGTTTACGGCGGGATTGGAAAAGCAGCGAGAAACAAGGAGGCGCTTGACGGTATTATCCGCTCGCTAAAATCGCTTGAGGGGGATGAGACGCTGCTCATTCAGTCAGGGAAGCCTGTAGGGATTTTTAAAACTCATGAGCATGCTCCGCGCGTTCTTCTTTCAAACTCCGTTCTTGTCCCGAAATGGGCAGACTGGGAGAACTTCCATGAGCTTGATCAAAAAGGGCTGACGATGTACGGGCAGATGACAGCTGGCAGCTGGATTTATATCGGCACGCAGGGCATCCTCCAGGGAACATATGAAACCTTTTCAGCTGTAGCCAAAGAGCACTTCGGCGGAAGCCTGAAAGGAACCATCACGCTGACGGCTGGACTCGGAGGCATGGGAGGAGCGCAGCCGCTCGCTGTCACAATGAACGGCGGCGTCGTCATTGCGGCAGATTCGGATCAAAGCAGAATTGAGAAAAGACTTGAAACCAATTACTGCGACAGGCTCACACATTCATTCGACGAAGCGGTGAAGTGGGCGGAGGAAGCGAAGGCAGAAGGCCGCGCGCTTTCAATCGGTCTTGTGGCAAATGCCGTGGATGTGCTTCAGGAAGTGCTGGCAAGAAAGGTCAAAATTGACGTTCTGACCGACCAGACCTCTGCCCATGATCCGCTGAACGGCTATTTCCCGCATGGAATGACGGTAGATGAGGCACTGCAGCTGAAAAAGGACCATCCAGACCTTTATGTTCAAAAATCAAAGGCATCGATGGCGGAGCATGTCCGCTGCATGATTGAGCTGCAAAAGCGGGGAACGATCGTTTTCGACTACGGCAACAACATCCGCCAGGTGGCAAAAGATGAAGGAGTGGAAGATGCTTTTGCATTCCCGGGGTTTGTTCCTGCCTACATCCGGCCGCTTTTCTGTGAAGGGAAAGGTCCGTTCAGATGGGCGGCTCTATCAGGAGATCCTGCTGATATCCACCGGACGGATGAGCTCATTAAAGAGCTGTTCCCGGAAAACGAAGCACTGCAGCGCTGGATTAACATGGCTCATGAACACGTTGCATTTCAGGGGCTGCCTGCCCGGATCTGCTGGCTTGGCTACGGAGAACGTGTGAAGATGGGCCTCGCCATCAACGAACTGGTCCGCACAGGAGAACTGAAGGCTCCGGTTGTCATTGGCCGTGATCACCTTGACTGCGGCTCTGTCGCCTCGCCGAACCGGGAGACAGAAGCGATGAAGGACGGCAGCGACGCCATTGGAGACTGGGCCGTATTGAACGCGCTCGTAAATACATCTGCAGGGGCGAGCTGGGTTTCCTTCCATCACGGCGGAGGAGTCGGCATGGGATATTCCCTCCACTCAGGCATGGTCGTGGTGGCGGACGGGACGGATACAGCAAAGAAGAAACTTGAGCGAGTACTCGTTTCAGATCCCGGCATGGGCATCATCCGCCATGCAGATGCCGGCTACGCGGAAGCTCAGGATTTTGCAAAAGAACACAATGTCCGCATCCCGATGCAGGAATAGAAGGAGGCATTATGCAATTCGACTTAATACTTGAGAATATCGGCCAGCTTCTGACAATGGATTATGGAAAAGAAGGACCGCTCTGCGGGAAAGAAATGGATCAGCTCGTTGTACGTGAAAACATGTCAGTCGCTGTAAAAGACGGCAAGATAGCAGAGATTGCAGCAGCATCTGCAGCAGCGGACTGGGAGGCGGACAAACGGATTGACTGCGGAGGCCGCCTCGTCACTCCCGGTCTCATCGACCCGCATACCCACCTTGTCTTTGCAGGATCCCGTGAGCACGAGATGGGCCTCAAGCAGCAGGGGGTTCCTTATCTTGAAATTCTGAAGCGGGGCGGGGGGATTCTTTCGACCGTGGAAAAAACAAGAGCCGCAACCGAAACGGATCTATATAAAAAAGCAGCCGGACACCTGAATGAAATGCTGTCATACGGAACGACAACGGTTGAAGCGAAAAGCGGGTACGGTCTTGAAGCCGATGCTGAGCTTAAACAGCTGAGAACAGCCAAAAAGCTAAACGCGGAACATCCTGTCGACGTCGTTTCCACCTTTCTCGGCGCCCATGCTATTCCTGCAGAGCGCAAGGATCAGCCCCAGGTGTTCTTAGACGAAATGCTTCAGCTGCTGGATGTCATTGAAAAAGAAGAGCTGGCCCGGTTTGTTGATATCTTTTGTGAAACAGGCGTGTTCACAATCGAACAGTCCCGTGCCTTTTTAACAAAGGCTAAACAGAAGGGATTCGGGCTTAAGATTCATGCAGACGAGATTGACCCGTTAGGCGGGGCAGAACTCGCCGCAGAGCTCGGTGCTGTCAGTGCAGAGCATCTGGTAGGCGCGTCAGACGGGGGCATTAAGCGTCTTGCAGAGACCGGCGTCATCGCCTGTCTTCTTCCGGGAACCTCTTTTTACCTGAACAAACCGGATCATGCCAAGGCGCGGAAGATGCTTGATGAGGGTGTTGCGGTGACACTTGCAACAGATTTTAATCCAGGCAGCTGCCCAACTGAAAACCTGCAGCTGATCATGTCATTTGCAGCCGTCATGTACAAAATGACAGTGAAGGAAATCTGGAATGCGGTCACGGTAAATGCCGCCCATGCCATTGGTCTCGGCGGACAGAGAGGCGTGATTGCCCCGATGCAGCAGGCGGACCTTGTCATCTGGAACGCAGATAACTATGAGTACATTCCTTACCATTTCGGTGTAAACCATGTTGGGACCGTGATAAAAAAAGGCGCTGTCGTGTATGAAAAGGGGGATTGTCATGAGCGGGCTTCCCTATCTTTCACATGAGGCTGAATTCATAGACAGAGGCATCAAAAAAGCCGGAAAGCTGCTCGAAAAATGGAAAGAGGGAGACGCTTCAGGCATCGGGCTGATCGGAGTCCCCCTGTCAAAACCGTCAATCAGCCACTCGGGAGCATCCTTTGCCCCGCAGACAATCCGGAAAATGATGAACGCTTTTACGACATATTCTATTCAGGATGACATGGATATCCAGCCAATCACAGATTTCGGGGACATCACCATGCATGTGACCGACCTGTCAGATTCGATCAGACGAATTGAAGAAACAGCAGCAGGCATCCTGAACAGGCACTCTGACATTCTTACAATCTTCCTTGGAGGCGATCATTCTGTTACCGCCCCTCTTTTTAAAAGCTTTAAAGAGGCAAGGGGCAAAGCGGGAATCATCCAGTTTGATGCCCACCACGATCTCCGGAACCTTGAAGATGGCGGCCCGTCCAACGGAACACCCTTCAGACAGCTGATTGAAAAAGGCGTCCTTGAAGGGAAGCATCTCCACCAAATCGGAATCCGCAATTTTTCTAATGGCAAAGTCTACACGGATTACGGAAAACAGCATGGCGTCCGCATTTATACGATGCAGGATGTCTATGAAACCGGCATTCTGCCTATCTTAGAAGCAGCCGTTCACGAATTGCTCAAAGAAACAGACCAGATTTACGTATCCCTTGATATGGATGTCATGGACCAGGCGTTTGCTCCCGGGTGTCCGGCGATTGGCCCCGGAGGAATGGATGCAAGGATGCTGATTGAAGCCATGCGTTTTCTTGGAGAAACGCCTCAGGTGAAAGCCCTTGATATCGTAGAGATTGATCCGTCCGTCGACTTCAGAGATATGACGAGCAGGCTTGCCGCCCATGCCATCTTAACGTTTCTGTCAGGCTATCAAACCCGGTAATAGTTGTTCACACTTTTCTGACAGAAAGGTATACTTAAAAGAAAACGGGGGAGTGTGCAGCTTTTGATCACAGAAGAAAAAACCGTTAAATTGGCGGTGAATGGAGGAATCGGCTTCGGGGCCAAATTGACCGCCAGGCAGCTTTTGACGCTTGCCGCCTATATGGAAGAGGACCAGGAACTTGAGCTCACAACCTTTCAGCAGCTCTATCTCGACATTCCTGAAAGCAGGCTGGAGGAAGCCAAAACAGCCTTTCAGCTCTGCGGCCTGCAGTGGTATCCTGTCGGCAGCTTTGTCAAAAGCCTGCGCACCTGCAACTTCTGCAAAGGAGCTGAAGAAGAAGGAATGCCCACCGCCATCGAACTGAACGAAAGAATACAGGGAAAACCGGTCCCGTTTCCGCTCAAAGCAGCCTACACCGGATGCCCGAATGCCTGTGGTGAGCCTCTCGTAAACGACATCGGCGTGATTAAAATGAAAGATACCTACGACCTGTACGTCGGCGGCAGGGCAAAAGGCATGAATGCCCAGACCGGCACGCTGCTGTTCGAAGGACTCACACCCGGGCAGCTGTATCAGGCTGTAGAGAAAGTTATTGATATTTACGCCGCGAACGGAAAAAAGCGGGAGTATTTTGCAAAGTTTATGAAACGGTACGGGGTGGAGAAGCTGAGAGGGGAAGTTTCTGTCTAGACTCTCTCAATCTTTTCACCCCGTTCTGGGCCGATAATAAATTACAGCAGAAGCCAATCCATTAGGGTTGGTCTTTTTTTGCGGGAAGAATCGGAAGAAGTAATCGAAAGATCGCAGAGTATTGCCACTTTCCGGGTGAAGTTTCCCCATTTGTGGCACCACTCCCCGTAGTGCCGTCACTTTTCATGTGAAAGCAGCTACGTTTGTGGCACCACTCCCCGTAGTGTCGCCACTTTTCATGTGAAAGCTGCTACGTTTGTGGCAATACTCCCCGTAGTGCAGCCACTTTTCATGTGAAAGCTTCCATGTTTGTGGTGCCATTCCCTGTAGTGCAGCCACTTTCCAGGTGAAGATTTCCCCAATTGTGGCGTCATTCTCCGTAGTGTAGCCACTTTTCAAAGGATAGCGTACACAATAGTGCCGCCATTCTCCTTTATGCTGCGGAGAATGTCACTTTTTAAGCTTTTCCGTTTCCTCAACAATCCTCTCCGGATCAATCCGTTCAAACAGCGGTTTCACATTCTGAACAGTAAAAGACTGCTCCTCTAAAAAAGCCCATTCATCCGCTGACAGCTTCAGTGTCTCCTGTATCCTGAGGCAGGAAAAAGGCAGAAAAGGCTGCAGGATAACCGACAAGTTGGCAATGGCCAGTGTACAGGTGTAGAGTACTTTTTGGCAGTCTTCTTTATCTTGTTTGACCGAGATCCATGGTTTCTTTTCGTCAAAGTATTTATTCAGGTGCCGGATTAAAGCGAAAATGGTTTCAAGCGCGGCTTTGAACTGACCTCTTTCAATCAGGGCTCCTGTCTGATGATAGATAGCCTTCATTTCCTGTTCAATCGCTTGATCAGCTGATCCTGCTATGGTTCCATCAAATGACTTTTCTATAAACTTTAACGTTCGGTTTACCAGATTCCCAAAGGCTCCGAGCAGCTCGCCGTTGTGAGAATGGATAAATTCTCTCCACGAAAAATCGGTGTCTCTTTTTTCCGGACCGTTAATGGTCAGAAAATAGCGGATGGAATCTGGATGATAGCGTTCAAGAAGATCAGGCGCCCAGACAGCCCAGTTCTGGCTGGTTGACAGCTTTCTTTTTTCAAGAGTTACATATTCACTGGAAATGATACGCTCCGGCCGTTTCAGTCCGCCAAGAGCTGTAAGGATACCAGGCCAGATGATGGTGTGAAACGGAATGTTGTCCTTGCCGTGAACGTAGTAGGAGGAAGCATCATCCTTCCAGAAGTCCTTCCAGTCCTCTCCGGTTTCTTCCGCCCAGAACCTGCTTGCAGATAAATAGCCTGATACCGCCTCGATCCAGACATAGATTTTTTTCTTTTCATAGCCTTTGACCGGAACCGGTACGCCAATCGGCAGGTCGCGTGTGGCACACCTGTCCTGAAGGCCTTCTGACAGGTATCGTTTTGTGAGATTCACCGCATTTTCCCGCCAATTTGAACCTTTTTCGAGAGCATACTCTTCCAGCGCTCCCTGAAGGGAAGCAAGACTGAAATAATAGTGGGCGGTTTCTCTGGCTTCAGGCTCATGCCCGCAAAGCTTGCATTCCTTGTCAATCAGATCAAGCGGGTCGAGAATGGCAGAGCACGCGTCGCACTGATCTCCCCGGGCCCGCGATGAACAGGAGGGACAAACGCCTTCCACATACCTGTCGGGCAGAAACTGTTCACAATGTCCGCAGTATGCCTGACGGGTTTCTTTTTCGTAAAGAGCCCCGTTCTCAAGCAGGGACAGGAAAATTTCCTGGACAGTCCTGTGGTGATGCGGCGAATCCGTTCTTGTATAACAGTCATAAGTAAATCCAAGTTTTGTAAAACAATCAGAAAATTCCCGGTGGTAGCGGTCTGCAATAACAGCTGCGTCCACGTTCTCTTGCCTTGCTCTGATTGAAATAGGTGTTCCGTTGCAGTCACTGCCCGAAACATAAAGCACCTTTTCTCCTTTCAGCCTGTAATAACGGGCCAGAAGATCTCCCGGCAAAAGACTTGCAATATGTCCGATATGCAGGGATCCATTTGCATACGGCCAAGCTCCTCCAATAAAAATACTCATCATTTTTCCTCCTTTTCCACGCAAAAAAACCCCGTCCATAGACTGAAACAGTCTAAGGACGAGGTTTGAAGTCGCGGTACCACCTTAGTTTACAGATCAATTGACCTGCCTTTGTCCGTACGGGGCGTGAAAGCCTGATACGTATGCCGTTGTAACGTCGGCAACCACGTCACAGTCTACTTGTGCACGTGCACGTTCGGTGTGAAGCTCAAAGGTCATTTTCCGTGCGGGCTGCCACGCTTCTTTTCAGCTGCCGAAGCTCTCTTTGGAGGTGTCCCTGCATGTACTTTTCCTTCTCATCGCTTTTCATTTGTTCTCATTTTATCCAAAAGAAGGAAGGTTGTAAAGGGTGGGATTTGTCGAAAAATTTTAGACTTTTTATGTAAGATATTGCAATTTATTGTATTACATTTTACCCGGTAAAAAAGTATAATTAAGAAGTTTGATAGACTATACAGGGGGATCTTTACATGAAAAAAACGATTGTACTATCTGCGTTATTTGCTCTAAGCCTTCCGTTTGCTCAAGTAAGTGCAGATGAAACAGCACCTACTTACCGCTATGCGGGAGAAAACCGCTTTGACACATCAGTGGCGCTTGCTGATGAGTGGCTTGAGTCAGAGGTGGCTGTTCTTGCCACTGGAAGAAATTATCCGGATGCGCTGAGTGCTACTCCGCTTGCTGTGAAGCACGAGGCACCGCTTCTTCTTACAGACACAAAGGCTGTACCAACAAAAGTGCTGGCAAAATTAAAAGACCTTGGCGTTACAAAGGTTTATCTGATTGGCGGAACTGGCGTTATTTCAGCTGATGTTGAAACTCAACTGAAAAATAACGGAGTAAAAACAATTGTCCGAATCGCTGGAAATGACAGATACGAAACATCTGTAAAAGTGGCAAAAGAAGTAGGAGTTGATGGCGGAATCGTTGTAGCTTCTGGTGAAAATTATCCGGATGCCCTTTCCATCGCTCCTGTTGCAGGAATCATTGGAGCTCCAATTCTTCTAACGCGCAGCGCTGATCTTCCGGGCGTTGTTAAGACGTATGTGAAAACAGCTGGTGCCGACTACTCCATTGTTGCGGGCGGATCTTCAGTCGTTTCTGCTAAAGCAGCTGCATCCCTTCCGGATATGACCAGACTTGGCGGAAGCAACCGTTATACAACAAACACTCAGATTGTAGATTATGCATTTGAGGAAGGAATCTATGACATGGACTATCCGTTCATCGCTACTGGCGCTGATTTCCCTGATGCCCTGTCTGCTTCTGCACTTGCAGCAGGCTGGTCGAACGGTATCATTCTAACTGATCCAAATGAGCCAAAAACAACGACAAAAGAGACTGTTCAGTATTATTCTGATCTGGTTGAAGAATATGAAATTGTCGGCGGAGTAAAAGCACTGCCTGACAGCACGGTTGCGAAACTGTTTCAATAAGAATGAGTGAGAGCCCTGATTAAGAATCAGGGCTTTTTTAAGTGTCATTTTTTATTTTTTATAGAAAAAAGCATTTCATTGGGCAATTATCCCCCTAAACAACGCTCTGTTCCTTACGAAGAAAGATATCCTGAAGAGTGGGCTCCTCTACTTCAACACGTAAGATATCAAGATCAGAGATAATCATGGCACGGATGACGGCTGAAATTTTATGTTCTTCTGCTACTGTAAAATGGACATATTCATTCGTATACACAATATCATCAGCCATGCCTGAAAGGACTTTCTTCAGCACGGTCTTTTTGCTGCCTATATCCTGCCTTAGTTTGATTGATACTCTGTACGCTTTTTGATGCTGCTTTTTCAGCTGGTCCATCGAACCAAGACTGCTGATAGTGCCGTCTCTCATAATGCCGATTTTTGTGCAGATTTTTTCTACCTCGTCAAGATTATGGGACGTCATGAAAATGGTTTTTCCTTCTTTATGGAGTTCAAGAATCAGGGAGTGTATGTCAAGGATGGATTCCGCATCTACACCTGAGGTTGGTTCGTCCAGAAAGATAAGGTCAGGATCATTAATGAGGGCCTGCGCAATTCCCAGCTTTTTTTTCATCCCGAAAGAAAATTTCTTGGTTTTTCTGTGAGCCGCCTCGCTTAAACCGACGCGATTCAGCAGATGGAGTAGATCAGCTTTGCTTTTTTTCGTCTTAAGGATGCTCGAATAAAACTCCAGGTGCTGCAAAGGGGATAGGTCATCATAAAAGGATGAATAATCAGGAAGGACGCCAATTTTGTCTTTCATTTTTTCTATCTCGTCCATGCCTGAACCGAGAAGCTTGTATTCACCGGAAGTAGGCAGGATGATGCCAGTTATCATATTAATAAATGTTGATTTACCGGCGCCATTTGTGCCAAGAAATCCAAAAATCTCTCCTGCTTCAATTGTTAGTGAAATGTCGTTAACGACTGTAGTTGCTCCATATTTCTTTGTCAGAGACTTCGTTTCAATCACGTTCATTAAAAATCCCTCTTTCTGAAGATAATGACCGATCCCATCACCATAAGCAAGGTTAAAATAAGCGTTAAATAACTGAGAGCCGGAGTGTCTGTAAAACTGAAGAAATAGTAGGGCGTAAAAACACTCAGGATATTAATGATCATATTGCTGTCACTCACAAGGCCCCATATTCCGATTACCGGCAGAGCTATGCTCAATATGATTCCTGAAAACATCGTCAGGGCAGGGCGGCCGATTATGATGCTCATCAGCAGGCTCAGTGCGATGAAATAGGATAAGAAAACGATGTTTTCAATAAAAGGAAGAAGATAAAATGATTGAGTAAAGATTGAAATCAGCACCAGTGCTGCAAACAGACAGGCAGTCCAGAAAGCTGTTATTCCAAAGAACTTGCCGAGCACAATGTCATCCCGTTTTACTTTTGTTATCAGAAATCTCATTGTTCTGCTCTGGGTTTCCCTATTGATGATGTCGTGAGAGAGACTTGTTACAAACAGCGGTCCAAAAAAATACATTAAAAACATCAGGCCTGATATGTATCCATTTTTAAGACCGAGTTCTTCTAGTTCCTGAGGGGGAATGCCGGACATTACATCACCTATCAAAAATGTCATCCCGGTTATAATCAGGATGAAAATGACAGACTTCATACTTTTAAATAAGCTAAGAAATTCTCTTCTGCAAATGGCAATCATGATAATCCTCCTTTTTTTTCATCATACAACGAAAAAATTAACCTAAAACAAACAACGGCTTAAACTTACCTTAAATTGTAAAAAACACGGGGGCAGTGCATTTTTGGGATCCTGCTTTGCAGATGATTCATTTCACAAAGCATCAAGCAAAAGAGATGAGGACATAAACAGAGTGGTTCTTGAACAAAAGCCTTCATATGATAGCGTCTTCAAAGATGGAATAAGCCGACTGCCTTCACGTATTTACTAGAAGAAAATAGGAATTAAGTAAAAAATAAGGATGTGTTTCGAAGAGGATAAGAATAAAGAGATAGAATGATGGTGGAAATGGAGTGGAAGCAGAGGTTTTTTCTCCTGAAAACAAAAAAGTTTAGACATTTAGGAAGTGACTATTTATGTATACTCAAATGAATGCACCTGAAAAAAGATTATCCAAGGATGCGGTTAAAGTTTGGCTTATTAGTGAAGCAATCACGAACCTTATTGGATTCATGATCCTTGGACTATTGTTTTACCTGGATTACCGCTTTTCATGGAAAGAATGGATTGGCTGGATTCTGATCGGCTTAACAGTGATTTCTGTAATAGGTTCTGTCTGGTCATGCATCAACCCGTTTTTGCTGTATAAAAACTGGCGCTACGATGTAGATGAAGAGTTTTTGCAAGTAAAGTCCGGCGTCTTATTTGAAGAGCATCAGCTAGTCCCAATGACAAAAATCCAATCGGTAGCAACCAAACAAGGTCCGTTACTCAGAAGATACGGACTCTGCACAATTTCTATTGAAACGATGGGATCATCCCATACAATTCCCGCTCTTTCCAAAGAGGTAGCTGCTTCATTGAGACATCAGATTGCCCGTTACGCAAAGATTAAGGAAATCGAATCATGACAGAGACGACACGATATCATCCACTGCTTGTTCTTTTTCGCTTATGGAAACTGGTCAAGAATTCCATTTTCTTTGTTGTTTACTTGTTCATAATTAAAGCTGATTCAGAATCTGCTTTTGTAGAGTATGGCAGGCTTCTTTTTTTCGCGGTCTTTGGAATCATCTTTATTTCCATCATCTTGAAGTGGTTTACTCACAAATACAAACTGGATGATCAATCTTTTCACCTTTATAATGGGATTTTCAGTAAATCAGAGCGAACCATCCCCTTTTCGAGCATTCAAAATGTGAATCGGCATACCTCTTTATTTCACAGGATGTTCCATGTAACGTCGACCAGTTTTGAAACGGGAATGACAGGGGAGGAAGCTGGGGTAAAATTTGAAGTGATTTCTCAATTAGATTCAGAACGAATCCAAGCCCATATAGCAAGGGCAGATCACAGCGGGCCGACCACGGTCTCTCCTGACGTTGCCAATATCGAATTATCTTCTCAAAAAGAAACGGAAAGAGTGAGTTTGAATCGAACCACTCATTTTAAACCTTCCAAATTGTCCATTTTAAAAGCATCCTTCACATCACTTAGCTTTTTGGTGCTTGTTCCTATAATCGGCTCTTTTTATTTTAAAATCGATGAGATTTTTCATGTGAAAGAAGAAGCAGAAGGTCTATTCTCTGCTGTCATGAGCTCAGCATGGCTGGTTATAGTCATCACCATCATACTCGTTGCTGCTTCAGCAGTTTTCGGCATTGTGCGGACATTCTTAAAATACGGGAAATATCACATCTCTTCAGACAATGAACGCATCTACATTACGAAAGGTATCATCGAAGAAACGACCTTTTCCATATCCAAAGATAAGGTGCAGGCGATCGAAATCAATCAATCCATCATGAAACGCTTGCTAGGACTTGCAGAAGTAAAACTGATAAGTGCAGGCAGTCTGAGTCTTGGCGAAGATACCCTTGAGATAAATTCTCTCTATCCATTTTTGCCTGTTAAAAGGGCATATGAAATGATATCTGAAATTTTGCCTACTTATGAGGTAACATCAAAGATGACTCGCCTGCCAGTCAAATCCCTTTGGGTCCGTATGTTTAAGCCGAGCTGGATTTGGATCACAGCAACGGCCGCCCTCTTTTATTTCAAACCGGCCGTTCTTGGTATGGAACAAGCTTGGTGGATATTATCCGCTGTCCTGTTCATCACGATCAAAGGAATAAGGGTGCTCGACTTTTTAAATACACGCTACACGTTGAACGATCGCTTCGTCCAATTCAAAACCGGCAGTCTGACTACGTGTTTATTCGTTTCCAAACGAGATAAAATCATTGAAGTAAAAGTAACCCGGAACATCTTGCAGAAAATGGCCGGCCTCGCATCGATCGGAACCATCAACCGGGCTAAGCCGGTCCGTCATGCCGGTGTCAGTGATGTGCCGTTGGAGATGGCTGCCTCGCTATACAAGTGGTATATGGAGCGGAGAAGGGAAATAGAAGTTGAATGAATTGTGGCTTAAACCCGTGTGCCGTATAAAGTGCCTTAAATTTATCCGGAAAGAGAGTAGTGATATGTATCATCATTTGTCTATATTCAAAAATTTCTTTTTCAACCTCAGAATCTACTATTTGGGTGTTTGTTGAATAACGATTGCTGCCGATGCCCAGTCTGCTTCTGCACTTGCAGCAGGCCTATTCAACAGTGTAATTCTGACAGATTCAAACGAGCCAAAAACAACAACAAAAGAGACTGTTCAGTTCTATTTCTGATTTAGTTGAAGGATATCAAGTTGTTGGCGGAGAAAAAGCACTGCCTGACAGCACGGTTGCAAAACTGTTTCAATAATAATGAGTGAGAGCCCTGTTGAAGAATCAGGGCTCTTTTTAGCAGAAGGAAAACAAAAAAGCATGCAGCTCAAAATCCTGCACGCTTTTTTGCTTATTCCTCTACGTAATTCGGAGAATGATATACGCTCTTCGGATTTCTCTCAAGGTTTAAAAATAATGGTTTGGCAGATTTCCAACCGATTGCATGAAAACCAAAACGCGGATTATTCACCTTGTAGGCTTTACTGGCATTAAGCAGCTTTTTCCGGAATCTATCACTCATTGGGTCTTCTGTACCCTGAGTAGTGTAATAGCCGTAATTAATATACAATCTCGTATCCTTGCTGATTTCCCCTTCATTATACAGGTCATTTAATGCTTCTCCAGCTACTCTATGATCGTTATGTAAATCATAATAGGAAAATCCCCGGTGCAATGCTCCCGGAAACTTCTTCTCGTAGGTTAAAATAATCTCCCTCATATTCTCCGTTGTTACTTTCCCATCTGGCAGGTCAATAAAATGAAGATTGTTCATATGAACTCCCAATGATTTAGCCGACCTCTTAAATTCCTTGTCTCTGATCTTGCCAAATTGCTCTGGCTCAATCTTCATCTGTTTAAAAACATTAGATGCCTGTCCATCTGTATACAGGACCAAGTGAACATCGTATCCGCTCTCAATGTGATTTAATATTCCGACTCCGAATGTTAAAAGTTCATCATCCTGGTGAGGTACGTAAAAGACGGCAACTGGATTCCCAGCGTTGCTCATTACCTTCTTTGAAGATGCATATGCAGCCTGATTTAAAAACGCAATCAACAGGAAAATTGTTACCAATAAAATGAGAAATCCTTTTTTCATTTTCTGCCCCTTAATTTAAAAGAATTATCCGTATTTAGTCCTTTAGACTTATAATGATAAGTTAAACATAACTATAGTTATGTTCGCAATAAAAATAATATAAAAATAATTTAATATAGTCCGACCTTTTAACTGGTACTATAATCCTTAGTTGATATGCAGCACGTCAGAATAGGTAAGGATCTATTGATTCACCTATGGAGCGAACCTCTTACCACGATGAACCTCTCTTCTCCTGTTCCCAATAAGATTATTGAGGTGTAGAGGATATATCGCACTGTGCTTTTACAGTGCAAAAAGGTGCCCAAGAACATAATTCTTGGGCACCCTCTCATGCTTATGATTTTATTAATTTGTTTTCTACAAGCCATGCTTTTGCCACTTCGTCGACACTTTTCTTCTTAAAATCAACTTGGTAATTCAAATCTGTAATGGTTGGATCGTCCAGTTTTTCAACGATAGGCTGCAATTCTTCTTTCAGCTTAGGGTGCTGCTTTAGAATATCTTCCCGGGTCGTAATGGCTCCGTTGTAAGCTGGGAAGAATACTTTATCGTCTTTCAGGTTTATTAGATCGTATGCCTTTATTCTTCCGTCTGTAGAATAAGCAACAGCTACATCAACATCTTCCTTATCCAAAGCCTGAATAGGAAGGCCGGTTTCCATTTTCTTGACGTTTTCAGCTCCGAATTCAAATCCGTAAACTTTTTCCACTGCGTCTAATCCGTCATCTTTCCGTCCTGTAAACTCTGCGTTTGATCCAAAGGTGAGTGTTCCAGGGTTTTTGTTTATATAGGCAGCCAGGTCACTGATTGATTCCAAGCCAAGTTCTTTTGCTTTTTCTTTTTTGACTAAAAGGGAGAACGTATTGTTAAAGGCAGCAGGGGCAAACCATTCAATGGCATTTTTGTCTTTATCGAGTTCTGAAAGCAAGTTATAGGATTTTTCAGGATCTGAAATAGGTTTTTCTTTTAAGTAGTTTACAAGAGCTGTACCGGTATAGTCCCAATACAGGTCAATCTGATTCTTTTCGAGGGCTTGTCTTGAAAGCTGTCCGCCCATCTGTCCGGCCTCTTCTACTTTGTATCCCTTGTCTTTGAGATAGAGAGCCGTAATTTTAGACAGCAAATAAGATTCTGTATGATACTTGGTGCCGACCGTAATGGTTTCATCCTTCTCTATTGAACTGCTTGAGCTTCCGCAAGCTGTTGTTACCGTAAAAATGAGTAATAAAATAAATGCGGTCCAAATCTTTTTTTTCATTGTCTAATCCTCCGTGATCATAAGTTGTTAGTTTTCTGCGAATAATTGATTCCCCGTGGTATAAGGATTTTTTCTAGATTTCTCAGGAAGAAATCCGCCATTACGGCAAGAAGCGTAACGGGTACAGCCCCTGAGAGAAGGTAGGAGTAATCGACCATTTCAATGCCTGTGAAAATATAATCTCCAAGCCCACCTCCTCCAATCAGATAGGCCAAAGCGGCACTTCCAATGTTTAGAACCACGGAAATCCTTACTCCAGCAGCGATTATGGAAAGCGAGTTTGGAATCTCCACCTTCCACAAAATTTGTAGGGGGGTTAGTCCAATTCCTTTCGCAGCGTCTTTTATCAGTGGATCAACCGCCTTGATTCCTTCAATTGTATTACGCAATATGGGAAGGAGCGAGTAGGCAAAAAGAGCGATGATGCTCGGGAGTGTTCCGATTCCCAGCACGAGCATGAGCAGGGCTAGGAAGGCTATGCTTGGAATCGTCTGACCGATATTTGCCAGTGCAACAATCACCCATTCCAGCCGTTGAAATCTCTTTCTTGTTATCAGTATGCCTGCCGGGACACTGATGAGGATGGCTAGAACAGATGAATAAAAGACCAGCGTTACATGTTGTTTAAGCAAGAACAAAAACTCATCAGTTGAATCCAATATAAGAGAGAAATAGCCGTTTGAGTAAGCCCAGTACAAAAAATAGATGGATGCAAAAGATGTTCCGTATTTCAAAAAATCAGAAAGCCACTTTCCTCTCTTCATGAACCCTTCTCCTTTCTTGTGCGGATAATGCTAAATACTCTTTGATGTTTTGATGGCTGATCCAGCCGGAGGTCTGATTCTCCTGGTTCTTCCACAAAATCAGGTCTCCGGGCTGCTCAAGAAGCAATTCAAGTGCTTCTTCCAGGGATGTATCAGGAGATACAGAGCTATCAACTTCTTTTCTGAACCCTTCTGTTTTCGTAAATCCTTGCTCAATTAAATCCTGTACCTTGAACAACGACAGCTGTTTGAATGTCCGTTTTTCACCTAGAAATCCTTCGATAAAAGTATTCTTAGGCTGCTGCAGAAGCTCTTTTGGAGTACCGTACTGGATGAGTTCGCCCTGATTGAATACAGCGATATAATCGGCCAATTTCAATGCTTCCGTCAGGTCATGACTGACAAAGAGAATGGTTTTTTTCAGCCGTCTTTGAATATCCAAAAATTCATCCTGCAGTCTAGAACGGACAATGGGATCGAGCGCGCTAAAGGGTTCATCCATTAATAAGATGGGAGGATCGACTGCCATTGCCCTCGCAATTCCAATCCTTTGTTGCTGGCCTCCGGATAGTTCATTTGGATATCGGTTTTTCAGCTCTTTTGCATTCAGACCGATAAGCTCCATCAGCTCATGGTAGCGAGTTTGTCTCTTTTCCTTATTCCATCCCAATAGCTTCGGTATGATGGTGATGTTTTTTTCAATCGTCATATTTGGAAACAATCCGTTATGCTGAATGACATAACCGATTCTTCTTCGGAGTTCAATTTCATCAATTGTCTTTATGTCCTGGCCGTTTATTTTGATTTCGCCACTGGTCAGAGCGTTTAATTTATTGACTGTCCTAAGCAATGTGGTTTTGCCGCAGCCGGATGGGCCAAGCAGTACGACAATTTTGCCTTCGGGCACTGCCAGGTTGACATTATTCAATGCTTTTACGGAAGATCCGTATGTTTTTGAAACGTTGTTGAATGTGATCATGCTGCACTCCTCCAAAAATAGACGTGTTTATTTCACTCGCATGTGTTTAGAAGTTGATTTCTTTTGCAAGAGGGACAGCATGCCATCTGCAAGCAGAGCGAGGATTCCGATGCTGATTGCCCCTGTTAGGATCATTTCTGTGTGAGTTCTGGCAATTCCCTGATTGATTAAAACTCCAAGTCCCCCGGCTCCGACAAAAGCTGCTATCGCCCCTATTCCAATGTTCATGACAACGGCAGTTCGCACTCCAGCAAGGATAATGGGCCATGCAATTGGAATCTGAACATACCGCAGCTGTTCCCACTTGTTCATTCCCATTCCTTTTGCTGCATCATTGACAGAAGGAGAGATGGATGAGATTGCTGTATACGTGTTTCGCATGATCGGCATCTGTGAATAAAGAACGAGAGCGATAAGGGCAGGGGTAAACCCGATTCCTTGATTAATCACTGACAGCAGCGGCATCATTAATCCAAATAAAGCAATACTTGGAATGGTCATAATGATATTGGCCAGTTGCAGAAATGTATCAGCCAAGGCTTTATTGAATGTTAATCCTATGCCAATAGGCAGCCCTAGAAGGAGGGCAATCACAGAAGACAAACCAACAAGGAGGATGTGTTCTTGGATTAAATTTAGTATTTCCGTATGGTTTCCGGCTGCATAATCTATCAGCTGTGCTATGGAATTCATATATTTCCTCCCTAAATAAAAAAACTCTTCTTATTTGAACACAAGAAGAGTTTAAAATCACAATTAAGCCTCTTCTTATCTCTCGCGCAGTTTCACGCAGGAATTGGCACAGTTTTCCTGATTGGAATCTGTTGCCGAGGCTTCAAAGGGCCTGTCCCTCCACCTCTCTTGATAAGAACACCAAGTTTTGTTATTTAATTAGAAAAAATGCAGAATGTCTTCCGACTGCTGTTACTACGGCTAATTTTTTCCTTTACTGTACGGAAGGATAGTTAAAATTATATATTTTCTGAATAGTAACAAACGTAATTATAATGCTGTATATTCCCATATGTCAACTAAGATTTTCTTCTGTATGGAGGTTTGTAGAGAATTTCCTAGCTGATGTTTAACCAGGAAACTATTAATTTTAAATAATTTATGACGTATTTCATTTCTATAGAAAAACTCTGAATAGTAATATAAGAACTAAGTGTCATCCTGGGGGTGAGAAATGAATATGCGTTTACAAGTCCCCATTGGTATAGCGTTTAACAGAACATCATGTATAAGCTCTAACTGTTAGTATTGCTTTCATGAAAGAAAGTATTGGACAGGGCATTGTCATTTCTATTTTTATCTAAAATAGACACAAGACAATTGCGGCAATACCCTGAAATTCACTGGTTGTCTTTGAAGAAAAAAATGAAAGTACTTCTGTATGCCGTACTCATTAGTACTGCCACTAGCTCAGTATCCGCTACTATCTTCTTACTTGAGAAGTCAGTAAACATAGCCTTAACCAAATTAGGTTGATGTCACCAGTGGGTGAAATATCTTGTGATGAAAAGTATGAATGCGCTTTCTATAATAAAGATACAGCTAAAGAACACCGAGGAGGTGAAGTTAAAATGACAGCTCAGCTTTTTTCAATTGATCATATGATGCTTGATCTTGACTTGCGCGACAGAGATTCTATTTTAACCACGTTGGCAACAAGAGGTTGCGGTTTAGGTGCGGCTGATGATGAAAAGGACATATTTGAAAGCATAATGGAAAGAGAAATGATGTCTACGACAAATGTTGGCAGAGGGGTTGCAATCCCTCATTGTAAATCTGAAAAAATTCAAACTCCAACCTTACTCTTTATCCGCTTAAAAAACCCTATCGAGTGGCAAGGAGAAGAAGAAAGAGTGAAGCTTGTTTTTGGTATACTTACATCTGCTGATTCCGGCAACACACATCTTGCCGTATTAGCCCAATTAGCCCGTAACTTAATGAAGGATGAGTTTATCAATAAATTGACGACGCTTTCATCTGAAGAAGAAATCTATAAAGAGATTGATCACATTATTTCTAAATAGGAGGAAGAAACATGAAGAAGATAGTTGGAATCTGTGCATGTCCAATGGGGGTGGCTCATACTTATATGGCCGCCGATTCTATAGAAGATGCTGCAAAGAAATTGGGTTGCAAAGTAAAAGTGGAAACTCAGGGAGCAGGGGGCATCGAAGATAAACTAAGCCCTTCTGATATTGAGGAAGCCGATTTGATAGTGATTGCCAGTGCCGTCAAACTTGCAGGCAGTGAAAGATGGGAGGATCACAAGGAGAAAGTGATGATAATCGATTTAAAAAGTGCAATCAAGAATGGATATGAGTTGATTGAAAAAAGGCTTGCGCAATAATACAGGCATGTTCAGCTAATATGATTATGCTTGAGAATCGTCAGTTCAAGACATCTTAAAACATAAGGGGGAGAATCATTTGGAACAATCAAAGTGGAAGGTTTTCCAACAGCATTTAATGACCGGTATTTCATACATGATCCCAATCATTGTTTCAGCCGGTATAGTACTTGGAATAGGTATTATGGCCGGACAGCTCATGGATTTTGATCCGTGGAGCAAAGAGATACTGGAAAACGGCAGTAAGCATCAGCAATTTTTCGCATGGCTGACCCAAGTAGCCGGAGCAGGCATGATGGGGCTCATGTTTCCTGTATTTGCAGCATTCGTTGCCTATAGCATTGCTGACAAGCTTGGACTTGCTCCGGGTTTCATTGGAGGTTTACTAGCTGCAGAAATGGGCTCAGGTTTTCTGGGAGCAATTGTTATCGGAATCTGTGCTGGTTATACTGTGAAATTTTTGAATGACAGGCTTAAATTCAAGCGAACCTTTCGACCGGTGAAGACGATGTTCATTGTGCCGGTATTTTCCTCCTTATTTGTAATTATAGTAAGCTATTACATAGTCGGACCTGCCGGACTTCTAGCTATCAGCGGAATCACCAGTATCATAACTGCAATCGGCAATACCGGAGAAATAGCACTTGCAGCAGTTATTGGAGGAAGCATGGCATTTGATTTAGGCGGACCAATTAATAAGACAGCTCTTGCAATATCCATGCAGTTAAATACAGACACAGGAGCTAATACTTGGGTGCCTGCCATGATTGGGGCAGTTATTCCACCGATAGGAATTGGGCTGGCTACGATCATTGATAAGTTCGTCGTGAAAAAGGCAGTCTTTGATTCACATTTGAAAGCCGATGGTATACCATGTTTTATGCTGGGATTTATGGGAATTTCCGAGGGAGCTATTCCTTTTGCCATACGTGATCCGCTGTTTATGATTCCATTGAATGTCGTTAGTTCTGCATCCGGTGCGGCTATCGCCGCATGGCTAGGAACTTCCGCGGTCACAGGGGTACCTGCAGCTATATGGGGATGGCCACTTGCAACGAATCCAATAGGCTGGGCACTTGCTGTGTTGGTCGGATCTCTCATGGTGTGCTTCGGGGCAATCTTTAGAGCAAATCATCTAATGAAGAAACCAAAGATACAAGGTGAATTAGAAAATAACATAGAAGCAGTATAAAACTTTAGTGAAATAATCTGACTCGTCAGATTCTCATATGTTTTTGGAAGGAGTTTGAGGCCAGTGGATTACCGAATACAGTCTATTCTAACCATATTATTGCAACAAGATCAGCCTGTTACGAGTACGAAGCTGGCATTGCGACTCGGTGTAAGCAGCAGGACTGTAAAGCGTCAAATGATTGAAGTCACTCATGAGCTTGAAAAGAGGGGCTTTTCGATTATATCGAGCAGGGCAGGCTATGCGGTTCAAATTTCTGACGCTGACCGATATCAGCTAAAAGATGAGATACAGCTAAACATGGCGGAAAAAACAGGAGAGGCCGGAGACGCGGCGAAAGACATTCTTCTTTATCTGCTGAGTGTCAGCTCAGCAACGATCGATGAGATGGCAGTCGATTTACATTACAGCAGAAACACTGTTTTTAATAAGATTAGAACAGTTAAACAAGAGCTGGAAAATTTCGAGTTGGAATTGGAAAGCAAACCACATCAAGGGTATAAGGTGAAAGGCAAAGAGTTTCTGAAACGGAGATGCATGGCTGTGCATTTTTCCAGAGACAATGTCTTCGTTCAACATGAATTAAAACGACTGCTAAAGAAAGAACTCGATTATGATAAGCTGCTTTACATGTTTACAATGGAGCTAAAACAAGCATCTTTAATCAAAAGCACAGAAGAAGTGCAGTTATTTTTAAAGTATATGATTGTTTCAGTATTAAGACAAAACAAGGTGAATGAACCCATCGATTTACTTGAAGAATCTTTAAATGTCACTCATCTGCGTGTTGCTTCCCAAGTGCTGAAAAACTTTCATAAGGAATATCAGTTTAAGTTTAACGAGGAAGAGCACCTCTTTTTGACAATGGTACTTGGCGGAGGCAGTGTAGTTCCGGCTGAAAAGGATAAAATTTCTGAATCGGTCGATAATGCCATTAAGAAAATTACCATTGATTTCAATGAAGAATTTAAAAGAGAAGCCGCTTTGAGGGCCTCATTAATCACTCATATCAGTTCAACCTGTAAGCGACTAAAACTGGGTATCGCTATAATAAACCCGTTAAAAGAAATGATTCAATCAAGGTATTTTATGGCTACTTATTATGCTTATATCCTTGCAGAGGAACTAAATAACAATATGGGTCTCGCTATTGATGATAGTGAAGTCGCTTATTTAGCCTTGCATTTTGAAGCGAGCATGGAAGGAAATGGACTTGTCAAAAAATTAAATGTGCTCGTTGTATGCGGAGGAGGAATTGGTACCTCTACGGTGCTGAAAAGCAAACTGGAGAGCAACTTCCCCCAACTGCTCATTGCTGATGTTCTTCCTTACTACATGTTGAAAAATCGAGATCTATCCAACATTGACTTTATCATTTCGACAAATAACATTGAGTTTGAGACGGGAAAAAAAGTAATTCGCGTTAATCCTATTCTAAATGAAAAAGATTCAGAGAGACTCTTGGAGACAATAAGGTACGGGGGAAGCAAAGACTACATAAGAGCATTTTCAGAGAAATTATTTTTTGCCAATGAGCATTTTTCTACCCGCGATGAGTGTTTGTTGTTCCTAACTAATCGTATGATAGAAGAAGGTCTGATAGATAGTAAGATCCAAAAGGAAGTCATGTTGCGTGAAGAAAAAGCACCTACAGAAATTGGGGACTTGACAGCCATTCCGCATTGTGTGACTGAAGGCCGTTCCCAGATAGCGGTGTTGATCTTAAACGAACCCATTCAATGGAAAAATGAAAAAGTCCAATTGGTCTTTTTCGGATGCATAAACCCTAAGGAAAAGCTGAGTAAAAAATATTTCCCGCAGATTTATAAAAAAGTCAGTCAAATATCTTGGGTGAATGATGTAATAGGCAACAGACAATTTGAGCCTTTTATTAAACGACTAACAACCTGAAGGGATGAAGTATATGCTTAAAATGGCGTTCATCGGATGCGGAAAAAGTACATTGCGTTACCATATGCCTTATGTAAAACAAAGAAAATCTATCCAGATCAAGTCTATTTTCACGAGAAATTGGACTGAGGAAAAAAAGGCAGCTGCTGGTTTACCAGAAAGCGCCTATGTCGAAAGTCTAGACGCTATTCTTCAAGACGACGAAATCAGTCTGATATCGATCTGTACTCCGCCTTCTTCTCACTATGAACTTGCAAAGCTCTGTTTGGAAAACGGCAAAAATGTTCTGGTAGAGAAGCCGTTTTGTGAAACGGCCGAAGAAGCTGAAGAAATTTTGAAACTGGCCAAAGAAAAGAAGCTGGTTGCAATGCCTTATCAGAATAGACGTTTTGATAGTGAGTTTTTAACGCTGTTTCAAGTCTTAGAATCAGGAAAATTGGGTGAGATCATTGAGGTGGAGCTGCATTTCGATCGTTATCGTCCTGTTGACGAGAGACCTGCAGGCAGCAATACAGACGGTGAATTTTACGGATTGGGAGTGCATTTACTCGATAAAGCACTGGCGCTGTTCGGGATGCCGCAAAGAGTTTTCTATGATATTAAAACGCTGCGTAAACCCGGAAACCCTGATGATGCGTTTGAGATGCAATTATTTTATAATACCAAAAAGGTGATTTTGAAAGTAAATCAACTGATTTGTGGAGACTATCCATCCGTTCGGATACATGGGAACACAGGCAGTTTCATCAAATATGGGATGGATCAGCAAGAAGCCTGTTTAAAAGCTGGTGTGATGCCAGGAGAAGTGCATTTTGGAGAAGACCCGGAAGAGGCGTTTGGGGTACTTAGACACGCAACTGGCGATGAAATTACTGAAACAGTCGTCCCGACAGTAACCGGGGATTATGGAGCCGTTTATGACCATATGTACCAATCAATAACTCACGGTCACCCTAAACTGATACCAGATGAAGAAATCATTGGAAATATATCCATCTTGTATAAAGGTGTTTCAGGGGATTCACCTCATTTAGTTACTTTGTAGCCGGAATTACAAATCTTGTAATATGTGCCCCAACTATAATCTGCTTCAAGGGCATATCTTAAAAAATTATTGTATTGTTTATTTAATTTCACTTAAAAAGCGCGCCCCGCAGTAAGTACTTCCAGTGAGGACGCAAGGTTCTAGTTTGAACCCATTGAAACAGTTAATAGGGCAAAAGGTGTTTATAGAAAAGGATAGGAAGGGTGATCATGGCTTAGGCTTAGCTATAAGATCACTCTTTTTTACATTGTATATTTCACAAATAAATTGTAGCTGGTCTTTATTCATGTGCTGCTTGCCTCTCTCAATGGACATCAGGGTACTGAAATCTTGTTTTCCCCCAAAAGCCGTTCCTGCATCCATAGCTTTTTCCTTTTTATCATCCATTTCTTTACTTTCTGCGTATGCTGTTGTATAACCTTCCTAACCTTCTCCATAGGAAATGATTCCTGATGAAGCATCTTCATTAGGTGTAACTTCGTTGTATCCATCTTCCAAGCCTTTTGCACGGCCGTCCTTCATTCCGTTTTGCTTATCTGACGCGTCCTGCTTTGCCTGGATTTGTTCAGGGCTGTTGTTGATCTTTGACTTATCATAGCTCTCAGGGGCTTCGCAAGGTATACCGTCGTCAACGATCCCGTTGCCCAAGCCATCCAGATTCTCAGGATCATTCTCTGCAAAATATCCTTTGGCGTTTCAATAGTTTACGACTTCATCATAGCTTGTAAATTCCGTACAGTCTTTATCGTTTCGCTGAGGCACAGTTGCCGGAGCTGTGCTTTTTGGCTCGCTTGGAGCAGTTTCTCCGCCGTTATGATAGTGATAACCGGTGCACAGACCTTTTGCCTGTGATTTGGCAATGCAATTATGTCCGCCTTTGCTGTCGGTTCTTCCTGAGTGAGCAAATGATACAAATCCATAAACGAACAAAAAGGCGAGTGTTAACAAACAAATTTTCTACTCATACTTCCTCCTGGGAATCCATTCACAATTAACTAGATTAATTTACCAGACTGCTCACATTGTACCAGAAAATCTCCCTTTTTTTATCCAATTAGTGATAAATATTTACTGAAAATAACTATAATTCAAGTTTCATGTAATAGGAGTTTTTACAGCAGAGAGCAAAGCTATTAAATAGGCTATGGATTTAAACTAACAGTGATCAGGGAGAGGATGTTGGAAATGTAAATCAAAGAAATAAACTTTTCAGGCGGCAGCACGACAGGCTGATCAAAAGAACGTCAGCCTGTAACGTGTCGCTTCCCCACTAAACCTCCCGATAACCACAGTCCGTAGGTTCCTGTGCCGTTTGTGGCAGGCCGCCGCGGCGAACGAGCCGGGGAGGGCAACAACAGAAGTTCTCTTACTTTTTTACATAACAAAGCATGGAAAGCAGCCTTGATGGCTGCTATTTTTATTGGACTTTTCCCTTTTGAATCCGAATCGTAAAACAGTGCAGGCCGACTACACCCCAGTCCGGCAGGGGCCCGACCCTATCCGGCCTGAGATGAAGGCGGCGAGCCATCCAGTCAAGGGGTCCAAAACTTTTTTATAGGCGCTTTTGCATAAAAAACTTTAGGACTAATCCCTTGACCGGATGTCTATGCGTGTTTTTCGTTCTCCTTGCAAAAGGGGAAAAATCATCCCCCTTTGGGGAACATCAGCGCTTCCGATTCAAAGGGAAGACAGAGACGGCATAAAAGGCAGGAGGAAGGACAAGGCGTTACAAAACTTAGCAAAGGGGAAATGAGAAATGAACAAATTGGAAGCAATTTTTGAGGTCGTGCGCATCAGGCAGGAAATCAGGGAAGCGAAAGAAGAGTTTGCGTCATACAAAATCACGTCACCGATGGATGCAGAGAAGCTTGCGGCATTCTATATCGCTGATGAGGACAGGGAAGTGTTTCTTGTGATGATGCTGAACACGAAAAATGAAGTCATCGGGCTTCACCGGTCATCTGTCGGCAGTTTGAATGCAAGCATCGTTCACCCTAGAGAGGTCATGAAGGCCGCGATTTTAAACAACGCCGCCTCCATCATCGTCAGTCATCAGCACCCGTCAGGAGACCCGACACCGAGCAGGGAAGACATAGAGGTGACGAGAAGAATTAATGAAGCAGGAAAGACGATGGGCATCCAGCTTCTTGACCACATTATTGTCACACACAAAGGAAGTTACGTGAGCTTGAAAGAAAAGGGTCATATCTAAGGCAAAGGGGCTTATGCCCCTTTGGTTTTACTAGACATTACGGGAGGGTAAGAAAAACGTTCGTTTTCTTTGAATAAAACAGGCATCGAGCCTGTAAAAGGCAAAAACATGAAAACTAATACAACAAAGGATGTGAAAAAAATGGGGATCAAGACATGCCCATACTGCGGAAGCAAGGTGAAAAAGATAAAGGAAAGGCTCTTTTACTGTGACTTTTGCGAGATGAGGCTTGCAGAAGACCTTGTAAAAGAAAACCATGAACGCCTGCAGGTGAGGGTACGTGAGTTTGCGGCCGATCATTATGTTAGCAGGTCCACGCCGGATCTTATGGGACTTTCCAGTTTTGAGCTTTTGCAGCTGCTTAAATTTATCAGAAAAGAGAGAAGCGACATGTATCATCATTTGTCTGTGTTTAAAAGAGCCGAAAAGCAGGTTCAGACAGGGGAATTTAAAGACATGGAACAAGAGTCAGGGAAAGAATACGAGTATCTGACAAGGAAAATGTTTGTGCTTGAGAATATTATCCGTGAACGGCTTGGGTATGTGCCTAGAAAGATAACAGAGGCTTATCTGTTAAGTTATTTAGAGAATATAAAAAAGGATAAGACTGCGCCTATGCTTATTAAACAAGAAAGGCAGATAGAGATTTAACAACAGCTGTATATGACTTTGCTTGATACCACATAGTACAAAGAGCAGATCTTGTATTACAAATTTTTTCTTGGATGGCCACTATTTAATAGTAGAAACTTGGCAAAGAGGAGCATAAATTTTGTCTATAAATCAATTATACTTGTAAATTACAATCTGTCTTTAGACTGATTTCTACTAAAAATATATGAAAAATAAATTAAATTTAAAGATGTTCTATATGGTTTTTTTATACTATTTTAGTAAAAAATATAATTTTAATGGTATGATAATCCTATTAATCTTTATAAATAAATTGCGTTTATATATGAATTGAAGAAGTCTCAGCTAAATTAATATAAACCAGGAGGTAAATATGTCGATTACTATTAAACAAATGATTGCGCACGACATGGATTTGAAAAAAGAGAGTCCTTTATTAGCACCTGACATTATTAACTTAACAAGTGTACCTACTGTAATTTTTGATTTCTTCACAAGGCATATTCAAAACTCCTTAAATGCACGACAAATAAAAGCTTGTACATTTAATGATAGCTCTACTTATGTACAAACAAAAGTTAACGTGATAGCTAAGAATTTAACTATGACTCCTATATTTGTAAATGAAACTCATGAACTTACAAAAGACTTATTTTTAAAAATGAAAGCTACTTCTTCGAAAAGCAGCGGAGCTTTATTTTTCTTAATATATGATATTGATGGTGAAGATTATCTTGGAATTATGAAAATGGATCAAAACAACGGAATACAAATAAATAAAGTGACCTTTTCATTGGAAGTTCAAGAGAACATGTTACCTAATCCGGAAGATAAGTTACATAAATGTGCATTTATCAAATTAATATCAGATTTTAAGAACGAGAATGTACATTTACATATTTTAGATAGACAAAAAGCATCAGGGGAAGTTTCACAATTCTTTATGAATAGTTTTTTACAATCAAATGAAATATTGAATGACAAAATAATGACCAAAAGAGTTGTGGATAAGTTACATGAAATTGCCGAAAGAATTGTTCCTAAAGAGCAGGTATTACCATTTCAGTTTTCAATAGATAGGCTATTTCAAAATGGGAAAGAAATTGATTTGGATTTGGATCTCGAAAAACTGGTTATACCATATATAAACGAAGAAAAACAGAGAGCAGATTTTATTGAAAGTTTTAAGACATCATTAAGGTCTGAATTTGAAGACGTGAAATTTCAATTTAAAGCTGAAAAAGAACCGACAGTCATGTGTTTTAATAGTGCAGGAAAAGAAATTAAAATTGAGTTTCCAATTGAGTTTTTTGGTACACTTGTAAAAATAGATCAAAGTACACAGGGAAAAACGATAATTACAATAGAAGATATGGAATTACTGCAAAAAACCAAATAAACCGAAAAGGAAGATCTGTATGTCATATATAGATTCTTTTCTGAAAATATTAAAATATATTGGGGATACTTCTAAGGAAATTGCATACAAAGAAGATGATTGTAATGTTAAAGTGCAATTCTCTTCTTCAATGAGTACATTCATTGCGCTTACAAAAGAGCATTGGATATTAGAAGATATTAGAGCTGATGTATATAGTCTTTTCGTTAAGTATGAGCAAAGAATTGTTACCTTTTCTGAATTGACAAGTAAAAAATTCGACGTCGGAAAAGAAGCCACTTTAGTAATACATTTTAATAAAGAAAAAAATTTGTATAAAGATAATAAAACGCTGTTAATTTTTTTTAGAATGTCACCTTTTATTGAAAAATTAAAAGAGAATAATTATGACTTTTTTCAAGTAAATAAATATCAAAAATTTATCTTCTTACCTATAAAACATAATTATTCTAATGGGATAATTAGCCTTTGCACTATTCAAACGTTTAATGAGGGTGAAAACTATTTACGTGAAATAGAAAAAAAATTACTTAATCGATTAACAATGACAAGAGAGATTTTTAAAGATTATTACTCTTTTGAAAAATTTCCGTTGCCAAGTATATTTAAGTTTGATGATGTTAAAGAAACAGATATTGCTAACGTGTTAAACTATAATTTAGTAATCCTAACATGTAAATATATAGCTAATAAAGAATCTGACAACACTCTTATTTTTAAAGGGTTTCAAAATATTGAACTTAAAATAGGGAATTTCTTTTCTCCAGAAAATGCAAGTGATTTTTCTTTTCTATTTGATTTAATAGCTGACAAAGAAAAATTTGTTGATAAAGTCGAAATCACACGAAATGTATTTTCATTATATTTATCTGACAATGATTCTATAGAAAAATTAGATTCAATAATAAAAAAAGTACGTGGTACTATTGAAGACCATTTTCAGGCATACATACAAAAGCAAATTAAAGATTTTTTTGATCAAAGGAAAGATTTAGTTAAAGAAGCTTATTCTGTGGCTATAGAAGCAAAGGATGTTGCTGATAAAATCATTAACAACATTAATTTAATGTTGATAGGTTTAGTAACAGCATCTTTGACGGGAGTGTTCGCATTTTCAAAAGGAGATAAATTCATCTTTTTACTAGCTCTCGTTTTCCATACAATGTATTTTGTAATTAATTTTATAATTAATATTTTTCATCATAAAGACAAGAAATACGATATTGAGAACTCCTTCGATAATTATGTTGCTCAATTCACTATTCTTAAGGAAAAAGAAGTGGAAAAGATAAAGAATACTTATTTAATGCCAGCGATTAAAAGATTAAAGAACACTTTACGTTGGTACATTATCATTTCTTTAATCCTAATCATCCTAATGAGTATAGTAACATATATAGGGTTTCAAAATAATGAAAAAATGTATCAACAAGAAAAGAAACAATATTTCTTTGTAATAGAAAAATAGAATTTTATGAAGCTTTATTAGCAGTAGTTGTGACACACTAATCTAAGGAGAATTATATGAAAAATACCTTCGTTTCAAAGATTATGATTAATAAGGCTAGGCATTTAAAAAATATTACGTTAGAGCTTTCTCGTCACGAAAGAAAACACTTAATATTAACTGGTAAGAACGGAAGCGGTAAAACCTCTGTTCTTCAAGCTATTAGGAACAATCTTAAAGTAATTGAAGATAAAAACGTTACGAATGTAGAAAATTGGAAAGGTTTTATTTTAAATCAAAACAATATAGTTAAAGACCTAGAAAGGCAGCTTAAAGAAGAAAAAATTCCTACTGAAGAAAGAAGTAGACTAGAACAATACATAAATAATAGTTTAAGAGATATAGATCAGATGTCCAAATCTGTTGATAAATATGAACATAGTGTTAGGGTTCATTTTAATAATCCAAGTATATTAGAGTCAATGTATGATAATGGTCAATTTATTTTGGCATACTATGATTCAAAACGAAGTTCAAATATGAACATTCCTTCTGGTATTAAAAAGATTGAGCTAAATACTACTTATAAATTTGATGAAAATCCGGGTATAAGCTTTGTTCAATATTTAGTAAATTTACGAGCACAAAAGTCTTTTGCAAGAGATGAGGGTCACCATGATGAAGTTAGGAAAATTGACAGATGGTTTAGAAAATTTGAACGCGGATTACGTGATGTTTTTGAAAAAGACATAAAACTTGAATTTGACTATCAAAATTATAATTTTAATATAATTGAAACGGGAAAAGAGAAATATAACTTAAATACTTTGTCAGACGGATATTCGGCAGTCTTAAACATTATAACTGATTTAATTATGAGAATGGAAAAAAGGAATTCAAAGGCGTATGACATAACAGGAGTAGTCTTAATTGATGAAATTGAAACGCATTTACATGTTAGTTTGCAAAAGAAAATACTCCCATTTTTGTCTGATTTCTTTCCGAATATCCAATTTATAATTACAACACATTCGCCATTCGTCTTAAACTCGATAGAAGACGCAATTATATACGATTTAGAACATCAGTTAAGATTAGAGGATTTATCTTCATTGTCTTATAGTGGAATTATAGAAGGTTACTTCAATATAGATAAGTATTCTAATATTGCTAAGGATAAATTTAAGGATTATCAACTACTTTTTGAGAAGGATAGATTAAATATGTTAAATAATGAAGAAATAGATAGAATGATGGATCTAAAAATGTACCTTAAAGAAGTACCTGATTATTTATCTCCGGAGTTAAAGAGTAAATTTTATGAATTAGAAGCGATTAGAATTGCTGATAACATGGAAATGAAAAAATAAGATGATTACATTGATAAAGTCACAACCGGAACCAGATGATTTACAGAAGGAACGCGAAAAGGCCTATGGAGATTATAAAACACCAAAGGTACTAGACCAAATTAAAGAAGATTTTAAGAATAAATGTTACATTTGTGAAATGAAAAATCCTCCTGTTATTAATGTTGAACATTTTATTCCGCATAAAGACGATCATACGTTGAAATTTCAATGGGATAATTTATTTTATGCATGTGGTCATTGTAATAATATTAAACTAGCAAAATATAATAATATCTTGAATTGTACAAATTTAAAAGATGATGTTGAGAATGTAATTAGACTTAAAATGGATCCATTCCCCGTTACAGATGTTGAAGTAATTATAAATAATTACAAATTATCTACTGATAAAAGGGTCACACAAACTGTTGAAATGTTAAATAAAGTTTATAATGGCAGTACTAATCTTAAAGAAATTGAAGCATACAATATAAAAAATCATTTACTTACCGAGATAGTTAAATTCCAAAAACTGTTAATTGAATACTACGAATTTTACTATGATAACGAAATAAAAGAAGAGATAAAAATAAGTATAGTCAGACATTTAAGTAAAGCATCTTCGTTTACTTCATTTAAATGGTGGATTGTTAAGCAAAATACAAGTTATTTAAATGAATTTGGAAGTTATATAGAAGAAAACAAAATAACCAGTTAATAAGATTTTGTTTAAAGAAGAGGAAATTTTTGCATTGAATAGAAAATGATATTCAGGGTATTTTGGAATTTCTAATTTTACTCTTTTGAATAAAGTTAAATTACTCAGTTTACAATAATACAGATTATTATTAATAAAAGATTTTTAAAAGAGCAGCGTAAACTGCTTTTTTTGTTTGTGAAAAATTTGATGTTAGTTGCTATATAGCGAAAATAAGCTGTCTCATATTTTAGAATCTACTTAATCATCAATCGGGCCAGCTTTTTGATTAAGGCAATTAACTTGCGGAATATTCAATGATTTGCAATATTCTCTCGAAAGTGCTGTATTGTATATAAAAGAATAGTGTAGCTTTGTCGCAAAAACGGTCGTTTTTGTTACATGATTAGTAGTTTTATAAAAACATCCATAAACTCAGAAAATGGATGTAACAAAAATGTGTAACAAAATAATATGTAACTATTTTGTACTCTCAGAGATTTTGTTACATAAAATACATCTCACCAAAAAGCATGCAGATTAAACCCTGCATGCTTTTTCACCTTCCTTTTGTGTTTTTACATTCTGCTTCCCTGCTTATTATTTCACTTTCACACTCGCAGCTTTGCTCACATTTCCTGCTGCATCAGCAGCGGTGATGCGGAGGGTGGTACCTTTCTTTTGTTTGGGAATTGCAGCGTTGAACTTCCCTTTAAGGTCTGCCTGGGCGCTTCCGATGACCTTTTTGCCGACTTTAATTGTGATGGTGGCATGAGCCTCTGATTTGCCTGTGACAGATGTAGAACGGCTGACTACTTTGTCTGCTTTTGGAGCTTTAGGCGCCGTTTTATCTGTGACAATGACCGTTCTGGTGCCACTGATGTTGCCGTCTGCATCCGTTGCTGTAAGGTAAATGGCTGTTCCAGCTTTTTGTTTAGGTATCTTCACTTTGAAATTGCCTGAAGCATTTGCAGTTGCCGTATACTTTTTCTTTTTTGTTCCGATTGTCACCGTTACAACCGAGCCTGCTTCTGCTTTTCCGGTTACTTCCTTAGAGTGATCTGAAACTTCGTTCGCTGTTGGAATCGTTGAATCAGCCGTTGCTTTTACCGTAATGCTCAGTTCCTCGCTCACATTTCCAGCTGCATCTGCTGCTGTCATTTTCAGAACGGTTCCAGCTTTTTGCTTAGGTATGGTTACCTTGTAAGAACCTTCGGAATCCGCGGCTGCTGTATATTTATCTTGTCCACTCATAACGGTAACAGTCGAGCCTGCTTCTGCTTTTCCTGTCACTTCTGTCGATTGATCTGATACTTCACCCGCAGTAGGTTTGCCAGGAGCTGTTTTATCTTTTACTGTAATGCTCAGTTCTTCGCTCACATTTCCAGCCGCATTTGCTGCTGTAATCTTCAGCACGGTGCCTGCCGTTTGCTTAGGAATCGTGACTTTAAAGGCGCCTGAAGAGTCTGCAGCTGCCGAATATTTCTCTGTCCCGATCGTCACAGTCACCGTCGAACCGGCTTCCGCTTTTCCTGTAACTTCTGTCGATTGATCAGATACTTCATCCGCTGTCGGTGCAGGGACGGCAAACTTATGCGTATAAATCTGCTCGCTGTATTCTGCTTGTCCTCCGGCATCTAAGCCATAGGTAAACCAGTATTTAATGACATCCCCCTCTTTTACATCATTCAATGTGTAAACGGAGTAGTTATCACCGGCTTTATTCATCATGATGTTCTGCTGCGTAGTGCCATTTTTAATGTAATGAATAATGGCCCAAGGAGCATCATTCACATAAAACTCTACAGAATTTTCCTTGATGGTTCCGACACCGTAGCCTTCTTTTTCCGGCGCTGGAGGATCAGCCGGATCTGCAGGCAGCTCTGGGATTTCATAAAGATGCACGTTATCAATCGTTACGGTATGCTCTGCCAGTGCGTCTTGTCCATCCACTTTCCCTAATGCGAAAATAAGCTTTGCAGCAGGGTCGGTATTCTTTTCATGAGTAAATTCGATCGCATAGGTATTTGCCTCTTCATTTACTTCAATCGTTTCCCACACATATTTGTCATAGCTGGCGCTTTCAAGAATTGCATCTATTTTTCTTCCAATGGTAGAAGACATATCAAAAACCAGTCGGTAGGACTTTGATTTTTCTAATGAAAGGCCAAGCTGGCTGAATTGAATGCTCCAGAAGTCACTGCCCAGTGATGGGATCGTTATTTGCTTCTTTTCGCCTTCATTGCTGGAAGTTGCTCCAACATTCGACCATACTTCCCATGAAGCATTTCCATCTTTAAATGAAGGGTTTTTAATCTTGTTTGAAGCAGGATTTTTCATTTCAAGGACGACATGATCAATGGTAATGCCATGCTGGTCATAATCAGCATATTTACCTAATAAGAAATTTAATTCGACGATTTCTTCTGCTGTTGCTTTGAATGAATAGGTATATTTTTTACTTTCCTGTGTTAAAGATAGAGTTTTCTCAAATACTCTGTTATATGCCGCGTTTTGAACAACCAATTCCATATCCCGCGGAATTGTTGAACTGGCATCAAAGGAGACTACATACTCCTTGTCTTTAAGAAGCTGAAGTCCGGTTTGCTTGAATTGTACAGCCCATTTTTCAGCTCCCGCACCACTGGCATCAAACTTTGGAATGGTGATTTCAGCTTTACTATCCTCTGCGTTTATCTCATTGATAAAAGCATCATTGTTTTTCCAGCTCCATGCAGACCATGAAGTCAGCTTCTGGCTGAACGAACCGTTTTTTAACGGGAATAGCTGATCTGCCGGTACTTGCGGTTCAATTGCGACAGTCACCGTGCATGCTGCTGTTTTTTGTCCATCTTCGGTTGTTGCCGTAATGGTCGCTGTTCCATTTTTCACAGCCGTTAAAACACCGCTGGCGCTAACTGTAGCCACAGTTTCGTCGCTTGAGGACCAGGTTACTTTCTTATTCGTTGCATTTGACGGTTCAACTGCCGCTGACAGAGTTGTTTTTTGCCCTGCAGCTGTTAATACAGCTTCCGTTTTATTAATTTTTACGCCTGTAACAGGAACTGGTTCTTCTTCCTTCACTTCCTGGTCATACACGCGAACATAGTCTACTTGCATGGAAAGAGGGAAATCATCCGGTGATGGTTCTATTCCTCCGTCGAACCATCCTCCCAATGCAAGGTTCATGATGATGTAAAAGTCCTGATCAAATGGGGCACGCGGATTCTCCCTAGCCGCTGCTGAATACCATTGTTCCTTTGTCACGCTGTAAAAAAACTTGCCGTCCACATACCAGCTGAGGATATCTTCCTCCCATATTAAACTGTAAACATGGTAGTCTGTATCAATTCTTCCTCCGTCAGCAAAGGTTTGATCACCGGAAAGATACTTATTTAATGGCCATTCATCGCCAAAGTGGATCGCTCCGCTTGTCGATTCGGGAACACGTCCCCTTGCTTCCATGACATCTATTTCACCAGAAGAAGCCCAGCCTCCATATACATCATCATTCGGCAACATCCAAAGTGCAGGCCAGGCTCCGGTAACGGCAGGAAGCTTTGCGCTGAAATCAATTCTGCCATATTTAAACGTGAATTTATCCTGTGTCGTGATTTTTCCCGAAGAGTAGGGGGCTACACGGTTCGGATCCTGCGGGAATGTCTTCGGATCGTCGAGCGCCTTTATGTTTAATTTCCCGTCTTCTACAAAAACATTATCCTCACTGTCCGTATAATGCTGAAGTTCATTGTTGCCCCAGCCCCAAGTGCCGGGGTCATCATTCAGATAGTATCCTGTGGAATAATTCCATTTGGTTTCATCTAGTTCAGTGCCGTTAAATTCATCGCCCCAAGTTAAATTCCAACCTGCAATTTCTGAGTTCTCAGACGTGCCGATTTGGATATCATCTAACTTTGTTTCGTCCGGGCGATAGGCATCCGGATTTCCGATGAATTTGTACTGAACATAGTTGTCTCCGATTTCTCCGCCTTTTTCTCCATTCAGCGGATAGCCAATGCGGAAATCCATGTCCTCCTGAATAGGCTGGAACCAAAGCCCAAAGATGTAATCCACCCAGTAGCCCCACTGATTGGCAGAAGACATCCGGTTGTATCCATTAGAAGAATAGCTGAATTTAGTTAAACTGGATTCCAGGATATTGACCCACTCGCCATCAATCTTCACTTCATAAACAAATTTATCAACTTCACTTTTTATAGCGGAGCCGCCGTCTATTTTAGGAATAGGCAGGCCAATTGCCCCGTTTTGATCCGCTTCAAAAGTGGATCTGCCGTCAAAATTCGTGATCTTGAAGGAGTTTCTCACAGGGACCGTAACCTTCAGCGTGTATTCAACAAACACATCAGGATTTGTTTTAGATGCCACTTTCACCTGCGTGGTTTCTTCTACCGGATTAAACCAATAGCCGCCGGGGCCTTCCCACCAGTTTCCGAAATTCTTATCGTAGATCCATCCGCTGGCTGCATTGTTATCAATCGAAACCCAGTCACCATCCTGCTTTACAAAGAGGGCGATATCATCCTTTACATCTTTAAAGGTAGCCCCGTTGTTAAATCTCGGAAATTCAAACCCGACCCCGCCTGAAGGTGATACATCAAGTGCAGTAGCACCAGCCGGGGACATGGATGTGATCGGCTGAGGAACCGCAGGTGTAACGTTTAATGTGTACTCAACAAAAATGCCTGGATTCGTTTTGGAAGCCACTTTAACCTGCGTGGTTTCTTCTACCGGATTAAACCAATAGCCGCCCGGACCTTCCCACCAGTTTCCGAAATTAGAGTCATAAATCCATCCGCTGTCCGGATTGTTATCGATTGAAACCCACTCATTATTCTGTTTCACAAAAAGGGCAATATCATCTTTTACGTCATCGAACGCTGCCCCATTATTGAATGTTGGAAATGGAAATCCCGCACCGCCGTCAAATCCTACTTTTATAGAAGGATCGCCGACCAGAGTCATGGATGTAATAGTCTGCACAGCGGCAGTTCCGGCCTCATTATTGCTTGTCCCTCTGCATTGCCTGTTAGTAAACCGGCATTGAATATGAGCATTTGAATGGCCAATAAAAGAATCAGGATCCGCTTTGCTTTAGGCTTTCTTGTCATGTATTCATCTCCTTATTTCATTTTTTCTTCGCGTAAAACGTTTTGAATAGTTGAATGACATCTAGTCTTATAGAACTATAACCTTCACCCCACAGTTTGTTAGCGCTCTCATTTGATTTGACCATTCTATCTTTAAATGGAGTCATTTGTTAGGGAGGGAATTTTGTATAGAGTGCAGATATTTTGTTTTCGCCTTGAAACATGAGGCAGTTTAAGAGATTTGGAGAAGATTCAGATGTTTTTTGTTTTATGGAAAGAAGGAAAGAGGGAAGTATGACCTATGATTATGTGTAACATCTAAGGATTTGTGCATGCTTAAGCAGGATCGGTTCTAACTCTTCCTTTTTTTAAAAAAGGAGAATAGCCTCTGATTATTGAAATGATAGAGAAGGTTATAAAAAGTTTGATGTTTTGGTAGCTTTAGTCGGATTTCTTACACTTACAGTCCAAGTCCATTTGTGGTGAACAAAACAGCGGTAGTATTAGTTGGAAATTTGAGAGCTGAAGGAGAGGAAATCATGATCTTTTTATGTATGGGCTATTTCAGCCCGCAAAAAATGAATGCACGGCCAAGAGAAGAAATTGAGGCGGTTATGAGTGAATGCCAGCCTGTAATCGAGAATTTTTATGAAAGCGGTAAGGTGCTTCTTGATGCAGGTCTTGAATCTGAAGTTAAGAGTCTTCGCCGTGTAAACGGTCAGGTTGTTGTAGCAGATGGTCCATTTAAAGAAACGGAAGATCTGATCGGCAGTGTCTTTGTTTTTGAAGCAGAAAGTATGGATGAAGCAATTAAACTGGCCTCTCTTCATCCAACAACGCAAATCAGCCGAGGAGAAGAATTCGGCTGGCGGATTGAAGTCCGACCTGTTCATTTCTTTAAGAATGAAAAATGAGCTGCCTTGATAAAGTGTAACTGGTGATCAGAATGAATCTCCCACTGCCGGAACTCCAATGGAATAAAAGAAAGGGAACTCCAATTTCCGGTGGAGTTCCCATTTTTATTCCTCTTTAAAAAGCTCCTCCAAAAACCGCTCCCGGTTTTCGAGAAAGTATTTCGTTATTTGATAGTGATCCGTATCTTCGTACGTCCTTTTTGTAATTTGTTCATCGTCAAAGCTTAGAATGTCAGCGCCCGGAAAGCCAAGCAGGATGGGGGAATGAGTGGCAATAATGAACTGAGTGTCTCCGCTTTTCGTCAAGTCGTGAAGGATGCGGAGGAGGGTCAGCTGCCGTGACGGGGACAGCGCTGCCTCCGGCTCATCAAGCAAATAAATGGCTTTGCTGCCGAAGCGGTTCAGGAACAGGGACAAGAACGACTCACCGTGAGACTGTTCGTGAAGCGATTTTCCTCCGTATGCACCGAAGACATCTCCTGATAGAGGATCTTCACTGAGCTCTTCAAGATGGGAGGCAAACTGGAAAAAAGATTCTGCTCTGAGAAAGAAACCATTTTTCACTTTGGGCATCCAGCCGAGCCGGATATAATCGCCAAGGTCTGACTGCGAGCTCCTCGGCTTGTAGAGATGGTGGCTTCCGCCTGCAGTGTTAAAGCCGCACTGATAGGCAACGGCCTCCATCAAAGTCGATTTTCCCGAGCCGTTTTCACCGACGAAAAAAGTAACAGGGCTTGTCAGCCTCAGCTCATCCATACGGGCAATGGCCGGAATGGAAAAGGGATATGTTTTAAAAGAGGGGATATTCTCTTTCAGCAGTTTGATTGATTTTAAGAACATGTTCATCACCTGTCTACAGTTTAGCAGATTCAGACAGACAATTTATACTCCCTGGAGCAGCAAAGTTCAATATAGCCGGCTGTTTTTTCTGCAATGATATCTTTGTCAAAATCCATTGAGGCCACATGATAGGAATTCGTGAGGCTGACCATCTGTTTAAAAGGAGATGAGATGGCATGGAAAAGAACATCTGAGCTTGAGGCCGGAACAACATGGTCTTCTTCTGATTTGAAAATCAGGGCCGGACAGGTTACTTCAGAAAGCACGGGTTTCGTTGTATTAATGAGCGTCAGCAGGTTGTGGACGGCTTTAATCGGAACGGCTTCATACGTAATTTCTTCAATATCGTCCGCTTTGATATCCGGTCTTCCTTCTGGAATGAAACGGGGTTCGATTTCGTGCTGAAAAACCTCATAGCCTGGAACACTGAGTGCTGCATTGATGGTGATAAGGCCGTCAATTTCCTGGTGCCTGCAGGCAAGGTGAGCCGCTAATATTCCGCCCATGGACTGTCCGGCGACAAAGATTCTGCGGCACACTTTTCTAAGCTTTTTATAGGCTTCTTCGATATTTTGAATCCAGTCTGTAAAGCAGCAGTCTTCAAAATCGAGGGGAGTAGTTCCGTGGCCTTTCAGGCGCGGGGCATAAACGGTATAGCCCTTTGCGGCCAAAAGTTTTCCAAGCTCGCCTACACTCTGAGGCGTACCGGCAAATCCGTGGCACAGAAGAATGCCAATCTCATTTCCTTTATGAAAAAAGCTTTCAGCTCCTGCAAGGACAGGCACATGTTTCGTCGTCATCATCATTTCCTCCCAATCAATTTTGAACTAAAAAACCCTCTCCTGCTTACAGCTGACAAGAGAGGGTTTGTCTTTATCGGCCAAAGCATCGTGCTTTGCTGGTTGGAGCACCTTTCCGGCGTGCGGCGGCTGCTGTGAAGTCATGGAGCCAGATCTCTCGTTCACTCTTGATAGTTTATATTTAATTCTTATTGGTTTAGTCGGTTTTAATGATCTTATCATGCTGGAGAGATAGCTGTCAATCACTTCCTGGTGCAATCCTCTTCACAAAATTGCCTGCCTGGAGTAAAATACTTATATTCCAATCAGATAGGTGGGTTTTAGTGTGAAAACCATTCCAAAACCTCTAGTGTTAGTCAATCAATGGGTGATCGTTCTATCCGCTGCAGCGTTCTGGATCAGCGGCATGGGCGCTTTTTTACTGGTGCCTCTTACGGCCGGAATTATGGGACTGCTAGTAAAGGTAAACCCGATTATGAAAGCAGCCGCGACGTTTTTGAAGAAAGAGCCTTCAGCTTACATACAGGAGGATTTTGATCAGCAGCAGTTTAATCAGGCAATTGCTGTAGTCTGCCTGAGCCTTGGATATGCTGGATACGCGCTTGACTGGACGGTCCTTGCCTATGCGGCGACTATTATGGTTGCCATTGCTGCATTTACCGCGATTCTCGGTTTTTGCATCGGCTGCTTTATCCGTTTTCAGTGGCAGCAGTTTAAATACCGCAGACTTTCTAAGCAGTCCAACTGATTTTTTAAAAAAGTGTTGACTTTCAGAAAATACGAGAGTAAAGTAAGACACATCGAAAATATAGCTTCTTATCACGAGAGGTGGAGGGATATGGCCCTTTGAAACCTCGGCAGCGGACTCATTATGAGAACTGTGCCAACTCCAGCAGGCGTGAAGCCTGAGAGATGAGAAGAGCGAACGGTCTTTTTTTGCAGATCCAGCCTCTTCCTGTCTTTCAGGGAGAGGTTTTTATTTTTCAAAACTAAATCATGATTTTCTTATCCAGAGAAGCGGAGGGACTGGCCCCATGATGCTTCGGCAGCGGACTTTCGAAAAAGTACTGTGCCAATTCCAGCAGGCGATTGCCTGGGAGATGAGAAGAGAACCGGTGATCCGTTATGCCATGCCCTCTTCTTGTCGGATAGAAGAGGGTTTTTTTAATGCAAAATAAATGGGAGGTTACATAGATGATTGAATTTAAAGGCGTCACAAAGGTATACGAAAGCGGCGGCAATGAAGTGAAAGCCCTTGACGGCATTGATCTAGAGGTGAAAAAAGGGGAAATTTGCGGAGTTATCGGATTCAGCGGAGCGGGCAAAAGCACGCTGATCCGCACGGTAAACCTGCTCGAGCGTCCAACAGCAGGACAGATCATTGTTGATGGACTTGACTTGACGGCTCTCTCCAAAAAGGATGTGCGAGGAGTCAAACGGAAAATTGGCATGGTGTTTCAGCATTTCAATCTGCTGAATTCAAAAACGGTCTATGCAAATGTGGCGATGCCGCTGCTTCTCTCAAAGGCCTCGCCGAAAGTCATTAAGGAGCGGGTTGCTGAGCTGCTCTCGTTTGTAGGACTTGAGGACAAAGCGAATCAGTACCCTGATCAGTTATCAGGCGGCCAGAAACAGCGTGTCGGAATTGCAAGAGCACTTGCTACCCAGCCATCCATTCTATTGTGCGATGAAGCTACCTCAGCGCTTGATCCTCAGACAACAGCTTCGATTCTGAAGCTTTTGAAAAAAATCAACGAGGAATACAACATTACGATTCTCATGATCACGCATGAAATGTCAGTTATCAGAGAGGTTTGCGATACAGTGGCCGTGATTGAAGGCGGGAAAATCATCGAATCAGGCTCTGTGTTTGAGGTTTTCTCAAATCCGAAAACAAAGACCGCTTCAAACTTTGTCAGCTCTGTTCTGAATGATTCTATTCCCGAATCGGTCCTGAAGCTTGTTCAGGAGGAAAACAGCCAGGCACAGATTTTCAAAATCAACTTTGTCGGCAAATCCTCAGGCCAGCCGCTCCTTTCGCAGATTGCGAAACGATTTGACCTCCATATCAACGTGCTGTTCGGAAACATTACGGAGCTTCAGGGAATTCCGTTTGGACACTTAATCGTTGAACTTCAGGGGACAGAAAGTGAAATAAAAAGAGCGCTTCTGGTGATGAACCAGGAGAACGTATCAGTGAAAGAGGTGAATGCACATGCTAGTTGATTCTCAGCAAATAATTGATGCTTTAGTCGAAACACTCGCAATGACCGGTTTTTCCCTGCTTTTCTCCACGTTGATCGGTCTTCCGCTCGGCGTGCTGCTGGTCATTACCCGGAAGGGACATCTATGGGAAAATGCCATTATTTTTAACATCCTGAACGGGATTGTGAATCTCTTCCGGTCAGTGCCGTTCATCATTTTGATGGTGGCGATTGTTCCGCTGACGAGACTGATTGTCGGAACGTCGATCGGAACAGCTGCAGCTGTTGTGCCGCTTGTCTTTTACGCAGGTCCTTATATTGCCAGATTAATAGAGAACTCGCTGCTTGAAGTTGACCCGGGAGTCATTGAAGCGGCAGAAGCAATGGGGGCAACGCCAAGCCAGATTATCTTTAAATTTATTGTTCCGGAAGCATTAAGCTCGCTTGTTTTGAGTCTGACGATTGCGACAGTCGGACTTGTCGGCGCATCTGCGATGGCAGGGGCTGTCGGCGGAGGCGGGCTTGGAGATCTCGCCATTACATACGGCTACCAGCGCTTTGACACGGTTGTCATGATCATAACAGTGGCCATTCTTGTTGTCCTTGTTCAAGGACTGCAGACTTCAGGAAACATTTTATCGAAAAAAATCAGAAGACGATAGGAGAGAACAATGATGAAAAAATGGATCATTTTAACGCTCATTGCAGCACTTGCTGCTTTTGCTGCAGGATGCGGAAATAAAACAGCAAGCGGAAAAGAAGAGGTGGATGTAAAAATCGGTGTCAGCGGATCTGATAACCGCATATGGGATTTTGTTGCCAAGAAGGCAGAAAAAGAAGGCATTAACATTGAGATTGTCAGATTTTCAGATTATGTGCAGCCGAACCTGGCACTTTCAGAAGGCGAGCTAGATGCCAACGCGTTTCAAACGATTTCTTACTTTAATGCCTTCAAAAAAGAACATAATCTTGACCTGACTCCAATCGGAACAACGGTCATCGCGCCTCTAGGCCTCTACTCGGATAAATACAAATCTGTTGAAGACATTCCCGAAGGCGGAAAAATTGCTGTTCCGAATGAAGCGACTAACATGGGAAGAGCGTTCCTCCTTCTTCAGTCAGCAGGCTTAATTGAACTTCCTGAAGACTTTGACGGCAACGGATCTCTTGATAAAATCGTCAAAAATCCGAAGAACCTTGAAATCGTGCCTGTCGTCGCAGGCCAGACACCGCGTGTCCTTCCCGACGTAGCGGGATCCATCATCAACAACGGAATTGCCGTTGATGCAGGATTTAACCCGATCAAAGATTCTATTTTCCATGAAGATGATACAGCCACACCATATATCAACATTATCGCAGCACGCACGGAAGATAAAGACCGCAAAGAACTGAAACGCATCGTTGAGCTTTACCAGGAGGAAGACACGGCTGACTTTATCAAAAAAGAATATGACGGAGCCACGATTCCTACATTTGTCCCTCTAAGTGAAATTGGAGAATAACCATTGAGGAGGAAAGAGCATGAGCACAGCAGCTGTTACGCTCAAAGAGCAAATCATTGATGAAATAGAATCAAGAAAGGCAGAGTACCTGAAGATCAGCCATTCGATTCATGAAAATCCTGAAATCGGCAATGAGGAATACTTTGCTTCAAAGCTCCTTTCCGACTTGCTTGAGGCAGAAGGATTTACAGTTGAACGCGGAGTGGCAGGACACGAGACGGCGTTTCTGGCCCGTAAAAAATCGTCAGTAAAAAGCGGCCCATCTGTTGCTTTTCTGGCAGAATACGATGCGCTTCCTGGACTTGGCCATGCATGTGGCCATAACATCATCGGCACCGCAAGCACAGCAGCAGCGATTGCCCTCGGCAGACAGATTGACGAAATTGGCGGAGAAGTAGTCGTTTTGGGAACACCAGCAGAAGAAGGCGGCCCGAACGGCAGTGCGAAGGGAAGCTTTGTCAAGCACGGGCTGCTTGAAGGCATCGATGCTGCCCTAATGGTGCACCCGTCGAACGCTACGAGAATAACGGGGAACTCCCTTGCAGTGGATCCGCTCGATTTTGAATTCATCGGAAAGCCGGCGCATGCTGCAGCTGCTCCTCATCAGGGAATCAATGCCCTGGATGCAGTCATTCAGCTTTTCAACAGCATCAACGCTCTTCGTCAGCATGTAACGGACGATGTGAAAATCCACGGGATCATCACGCACGGCGGCGATGCCCCGAACATTGTCCCGCACTATGCGAAGGCACGGTTCTACATCCGCGCGGCAACGAGAAAAAAATGCTCAGAGACAACAGAACGCATCAAAGCTGCAGCACAGGGAGCAGCCTTGGCGACAGGCGCTAAGCTGAACGTGATTGCTTTTCAAAATGAAGTCGACAACCTGGTGCTAAACCGGACATTTGATTCCGTTTTTAAACAGCAGCTTGAAAGTCTCGGAGAAACAGTGGAAACGTCTGAGCGCGAAGGCCTCGGCTCAACGGACGCCGGCAATATCAGCCACGTTGTTCCGACGATCCATCCGTACATCAAAATTGGACCCGATACCCTCGTCGGCCACACAGACGAATTCAGGGAGGCAGCCAAATCAGAGCAGGGGGACGCAGCGCTTCTGCTCGGTGCAAAAGGCCTTGCCCTGACCGCGCTTCAGCTGCTGACAGACCCTGTGCTTCTGGATGAGATTAAGGAAGAGTTCAGACAGCGGAAGGAATTGGAGGGATAGGAAGGGTAAAGGACCGTCTTGAAGCACCAGTTGAACAGCATTGAGAGATTTTCATCTTTCTGACATGACAAGGGGACTCCAGTTTTTGGCTGGAGTCCCTTATCCTTTTCCAGTTAGTTTCCCGCGGCCTGCTGGCTTTCTTACATATAGTCATCTCTTAATTTCTTTATCTGCTGGCAAGACAATTGCAGCTATGATATAAATTAATAATGTTATTCCGCCAGTAAAAAAGAATGACAGTGCAACAGCTATTCGAAGAATGCTGACATCAATTTTATACTTATCGCTTAAGCCTCCTAGTACACCTGATAATTGCTTATCTTGCGTGGATTTATATAAGCTTTTCATCTAAACACCCCAATCTGATTAGATAAGATTTGCTCAACCAGCCTGCCTTAAAGCCTGATAACAAATTATTTCCATTTTAACATAATTTTTCTTGGGAGACGGACAAAGCCGATTATTTTCCGCTGCTGTGCTGTCTGATCTGCCGCATCTAAACTTTACCCCTTTTAAGCAAATGAGTTTTTCTTTGCAGCGAGAACCAATTTTAAACAATTCTTTTACAAATCATAACCTCGTCTTAAACTTTGTCCGCTAAACTAGGTGAATACCTTTATTAAAGAAAGCGGGACAAACCATGAAAACAAAATGGAAAAAAATCATCCGGACTCTTTTTATGCTGATTGGAGCAATCATATTGCTGAGCTTCATCCTTCATCAAGTGATCACATTCTATGAGCAGAAGAAATACCAGGCTCCGGGTCAGCTTGTCGAAGTAGACGGAAGAAGCATGCACGTTTACACAAAGGGTGAAGGAGAACATACGATTTTGCTATTAAGCGGACTCGGAACGGCTGCGCCAGTCCTTGATTTTGAGCCGCTGGTAAATGAATTGGCAAAGAACCATAAAGTCGTTGTTGCAGAACCATTCGGCTATGGATGGAGTGATGGAACGAATGAAGTGCGCACAGTGGAGAACATGGTGGAAGAGGTGCGGACGGCACTGAAAAAAACCGGCATCAACGGTCCGTATATTTTGATGCCGCACTCAGTCTCCGGGGTTTACAGTATGTACTTTGCCAATGCCTATCCAGATGAAATTGAAGCTATTATCGGAATTGATCCAACCCTGCCAAAGGCTTTTGACTTTTTTAATGAAAAAGCTCCGTCGGTTCCTTCGTTCGTTCGTGCTGCCTCTGTACTCGGTGCTGCCAGGTGGGCGGCGGCATTCACGCCTGAAGACTTTCTTCCGATTGCAGAGGAAGAAACATATTCAGAAGAAAATAAAAGCATGACCAAACGAATTGCCGCATGGAAAAACTACCATAAAAACGTCATAGATGAAGCGAATGAACTGAGCAGAAGTGCGGAAAAAACAGAAGATATGACGTTCCCCCCGCATATTCCCGTTATGATTTTTCAAGCGGAGGATAAGGATCAAAAAGCAAAAGACGAAAAAATTAAAACGTTCTATCTGGATCAAATGAGCCATGTGAAAGAACACAAACTTGTTTCGCTTACAGGACATCATTATCTCCACTGGACAAAGTCAGCGGAAATAAACGAGTATACGACAGAGTTTCTGAATAAGTAAGTTTACAATTCGATCTTCTTCCTGAGCAGTTTTCCAATAAGAATGGATTCCCACATGCGCCAGGGTAGTATCCGTTTTAAGAACAGGGATATCCGGACGCCTTTTCCAGCCGGATATCTGAGCTTAGTCAATGAGTTTTTTGCACACAGCTTAACAATCAGTTCAGCGACATCAGCCGGATCCCCAAGCTTTTCCTTTCCCTGTTCAAGTTCGTTTTCAATGGCATTCATATACACAAGATACGGAGAATCTTCTATTGAAGATACTTTTCTTCCCGTTGTCCAGATGTTCGTAGAAAAAGAGCCCGGTTCAATCAGTGCGACATCAATGCCGAACGGCTTCACTTCAAGTCTTAAGCTCTCGCTGTATCCTTCAAGCGCATGCTTTGATGCTGCATACGGCGAGAGGCCGGGAAAGCCGATCAATCCGCTGATGCTGCTCATGTTGATGATTTTTCCGCTGCGCTGTTTGCGCATATATGGCAGGACCGCCTGGGTAACAGCAATGACACCGAAGAAATTCGTTTCAAACTGGCTTTTATAATCAGCAACCGTTACTTCCTCTCCAAATCCGCCAAAGGCAAATCCGGCGTTATTGATCAGTATGTCGATTTTGCCGGTCTCTTTCAAATACTTCTTCAATGCATCAATGGATTCCGGTGACGTGACGTCAAGCTCAAGAACCGTCACTCTTTCTTCGTGTTCTCCAAGCATCCTGAAAAGGTCCGTTTGTTTCTCCGTATTCCTCATAGAAGCGATGACGCGGTATCCTTCCGCTGCAAGTCTGCAGGCGGCGAGCATCCCAAAACCGCTTGATGCACCTGTAATGAGCACTGTTTTTTCATTCATAGGGTGTTTCCTCCGATCAGGCATGTCTTTTCTCCATTATATAAAGAAGCTTGCGGCAAAAGGCAATCTTCCTGAGAAAGAATACAATCAAATAAGAGACCTTTATAACCGGGCTGCCAAAAAAGAAAGGGCCGGACAAGTATAAGTGGAGCGTTTCAATACAATGCTATAAACTTCCATAACACCGCCCATCATCGGGCGGTGTTGAAAAGTGTGTTCAATTTTAAAATCAATACACAATCCTATATTAAAAATAAAGCCATTATAATAACTCTTTATTTTTTTTATAGGAACACTTTAAGGAAATGTAGTTGGAGAAGAACATCACTGTACAAAGAGTTAATAAAAGTCCTGAAATTTCTATCCATTCATTCGGACTGTCAGGTACCTTAATAAGAGTCATATATGCTGCTATAAATATAACTATAAAAGTGACTGTTTTAATAAAAATGGACCTTAATTCTTTAACGTATGCCTTTTCTGACGTGATATCGGTATATTCAATTCCGGATATGATGTATCGTCCATATACATAAAAGAGAAAGACAGCGATAGAACAAAGCAATACTACCTCTGCACTTATGTCAAAATACCGGCCGGTAATAACCATCACAATTAGAAAAAGGAAGAGGACTATTCCACCTTCAGATAAAAAATACAGCATTTTTCTTTCTTTATATTCATCATCCGGTATTAGTAAAGATATCCAAGATTTCATTCGTTTTCTACCTCCCAGAATAAATCATTTAACGTTTTATTAAGTACTTTCGCTATGGCAATACAGAGTTGAAGACTCGGATTGTATTCTCCTTTCTCAATTAGTCCAATTGTCTGTCTGGTTACACCCGTTTTTTTAGCTAATTGTTCCTGGGTCATTGAAATGCTGATTCGAGTTATTTTGACATTATTTCTCATTATCCCACCCTGCACCTAATGTAATATATACATTGCATTTGTAATGTATATATTACATTTAATGAAGTGAAAAATCAAATCATATTTAACTAAACTGACCGATTTTTGAATAATCGACCGCCGTCTTAGATTAAACCGATGATCAAAACGGAAAAAATTCAGTCTGAAAAGAGACTGAATTTTTTTCGTTTCAGTGAGAGAATGGAAGAAAGAAAACGTCTAATGGGGCAAAGAGGGCAAAATGGGGTGAATGGGATGGACGGACAGGAACTGGAGAGGATGTTCAGCGAATACGGCGACGATGTGCACCACTTTCTTGTGTATTACAAGGGCACACATGATGTCGAAGATGATGTTCAAGAAGTGTTTATAAAAGCGTTCAAAAGCAGGTTCCGGGAAGAGAGCCATCCGAAAACATGGCTGATCAGCATCGCGAGAAGACTTGTCATCGATCAGTGGAGGAGGAAGAAATTGCTTGCTTGGCTGCCCGGTCAGCGGGATATAAAAACACCGGACGAGATTTTGGTTGAACATGAAGAGCTGAGTGAAGCATACAAAGCGATTTCAGAGCTGAAGGCAGAATACCGCGACGTGATTATGCTCAGAATGGTCTCCGAACTTTCAGTAGAAGAAACAGCACATGTTCTTGGGTGGCCAAGAAAAAAAGTAAGCCGGACGTATTACCGGGCTCTTCAGAAATTAAAGCAAAACCCACGGTTGGAAAGAGGTGCTGAGCTTGAATTATGAGAACATGAAATTCCCCAGAAAAAACATGTCTCCTTCACAAAAACAGTCCATTCGTGCACGCTTGCAGAGAAGGCAGGCTCCTATTACACTCATGCACCGTTTTTTTCAGATAGCTGCTGCCGCTGTCCTGCTCCTTGGCATTGGTCTTTTCTCTGTCTATCTTGCAAATGAATCCGGCAGGAGCGGCGAGCAAATGTACACAATTGATCTGCCTCAGGGAATGGACATTTTGAAAAGTGACAAAGGTCTTGTATTTAAACAGGGAGAGCGCACAGTTGGAGGAGCTGTACTGAGTTCGACTGAGGAAAAACAAAGTCTTGAAGGCGGTGCTGGAATACTTGAGAAAAAGGAGATCACGAACCTGGCCTATCCTGCAGAACGATTGCTTCAGCACGTAAAGACAATGACCGCTGTGCAGACCTATCATTATTTCTTGGAACTTGAAGACGGGACAGTTGTTCGTGTTTATTTTCATACACCGTATGTAACAGAAAAGCAGGCAGAGGAAGCAATTAAGACGTTTCGGGCAGGGGATTGACGTTCTTCCTGCTCCTAATTACTTACTTGACATTGCATTTAAAAACATGTTAATTTGTATATGCAAATGATAAAAGGAATGATGCAAATGAACGAAGAAGAACAAGTACTCATGCACTGTTTGTATTTTACGGCGAGCCGATTCGCTCGAAACATGACAAAACTTGCTGAAGACGTTTTTGATGCGGGTGACCTTGCGCCATCTTATTTATACTTAATCATGACCGTTAAATTTCATCCGGGAATCACTCAAAAAGAGCTGTGCAAAAAGCTTTCCATTGCTCCATCAACAAGCACCAGATTTATCGACAAGCTTGAGAAGAAGGGGCTTGTAAACCGGAAAGTAAACGGCAAGCAGTCTTTCATCTCACTTACAAGTGAGGGAGAAAAGATTTATACACAGTTCCGGGCATCGCTGAAGGATCTGTTTGAGGAATACTCCGCTGTTCTTGGAAAAGAATTCAGCCTGGAATTAAGCAAGTCGCTGCATGAGGCGAGCAATAAACTAGAGAAAAGAACGTAAATTTTTTTGTGTATTCATTTGCATGTACAAATGTTTTCTTTTTACGCAATCATTTGCATATACAACTATTTAAGGAGAGATATAATGAAAACATTAGTCATAGCTGCCCACCCGAATTTATCAGGGTCAAACGTTAATAAAACATGGTTGAACCATTTAAATAGAGAAGAAGATGTTACGGTTCATGACCTGTACAGTAAATATCCGGATTTTAAAATTGATATAGAGCGCGAGCAAAAGCTCCTGCTTGAACATGACCGGATTGTCTTTCAATTTCCGTTCTACTGGTACAGCAGTCCGTCTCTTCTGAAAGAATGGCAGGATGTGGTGCTGGCATACGGCTGGGCATATGGCTCACAGGGAACAAAGCTTCACGGAAAAGAGTTTATGCTCGCTGTTTCAACGGGAGGACCGGAAGCTGCGTATCAGTCAGGAGGCTACAACCATTACAGCATGAGTGAACTGTTCAAGCCGTTTCAGGCAATGGCTAACCTGACGGGCATGCGCTTTCTTCCAGCGTTTGTCGAGCATGGGGTAAGAACACTGAATCAGGAACAAGTAAACGAAAGTGCAGAGGCACTGATCCGCCACATTAAAGCAGATTTTTAAGGCGCAGCATATAGAAAAGAGGCTGGGATATAAATATAAAAGGGTGAATTTGAGAATAACAAATTCACCCTTTCTTTCTATATCAGGCTTCTGTGTCGTACACTCTATCTATCTTTCTTACGTTATAATCTTCATCCCATGTACAGATAGCGTACGATTCGAGTGCATATTCACCTTACATTCGCAGTGTCTGACTCACATTCTTTTTCTGCCGGAAAAAATAGACCAGCTGCGGGACGGCAATACCCAAAAGGATAAGCATAATGCCGGCCGTCTGCAGCAGGTTCACCGATTCTTTCAGAAAAAAGACAGAGCAGAGAACGGCTGCAGGCAGTTCGGCAGCCCCGACAATTGTGGCGAGTCCTGACCCGATTTTAGGAGTTCCGACTGAAAACAGCACAACCGGGATAAACACGCCGAAAAAGCCGAGAGGCAAGGCGAATTTCCATAGTCCTGCCTGCAGAGAACCATTTGTCATAAAATCGGGAGTGAAAAGAATGGTGAGGAAGATGGCTGCCCCAAACGACATGAACAGGCTTCTGTTCAACGATGGAAGCTCAGCTGCTACCTTCCCGCTTGCAAAAATAAACAGAGAAAACGAGACGGCAGATAGAAGACCCCAAATGATCCCCGGATCCGTCAAGCTGATGGCTTCTTTCCCGAACAGATTGCCTGCCATAAAGGTGCCTATGAGCAAAAGAAGGACAGCGAAAAGCTTTGCGCTGTCAGGTCTCTTTTTCAGATAAAATGCCTCAATTAAGATGCCGATCCACGTAAATTGAAACAGCAGGATAATTGCAATGGAGGCAGGAACGGTCTCGAGTGATTTTCCGTAAAAAATTCCTGTAAAACTTGTCGTCGTCCCCGTCAGCATTAAGAAAAGCGCCTGTTTCCATGTTGCTTTTTTTCTCGAAAAGAGAAGGGCGCAGGCCAAAAAGAGAAGAAAGCCAGTCACATACTGGCTCCCGATGACTTCTTCCACTGAATAGCCCTGTTTATAGGCAAGCTTGATAATCGTAGAAATAATGCCGTAGCTGCACGCTCCAATAAACACGAGAAACGAATATTTAATCAAAGTGACAACTCCTTACGAAACCAGTTTGAGGCCGACCGTTGCCGAAATGATCATGCTGATGAATAAAATCCGTTTCCAGCTTTTTGAATCCCCATAGAACAAGATGCCGATCAGCGCACTCCCGGCAGATCCAATTCCTGTCCAGACGGAATAGGCAGTCCCAAGTGAGATCGTCTGCAGGGACTGATTCAGCAGCAGAAAGCTGAGCGAAAAACCTGCAATCATAATCAACAGCGGAACAATTCCTTTAGATTCCTTCATTTTATTAATCCCGATAACACCGGCTACTTCGAACAGACCGGCACCAATTAGAAACACCCAGTCCATTATATGGAAGCCTCCTCTTTTTTGTCATCAGACAGTGTTTTTAACCCAATAACCCCGCATACTAAAACGGCGATTAAAAGAATTTTAACCAGCTGGAAAGGCTCGTTAAAAAACATAATTTCTGCTATCACGGTTCCGGCTGCCCCAAGTCCTGTAAAAACAGCGTAAACCGTACTGACAGGCAGTCTTTTCGTTGCACTGATCAGCAGGTAAAAGCTGATGCAGATTGTGATGATGGTTCCAAGCCATTCAAGCCAGCTGTCTGAATACTTAAGGCCGGCAACCCAAATGACTTCAACAAAACCGGCCATAAATACTTTTGTCCAATCTTTGTTCATGATAATTTCCCCTTCCTTATATTTCCATATCGGCAATGAGAATTGATGATAGGCAGAAAAGCGCCTTCTTTTTCGAATAATATTTTGGATGCCTGTCAGGGCTAAACGGTCGGGTCCGTTTTTCGTGGTGTCCAGCTCCGCCTCCCAGCCCTTCCGTCAGAACAAAATCCCCGCAAAAGTCAAAACCGGACTTTTCCGGTGATTTCTTTTCTGCCTGTCAGGGCTAAACGGTCGGCTCCGCTTTTCGTGGTGTCCAGCTCCACCGCCCAACTCCTCTGTCAGAACGGAACCATCGGCAAAGGCAAAAAGCGCCTTTACCGCCGTTTCCTTATCTGACTCCCGGAGCTAAACGGGCGATTACGCTTTTCGTGGTGTCCAGCTCCGCCTCCCAGCCCTTCCGTCAGAACAAAATCCCCGCAAAAGTCAAAACCGGACTTTTCCGGTGATTTCTTTTCTGCCTGTCAGGGCTAACCGGTCGGCTCCGCTTTTCGTGGTGTCTAGCTCCACCGCCCAACTCCTCTGTCAGAACGGAACCATCGGCAAAGGCAAAAAGCGCCTTTACCGCCGTTTCCTTATCTGACTCCCGGAGCTAAACGGGCGATTACGCTTTTCTGGTAATGCCATTCCAATAGACTTTAAAACAGCTGTTCAGCCGTTTTTGCACGCGCGAAGGTCCGCCGTACAGCATTTCGGCGAAGACAGCATCTGCGACACCCATATACGCCGTAGCCGCTTCAGCCGGTTTTACTGCAAGATCAAGCTGTTTTTCGAAAACACCGATGAGCAGTTCTTCGAACGTATCGAGGTACACATAAACTTTTTCCATGACCTCCCGATATAAATGTGAGGGGGGCAAAAAGCTGATTCTCAGCATGAATTTTGTTTCCGCCTCTTTTTCAAAGCGGTGCACGTAATCCGTCAGATAACGGAACAAAATGTCGTTAAGCTGGGGCTGTTCTGGAGAAGAAAATGAAGCTTTTACATACTCAATCTCCTTCTCAAGAACATCAGTCATCGCCTTAAGGAAGAGTTCATCCTTATTTTTAAAATGGGTGTAAATCGACTGTTTCTTTATTCCAACTTCAGCAGCAATGTCAGCCAGTGAAGTACCTTCATAGCCATGATCGGCAAATAGGCGGATGGCCGCCTGTTTAAGCTGTTCTGAGGTCACATTGAAAACCGCCTTCCTGACGTTCGTTAGGTGAAGTATATGACAGGCAGAATTGGAAGTCAAATCAATAAAAATACAGATTTTTCTATAAATTCAGGTAAAATGAACGTTTATGCATCGATTTCTATAACTTTACATTGTCATGCCGTTTTATTACCTGTTATGCTTGTATACGGAATGAATATAGACTACTACAATCAGGAGATTTATATAGATGAAAAAAACCCCTTTGATTCTTGCAGCAAGCTTCTTTTTAGGAATGATTTTTTCTTCAAAACCATCAGCAGAGGAACTAACAGCAAATGAACCGGCGATTGAAAGCGAATCCGCCGTCTTGATCGATGCTGACTCCGGCCAGATTCTCTATTCGAAAAAAAGCGATGCCGAGATGTACCCTGCAAGTGTGACAAAAATGGCCACAGCCATCTATGCGATTGAAAATGGGAATTTGGATGATATCGTAACCGTCAGCGAAAATGCCAGAAATGCCGACGGGACTAGAGTGTATCTTGAAGCAGGTGAACAGGTGACCCTGAAAAAACTGATTCAGGGGCTCATGATCAATTCCGGGAATGATGCCGGTATTGCCATTGCTGAACATATAAGCGGAAATGTAGAAACATTTTCAAAGGAAATGAATGAGTTTTTGAAAACGAAGGTAGGGCTTGAGGATACCCATTTTACGAACCCGCACGGTCTTTTTGATCCAAGTCATGTCACCACAGCGGAAGATTTGGCTACTCTGACTCAGTATGCATCACAAAACGAAATCTTCCGCGAGATCTTTTCAACAGCAGAGCTGAAATGGGACGGGGAAACCTGGGATACAACTCTCCACAATCATCACAAACTTCTGCAGGCGACACCGTATGAAGGAATGGTGGGAGGGAAGAACGGATATGTCAGCCAGTCCGGTTTTACGCTGTCAACTCTTGCTGAGAGAGAAAATATCCGGCTGATCGCTGTAACGCTGAATGCAAAGACAGACCGTATGTCTTACAAAGATACGGTCAAGCTGCTTGATTACGGCTTTGCCAATTTTACATCGGAGTTTGTCGCTTCTGGAACATATTATAAGGATCAAGAAGGACAGGAGTTCACATTGGAGGAGCCTTTGTATTATGCCAGAAAAACAAATGAAACCATTTCTGCTGATGTGGATACGGAGGGAAACTTGACGATTGACGGTGAAGATGGCCGGGAACTCGCCAAGCATCCTCTTGATCCTGTGAACCTTGAAAAAAATGAGCTGATGAAAAGTACAGTTGCAGATGTAGAACCATCATTCACCAAAAGCGTTCTGCATGATCATCTGAAGTTCATTGTCATGATTTCATTTGCTATAGTGCTGCTGCTTGTCGGGTACTTTTTCAGGCAGGTCAGACGTTCATAAAGAGTAAAAAACCTTTCTCCTGCAACGGAGAAAGGTTTTTTTGCGATTTATGCAAGTTTGCTGTTTTTTCTTGCGTATACGAAGTAAATCACAGCTCCAATGGCTATCCAGATGATAAAAGAAGTCCATGTGATAGCCGGAAGGCTCGTCATGAGATAGATGCAGAACAAGGCGCTGACTGCCGGGAATACAGGAACGAATGGCACTTTAAAAGCACGTTCCAGATTCGGATGAGTCTTCCTCAAAACAATTACGGCTATCGAAATGAGTGTGAAGGCAGCGAGTGTACCCATATTGACAAGATGGGCAAGGGTTGTCAAATCGACAAAGCCTGCAATTGCTGCTGCAATAAACCCTGTAATCCATGTATTTTGAAAGGGTGTTTTAAAAGATGGGTGCACCTTGGACAGTCTTTTTGGAAGGAGTCCGTCCCGGCTCATGGCATAAGAGATTCGTACCTGTGCATACATCATCACTAAAAGAACGGTTGTAATTCCTGCGATAGCCCCCACTGATATAAGGCCTGCAAGTGAATTCTGCCCCACAAACTGAAGGGCAAAAGAAACCGGATCTGCTACATTGAGTTTTGTATAAGGAACCATGCCTGTAAGAATGAGAGATACAACCATATATAGTGCCGTACAAACTGCAAGGGAAGCAATAATGCCAATTGGAACATCTCTTTGCGGTTTTTTCACTTCCTCTGCAGCAGTCGCTACAGCGTCAAATCCAATGTAAGCAAAAAAGACAGTAGCCGCGCCGGTTACGATGCCTTCAAATCCAAATGGCACAAACGGGGTCCAGTTTTCAGGCTTTACATACCAGACGCCTGCCACAATGAATAATAGAATCACAGCCAGTTTAACAAAAACCATAATGTTATTAACCCGCGTGCTTTCTTTAATTCCTTTTGATAAAAGAGCAGTGATCAGCAGGATAATAATGACCGCCGGCAAATCAATCATTCCGCCTTTACCAGCTCCGGGAGCTGATGTCATGGCTGCAGGAAGCTCCAGTCCAAAGCCTGCTAAGAGAGATTGAAAATAGGCAGACCAGCCGGTCGCAACGGCAGACGTTGCAAGCAAGTATTCAAGCATCAAATCCCAGCCGATCAAGAAAGCGAAAAACTCTCCCAAGGTTGCATATGTGTAAGTATAGACACTGCCTGATATTGGAACGGTTGAAGCGAATTCCGCGTAGCAGAAAGCTGCTAGTGCACAGGCAATACCGGAAATGATAAAGGAAAGAATAAGGGCAGGACCTGCTGTCTCAGCTGCTACGACACCGGTCAGTACAAAAATTCCTGTTCCTACAATCGCGCCTATCCCGAGTAAAGTCAGGTCGAATGCGCCCATAGTCCGTGCCAGGGATTTTTGCTGACTTTGCGCGAGCAAGGCAGTAATTGACTTTTTTCTAAAAAGTGAGCTCATGTATATCCTCCAGTGAGTTAGTCTTGAGAGTGAATAAAATGTAGTATAATGTCGAAAATAATAATTGTCAATTATTTTAGAATATTCTTTTATTATAAGCAGTCTTTTTCTTTTCCTGAAAAAAGTTTTTCAAGGTAATAAGCTGATTATGCAGTATGATCAGCTTTTACTTTATCCAAATTTACGGAATTTATTTACCGGCACTTCTTTCTGCACCAAAAAAGCCCGATTCACACGCAAATCGGGCTTTTGGTTCAAGTCAAAACTTCATCTGATAATTTTCAATTTCCCATAAGTGGACAGTATTCCTGTATTCGTGCCATTCCGCTCTTTTATGAAGAAGAAATTGCCGGTATACATGAGAGCCGAGAACCATTTTGGCAAGCGGACCCTTTTCCATTAAATCAAGCGCCGTTTCAAGGTTGTCCGGGAGATGCTTGATTCCTCTTTCCATCCGGGCGGATTCCGTCATGCTGAAGATGTCATCATGAACGGCGGGCTTCGGAAATTCCGACAGCGCGATACCGGCCATTCCTGCTTCAGCAATTGCGGCGTATGCAAGATAGGGATTGGCGCTTGGGTCCGGATGTCTCACTTCTATCCGTGTTGCGGCACCCCTTTTTGCAGGTATACGGATAAGTGTTGACCGGTTTGAAGTGGACCAGGCAATATAGCACGGGGCCTCAAACCCCGGTACGAGACGTTTGTAAGAATTAACAAGCGGATTGGTAATGGCAGTCAGCTCTTCAATATAGGTGAGCACCCCATTAATAAAATAATAGGCTTCGTTTGAAAGCTGCATATCATCATTTCCATCAAAGAAGATATTTTCCCCGTCTTGAAGGAGGGAGATGTTAACATGCATACCGGAGCCGTTTACCCCTTGCAGAGGTTTAGGCATAAATGACGCATGCAGGTTAAATTGTTTTGCGACATTTTTTACGACCCACTTGTATGTTGTGGCATTATCTGCTGACGTCAGGGCATCATTGAAACGAAAATTGATTTCATGCTGCCCGTTGGCCACTTCATGGTGGGATGCTTCAATTTTGAAGCCCATTGCTTTCAGGGTGCGGTAGATTTCAAGACGGACTCTTTCTCCCAGATCATGTGCGGGCTCAAAATATCCCCCAGTATCGTGGGGATTTGTCGTGGGATTTCCATTTTCGTCGGTTTTAAACAGGAAAAACTCCAGTTCCGGCCCGATGCTGATGCTGTATCCAAGCGACTTGGCTCTTTTTGCGGCGAGCTGCAGGACATATCTTGGATCTCCTTCATAAGGCGTCATATCCGGATTTAATATGCTGCAAAGAAATCTTGCTTCTGCATATTTTTCCTCGACTGACCACGGAATAATAGCGAACGTGCTTAAATCCGGCTTGAGGTATAAATCAGACTGGTTAATAGGACAAAAACCCCTTATGGATGAACCGTCAAACATCATGTTTCCCTCTGCAGCCTCATCAATCTGATCGGCCGTAATGGTGACGTGCTTTAAATTTCCTTCCAGATCAACAAACTGAAGATGCAGCAGTTCGACATGCTTTTCAGCTATTTCTGCTTTTATTTCGCTTAACGGATCTAAAATAGTCAACACAAAGAACACCCCGATTTTTTAGTTTTAATTTCGTTTACGAATGAATTTGAAAAATCGAAGGATTGTATTTTTTGTTTCAGCAGGCTGCGCTGAACGGTCACACCTTCCTCTCTCAAACAACGCATACGGAGTTAGCTGACGGATTCGGACGGTAAGAGTCGCCCGGCCGCTTGATTCAGCGGCTTCACCCCGGAAAATTGGGTCCCCCGTTCCTTAACGGATTCTGCGGATTAGGAAATAAATTGAGCCTATCATACTCCTGGATAATTTTACTTGTAAAGGGATGAAATACTGGGTTTTTATAGATGAATATTAAATCAATCTCTGTTTTTCTTCTGTTTACTCTCGTTTTCTCTCTATCTCAATTTTATTTGAGCAGCTGTCGTTTTTGCAGTCTGGTATAGACAGTGATTAAAAAAAGAAGATGCAAAGAAAAAAGAGTATGCTCAATTTGCATACTCCCTTTTTGTTCGTGTTATTTAGTTCTTTCATTCAAGGAGCCGCTCCAGATCCTTATCAACCACAAACACTTCAATTCGTTCGCCCATCTTTGTGCTGATATCGCTGTGGCTTGAAAGAACCCTGCAGCCCGTGCAGTTTTCTACAATTTCTTCAAATTTTTTACTGTACATTTCACGCAGAACCTGTCTCATTTGTTTAACGAGTTTTCTGCCATTTTCGTTTTCAACCAGATGTTTTTCCTCAACTGTGAGAACGCCCTTAAACCGGGCAATGACCATATCATGGACAATGTAGGTTCTTGTTTCCTGCGGTCCGCGTCCGATTAAATCCCTTTGAAGCTTGATAAAGGCTTCACTTAATTCCATTTCCAATTTCTTTTTAGGCGACACAGCCATTTGATTATACCCCCGGCACAAATGCTTTTGATTAGGATGAACGGATGCCGTTCAAGAGGATTTTAGAAGATGGGAAGATCCCCCTTGAGCTTTGCATCATTAGACGAGTTTATCTTACTTACCCGCCATGACCCTGTCAATAGCATTCTGTAAATGACAGGAAACAGAGTGTACAGTTGACAGGCTGATACAAGCGGGAGAGAGAAGTGAGATTTTTTAAAAACGTGAGGAAATGAGAGTAAGAGAGAGAATAATAGACTAAAGGTCACTAAAGTCCCTGTTTTTTAGTGTATTTCCTTGTTTACACAGTTTTATCGCGGGAGTAAGATAATCTCGTAATCACGAATTGCATATCGGCCTAGTCCCGTGACACGGGAACGGAGGAACCAATTTTTTGGGGTTAATTCTGCTTTTGCAGAAAGGATGAGATCTTTCGCCATCCTACCCGTCAGCTAACTTCGTCGGCTAAAGCGAAGGAGGTCCAAAGACCGCCTTAACAGGAGTCTTTTTTTTACTGCCTTTTTTTAGGCAGAGAAGAGGCCTGGGGACTGTAGAAGGTCTTTTTGATTCAGCAATTCGTTTGAAAAAGGAAAAACGGAAGACGGAACGCAAAGAGGGCTGCGGCTTGCTGGGCGTTAAGTAGACCAATGAGTACTTTTTCTCCAAAACAGCCATATGAGAATCAATCATGCCGGGCAGCTGCCTGCTGATTTGATTACATGTGTACTGGGTTGGGGGAAGAGTAAGCATTGGTCTCTTTTTTTGTTCTATGGCTGATTGATCCTGAAAGGGTTAATTCAGCAAGAGAACAAAATGCACTGTCAATCATGGAACGATTCGGGGGATAACGATGAATCAGACACTGGTTATAGGCAAGGGGGATTTATTCGTTTCTGTAATAGAGGAGATTAACGTTCACCGCAAATACGCAGATGTGATGTCTTATGAACAGTATGCGTTTGAGCTGACAAACTCAAAGGGAGGCAATACAAGGCTGGATAATCTGCTTGAACTTGAAAAGAGATTTGACGGCTATCAATCTGTCTATATTATCTCGGATTCAATCAACGAAGGATTTGAACTGACGGCTTTTTTCTCTGATCTGGGAACAATGAGGATTGTTGTGATGACAGATGACAGCAGGCATTATGATCTTTACAAAAAATTAGGCGCCAGATATGTCATTTTCAGCAAGCCGGCATCATGCTCCTATTGGCTCGGAGAATTGAATCAAGTCTAAAGCAGACAGCAAAAATCAATTAAGGAGGTGGATCTCTAAAAGAGATATCAAACCAGAACTGAATACTTAATCGCTTAATTTCACAATGAAATCGGGGGATCCAATCTTTTGCGGCAAATTGCCGCTTGGGGTGAATCCATCTGAATATGGTGGCAGGGCAGCTCTCATAGCCCGAATCCGACAGCTAACCCCGAAAGCGCGATGAGGGAAATCGAAACTGCAGGTGCGGCATGCTTTTTAAGTGATGCCTAAAAGCCGCGGAAGAACCCTCTTCCGCGGTTTTTTACTGGAATAAAGAGTGAATTCAGGTGCTGTCCGGCTGTTTGGCTGCCGGAGCAAAGACGGAGCGAAAAGGCGGGGAAGGTTATGGAAGCAATGCTGATTTGCATACCGAGCTATACGAGGCTTGGGTGCCTGGATGAGATTCTCCCTGAGAACTCGTCGCTGTCCTTTATTACGGGAGATTACAGTGTAGAAAGTCATTTAAGATCCAAAGGGTTTAAAACCATTTATTTTATCAGGCAAAATGCCCAGTATCTGCTAATAAACGAGCCTGTCTCAAGAGTGCTTCTTCTCGAGGACAAAATAGCCGAGACCTGCAGGCTGATGGAAATACTCAAAGCAAGCGTCAGAGCGCCGATTACCGTTATTACTAAAAAGGCGAATTACCCGGCCAGGCTCTATGAACTTCTCGGTGCCCAGCATGTCATGTATTCAAAAGCAGATAGCGTGAAATTTTTGATTCAGTAAGAACGGGGGGATTTTACTATGCTTGACATCATCATGGCGGTGTCTTTTGCAGCTCTTGCGCTGCTAATGGCCGGACTGATCAGCTGGTCTGAAAAGATTGTGAACGAAGGAAGGGAAGAAAAGTGATGATTGTTTTGCTTGGCGGAATTGCCGCCATAACGCTTTATTTGCTTTATGCACTTGTTAACCCGGAAAAATTTTAACTTGCGGAGGAAAAGACTTTGAGTGTACTATCCATTCTTTCAATTATCCTGACATTGTGGCTAGCTGTGCTGCTTTCCAAGCCGGCTGGACTATATATTGCACAGGCATTTTCTTATGAAACAACAAGGCTTGATTCCATTTTTGGACCTTTTGAGAAAGCAATTTATAAACTGAGCGGCATTAAACAGAAGAATAAAGGTTTCAGGCAGTATGCTATAGCTCTGTTGCTTTCAAACATCTTTATGATTTTCATCGTTTATCTGGTGTTTCGTTTTCAGGGTTCGCTTCCTTTGAATCCAAGCGGTATTGCCGGAATGGATCCAACGCTTGCTTTTAATACGGCCATCAGCTTTATGACAAATACGAATCTTCAGCACTACAGCGGGGAGAGCGGCCTGTCCTATTTCTCACAGATGATTGCCATCACGTTTATGATGTTTACGGCACCTGCAACCGCTTTTGCAGCTGCGATTGCACTTATTAGAGGATTATCGGGTAATCCGCTTGGAAATTTCTTTGTTGATTTAATTCGTGCGATCACAAGGGTTTTTCTGCCGCTTGCCTTTGCAGCCGGCCTGATATTTGTCTTTCTTGGCGTTCCTCAAACGCTTGATGCCAGTGTCACGGCCAGCACAGTGGAAGGAGCAGAGCAGACAATCGCAAGGGGACCTGTTGCTTCTCTCTTATCCATTAAAGAAGCGGGAAATAACGGCGGAGGATTTTTTGGAGTCAACTCAGCCCATCCGTTTGAAAATCCCAACGCAGTGAGCAATGTGCTGCAAATGCTTTTAATGCTTCTCATCCCGACAGCCCTTCCATATACGTATGGAAAAATGGTAGGCAATAAAAAACAGGGACGAATTTTATTTGCGGCTATGGCAATGATTTTTGCAGTGTTTCTTGGAACAGCTCTTCTATCCGAATTTCAGGGGAATCCTAGACTGGCTGAAGCAGGTCTTGAGCAGGCTTCAGGAAGCATGGAAGGGAAAGAGGTGCGGTTTGGTACCGTTCAATCCACTCTCTATGCGATTGTCACGACTGCTTCTGAAACAGGGGCTGTCAATACCATGCATGATACGCTTTCTCCCATTACCGGAATGCTGGCCTTGTCGAATATGCTTCTGAATACCGTGTTCGGCGGTGCAGGTGCCGGATTCATGAACATTATCATGTACGCTATTATTGCTGTTTTCTTATCAGGCCTTATGGTTGGGCGCACGCCGGAATTCCTTGGCAAAAAAATTGAAGGAAAAGAAATGAAGCTGATTGCGGTCACTCTGCTGATTCATCCGTTTTTGATACTTGGATCAACAGCCCTGGCGCTTTATACGCCGCTTGGATCTGACGGTATTTCAAATCCAGGGTTCCACGGGCTTTCCCAAGTGCTTTATGAATACACGTCTTCTGCAGCCAATAACGGTTCAGGCTTTGAAGGTTTGGGGGATGCCACTCCGTTTTGGAACATCTCAACAGGTATTGTCATGTTTATCGGAAGATACTTTGGAATCATTGCCATGCTTGCCGTAGGAGCATCTTTAGCGGCTAAAAAGCTTGTACCGGAAACAATTGGCACATTCCGTACCGACACAAGCCTGTTTGGAACCATTTTTGTCGGAGCGGTATTCATTGTCGGAGCATTAACCTTCTTTCCGGTATTGGTTCTTGGGCCAGTGGCAGAGCTGTTAACTTTATAATTCAATTGGAGGATCCAAAATGAGTAAGACACTAGCGACAGCAGTGAAGGCTGCTGATGAAAGATATGATCAAAAAGAAGCTGCCGGACAGACAGAACCTGAAGGGCACAAGCCGGTAAACCGGACGAAATCAGGTCAAGGGCTGATCGTCAATGCGGTAAAGGCTTCCTTTCTGAAACTTGATCCCCGGATCATGGTCAAAAATCCAATCATGTTTATAGTAGAAATCGGTTTCTTCTTAACTCTGCTGCTTACTTTTGCACCAAATGCATTCGGACCTGCGGAAGTCAGCACGGCGTTTAATTTAACCGTCTCCCTGATTCTTTTATTCACCGTACTGTTTGCCAACTTTGCTGAAGCATTGGCAGAGGGAAGGGGGATGGCTCAGGCAAACGCGCTGAAAAATTCTAAGAAAGAAATGACGGCAAACAGAGTAAAACCAGGCGGGAATATTGAAAAGGTTGACTCCGCGTCGCTTCGCAAGGGGGATGTGGTCATTGTGTCCCAGGGTGAATTTATTCCTGGAGACGGTGAAATCATTTCCGGTCTTGCTTCTGTTGATGAATCCGCGATTACGGGTGAATCCGCTCCGGTCATTAAGGAAGCGGGAGGGGATTTTAACTCTGTAACAGGCGGAACAAAGGTGGTCAGCGATCAGATCAAGGTGAGAATTACAAGTGATCCAGGTGAATCTTTTCTTGATAAAATGATTGCTCTTGTTGAGGGGGCACAGCGCCAGAAAACACCGAATGAAATAGCGTTGAATACGGTTTTAACAAGCCTTACTCTTATTTTCATGATTGTCGTTGTGACTCTTCCTTTTTATACGGATTACCTCGGGTTTCGTCTTGAAATACCGGTTCTGATTGCCTTGCTTGTCTGTCTGATTCCTACGACAATCGGGGGATTGCTCTCTGCCATCGGAATTGCCGGGATGGACCGGGTAACACAGTTCAATGTCATTGCCATGTCGGGAAAAGCCGTTGAAGCTGCAGGAGACATTAACACAATCATTCTGGACAAAACAGGTACTATTACTTTCGGAAACCGAATGGCAAGCGAGTTTATTCCTGTGGGCAATGCCCCAATGCAGGATTTGGCGCAATGGACGGCCGTCAGCTCGCTGGAGGATGAAACACCTGAAGGAAGATCGGTTCTTGAGCTGCTGAAGAATAAACAGCTTTCATACAGAACGGATCTTGCAGATGGAGGAACGTTCATTGAATTTAAAGCGGAGACCCGAATGAGCGGAATGGATTTGCCTGACGGATCAGTTGTAAGAAAAGGTGCGGTGGATGCCGTGAAAAAATGGGTTCTCTCAAGCGGAGGCACCATTCCGGCTGATCTGGACAAGAAAACGGACGATATTTCCAAAGCAGGCGGTACACCTCTTGCTGTAGCGATGAATGATCAGATATTCGGATTAATCTACTTGAAAGATACCGTTAAGCCTGGAATGAAGGAGCGTTTTGACAAGCTCCGCAGCATGGGAATCAAAACCGTCATGTGTACAGGAGATAATCCGCTCACAGCTGCCACAATAGCAAAGGAAGCGGGTGTGGATGAATTTATCGCAGAGTGCAAACCTGAGGACAAAATTGAAGTCATTAAATATGAGCAGGCACAAGGCAAGCTCGTTGCGATGACGGGAGACGGCACCAATGATGCCCCTGCTCTTGCCCAGGCGGATGTGGGTCTTGCCATGAACAGCGGGACGGCAGCTGCGAAGGAAGCTGCGAATATGGTTGATCTGGATTCAAATCCTACGAAAATCATTGAAGTAGTCTCAATCGGAAAACAGCTGCTGATGACCCGCGGTGCCCTGACAACGTTCAGTATCGCAAACGATATTGCCAAGTACTTTGCGATTATACCGGCCATGTTTATGCTCGCCATTCCGGAAATGAGCATGCTGAATGTGATGAGGCTTGACTCGCCAATTTCAGCCATCCTGTCAGCCCTGATTTTTAACGCGATCATCATTCCGATTCTGATTCCTCTCGCAATGAAAGGCGTCAGCTACAAGCCGATGAGTTCAAATGCCCTTCTCAGAAAAAATCTGCTTGTATACGGTTTGGGAGGAGTCCTGGTTCCGTTTATCGGCATAAAATTCATTGATCTTTGTCTTGCCCTATTTATATAAGAAGAAAAGAGGTTCATAAAGTGGAAGAAAAACAATCAATCATAGGACCGATTATTAGAATGAGCCTGGTGTTAATGGTATTCTGCGGACTGGTATATCCGGCTGCTGTAACAGTCATTGCCCAGGCCGCTGCTCCGGACAAGGCAGATGGGAGTTTAATTTACGATGAGAATGATAAGGTAATAGGTTCTGAGCTTATCGGACAGTCCTTTACAGAAGCAGGCTATTTCCACGGAAGAGTCTCAAGTATAGAATACAACGGTGCAGGATCAGGATCGAACAACTACGCACCATCAAATGAAGATATGCTGAACCGTACGAAGGAATCGATAAAAGAGTGGGAAAAAAATAATCCTGAAACACCTATAAGCGATGTGCCGAATGATCTGCTGACAAATTCAGGTTCAGGACTTGATCCGCACATAAGTCCAAAAGCAGCCTACGTTCAGGTCAGCCGCGTCTCAGAAGCAACGGGAATTAAAAAAGCTAAACTTGAAAAGCTGATTGAAAAACATGTGCAGGGAAAAGAACTTGGACTGTTTGGGGAAGAAAGAGTGAATGTTCTTAAATTGAATCTGGACTTGAAAAACATGAAGAAACAATAAGTATGGCTATGTTTCTTTAGCCTGTATTTTAAAAATAGTGGACTGCAGTTGAACCCGCCTGCCTCCTGCGGGATGAAGTGGGCACGGAAGATCCCATAAGCGCAGCGAGTTAGCGGAACAGCCCTTTATATGGAAAGATAAAATGTGAAAACCCACAAATATAAGAGTGCTGACCGAAGTTAAGATTTTTACCTTTGTGCCGTGCTCATACCTTCTATTTTAAGCAGGCTACGTTCGTCCTTGTTTCTTAAATATAAGTTTAAGCACCAGTGGACTGAAGCGGAAGGCACTTGACTCCTGCGGGATGAAGAGGGTACGGGAGACCCCGCAGGCGAAGCTGAGGAGGCTCCCGGCCCTCCCCGCGGTAATCTTGTGACTGTAGCGCAAGGGAACGGGTATGATTTGAGATTTAGATTCATCATAAAAACAGTCCTGCCATCAAAAAGAGAGGAGAATGAGTTCACGTCTTCTTTAGCCTGAAAAGTATCTCATCTCTCTGGGTAGCCATCTAGGAAAGCACTTGACAGTTTCGTTCATATCGGGAAGCTTCCGGCCCTCCCCGCGGTAATCTTGTGACTGGAGCGAAAGGGAACGGATGCCACTGTATAACAACAATCTATGCGAAAACAGCCACAATAAAAGATCCGCCTCAGCTGCCGATTGCGCTGAGGCTGGATTCTTGTGAAGGGCTGACTGAGCTGTTTTTTATTGAGGAGGTTAAAATATGACCGAAAACCATCCATATTTCAGACGGAAAACCCCTCAGGAGCTGCTTGATGAAATAGCAGAAATGAACAGGGGCAAGCTGAAGCTTTATGTAGGAGCAGCCCCCGGGGTTGGGAAGTCCTATAAAATGCTCCAGGATGCCCACGACTTAAAGCTTGAAGGCATTGATGCAGTCATTGGCCTGATTGAATGCCACGGAAGAAGAGAAACCGAAGATTTAATAAAAGACCTTGAAGTCATTCCCCTTAAAGAAATGCCGTATAAAGGAAGCATATTCAGAGAACTGAATACAGAAGCCATAATTGAAAGGAAACCGGCTGTTGTCATTATCGATGAGCTTGCTCATACAAATATTCCAGGGTCTAAAAATCTTAAACGATATATGGATGTTGAGGAGATTCTGGAAGCAGGAATCAATGTCATGTCGGCCGTCAATATTCAGCATCTGGAAAGTGTCCACGATATTGTCCAGCAGATAACGAGAGTGGCTGTGCGCGAAAGGGTGCCTGATTTGTTTGTTCAAAGAGCAAGCGAAATCCAGCTGATTGATGTGACGCCTGAAACGCTCAGAAAAAGAATGACAGAAGGGAAAATTTACGGCTCAGATAAAATCGAACAAAGCCTCTCCCATTTCTTTACCGTTCCGAATTTATCCGCTTTAAGGGAGCTCGCTCTTAGAGAAGTGGCGGATGATGTAGATGAAAAAATGGAGCAGATCAGCGGAAATCTTTCATACGGACCCATTGGTGTGCATGAAAAAATACTTGTTTGCGTCGGGTACGGCCCTACTGCCGAAAAACTGATCAGAAGAGGCTGGAGGATGGCGAACCGCCTCCGTGCACAGCTGTATGTTCTGCATGCTGTAAAATATCCGAAAGAATCATTTACTCAGGAGATGAGAGAAAAAATAGAACGGTGGCAGCTGCTCTCCTCTCAATTTAATGCCGTCTTTTTGCTTGAGCATGAGAGAAACCGGAAGCCCGCTGAGATTATTATTGAGGCAGCAAATAAATACCATGTGACACAGATTCTGCTTGGACAGTCAGCAAGAACACGATGGGAAGAAATCCGAAAAGGGTCTATTGTAAATACCATTATGCGAAAAACAGAAAACATTGATATTCATATCGTTTCAGATGGAAAAATATAGAGAGGACTTTTAAGAAATGAATATTGCTTTTTTCCTGATCCCTAAAAAGGATGTTGTCTATTTGCCTATCCAGTCGACGATGCGGCAGGCGCTTGAAAAGATGGAATACCACCGTTATTCGGCGGTTCCGCTGCTTGATCATGAAGGCAAATATGTCACGACGCTGACAGAGGGAGATCTGCTCTGGAAGCTGAAAAACACCCCAAACCTGAATTTTCACAACACAGAAAAGATCAGGCTGACGGAAATTTCTTTTCACCGCAAAAACGAGCCCATTTCCATTCAGGCTGAAATGGAGCATATCATTTCCAGGGCCATGGAACAGAATTTTGTGCCTGTGACAGATGACAAAGGAATCTTTATCGGAATCATAAGAAGGAGAGAAATCATCGAGTATTGTGCAAGTCAGATGTTTGCTCCGGCAGTAATTTAAAAGGGCTGCACTAATGGGTGCAGCCCTTTTGGTTAAGCAGAAGCAGATTCTTCTTTTTTCATATATTTTTTAAGGAATGGATAGATGACAAAACCTGCAAGGAAAAGGCCAACGCCTAAAGCAAACGTTTTGAGATCCGCTGTTCCTGTAACAATAACCCAGACAGAATAGATACAGGCTATGGACGCGATGATCCCGTCTCTTACACGTGAACCCTTTACCAGATCATACGTTTCTCCTTTAGCAATCAGCTTCAGGAAGAAGATGGAGGATACAAGGTACGGGAAAAGATAAGCAAGTGTAGCTGACGTTGTCAGGAACGTATAAGCTTCGCTGATGGTTCCTGAAATCGTTGAGAAAATGAAAATCTGCGACATCAGATTTGTAATCAGCAGGGCATTTTTAGGACTGCCTTTTTTATTGGTCTTTGCAAAGAATGCCGGGAAGATCCCTGATTTTGCAGCCTGATACGGTACCTCCGATGAAAGCAGAATCCAGCCGATTGTGGAACCGAAAAGTGAAACAACGGCGAGCAGAGCCATTGCATTCGCTCCTGCATCTCCCAAAATAACGGAAAGAACATCGACGAATGGCTTGTCGGACGCCTGCAGCTGATCATGCGGAAGAACAGACATCGTAATAAGAGTGATAACCATATAGATGAAAACCGCAATGATTAAACCGGTAATTGTAGCTCTTTTCACATCTCTTTGTGAGGATGCGCGTCCTGATAAAATGACGGCAGATTCGATGCCGACAAACGCCCACAAAGTTGAGATGGCAGCAAACTGAATTTGACTGGTCAGTCCCAGTGTATTGCCGCTGTCTGTTTCAACCGGGAAATAGAATTCGCCGAACGCGGCAGATTCAAGTGCGAATAATCCCGCAATAATAAACAGCATAAACCCGATCACCTTAGAAGCTGTGGCGACAAAATTAAGCTTCCCTGCACCTGTCATGTTTGTGACAAGAATTGTATGAGTCCCCCAAAGCAGAATTGTGCAGACGGCAAACGTTATTGCTCTTCCAAGCTGAACGTCCTGTGAGCCGATCGTAAAGAGAACCGATTTGTCAGACATAATTGGGAAAAAAGAGGACAAATATCCGGCAAAGCTTGTGATAATGGCAACATTGCTGATCCAGTTTGCGACCCAGTATCCCCAAACCATGCTGAAGCCTGCTACGTTTCCTTTCTTGGGCGAATCAAAAAGCGCTTTGGCATAGCTTTGAGGACCTGCGGTAAGGTCCGGTCTGCGGATGGAAAGATTGCCAAAAACCAATGCGATCATCAGGACGCCGAATCCAGTCACAAGCCAGGCGCTTGTTACACCCAGTGGACTTGCTGTCTGTGCAAGTGTGCTCGGCAGCATGAATATACCTGAGCCGACCATATTTCCTACAACGAAGGCTGTTAACAGCCAAAAACCCCATTTTTTCTGTTTCAAACCATGAAACCTCCTAGAGAACACATACCTTAAGTCTGTGTCATTTTTAATCGAAACAAACAAAAAGACGCACGGAAAAGTCCGTGCGCCAAATACGCAAAAACTCACCATCATCTCCTGATAGCACTCCGCAGAGCAATCTGCGGCAGTCCGGCACCTGTTCGATGCCGTCCCAGCGTATAACAGTGTGGCTGTTTTACACTTCGGCGCGAAGGCCTTTCAACATGCTCTCATCAGCCCCACCGGCTTCATGCATGCTACTCTTCCTATCGCGCAACCTCTACCTCACTGAGATGACGTGAGGATTTTTTTTATGTTATTTTGATAGAGCTAATTTAGCAGGAACATATAGCAAATGTCAACAAAAATCGTGTATTTCCAATAGTTACAAATGCGTGCCGTGAAAAACTTCACTTTGCATTATGAGGGAAAATCTACTATAATTTACAAAGATAACGTTTTCTTTTTTTATGAAATAATACATGGAAGAAGGGTACATGATGAACTTGGGATTCGGCGAAATCATGTTAATAGTGTTTGTGGCACTTCTGCTATTCGGACCGAAAAAGCTTCCGGAGCTGGGCAAAGCTGCAGGCAAAACACTGAGAGAATTTAAAAATGCGACAAAAGGCTTAATGGATGACGATGACGTGAAATCAGATAAATCGGTGAAGTAACTAAGAACAGCCTGCGGGTTGTTTTTTTTTTTGATTTCAAAAAGAGTAAGAATTATACAAAAATTCAAACGAATGTTATATAATAGACCTGTCAGTTTATTTAGTGAAGCGAAATACTTAACAGGGGGGAATTTTATGAAAGCCGCTACATATGCAGAAACGTGGGATTTGGATGTATTTTTTGAAGGAGGCAGCAAGTCTGAAAGTTTTAAGCGTCACTTAGAAGAGCTTGAAAAGGATGTTCCATTATTTAAGGACGAGGCAGATCGGCTGGATGTGCCAAGCTCAAAAGAGGATTACGTTTACCTTAATCAAATCCTTGACTCATTCCAGGGAATTGCTAAAAGAATTAGACAGGCAGGTGCATTTGTCGGCTGCCTACAGGCTCAGGATACAGAGGACAAATACGCAGCTGTGCTGAGAGGAAAAGTAACGCAGCTCAGCTCTCACTTTCAGAATGGACTCGCAAGCCTTGATCAAAAGCTGGTAAAAGTGGAGGATGGAGTCTGGGAAGAGCTTATTCAGACGGAAAGTCTGGCTGACCTCAGCTATGTGCTCACTGAACGCAGACACAAAGCGAAGAATAAACTGCCGATGGAGCAGGAAACGCTGATTAATGCTCTATCAGTTGACGGATATCATGCGTGGGGACAGTTTTATGACACACTCGTCTCAACGGTGAAAATTCCATTCAGCGAAGATGGAGAAGTCAAGGACCTTTCAGTTGGTCAGGCGGCCAATAAATTCTCAAGTGCAGATCGTGAAGTCCGCAAGGCTGTATTTGAAGAGTGGGAAAAAGCATGGGGGGGCAAAGCTGATTTATTTGCCCAGACGCTGAACCATCTTGCAGGCTTCAGGCTGAATGTGTACGAAAAGCGGGGCTGGAACGATGTGCTCAGCGAGCCGCTTGAAATCAACCGAATGAAGCGGGAGACGCTCGATGTCATGTGGAAGGTCATTTCTGAAAACAAACAGTCTCTAGTAAAGTATTTAAAAAGAAAAGCAGAGCTTCTTGGGGTTGAGAAACTTAACTGGTATGATCTTGATGCGCCTATCGGCGGCAAAGAGTCGAAGGTTTCCTACCAGGAAGGCGCAGAGTTTATTCTTGATCAGTTCTCAAATTTCGGAGAAGAGCTCACCTCTTTTACGAAAAAAGCCTTTGAAGACCGCTGGATTGAAGCTGAAGACAGACAGGGAAAGGCACCGGGCGGATTTTGCACAAGCTTTCCGGAAAGCGATCAGTCACGCATTTTTATGACGTTCTCAGGCACGCCTTCAAACATTGCGACTCTTGCCCATGAGCTTGGCCATGCTTTTCATCAGCATGCAATGGCAGGCGTTCATCCGCTTAACCGCAGCTATGCGATGAATGTGGCGGAAACGGCCTCGACATTTGCCGAGATGATTGTGGCGGATGCTTCTGTAAAAAAAGCAAAAACAGAAGAAGAGCGCCTTGCCCTGCTTGAAGATAAAGTTCAGCGCAGTGTGGCGCTTCTGATGAATATACATGGCCGCTTTATTTTTGAAAATGCGTTCTATGAAGAGCGCAAAAAAGGAATGGTGAGTGCGGAGAGAATCAGCGAGCTGATGGAAGCCGCGCAAAAAGAAGCATATTGTGATTCATTAGGCGAGTATCACCCTCACTTCTGGGCATCAAAGCTGCACTTCCATATTACGGGCGTACCATTCTATAACTTCCCGTATACATTCGGTTATTTGTTCTCGCTTGGAATCTATGCAAAAGCGCTTGAGGAAGGAGCTGCTTTTGAACAGAAGTACATTGCCTTACTTAAAGATACAGGCTCGATGCAGGTTGAAGATCTTGCAATGAAGCATCTTGGCGCTGATCTGACAAAAGAAGATTTCTGGAAAGACGCAGTGGCTCTTATTGTTCAGGATGCAGAGGAGTTTCTTGAGGCAACAAAATAATGAGAAGAAGCTGCACCCATGAGCTTTTCGCGCGGGTGCAGCTTTTTTTGTAAGTTTCACTCTGAAATCTACTGATTCATTAAGATCCACCGGTCAATTTTACTGACGATGAGATCCTGCTGAATATACACGTTGATGTCTGCTTCGTTATCGCCTTTTTGATTTCCGTAAATGCCGAACTGCGCATGATTTCCTCCTTTTATCCTGTAAAAGAACGTGTCATCTGAAAGCAAATGTTTCTTCTCCCGTATATCCTCAAGAGTGGCCAGGCCGTCTCTATCAGCATAGATTGTCAGAATCGGAAAATCCGTTCCGGAAAAATCACTGGAATCAGTCGGGTAGGCAGCCATAAGGAACAATCCTTTTACTGTATCCTGGTTGTCATAGGCATATATGGATGCTGAAGCTCCTCCAAGTGAATGCCCTCCAAGATACCATTTTGTAATCTCCGGATGATCCTTAATCACATTGCTTGCTTTATTGATGCCGGCAATCGCCAGGTTAAAAGGCATTTTAACAATCGCCGCTGTATAGCCCCGCTGAGCAAGCTGTTCGGCAAGATAAGCGTAAGCCTCGGGCTCGACCTTTGCTCCTGGATAAAAAATGATGCCCGTTTTTGTCTTTTGATTCACTGGTTCAAAGAGCAAGTAGCCATCGGCATTGTTTTTCTTCTGAATGTTCGTGGAGTTATAAAGGTCATCTGAAGGTTTATATGTCTGCTGTGACCATATGTAAAAGCCTGCAAAGGCAAGTACAAGTGCTGCCACGGCTATCAGAAAAAAATTTTTGATCCATCTTTTCATGGGAAAACTCCTTAATTTATCGCGATTTCTGCTAAATTTTATGCTTTAATCCAACTAAAGGCAAATTTTGATGTTTGCCAAAAGACAAACTATTATTTAGAATAGTAGTATAACTTAATAAATATACGCTTAATCCTTAACAGGAGCGGGGGACCCGAATAGGTGCACATGCACTGGGGGTGAATCCTTGTAGTATGAGGTAGGACAGCTCTTCGTCCGAATCCGACAGCTAACCTCGCTTGCGCTGGAGAGACTCAACTGTGAAAAGTCATAATTATTCAAATTGACTAATACAAACCGCGGGTATCTCCTGTGGTTTTTTTGTATTTTTCGAAAAACTCTCACAATCAGGTTTCTCCATCCCGTTAAACTGGGAATAAATAACTAGCTTTTTATTATTCTATTTTACGGAGGTTGTCTATGAAACTAGCAACGAAAATCATCATTGGTCTCATTCTGGGTGCAATTGTAGGTTTAATCCTCAATATAACCGCACCGGATTTATTTAAGCAGCTGGATACTTTCCTGTTCACGCCGCTTGGGAAAATCTTCTTGAACTTAATCAACATGCTTGTAGTGCCGATTGTCTTCTTCTCCATCACTCTTGGGGTAGCCGGGCTCGGAGATCCGAAGAAGCTTGGAAGAATTGGTGTTAAAACTGTTTCTTATTTCCTTGTAACAACAGCTGTAGCTATTGTTATCGGCTTAATCCTTGCACTGACAATTCAGCCGGGAAATATTGGAGAATTTGATACAAAATCAGCTGAATATGATGCGAAGGAAGCACCATCTGTCGCTGAAACCTTCTTAAACATGATTCCAACAAATCCAATCAAGGCGTTTGCTGACGGAAACATGCTGCAGATCATTGTATTCTCCATCTTTGTAGGTCTTGGAATTACATTCCTTGGTAAAAAAGCGAGTGCTTTGCTGAAGTTTGTTGAGCAGGGCAATGATTTAATGATGTATCTTGTAAATCTAGTGATGAAATTTGCTCCATACGGTACATTCGGTCTTATTGCAACAGCAGTAGGAAGCCAGGGTCTGGATGCACTGAAAGCAATGGGATTGTATATGGGTGTTGTAATTCTGGCCCTTATTATCCACGCTATTATCACATACGGAGGATCTATCGCATTCCTTGCAAAGCAGAGCCCGATTGCTTTCTTTAAGAACTTCTCTCCTGCAATGGCAGTAGCTTTCAGTACGTCGAGCAGTAATGCTACTCTTCCAGTTTCAATGGAGACTGCGCAAAAACGACTGAAGGTTCCTGAGCCGATTTCAAGCTTCGTTCAGCCGCTTGGCGCAACGATCAACATGGACGGAACGGCCATTATGCAAGGTGTAGCAACAATCTTTATCGCACAGGTATATGGCATTGACTTATCATTCACACAATTGATTACTGTTGTTCTGACAGCTGTTCTTGCCTCAATCGGAACAGCAGGAGTGCCTGGTGTAGGTCTGATCATGCTTGCCATGGTACTGAACTCTGTCGGACTTCCGGTAGCGGGCATCGCCCTGATCATCGGGATTGATCGCCTTCTTGATATGGCGCGTACAGCCGTCAATATCACTGGTGACGCAGCATGTGCTGTCATTGTTGCTGAAACAGAGAAGAAGCATGGAGATTACGTGATTCCTGAAGTTGACCAAAAAACGGTGTAAAAAAATAGATTTCATGGAAAAGCGGCCGTTAATGGCCGCTTTTTTCGTCTGTACGTTAATATGAAGTGCACAAAATATGCACATTTTTCTGTTATGGTAAAAGAAATAAGAGTTATAAGGGGATTTACCGTGAACAAGCTTGCCATCAAAATCGGATTATTGTTTTTTTCCATTATCTTAATAGTAGAAACCTGTCTCTTTCTCTTTTTATACAGAAATCTTGTAAATACACGTGTGGAGGAAGAGCTGAATGCCCTGCAAATCAGGGGGGACAGCCACCGTGATGTCCTTGAGAAACACGGTGATGAAACAACAATGGAGCATGTTGTTCTCATGGAATCGGAAGCTGATACGGACGTTTTGCTGACAGCAGCGGATAAAACCGTTCTCTATGGATCTGCTGAACTCAATTCAGATATGAAAAAGGCATTGAAAGAGCCGCCTGAATCAGGGGAAGATTGGAAAAACAGTCCTTATATCTGGACGGCAAGCCCCGTCCGCGACGGGGAAAAAGTAAACGGATATGTCTATATGTTTAAAGGGACAGACTCCATTCAATCCATGATCTCAAGACTGAACGACCATTTCCTTTTTATCGGGACGGTTTCTGTGCTGCTGACCATTATAGCCGTCTTCTTTTTATCAAGAATCGTGACAAAGCCCCTGCTCAAGATGAAAGAAGCAACAGAGCGGTTAAGTGCAGGGGATTTTACCGTTAAGCTTCAAATGCACAGAAACGATGAGCTTGGGGAGCTTGGCGGATCGATTCAAAAGCTCGCAAATGATCTTGAACATCTGAAGCAGGAAAGAAACGAATTTTTGGCGAGCATCGCTCACGAATTGCGTACCCCCCTCACGTACATTAAAGGCTACGCCAATGTGGCAAAAAGACCGGATCTTCCTCAAGCTGAGCGGGCGAGCTATTTGACAATACTCACTGATCAAACGTCCAGCCTCTCAAGATTAGTGGAGGATCTTTTTGAACTGGCAAGGATGGATCAGCTGTCTTTTCAAATTGAAAAAGAGAAAACGGAAATTCGGGCGTTTCTCCGTAAAACAGCAGAACAGGTTCAGCCCGTTCTGGCAGACAAAAAGATGAAAGTTGTAGAGGACTTCCCGGAAGATGAGGTCTATCTTTTTATCGATCAGGCAAGGTTTGAGCAGGTCACATTGAATATTTTAGACAACGCCATCCGCTATTCAGAGGAACATTCAGCCATTACAGTGAAAGTCCGGGAAGACCATCATTCCGTGAAGATTGCCTATTCTGATGAGGGGATTGGGATACCTGAAAATGACCTGCAGCATGTCTTTGACAGGCTCTACAGAGTAGACAAGTCAAGGTCACGCCACAGCGGAGGGACAGGCCTTGGTTTGGCCATCGTGAAAGAAATTGTGGAGGCTGCGGGAGGCACTGTCCATGCGGAAAGCAGGCTTGGAAAAGGAACTTCTATTATTATTGAGTTTCAAAAGGAGTCAATAGCATGAAAAAAATACTTCTGATTGATGATGAACAGCTGATGCTTAATCTGCTGGAGCTTTATCTTGCACCTTCAGGCTATTCCTGCGTGAAAACCACTGACGGCAATAAAGCGGCAGATTTAATAGCAAACGAAAATCCTGCGCTGGTGATCTTGGATGTGATGATGCCGGATAAAAGCGGCTTTGACATCTGCCGGGAAATCAGGCTGTTTTCGGATATCCCGATCATTATGGTCACCGCCAGGGATCAGAAGGCTGATATTGTAAAAGGTCTCAGGGCCGGTGCAGATGACTATCTGACGAAACCCTTTGATGAATCCGAATTGCTTGCAAGAATAGAAGCCATTCTAAGAAGAACGCGAAACAACTCCGCTATTGAATTCAGGGGATTAAAGTGGGATGAAAACAAGCAGGAAGCTGTTTATCAGGAAAAACCAATCCCTTTTACCCCAAAGGAGTTCCAGCTTGCCGGCCTTTTCCTGCAAAACCGGAACAGGGTGTTTGACCGCGACCACTTGATTACAGCAGTATGGGGATATGAGGCAGATACAGATGGCAGAACGGTGGATTCACATGTGAGACATATCCGGGACAAACTTAGAAAAACAGGCTTTCCGGTTGAAGAACACCTTCAAACGGTATGGGGAGCAGGCTACAAGTGGACAGACGAAAAGAAATAGGCGATTTTTTCCTTTACATAGGGTAGGGGGGTATGGTAAATTAAAAACAAGGAGGTGCATGACATGGTTGATCACGCAAATGAACCTGAAAGCTGTCATGTTCCAGGATCAGACCGAAAGAGCCATCATTCGGAGACAACTAAAAAGAATTTGGTGACACGGCTGAACAGAATCGAAGGTCAGATTCGGGGAGTAAAAGGGCTGATTGATAAGGATACCTACTGTGATGATGTCCTGACACAAATAGCTGCCGTCCAATCTGCGCTGAACTCCGTCAGCAAAATCCTTCTCGAAGGCCACATGAAAAGCTGTCTGGTCGAACGCATCCAGGATGGGGACCTTGAAGTCATCGATGAAGTGCTCGTAACCGTCAAACGACTAATGAAATAAAACAAAAGGGGAGATTTGTTATGGAAAACGCAACACTGAATGTACAGGGAATGTCCTGCAACCACTGTGTGAAAGCAGTAGAGGGCGGCGTAGGTGAACTGAACGGCGTCACATCAGTAAAAGTCAATCTTAACGAAGGAACGGTAGCTGTTGAGTACAACCCGGAAAAAGTGAACCTTGCTGCCATCAAAGAAGCTATCGATGATCAGGGGTATGAAGTAGAATAGAAAAGCGGAATCGCCTCGGTCAGCTCCGAAGGACAGAAAAGGATCCGCCGGAAAAAGCCGGGTTTGCTTTTTTTGGCGGAGCCGTTCTGGCCGAGGAGCTAGGCGATGGAGCTGGACAACACGAAAAGCGGAATCGCTCGTTTAGCTCCGATCGGCGGATAAGAAATCACACGAAAAGTCCGGGTTTGACTTTTTGGGGGATTTTGTTCCGACTGAGGACCTGGGAGGCGCAGCTGGACAATACGAAATGTAGAATCGCTTTTAACAAAAGAAACCGTGCTAAACCGGCACGTTTTCTTTTCCAAAAATATATACCCCTATGTGGTATATGGAGGGACTCAATATGAGCAATCTCAAAGAAACCAATTTTCAAATTACGGGAATGACGTGTGCAGCCTGTTCAAACAGAATTGAAAAAGGGCTGAATAAGCTTGAGGGAGTTGAGCAGGCAACAGTGAACCTCGCTCTCGAAAAAGCTTCCGTCACGTTTGATCAGGGAAAAACGAACAGCGCAGCCATTCAACAAAAGGTAGAGGATCTGGGATACGGAGTCAGTCTTGAAAAAGCTGAATTTACTATTACCGGAATGACATGTGCCGCTTGTTCGGCAAGAATCGAAAAAGGACTGAACAAGCTCGAAGGCGTGTCAAAAGCAACGGTTAACTTAGCGCTTGAAACAGGTTCAGTTGAATACAGCCCTTCCGTTATTACCCCTCAGGATATGATTAGACGGGTTGAAAAGCTTGGGTATGGCGCGAATGTCAAAGCAGAGAAAGACAATGTAGATACAGTGGACCGCAAGCAAAAAGAGATTGTGAAGCAGCAGAGAAAATTTATATTATCGGCTATCCTTTCAATTCCCCTGCTCTGGTCAATGGTCGGTCATTTCTCCTTTACCTCATGGATGTATGTGCCGGAACTGTTTATGAATCCGTGGTTTCAGCTGATTCTCGCAACTCCGGTACAGTTCATAATTGGAGGCCAGTTTTATATTGGCGCATACAAAGCACTTAAAAATAAGAGTGCCAACATGGACGTTCTTGTAGCACTTGGAACATCGGCTGCCTATTTCTACAGTCTCTATTTAACAATAGAATCCATCGGGCACGCCGGTCATATGCCGGAACTCTATTTTGAAACAAGTGCTGTGCTGATTACCTTAATTCTGCTCGGAAAGCTGTTTGAGGTTAAAGCAAAAGGAAGATCGTCAGAAGCGATTAAAAAACTGATGGGACTTCAGGCAAAAACAGCAAGAGTGATCAGGAACGGTACCGAACTTGAGGTGCCGCTTGAAGAAGTCGCAGCAGGTGATACCGTTTTAATTAAACCGGGAGAAAAAGTGCCTGTCGATGGTGAAATCGTAGAGGGGAATTCAGCATTTGATGAATCCATGCTGACAGGTGAAAGCATTCCTGCCGATAAGTCACCGGGGGATCAAGTCTATGGAGCAACGATTAATAAAAATGGTTTCGTAAAGGTAAAGGCAACGAAAGTCGGCAAGGACTCAGCGCTTGCACAAATCATAAAAGTAGTCGAGCAGGCACAAACGTCTAAAGCGCCGATTCAGCGTCTCGCTGATCAAATATCAGGCATCTTCGTTCCAATCGTAGTCGGAATTGCCGTTCTGACGTTCCTTATCTGGATCTTATGGGTTGATCAGGGGAACTTTGCCGGAGCACTTGAAAAAATGATTGCCGTGCTGGTCATTGCATGTCCATGTGCACTGGGCCTCGCTACCCCAACCTCCATCATGGCAGGTTCCGGGCGAGCTGCAGAAGCGGGTATTCTTTTCAAAGGCGGAGAACACCTGGAGACGGCACACCTTGTCGATACGATTGTTTTAGATAAAACCGGTACTGTGACAAAAGGTGAACCGGAATTAACTGATGTGATTCTGTATGGGGAGCGCGATGAAGAAACGGTTCTGAAGCTGATTGCTGCAGCAGAAAATCAGTCTGAACATCCTCTGGCTCAGGCCATTGTCGCCGGAGCCAGAGAGAAAGGCGTCGAGCTCGCAGAAGCTAGCCAGTTTGAATCTGTACCTGGCTTTGGTATTAAAGCTGAGGCGGGCGGCCATCAAGTGCTGGTCGGAACAATCCGCCTGATGGAGAAATACGGGATCGACGCACAACCAGCTCTTTTTGAAAAGGAACGCCTTGAAGCAGATGGAAAAACGGCTATGCTTGCGGCAATTGACGGGGAACTAGCAGGGTTGATTGCAGTAGCTGATACGATCAAAAAAACATCTAAAGCAGCGGTTGAACGGTTAAAGCAGATGGGACTTAACGTCATCATGATGACGGGTGACAACGAACGGACAGCACAGGCAATCGCTAAAGCTGCGGGCATTGATCATGTTATTGCTGAAGTGCTTCCTGAAGGAAAAGCAGAAGAAGTGATAAACCTTCAGAAGGCAGGGAAAAAAGTGGCGATGGTAGGAGACGGCATTAATGATGCTCCAGCTCTCGCCGCTGCAGACACAGGCATGGCAATTGGCACAGGAACGGACATCGCCATGGAAGCTGCGGATATTACGCTGATGAGAGGCGACTTGAACAGCATTGCAGATGCCATCTACATGAGCAAGCTGACCATCCGCAACATCAAGCAGAACCTCTTCTGGGCTTTTGGATATAATACGCTCGGCATTCCAGTTGCAGCGGCCGGTCTGCTTGCACCGTGGCTTGCAGGAGCAGCCATGGCCTTCAGTTCCGTATCAGTCGTACTGAATGCCTTAAGGCTGCAGCGTGCAAAATTATAAAGAGTGTGAACCAGGTCTGCCGCGGCGGCCTGGTTTTTTTGATACAGTGTTTTTCACCCCAAAATGGACCCGGACTGTTAGACACCTGTTTTGGATCGTTATACCTGGTATTTCGCTTGTTAGCACGGCAGTTTGGACTATTAGACACTGACTTTGGATTGTTAGCGAGACCGGATCCCCCTGAGATGACCTCTTTTTTCAGCGGTAGGCGGAGTTACGCCCGGTAATCCGGCTGCGTAGACAGAGTTGGATGTAAAATGAATGAAGTTGGTTGTAAAAGTACAAAAGTCGGTAGGTAAGACACAGAAGCCGGAAGAAAAAATACGATAGTTGGACGTAATGATCACATCACACTTGCCGCTTCAGCAATCTATATCGAAGTACGCAGGTATGCCTTGAGAAAAAACCTGAAATTTACAGCCAGACTCAGCAAAACATATATGTAAGCGCTTAAATAAGCGATTTACACCTGAAATCAAAGCTTTTTGCCCAAATATGCCTCTTTACTGTCCATTCCAACAGGAGTAAGATACTCTCATAACTCACATTCATATGTTCTTAAATCGCTGAATCCATTAGGAGCGGGGGACCCAAATTTGCTGCAGATTGCAGCTCGGGGTGAATCCTTTACAGGTAGGGCTACTCTCATTGCCCGAATCCGACAGCTAACTTCGCAAGCGTTCTTGAGAGAGGATAAATGAAACATATTGCTGTCTAAAAAAACAGGCGCAGTGGTTCATGGGACCTCTGTGTCTTTTTTGTGTGCAAAAATAATGGATTGAAAGAAGGAAAAATCAGGTGGGAAAGCAGTTTGCGGTTTTTGGGCTCGGACGTTTCGGAGGAAGCCTTGTAAAGGAATTTCATGAAATGGGAATTGAAGTGCTGGCAGTTGATAAAGATGATGAAAAGGTGCAGTACTATTCTCAATATGCCACGCTGGCTGTGCAGGCAAATGCGATTGATGAAACAACATTGAAGCAGCTTGGGGTCCGGAATGTGGATCATGCCTTTGTTTCTTTCGGCGATGATATTGAGGGGAGCATCCTGACCTCACTGATTTTAAAAGAGATGAAGATTCCCCAGGTCTGGGCAAAGGCACAAAATGACTATCATCACAAAGTTTTAGACAAAATAGGAGTAGACAAAGTCATCCATCCCGAGCGTGATATGGCAAAACGCATCGCGCACTATATCTTCTCAGAGAAAATGGTTGATTACATTGAACTATCAAAAGATTATAGTATGGCTGAGCTAGTCGCTACATCCAAAATCCACAGAAAAACACTGATTGATCTTGATATTAGATCGAGATACGGCTGCAACATTGTAGGAATTCAGCGGGAGGAAGAAATCATTGTTTCCCCGCCGGCGGAAGAATCCATTAAAACCGGTGATATTCTGCTGGTAATTGGACGTAATAAGGACATATCAAGATTTGAGGAGGAGGGGATGTAGGTGATCAGTTCTCAGAAACTGCAAAAAATGATTCGTTTTAATCCGTCCCAGCTTCTAGTGATTGTTTTTGCAGCGGGAATTTCCCTTGGATCTGCTTTGCTCATGCTTCCAATATCCACACATGAGCCAATCAGATGGATCGACGCTTTTTTTGTTGCAACTTCGGCTATGACAGTAACGGGGCTTTCGCCTGTTGATCCAGGTTCGACATTCACATATACGGGCCAGTTTATTATCGCCATGCTCATACAGCTTGGCGGGCTCGGTATTATGTCTTTTGGTGTTCTTATTTACATGGTTTTAGGACGTAAAATCGGCATTAAAGAACGTTTAATGATGCAAACGGCTCTGAACCAGACCTCTATAGGCGGTGTCATTAATTTAGTAAAGTACTTATTTTTATTCTCTTTAATCATCGAGTTTATTGCAATGATTTTCCTTTCATTCAGGTGGGTTCCTGAGTTTGGATGGGAAAAAGGTTTGTTTTACAGTTTCTTTCATTCCATTTCAGCTTTTAATAACGCAGGATTTGCCTTATGGCCGGATAATCTGATGAGATATGTGGGAGACCCGCTGATCAATTTTGTGCTTTCATCTCTCTTTATTATCGGAGGGATCGGATTTACCGTGCTCATCGATATATGGCGGAAAAGAAGCTTTAAAAAGTTTTCGCTTCATACGAAGCTGATGCTGGTTGGAACCCTCATTATTAATACAGCAGCTATGTTCATTATCTTCTTTATTGAGTATTCAAACCCTGAAACTCTCGGAAATCTGTCGTCAGGAAGCAAGCTCCTTGCCTCGTATTTTCAGGCTGTATCTCCAAGAACCGCCGGTTTTAATACCCTTGATATGGCAAGTCTTGAAGATTCGACTTTATTCCTTATGATCATTCTCATGTTCGTGGGAGCAGGAAGTGCGTCAACCGGAGGCGGAATTAAGCTTACAACCGCAATTATTATTCTCTTTGCCACCTTTTCTTTTTTAAGGGGGAGAGAAACACTCAATATTGCCAAACGTTCGCTTCATCCAAAATACATTGTAAAAGCCCTTGCTATTACAGTCGCAAGTCTTCTATTTGTCATTACAGCTGTCTTTATCCTGACGGTATCAGAAGACCTTACATTTATGGAAATCGTTTTTGAAGTGGTATCTGCCTTTGGTACTGTCGGTCTGTCCATGTCCGTTACGCCAAAGCTGACTGACCTTGGAAAGCAAGTCATCATCTTTATCATGTTCTTAGGAAAAGTAGGACCGCTTACGCTTTTATTCTCTATAGCAAAACCTCAAAAGGAAAAAATCAAATATCCAAATGAAGACATTTTAACAGGATGAAAAAAGGGCTCCGCTATAAGCGGGGCCTTTACAAATTCGATAAGATAAGGGAAGCAAGCACACCAACGGAAGCGATAAAACCTACTACAGGCCCTCCCTCCTCAAAGGCTTCAGGCATCATGGTCGAAGCAACCATAGCAATGATTCCGCCTGCGGCAAAGGCGCCTATTCCCGCAATCACATCAGGGCCTGCCTGCTGCAGGAGCGTATATCCAAGAAATGAACTTAAAGAGGACAGCATAAGCACGATGAGCCACATGGTAAGGATTTTCTTTTTTGAGTACCCGTCCTTGCGCAGTCCGACTGAGCTTGACAGTCCTTCTGGAAAATTGCTGATAAAAACAGCTGTGACCATCAGGAAACTGACGGCATTTTCCTGAAGCAGGCTGACTCCGATGATGACGGACTCAGGTATGGCATCAATGACAGTGCCGATAAAAATCGAGACTCCAGAATGATTTTCGGGGTTTTTGTTTGATCGCTTGCGGTCACTGCCGCCTTTTTTCGTAATCAGCAGTTCGCTGATCGTGAAGGTGAGCGAACCAATGATAAATCCTGCTGATGCGGTCATCAGTCCGCCGTCATCTACAGATTCCCTTAATAGTTCAAAAGAAGCTGCTCCTATTAAAACACCTGTACCAAACGACATAATCCACCCTAGGATTCTGCGGGGTATTTCTTTATAGATGCCAAGCAATGCGCCCAGCAGAATAGAGGAACCGGCAAAAGCTCCCCACAATGCGGCCTGCAGCATTTGTCTAAAGTCCCTCCTCACCCAAATTTCTACCTATAGCTTTCCAAAGATTGTTAAAAGAATACGAATAATCACATGTAAAAGATTTGAATTTTCAGTAAAATAAGAAGTGAACGCATTTCCTGAAACGGGATGCACAACCATTGGAAGCAAACCTGCTGTTTAACTTAAAAAAGTATATGGATCAGAAACTGTATGAATATACAGTTACCCGCCTTTCATCTTTTTATAAACGGTGCTACGGGGAATTTGACAGGCGCGCTGCACACACAGACAGAGAAGGACAGCCGAAGCTGATCCGCAATGATAAATATAGAAGAAACGAAAAAACGTCCCCCATCAGGAGGACGTTTTTCGTTAAAAGGGTCTATATAAAGATAAGTGGGAGACAAAAATTAGTTTTCAAGAACCAGCTTTTCAATATCATCAAGAACAAGATTCGCTGATTTTACTCCGCCTGATGTGTTCCAGATTGCATCGCTCACCTGGTAAGATTTGCCTTCTTTCACAGCATTCAGGTTTTTCCAAAGCGGGTCATTTGTCCATTCTTCCACCTGTTTGTCTGCATCAGCTTTTGATTCAGCTGGGTCATATGTGAAGTAGAAGAGAAGGTCTCCGTCCATTTCAGGAATCAATTCTTTTGTTACTTCACGTGCGAAAAGGTCCTTAGGGTTATCAGAGAATACTTTTTCAAGGTTTGCAGGCTTTGTAAATCCAAGCTGCTCAAGAATGACTCCCGAGAATGAGTCTTTGTTGTAGATGCGGGTAGCGCCAGCCATGAAACGGACAACTGATACGTCCTGATTCAGCTTTTCTCCGCCTTTTTCTTTTAGTTCAGCAATGCGTGCATCGTAGTCTGCAAGGACTTTTTTGCCTTCTTCTTCGCGGTCAAGTGCTTTTGCGTAGAATTTGAAGTTTTCCTGCCATTGTCCTTTCAGCGTTTCTGAAAAAACAGTCGGTGCAATTTTGCTTAGTTTTTCATACTGATCTTCCTGGCGCAGCTTGTTTCCGATGATGAGATCAGGCTTAAGCGCTGCGATTGCTTCTACATTAAGAGCACTTTCGTCTCCAACAACTTCAACGTCTTTCATGTCTCCGGCAATATGCTCATACCAAGGGTCGCCAATCCATGATTTAACGGCTCCCACTGGTGTTACTCCAAGTGCAAGCAGTGCTTCTGTTCCTTCGTTTGTAAGGATGACCACTTTTTCAGGCTTGCCCTTTACTTCTGTCGTGCCCATTGCGTGTTCAACTGTATAAGATTCGCCTTCTTTATCTTTGCTGCCTGTATCGGCTGATTCTTCTTTTTCGCCATTGCCGCATGCTGCTAGCATTACTGCAGATAAAACGATTGCAATCAGTGCCAGCCATGCTTTTTGATATGTAGCTTGCATATGTTCTCTTACCCCCGTATTGTATTTGATAATGATTTTCATTTACAAGTTAAATATTAATTTTTCTGATTTCCGTTGTCAACATTTAATTGAAAATGATTTTCAAAATCACTTGATTTTGTTACAATAACGGTAGAAAAAAATAATCCTGGGATGGTTTAACATCAAGAGGTATAAATATGTTATTACAATCTAATTTAATGAAATCCGGAGGACTTGTTCTTGGAGTCATCCTTCTTATTGCAAGTGCCTGTGCAAGTGTTGTGCTCGGATATACCCAAACCTCCTGGCAGACCGCAATTGCTGCATTTACAGGCTTTGACGGATCAAATGAACATATTATCATTCAAAATGTGCGCCTTCCGAGAGCCTTGGTTGCTGCGGTTGTAGGGGCAAGTCTTGCTGTTGCAGGGGCACTGATGCAGGCCCTTACGAAAAATCCGCTCGCATCTCCCGGGGTTTTCGGGATCAATGCAGGAGCCGGTTTTTTTGTAGTCATTGCTGTGTCCGTATTCGGCGTGACGTCTCTCCAGGCTTTCACATGGATTTCGTTTGCCGGAGCTGCAGTTGCAGCGTTTACAGTCTACTTTGCAGGCTCCTTCGGGCGTGAAGGTCTTACTCCGATGAAGCTCACACTTGCGGGTGCTGCAATGGCCGCCTTGTTTTCTTCTTTAACTCAGGGATTTCTTGTCAGCAATGAGGCTGCCCTTGATCAGGTGCTGTTCTGGCTTGCAGGGTCTGTTCAGGGAAGGAAGCTCGAGCTGCTCTACAGTGTGCTGCCTTATACAGCCGCCGCTTTTTTCATCTGCGTGTTTCTTGCGTCTAAAATCAACCTTCTGATGATGGGGGAAGATGTGGCGAAAGGTCTCGGACAGAAGACAGGAACGGTTAAACTGGTGACAGCTGCCGTTATTATTCTGCTTGCAGGCGGTGCGGTTGCCATTGCAGGACCTGTAGGGTTTGTCGGAATCGTGATTCCTCATATAGCGCGTTACCTGGTTGGAAATGATCACCGCTGGATCTTGCCGTATTGCGCTGTACTTGGTGCAGTCCTGCTGCTGATAGCGGATATAGGAGCCAGATTTGCAGCGATGCCTGAAGAGGTTCCGGTCGGAGTGATGACGGCTCTTGTCGGAACGCCGTTTTTCATCTACATCGCACGCAGGGGGTTCCAAAAACAATGAAAAGCTATCAATCTTTCAGAATCGGCAAAGGAGTTATCTCGTTTCTTATTGATAAAAAGGCACTAGCTGTCTTTTTAATCCTTCTTGCCGTGACGTCTTTTACGTTTTTGTTCAGTACGGGAATGGGAGATATGCGGATTAATCCGCTGCAGGTGTTAAAGACGCTTGCCGGATACGGAACGGAAATGGATGAGCTCGTCATAAATTCGTTCAGGCTGCCGCGAATTCTAATTGCGCTGATGGTCGGCATATCTCTCGCCATAGCAGGGGGAATTCTGCAGGGCATTATCCGCAACCCGCTCGCATCCCCTGATATTATCGGGATTACAGGCGGAGCATCTGTCGCGATTGTCCTTTTCCTGGTGCTTTTCAGTGATAAAAACAATTCGCTGACCGTTCCAATTCAGTGGATGCCGGTTGCTGCCTTTATCGGCGCAACGGTTATTGCTTTGCTTGTATATCTTTTATCCTGGAGGGGCGGTTCATCATCGATCAGACTGGTTCTGGTCGGAATTGGTCTTTCTATGCTTGCTCAGTCACTTACAACCCTGCTGCTGATCAAAGGTCCGATTTACAGAGCAGCGCAGGCTAATATATGGATTACCGGGACGGTGTACTCTGCAACGTGGGAACAGGTGAAAGTGATGGTGCCTGTTACCATAGTGCTCGTGATCATCAGCTTTATTTTTGTCCGGAACGTCAACATTCAGGAGCTTGGGGATGAGCTTGCAGCCGGTGTTGGCAGCTCAGTGCAGAAAAACAGGTTCATTCTTCTGCTGATTGCAACAGCCCTGACAGGAAGCGCAGTGGCATTTGCCGGAGGCATTGGGTTTGTGGGGCTGATCGCGCCGCATATTGCAAGAAGGCTTGTCGGATCTTCCTTTGGAGCCCTGCTTCCTGTATCAGCTCTAATAGGCGCTGTTCTTGTAATGGCAGCAGATCTCATCGGAAGAACCCTGTTCGCCCCGCTCGAAATTCCTGCGGGCGTTTTTACAGCAGCAATCGGAGCTCCGTACTTTATTTATCTGCTTTACAGAAGCAGAAACAATTAAACCCATTCTTATGCGAAAGGGAGCTGAGGCTACTATGACAGCTATTCAAACGAAGTCGCTCACATTATCATACGGGGATACAACGATCATCAATGAACTTGACCTCACGATTCCAAAAGGAGAAATTTCCGTCTTTATAGGCAGCAACGGCTGCGGGAAATCGACTCTTCTGCGTTCCATTGCGAGATTGCTGAAGCCTGAAAAAGGGGCTGTTCTTCTGGAGGGAGAGGCTATTGCGAAGCTTCCGACAAAAGAAGTGGCCAAAAAGCTTGCCATTTTGCCGCAGGGTCCGGCTGCTCCTGAAGGGCTGACTGTTCTGCAGCTTGTGAAGCAGGGCCGCTATCCTTATCAGAACTGGCTGAAACAGTGGACTGAAAAGGACGAAAAAGCGGTGATGGACGCACTTGCATCTACTGGAATGCTTGAATTTGCCGAACGTCCGGTTGATTCTCTGTCAGGCGGCCAGCGTCAGCGCGCCTGGATTGCGATGACTCTTGCTCAGGACACGGATATCATTCTGCTCGATGAGCCTACGACCTATCTTGATATGACCCATCAGATTGAGATTCTTGATCTGCTGTTTGAGCTGAATGAAAAAGAAAATAGAACGATTGTCATGGTACTTCATGATCTCAATCTTGCCTGCCGCTACGCCCATCATATTGTGGCGATCAAAGATAAGAAAATCTATGCAGAAGGCCGTCCGGAGCATGTGATTAACTGCAATCTTGTAAAAGATGTTTTCCAGATGAACTGCGAAGTCACGATGGATCCGCTTTTTGGAACACCGCTGTGCATTCCACACGGCAGAGGACGATGCATCATAAAAGAGGCTGCCATTTCATGACCGTTTTTCTAAGTGAAGAGGAGCTTCAGGACCTGTCCAGGTTTCGGCTTGGGTCAGACAGAAGCGGGTCGGATCTGTCTGTTGAATCAGCCGGTTTGTTTGAACCTGCAGCTCTGCTTTCTTATTTAGAGGCAGTTAAGCCTAAAATCCATTCTGACAGACTAAATGTGACAGGGTCCCTGTTTGTGAAAAGGTATGCCTTTCTTGCAGCACTTACGCTTTACTCAATGACCGTCTTTGAGAAGGGTCTCAATACAGATCCCGAAAATATGAGCCTGGAATCAGATGATGAAGACCCGCTATGGCTGCCGTCTTTTTATTTCCGGAAGCTTGAGTGCTCCGTGCCGGGTGAGAAAAGGGATGAGTGGAGGGACGAAGTTCTCCGCAGTCTTTTCAAAAACCATTTGAGCAGGCTTGTCCTGACGGTTTCTAAAGAAGCAAGAATTTCTAAAATGATTCTGTGGGAAAACGTCGGCCTTTATATTGTCTGGATGTATGAAACCCTCCTTGCAAACAAGCCTGAGTGTGTTACGATAGAACAAATACAGGAAGATTATGAGTATGTGGTAAGGAAGGCGGACGGCTCTTTGTTCGGCGAAGGATTGAAAAATCCGTTTCATCCGCTATTCAGAGAAAAGCAGTCAGGTGGAGCGACGATCAGGCAAACCTGCTGTCTGTATTATTTAACATCTGAAAAAAGAGACCGGTGCAGTACATGCCCGAAACATTGCCTTACATAATGGAGGAATTTTTGTGCAGAACAAGTTGAATGCTCCGCTTGACGGATTACTTGAAAAATACACAGAGCTACTCCTCGGGGAAGCAACTCCTGAACTGAAGGAAAAAGTGAAAATGTGGGTGCTCTATTCTCACATTGCAAAATCAATGCCGCCCCTAGTCAAGCATTGGAACGAAACGTATCCGGAAGAGAAGGAAATGGTGAAAGAACTGATTGCTGAAATAAAACAGCTGAATGAACAGCACCGCATGTCCCAGACGAATAAAAAACGCACCTAATCTCAGAGATACTAAAAGAACTCTGGGATTTTTTATTTTAAGGCTGTCCCGATGCTTTTTTTGAAAAGACATAAAGAACTGGTGCACAAAGAAAAAAAGGAATAACTGAACCTGTAACCGTTTTCACTCCTCCAGCCTGATCGTACACCGTTTTTTGCCACTGAAGCCAGGAAATGTCGAATACATAGCCGCATGCATAAAGAATGCCGACTAAAGAAAAATAGATGATTAAAGCGGAAGCAATACTTCTCATTAACCTAACAACCTCCATATTTTCCCTGTTTTCTGTCATTATAAGGTATAGTTTAAAAGAGTAAAAGAATTTTAATGGAAAATCACATCCCAAAACGGAGGATAAACGAAATGAAGCAGCAAAAAACAATTATTCGCCCTATTGAAAGCAGAGATCTTATTCACCTTTGGGAAATAAAATACAGTGACGAACACCCTGAATGGAAAAAATGGGACGCCCCTTATTTTGAACATAAAAGTTTGACTCTGGCCGATTTTCTCTCTCAAAAAGAAAGCATTGTCGGACTGGATGACTACTGGGCCATTACCGTGGATGAAAAAGTAATTGGAACCGTCAGCTATTACTGGGAACATGAGCCGTCCATGTGGCTGGAAATGGGCATCGGCATCTATGATCCCGCTTATTGGAACGGAGGATACGGTACGGAAGCTTTTCGAATGTGGATTGATCATTTGTTTGAATCCCTGCCGATTGTCAGAGCGGGATACACAACCTGGTCAGGCAATACCAGAATGATGAAGGTTGGAGAAAAGCTTGGAATGACCGTTGAGGGAAGGATGAGAAAATGCAGGGTAGTGGAGGGTAAATACTACGATTCAGTCAGAGTTGGGATTTTAAGAGAAGAATGGGAAGCTCTTTCTGCAAAAAGACAGGTTTAAAATCAGGTTCAAACTTACTATGTGAGGGTATAGACCACTAACATAGATTAGGAGAGTGAAACTTGATGGACCAGTCTAAGCCGGTTATCGGCATTACAAGTTCAGTAGTGGACCATGGGGACATTCCAAGTGTCCATGTTCACCAAAAATACATCAGTTCGGTCATACAGGGAGGCGGCATCCCTGTCGTTATCCCTTTAGTGGACGACGAAGCTGCAAAAACCCTTGTTTCGAAGTGTGATGGTTTTATATTAAGCGGTGGAGAGGACGTTGATCCCCACTCATACGGGGAAGACCCTGATCCGATGCTCAGGAAAACAAACGGAGCGCGGGATCAAATGGAGCTTTCTGTCGTGAAATATGCAGAGGAAAGCAAAAAACCCGTGCTTGGAATCTGCAGAGGGATCGCTATGCTGAACGCTGCACTTGGCGGGACAGTCATGCAGGATATTGAAAGCCAGTATGACGACCCGATTAAACATTATCAAACAGCAGACAGACCAGACCCTACTCATATGGTCGAAGTATCAGAAGGAAGTGAGCTTGCAAGGATTTTCGGAACGGATTCTGTAAGAGTAAACAGCATGCATCACCAGGCTGTAGGCAGACTTGCAGATACGCTGTCTGCAACTGCGACCGCTCCGGACGGAATTGTAGAAGGACTTGAGGGAACTTATGAGGACTGGTATGTATTAGCTGTTCAGTGGCATCCAGAAGAAATGGCAGCTGAAGATGAAGCCATGCATAAGCTTTTTAAAACATTTATTGAGAAGTGCAGATAAAAAAAGCAGCCGACGGCTGCTTTTTTCTTGTATTTACTGAATATACGGAGACTGCTGCTGCAAATAGCCTGCAAACTGCTGATGAGACTGCTGGACTTTAGTTGTGTCGGCAGCTTCAAGTTTGTACCATCCGTACTTATACATCATGTTGTAAAGCTCGCGCTGACAATTTTGTGTTTCATTAAAGATCCCCTGAATATCCTGATAAAGAGCATCGTTGCTCATTTCATTCATAGCAGTGGAATAAGAGTCAGTCATGTACTTTTCAGTTGCAAGCAGTTCGTTAATAAAGTCCCTGTCGTTCATCTGCGGGGTTTTGGGAACTTGTGTTTCAGGATTTCCGATTTTATTTTGATTTTGACTGTTGTTCATGCTGCAACCCTCCTATTGAAGCTGTGTTGAACTTGCTTCCTGATTTGGATTTAAGTGATTAAGAATGGCCGTATAATGCTTTTCATGCATCTTTCCGGTCTTTTCAAGCTCTGCTTTAATTTGCTGGTCGCTGCAGTGAGAAGCGAAAAAATGGGCTTTTTTCATGGCGAGCAAATTCCATGAAAGCATATCGGTTAAGTAAAGGTGATCTTTTGTTGTGATCATGGCAGGCGGCTGCTGCATCATGCCTTGCTGCTGGCCTGTGTTCTGCTGTTGTTGCATGGAAAAACCTCCTTGGACATTTTCTTCCTTATCGTTCCTCAGGCTTCTGATTTTATACAGGTTTACCTATGTAAGAATTTATATCGGAAGGGGTATGCCGGTTGGAGTTTTTATTCCGTCATTTTTTCCTGTTTTTATCAAAAAACAAATGGCTGACGAAGGCCGCAAAGCGCTACGGCCCGAGATTCGGCGCATCGCGTTTTGTTGCCGGAGAAACGATCGGGCAGGCTGCACAAGTTATAAAAGAGCTCAATCAAAAAAAACTGGATGTGACCATTGATTATCTTGGGGAGTTTGTTGATAACGAAATTGAGGCAAATGAAATGGCTGAGCAGTCCATAAAGGCTGTTGAAACAATTGCGGGAGAACAGCTTCATTCCCAGCTGTCACTGAAGTTAACGTCAATGGGCCTGGATCTTTCTGATGAAATTGTTTATCGGAATATGAAAAGAATTATGGAAGCCGCCAAACAGCATGGAGTCTTTGTCACCATCGATATGGAAGACTATGCAAGGTGCGGGAAGACACTTGAATTATTCAAAGAGCTTAAGAAGGAATATGATCTGGGTACTGTGATTCAGGCTTATTTATACAGATCAGCGAAAGACCTGGAGGACCTGAGCGCTTATCATCCGAACCTGCGATTAGTAAAAGGAGCTTACAGGGAATCGCCGCAAGTCGCCTTTCCAAAAAAGAAAGATACGGATGAAAACTTCAAAAAGCTCATAAAAATGCATATGCAAAACGGTCACTATACGGCTGTTGCCACACATGATGATGCCATCATTGAATTTACAAAGCAATTTGTAAAAGAAAACAGAATTCCGAGTAATCAATTTGAGTTTCAGATGCTGTACGGGATCCGCCCCGAGCGCCAGGCTGAACTTGCAGAAGAGGGCTATAAAATGAGGGTCTATGTCCCGTACGGCACAGACTGGTACGGCTACTTTATGAGGCGGCTGGCAGAAAGGCCTGCAAACGCATTATTTGTGCTGAAGGGTATCTTTAAAAAATAGGGGTCAGTTCCGCCGTGCTTTAAAGGACGGCGGGACTGACCCTCATTCGGCTAAAAACAGATCGAAGCAGAAAAGGGGGCCTTTGCTGAAGTGCTGAAAATGTTTATTTTTCGCATATCCCTTTTTCATTAATCCAATATGTAAAAAAACATGTAAAGAGAGTTCAAGCCGAATAAAGCTGATTTGATTCAAATCAGCTTTACCCTGAGACCCTATTCCTGTCCCATATTCTTTTTCTTATATTGCTGGTTTGTGCTTGAGCGTTTCCCTCCGCCGGCCATTTCGTTTGTCGGCCCGGAGCTTCCCTTTACACTTGCAGCGCTAATCCCTGCATTCGATGGATCTTTCTTCAGTCTTGCCATGATTGATCACCTCCCCGGTTATATTTTTCCCGGGCTCCATTTTTTCATGTAATCAGAGCTGCCCTTATTTATGTCAAATCAATGGGACAAATCGTTTTTTTAAAAATTAATATGTGAATTTTTCGTAAATGTGTTGAACAAATTTTCTAAATCTTTTATATTAATAGATAGAGGGAAGATTTCCCGGATATTTTTTTCATCAAAAAATGAATGAGCATTCATTCAAAGCGACTAAAGGGGGAGCATTCATGAACCAGCGTATTAGAAAAGCCGCAGTTCTCGGATCCGGAGTCATGGGTTCAGGCATTGCTGCACACTTGGCAAATATCGGAATCCCTGTTCTATTGCTTGATATTGTACCGCGCACGCTGACTGACAGCGAAGAGAAGAAAGGTCTGACTCTGCAGGATGCAGCTGTTAGAAACCGCAACTCATCAGAAGCTGTGCAAAAGCTTCTCAAGCAAAAGCCGGCACCGCTTACTGCAAAAGGAAATCTGGCTTTAATCGAAGCGGGTAACTTCGATGATGACATGCACAGACTCGCTGAAGCGGATTGGATTATTGAAGTAGTCGTTGAAAATCTTGAAGTGAAGAAAAAAGTCTTTACGCAAGTAGATCAATATAGAAAACAAGGCAGCATTGTCAGCTCAAATACATCAGGCATTTCAGTAGAAGCGATGTCAGAGGGTCGTTCTGATGATTTCCGGAAGCATTTCCTTGGAACTCACTTTTTCAATCCGCCGCGCTACCTGAAACTGCTCGAAATCATCCCGACAAAAGCAACATCGCCGGAGATTCTTTCCTTTATGAAAACGTTCGGGGAAGATGTTCTTGGAAAAGGAGTAGTTGAAGCAAAGGACACTCCAAACTTCATTGCCAACAGAATTGGAACCTACGGCCTCCTTGTTACCGTTAAGGAACTGCAAAAGGGCGGATACAGTGTAGGTGAAGTGGATTCCGTAACAGGTCCTCTTATCGGCCGGCCAAAAAGCGCAACTTTCAGAACGCTTGATGTTGTAGGACTTGATACTTTTGCACATGTTGCAAAGAACGTCTATGACCAGGTGGAAGGCGAAGAGAAAGACGTATTCGACATTCCTGAATTTATGAAAAAGATGCTTGAGAACGGCTGGCTCGGAAGCAAATCAGGCCAGGGATTCTTCAAAAAAGAAGGAAAAGAGATTCTCGAGCTGAATCCAGAGACCCTGGAGTATCAAGAACGGAAGAAGCTGAAGGCTCAGAGCGTCGAGGCTGCAAAACAGATCAAGGGTTCAGCAGCAAAAATGAAAGCGCTTATCTATTCTGGCGACAGAGCAGGAACGCTTCTATGGAATATTACAAGCCCGACTCTTCTCTATTCTGCTGAACTTCTCGGCGATATTGCAGATGACATCCTTGCTATTGATGAAGCAATGAAATGGGGATTCGGCTGGCAGTACGGCCCGTTTGAAACATGGGACAGCATCGGTCTTTCAAAATCAGTTGAAAAGATGGAGGCTGAAGGAAAAACGGTTCCGGCCTGGATCAAAGACATGCTTGAGAGAGGCTTCACATCCTTCTATAAAAAAGAAGACGGCGTTTCTTACTATTACCATGATGGCGATTACAGACGCATTGAGACGAACGAAAAAGTCATCAATCTCAAAGACTTGAAAGAGAAAAAAGGCGTTATTAAGAAAAACAGCGGAGCAAGTTTGGTGGATCTTGGCGACGGAGTAGCGCTGCTTGAATTCCATTCACCGAATAATGCAATCGGTCTAGATATTATCCAGATGATTAATTTTGCCGTGGATGAAGTTGAAAAGAACTTTAAAGGGCTTGTCATCGGCAATCAGGGCAAAAACTTCTGCGTCGGTGCGAACCTTGCCATGATCCTGATGGAAGCTCAGGATGACAACTACTTTGAAGTTGACATGGTTGTCCGCCACTTCCAGCAGGCTATGATGAAAATCAAATACAGTCCAAAGCCGGTCGTTGCTGCTCCATTTGGCATGTCACTTGGCGGAGGAGCAGAAATCTGTCTTCCGTCTGCAAGCATTCAGGCATCAAGCGAAACGTACATGGGACTTGTTGAAGCCGGCGTAGGCCTGATCCCGGGCGGCGGAGGCAACAAAGAGCTTTACATTAAACTTCTGAACAGCGTTCCAAAAGGCGTCGATTTCGATCTGCAGAACGTAGCCAATAAAGTATTTGAAACGATTGCAACAGCTAAAGTTTCTTCTTCTGCAGCTGAAGCAAAAGAAAACTTCTTTATGAATGAAAAAGATTCTGTAAGCTTCAATGGGGATCACCTCATTTATGATGCAAAGCAGAAGGTTCTGCAGCTGTCTGATAACGGCTATAAGGCACCTGTACGCAAAAAGGTACCTGTCGTAGGCGAGACAGGTTATGCTGCCCTTCTTCTTGGAGCACAATCCATGCTTCAGTCAGGATATATTTCAGAGCACGATTTGAAAATTGCCCAAAAGCTCGCCTATGTCATTGCGGGAGGCAAAGTGCCGTTTGGCACGGAAGTAGATGAACAGTACTTACTTGACCTTGAAAGAGAAGCGTTCCTGAGTCTCGTGAAGGAAGGCAAATCTCAGCAAAGAATGCAGCACATGCTTGTAAAAGGAAAACCATTACGTAACTAGGAGGGTGCACTGTCATGAGAGAAGCGGTCATTGTAGCAGGTGCCAGAACACCTGTCGGAAGAGCAAAAAAAGGGTCACTAGCAGCCGTAAGACCAGATGATCTTGGAGCGCTTGTCGTAAAAGAGACACTTAAGCGTGCTGGCGGATACGAAGGAAATATTGATGATCTGATCATTGGATGTGCGATGCCTGAAGCAGAGCAGGGGCTGAATCTTGCACGAAATATCGGAGCGCTTGCCGGATTGCCGTATACAGTACCGGCGATCACAGTCAACCGCTATTGTTCATCAGGTCTTCAAAGTATTGCTTATGCAGCGGAAAAAATCATGCTTGGCCACTCGGATACAGCCATTGCAGGTGGAGCCGAATCAATGAGCATGGTGCCGATGATGGGCCACGTTGTCCGTCCGAATGCAGTGCTTGCTGAAAGTGCGCCTGAGTATTACATGGGAATGGGCCACACGGCAGAACAGGTAGCTGTCAAATACGGAGTCAGCCGTGAGGAGCAGGATGCCTTTGCAGTAAGAAGCCATGAGAAAGCGGCAAGAGCCATTGCAGAGGGCAAGTTTGACGATGAAATCGTACCTGTAGAAGTTACACAAAGAAGCGTTGGAGCAGATCATAAGCTCCGTGAAAAGACGTTCCAGTTCTCAAAAGACGAGGGTGTCCGTCCTGGAACGACAATGCAGATTCTCTCAACATTAAGACCTGCATTCAATGTGAAAGGATCCGTTACAGCAGGAAATTCCTCGCAGACGAGCGACGGTGCTGCTGCTGTAATGGTCATGGACCGTGAAAAAGCGGATGCGCTTGGACTGGAGTCACTCGTGAAATTCCGCTCCTTTGCAGTAGGCGGAGTTCCTCCGGAAGTAATGGGAATCGGCCCGATCGAAGCGATTCCGCGTGCACTGAAAGCTGCAGGTTTAAGCCTGTCTGATATTGGACTCTTTGAACTGAATGAAGCATTTGCTTCACAGTCTATTCAAGTCATCAGAGCTCTTGGGATCGATGAAGAGAAAGTGAATGTCAACGGGGGAGCAATTGCGCTCGGTCATCCGCTTGGGTGTACAGGAGCTAAGTTAACCCTTTCCCTTATTCACGAAATGAAGCGCCGCGGCGAGCAATTCGGAGTTGTCACAATGTGCATCGGCGGCGGAATGGGCGCAGCGGGAGTATTTGAATTAGTGTAAGACTTAAAAATCAGGAAAATGGGGGAACGACCAATGTCAAAAACAACTGAAAATCTAATAAAGGGTGGAAGCTTTTTACTTGATGATGTGACATATGAAAGTGTTTTTACACCAGAGGATTTCACTGATGAGCATAAAATGATCGCCAAAACGACAGAGGATTTCGTCGTAAATGATGTACTGCCTCAGCTTGAAGATATTGAAAACCATCAGTTTGATAAGTCTGTCAAACTATTGAAGCAGGCAGGCGAACTTGGCCTTCTCGGTGCTGACGTACCTGAAGAATACGGCGGTCTTGGCCTTGATAAAATCAGCTCGGCGCTGATTACTGAAAAATTTGCCCGTGCAGGAAGCTTCTCTCTTTCCTACGGCGCTCATGTCGGTATCGGATCTCTGCCAATCGTTCTTTTTGGAAGCGAGGAGCAAAAGCAGCAGTACCTTCCAGATCTAGCATCAGGTCAGCGCATTGCAGCCTATGCACTGACTGAACCGGGATCAGGCTCAGATGCCCTTGGTGCCAGAACGACGGCAAAGCTTAACGCAGAAGGCACGCATTATGTACTGAACGGTGAAAAACAGTGGATCACAAACTCCGGCTTTGCAGATGTGTTTGTTGTGTATGCAAAGGTTGACGGCGAGCATTTCTCGGCATTTATCGTAGAAAAAGAATACCCTGGGGTATCAACCGGTCCGGAAGAAAAGAAAATGGGAATCAAAGGTTCATCTACAAGAACGCTTATTTTAGAAGATGCGCTTGTTCCTAAAGAAAATCTTCTTGGCGACCTTGGAAAAGGCCACGTTATTGCCTTTAACATTCTAAACATCGGACGCTATAAGCTTGCTGTCGGAACAATCGGCGGATCTAAACGCATTATTGACGTATCTGTTGAATATGCCAACCAGCGCCAGCAGTTCAAAACGCCAATCAGCAGCTTTTCGCTCATCCAGGAAAAACTGGCAAACATGGCTTCAAAAACATATGCAATGGAAAGCTCAGTGTACCGTACAGTTGGATTATTTGAAGACCGCATGAGCCGCCTGACTCCTGAAGAAGTCAAGGACGGAAAAGAAGTTGCGGCATCTATTGCAGAGTATGCGATTGAGTGTTCACTGAACAAAGTCCTCGGTTCTGAAACGCTTGACTATGTCGTTGATGAAGGCGTTCAAATTCACGGCGGCTATGGCTTCATGGCTGAGTACGAAGTAGAGAGAGCATACCGCGACTCACGTATTAACCGTATTTTTGAAGGAACGAATGAAATCAACCGTCTTCTCGTTCCCGGCACATATTTAAGAAAAGCAATGAAGGGTGAACTGCCGCTTCTTCAAAAAGCACAGGCTCTTCAGGAAGAGTTAATGATGCTTATGCCTGAAGAACCGGGAGACGGCGTTCTTGAGCAGGAAAAGCACCTTTTGAAAAATGCAAAGAAAATCGGTTTAATGATTGCCGGACTTGCTGCTCAGAAATACGGCCAGTCCCTGCAGAAGGAACAGGAAGTTTTAGTGAACATTGCTGATATCGTGAGCAGTGTATACGCTATGGAATCTGCCATCCTCCGCACGGAAAAGGCAATTAACAAGTATGGAGAAGCAAAGAGTGCTCAAAAACTTCTTTACACGCAAGTGTATTGCCAGGAAGCATTCAACGAAATTGAAGCACATGCTAAAGAATCTCTTGTTGCGATTGAACAGGGAGACACTCTCCGCATGATGATCTCTGCATTAAGAAAATTCACGCGCCACACGCCGATCAATGTCATTGCCAAAAAGCGCGAAATCGCTGCTGCACTGATCGAAGAGAACGGATACCGCGCGTAATAAATACCTTTCAAAAAGACCTTTTTCAAAAGAAAAGGTCTTTTTGATGATTTTTGCGAAAAAAAGGCCAAGATAATAGATGGCAGAATGACGATGCTTGTCATTATGCTTGTCATAAAGAATGTGGTAAAATAATGTTGTTCAATTACGGTTGCAGGTGGTGAAAAGAGTGGCGCTTAAATATTACTGGTATCCTAAATGCGGGACATGCCGGAAAGCAAAAAAGTGGTTAGAAGATCACCATTTGCAGGCACAAGAAATACATATTGTCGAAAATCCGCCGTCAAAGGAAGACCTGAAATCAATGCTTGATTCAAGCGGATTGGAAATCAAAAAATTCTTTAACACAAGCGGTCAGAAATACCGTGAGCTTGGCCTGAAGGATAAAATATCCTCCATGTCCGAAGATGAACTTCTTGGCCTTCTGGCATCTGACGGCATGCTGATTAAACGCCCGCTGACAACGGACGGAAGCAAGACAACTGTCGGATTTAAAGAAGATCAGTTTAAAGAAACCTGGCTAGAGAAGTAGAAGACTTACCCTTTTAGTCTTTTTACAAATAAAACACGATAATCAGTTGGAGGTAGAAAAAATGAACACACCAAAAGAACTTCGCTACTCTGAAGAACACGAGTGGGTTAAAGTTGAAGGCGATAAAGTACGCATCGGGATTACGGACTTTGCACAATCAGAGCTTGGAGATATTGTGTTTGTTGAACTTCCTGAAGTAGGCGACGAAATTAAAGCAGACGAGCCATTCGGCAGCGTTGAGTCTGTAAAAACAGTATCTGAGCTGTATGCGCCAATCAGCGGAACAGTTGTTGAAATTAATGAAGACCTTGATGACAGCCCTGAATTTGTCAACGAGTCTCCATATGAAAAAGCCTGGATGATTGTCATTGAGCCAAGCAATGCAGGTGATGTAGACAACTTGATGACAGCTGAGCAATACGAAGAAATGACAAACGAAGACTGATAATCAATTCACCTTCTGGACACCCTAAACAGTAAAAAGGAGGGTGTTTCAGCATGTCATTTGAAAAGAAACGGCTGGATATTACAGACCGCGTCACCGGCAGATTTGAAGGCGGGCAGATGAATCTGTTTTTTGAAAAAGAGCAAATCGGCTCGATGTCACTTGGCCCGGACGGTCAGGTGTCGTTGAAAAATGGATATGAAGAAGAAAATCATTCCTTTTTTCAGTATGCAGACGTTCTATCTAAACAAGATGAGAAGTATGTCGATTGTGATGAAGAAAACGGCTGGTGCTGATGACTTGGCAGTGGAATGTTCCACTGCCTTTTCCTGTTGTTCCGGCCTGTTTTAAAGGTTAGAAGGAAACAACCTCATGCGTTTCGAATAGGTTATAGATAACATATACTCTAACTGAATAGGTGATGGCGATGTCTGCAATTGAGGTTGAAAAAGTCATAATTGTTGAAGGAACATCTGATAAGCGAAAAGTATTAAATGTTGTCAACGAACCGGTTGAAATTATTTGTACAAATGGCACAATCAGTCTGACACGGCTTGATGAAATGGTGGATGAACTGTTCAGCCGTGATGTTTATGTGCTTGTGGATTCTGATGATTCCGGGGATCGCCTGAGAAAACAGTTCAAACGTGAATTTCCCGAGGCTGCGCATTTGTTTATCGACAAAATGTACAGGGAAGTTGCCACTGCGCCTGATCAGCATGTCGCAGCCGTGCTGCTGAGTGCAAACATTGATGTGCATGCGAAATACTTATAAAGGGAGTTTGTGAAAAGGCAATGATTGAATGCAATGAAGAGCAGGTAAGCAGACTCGCAGAGAGGGATACTGCCATTCTTTATTTATATACACCCTTTTGCGGCACATGTCAGCTCGCTAAAAAGATGCTGACAGTAGTTGAGGCGATGCTGCCTGCCCTTGAAATAAAGATGGCCAACCTGAATTATCTTCCGAAACAGGCGTCTGCCTGGGAAATCGAAAGTGTTCCTTGCCTGCTTCTTTTTGAAAAAGGAAGATTGATCAGCAAAACGTATGCCTTTCATTCTGTCGAACATCTCTATCAAATATTGAAAAAATATGCCGCCTGATGAGGGCGGCATTTGACATATTTCTTGGGAAATAGAAAAAGAAAAGATTTTGTCTTACTGAGGAAGGAATATGTCGAAGCTTTCTAAAAGGGAAAAGTACGGAAAAATAGAATTTCTCCTATAACCACTTGAACGGAAATGAGGAGAAACAATGGATCTGACCTTTTTCGCCGAAAAAATGAATAATGCCCATTTTATACAGCCGCTGCTTCCAAACGAAAACTTAAGAATTGAGTTCTGGGTTAAAAACCTCAATCAAAAATCCACTCTCGTTCTGCAAAAAGGCAACTGTCATGTAAGCAGTGATAATGAACTCTTTCATGTGCAGATTGCTGGGGAAGAAAGGCATTTTCAAGATTGCTTTCATTCGCCAATCAGGCTTTTACAGCTTGTAAAACTTGGAGCTATGGAGGCAAAAGGGTCATTCAGAAATATACTTCGAGTAGAGTCACTCATTCAGCTCTGCAAATAATTTTTTAAAAATTCAAACAAATAATTGACTTAAAAAGAAATAAAATGATACAATCCCAATAGAAATAATAAGAAATCTTATCAAGAGCGGTGGAGGGGCCTGGCCCTGTGAAGCCCGGCAACCGGATACAGCGAGTAACTCACGGTGCCAATTCCAGCAGAGTGGATATGCTCTGAAAGATAAGAAGACCGGGATGCGCGCCTCTTCTTTGAAGGGGTTTTTTATTTTTTTAACTTGGGAGGAGAAATGGATCATGACTCGAAAAAAGTACCGTTTGGAGACCGTCAACATTCATGGAGGGCTAAATCCTGATCCTGGAACAGGCGCCAGATCTGTTCCGATTTACCAGTCTAATGCATACGTTTTTAATGACACTGAGCACGCCTCAAACTTATTTGCATTAAAAGAACAGGGGTACATTTATACCCGTATACATAACCCGACTTCCTCCGTCCTTGAGGAGCGCATCGCTGAACTTGAAGGCGGTGTCGGAAGTCTTGCGGTAGCAAGCGGTATGGCAGCCATCACCCTCTCGATTCTGAATATTGCCGGTGCCGGGGATGAAATCGTGTCAGCATCGAGTCTTTACGGGGGAACCTATAATCTTTTCCAGACGACTTTGCCAAAATACGGCATAGAAACCACATTTGTTAATCCGGAGAACCCGGAAAATTTCAGAAGCGCGATTACAGAAAAAACGAAGGCGATTTTTGCTGAGACAATTGGCAACCCGAGTCTTCAAGTGCTGGATATAGAAGCCGTTGCAAAAATTGCCCATGAAGCCGGGATTCCGCTGATTGTAGATAATACATTCGCCACCCCGTATTTGTGCCGTCCGCTCGAACACGGGGCTGATATCGTTGTTCATTCAGCGACGAAGTGGCTGCTTGGAAATGGCACAACGCTTGGCGGCGTTATTGTAGATGGAGGGAAATTTGACTGGAACAGCAGAAAGTTCCCGGGTTTCACCACACCTGATCCAAGCTATCATAACCTGGTTTACGCAGAAGCCCTTCCGGAAGCGGCTTATATTGTTAAAGCAAGAGTGCAGCTGCTGAGAGATCTTGGGCCTGCACTCAGCCCGTTTAATGCTTTTCAATTTAACCTCGGTCTTGAAACGCTGCATGTCAGAATGAAAGAGCATATCTCGAATACTAGGAAGGTTGTAGACTATCTGAACGGACATCCTGCAGTTAAATGGGTTCTCTATCCTGAAGATTCAAAGCATCCGGACCGGGCACTTGCTGAGAAATACTTACCGGAGGGAGCCGGTGCAGTCGTGGTATTCGGCATTGAAGGCGGACGCGAAGCAGGGGCTAAAGTGATCAACTCTGCAGAGCTGTGGTCACACGTTGCCAATGTTGGGGATGCAAAGAGCCTCATCATCCATCCTGCGAGCACAACACACCAGCAGCTCGACGCTGACGGCCTGAGGAAATCAGGCGTAACGGAAGATCTAATCAGACTCTCTGTTGGTATTGAACATATAGACGACCTGCTCGAAGACTTGGAACAGGCAATTGAGAAGGCCATCGGCATAAGGTCACTGACAGAATCTACAGCACGATAAGCATGCTCCTGAAGTTTTGTTCTTGACACGTACTTTTGATGCATGATAGAATCACTCTCGTACTATAAACTCACTAAATATACAGTCAATTTAATAAATTTGTCAGTCTCTTATCCAGAGAGGTGGAGGGAAGTGCCCTATGAAGCCCGGCAACCGTCAACATCGTTGAAAAGGTGCCAATTCACTCAAAGCTTGCAGCTTTGAAAGATGAGAGAAAGGTTTTTTCACATATGCCTTTCTGCTCATTTCTGCAGAAAGGCTTTTTGTTTTTTGAGAAAAAACATGAAGCAAGGCGATATAGAGCAAAATGTTAGTGAGTGGAATTTTGGAAGAAGGTGAATTCATGATTACGCTAAAGGACGTACGAAAAGTCTTTCAGACGAAGAATGGCCGTGTTACGGCTGTTGATTCAGTCAATCTGGACATAAACAAAGGTGAAATTTTCGGAATTATCGGTTATAGCGGCGCCGGAAAAAGTTCACTTATCCGCCTGCTGAACGGACTTGAAAAACCAACAGACGGCTCCATTCAGGTAGCCGGCCGGGGCATCGATAAAATCAGCGGCAGCGAACTTCGAAAGGCACGGCAGGAAATCAGCATGATCTTCCAGCATTTTAACCTGCTTTGGTCAAGAACGGTCCGTGAAAACATTGCGTTTCCGCTTGAGATTGCCGGAATAAAAAGCGAGCAGCGGGCTAAACGAGTAGAAGAGCTGATCAAGCTTGTCGGACTTGAAGGACGGGAAGATTCATATCCTTCCCAGCTGAGCGGAGGACAAAAGCAGAGGGTCGGAATTGCGAGAGCCCTTGCCAACAATCCAAAAGTGCTTCTATGTGACGAGGCGACATCAGCACTTGACCCGCAGACAACCGATTCCATTCTTGACCTGCTTGTTGACATTAATGAAAGGTTAGGGCTGACGATTGTTCTGATTACCCACGAAATGCATGTTATCCGAAAAATCTGCCACCGTGTAGCAGTAATGGAAAGCGGAAAGATTGTCGAGCAGGGAGAAGTGCTTGACGTATTCAGAAAGCCTCAGCAGGCAATCACAAAGCGCTTTGTGAAACAAATTACAGAGCCGGATGACACGCAGGAAACAATGGAACTGATCCTTGAAAAATATAAGCACGGCATGGTTATTCAGCTGACATTTGTAGGTGATTCTACTGAAAATCCTCTAATTACGAACCTGATTCGTAACCATCCGATTCAGGTGAATATTCTTCAGGGGAAAATTTCACAAACGCAAAGCGGATCTTACGGCACACTGTTTATCCATATAGACGGCGAACAGGCTGAACTTGAAAGAGCGATGGCCTACATCCGCAGCCAAGAGGTCGAGGCGGAGGTGATTTCAAATGTTTGAGAACGTGAGATGGGAAAATGTATGGGAAGCAACCAGTGAAACCCTGTTCATGACTGCATTTTCTGTGGCAGCAACATTTGTGCTGGGTATTATCCTCGGCTTGCTGCTCTTCCTTACATCCAGAGGCGGTATCTGGGAAAACAAGCCGGTTAATGTCATCATATCTGCATTTGTAAACATTTTTAGATCAATTCCGTTTATCCTGCTGATTATTTTGCTTATTCCTTTTACCAAGGCCATTCTTGATACGTTTCTTGGTGCAAAGGCGGCACTGCCGGCATTAATTATCGGAGCTGCTCCGTTCTATGGCCGTATGGTTGAAATTGCACTTCGTGAAATTGATAAAGGAGTTATTGAAGCGGCCAGATCAATGGGCGCTAAAACATCTACGATTATCTGGAAGGTCCTGATTCCAGAATCATCTCCTGCTTTAATTTCCGGGATTACAGTAACAGCGATTGCTCTTGTCGGCTACACAGCCATGGCTGGAGTAGTTGGTGCAGGCGGCCTTGGAAACCTTGCCTTTTTGGAAGGCTTCCAGAGAAACAATAATGCTGTAACGATGATTGCAACCATTTTAATACTTGTCATTGTTTTCATTATCCAATTTATTGGAGATTTTATAACATCAAAATTAGACAAACGTTAGGGAGGATTATCACTATGAAAAAATTACTCTTAAGTGCTGTTTTTGCTACATCTGCTTTTGCTCTTGCTGCCTGCGGCGGCGGTGATGGGGGCGGCGAGGAATCTAAAACACTGAAAATCGGAGCATCTAATGTTCCTCACGCTGAAATTTTAGAAGAAGCCCAGCCTTTACTTGAAGAAAAAGGCATCGAGCTTGATATCGTTCCTTTCCAGGACTACATCTTGCCGAACAAATCTCTTGCAAGCGAAGAAATTGATGCAAACTACTTCCAGCACATCCCGTACCTTGAGTCACAGATGGCTGAAAACAAGGACTACGATTTTGTGAATGCAGGCGGAATTCACATCGAGCCGATCGGTGTTTATTCTAAAAAGCATAAAACACTTGAAGATATTCCTGAAGGCGGAACGATTATTATGAGCAACTCTGTTGCTGATCACGGACGCATGCTTTCCCTTCTTGAAAATGAAGGCCTGATTACAATTAAAGAAGGTGTCGATAAAACAACAGCTACGGTTGACGACATCGGCGAAAACAAAAAGAACCTGAAATTTAAAGCTGACGTTGAAGCAAGCATCCTTCCTCAGGCTTATAACAATGACGAGGGAGATGCAGTTCTGATCAACACGAACTATGCCATCGGAGCCGGTCTGAATCCTCAAAAAGATGCAATTGCACTTGAAGGATCTGATTCTCCATATGTAAACATCATTACTGTCCGTAAAGGTGACGAAAACAAAGAAGAGATCAAAGCGCTTGTGGACGTTCTTCACTCAGAAGAAATCCAGAAGTTCATTGAAGAAAAATACGAAGGTGCCGTTGTACCTGTAGACGGAAAATAAGTTGCACAGCCATTGGGAAATCCGAACTGGGAAATCAGTTCGGATTTTTTCTTGTGCTGCAACATTTCAGGGCGGGAGATGAAGGGTTATAAGGTTATAAGGAGATGAGCAGAGGAGATAAGACCCTTCATTCCGTTAATTTGATGTCACATATTGCAGAGGTTCGGAACAATCAACAGCAGTGTGAGGAACACTTTCGTCGTTTCCCCGCACTGAGTTTGTGCTGCTAACACATGTTTGGAACACTTTCGGCGTGGCCTCAGACCGAGTTTGTGCTGCTAACACACCGTATTGATGGATTGCAGGAAAGTATGGATTCAGTAGATCGGAAATTCCTCCGCTAAACTGGATCAAAGTAAGCAAACATGGGGGATGCTGGTTCCGAGCATCCCCCATGTAAAAAAGATATAAATAAAGGGTCATAAGGAACGGAGCTACTTTAGCTTGTGGAGTCACCCTAAGAGTACTCTAAAACTCCAGTGCACTGCAGCGGAGGGAACGGGTACTACTGCAAACTAAATTAGAAAAGAAAATTCCTCCTTAAACAACGATCAATATTATATAGAAGAAAACAGTCACTCCAAACCAAATATGAAGCTGCTGCATCCTTTATTTTTCCGCATACTCTGGACCTGTTTTCTGCATACTAACTGTGTTGAATCTTAGGAATGGAGCTGAACATCATGCAGCATTTTGAACCGAGAAACTCAAGCGAAGCAGCTTTGCACGATTACAAAGAAGGCCTTGGCATCTTTACAGAAAAAATGCCGGAACTTGCTCACCTTTATAATGAATTTACACAGGAATGCTTTAAGGAAGGGACTCTCTCCCAAAAAGAAAAACAGCTGATTGCCCTTGGGATCAGTATTTACTCCCAGGATGAATACTGCATCATTTATCATACAAAGGGATGCCTTGATCAGGGTGCGAGCGAACAGGAAATTCTTGAAACAGTAGGCGTGACTGCCGCATTCGGCGGAGGAGCCGCCATGAGCCAGTCTGTTACGCTTGTACAGGAGTGCATCACAGAGCTCAATCAGCTGAAACAGTAGCAAACAGCAGGAAATAAGAGCATCTATTTAAATTCTGCCTGCATCACGCAGTGAAGAGCTCTGTATGTATGTCACTCATTCATATCCTTTCTCAGCCGGTTTGAACTTTTTTACAGAGGGTATTACGATAGTAGTATCGTTTTTACAAAACCTGAGAGGATGATTCATTATCTACGCAAGTCAGCAGAAGCTTGATTTGAATTACACGACTGAAATGGAAAAGGCTCTTATGCAGTCCCACAAAATGGGGTACGCAGTGTACAGCAGAAACCATGAGAAGCGTATGGAAGTAGAAAAGAATCGTGAAGAGGACTATCAGAAAAGCAAACAGCTGTTTGCGGAACTTGACCGGAAAATGAATGGATAGACTATGGATAAAAGGAATCAGCCGCAGGCTGGTTCCTTTTGGGTTGCAGCGAATTGGCTCAGCCTCCGAAAAAGTTGTATTCACTTTTCATTTGTTATAAAATTAGAATGAGAATAAATTGAGAATGATTAAATTCAGATCTTATAGATTATTGGAGGTATAAGCAGTTATGGCAGGATCAACATTAGTGATTAAAGATTTACACGTGGAAATTGACGGAAAAGAGATTTTGAAAGGTGTAAACCTTGAAATAAAAGGCGGAGAGTTCCACGCAATCATGGGACCGAATGGTACTGGTAAATCAACGCTTTCATCAGCAATTATGGGGCACCCTAAGTACGAAGTAACAAAAGGCAGCATCACACTTGACGGTGAAGATGTACTTGAAATGGAAGTTGATGAGCGCGCACGCGCAGGTCTGTTCCTTGCAATGCAGTATCCAAGCGAAATCAGCGGCGTAACGAACGCGGACTTCCTTCGTTCATCTATCAATGCGCGCAAAGAAGAAGGCGAAGAAATTTCATTAATGAAATTCATCCGCAAAATGGATTCGAACATGGAGTTCCTTGAAATGGATCCTGATATGGCACAGCGCTACCTGAACGAAGGTTTTTCCGGCGGTGAGAAAAAACGCAACGAAATTCTTCAATTAATGATGATCGAGCCTAAGATCGCCATTCTTGATGAAATCGACTCAGGACTTGATATCGACGCACTTAAAGTCGTTTCAAAAGGCATCAACCAAATGCGTTCTGAAGAGTTCGGCTGCCTGATCATCACTCACTATCAGCGCCTGCTTAACTACATCACACCTGATCATGTACACGTTATGATGCAGGGACGAATCGTAAAATCAGGCGGACCTGAGCTTTCTCAGCGCCTTGAAGCAGAAGGATATGACTGGATTAAACAAGAGCTTGGCATCGAAGACGAAACTGTTGGTCAAGAAGCGTAAGCGTTAGGGGGATTAAGATGACAGTAGAGACAACATTCAACCATGACTATGTCGCCGGTTTTTCAAAAGAACTTGGCGAACCGGAATGGCTAACAGAACTGCGCTTACAGGCTCTTGCAAAAGCTGAAGACCTTTCTATGCCAAAGCCGGATAAAACAAAGATTGACAAATGGAACTTCACTGAGTTTAAAACTCATGCAGTGAAAAGCGAAAAGCTTGCGTCACTTAACAGTCTGCATGAAGAAGTAAAATCTCTTATCGACCTTGAAGAAGAGAACAAAAATCTGTACGTCCAGCTTGATACAACACCTGCTTATTCATCTCTGTCACAGGAGCTGAAAGACCAGGGCGTAATCTTTACAGACATTCATACAGCTGCACGCGAGCATTCAGAGCTTGTGAAAAAATACTTTATGACAGACGGCGTAAAAGTCGATGAGCACCGCCTGACAGCATTGAATGCTGCCCTAATGAACGGCGGAGTGTTCGTATATGTGCCTGAAAATGTCGAAGTTGCTGCACCACTTCAAGCTGTGTATGTTCACGAGAATCCGGCTACGACTCTTTTCAACCATGTAATCGTCGTAGCAGACAACAACAGTTCAGTAACGTATGTTGAGAACTATATCTCTGTAACAGAGACTGAAGGAGCCGTTTTCAACATCGTGACAGAAGTTTTCGCAAACTCAAACGCAAAAGTAACGTACGGTGCTGTTGATCACTTGAATAAAGGTGTTACAACCTATGTAAACCGCCGCGGTACTGCAGGACGCGACGGCCGCATCGAGTGGGCTCTTGGCTTGATGAACGACGGAAACACAATCTCTGAGAATACGACAAACCTGATGGGTGACGGATCTTACGGCGACACTAAATCAGTTGTAGTCGGCCGCGGATCGCAAACTCAGAACTTTACGACTAAAGTCATTCACTTCGGTAGAAACTCTGAAGGATATATCTTAAAACACGGTGTGATGAAAGACAGTGCTTCATCTGTCTTCAACGGCATCGGGAAAATCGAGCACGGTGCTTCAAAATCAAACGCTGAGCAGGAATCAAGAGTGCTTATGCTGAGTGAAAAAGCGCGCGGTGACGCTAACCCGATTCTTCTGATCGATGAAGATGATGTTACAGCAGGACATGCGGCTTCTGTTGGCCGTGTAGATCCTCTTCAGCTTTACTACCTGATGAGCCGCGGAATTCCGAAGGTTGAGGCAGAGCGCCTTGTCATTCATGGATTCTTAGCGCCGGTAGTCAACGTCCTTCCAATTGAAGGCGTTAAGAAACAGCTTGTTGAGGTTATCGAAAGGAAAGTTAAGTAATGAATATTCAAGATATCCGTTCACTTTTTCCGATTTTGGATCAGCAGGTAAATGGACAGGATCTTGTATATCTTGACAGTGCAGCGACTTCACAGAAGCCGCTGCCCGTCATTGAAGCGCTTGACCGCTATTACCGGGAGTACAATTCAAATGTGCACCGCGGCGTTCATACGCTTGGAACGAAGGCGACAGATGGATATGAAGGAGCCCGTGAAAAGGTCCGGAAATTCATTGGCGCTTCATCGATGGAAGAAATTATCTTCACGCGCGGAGCTACGACAGCTTTAAATACAGTTGCAGCGAGCTATGGGCGTGCTAATCTTAAGGCCGGGGATGAGATTGTCATCACCCACATGGAGCATCATGCGAATGTGATTCCATGGCAGCAGCTTGCCAAAGAAACGGGAGCTGTCCTTAAATACATCCCTCTTCAAGAAGACGGAACCATTTCTTTAGAGGATGCAAAAGCCACCATTACAGATGCCGCTAAAATTGTATCTGTGATGCAGGTCTCAAATGTGCTTGGAACCATTAACCCTATCAAAGAACTTGCAGAAATTGCACACAGCAAAGGTGCAGTCATGGTCGTTGACGGTGCACAAAGTGCTCCTCATATGAAAATTGACGTGCAGGATCTGGATTGTGATTTCTTTGCTTTTTCTGCCCATAAAATGTGCGGTCCTACCGGCATCGGCGTACTTTACGGGAAAAAAGCGCTTCTTGAAGTGATGGAGCCGGTCGAATTCGGCGGCGAGATGATTGATTTTGTCGGCCTGTACGAATCAACGTGGAAAGAGCTTCCGTGGAAGTTCGAAGCCGGAACACCGATTATTGCCGGAGCGATCGGGCTTGGTGCTGCGATTGATTTCCTTCAGGATATTGGCCTTGATACCATCGAAGCATACGAGCACAGGCTTGCAGACTATGCACTCGAGCAGCTTTCAGAAGTTGAAGGCATTACGATTTACGGTCCAAAGCACCGCGCAGGACTTGTAACGTTCAATATAGAGGATGTTCATCCTCACGATGTGGCTACAGTGCTTGATGCAGAAGGCATCGCAGTGCGTGCCGGACATCATTGTGCACAGCCGCTTATGAAATGGCTGAATGTTTCTTCTACTGCACGTGCAAGTTTTTACCTGTACAATACAGAAGAAGAAATCGATAAGCTTGTTGCAGGAATTGTTAAAACAAAGGAGTACTTTACAAATGTCTTTTAACAACCTGGACACCTTGTACCGCCAGGTCATCATGGACCATTACAAAAACCCGCGGAACAAAGGTGTACTCGAAGATAGCTTAACAATCGATATGAACAACCCTACATGCGGCGACCGTATCCGCCTTACCCTTCAAATTGAAGACGGCGAGATAAAAGATGCCAAGTTTGACGGGGAAGGCTGTTCCATTTCCATGTCCTCTGCTTCTATGATGACACAGGCCATTAAAGGCCAGTCTGTTGAAACCGCGCTTAAACTGTCAAAAATTTTCTCTGATATGATGCAGGGGAAAGAATACGATGATGACATTGAACTTGAGGACATTGAGGCGCTTCAGGGTGTTGCGAAATTCCCTGCCCGCATTAAATGTGCAACTCTTGCGTGGAAGGCCATGGAAAAAGGCGTTCAAAACAGCTGAACAGGAAAACGGGCAGCTCAGAGCTTGCCCGCTCCTGCTTACAATGATGGAGAAACTTCCATCAACTATGATTGGAGTTGAATACGGATGGCTAAAAAAATGCCGGATATCGGCGATTATAAATATGGATTCGCAGACAAAGACGTCTCAATTTTCCGTTCAAAACGCGGATTGACAAAAGAAATCGTTGAAGAAATTTCACGTATGAAAAGCGAGCCTCAATGGATGCTTGATTTCCGCCTGAAATCTCTTGAGCATTTTTACAGCATGCCAATGCCTCAGTGGGGAGGAGACATGGCAGCTCTTAACTTTGATGAAATTACGTATTACGTAAAGCCGTCTGAGAAGTCAGAGCGCTCATGGGATGAGGTTCCTGAAGAAATCAAGCGTACGTTTGACAAACTTGGAATTCCTGAAGCTGAGCAAAAATACCTTGCAGGTGTATCAGCCCAGTACGAATCTGAGGTTGTTTACCACAACATGAAAGAAGACCTTGAAGATCTTGGCATCGTCTTTAAAGATACAGATACAGCACTTAAAGAAAATGAAGACATCTTCAGAGAGCACTTTGGAAAAGTCATTCCTCCAACAGACAACAAGTTCTCAGCTTTGAACTCGGCTGTCTGGTCCGGCGGATCGTTCATCTACGTTCCTAAAGGCGTGAAAGTGGATACTCCGCTTCAAGCGTACTTCCGCATCAACTCTGAAAACATGGGTCAGTTTGAGCGTACACTGATCGTTGTTGATGAGGGTGCACACGTTCACTATGTTGAAGGCTGTACAGCACCAGTTTACACAACGAACTCACTTCACAGTGCCGTTGTTGAAATTATCGTTAAAGACGGCGGCTACTGCCGTTATACAACGATTCAAAACTGGGCAAACAACGTTTTCAACCTTGTAACAAAGCGTGCAGTCTGCGAAAAGAACGCAACGATGGAATGGATCGACGGAAACATCGGTTCTAAACTGACAATGAAATACCCTGCGGTCATCCTAAAAGGCGAAGGCGCACGCGGCATGACGCTGTCAATCGCTCTTGCAGGAAAAGGCCAGCATCAGGATGCCGGTGCAAAAATGATTCACCTTGCACCAAACACATCTTCTACGATCGTGTCAAAATCAATCTCAAAACAAGGCGGTAAAGTAACATACCGCGGAATCGTCCACTTCGGCCGCAAAGCTGAAGGCGCACGCTCCAACATTGAGTGCGATACACTGATCATGGATAACCAGTCAACATCTGATACGATTCCTTACAACGAAATCTTCAACGATAACATCTCGCTTGAGCATGAAGCGAAGGTTTCAAAAGTATCAGAAGAACAATTATTCTACTTGATGAGCCGCGGAATTTCAGAAGAAGAAGCAACTGAAATGATCGTTATGGGCTTCATCGAGCCATTCACAAAAGAACTTCCAATGGAATATGCCGTTGAAATGAACCGTCTGATTAAGTTCGAGATGGAAGGTTCAATCGGTTAATAGAAACGAAAAAAGCTCGCCTTTTAAAGGCGGGCTTTTTGTTTAGCTTTTTGGATGGAACTGAAGGTACAAGTGTTCTATAACTGGGCTAAGCGCACTTGGGCGAGGTGCGGCATCAGAGAAAGTTGTTCTAGAATCGTGATAAGCGCACTTAGGCGAAACGCAGCGTCCGAGAAAGTGTTCTTAAACCAGGACAAGCGCACTTAGGCGAGGTGCGGTATCCGAGAAAGTGTTCTTAAACCAGGGTAAGCGCACTTAGGCGAAGTGAAGCACCCGTGAAAGTGTTCTTAAACCAGTATAAGCGCACTTAGGCGAAGCACAGCATCTGTGAAAGTGTTCTTAAACCAGGCTAAGCGCACTTAAGCGAAGCACAGCGTCCGAGAAAGTGTTCTTAAACCAGAGTAAGCGCACTTAGGCGAAGCACAGCGTTCGAGAAAGTGTTCTAAAACCGTGATAAGCGCACTTAGGCGAGGTGCGGCATCCGTAAAAGTGTTCTTAAACCAGGACAAGCGCACTTAGGCGAAGCAGAGCGTCCGAGAAAGTGTTCTTAAACCAGTATAAGCGCAATTAGGTCAAGCACAGCGTTCGAGAAAGTGTTCTTAAACCAGGCTAAGCGCACATAGGCGAAGCACAGCGTCCGAGAAAGTGTTCTTAAACCAGTATAAGCGCAATTAGGCGAAGCGCATCATCCGAGAAAGTGTTCTAAAACCGTGATAAGCGCACTTAGGCGAAGCGCATCATCCGTGAAAGTGTTCTTAAACCAGGGTAAGCGCACTTAGGCGAAGCACAGCGTCCGAGAAAGTGTTCTTAAACCAGGCTAAGCGCACTTAGGTCAAGCACAGCGTTCGAGAAAGTGTTCTTAAACCAGGCTAAACGCACTTAGGCGAAGTGAAGCACCCGTGAAAGTGTTCTAAAACCAGGACAAGCGCACATAGGCGAAGTGAAGCACCCGTGAAAGTGTTCTTAAACCAGGCTAAGCGCACATAGGCGAAGTGAAGCACCCGTGAAAGTGTTCTTAAACCAGGACAAGCGCACATAGGCGAAGTGAAGCACCCGTGAAAGTGTTCTAAAACCAGGACAAGCGCACTTAAGCGAAGTGCTGAACCCATGAAAGTGTTCTAAAACCAGCTCACGCATATTTCACAGTATTCCAACCCCTAATCAGCTCTACCAATAAGCAGCAAAGACCATCCAGCATGAAAATTTCTCCTCCATGTAGTATCATAAAAGAACTGATACGTACGAAAAGGAGGCTGAACGCAGTTTGATCTATATTGGACTGACGGGCTGGGGAGACCATGATGCTCTGTACCCTAACGGAATTGCAGCAGGAGAGAAACTGAAGGAGTACTCGGCCCATTTTCCGGCAGTTGAAGTGGATGCCAGCTTTTATGCGGTTCAGCCTGTAAGAAATGCAGAAAAATGGGTGAGTGATACTCCTGAGTCATTCAAATTTATAGTAAAAGCTTATCAGGGGATGACTGGCCATCAGCGCGGGGACATTCCCTTTGATTCAAAAGAAGAGATGTTCGCGGCTTTTCTCCGTTCTATTGAACCCTACATACGAGCGGGAAAGCTTGCAATGGTGCTTTTTCAGTTTCCGCCGTGGTTTGACTGCAAAAAGGAGAATGTGACCTATTTAAGATGGTGCCGCGAGCAAATGGGAGACGTTCCGGTTGCTCTTGAGTTCAGGCATCAGTCATGGTTCACTCCGGAAACACGAGAAAAAACGCTCTCTTTTATGCGGAATGAAAAGTGGATCCACAGTATATGCGATGAGCCGCAGGCCGGCAGCGGATCTGTTCCGGCAGTCGTTAAGGCAACGGACTCAGGTAAAACCCTGATCCGGATGCACGGCAGAAATGTTCATGGCTGGACGAAGCCTGCCAAAGGGGAAGAGTGGCGGGAAGTGAGATACTTATACAGGTACAATGAGGCTGAGCTGAATCAATGGGCTGAATCCATTGAAAAACTCAAGGAGGAAACAGAAGATATTTTTCTCCTCTTTAATAATAATTCCGGCGGAGATGCAGCTGACAATGCGAAGCAGATGCAAAAGCTGATGGAGATTGACTATGAGGGTCTCGCGCCAAGGCAGCTGGACTTGTTCAGCGGAGAATAGAAAGAGGCGGGTTGCTTAGATGGAATGGATTTTCCTTATTTTCATAGGCTTTATAGCAGGTACAATCGGCAGTCTTGTCGGTCTTGGGGGAGGCATTATTGTCGTTCCGGCCATGCTGTTTTCATCAGGCTTTTTTACGATTTTTGAAGGAGTTTCCCCCCAGACAGCGGTCGGGACTTCTCTCCTTGTTGTGATTTTCACAGGCCTTTCCTCTACACTCGCTTATATGAAAAAGAAAAAAGTGGATTACAGGAGCGGACTGATTTTCTTTATCGGGAGCGGGCCCGGTGGAATCATTGGAGCATATGTGAATCAATATTTAAACGCGGATTCTTTTTCCCTGTATTTTGGTTTATTTATGATTTTCGTTTCTGTTTTGCTGATGTTCAGGGACAGACTCAAGCCGAGTGCGAGACAGCCCTCGGAAAAAGAAATTGTCCGTACATATAAAGATGAGCAAGGTGCAGACGGAGTCTATTTTTATAAACCTGTTCCAGCCATCATCATTTCATTTGGCGTTGGTTTTTTGTCCGGTCTTTTTGGCATTGGCGGCGGTGCCCTGATGGTGCCTGCGATGATTCTTCTCTTTTTCTTCCCGGCCCATATTGCTGTTGCAACGTCTATGTTTATTATTTTTCTCTCTGGCCTATCAAGCTCGGTTATGCATGCGGCACTTGGAAATATAAACTGGCTGTTTGCACTTGCTTTAATACCGGGCGCCTGGGCAGGGGGAAAAGCCGGTGCGCTGATTGCCTCAAAGCTTTCTGGAAAAGCGCTCATCAGTCTGCTGCGGATTGTCTTGATCCTTGCGGGACTTAAACTGATTTATGAAGGTGTTTTCTAGAATTGACACACCTTTTTGAAAAGGGGACTATTAATGGCTGAGACCATTCATTTATATCATACAAACGATTTGCACAGTTATTTTGAGAACTGGCCTAAGGTTGCTCATTACTTGAAGCGGATGAAAAAAGAGCATGCAGAACATGGAGAAGAAATGCTGCTTGTTGATGTCGGAGACCATCTTGACCGGGTACATCCAATCACGGAAGCTACGAATGGGAAGTCAAATGTAGAGCTTATGAATGACTTGGAGTATGACGCTGTGACCATCGGCAATAATGAGGGGATTACGTTGCCGCATGATGCTCTGGATACTTTATATGACCGGGCAGCTTTTCCGGTCATTCTTTCAAATCTTTATACAGAGTCAGGGGAGCGTCCCCGCTGGGTGGAGCCTTTTAAAATCTTCTCTTTTGCAAACGGAACTAGAGCTGCCGTTCTTGGTGTCAGCGTCTTTTATGAAAAGTTTTATCAGCTTCTCGGATGGAAAGTGACCGATCCGTTTCAGAGCCTTCGCGAAACGATGGAATTGATCAAAGACCAGGCGGATGTCATCATTTTGCTTTCTCATTTAGGGATTAATGACGATGAACTCCTGGCTGCGGAATTCCCTGAAATTGACGTCATTTTGGGTGCCCACACCCATCATGTTCTGGAAAAAGGGAAACTGGTGAACAGTGTGCTGCTCACTGGTGCAGGAAAAAACTGCAGCTTGATCGGTCATGTGGCATTATCAGTTGACGGAGACACGCTTTTATCAAAAACAGCAACTGTCATTCCGGTTGAAGCAGAGCCGGAATGTGAAGTGGTGAAAACGTTTCTAGACGAGCAGAGAGTAAAAAGCGACAGCATTCTGTCAGAGGAAATAACTATGCTGAAGCGGGATCTCACGCTTGATTGGTTTGGCCCATCTGATTTTACAGCCCTCCTGGCAACAGCCGTTAAGGAGTGGTGCAAAGGCGATGTGAGCATGGTTAACGCCGGGCTGCTGCTTGAACCTTTACAAGCAGGCTCAGTGACGAGAAAAGACCTGCATAGGATCTGCCCGCATCCAATCAATCCCTGCAAAGTGCAGTTAAAGGGAGATGTCCTGAAAGAAGTGATTGCAGAATCACGGACGGAAAAAATCGAACAGCTAAGATTGAAGGGGCTTGGATTCAGGGGGAAAGTAATGGGACGGATGATTTTTGACGGAATCGAGGTCCGCAGTGAGCAGAAATCAGACGGTTTAAAGCACATTACGGGCATCCTTATACAAGGAGAACCGCTTGATCCCGACCGCACATATGAGGTTGCGACAGTGGATATGTTCACTCTGGGTGTGCTGTACCCTTCCATTTACCATGCAGAAAAGAAAACCTATTATATGCCTGAAATGCTGCGTGATGTCCTTGCCTGGAAGCTGAAACAGGGACATTCGTACAAGAATGCCTAGTTTTCACACTCAATGCCTTCTGCCTTCATAAATTACAGAAGGAAGGGAGTGTGAAAGAACGATGGTATCCATGACACCTATTATGATTGGAAGTCATCAATTTACAGCTATTACGGTTGCTTTGCCTAAAACAAATTTCATGGCTGTTACAAGCGACAAAGGGTACATTATGTGCGGCGCACTCGATGTAGCGCTGCTGAATGAAAAACTGAAAGAGCGGGGAATTATTGCAGGCAGAGCAGTCGGCGTCCGGACGATCGAACAGCTTCTTGATGCTCCGCTTGAATCCATCACTTTTGAAGCCGAAAACCGCGGTATCCACGTAGGAATGAGCGGAAGAGATGCATTATTGAGAATGATCTGAGACGAACTGTATAAACAGCATGGTTCTAAATGATAACTTCAAAAAAATAGCGTACATCCCGCCTTGCATGCATAAATATAGCTTGTAAAGGGGGGATTTATTTTTGGCCAGATTCCGCAGCCGTCCTCATAAAAAGGGGCCGCTTCCTTTCAGATATGTTTTCCTGCTTTCACTGGTCTTTTTTATCTTATCTACAGCTGCAGGGCTGTGGATTGTTAATAAGGGAATTGAACCGACCTTAATGACGGTAGCTGAAACCGAAACAAAACGGATTGCGACACTTGTCATTCAGAATGCGATTAATAAAGATATTAAAGAAGATGTGGACGCAGAAGAAATGTTTGTCGTAGATACAGATGAAAAGGGAAATGTTACGACGATCGATTTTAACGCCAAGTTTGTCAGAAGCGTGCTTGCCAAGACAACCGATAAAATTCAGGCGAATTTAAGAGAAGCATCCAAAGGGAATATTGACGCATTAGAACTTCCGGAAGGTGAGCTTCTTACTAAAGATAAACAGGGCGAGGGAATCATCTACTCAATTCCGCTTGGCCAGGCAACGAATAATGCCCTGATTGGAAACCTCGGTCCGAAAGTGCCTGTCCGCTTTTATGTTGTCGGCGAGGTGCAGACAGATGTGAAAGAAACGATTCAGCAGTATGGCATTAACAATGCCCTGATTGAAATAGCCGTTGAAATCGAGGTGAATGTCGAGGTTGTCATTCCGTTTTCCACAAGAACAGCCACAGTTAGAAACAACATCCCGATTGCGATTAAAGCTGTCCAGGGACAGGTGCCAAGCTATTACAACGGGGGCGGCGGAAGCTCTCCTCCTGCGCTTGATGTGCCGGTTGAATCCAGCGGAAATTGAGGCTGTTGCTGACGGTGAAGCATTATCCAAATTCTCTTCAAAAGCTAAAAACCGCAGTCTCCTCTGTTCTCTCCGGAATCACCGTATTGGGACCTTTTACATTCATTGTACTTTTAATAGACTTTATCCTTATTTTTATTTAAAAGGAAAAACATGTATAAATATATGGTAAAAGGCAGAGTTCATGCGGACTCTGCTTTTTTTTGAGAGAAAATATGACAGGTTTATCATCTTACAATAATAAATTTTAAAAATCATTTTGACTTAGGCATAATGTCCGATTATACTATGTATAGTTATACTGAAATATCAGAAAATAATAAAAATTATTATTCTTCCGAATACGGAAGGAGAGGCTAAAGGGGGCTTTACACGAATGGATAATCGTCCACAGTGGGGAACAAGGGCAGGCTTTATTTTAGCGGCTGTCGGATCAGCAATCGGACTTGGAAACATCTGGCGTTTTCCTGGAGTAGCATACGAAAACGGTGGAGGATCCTTTTTCATCCCGTACCTTTTCGCGTTGCTGACAGCAGGTATTCCCCTGCTTGTAATGGAATTTACTCTCGGTCACAAGTACCGCGGTTCTGCACCTTTAACGTATGCACGATTAAGCAAGAAGTTTGAATGGCTCGGATGGTGGCAGGTCGGTATAGCATTTGTCATTTCTACTTACTATTCTGTTATAATCGCATGGGCCATTTCATACAGCGGTTTTTCATTGAATCTCGCCTGGGGAGATGATACGGAAGGTTTCCTGTTTGGTGACTATCTTCAGGCAGCAGCTCCAGGTGAACTCGGCGGTTTCGCTCCAGGCGTGCTTCTGCCGCTGCTGATCACGTGGGTTGTAACTCTCGGTGTTTTGTTTGCCGGCGTTAAAAAAGGAATTGAACTGGCAAATAAAATTTTCATTCCTACACTAGTGGTCTTATTCTTAATTATCGTAATCCGTGCATTAACGCTTGATGGCGCAGCTCAGGGTCTTGAAGCATTCTTTAAGCCTAACTGGGACATGATGTTAAACGGAAAGGTCTGGATCGCAGCATACGGACAGATTTTCTTCAGTTTATCGATTGGATTTGCCATTATGGTTACGTACTCGAGCTATCTTCCTAAGAAATCGGATATAACAAACAATGCGTTCATCACCGGCTTCGGGAACTCTGCATTTGAGCTTCTTGCAGGAATCGGGGTTTTCAGTGCACTTGGGTTTATGGCGATGCAGCAGGGGGTTCCGGTAAATGAAGTCGTTTCAAAAGGAATCGGTCTTGCATTTGTGGTTTTCCCGCAAATTATCAATGAATTCCCGGCATTCAACGGACTGTTTGGTTTCTTGTTCTTCGCTTCATTAACACTTGCGGGATTAACCTCACTGATTTCTATTGTTGAGACATTTGTAGCAGGGGTACAGGACAAATTTAAGATTTCAAGAACGAAAGCTGTTGCGATTGGGGGAGGAATTTCAGCTGTTATTTCTCTGCTTTTCGCAACAAGAGGCGGCATCAACTTCCTTGATGTAGCGGATGAGTTTATCAACAGCTTTGGTGTTACACTTGCAGGATTTGTGGAAGTTATTGTAGTCATCTGGATTCTTAAACAGGCAACAGATCTGCAGCAGCATGCCAATCAGATTTCTGACATTCAGTTAGGTTCCTGGTGGAAGGTCTGTTTAGGAGTCATCACTCCAATCGTCCTTGGCTACATGATGATTGACAAACTCAGAGCTGAGCCATACGGCGGAGGAGCTTACTCCGGCGAATTCCTTCTATACTCAGGCTGGCTCGTTGCAGCTGGAGCATTAATCGTAGGCATTCTGTTCTCCTTTATTTCATGGAAGAAGGATACAATTGAGCTGCCGGCTGATAAGGAGGTATCACGCTGATGAGCGGTGGAGCTATTACAATGATGGTAATCGGTATTGTTGTGATTTGGGGAGGTCTTGCAGCGAGCATTGCACATGCAGTTGTGAAGGCCAAAAAGTCATAAAGTGTTCGGGCCAGTCCTTAAAAGGGCTGGCCCGTTTCTTATTTACGCTTTCTGTACTCGGCGCGTTCCCAAACCTTGAGCTGCGGAAAAGGATCATACGACCATTCTGTTCGTCCATTGTCCTTGTACATTCCGTAGTGAAGGTGCGGGGGAAACTTGCCGGATGTGCCTGGAGGGCCGTAGCCTGAGCTTCCTACAGAGCCGATGAGCTGGCCGGGCTCAACAATCTGCCCCACTTCAAGACCGTCTGCAAACCCATTTAAATGAGCAAAATAGTGATACGTATTGGTGCTGTCACGAATGCCGAGTCTCCAGCCGCCAAACATGTTCCACCCTTTCATTTCAATGATGCCATAGCAGGTGGAACGAACAGGAACACCATAATTTGCAAAAATGTCGGTTCCTTCATGGATCCTTCTGCCGCCCCATCCGCGGGCATCTCCCCAAGTGTTTTTGTAGCTGTAATTAAATCTGATGGGAACCGGGAACGCATGCTGATCCAGATCCAGCCTGCCGTATTTTTTGAAAAGCTTCATATGACCTGAAATTAAACCGATGGATTTATCACGCTGGTAATAATCCCAAAGCCCGATTTTAATGTTTTCAAAATCAGTTCCATACGAAAGGAGATAATCGGCAAAGGATAAAAGAACATCTTCATCATTTTCGGGATCTGCTCTTCCGTCTCCATTTCCGTCAATGCCAAGCCCGCCAAACAGGGCAATGCTTGCCGGGTTTGTGTCAGACTGATTTGGATTTTGGATGCCGGCCCATAATTCTGGACGAATATAAATGCCAATTACGCCCTTCGCTTTCGGAATATCACTGCGTGTTCTTCTTACATTGCGCTCATATTGATCAACAGAGGCCAGCACATACCAGGGAATCTGAGTAATGGTCTCTGCATTTTTAAACAGAATCATTCTCTCCTGATTGATTTGTTCTGTGCTTTTCTCTGATCCAAGGACAGAATGCGGCTGAATAAAGCAAAGAAAACATACACTAAACAGGGTCAACATTTTTCTCACATTACCGGTCTCCTTTACCCAATTTCATAACCTTAGTTTGGTGTTTCAGGAAGAATTCATATGTAGAAAATGTTAGTAATTGATCCAATCTCTATCCTTGTAGAACCGTACTCTGTTATGTTAAAGTGACAAGTGTACGTTTTAAGCGAATATTCCTTTTTTCCTGATTATTTTGCCTAGAGAAACCTGACTATACATACTGGAGATGATTCAGATGGCTAAGAAAGAAGAATACCTGAGAAAGCCTGACTGGCTAAAAATAAAACTGAACACCAATGAAAATTACACAGGCCTTAAAAAAATGATGCGCGAAAATAATCTTCACACCGTTTGTGAAGAGGCAAAATGCCCGAACATCCACGAATGCTGGGCTGTGAGAAGAACGGCGACGTTCATGATCCTCGGGGACGTTTGTACGCGTGCATGCCGATTCTGTGCGGTCAAAACAGGTCTTCCAAACGAGCTTGATCTTAAAGAGCCAGAACGAGTAGCTGATTCAGTTGCCCTTATGAATTTGAAGCACGCAGTCATTACAGCGGTTGCACGAGATGACCTCCGCGATGGCGGTGCCAATGTATTCGCTGAGACGGTCCGCGCTGTCCGCCGCAAAAATCCGTTCACTTCAATTGAAGTTCTTCCATCAGATATGGGCGGAGTTGAAGAAAATCTTAAAATTCTTATGGACGCAAGACCTGATATTCTAAACCATAACATTGAGACGGTTAAACGCCTTACTCCAAGAGTCAGAGCCCGCGCCAAGTACGACCGCTCCCTGGAATTTCTCCGCCGTGCAAAAGAAATGCAGCCTGATATCCCGTCTAAATCAAGTCTGATGATCGGCCTTGGAGAAACAAAAGAAGAGATTATTGAAACAATGGATGATCTTCGCGCTAACAATGTAGATATTATGACAATCGGCCAGTATCTCCAGCCATCCAAAAAGCATCTTAAAGTCATCAAATACTACACGCCGGAAGAATTCGCAGAACTCCGCGAAATCGCCATGAGCAAAGGCTTCAGCCACTGTGAGGCAGGACCGCTTGTAAGGTCTTCTTATCATGCAGATGAGCAGGTCAACGCTGCAACGAAAGCGAGACAGGCTCAGGCTTAATAGCTTTTTATGAGAAAAACCCGCATAGCTGCGGGTTTTTGCGTTTATTTATATCTAGTCTCCTGATACTTATCCTTCATGTCTTGGTCAAGCTCTTCGTTTGTTTCCCCGTAGCCTTCACCATTAGGGTTTTCGCCGGTGTTGAGCTTGCGTCCCTGAGGGGATTTGAGCATTTCTTTGATTGTGCTGTTGATGATTTCGTCAATGTCACGGCTGTTGGCGTCAAGGCCCGAATAGCCTTCAATTTGCTTGATCATCCCCGGCTGGTCTGAGACATAGACATGATAATACCTTGGTATGGCGGATATTGCTGCTTTTTTTACCATATCTGCGGTTTCAAATCGGTCTCTGTTTTTCTCCGCCTCATAGGCAATTAATACTTCTTCATCTGTCACAAGGGTTGCAGCGTCCTCTACACCAGGCAGCTGGATCACAAGATCTGATATCACATTTGCCAGCTGCTCATGGTCGATGCCGGGAACTTTATTGTAGTCAATATCTCTGGCGAGGTTGCTTTTTTCGTGACGGACATACCCAAAGTTTGAAGTTGTGTTCTTCTCTCCTTTTTTCATCCCGTCTTCGTTGTACAATTCGTTGCGGTCGTTGACATTGACCGTATTTCCGCTTTCTTCAAAAAGGTCGTTTTCACTAGCTGTATTCTGGCATCCCGTGATGATGGCCATCCCGATTATGGATGCCGTGAACGCGATTTTCTTCATCGCAAACACCTCCGTAACCTTAGGTTTGCCAAAACATATCCAAACTTTCTTAGCAATTGATGGGGAAATCGATTATGATAGTAAATAATGCGGTTGAGAGGTGATAGTTGTGATAACTGTTCAAAATCATACTTTTGAATTGATTAAGGACGAGCGAAACGGCTTTAATGAAGAAGCATTCAAAGCGCGCTACTCTGAGATCCTGAACAAGTACGATTACATCGTGGGGGATTGGGGCTATAATCAGCTCAGGCTGAAAGGCTTTTTTGATGATCAGAACCAAAAAGCTTCCTATGACACGAAAATCAGCACGCTTGACGAGTACATATTTGAGTACTGTAATTTCGGCTGTGCGCATTTCGTTTTGAAACGAATAAAGAAATAAGCCGCTGCGTATAACAGCGGCTTGTATTTTTTCTATTTGGCTGTATAGGGAGGCACTTCATTTTTCTCCGGATCATCATGAGTCGGATGTGCTCCGGGATACTGCCTTGGCAGATTCTGATGAAGAGATTTGAACTCATAGTTAAACGCGCTGTAATAGCGCTGGCCTTCTTTCCACTCCGTGCTTTTATTCTCTACCGGCGTATTCTTTCCTCTTGGAGCGCCGTAAGGGCCTTCCGGCGTAATTTCCGGCAGGATGAAATTCCGCATGCTTTCCACATTCGAAAAATCCGTATACTCCCGTTTTTCTTTATCATCCATTCAGATCACCTGCTTTTTTTCTTATTGTGCAAAAGCAGGACACATCTTAATCAGACAATTTCATACAAAAATTCTCTAAGTTCATTTGCCTCATTTTCATCAAGGCCGTAAGCATGTTCAATATAACCCGGCTCATTCAAATCATCTTCGCCGATAATGGCAAAGCGGCTGCTGAGCAGGTTGAGGACAAGGTGCTTCCCGTAATAACGGTCGGATCTGACAATCGCCAGGTCAAACCGGCTGTTCTCTCCCATAAAGCTGACAAATCGTGTCTTTGTTTCAACCGTATCATCATATAAAAAAAATCGTTCAGACATCCGTAAATCCCCTCTCATGTATCTTTGTCCCTTAATAATAGCAGACGTCATCCAATCCTGAAACAAAGTGCTGTGAATGTGGTAAAATAAAAGCATTCAACTGTGCTGGGAGTGTAATGGGATGTATTTTGTCGACCGTGAAAAGATAGAAGAAACGCTTGTTTATTATGAAAAAAACCTGACTCTTTTTTCTGAGCAGAAGAACTGGAACACTGACCTTGAATTGAAAGCGCTTGAACGGCTTGCCCACATGCTGATTGAAGCCATTTTGGATACAGGCAATGCCATCATTGACGGATTTATCATGCGTGACCCCGGGAGCTATGAAGATATAATCGACATTATGCTCGATGAAAAAGTAATCGGGGCTGATGAAGCAGACGGTCTCAAAGCAGTGATCGGTTTCCGCAAGCAGCTGGTGCAGGAATACCTGGGGATTAACCATGGGGAATTAACACACTGCCTAAAGGAGCATGCAGACGTGCTAGCTTCGTTTCCGGCCCGCGTAAGAACCTATCTGGAAAATGAACTCGGACCCGTCTCTGCTTTTAGACATTAACAAACGGGCGGATTATAATGAAGAGACGCAATGATGATATTGCGTCTTATTTTTATATACAGGGAGTGCACACACTTTGAAAACATACAACGGCTACTTAATTGACCTCGACGGCACGATGTACCGCGGCAAAGAGCGGATTGAAGAAGCAAGCGACTTTGTCAAATTGCTGATTGAGAAAAAGATTCCCTATCTGTTTGTGACCAATAATTCATCAAGAACACCCCAGCAGGTAGCAGAAAAACTCAACACGTTTGACATTCCTGCAAGTGAAGATAAAGTGTTTACAACAAGCCAGGCAACTGCCAATTTTATCTGGGAGAAAAAACCGGATGCATCCGTGTATGTCATCGGCGAAGAGGGAATTCAAAAAGCTCTCATCGAACGCGGTCTGCAGCTTGTAGATGAAAACCCTGATTTTGTAGTATCGGGAATTGACAGGGAAATCACTTATGAGAAACTTGCTCTCGGCTGCATTGCCGTCCGCAATGGTGCGACGTTCATCTCTACAAACGGGGACATTGCGATTCCGACAGAACGCGGCCTTTTGCCTGGCAACGGTTCTCTCACGTCTGTCATCGCTGTCAGCACAACTGTAGATCCAATCTTTATCGGCAAGCCTGAAAGCATTATTATGGAGCAGGCTTTGAAAGTGCTCGGCACAAAACCTGAGGAAACGCTGATGGTAGGGGATAATTACGATACTGACATTAAAGCGGGGATGAATACAGGCCTAGATACCCTGCTTGTCCATACTGGCGTAACTCTGCGGGAGCACCTTGTGAACTATAATGAAAAGCCTACGTATACGGTTGAATCTCTTTCTGAGTGGTTTGATAAAATATAATGTGAAAAGCACGTCTTTAATTAGGCGTGCTTTTTTTGCAAATTCATTTTTTTAGGCTGTCTGATTCCGCTTTTCGTGGTGTCCAGCTCCATCAGCCAACTCCTCTGTCAGAACAAAATCCCCCAAAAAGTCAAAACAGGACTTTTCGAGGGATTTCTTATCTGACTTTCGGAGCTAACCGGCTGATTCCGCTTTTCGTGGTGTCCAGCTCCATCAGCCAACTCCTCTGTCAGAACAAAATCCCCCAAAAAGTCAAAACCGGACTTTTCGGGGGATTTCTTATCTGACTTTCGGAGCTAACCGGCTGATTCCGCATTTCTTTTTACTCGGTATTCTTTGCCCTATGCGCCAATCGGCTTGAAGCAGCGGCCGCGATGGCTCCAACGATGTCATCAAGGTAGGTATGGACCATGCCGGATGATTTATCGTTCAGGAATTTAAGGATGCCCGGTTTTTCTTTATCAATGTATCCGTAGTTGGTGAATCCTATTGACCCGTAGATATTGACGATTGAGAGCGCGATGATTTCATCAACCCCGTACAGGCTTTCGTCACTTTCGATGATGGCTTGGAGGGGTTCTTCAAGCATTTTCTTTTCAGCCAGGATATCTAATTGAATGCCGGTAAGGATGGCATTTTGAACTTCGCGTTTTGCAAGGACTCGATCTATATTTTCCAAACATTGATCGATTGTTAATGAAGGATGATATTTGACTTGCAGGAAATATACGAGTTCTGCGATGTCATTTAGTGTTACTCCGCGGTCTGTTAGCCATTGACGTGCTGTTTTTTCGACTATGTCCATCTGTTCTTTATCTTTCATCCATTTCACCCAATCTTTTTTACCATTTTACGCAAATGGCTCTCTTAGTGTGTAACGAAATTGACAATCATTAAAAAGTGTTTAACCGCAGGGCCAAATTATACATAAATCGGCTAAGTTGCGATTACGATAGGATAAGGACTTTTTATACATGGGGGGAGAATCTGGTGGAAAAATTGATTCGGGAACAGTACGGGCTTAGAATTGGAGAGACATTCCGGGTAGGTCACTACGATGCGTTTTCGCATCATCAGCATGTGTATTTAATTGTGCCGGTTTCCCACTATGAAGATGAAGAGCTTTATGAGCTTTACCATATGAGCCAGTACCTGCTTGAGCGGGGAGATCCTTTCGTGGCCGTCTTTTTGCTGACAAAACAGGGGAATTTGTATATAGAATGGGAAAAACGGAAATTTGGCATTCTGAAGACATCATATGTTCAGGGCGAGCGGGTGTTTCAGGTGGGCAGAGAGCTTGCGCGTTTTCATCAGAAGGCAAGAAGCTATCCGTATCAGGTTTCTAAAATCAGCCGGATCGGGCAGTGGAAAAATCTTTGGGAAAAGCGGACAGATCAGCTGGAAGGCTTCTGGAGGGGAAAGGTGAATTCCCAGCCGCTTGATTCATTTGAGAAGATGTTTGCTGAATCGTTTCCATATTATATGGGGATTGCAGAGAATGCCATTCAGTATTTGGTCGACACAGAGCTTGATGATGAGCCGCAGCCGATCGATTCTGCGACAGTATGCCACAATCGCTTTTATTCCCATACGTGGAGGTCGTCAGGTCTGGTGAAGGTTCCTACAGACTGGGTGTTTGATCATTGCAGCAGGGATATTGCGGAATACTTGAGAAACCAGTTTTTTGAGGAGCCAGAGTTGCTCCGGCAGGATGGTTTTCAGTTTTTAGAGGACTATGACAGGACAACGCCGCTTTCGCCTTTTTCCTGGAGGCTGATCTACAGCAGGCTGCTGCTTCCGATTCATTATTTCGAGTGCATTGAAGATTATTACTTATCTGCTGAAACGGATAAGCCTTATTATGAGGCGAAGCTTGCAGATATGCTGAAAAACTCTTCAAGATACGAAGGATTTTTGAAATCATATGAACAGCTTTTGTCTATGAGAACGAAAAAAATTTATTTGCCCTCCATTCACTGGCTGTAGGCTTATTTCCTTCCTCTCATCCCTGATATGATAAGATAAAAGAAAATGGTAAAGGGTGAGAGGATGGAAATGCCGGCTGTATTTGTTGCGAGAAAGCTTCCGGAAGAAGTTTTGAAAGCGCTTAGAACATTCGCTGATGTCGAGATGTGGGATAGAGAAGATGAAGTATGCCCGAGGGATCTGCTGCTCCAAAAAGCAAAAACCTCTGATGCTCTGCTGACCATGCTTTCCGACCAGGTCGACAAGGAGCTGCTTGATGCGTGTGAAGGGGTAAAGGTAATCGCCAATCTTGCTGTCGGCTATGACAATGTGGATGTGGAATATGCGAAGGAAAAAGGCATCATCATAACCAATACGCCGGATGTTCTGACGGAAACAACAGCTGATTTAACCTTTTTGCTGCTCATGTCTGCTGCAAGAAGAGTGACTGAAGCGGCAGCTTACATAAAAGAAGGAAAATGGACAAGCTGGAGCCCGATGCTGCTTGCTGGGGCAGATGTCCATCATAAAACAATCGGCATTGTCGGGATGGGGAATATAGGACGGGCTGTTGCCAAGAGGGCAAAAGGATTTGATATGGACATTCTGTATCATAACCGTTCAAGAGATATGGAGGCTGAAGAAAGTCTCGGAGCAGAATACAGGTCATTTGAGGACCTGCTGCAAGCGTCTGATTTTGTCGTCTGCATGACGCCATTAACGAGCGAAACAAAAGGGATGTTTGATGCCGGCGCTTTCCAAAAAATGAAGCAGGAGGCCATTTTCGTCAACACCTCGCGCGGAGGCACTGTTGTCGAGGAAGACCTGATTGCGGCACTTCAGAACGGTGTGATTGCAGGAGCGGGGCTGGATGTATTCGAAAACGAACCGATCCGTGCAGATCATCCTATTTTGCAGCTTGAGAATGCTGTGGCGCTGCCCCATATCGGAAGTGCTACAAGGGAAACGAGATTTGCCATGATGGCATGCTGCATAGAGAATATTAAAAAGGTTCTTGAAGGAAATGAGCCGCTTACACCTGTCCGTTAAGATTAGCCGATAGAGAAAAAGGGTATATGACCTCCAAAACGGGAGGGATCTGACGTGAACAGTTTTTTAGTGCAGTATACGGATAAAGAAACGATGGAGCGGGTTTTCGACGGCCCTGTTTTTCCTACAGAGGAAGAAGCGATGAGGGAAAAAGAAAAACTCGAAATGAAGGGTCACATGGATGTGGTTGTCGAAAGCGAGAACGACATTCAGCTTGACCGCGAATAAAAACGGCGTGCGGGAATTTCCCAGCACGCTTTTTTTAATGGAGGACAATCCAACCAGATTTACAAAAAATATAAACAGCGGTCCAGTAGGAAAGAAAGCGATTACAATAAAATTACTGAAAATTCTCTATTGATAAGCAATGGCACACTGTTTATAATGACAATAATAGAAAATGTCTATCATACATAAACAAATGTATTTCTAAGAAAGACATCAAGGGAGTGGAAGAAATCATGAATGCGATTCACGTTGGATTATTGGGACTCGGGACAGTCGGAAGCGGCGTTGTGAAAATTATTGAAGATCACCAGGATAAGCTGATGCATCAGGTAGGCTGTCCTGTTAAAGTGAAAAAAGTTCTTGTTCAGGATATAGATAAGAAACGGCAAATTGAGTTTGGAAAAGATCTTTTGACGAAAAATGCAGATGAGGTCATCCAGGACCCTGACATTGATGTTGTAATAGAAGTGATGGGCGGCGTTGAGCATACGAAAGAATATATCCTTCAGGCTCTGAAGGCGAAAAAGCACGTAGTGACGGCCAACAAAGATCTGATGGCGGTTTACGGCACGGAGCTGCTGGATGCTGCGACTGAGAATGGGTGCGACTTATTCTATGAAGCAAGTGTCGCGGGCGGCATTCCTATTTTAAGAAGTTTAGTAGACGGGCTTGCATCAGACCGGATTACGAAAATGATGGGGATCGTAAACGGCACGACGAACTTTATTTTAACAAAAATGAGCAAGCAGGGCAGTCCGTACGGGGAAGTGCTGAAAGAAGCGCAGGAGCTCGGCTATGCGGAATCTGATCCGACTGCAGATGTAGAAGGGCTTGATGCTGCCCGCAAAATGGCCATTCTGGCACGCCTCGGTTTTTCTATGCACGTAGATTTAGAGGATGTCAGCGTAAAAGGCATCAGCGAAGTGACGGATGAGGATATCAGCTACAGCAAACGCCTCGGCTACACAATGAAGCTGATCGGGATTGCAAACAGAACGCGTGACAAAGTTGAGGTCAGCGTTCAGCCGACACTTCTTCCTGACTTCCATCCGCTTGCATCTGTAAACAATGAATACAATGCTGTATATGTGTACGGTGAGGCAGTCGGTGAAACGATGTTTTACGGTCCGGGGGCAGGCAGCCTGCCGACCGCAACGGCCGTTGTTTCAGATCTTGTCGGTGTAATGAAGAACATGAGACTTGGAGTAAACGGCCGCAGTGCCGTACTTCCTCAATATGAAAAGGCGCTCAAGAAGAGTGATGAAATTTATGCGCAGCATTTCCTGCGCATTCATGTAAAAGACCAGGTCGGAGCTTTTTCAACAATTACATCCCTGTTTTCAGAACGCGGGGTCAGCTTTGAAAAAATTCTTCAGCTGCCGCTTAAAAACAGCAGTCTTGCTGAAATTGTCATTGTGACGCATCAGGCTTCAAATAAAGATTTTGATGAAATTCTCGGAAACCTGCTTGACCTTGAAGTTGTGCAGGGCATTAAGAGTTCATACCGCGTAGAAGGGAACGGATATTCATGATGTGGAAAGGTCTTTTAAATCAATACCGCAATTACCTGCCTGTGAACGACCAGACTCCTTTGCTCACGTTGAACGAGGGCAACACGCCTCTTCTGTTTCTGCCGGTGCTTTCAGAAAAGCTGGGTCTTGAACTCTATGCAAAAACGGAAGGCGCCAATCCGACCGGTTCGTTTAAGGACCGGGGAATGGTCATGGCTGTTGCCAAAGCAAAAGAAGAAGGCAGCGATACAGTCATCTGTGCTTCAACGGGGAATACATCAGCTGCTGCGGCAGCTTATGCAGCGCGTGCGAAGATGCGCTGCATCATCGTTATTCCTGACGGCAAAATTGCGTTCGGCAAGCTTGCCCAGGCGGTTATGTACGGTGCTGAAATTATTGCCATCAAGGGCAACTTTGACCAGGCACTTACAATGGTCCGCAGCATGTCAGAAAAGCTCCCTATTACCCTTGTAAACTCTGTAAACCCTTATAGACTTGAAGGCCAGAAAACAGCGGCATTCGAGCTTTGTGATGCTTTGGGATCAGCTCCGGATGTTCTGGCAATTCCAGTCGGCAATGCAGGCAACATCTCAGCTTACTGGAAAGGTTTCAAAGAATATCACGAGCATCATCAGTCAGGTCTTCCCCAGATGCATGGCTTTGAGGCGGAAGGTGCTGCGGCAATCGTACGGAATCAGATCATTGAAGAGCCTGAAACGATTGCAACGGCTATCCGGATCGGAAATCCTGCAAGCTGGGACAAAGCCGTACAGGCAGCGGAGCAGTCAGGCGGTTTTATTGATGAAGTAACAGATGCAGAAATCGTGGAAGCCTACCAGCTTCTTGCCAGAACGGAAGGCATTTTTGCCGAACCGGCATCCTGTGCTTCCATTGCAGGGCTGATTAAAAATGCTAAAAAAGGAGTTTATAAAAAAGGAGCAAAGGCAGTAGCGGTTCTGACCGGAAACGGCTTGAAGGATCCGAATACGGCCATTGATGTTTCATCTATAAAGCCTGCCGTACTGCCGAATGACGAGCGTGCTGTCATGGAGCAGCTTAAAGGAGTCGGTGCATGGTGAATGAAGGTGACATGCTTAAAATAAGGGTGCCTGGCAGCACGGCGAACCTCGGCCCCGGCTTTGATTCTGTCGGCCTTGCAGTCAGCAGATATCTTGAACTGAATGTCACAAGGGACCGCAGCTGGACATTTGTTCCCCTGAATGATGAAATGGCGGATATTCCGGAAGGCAAGGAAAATTTGATCTATCAGGTGGCTGAGCAGGTTGCCGGCACCTGTAATGCAAAGCTTCCACCCTGCAGAGTTGAAGTATGGAGCGATATTCCGATGGCAAGGGGGCTCGGCAGCAGCGCCGCGGCCATCGTTGCAGGCGTAGAGCTTGCAAATGAGCTGTGCAGACTGGAGCTTACGATGAAAGAAAAGCTTCATTTTGCAAGCCTGATCGAAGGTCATCCCGATAATGCAGGTGCTTCGCTGTACGGGGGTCTGGTTGTAGGTATTCATCAGGAGCAGGAAACAGAGCTCGTGTCTGTGCAGCAGGTGGATGTTGAACTGGTTGCGGTTGTCCCCCCGTATAAACTTTATACAAAGGATGCGAGGGATGTACTTCCAGGGTACCTTGAATACAGCGGGGCAGTTGAAGCAAGTGCAGTAAGCAACGTTCTCGTCGCAGCCGTGCTTTCTAACAATTGGACGCTTGCAGGGAAAATGATGCAGAAGGATTTGTTTCATCAGCCTTACAGAGGAACGCTCATTAAAGAACTTTCCCGAGTGCAGGAAGCTGTTCTCGAAGCAGGTGCTTACGGTGCTGCCCTAAGCGGTGCAGGCCCGACCGTTCTTGCGTTTGCTGCAAAAGGCAAAGGGAAGGCCCTTGCAGATGTGCTCAAAATGAAATTTCCCAAATGTGAAGTGGATGTGCTTGAACCCGTTCTTGAAGGAGCAAACGTTTACTATGAAAAAGGTGCGGGACAAGTTCATGACTCGATCGGCTGAAAGCATTCTCAGGATGAGGATGCTTTTTTTAGTTTAAAATCAAAGGCGGAGAAGGAAAACTATTTAGCTTGTCGAAATAAATAGAATAAGAGCAAATTTAAGAGAAAGAATGGTGTGAGTGAAAATGGAAAAAAGGGTCATTGCTGCAGAAGATTTATACAAACTGAAGTCTGTCAACGATCCGCAAATGTCACCCTGCGGAACGAAAGCTGTATACGTTGAGACATCGATTCAGGAAGAAAAACATCACTACATATCAAACCTGTTTTTGCTTGATTTAAAAACAGGCGAGAAGGTTCAATGGACATTTGGTGAACACAGAAACACATCGCCACGATGGTCCCCCGATGGCAGCAGGCTTGCCTTTTTGTCCAACAGAAGCGGGAAAAATCAGCTTTACGTTATGTCAGCAGGAGGTGGAGAAGCAAAAGCACTGACAGAAGAGCATCTTGCCGTTTCCCAGCCTGTGTGGAGCCCGGATAGTGCGAGTATCCTTGTTTCTCTTGCACTTGCTCCTGAAGATACATTGGAAAAAGCGAAAGAAGAGGAAAAGCAGCCGGAACCGCTCGTTGTTGAAGACATGAGATATAAGTCGGATGCTTCAGGCTTCGTCAGAAACAAAAAAAGACAGCTTGCTGTTGCAGATGCGGAAACCGGAGAACTCAAACTGCTTGGGTTCAGAGAATATGACTGCAGCGACGCAGCTTGGTCGCCCGATGGAAAGGCCGTAGCTTTTACATCAAATATGACGGATGATCCTGACCAAAACCTGATCTCAGATGTCTATATTCTGTCTCTTGACGGGCAGGACCTGACAAAACTGACAAACAGCAATGGATTTTACGGCAATCCATCCTGGTCGCCTGACGGCAGGTATGTAGCCTTTTTAGGACATGAAAAAGAATATCTTGGGGCTACGTTTTCAAAAATATGGCTGTCTAATCGTGAAACTGGGGAGCTTTCCTGCTATTCTGCAGACTGGGATGTTCATATCAGCGATGCGGCGGTGGCAGATTTTATTTCGGGAAGTGTCTATCCGGGACTTATCTGGACGGAAGACAGCCAGGGCTTTTATTTCATTGTGACGGATCAGGGAAATACAGGCGTTTACTACGGTTCGCTTGAAGGCCAGACAGTTCCTGTCCGCTTTGAAAACGAGCACGTCTATGGGTTGTCCGTTCATGTTCAAAGCCATACGGCTGTCCTTGGCATCAGCCGTCCGGATCATCCGAGCGACCTGTACTTTTTCGATTTCAGCACAGGTGAAAACAGGCAGCTGACAAGCATTAATGAAGCTTTTTTAAACGAAGTGGAGCTCTCTGTTCCGGAAGCAATTGCATATAAAGCGGAGGACGGACTTGAGATTCACGGATGGATCATGAAACCGGCAGGCTACGCGGAAGGCGTGAAGTACCCGCTTGTTCTTGAAATTCACGGGGGTCCGCACGCGATGTACGCCAACACCTATTTCCATGAATTCCAATTGCTCGCTGCAAGCGGAAAAGCGGTTCTTTATACAAATCCGCGCGGAAGCCACGGATACGGCCAGCATTTCGTTGACCAGGTCCGGGGAGATTATGGCGGAAGCGATTATACCGACTTGATGAGTGCTGTAGATTATGCGCTGAACACGTATGATTTTATTGATGCGGACAGGCTCGGTGTAACTGGAGGAAGCTACGGCGGCTTTATGACAAACTGGATTGTCGGCCATACAAACCGTTTTAAAGCAGCAGTGACACAGCGTTCAATCTCCAACTGGATCAGCTTTTACGGAGTGAGCGACATCGGATACTACTTCACTGAATGGGAGCTTGGCGGGAATTTGATTGATGATTTCGAGAAGCTGTGGCACCATTCGCCGTTAAAATACGTAAAGAACGTCGAGACTCCTCTTCTTATTCTTCACGGCGAAAAGGACTACCGCTGTCCTGTTGAGCAGGCAGAACAGCTTTACATCGCTCTGAAGCAACTGAAAAAAGAGACTAAGCTCGTCCGTTTCCCTGAAGCGAACCATGAACTGTCAAGAAGCGGGCATCCAAAGCTCAGAATTGACCGCCTGAATCATATTAAGGAATGGTTTGATAAATACCTGTAAATAAAAAAAAGATGGTGAGCGGGCTCACCATCTTTTTTGCACTATTATGGAAATTTGTGGACAACATAAGTCATCCACGTCCAGCTCCAGCGCCTAGATCCTCTGTCAGAACAAATCCGCCAAAAAAGTCAAAACCGGACTTTTCTGACGGATTCTTATCTGCCTATCGGATCTAATCAAGGCGCTTCCGCTTTTGCATTAAAATACTTGCTCTACCTCAACAACGCCAGGAACTTCTTCTAAGAGAGCGCGTTCGATACCGGCTTTAAGTGTAATAGTTGAACTCGGGCAGCTTCCGCATGCTCCAAGAAGACGCAACTTGACAATACCGTCCTCCACATCAACCAATTCGCAGTCTCCGCCGTCGCGAAGAAGGAACGGACGTAGTTTATCTAGTACTTCCTGAACTTGTTCAACCATTTGAGTTTCTGTTGTCATTTGAAATCGACTCCTTCCTTATCTTGCTATTATATTCAAAATACGTGTGAAAATCTATTGTTTTGACTGGTGCAAATTCTGTAATTAGTTTCATTTTATCACATTCCGGCGGGAATAAAAATGGAAAGCAGCCTGTATTTTTCGTGGCAAAAATGAACGCTGTCCCTTACAATGAAAGAAAAGAACAGGGGGAGAACGATGGAAAAACGACTGAAGGTTTTTGTGTACGGTGCTGAAGTGCTCTGTCCGAGCTGTGTAAACCTCCCTTCAACAAAAGATACATGCGAATGGCTCGAAGCGGCTCTTTCACGCAAATTCCCGCAGCAGCCCTTTCATATTGAATATGTGGATATTTATCAGGAGCACGAAGATGCGGAGAAAAAGGAATTTGCAGAAAAGATTGCGAATGATGAATACTTCTATCCGCTTGTCGTCATTAATGGAGAAGTGGTAGGGGAAGGCAGCCCGAAATTAAAAGTGATTTATGCAGAATTGGAAAAGCACGGCTACGTTTCCGCATCGTGAAAAAGACAAAGAAAACGCAAGGCTGCAGACTGCCTTGCGTTTTTTTTAGTTGAGGACAGTCAGGAATTGCATCCTGTCCTTTACCCATTATGATACTTGTACATCCAAAGAATCCCTGATTTTAATAGTCTAGGGACACGTCCAATCAGAGGACGGTCATTTACAAGGCCAAAGCCATGTTTTTTTCCAAGTGATCCGAGCACGCCTTTTAATTTGAAGGCAGGGAAGTTTTGCGGAAGTTCTTCACCATTCCATTTTTTCAGCAGAACCTGAACAATCTGCTCGGCCTGTGCTTCAGCAAGCTGGGCACTTGGAGCATGAGGGAGACTCGCGCAGTCGCCGACAACGAAAGCATCCTCATAATCAGGAAGAAAATGCTGCTTCGTCAGGATGACCCTTCCCTGCGGGTCTTTTTCAACCGGAAGGTCTCTGACTACTTTGTTTGGCTGAATGCCTGCTGTCCATACGATGGCATCATATGTAAGCGGCTCATCATGATTGTAGAGAACGTTTTGCTCTACTTTTGTCACATTCGCGCTGTTCACGATTGTCACGCCATGGTCTTCAAACCAGCCTTGTACATATTTGCTCAAACGTTCAGGGAAGCTTGAGAGAATATTCTTGCCGCGGTCATATAATGTGATTTTCAAATCTTTGCGGCTTTCTCTGAGCTCACTGGCAAGTTCAACTCCGCTTAGGCCTGCGCCAACGATTGCAACAGATGCTCCGCCGCTCAGGTTGTTAAGCAGCTGATATGTTTCCCGTGACTGGTCAATGGTCTGGATGCTGTGTGTATATTCTTTTGCTCCCGGAACATTGTGATACTTGTCCTCACAGCCCAGGCCGATAATCAGATCATCGTATGAAATCGGTTCCTGATTGGACAGATAAACCTTTTTTTCCTGAAGGTCAATGGAAGTGATTTCCCCGTAAGCTGTGTTCAGACGCTCATGCTCAGGAAAATCGACGCGAATGTGATGGTCTGAAATCGTTCCCGCAGCAAGCGCGTAATATTCCGTTTTTAAGCAGTGATAGGGATTTTTATCTATGAGTGTAATTTGCACATCATCAGGCAGCTGTCCAGGAAGCAGCCTGTGAAGGATGCGCATTCCGCCGTATCCGCCGCCAAGAATAACTAAGTTCTTCATTGCAGATTCCCCTTTTTCTCCTCATTAAGCGAGTATATTCTAATCTATTTTATGGATGATTCATAAGAAAACCTTTGCAATATGCCATATAAAAGTATAACGAATTTGCAGATAAACCACAATATGTTATGAAAAAGTCATCTAATAATCTGCAAAGTCCGCCAATAGTAAATCACTTTTATAAATATGTGTTGTTATTTACTGAAAAGTATATCATAAAACGTTAAATATTGACGATGGGGCATGAAAAGAGTAGCATTGGTTGCAGGTGCGAGGTGATAAGGTTGAAACCAATAATTGAATTTTGCATAAGCAATCTGGCGAACGGGTCCCAAGCTGCTTTAGAACAGCTCGAAAAAGATCCGAATCTGGATATTATTGAATACGGGTGTTTAGGGTACTGCGGCAAATGCTATTCGTCACTCTATGCCCTTGTCAACGGAGAGATTGTAACAGGGGAGACATCAGACGAACTCGTAAAGAACGTTTATGAGTATCTGGAAGAAAATCCTATGTTTTAATAGATGCATTTTTAAAAAACACGTACTTCGGTGCGTGTTTTTTTATGTTTGATGGCACTTATCTGTGGGTTCGGAACCATCAAGCGGAGGATATTCTATTTTGATGTCACTTATCTGTGGGTTCGGAACCATTAAGCGGAGGATTTTTTATTTTGATGGCACTTATCACTGAGTTCGGAACCATCAAGCGGAGGATTTTCTATTTTGATGTCACTTATCTGTGGGTTCGGAACCATCAAGCGGAGGATTTTCTATTTTGATGGCACCTATCACTGAGTTCGGAACCATCAAGCGGAGGAATTTCTATTTTGATGTCACTTATCTGTGGGTTCGGAACCATTAAGCGGAGGATTTTTTATTTTGATGGCACTTATCTGTGAGTTCGGAACCATTAAGCGGAGGATTTTCTATTTTGATTTCACTTATCACTAAGTTCGGAACCATCAAGCGGAGGAATTTCTATTTTGATGGTACTTATCACTGAGTTCGGAACCATCAAGCGGAGGATTTTCTATTTTGATGTCACTTATTTCTGGGTTCGGAACCATCAAGCGGAGGAATTTCTATTTTGATGTCACTTATCTGTGAGTTCGGAACCATCAAGCGGAGGATTTTCTATTTTGATGGCACTTATCTCTCAGTTCAGGACCATCAAACGGAGTAGTGCAGGAGATTAAGTATCCTTTCTTGCATAATGGCAACTAATCAGTAGCGCTCTAAAATGTAGCAAGTAGTGAATATCGTTTTTTGTCAAAAGTATATGGACACTGCTGAAATCGGCTGTTAATTTAGACACATCAAAGTTTATTGTCTAAGATGAAGAAATGACGAATTTTTTATGGGGAATAATGGGGGTTGCCGTGCTTTTTGCGATTGCGGCTTTGCAAACCTGTTGAGTGCTGCAATTGCAGGAATGTTTATGTTTTAAGACTGCCGTAACGAATAAAAGCTCCCTGCATGAAGCAGGGAGCTTTTATTATCTATAACAAACGGGGGATATTTCTATTGTGCTCCGGTTTCCAGCATTTTATACTTATAAAAAGAAAAAAAACGGGAGACTCTTATGAACCAATTTAACTTTACCAAAATGCACGCACTTGGAAATAACTATATATATGTAAATATGTTCGAAGAAAAGATTGAAGAATCACGTATATCCGAAATCGCCGTAAAGGTATCGAATGTCTATACAGGGATAGGATCAGACGGCATGATCCTCATTTGTCCTTCAGATAAAGCAGCCGTAAAGATGAGAATTTTCAACAGTGACGGCTCTGAAGGGAAAAACTGCGGAAACGGACTTCGCTGCGTGGCGAAATACGCGTATGAGAATAAACTGACAGAAGAAAGAGAGTTTTCAATTGAAACCCTCTCAGGCCTTGTCTATGCAAAACTTGAAGGCGAAGGTTCCGTTATCAGCAAAGTGACAATTGACATGGGAGAACCTCTGCTTACCCGCAGCGAAATTCCGATGCAGGGAAATCCGGATGAAAGAGCGGTAAACGCACCTCTTGAATTTAACGGAAAACAGTATATGGGCACTGCTGTTTCAATGGGGAATCCTCATCTGGTCTTTTATGTGGATGATATTGAGACGGCACCTGTTTTAACCCTTGGTCCGGTTGTTGAAAAAGCCCCTCTATTTCCTGAAAGTGTGAATGTCGAATTTGTAGAAGTCGTATCTGAAAACGAGCTTCACTTCAGAGTGTGGGAGCGCGGTTCAGGCGTAACGATGGCTTGCGGTACAGGAGCATGTGCCGCCGTTGTTTCTTCTGTTTTAAATGGGTTCACTAAAAGAGGAGAAGATACGACGGTTCATTTAGCAGGCGGAGATTTGCTTATTAATTGGTCTGAAGAAGGAAATGTTTTTATGACAGGACCAGCTGAGGTAATCTGTACAGGAGTCTATTACTACAGCAGCTGACAGGCTGAATCATTTGAGACTTCTTTCCGGATTGGGTATACTGGTAGCATAGCCTTTGGATAATCGGCAAAGGAGGAATAAAGATGAGCGATTTAGTAACAATTACGGAAGCAGCAGCTTTTCAAATAAAAGACATGATGAAAGAAAACGGCGAGGAGCAGGCATATCTGCGTGTAGGCGTAAAAGGCGGCGGATGCAGCGGGCTTTCTTACGGAATGGGTTTTGAACAGGAGCCGAACGAAGATGACACGCAATTTGAGCTTCACGGCATTAAAGTTGTAGTGGATAAAGAGAGTACGGCTATCCTGAAAGGCACGATTATTGACTTTAAAGAGTCCCTGATGGGCGGCGGCTTTACAATCGACAATCCGAATGCCATTGCTTCATGCGGCTGCGGTTCTTCTTTCAGAACAGCAACAAATACTGGTACTCCTGAGGAGTGCTGATAAAAGGACATTTCCCTGTAACGACAGGGGAATGTTTTTTTTTGCTTGTTTTACATAATAACCCCTGATTCTTTTCTCTGACACTGGACAAAAACCCAGCATATAGTATGGGTGTGAAAACGATAAGGGGGCAGAGCAAAGTATGTATTATCATCCATATACGCCGTATCACGGCTATTATTCTTACCGTCTGAATTCAACAGACGAATTAAATGAAGGTCTGTATAAATGGGGCAAGTTCACATTTTCAAATGATGCTGAAAAAGAGGCCTTTATTTTTTACTTAGACAAAGAGTCGGGAGATGCGTATATCCTGTCTTTTCCTGCTTTAACTACAAGCAGAGTAAACGTTAGCGATATAAAATCATTTAAAGTAATGGAGAAACCTCCCAAGGCTGAAGGCGAAGGGCAAAATGGAGGCGGTCAGTCAGAGCAGGGGCAGCAAGGCGGCTCTTCAGAAGGCGGACAGAACGGCGGACAAGGCGGATCCGGCGGTCAAAATGGCGGATCCGGAGGGCAAGGCGGAACTGAAGGGGGTCAGAACGGCGGAACAGGAGGCCAAAATGGCGGTTCCGGAAGCGGACAGAGCCCATTTGGCGAGATGCCGGGAATGGGTCAGAACGGAGGCTCACAAGGCGGTCAAGGGGGATCGCCTGGACAGATGCCTGGCATGGGTCAGGGCGGAGGCTCACAAGGCGGTCAAGGGGGATCGTCTGGACAGATGCCTGGCATGGGTCAGGGCGGAGGCTCACAAGGCGGTCAAGGAGGGTCACCTGGTCAGATGCCTGGAATGAGTCAAGGTGGAGGCATGCAGGGAGGCCAGCAGAGTCCGTTCGGCCAAATGCCCGGAATGGGTCAAGGTGGAGGCATGCAGGGAGGTCAGCAGAGTCCGTTCGGCCAGATGCCTGGAATGGGCCAGGGCGGAGGCATGCAGGGAGGCCAGGGAAGTCCGTTTGGCCAGATGCCCGGATCAGATCAGGGGATGATGCAGTTTGACGGCCAGCGGTATCAGCAGCCGCAACCGTATTTTTATAACCCCTACAACCAAAACTGGCAGTAAATAAAGATAGAGAAAAACTAAGTGGTTGGTTGCTAAAAAGGAAGAGTTGGCAGTAAAAAAAGGGAAGTTGGCAGTAAAAAGAAAGAGTTGGTAGTAAAGCGGGAAAAGTTGGTTATAAAACGGCAATCCTGGCAGCAAAATTCAAGTGTTGGCAGAAAAACTGACTTATCATGCAGTGAGCATGTAAAACTTGCCGCTCTCATCATTTTTTTCTGGATTAAACCAAAAAATTAACGCAAATAAAAAAAGATTGCAGAGAAATAAAAAATTTCTCTGCAATCTTCATTATTTCCCTTATTTTTCAAACAGGCTTGTGCTGTGAAGAGGCTGCACTCTTGCTTTTGGATCCATATAGGCTTTTGCATTGTTAACGGCAGTTGGGGCTTCTCCAAATCCGCTCGCAATCAGCTTGACTTTTCCTTCGTATGTGCAGATATCTCCTGCCGCATAAATGCCCTCAACATTTGTCTCCATTTTGCTGTTGACGAGGATGGAGTTCTTTTCGATTTCAAGTCCCCAGTTTTTAATTGGGCCGAGAGAGGAAACAAATCCGAAGTTTACGATGACAGCATCAACGTCCAATACTTCTTTGCGGTCGCCTTTTACTTCTTCTAATACGACCTGTTCAATCTTGTCTGATCCGGTCAGTTCAGTTGGGATGAAAGGAGTCAGGATTTGAACTTTCGAGTTGTTTAAATTTTCTACACTGTGCTCGTGGGCGCGGAATTTATCTCTTCTGTGGACAAGGGTCACTTTTTCTGCAATCGGTTCAAGCATAAGTGACCAGTCTACTGCTGAGTCTCCGCCTCCGCATACGAGTACGCGCTGTCCTGCAAACTGATTCAGGTCATCGATGAAATAGTGAAGATTTGATTTTTCAAATGAAGCCGCTTCTTCAAGCTCGATTTTACGCGGCTGAAAAGCACCGTTTCCGGCAGTAATGATGATGGTTTTAGAGTAATGGACTTCTTGATCGGTTGTCAGTTTGAAAACGCCGTCTGCCTGTTTTTCAACATCGGCAACTGCCTGTTCAAGACAAACCGTTGGTTCAAATTGAGCCATTTGTTCTTTTAAGTTGTTGACAAGCTCCTGAGCGAGGACTTTTGGGAATCCCGCTACATCATATATGTATTTTTCAGGATAAAGGGCAGAGAGCTGTCCCCCAAGCTGCGGAAGGCTCTCAATAATTTTAACAGATGCCTGGCGCATGCCGCCGTAGAATGCCGTGAACAATCCTACCGGTCCGCCTCCGATAATCGTGATGTCGTATACTTTTGTGTCTTCCTTCACAAAGATAACCCCCAATTGTAATTGATAATGATTCTTAATGTTAACATATTGTCACTCGTTCGTCATTTCAGCCGGCAGCCGCCTGCAGTGCGAAAGAGTCATTCACTGTTTGATTATGATTATTATAGAGAATGTTTTTATTTTTGTAAAATTCTTAACGTTTTTAATCCTTTAATTTGGTCTTGAAAAAATCAGTACAGGTGCTATTATGGAATATAGGCATTATTTCTATCATATTTAATTATTTGCTTCTTTCTGAAAAGTTAAGTGAACATTTTCACAAACTTTTTTGCGGAAAACAAAATAAAAAGCTGTAAAGCGGAGGAAGATAAGGAATATAGACATTATTCTATCCTTCACAGCAAAAAAATCAAAAAAGGTGGATGTGATTCGGTTGAGAAAGCCCAAAATAGTAGTACTAGGTGCAGGTTACGGCGGATTAATGGCAGTTACGCGTCTTCAAAAAATGATCGGTGTAAATGAAGCAGATCTTACACTTGTGAACAAAAATGATTATCATTATGAAACAACATGGCTTCACGAGGCATCAGCTGGTACGCTGCATCATGACAAAGCAAGATACCAAGTAAAAGATGTCATCGATAACAGCCGCGTGAAATTTGTGAAAGATACTGTTGTATCGATCAACAAAGATGAGAAGAAAATCGTCCTTTCAAATGGTGAGCTTGAGTATGACTATCTTGTTATTTCTCTTGGTTCTCATCCTGAGACATTTGGAATTAAAGGTCTTAAAGAATATGCATTCGGCATTACAAATATTAATGCTGCACGTCAATTGCGCGAGCACATCGAATATCAATTTGCTACTTACAACACAGAAGAAGTAAAACGCGACCAGCGTCTTGCAATTGTTGTGGGCGGAGCAGGCTTCACCGGCATCGAGTTCCTTGGAGAGCTTGCAAACCGTGTTCCTGAGCTTTGCCGCGAGTACGATGTTGATCATAAGAAAGTGCGCATCATCTGTGTAGAGGCTGCACCAACAGCGCTTCCTGGATTTGATCCTGAGCTGGTTGAGTATGCTGTAAATCATCTTGAGCGCAAAGGTGTTGAATTTAAAATCGGCACTGCGATTAAAGAATGTGTTGAAGACGGCATTATCGTTGCAAAAGACGATGTAATGGAAGAAATTAAAGCTGACACAGTTGTTTGGGCAGCAGGCGTACGCGGAAACAGCATTGTAGAAGAAGCCGGATTTGAAAACATGCGCGGCCGCGTAAAAGTTGACTCTTACCTTAGAGCTCCAGGCCATGATGATGTCTTTATCATCGGGGACTGCTCTCTTGTGATCAACGAAGAAATCAACCGTCCATACCCTCCTACAGCTCAAATCGCTATGCAGCAAGGTATCACAGCTGCTAAGAACATTTCAGTTGCAGTCCGTGACCAGGGCGAAATGGAAGAGTTCAAGCCTGACATTAAAGGTACAGTAGCTTCTCTTGGCGAAGACGATGCAGTAGGCATGGTATTCGGCAAAAAAGTAATGGGTACAAAAGCTTCATTCATGAAGAAAATGATTGATAACCGTGCTCTTATGATGGTTGGCGGAGCAGGTCTTGTAGTGAAAAAAGGAAAATTTAAGTTTTTCTGAGAAATCGATTAAACTAAAGACAAGAGCTATATGCTTTTGTCTTTTTTTTTACGCAAAAATTGATATTTACATAAAGGATTTTCAAAAGGAAGGGGAGTTTTAAATGTCATCCAAACGGGGAAATGTGTGGATTGCCGTTTCAGGGCTTGTTGAAAATGAGAATGGTGAATGGCTTGTCGTTAAAAAGCGTTATGGAGGTTTAAAGGGCAAATGGTCATTTCCTGCCGGCTTTGTAAACGAGGGAGAAACAGTGGATGAAGCTGTTTCAAGGGAGATCTTAGAAGAGACAGGGATAGAAACGGCTGTACTTGGTGTGATTGGGATCAGGTCAGGTGTCATCCATGAAAAAATCAGCGATAACATGATTATTTTCAGGCTTAAAGCCATCTCTTCAGACATTACCGTTCAGGAAAATGAACTGTTTGAAGCAGCCTTTATGCACCCCAATCTACTAAGGGAGCATAGTGATTCGTCTTTGCTTCTAAAATCATTCGCAGATGAAACGTTTGAAAAAATGCTGAACAAAGTGGACGGGGCGAATCCCGGAAATCAGTTCGGATACACAGCTTACCGTTTATTTTTATAATTTTCAAAATAATAAGAAAAGTTAAGGAAACGAGAGGAAGAAGTTGATGTATTCGCTTACATCAGGAATCTCGTCAGATTTTCTTCCTTTATCCTTTACAAAGAACCTGATATAGTATCTTCAATATCTAAAAAGAGATTTTTACCGGGAGGGAAATATAGATGATCAATGGATCTGTTATCGAAAAGAAAGAGTGTCCTTATTGTTCGGGTAAAGGATATTTCCAGCTGCTTCTTGGAGGTTCCGAAACGTGCGACTGCTGCAACGGAACAGGGAAGAAATCAGCATAGATTTTAAGATTGACGGGTTATCCCTTGTTCAGTACACTAAAAGAGGTGTATTGGAGGGGATAACTTGTTTTTGCCTGTATTAATCATTTCAATGCTTTTATTTTTTGTTTTGTTTTTTGGAATCGGTTTCTTGCTGAACATGCTGCTCAGAATGTCATGGATCATGGCTATTATTTATCCGATTGTCTGCATCTTTATCGTAGATTCAGTTAAATTTACGGCCTACTTCACAGCTCCCGGTTCATCTATATCTTCGCTTGGACAGCGTTTTGCGTCATTGGCCCTTGCAGATATCCTGATATTAGTAAGCGGACTCGCCGGAGCCATCGTGTCCGGAATCGTCATTAACATGCTGCGAAAAAGAGGATATCAAATGTTTTAGTCCTGATCTGTACGATGCGTGCAGGTCTTTTTAGTATGTTTATACTCTTTTTTATAAGATCTAGAAGAAATTGGATTCCTCTTCATTCTGAATATTTCGCTTCCTGATTGGAAACGATTATGAGTGTGAGAGGAGTGACACATAAGATGAAAAAAATGATAAGGCGCCTGCTGATGGCTATTATGCTTCTGCTTGCGCTTGGCACGACGTTCAAGGCTTTTTCAGGTGCAGAAGCGACAGATATAACGGGCTGGACCGGATTAGCAGAAGGTAGATTAAAGGCAGAAAATCACCCCTACAAACTGTCAGGACTTACATTCAAGTCATTAAAAAGCAAAGAAACGGCGCTTGCGATTTCAGCCACAGGTGAAACATCAGAATCGCTGGAAGACCAAATGGCGCACTACCCCAAAAAAGAAGTCACGGCTACCGGATACACTGCAGGCTTCGAATCAACGGGTAAACATCCCGAACATCCGGAATACGGCATCACTTATTCCGGCGTAAAAGTGAAAAGAGATTTATATTCTACAATTGCAGCTGACCTTAACGTCTTTCCTATCGGCACCATTCTTTTTATACCAGACTACGGCTTCGGCGTCGTAGCGGACAAAGGCGGAGCCATCAAGGGAAATGAGCTCGATCTCTACTACGACACCGTAGATGAAGTCTATGAGCTCTGGGGCAAAAAGACATTAGACATATACATCGTCCAGAAAGGAAACGGACGGTTAACTGAAAAACAGCTGACGGAGCTTAATGAAAACAGTTCCATGCAGGCGTTCCGTCAAAAATACATGAAGCCTAAAACAAAGAGTTAGAGACTGGTGGTTGTTACCTGAGGGTTATATGCCCTTATGACCCTTCACAGAGTTATTTTCATGCTGAAGGGTTAAATCAAGTGCCCTTATGACCCTTCAGAGAGTTATTTTCATGCTGAGGGGTTAAATCAAGTGCCCTTATGACCCTTCGCAGAGTTATTTTCAGGCTGAGGGGTTAAATCAAGTGCCCTTATGACCCTTCACAGAGTTATATTCATGCTGAAGGGTTCAATCATATGCCCTTATGACCCTTCACAGAGTTATCTTCATGCTGAAGGGTTAAATCAAGTGCCCTTATGACCCTTCACAGAGTTATTTTCATGCTGAAGGGTTTTATCATATGCACTTATAACCCCTCAGACAGTTTCCTTCACACTAAAGGGTCATATCTGTTGTGTTTATGACCTTTCACACCAGTCCATCTTCGATTGATGGCTCTATTCTGTCTTACCAACACCGCAAATCCAAACTCTGGAGACACACAAAAAAGACAGCCCCTTTTACACGATTCCTATATGAACAAATTTCTATCAAACGATTGAAATTGTCCTCAGGCGAAAGCTGAACAAATAAAAAAAGTCCTGGCCGCGGCCAGAGACTAAATGTTATATGCGCAATTGTAAATCATCCATTGCTTTCGGTTTTGGATAAACGCCAGGATGCAAGATGTCAGCAAGCTTCGCAAGCCCGTGCAGCAGGCGGGGGGAAGGACGGCAATAAAGCTGTTCTTCGAGCAGATGTATACGGTTCTCTCTTACAGCTGCAACGCTCTCTGCATGCTGTCTCTTTAAAACATGTGAGATTTTCATCCGGCTTTGTTTCACTCCGACCCAGGCAAGGCAGATATGGTCAGGGTCTCTCTCCGCTACATCGCTCCAGTCCGTTTGAACGCTCACTAAATCGACATCTTTAAATAGATTCGTACCGCCTGCAAGTTCACACATTTCTGTGAGCCAGTTGACTCCGCCCGGTGTGAAAATCGGATTCGGCCACCATTCAAAATAGACGGTCGGGCGTACGTTCAGCTTCTTTGAAATTTCCCGGTATTCATCCAGGAACTGATGATACCGGGAAACAATGTCTTCAGCTCTTTTTTCCGCTCCTGCTGCTCTTCCGACTGCAAGCAAATCATCGCCAATGTCTTTAAAAGACTGCGGATTAAGAACAAGATGCGGGATGTTTCGTTTTTTTAGCTCTTCAATGTTTTTTTCCATTCCCGGCACACTCAATGAGGCAAGAACCAGGTCTGGCTGATGCTGTTCAACAAGATCCATATTTATGGACAAGTCAGGGCCAAGCTTTGGGAGTTCAGTTACCCGTTTTGGCCAGTCTGAAAAGTCGTCTATAGCTACAAGAGAATCTGCAAGCCCAAGATAGGCAGCAAGTTCTGTATTGCTTGGGCAGATTGAAATCAGGCGCACGCAATCTCTCCTTTATAAGATGATCAGATAATGGAGGAACAGAGTCAGAAGAATACCTGTCAGTCCTCCGAAGAACACCTCGATTGGCTGATGTCCGAGGAGCTCTTTTAATTTTTCCTGCTTTTTTTGTTCTTCCTGTTTTGGCCAGTTTTTGGCTTCGCCTACAAATGTATTAAAGTCGGTGACAAGCTTATTGAGAACGGTTGCCTGTTCACCGGCATGTCTTCGTACTCCAGTTGCATCAAACATCGTAATGATTGCAAAGACGGCTGAAATAGCGAAAAGGGAGGAAGCAAGGCCGTTGTCAATCGCTACCCCTGTTGCAAGGGCCGTTACGGCTGCAGAGTGAGAGCTCGGCATTCCGCCTGTGCTTGTGATAAGCGACCAGTCAATCTTGCGGGTGGCTATGTAGGTGATGGGCACTTTTACAAATTGTGCAAAAAAGATGGCTGCAAGTGAAGCCAGTAAAGGGAAGTTAAGAAATGTCTCCATGAAGTCTTACATCCTTTCGGTTTCGTGATGGTATGCTGGTATCGCTCTCAATTATAGTTCCATGTATTCATGCCCTTATCCTTTGTCATTTGTTCAAATAGTATAAAAACTTTTTGTGCTTTGATACAATAGGGACAGAGGGGAGTGTGCCTGCTTCATGACTCTTTATCCGATGGAATATTATCAGTTTTTTATCTCATTTAATGAAGGCGATTATTATACGTGCCATGATCTGCTCGAATGGATCTGGCTGACTGAAAAAGATAACCTTTTTTTAAAAGGGCTGCTTCAGATGACGGTCGCTATTTATCATTACGAATATGGCAATATTAAAGGAGCAAGGCTTATGATGCAAGCAGGGCACTCCTACATACAGCCTTACCGTCCTTCTTACTGGGGCGTCGACCTTGAAGAGATAAATGAGTTTATGGAACGTTCGCTTGAGATCATTCCATCTGACGTACAGTCGGTGCCTTTTGAGGAAGCGGGACGGCTCCCAAAACTGCCAGCTCTTTTTCTTTACCTGAAAGAGCAGGAATGAAAACATAATATATGATGGAGGTGTGCTTGGATGTTTCATATTAAATCACATGCATCCTGGGAAGAAGAAACAATCGTAATCGGTCTTTTCCATAAAAACGGTCCGTTTTCAGGCGTTCTTGAAGAACTTGACCGCAAGCTTGACGGACAGCTTGCAGAGCTTAGCAAAGACGGAGACCTGCCAGCGAAAAAGAAAGCCATTACCAAAGTACATACACTTGGAAAACTGGCAGTAAAGCGAATCTACTTTGTCGGGCTCGGCAAGGAAAAAGAATATGATTTTGATGCATCAAGAGAAGCTTTTGCCAAGCTTTTCAGAACGGTTCAGGACGCTAAAATTCAGTCTATAGCTGTATGCCTTGATACGTTTACAAACGAAAACGTCGACGGGAATGAGGCCGCACATGCGCTTGCCGAGGTGCTGCCGCTTTCTACATATAAAGTTCAGGATTATAAACAGCGTTCAAACGAACCCGAGCGGAACATTCATCAGGTCACAGTCATTTCACAGGCAGATGAAGATGAAATACGTTCAAGTCTGACAGTAGGATCTGCATTTGGAGAAGGAACAAATGCTGCAAGAACGCTGGTCAACATGCCTGGGAACATTTTAACAGCAACAGAGCTTGCCAAGTATTCTGTAGATCTTGCGGGGAAATACGGATTTGAGTATGAAGTGCTTGAAAAGGAAGATATGGAGAAGCTTGGAATGGGAGCGCTTCTTGCTGTAAACAAAGGCTCTGAGGAACCGCCGAAGATGATCGTCCTGAAATATCAGGGAAAAGAAGAATGGAAAGATGTCATTGGCCTGGTCGGCAAGGGCATCACATTTGATACCGGAGGCTACTCGATTAAGCCAAAGGACGGCATTGTCGGCATGAAAACAGATATGGGCGGAGCGGCTGCCGTTCTTGGAGCAATGGAAATCATCGGAAAGCTGAAGCCAGAGCAAAATGTACTGGCAGTGATTCCATCAACAGACAACATGATCAGCGGCAATGCATTTAAGCCGGACGATGTCATCGTATCACTAAGCGGAAAAACAATCGAGGTGCTGAATACAGATGCAGAAGGCAGGCTGGTCCTTGCGGATGGCATCACGTATGCCAAGCACCACGGAGCAGACTATTTAGTGGACGTAGCGACTCTTACAGGAGGAGTCATCATCGCGCTCGGCACTCATACTACTGGAGCCATGACAAACGATGAAGCCCTGTTTGAGCAGGTTCTTGAGGCTTCGCATGAATGCGGCGAGCCAATCTGGAGACTGCCGATCACAAAGAAGGACATTGAAAAAGTGCGCGGAAGCAAAATGGCGGACTTGAACAATTCTCCGGGACGCGAAGGGCACGCCATTATGGCCGGCACATTCATCGGTGAATTTGCAGAAGGCACGCCTTGGGTTCACCTTGATATCGCAGGAACAGCAACATCATCCAAAGGGGACGAATTTGGTCCTGCAGGCGCCACAGGTGTTATGGCGCGTACACTGGCAGCTTTAGTTGAACGGTTTGAAGCATAATTGATAAGAATGTCCGGCAGAAACAAGCTGCCGGGCATTTTTTTTTGCCTGCCGGACTAATGGTGAAGCTCGCTGGAAATTGAATACAGGGGAAGCGAGCTGGAAGATAGCATAGGGAAGCGGAAGAATCGTACGGTAAAAGCGGGTCCGTGTGTGAAGATGGCGTAAGGAAGCGGAAGAATCGTACGGTAAAAGCGGGTCCGTGTGTGAAGATGGCGTAAGGAAGCGGAAGAATCGTACGGTAAAAATGGGGTAGTGTATGAAGATAGCATAAGGAAGGGATGGAACCGTACGGTAAAAGCGGGTCCGAGTGTGAAGATGGCGTAAGGAAGCGAATGAATCGTACGTTAAAAACGGGTCCGTGTATGAAGATAGCATAAGAAATCAAGAGAATTGCAATATTGCCCCCCAGAAAATCATGGATCTAAACCCATCTATTCAACAAATCCTTTAGTCTGCTAATATAATAAAATTTTAACATTGACACCAAAATTAAAAGTATGTTATTTTATCTCTATTGAATTTATTTCTCTAATACATTACCAAACTAAAGCGAAAGATTTCGGAGGTTTTATAGATGAATGCAGTAATTTTGGCTGTCATTGTGATGCTGATTTTGAGCCTGCTGCGGGTAAATGTTGTCTTTGCCCTTGTTACTGGAGCTCTTGTCGGCGGATTGACAGGAGGTCTTGATTTAAAAGCAACAATTGAAACATTTACGGGCGGTCTTGGCAGCAATGCCACAGTTGCCCTGAGCTACGCTTTGCTCGGTGCGTTTGCTGTCGCTCTTTCAAAAACAGGATTGCCTGATGCAATGGTCGACGGAGCGATTAAACTGGTTGGCAAAGAAGGAGAAGAGAGAAAGAAATCTCTATCCAAAGTACTTATTATTCTAGTCATACTGATTATTTCAATCTTTTCACAAAACGTGGTTCCGGTTCATATCGCGTTTATACCGGTATTAATTCCGCCGCTGCTTAAGGTTCTTAATCAGCTAGAAGTAGACCGCCGCTTAATTGCAGTAGTCATTGCATTCGGATTGATTACACCTTATATGCTGCTTCCGGTGGGATTCGGTGCAATTTTTCATGATATTCTTCAAAAAAACATGGCATCCGGCGGATTAACTGTAAGCCTGAAAGATATTCCTGAGGCGATGCTGCTTCCATCTGCAGGTATGGTGGTAGGTCTGGTTGCGGGTTTCTTCACGTACAGGAAAAAACGTACCTATCAAACGAAAAACGTTGCTGATCAGCAAATGGCTGTTTACACGAAAAAGAGTGTCGGATTTGCTGTGCTTGCCATTGCAGTTTCGTTAACTGTTCAATTGATCCTGTCTCAAAAACTTGAGGTAGAGGGAATGATCTTCGGTGCGCTAGCAGGAATCATCGTCCTTTATGCAACAGGTTCGATGAAATGGAATGAAGCAGATGAACTGCTTACAACGGGTATGAGAATGATGGCGTTTATCGGATTTGTCATGCTTTCTGCAGGAGGATTTGCAGCTGTTATGCAGGAAACGGGACATATTGAATCTCTTGTAAAAACGTCAGCCGATCTGATTAACGGAAACCAGTCGCTTGCTGCATTGCTGATGCTTCTTGTTGGTCTGCTTGTAACAATGGGGATCGGATCTTCGTTCTCTACTGTTCCGATTATCGCTACCATTTTTGTACCGCTTTGTCTGGAGCTCGGTTTCAGCCCGATGGCGACAATCGCTTTAGTCGGTACCGCGGGAGCATTGGGGGATGCAGGTTCTCCTGCGTCTGACAGCACGCTTGGGCCAACTTCAGGATTAAATGCCGACGGTGAGCATAACCATATTTGGGATACCGTTGTACCTACTTTCCTTCACTATAACATTCCGCTTATTATTTTCGGATGGATTGCGGCAATGGTTTTATAAACATGAAAAAGCCTCCTGCTCATGCAGGAGGCTTTTGACTATTTTTCAGATAAGTTGTTTATCCGCTGAACAAGCTCTTCGTCATCCATTTCAAGAATAACGTCTTCTAGCTCAGGCTTTTCGGCAGCCAGTTTGCTTTCATATGTTTCGCGCTCAAGCTCATTCAAAAAGTAGCGCTTCATTTGAAGAACGGTCATGACGTTCACCTCTTTCATTAAATTTCAATATAATTTTTTCCATAATAGGAATCTACTATACATGAAATCTATGATACTGTAAGATTTTATCGAATTTTGTCTAGTTGTGCAAGGATTCAATCTGCGGCAGGAGATTGAAGAAAAGAAATCGAACTAGACAAGAAAAAATGAGAGGGGTGCTGTCATGAAGTGGACGAAGCAAAAGCGGATATTTGCTGGCGTTCTTTTTATTGTTCTCGTGTGCGGAGGAGCGGCGGCTTATGTTTTTACCGATTTGAATCCAACACCTGTGCAGAGTGCTGAACAGGTAGACAGCAAGATTGATAAACATGCAGACAAGCTTGCAAAAGTAGACTTGAGCAGCAATCCGTTTCCGGTCGGCGGCGAAACGGTAACAGAAGATCAAATTCAGAAGTACCTGCACGGCATGTCCCACCAGAAGGTTGAGGCAAAAGATAAATGGATCCATTTTGAAATAACGGAAGAACGGATTCTCTACTTAATGAAGCAGATTGAAAGCAACAAAACTGCATTCGGCCATGCAGATCTGTATCTTGACATGTTAAGCAGGTGGCTCGAGGGGGATTACTCAGAAGCGGACCGGGACCATAATGCAGTGTGGAATCTTCAGGGGGGAACAATAGGCAAAGCAACTGGTGTGCTGACGGATGCTGAAGAGGCTCAGTATCTGGAGGAGAATAAGGAAGATAGGAAATGATTAGTTCCTAAACGGCAGACTGCGCTCAATTGGCTGACTGGGTCGGTTCAGAAGTCCCAAATATAGCCCACGAACACACCAATCAGTATATGAGGTGTGTTTTATTTTGTGAAATTTAATCGGTATGTTAACTTATTCATCAATCTGGGTATTTAATGGAAGAAGTGATGAGGTGCGCTTCTTTTATATGGTTACATAAAAGGAAATAAGATGTGAAGGAGATGAATGATGTCGGCTGAATTGGCATTTAAAAAGTACAAACGTTTTCTGGAAAAAATCGACACAGCAAAATATGCTGTCCTCTGTGATCAATCCCGCTTCAGGGCATCTGCCTACAACAGACTGGGCAGTACCAAAGGATACCTGATAGTGCGCGAAAACGGAGAAATACCTCCGAGAGAGGAGGCCATTCCTCCTTACCGAATGTTTATAGAATTTAATTCTTTTATGTTTGGGATTGATGAACAAGCTCAAGCCGAAAGCAGGAAACCGACTGCTGTCTTTCAGGATACGATAAACCTTTTGGAACAAATAAAGCCCTTCGTTCAATCAAGCAAACGTGAGGCTGATCTTGCTGCATCCCAAATAAGAGAGCTGGATAGAGGCTTTCAAAGAATAAGAGAGATTCGTCCGGAAGCCTTGAAGATTCACGGAGAAGTAGTTGATACAGGGGTATTAGATGAAAACGTCTTAAAGAATGTCAGAGCTCTTATGAAAGAGTTTACAGAGCTTCAATATAAGCATTTACATATTCAAATCGATGCCAGAGAAAATTTTTTGATCATAACGAAAGAACTCACCAACAGTGTAAAAGGTTTATCCGGCAAAGAGAAAAGGGCGGCAAAAAAAGCTGAGGATGTATTTACATTTCTGACTGAAGAGAAATATCAATCCGGTTTGAGAAAAAGTTTAATAGAGTTTGAAAAAGATCCTGACGGAAATCAGAGATCCTTTTATAAACTGGGAGATTGGGAAGAAAAATTAAGTAAAAATTCTGACAAAAGAAACGATTTGATATTTCAAAACGAATTACTTGCTCAATTAAGAAATTAATATCAAAGAAGTTAGCGATTGCTGTGCTGCTGTATACAGATACAATACAAACCTTTTGAAAATCAATAAAAAGCATATCGGCAGCTATGCTGTCTGATATGCTTTTTTATGTGCTAAAGTAGATCAATGGTTAAAATGTTTAGAGCAGGATGCCCTTTAATTGGTATGGAGGTCGACTGAGAAGATCAGCCTGCATTCACATTTCAGTAGAGGCTTTTCCCTTATTAACCTTTAATATCCACGAAATAAGCTGATCCCGGCCATAAAGCCTGATGTTATTCTCCCTGGCGAATTCCTTTGCCTGTAAAGTGAAATCATTATTGGAAATAATCCAGCACTCCTCCGTTTTAAGTGTGAGGGATTCTTTGGAGGCTTTTTGCACGAGCCTGATTCCGACCAACCGTTTATGGCACTTTACCTTAACAGCAGCTGTTTTTCCTGAAGGTGCACTCAATAAAAAGCTGATTCCCTCATGCTCAGCTGAATTGTCAGCATGATAGCCCTGCTTTACGAGGAGATCAGCGACAAATTGCTCAAGTTCCCCGTCTGACATCTTATCTGTTTTCCAGATTTCAGATTGACTCTGCCTTGTTAAGTCTCTTTTGATTATGAACAGCCCGAATGACATAAAGACTGCCAGTAAAAGAAAAAAAGTGATGAATCCTGCATCAAAGCTTTTAGTCACAGCCCATGCTGCAGCTGGTACTGAAAATTGCACCAGCAGAATCCATTTTAATAATCGTTCTCTCAAATGGCCACATCCCCTTCTGAAAAACGAATTTTTCTTAGTTTAATAATGATGGATTATTAGAAGATTGACAATTTATAATCATGTTCATCATCTCTTCAGTCCATAAGCATTTTTCCTTCTGCCGGATGATATCCGAATCTGTTTATAAGCAGTGTGCAGGGTTATGGGCATGCACGACATAAAAGCAGACGGAATGAATACCGTCTGCTTTTAAAGAGAAAGAATCAGGCCGCACTGTGTCTTCCAGCGCCGGCTTTTCTGTGAACAGCGTAATAGATTCTTGGCGCGATAAGCGCACCAATCAAGGTAAAGATAACATCTTTAACCATAAACCATGTCATGACTGCCCATGCCCCTATGTAGCTCATATCTACATTCAGCCAGTAGTTCAGAGCCGCATACATGTAGGTGGTTCCTATTATATAGATGAGAGCAATGCCTGCAAAGGATGCCAGCATGAAAACTGGCAGAGCAGGTTTTTTGTTTGCCTCCAGAATTTTACCTGCTGCATATGCCGCTGCAATATAGGAAAGAATAAATCCGCCCGTGCTGCCGAACATGACGCCGATCCCGCCGCTGAATTGGGCAAACACAGGTGCGCCGGCAATTCCAATCAGTGCATAAACGATCATGGAGAGTGCCCCAAGCCTGCTTCCAAGAAGCAAACCTGCTAAAATAGCAAAAAAGGGCTGCATGGATAATGGAACGGTTCCCACGGTTAAAAAGGAAGTAAGATTTGCGCCGATGGCCATCAGTGCTGCAAACATCCCGACAAGCGCCAGGTCATAAGCTTTTAATTTTGTTTTCATATTCTCATCCCCCATAGATGCTATGTATGTTCCATTAAAGAGTAACTGAAAAAGCGCAAATATGTCAACTTCATTTTTATTTAGTTAACAAAGGTGGTGTTTAGATGTATTTTGGCAAGGTAAGATCGAAAGGCGACCCGGACCGAGTGCCGCCAAATCAGCATGTCACTACGACATTTCCTGTCCTGCATGCAGGGAATGTACCGTATTATGAAGACATCAGCAAATGGGATCTTCAGATTTTCGGGCTTGTCAAACAACCGAAGCGGTTTACATATGAAGAGCTCATGAGCTTGCCTCAATCAGAGCAGGGAAATGATATTCACTGTGTAACCGGCTGGTCGAAGCTTGATAACGTATGGAAAGGAATTCGGATGAGGGAACTTATTGAAGAATGCGGTCTGTTTGAGAACGCAAAATACTGCATCCTTCATGCAGAAGAGGGATGGACGACAAACCTCCCAATAGAGGACTTCCTGAAAGAATCGAGTCTGCTTGCCCACTCCCATAACGGAGAACCGCTCACACCAGAGCACGGATATCCGTTCAGGGCCGTTTTTCCTCATCTGTATTTTTGGAAAAGCGCCAAGTGGCTGCGCGCAATCCAGTTTACTGAGCATAATCACCCTGGTTTTTGGGAAAAGAACGGGTATCATATGTACGGGAATCCGTGGAAAGAAGAACGGTTTACATGGGACTAGAAAAACACCTGCTGCAGGTGTTTTTTTGTTTTCTTAAGTAAGACAATGATAAATTGAATGAGCGCACCGGCAGATTATCGTCTATAATGGGGATTGCTTACACAATTAAACCGGAGTGAACGCCATTATGTATTTCACCATTCTTGGACTAGTGTCCCTCATTCCAATGCTTCTTGGGATGATTATTTATATAAACGAAAAAACCATTCTCTCAAAGGCGATCGTTTCCTTTTTAATGATGCTGTTTATTTGGCAGATTGATGTTGCGGTCCTGTACGGAACGGATATCTTTTCAGCCGGAACAGCCGAATGGTTATTTAAAATCGGGCGCTTTGGCTCCATTTTTATCCTGCCTGTGGTTTTTTATTTCATGTACCTGCTTTTAAAAGACGAGAACTTTGTTTCCAAAAAAAACTGGTTCAGTGTCATTAACGTAAAAACATTCCGTATCTTTATGCTTTGGAGCACCCTTGTTTTTACTGTCAACCTTACGTCTTACGGAATCTCAGGCATGAGAATGATTCAGGATGATTTTTTCCCTGACCACTACTATCCTGTGTTCGGAGGGCTGAACTGGACGTTTTTTCTGAACATTGCGGCTGTTTTTTTCACCATCCTCATGCTGATCAGGGTTTCCATGCACCTTGCTGACAGAGACGTGCGTTTCTTCAGTATCTTTTTCTGCACATCAATTTTGTTTGTTTTCATGAATGGGATGCTTGCAGGCTACCATGTTCTTCCCTTGTTTTTATCAAGCTTTGGTTCAGTTCTGTCGACGCTTATCATTTTTATGGCATATTTTATTATGCACTCCAGGCGGATTCAGCGGATGAACAGGGATTTAAACGATCAGAAGGACTTTCTCATGAAAGTAATGGACTTGAATCCAAGCTACATTTACGTGAAAAATCAGCAGCTGAAGTTCGTATTGGCCAATAAAGCGATGTCTGAGCTTTACGGCAGGGAAGTAAGTGATCTGATCGGAAAAGAAGACTCCGATTTAAATGACCAGCCGGATCAAATAAAAAAAATCCGGGATGAGGAGCTTCGCATCCTGTCGTGGGAAACCGAAAAATGGGCAGAGCCTGAGCTTGCAATTGACTCGACCGGAGGCACGAGATGGATCGAAGTCACGAAAATACCGGTAAGGCTTGAAGGCGAAACGTACATACTCTGCATAGGGAACGATGTCACTCAAAAGAAGCGGGATGCCGAGCTTATTTTAAAATCAGAAAAGATGAGTGTCATAGGAGAACTTGCGGCAAGCATTGCCCATGAAATCCGAAATCCCCTTACTTCTATTAAAGGTTTTGTCCAGATTCTTCAGGAGGATGAGAGTCTGCGTGCAAGGCGGGATCATTTAAGAGTCATGTCAGAAGAAATCGACAGAATCAATGAAGTTGTCGGAGAATTGCTGCTGATTGCAAAGCCGCAAATGCAGACGATGACTTCTGTTGAGATGAAGACGGTGATTGAAGATGTCATGATGCTTATGAGAGGCAGTGCCGAAACAAAGGATATTCGCTTTAAGCTTGCTGCAAGCGAACCTTTCTGGATACAAGGCTACAAAAATCACTTAAAACAAGTGTTCATTAATCTGATTAAAAATGCAATCGAATCCATGCCGGGCGGAGGCACAGTCTCTGCATCTATTAAAAGACTGCCCGACGGCCGGATTCAACTATCTATAGCAGACGAAGGCACCGGTTTAAGCAGAGCGCGGCTCGAAAAGCTTGGCGAGCCTTTTTATACGACTAAGGAGAAGGGCACAGGGCTCGGGCTGACAGTGTGCTATAAGATTATCAGGGAAGAGCATCAGGGAGACATTCAGTTTGAAAGTGAGGAAGGGCAGGGAACCGTGGTTCATGTTACCCTTCCGGAAAAACAGGATTAAAGGCTGCGGCTTTTTGATCCTGTTTTTTTACTGGCATTTGTGCCGATTACTCCTGCAATAATAAGGAAAGCGCCGATCCAATGGTACAGGTAAATCGTTTCATTCAGCACAATTGCCCCGGCTGCAATGGAAATAACAGTAGAAAGATTCGCAAATACACTCATTTGGGAAGCAGGCAGCTTCGAAAGAATATAGTTAGACAGAAAAGAGGTCAAAAGAGTAGCAAAAACCCCTAAAAAGCAGGTGTATAGCAAGAATGGAACATTTGTCCACAGAGATGCATAGCTCATCAAATCACCTGCTGCGGCATGCTGAATAATGGCATAGGCATTAAAAAAGATAAAGCCGAACGTAACCATAATAAAGCTCAGCTGCAGGGGAGAATAAGAGACTGAAAGAAACCTTGCGAGCACCGTATAACCGGCAATAGAAAGGCAGGCTATAAACAGCAGCAGATAGCCGAGATAGCTGCCCATATCAATGCTCGCACCTTTCATGTAAAAAATGGAGACAACCCCGGAAATGGACATAAAAATAAACAGTACCTGAACGAAGTTTGTACGTTCTTTTAAAAATAAGGCAGCAAGAAGAGCAGTTAAAATTGGAGCAAACGCCATCAGAATACCGCCTTCAGCTGAAGTGGTATAAAGAAGGCCAAAAGCTTGAAAACTAAAAAACATTGTTGGGTAAAACAGGGCAAGCAGCAATAAATAGCCTAGGGATTTTTTGCTTTTGATTGCCGGAAGCTTCACTTTAAAGATGATCTGGATCAGAATAAGAACAATAAAACCAAGGGTAAAACGGTAAGACAGCGTATCGGACGGGGAGGCATCCTCGAGCGCAAGTTTTGTAAATAGGAAGGTCAGCCCCACAATGGAGGCATTCAGAATTGCCGCCAAATAAGGCAGGAGTATTTTTTTGTTCATCTTTTGCACCCCTTTCATTCTTCACCATACCATGTTTCCGGACAGTTTGGGTAAGATATCCAATGGAAGGATAAAAGTCAATGCTTCTGTTCTGCTCTTTTCTGATGATTATGCTACTATAGGACTATCTTTGAAATGAGGTGCTGTGATGAAAATCGAGATTTGGTCTGACTACGTCTGCCCATTCTGCTATATAGGAAAAAGAAGGCTGGAAGAGGCTCTTGAATCTTTTCCGCATAAAGAACACGTGGATGTCGAGTTTAAAGCATTTGAACTTGATCCGAATACTCCGCTGAAAACGGATCAGACGATTCACGAACAGCTTGCTGCCAAATACGGCATGACGGTTGAACAGGCAAAAGAGGCAAGTGCCAATGTCGCCCTGCAGGCGAAAAGTGCAGGCCTGAATTTCCGGTTTGAGAATATGAAACCGGCAAACACATTCGATGCCCATCGCCTGGCGAAGTACGCTGCTTCAGAAGGAAAAGAGAAAATGATCTCAGAGAAGCTGCTCCAAGCTTACTTCACGGAATCAAAGGACATTTCCGACCACGGAGTGCTCGCAGATCTCGCTGAGGCATCGGGAATGGAGCGGGCGAAAGTTCTTGAAATTCTGAGCGAAAAAGCAGCTTTTGGCGGTGAAGTCCGCGGAGATGAAGCGGCTGCGCGCCAGTACGGCATAAGCGGGGTCCCGTATTTTATCATTAACAATAAATATGCGATTTCAGGTGCACAGCGAACAGAAACCTTCTCAGGCGCCCTTGAAAAGGTGTGGGCCGAAGAACAGGCTGCTTCAAAGCTGCAGGACCTTTCCGGCGGAGAGGGCGATGTATGCGGCGATGATGGCTGTGACATTGCAGGAGAAAAATAAGAGGTGAACGACTCGTAGTGGAAGCGGGTCGTTTTTTTGTTATCTAAATGCATCCTTATGAAAATGGAATGCGGAAATATGGGATAGTAAAACCCGAAAATGCTGCCCCATAAAAACGGACTCCGGAAATATGGGTTAGTAAAACCCGAAAATGCTGCCCTATAAAAAAGAACACCAAGAATATATGATCCCAACGCATACCCGAAAATATGGAACAACGAAAAAACCGGCCCAAAAGGCCGGTTTCATCTTTATCATTTATAAACCATTACTTAACCGCAATCTCTTTATCAAGAGCTACGTCAACTGGCACATATGTGTATCCAAGGTCGCGTGCTACGGCTTCATACGTGATGTCGCCTTTCGCAGCGTTCACGCCGGCTTTCAAAGCTGTGTTTTCTGCAATCGCTTTGTTGACGCCTTTGTTTGCAATTTGCAGCGCGTAAGGCACGGTTACGTTTGTAAGAGCTAGCGTAGATGTTCTTGGCACAGCACCTGGCATGTTAGCAACTGCATAGTGCACAACACCGTGTTTTACGTATGTTGGATTGTCATGAGTTGTGATGTGGTCAACAGTTTCTACGATACCGCCCTGGTCGATGGCAACATCAACGATGACTGAGCCTGGTTTCATGGATTGAACCATCGCTTCAGATACTAGAGTAGGAGCTTTTGCACCAGGGATCAGCACCGCGCAGATTAGTAGATCAGCTTCTGCAACTGCGTTTGCGATGTTCACAGGGTTTGACATCAGGGTTTTGATCTGGTTTCCGAAGATGTCGTCAAGTTCACGCAGTCTGTCTGCGCTAAGGTCGATGATTGTTACGTCTGCGCCAAGGCCGATTGCCATTTTCGCAGCGTTTGTTCCTACAACTCCGCCGCCGATGATTGTTACTTTTCCGCGGCTAACGCCAGGGACGCCGGCAAGCAGAATGCCTTTTCCGCCTTTAGGTTTTTCAAGGAACTGCGCACCGATTTGTGCAGCCATTCGTCCAGCCACTTCACTCATTGGTGTAAGAAGAGGCAGTGTGCGTCCTGCTGATACCGTTTCGTACGCAATAGCTGTAACCCCTTTGTTTTTAAGCGCTTCTGCAAGAGCAGGCTCAGCAGCTAAATGCAAGTATGTGAAAAGAATAAGTCCCTCGCGGAAGAAGCCGTATTCAGATGGCAGCGGCTCTTTTACTTTCATCACCATTTCAGCAGCCCAGACGTCTTTCACGTCTTCTGCAATGACTGCACCGGCAGCCGCATAGTCAACGTCAGTGAAACCGCTTCCAATTCCAGCGTCCTTTTGTACAATCACTTTATGTCCAGCAGCTGTAAATTGTGTAACCCCGCCAGGAGTTAACGCTACTCGGTTTTCGTTGTTTTTAATTTCTCCGGGAACTCCAATAATCATTGAAATCCTTCCTCCTTTTGAAGAAGCCTTAAACTGGCTTTTCTCTCAAATGTGTTGATTTCCTGACATCAGTATAAAGCGTTTTCTCACACATTTGTTTGTTTAAAAAAGAGAAAGGATTTCAGATCATTTGTGAAATTTCACAAATTCATTTTATCGAGCTTCAGGCTGAGATAAATCGTGATTTTCTGATTTGGATTCCGCAGATCAAGCTCTGCGATTTGAGAAATCCGCTTCATTCTGTAGCCAAGTGTATTGACATGAACATTCAAGGCTTTTGCTGCTTCATTCACATTGCTGTCTTTATCCAAATAGGTTTCAAGCGTCTCAACCAGATCCGTGTGATGAACCTGATCATATTCCTTCAGCCTTCTCAGGGAATAGTGAACAAACCCCTCTTTTTGCTGTTTTTCATGAAGCAGATCTAAATACTGATAGATGCCAAGCTCTGAAAAACTGTTCAAGCCGTCTGTTTCTTCAGTAAACCGCTTTTTTATGTTTTGGACAGAAAGGGCCTCTTTGTAGCTGAGTTCAATTTGATCAATTTCGCGGTAAATGCTTCCGATCGCTGCTTTCACACGGTCAATTTTGAACCGTTCGCTTAGCTGAAGAATGGTCCAGTCGACAAACTGCTTGATGTCATAGAGAGGCTGATCGCTTTTTGGCGAAAGCAAAACAATCAGCTCGTTTTGGTCAAGGGTAGAAAGCAGCACGTGTACCTGCTGAGTCGTCTGAAGCAGATAGTTGATCTGTTTTTCGGTCGGCTCTTTGATCTCCTCGCTGAAGCGGAAAAGAACGACAGAATGCTGTGAAGGAGGCGTGACGCCAATTTCATGAAAGCCATTAAGGATCTCATCTTTTTGCTGAATATGCCCCGTCAGCAGTTTCCAGAAGAACTCCTGGTTTCTTTCTTCTTTTTTGGATGTGCGGTTATGAAAGTTCAGCAGCTTCCCTTTTACAACCTGAGCTGCCTTTTTTAAAAGGCCAAGTTCTTCGTCCGTAAGCTTTTTATCAATTTCAAGCGCCCAAATAAACCCAAGCACTTCTTCGTTTTTCCAGATGGAAATGGCTATCCGGTTCCCGAGTCCTACTTCATCAATGTTTTTGACGCGGATTGGATCATCAGTCTGGAGAAGCATAGGGATCGTGCCGTCCTTCCAGAGGCTGTTGATGACCTTCTCCGGAACCCGTCTGCCGATAATGGTGGAGATCCGGGCCTGGTCTGTGCAGTCATCATGTGTACTGTAGGCTAAAAGCCTGTGGTTCACATCTTCTATTGTAATCGGGCACTGCAGAACCTCACTGATGCGGTCCGCTACATCTTCAAGTCTGTCTGAATGGTGGTGAAAAGGATCTATTGAACGGTTCATCTGAAAATCACCTGCTTTTTTTACGTTTATAAAATGAACAATGAAATATTATTCTATCTTATCTTTCTGAAGAGTTTAATTTAAGCGAAAAAAATTGGTACTTTTTTAGTTTTGACAACGGAGACCCTTATGGATATTATGTAACTAGCCTTTGTAAAAATCAACAAAAAGGATGTACTTGTTTTATGGAATTCAACAATTACATAGTAGTATCTTAAAATTTATTATAGTGATATGGTGTGAAAGCGTTAACAAAATGACACAGCACAGGGGTGACGGCACATGATGGATATACTTTCAAAGATTAACGGGATCCTTTGGGGAACTCCAAGTTTAATTCTATTATTTGGGACAGGCTTATTTTTAACATTTGTGTTAAAAGGTTTGCAGTTTAGAAGACTGATTTATGCGTTTCAGCTTGGCTTCTCAAAAAAACATCAGGAAGATGATGGGGCCGAAGGGGATGTCAGCAACTTTAAAGCGCTGATGACAGCTCTTGCCGCTACCATCGGAAACGGAAATATAGCCGGGGTAGCAACAGCCATTACGCTTGGAGGACCCGGTGCAATTTTCTGGATGTGGGTTGTCGGACTGCTCGGAATGGCGACGAAATATTCAGAGGCGCTTCTTGCCATGAAATACCGGGTTAAAAATGATAACGGAGAATATTCCGGAGGACCGATGTACTATGTAGAAAAAGGACTCGGGAAAAAATGGAAATTCCTTGCACTTGCATTTGCCCTGTTCGGAGCATTCGCAGCTCTGGGCATTGGAAACAGTGTGCAATCCAATACCATTGCACAGGTCATGGATGACAGCTTTGGAATTGGCGGATTGACAACAGGCATCATTCTGGCAGCTCTCACAAGCTTGATTATTTTCGGCGGTATTCAGAGAATCAGTACAGTTGCAAGTTTCTTTGTTCCGATTATGGCATTTCTGTACATCGGAGGTGCCCTGATGATTCTTGCTGTAAATTACGATCAGATCCTTCCTGCTTTCGGAACCATTTTCCACTATGCCTTTAACCCTGTTGCCGCTGCCGGCGGATTTGTCGGGGTTGCAGTGGTGGAAGCGATTCGAAGCGGAGTTTCCAGAGGAATCTTCTCAAACGAAGCTGGTCTTGGTACGGCAGCATTGATTGCCGGTAATGCTAAATCAGATCATCCGGTTAAACAGGCGCTTGTGGCTATGACCGGCACATTTATTGTGACGATCATTGTTTGTACAATGACTGGTCTTGTCCTTGTTATCACAGGCTTCTGGGATCCATCAGGCGGTTTGATTTCAGGTGTGGAACACAATGCAGCACTTGACGGCGGCGCGCTGACATCAGCAGCTTTTGCATCTGCACTTGGGGCAGTTGGAGAATATATCGTAGCATTTTCTGTTATCTTCTTTGGATTTTCAACAATCGTCGGCTGGTATGTTTACGGTGAAAAATGCTTTGAATACCTGGTTGGCACAAAGGGTATTCTCGGCTACAGGCTGATCTACATCTTTGCCTGCGGATACGGAGCTGTTGCGCAGCTTACAGTAGTATGGGCATTTGCTGATATGGCGAATGCGCTTATGATGATTCCTAACTTAATTGCCTTAATCTTACTATGGAAAGTAATCGTAAATGAAACAAATGATTATTTTGAAAATCACTATAAAATGGCAGAATACAAGAAAGCCAGTTAAGAAAAAAAAACGCGGACAATTGGGTCCGCGTTTTTTTTTAGGTCAATTTGTTCATTCATTTGAATGTAACAGGTAAAAATTATTTACATTGTGTAAATGAATTGTGGTTTTTTTGCAAATCATCTGTAAATTCCTTAATATTTGACAAAAAAGTGATATATTAAAAGGGTGCTAAATTACATGATTCGACCGGAGGTGTATGTGAAGACAATAATTCCAAAGGGGATAACATTTAGTTGCTTATTAAACATGTCTATGTAAGTAAACGCTTACATTATTGTGGTTAAAATAAGCCGGCCAAGGTTACATACGCTTATTTCATTATTTTAGTTATTTTGAGGGGGAACCAGTTTGAAGATCATGAAAAAACAGCTGATCGCTCTGACAACGATTTTTGCTTTGCTTGTTTCGCTGATGGTGCCGTTTGGTGCACCCGCGCAGGCAGAAGGCAATATGACTGTTGCGGAAGCCATCGCGAATAATACCGGAAACGGGACAGTTGAAGGTTATATTGTAGGATATACAAGCAGTACATCAAGTGTTGATTTTGAAGCGCCTTTTTCAGCTGATACAAACTTTGCAATTGCTGACAGCGCAGATGAAAAAGATGTATCAAAACTTCTTCCTGTGCAGCTTCCAACAACTTTCCGCAGCAAATTCGGGCTGTTAACAAATCCCGATAATGTTGGCAAGAAAGTAGTCGTTACAGGCTCACTTGAAGCATATTTTTCAAAGCCGGGCCTTAGAAATCCTACAGCCATGGTATTTGACGGCGAAACACCTGAAGAGCCAAAACCATTTGAAGGTGTTGAAGGACTGCGTATCCATGATATTCAAGGCGCAGGCCATAAATCTCCTTATGACACTCAAAACGTGAAAGCAGTTGAAGGAATTGTTACTCACGTCAAGGATGCAAGCAATTTCTACATGCAGGATGCTTCTCCCGATGACAACCCGAATACGTCCGAAGCTGTTCTTGTTTACAAACCTTCCCATGGCGCTAAAGAAGGCGACCTCGTCTCTGTGGACGGTCAGGTAAAAGAATGGGTGCTTGACGGTTACTCCGAAAAACTTCAGACAGACCTTGCCATGACTGAAATCAATGCCCAAAACGGCAATGTAACAGTCAAGTCAGGCGGACAGGCACTTCCTGCTGCTGTTGTGATCGGCAAAGATGCCATCCCTCCGACTGAAGTCATCGATAACGACCAGTTCAGCAAATTTGACCCTGAGGAAGACGGAATCGATTTTTACGAAAGTCTTGAAGGCATGCGTGTTTCTCTTGAAAGCCCTACAGTAACAGGACCCCAGAACTACGGTGAGGTAACGGTTATTACAGGCAAAACAGAAGGAAAAGCGTATACGAAAGAGGGAGCTCCGCTTCTGACAAAGGAAAACCAGAATCCTGAAAGAATGTTCCTGCTTCTTGATAACCGCAATTATGTTGCGAAAGCGGGAGATAAGTTTGACGGCACAGTAACAGGCGTTGTCAGCTATGGTTTCAGCAACTTTAAAATTCTTGTAAAAGAAGCAAATCTTCCAGCATTGAATGAGCGTGCATTTACACCGGAAGTTACGACAATTGAAAAGGCTGAGGACAAGCTTACGGTTGCAGGCTATAACATTGAAAACTTTGCAGCTTCAGATGCTGAAAAGCGCGACAAACTTTCTAGATCGATTGTTGATAACCTGAAGTCTCCGGATATTATCGGACTTGTAGAAGTACTTGACGAAAGCGGAACGACAGATGACGGAACGGTTAAAGCAGATGCAAACTATAAAGCATTAAGCGATGCTGTTAAAGGCTTCGGCGGTCCTGCTTACGCATGGACAGAAATCGCTCCTGAAGATAAAAAGGACGGCGGAGTTCCTGGCGGAAACATCCGTGTCGGATTCCTTTACAACCCTGAAAGAGTCACTTTGAAAGAAGGCACAAAAGGAACGGCAACAGAAGCAGCCGGCTATGAAAATGGCTCTTTGACACTTAACCCGGGACGCATTGCTCCTCAGGATCCTGCGTTCACAGACAGTCGCAAGCCTCTTGCTGCAGAGTTTACTTTTAAAGGCGAAGATGTTGTTGTCATCAATAATCACTTCAACTCTAAAGGCGGAGACGAGCCGTTATTCGGCAAAAAACAGCCTCCGGTTCTTGGCAGTGAAGCTCAGCGCATGGAAATTGCCAAAATTGTTAATGAGTTTGTAGCTGATATTCATGCTAAAAACGAAAATGCAAATGTCATCGTAACAGGTGACTTGAACGACTTTGAATTCTCAGCTCCTCTTCAGACATTAAAGGGCACTGAGCTTACAAACCTTGTAGAAACACTTCCTTTATCTGAGCGCTATACGTACTCTTATCAAGGAAACGCACAGGTTCTTGATCACATGCTCGTGTCAAACCGCTTAGCTTCAAAAGCTGAATTTGACATTGTGAACTTCAACTCTCCATATATGGAAGAGCATGGCCGTGCAAGCGACCACGATGCACTTGTTGGACAATTTGATTTAGCAGCAGAAACGAAAGATGAATACAATCTTTCTATTATGCACACGAACGATACTCATGCACATGTAGAGAAATACCCACAGCTTTTCACAGCTGTGAACAAGTTCCGCGGAGAAAAGGACAACAGCCTTCTTGTTGATGCGGGAGATGTTTTCTCAGGTACATTGTATTTCCGTCAATACCTTGGTTTAGCGGATCTTCATTTTATGAATCAGCTGAACTTTGATGCGATGACTCTTGGAAACCATGAGTTTGACAAAGACTCAAAAACGCTTGCAAACTTTATTAAAGACATGGAATTCCCAATGGTTTCATCTAACGTAAACGTTAAAGATGATGCAGATCTTGGACCTCTTTTCAAAGATGAAGTGGCAGCATCTGGTGAAGGCGGCAACATCTACCCTGCCATTATTAAAGAAATCGGCGGGGAAAAAGTAGGGATTTACGGTTTAACGACTCCGGATACGGCTTTCCTTGCAAGTCCTGGAGAAAATGTTGTATTTGAAGACGTTGTCCAAAAATCAAATGAAACAATCAGCAGACTGAAAGAGGAAGGCGTTAATAAGATTGTTGTTCTTTCTCACTTAGGATACGCACCAGACCTTAAACTTGCTGAGGAAGTGGACGGAATTGACGTGATTGTCGGCGGACACTCCCACACGAAGCTTGAAGCTCCTGTTTTAATTGAAAAAGAAGAACCGACGGTCATCGTACAGGCTGGTGAATACCTGAATTTCCTTGGAATGCTTGATGTTACCTTCAATAATGAAGGTGTTGTGACAGGACACAACGGTCACTTAGAAACGCTTGCAAACTATGAAAAGGATGCAGCAGCTGAAGCGAAAGTCTTGGAATACAAAGCACCTCTTGAAGAAATTAAGAATGAAGTCGTAGGAAATACATCGGTTGCCCTTAACGGACTTCGCGCTGATGTCCGCACGAAAGAAACAAACCTTGGAAACCTGATTGCTGACGGCATGGCTGCTAAAGCAAATGAATCTATTAAGACGCATATTGCCCTTCAAAACGGCGGCGGTGTACGTGATTCAATCAACGAAGGTGAAATTACTCTTGGCGAAGTTCTTACAGTACTTCCTTTCGGAAATAACCTAGTAACACTTGATCTGACAGGACAGGAACTCCTTGATGCACTTGAGCACAGCGTCAGCGGAGTGGAAACAGGAGAAGGACGTTTCCTTCAAGTTTCAGGCCTGAACTTCAAGTACGACATAAACAAGCCTGTCGGAGACAGAGTCTGGTTTGCAGAAGCAAAAACAGACAGCGGTTTTGAATCAATTGATCCGGAGGGAACATACCGCGTGGCTACAAATGCATTTACAGCTGACGGCGGAGACGGATACACAATGTTCAAGAAAGCAAAAGATGACGGCCGCATGACTGAGCTGTTTGTAGTCGATTACGAAGTATTCACTTCTTACCTTGCTAAGAACAATCCTGTATCTCCTAAAGTAGAAGGAAGAATTGTTCAGGCAGAAGAAGTAAAAGAAACTCCGGTAACACGCATTGAAGGCAAAGACCGTTACAAAACGGCTGTTGAAATCTCGAAAAAAGGATGGGAAACAGCAAAAACAGTCGTTATTGCACGCGGAGATTCTTTCCCTGATGCACTAGCTGGAGCACCGCTTGCCAAAAAATTTGATGCACCAATTCTTTTAACACAAAAAGATGGACTGAATGCTGCAGCTAAAGCTGAGATTAAGCGTTTAGGAGCTGAAAAAGTCATCATTCTCGGCGGCAAAGAAGCAATCAGCAATTACGTTAAAAACCAGCTTCAAGGTATTGATAACGTTGAAAAAGTTCAGCGCATCGGAGGAGAAAACCGCTTTGAAACAGCTGCCAACATTGCAGCGAATCTTGGCGGAGACCCAGAAAAGGCGGTAGTGGTTAACGGAAGAAACTTCCCTGACGCTTTGGCTGTTTCCTCTTACGCAGCGAAAATGAAGTATCCGATCCTTTTGACAGATGCTGAAAATCTTCCAGCAGCATCCACTAAAGCATTAAAAGAGATTGACAGTGCCATTGTTGCCGGCGGAGAGAATGCAGTTTCAGAAAATGTATTCAAGAAGCTGAAAAATGCTGAGCGTGTTGCAGGGAAGGACCGCTATGCGACAGCAGCTGAAGTTGCCAAGAAACTGAACCCTTCAAACAAAGTGTTCATTGCAACCGGCACAACTTTTGCAGATGCTCTTACAGGCTCTGTTCTTGCTTCAAAACATGAAGCTTCTATGCTTTTAGTGAAGAAAACAGCTGTTCCATCTGCAACTAAAAATGCAATTGAAGCATTGAAAGCAGATGACTTTACAATCCTTGGCGGCAAAGAAGCTGTAGGAGAAGAAGTTGTAAACGAACTGAAAAAATAAGATCCATGCTGCCGGGAGGTGTTCCCGGCAGTTTTTTGATAGAATGTAAGTAGAAAGAAAGGAGCGGGAAAATGAACACTACGATTATTACAGGAGCTTCAAGAGGACTCGGGGAAGCAATTGTCAAACAGCTTCTATCACCCGGCCATCACATCATTTATCTCTCGCGTTCAGAAAACCATTCCCTGCGGCAGCTTGCATTTGAAAAAGACGCTGTTCTTCAATTCGTTCCGTGCGATCTGTCTAATGCTCATCAAACTGAAGCAGCGATTACGGAAGTATTTGAAAAAATCAATTGGGATGCTGCCGAACAGCTGACGCTTATTAACAATGCGGGAACGGTTCATCCAATGAAGCCTGTAGGAAAAGCGGAAGTGTCTGAAATTGAAGCGCACATTCAGCTTAATTTGACAGCTCCGATGGTTTTAAGCCATGCTTTCGCAGCGAAAACAAAAGATCTTCCCGTGAAAAAAACAGTTGTAAACATATCTTCCGGTGCAGCGAATTATTCATTGTTCGGATGGAGTGCCTACTCCAGCTCAAAAGCGGGCCTTGACATGTTTACAAAATCTTTCGGTCTTGAACAGAAGCAGGAGAACCATCCTATTACCGTTCTATCCTTCTCGCCGGGCATCATGGATACAGAGATGCAGGGGAATATTCGAAGCACAAAGCCTGAGGATTTTGCGGATGTGGCAAGGTTTCAGGAGTATCATAAAACAGGAAAGCTCAGGTCAGCGGATTTTGTTGCAGGCGTCCTCCTGAATCTGCTTGGAGAAGAGCCTGAAAACGGCAGAATTTATGATATCAAAGAATTTCTATAAGAAGCTTCGGCACTCATTCATTGAGTGCTTTTTTTTTATGTTGAACTCTTGCAGGACACCATATTTTCACATGATTTCACACAATTCTTTTCTTATGGTTTTCCTTCTGTCGGACAAGATAAGACTAATCAGCAAAAAGGAGTGGTAAACCATGGGAAAAAGAAAGTGGCTTTTTATCTTCTCGGCCGCAGGGCTGCTCTTGTCAGCAGCGCCAAATGTTCAGGCAGAAAAAGCAGAAAGCCGTCATCACGAAAAGGAAGAGTGGATTGCGGAAAGAGAAAAACTGGATCAGCAGCTGCTGGAGCTTGCGGATAAATACTCTCCCGAAACAAAGAAAGAGTGGGAGGCTGTACTCAGTGAAAGAAAGCGATTATTAGATAGGATGGGAAAGCAGGGTCTGCACAAGAGACATCATCACTTCAAAGCTCATAGGCAAAAAGAAATCACTGAAATGAAAGAGAAAGTAAAGAACGGTGAAATGACAGAAGCGCAAATGAAAGAAAAAATAAATTCGTTCAAAGCGAAAAGAGAACAATTCAAACTCAAAAGAGCTCAAGCCCGAAAACAATGGGAGGCTGCCGTCAGAAGCAATGATGGGGCAAAAATAAAAGAACTGCTCGATGCCAGATTTCAGTACATGAAAAAGCATAATGAAAAAATGAAGCAGGTGCTAGACAGCGAACCTGCCCGTTAAATGGAAAGAGGGAGGCTTTTTGGCAACCCTCTTTTTTCTTCAAAAATAGTGATTATTTCTATGCCAAAATGTTTGCAGCCGCATATACTTAATAAAACGCCGGCCTTGTACTTATTGGCGCGTTTTTCCGGGAGAATCACCCGTCAATTCGGCCCATTTTCTGTCCAATTCGTCTTTATCGAAAGAGGAAAACCAGCGGTAATCATCATGGTCAATGATTCTGTAGTGAAAACTGATAATGTTTTGCTGCATTTTATACTTGCTGCTGCTTGCAATATCCCTCCACCAGACTTTCCCTCCCATCGTCTTCTCTTTGCGGGAATGAATTTTCTGGTGGGCAACCAGCTGAACGACATCCAGAGGATCCCCGCCGATTGCGGAATGAAGTGCGGCGTTGTCTCTGAAAAGGGTGCAGAGAACGACGATTGTTGCCCAGGATGCTTCCTGCCGCCCTTTTTCAATTTGCACAAGTGTTTTTTTGGATAGGCCGAGCACTTCAGCCATTTCTTCTTGTGTATAACCGCTTTCTGTACGGATGGAAAGAATTTTGCCTGATAGTGCGGAAATCAGTTCATGCTTTTTCATAGATCCTCCCCAGCTCATCTTTTAGTGTAATTCTACACGAAGAGTCAGCCTAAATCTATCAGGAAGAGGAAGATTATGTTATGCCATGTAACAGGATTGTTGCGGCTGCATGAGTAATATGATAATGTATATAGAAATATTTTTAACGGTTCCGTTATTATCATTATTTTTCAGGGAGGAGATTACATGCGAAATGTCACTTTGACAGAGGTTTATTCCCATCCGATTGCTCAAAAATATCTGCAGCGTTCAGGCTTAGCGCATGCAATTGCAGTAACCTGTCATGCATATAAATTAGCGGTAAAATACGGGGTGAATCCTGATTTAGCGACGAAAGCAGCCCTTCTCCATGATATTGGACATTATGAATGGTATACAGACGGAGAATGGGATTATGAAAAGTACAAAGAAAACGATATTCATGCCATTAAAGGGGCAGAACGCGCCCATAAATTGTTAATTCGCCTGGGAGAAAATCCCCAGTCTGCAAAAGAGATTGCCCTTGCAATCCTGCTTCATACAGATTCCTATCTTCCTGAAGGTTCATTGAACCAAAGCACGCTTCAGAAAGTTGTCAGATTAGCGGATGAAATGGATGAAGAGCCGGGCGGAGGGCATCACTACCGTAAAATAAATGAAGTGACAGCGCTCAAGACCATTCAAATGCTGGATGAAAAAATAGACCGGCTGCCGAATTCTTCATTAAAAGAATCCGTTTAATGTGTATTTATCCTGCTGTCTTCATCAGCAGAAAAAATCCACCAATGAAACTGGTGGATTTCAGCTGCTTACTGAACAAACCATTTGCCGTCAGTGTCAACATACACCGATTTAATAAACGTCCGTTCAATGATTTCTCCTTTTTGTGTTTTCCCTCGAGCTTCTACTGTAATGTTATAGAGACCTTCCTGCACTAAATGAATTCCTGCTGAAGTTTGCTGTTTTGTTTTCGTTAGTTTCTGTGAACGGATTTTCGTTTTATTTTTATAATGATCAATCGTAATAGTTGCTTCTGTTTCTTTTAGAGCCTTTGCGGAATTTGTTTTAAAAGAAATTTTCTGGTTTTGCTTTGAGAGCGGCAGCATGGAAATGGCGTCATGATTGTCAGAGCTGTAAGAGACGTGCAACAAATAGGCTTCTTTATCCTGATTCTGTGCAGTGAGCTGCCATTTTCCGCTTACAGGAAGCGTCAAGACAGCCTGATGATGATAGGCTCCACTGAAAATCCCATCAGCTGCCGCTGTTTTAAATGATGTGATGACCTTCTTTCCGTCAGGTGAGTGAAGAGAGAGCTTTGTTTGTTGTGAGCTGCTCAGCCAGTCAACGGTTACTTTCTTTACACCGTCTTCTGCATAGAATGACTCCTGCTTGACTCCAGAGAACTCGCCGCCTCTAATGTAGAAGGCAGAAGAGGCATCTGAAGCAGATACATCTTCGCCATTGCTTGTTGTGAAGGATGCTGTTCCTGCCGTTCTTAAATACGGTTCAAATAGAAGAAACGTGGAGCTTCCTTTATTTACAGAGTAGTGATCCCAGCTGCCGATTTTAATCTCCCTGCCGTACCCGAGGCGTGAAGATTGTACCGTCACAGCTCCGTCATTGCTTCCATAAGAACTTAAATACAACCCTCCCCAGTATAGCGAAGATCCGAAGCTTCCCCATTTGGTGCCGCCGAACGTATATATCGGATTTTTTCTTGCATTCGCATGTGCATCTGTCTGGGTTCTGAACTGACTCATATATCCTGTCTGAAGGGAATAGACAGCATCGTTTTTACTGCCGAGAATGCCTGAGAGCCATCCCGCCCAGCTGCTGTATGCAAGATCTGCAAGCTGTGAACCTGAGTGAGGGGTGGACAAAGTGATCAAATTGCTCACATATTGATGGGCGCCGTAATGAACCAGAGCTGATTGCGCATCAATTCCGCCTTTGCTGTGAGTGACCAGGACAAGTTTTTCACCCCCAAAATACTGGTAGATTTCGCTCAGCTTCTGTGAAAGAAGTGCACCGTTGTCCCACATGTTCTTAGTGGGATATAAATCAACAAAGGCTGTCTGATAGCCATTTGCTAGGGCAGTGCTGTACATATCATTTCCGTTCCACCACGTATTTGAAGAGCTGTTGAGTCCGTGCACAAAAACGACCGGTGATTTAGAAGTGTTTTGTGATGCCGGTGCATCGCCAACATACCACTGGCCAGGCGTACCTGTATAATCTCCTCCAAAAGAGCCGGCATATGTACTTCCAGGCAAAATGAGCAGAAAAACAGCAAACAGCAGAATCCACTTTTTCAAGTTCCATCTCCTCCTTCTTTATGAAAACCTTTACAAATATATGGATGCTGTTTTCAAAAAAGAAGAAGGCCATTCAGCCTATTTTGATGCAAGTCCCGATTATTAATTGCGGGAAGGTTTTTGTGTTAAATGGGTAAATGCCTTCATATAGTGACAATGAACTTCAGAAGAGGATGTGACACGATGCAAAACCAATCACAGGTACCGCAAATGATTACAATAGTGGATCCTTATGTTTTCCAGACTCTCCAAAGCGTGCTCGGAAAAACCCTTGTCATTCAAACGGTCAGAGACAGCATCCGCGGCGTGCTGAAAGATGTAAAGCCGGATCATGTCGTGCTTCAGGCAGGAGATTCAACATTCTTTATCCGCACCCAGCAAATCGTCACAATTATGCCGGATTAAGCTTGGGTCCTTTAAGGGCCTTTTTTATTTTTTATAAAAAACAAAAGCTGCAGGAAATTCCCGCAGCTTTACTTAATCGTACATTCTTTTCTTCATCCAAATTCCAGCAAGGATCAGCAGAGAGCAGATCACAAGAAAGAGCTGCACGCGCCATCCTGCATTCAAAACCTGATGCACTGCGAAGCCCTCTATCAGAATTGCCGGTATTTTCCCAAGAAAGCTGGCCGCCAGAAACGTTCCTGCGCTGACACTGCTGCAGGCAGCTGCGAGTGTGATTGCGCCTGAAGGAACAAAAGGAAAAATCCGCAGGGAAAGGATAACAAAAAAAGCGTCTTTCTCAGTTATGCCGGATAGCTTTTTTAATACGGAGCTGCTGTGAACAGACGTTTTCTTGCTTAAGAAGCGAAAACCTTTCCTGTAGACATAAAAGCTTACCATGACACCAATGACTTCACCCGAGAAGGAAAGTATCAGTCCGTTGATCAGCCCGAAGAAAGAAAGGTTTGCCGCCGTAACAAATACACTTGGAACAAAGGCCAGGAGGCTGATTGCTGTATTGGCAAGAAGGCTGATAAGAAAGGCGAAAGGACCGCTTTCCTCAAGCCAGGCAAGTAAAGTATCTTTCATGATTTCACCGCTGTCTTTTAAGGTTATAAAGAATAAGTGTAATGGAAATGGGCTGGTTTTTAAAGGGATTGCGGGTAATTCGGTTTTATCCAGTTTTTGGTGATTTTTCATCTACCTGTCGGAGCTAAACGGCTGATTCCGCATTTCGTGTTGTCCAGCTCCGCCTCCCAGTCCTTCCGTCAGAACAAAATCCCCGAAAAAGTCAAAACCGGACTTTTCCGGTGATTTCTTTTCTGCCTGTCAGGGCTAAACGGTCGGCTCCGCTTTTCGTGGTGTCTAGCTCCATCGCCCAACTCATCTGTCAGAACGGAAGCGTCGGCAAAGGCAAAAAGCGCCTTTACCGCCGTTTCCTTATCTGACTCCCGGAGCTAAACGGGCGATTCCGCATTTCGTGTTGTCCAGCTCCGCCTCCCAGTCCTTCCGTCAGAACAAAATCCCCGAAAAAGTCAAAACCGGACTTTTCCGGTGATTTCTTTTCTGCCTGTCAGGGCTAAACGGTCGGCTCCGCTTTTCGTGGTGTCCAGCTCCATCGCCTAACTCCTCGGTCAGAACGGATCCGCCGTAAAAAGCAAACCCGGCTTTTTACGGCGGATCCTTTTCTGCCCTTCGGAGCTGACCAAGGCGATTCCGCTTTTCTGATAACCAGAACGTTTGACTGTACACTTAGATTAAAAGTATAATAGATGTAACTATTTAGATTGGGGTGATAAGATGGGGCATTGTATCGAATTGGCGAGGTAGCAAGGCTTGCGAATGTTTCTAAGAGAACGATAGATTACTACACTCAAATTGGACTGCTCCATGCGGACCGTACGTCTGGGTCCAATTATCGCCTCTATTCGGAACAGGCGCTGGATGATATTCACTTCATTGAAGAATGCAAGCTCTTCAATATGTGCCTTCAGGATATTAAAGATAGACTGGAGCTGAAACGAAGCCAGACAAATGAAGAAGATAAGCTTTTGAAACAAGCTGAAATTCTTGCTTCTCATATGAAGCAGCTGGACCATGAAATAAAAGAATTAAAGCCGATATTTGATAAATTAAACGGCGAAAACCAGGAGATGATCGCGAGCCGTATTTCTCCGCAGAGAATGGCACTCATACAGTCTTTAATGGTTTTGCTTCATTAATAGTTAAAGAATTCGGCTGAACATGCATGAACTTACTATTTTAGGAGGTGACTCCTTATTCTCCACCGGGGGGTAAGGGTGTTTTGGACATAGTTAACTTGATATTCGTGGCGATTTTAATTGCTTTAACAGCTTTTTTCGTTGCATCAGAATTTGCGATTGTTAAAATTCGCAGTTCACGATTGGATCAATTGATTGCAGAAGGCAAAAAAGGGGCAGTTGCTGCCAAAAAGGTAACGACGCATCTGGATGAGTACCTTTCAGCCTGTCAGCTTGGTATTACGGTTACAGCTTTAGGACTTGGTTGGCTTGGTGAACCTACGGTAGAACGTCTTTTGAGACCGGTATTTGATAATTTCAGCATTAACGAATCACTCTCGCACGTTCTAACGTTTGGTATTGCTTTTGCTTCCGTTACGTTTCTTCACGTTGTCATTGGAGAACTTGCTCCTAAAACGGTAGCCATTCAGAAAGCTGAAGCGGTCACATTGCTGTTTGCAGTTCCTTTAATCTGGTTTTACCGTATTATGTTCCCGTTTATCTGGGTATTGAACGGATCGGCTCGTGTCATTACGGGACTTTTTGGATTAAAGCCTGCCTCTGAGCATGAGCTTGCCCATACTGAGGAAGAACTGCGCATCATTCTTTCCGAAAGTTATGAGAGCGGGGAAATCAACCAATCTGAACTGAAGTACATGAATAAAATTTTCGAATTTGACGATCGTGTCGCAAAAGAAATTATGGTGCCGCGTACAGAAATTGTAGCTGCTTCAGTAGAAAAATCGTTCCAAGAAAACCTGGAGACGATGAGTATGGAAAAATACACTCGTTATCCGGTCGTTAACGGAGACAAAGATCACGTCCTTGGCATGATTAACCTTAAGGAGATCTTTACCGATATTTTTTCACTTTCTGAAGAGGAACGGAAGAAAAGCACGATTGAGAAATATATCCGCCCTGTCATTCAGGTCATTGAGTCGATTCCGATTCATGATTTGCTTATAAAGATGCAGAAAGAACGTGTTCATATGGCAATCCTTGTCGATGAATACGGCGGAACGGCAGGTCTTGTAACGGTTGAGGACATCATTGAAGAAATCGTTGGAGAAATCCGTGATGAGTTCGACCAGGATGAAGTCCCTGAAGTGCAGAAAAAAGGCGAGGGACATTACCTTCTTGACGGCAAAGTTCTTATTTATGAAGTTAATAATCTTCTTGGCCTTGAAATTGATGATGCAGATGTTGATACAATCGGCGGCTGGATGCTCACTGAGAATATCGATATTAAACAGGGTGAAAGCATCATACTCGATGGCTATGAATTCTTCACAAAAGAAATGGATGGCCACTTGATCCGTGTCATCGAAATCTTTAAGCTTGAAGAAGCAGAAGAAGAAGAACTACTTGCAAAAGAGAGCTGATACAGCCATAGAAAATCCGGACTAAGATTCAATTAGTTCGGATTTTTTCTGTTTAAAAGGGCTTTTTTAGCTGGAATTATCCATTATCGGTGCCACTTTTGCCTGTGATGAACGCTCATATGTGGCGTCATTGTTCGTAGTGGCGCCACTTTTGCCTGTGATGAACGTTCATATGTGGCGTCATTCTCCAACTGCTGTCAACTTACCCAATCTTTCATTGACCTTCCGGCTTCTAAATACAGGTTTTGTCCCAGCCAATTTTATTAGAACAGACGACCGGAGAATCTTTTGAGAGGTTACCACTCAACCTCTGTATCATGAGAAAATGATACAAAAAATACATCGAGCAACTTCAAAATTCATCAAACTAATTGTAACTCATAATCTTTATAAATCTTTATTTGACACCCAGTACATCACGTAGTACGTTTGAATCAAATAGGGTCTTTTTATGAGTAAAAGGAGGATGCAAACTGAACAGGTCAAAGGTTCATTTCTGGACCATCGAAATACTATTGCTGCTGCTGATCATTTATGTAAGTACAAAGGTTTCCTTTTTGTTTCAGCCGCTGATTATTTTTGCATCTACACTGTTTTTTCCCATTTTGATTGCGGGCTTTCTCTTTTTTATTTTCAGTCCGGTTGTCAGGCTGCTTGAGAAAAACAAAGTGCCCCGGGGCCTTGCGATTCTGATCCTGTACCTCATGTTTATCGGGCTCATCATGCTGGTCATGTCGACAGCGGGACCGGTTGTATCTCAGCAGATCACAGATTTATTTAAAAATTTCCCCCGGTATATTGTTGAATTCCGGCAGTTTATCATGAATCTGTCTGAATCCAGATGGTTCACCTGGATCATGACTCAGGAGTATGTCTCCATTGAGGAGACGATCTCTAAAGTAGAGAAATGGCTCGGCGATTTAACAACGTCGCTTCCTGAGAGCATTACCTCATCAGTTACAAAGGTGCTGGGGGTTGTCACGAATATCACACTTACTGTGATTACCGTCCCGTTTATTTTGTTTTATATGCTGAAGGACGGGCACAAGTTTCCCGTTACGGCTGTGAAGATCCTTCCGGTTGCCTACAGGCGGGAAGGAATGAAGATTTTCGAAGATCTCTATGACACTCTTGCTGCATACATACAGGGTCAGGTGCTCGTTTCTCTTTTTGTCGGGACAGGCTGTTTTATAGGCTATACGCTGATTGGGCTCGACTATGCACTTATTCTCGGGATTGTTGTAGCAATTGCCAATATTATTCCATATCTCGGACCGTTTATTGGTGCTGCCCCTGCTGTTATCATTGCGCTGCTTGATTCCCCGACAAAAGCGCTGCTTGCCGCGGTTGTTGTAACAGCAGTTCAGCAAATCGATGGAAACATTCTTTCTCCGCTGATCATTGGAAAGAGGCTGAATACACATCCGCTTACGATTATTCTTCTGCTGATCGGTGCAGGAAGCTTTGGCGGCATACTGGGGATGATTCTTGCGGTTCCGACGTATGCTGTTTTGAAAGCCGTGCTGTTAAATGTCATCAGGCTGATAAAGCTTAGAAACCGGTACAAACGGGAAACGGCAGGCACAGGGCCGGTAGAAGATGAAACGAGACCTCCGGAATAACGAAAAGCGGAGCCGACTGTTCAATTCTTTCAGTAAGATAAGAAATCCCCGGAAACGTCCGGGTCCCGCCTCTTTCGATGATTTTGTTCTGACAGAAGGACTGGGAGGCGCAGCTGGACAATACGAAAAGCGGAATCGCTCGTTTAGCCCCGGGTGTCAATACAAATTATCCCTGCATACATTGGCATAGGCAGATAAGAGTTATATACAGTAAAGGTGGAGATGTCATGCCGGCATTTGTGGGACCGATTTTAATTCACGATGTAAGAAGCAGCGGGGCTGTCAGTGTGGGAGATGTTTTTGCTTTGTCGCCAAAGCATACGGATAAAGTGTTTTTCGGGGCAGGCGGTTTGAATACCGGAGACTTCAATGTGATAACGAGTGATAAAAATGCAACAAATCTTTTTGATTTTGATTTAATCGATCAGACAAAGGCATTTAACGGATAAGGAAACACCCTCTTTCATGCAGAAAGAGGGTTTTCATAGTTGATGGAATTGGGTATTAATCCGTATGAACAGTGGAAGAGGTGCTTACATGAATCGGTTAAATGAAATTGCAAAGCTTGCCGGTGTTTCAGTGCAGGAAGCAGAAGAAGTGCTGCATGAGTATGAATCAAACGTATCTGAGATCAGCAAAGCGAGAATTATGCAGGCTGCTGAAACTCTTCAGTATAGAGTTCCCAAGCTTTCCTCAAAACCTTCGGAAAAAGAATACTCCATTGCCTTGGCTGTTTTAGATGATTCATCTGATGAACTTGAAAATCCTTTCTTTTCAGCGCTGCGAAAGTATGCGGAAGTTTATTGTCTCAAGCAGGGCATACATATTCGAGAGATTATACGCAGAGAAAATATATCTGACAGTAAAAGAATGGCAGATGTTGATGGGGTTCTTGTGATTGGCAGGGTACAAAATGGCGACAGTGGCGCTATTGAAAATGTGTCCCGCCAGTCAGTTGTTTTAACTGACTGGGATGGAGGGGCTGACGGTGATGTTGTCAGCATTGACCTGCATCAAATGACTGAACTGGTGATTGCCCATCTGAAGGAGATGGGGCATGAAAAAATCGGGTACATTGGTGCACCGAACTGGGGAGAGACCTTAAAAGATGAGCTTATGAAAGCAGGCCTGCTCTCTGAGGAACATTTGTATTTGACAGACCCGCACGGAACAGAAGGGTACCGGATTATGAAAGAGGCATCTCAGAGCGGAAACCTGGCCGACGCCTATATTGTTCAAAGCAGCGTCATGTCGCTTGCAGCCATCACGGCACTGAGAGAAGAGGGAAAAAGGATACCTGATGAAGTGTCGATTGTCAGCTTTTATGATGTGCCTGAAGCTCATTATTTTGCCCCATCCCTGACAACGCTTCACGTTTCTGCTGAGGAAATGGCGAAAGCTGCCTTGTCACTTCTCACGGAAAAAATGACAAATCACAGGGATACTCCGTTAAAAGTGCTTGTTCCGGCAACGATGAAAATGAGAGAATCTACTGCATCAAAATGAAAATCAGGAAGGCTGCGGACGAAATCCCGGCCTTCTTTTTTCTTGATGTTTACGAAATTCTAAAGAATAATAGGCTGTGGATAACATAACAAAGATATCAACGGCAAGCGGAAGCGCCTAGATCCTCTGTCAGAACAAATCCGTCAAAAAAGGCGGGAACCGGACTTTTCCGCCGGATTCTTATCTGCCTATCGGATCTGAGCAAGGCGCTTGCACTTTTGTTCATGGAAATTCAAATCTGTTTTATTCTAAATGCAATCATTTTCCAAAAAAGAGGTGTTCGAATGCATCCCTATGTCGAAAAAAAGGATGGCGTTTTTCCAAGTGTGTGTTCGCTTGACTGCCCTGATCAGTGCGGGCTCCTGGTGCACAAAAAGAACGGTAAAATTATGAAAATTGACGGTGATCCAAATCATCCTGTCACAATGGGCAGCATCTGCAATAAAGTGAGGCACATGGCTGAACGAATTTATGATGTGAAACGTCTCGAGTATCCCCTTAAACGAACAGGAAAAAAAGGCGAAAAGCAATTTGAGCGCATTTCATGGGAAGAAGCATTGAACACCATTTCATCTAAATGGAAAAGTCTGATCGAAACGGATGGTCCTGAGAGTATTCTCCCATACAGCTTCTACGGCAATATGGGGAATTTAAGCGCTGAGGGGATGGACCGGCGCTTTTTTAACAGGCTTGGGGCGAGCAGGCTTGACCGGACAATCTGCCAGGCGGCGGGTTCTGAAGGGTATAAATACACCATGGGAGGAAGCTTCGGCATTGACCCGGAAGACACGATTCATACGAAGCTGTTTATTTTCTGGGGGATCAATGCGGTGAGCACGAACATGCACCAGATGACCCTGGCTCAGAAAGCCAGGAAACAAGGCGCCAAAATCGTTGTCATCGATGTTCATAAGAACCAGACAGGCAGAATGGCAGACTGGTTTATTCCCATTTTGCCGGGAACAGACAGCGCGCTGGCACTGGGGATGATGCATATTCTCTTTAAAGAGGGGCTGACAGATGAAGATTTTCTGAGAAAATATACGGTCGGCCATGAAGCTCTGCTGGAACATGTTAAACAATACGATCCGCACACGGTTTCTGAACTGACAGGCGTTCCTGCTGAGGACCTCATAAAACTGGCGAGAATGTACGGGGAAGTGTCCCCGTCCTGTATCCGCATCGGAAACGGGCTGCAGCATCACGATAATGGAGGTATGTGTATTCGGACCATCGCCTGTTTGCCGGCGCTGACCGGCCAGTGGATGCACAGGGGCGGAGGCGCCATTAAGGGCAATTCCGGCTTTCTGGCATTTAATAAAAATGCCCTCCAAAGACCGGATCTTCTTAAAAATAAACAGACAAGAACCATTAATATGAATCTTATAGGCGAAGAGCTTCTTAGCGCCGATCCGCCCATTCAATCAATGTTTGTCTACGGAAGCAACCCTGCGGTTGTGGCGCCGGAATCGGGAAAAGTGAAAAAGGGACTCATGCGGGAAAACTTGTTTCTTGTCGTCCACGATCTTTTTCTCACAGAGACTGCTGCTTATGCAGACATTGTGCTGCCGGCTTCATCCGCTTTTGAAAATACGGATTTCTATACCTCCTACTGGCATCACTATATTCATTTGCAGGAACCGGTTATTGAGAAATTCGGAGAGTCAAAGTCAAATACGGAAGTGTTCCGTCTTCTTGCAGAAAAAATGGGATTCACTGAACAGGCGTTTAAAGATACAGATGCAGAGATGATCAATCAGGCGCTAAACCATACTCATAACCCCTACTTGGAAAACGTGACATTTGATGAACTGGCTGAAAAGAAATGGATAAAGGCCGGCGTAAAACCTTTATTTCCAGGGAAGCTGAATACGCCAAGCGGGAAAATCGAGCTCTATTCAGACGCAATGGAAAAAGCCGGCTACCCGCCGCTGCCTGTGTATACTCCGCTTGTAAAAGAGAGTGAACTTCCCTTTCTTTTTGTGCCCGGACCGAATCATAATTTTCTGAATTCCACATTCTCCAATAATCAAAAACACGTGTCGCTCGAAAAAACGCCAGTAGTCCATATAAATAAAAAGGATGCAGAAGAGGCGGGGCTTTCTGATGGAGATACGGCCGTTATCTGGAACGGGCGGGGAGAGTGCGAGCTGACAGTTGCTGCCGGAGAGAATGTCCTCCCGGGCGTTTTAGTCACACAAGGGCTGTGGGCAGAGGACCCGGTAAAAAAACAGCTTGTGAATGTCCTGACGCCAGACAGGCTGTCTGATATGGGAAAAGGAGCTGTCTTCTTCTCTGGAAGAGTCGGCATAAAAAAGAAAGAACGTCCTTAGTCTTAAGGGCGTTCTTCCGCTTTTTCCAGAAAGTCTTTTACTCTGTCCATATACTTTTCTCTCGAATAGCTGCTGTAGATATTTTTAGCAAGCCTTATAGGATCTCCGAAAAAATACCGTTCATAATGGGTTTGCCTCGTTCCAAATGAACTCATCGTCAGCTCCCATGCAAGGCGGAACAGCTTTGTTTTCGTTTTTGCATCAACTGCTGCCCCCTGAAGATACTGCTCAATATCCTTTCCGATAGGAGATGCAAAATCTTCTTCTGAAGGCAGCACCATCAGTCCGCCGGCGCCAATCTGCTGAAGGAGGCTGATATAGTGCGGATAGAGCTTTGAGAAAAGAGTAACGGCAGCGTAGAGTGAATGTGAACTTGGCGTCATCGTTCCGAAAGTGTCCACTTTTGCTTCGGCTTCAGAACGGAGAAGAAGTGCCTCCATGCTCTCTAGCCCAAGAATCATTTCAGACATTTTCAGCTGAATATGTTCATAGGCAGTCACTTCAAGAGAATTGATCATCACCTGGGCAAGCCCAATGAGAAACTGCAGCTTCACGATCTGTCTTGTGACGACTTGATGAAGCGCGTGCGGTGCAAAACCGCTCTGAGTGAAAAGTTTAAAAGCAATGTCCTGTCTATGATAGAAAAAGACCCGTTCCCACGGCACGAGAACATCCTCAAACACAAGCAGAGTATCCATTTCATCAAACCGGGATGAAAGAGGATAATTAAAGGAGGATTCTCCTGAGTGAAATGGCTCGCGGCAAATAAACTTCAGTCCGGGTGTATTGGCAGGAATACTGAAGGCAAACGCATAATCATCGCTTAAATTGTTTCCGCCTGAAGGGAATATCAGCACCTCATCCGTCATTCCGCCTTCAGTTGCAAGCAGTCTTGCCCCTTTTATGACAAGGCCGTCAGCCGTTTTTTTGACGATTTTAGCTGCAATCGGCTGTCGTGTTTCTTCTGTATAATACAAAGAGCGGTTCACTTGCGGATTAATAAAGCTGTGGGTAAAAGATAAGTCCTGCTCAAGCGCCTTGCGGTACATGTTCCTTAAATTCTCAGCAAACTCCTCATCCTGAGAGCCGGCAATGGAAGCAGCAGCGGAAAGCGACATTAAGGCGGTATTCATATAGTCGGGACTTCTTCCCATCATGCCGCAGGTAGCTTTTGCCCAAGTCTCAATCATCCGCCGTCTTTTTTTTAAGTCTTCAGCCGTTTTCGGCTCCAGGTAGGACATCCCTGCCGGCTCTCCAGTAAACGGAGAAGGAAATGTCATAAAGCCGAGGTTTTCCTTCTGCACCTGTAAATCATATAGAGAAGCCTTTGTCTGCATGGCACCTTTATATACAGGGTGCATAAATAGAGGCTTCTCAATCGGCTGTCCTTTTAGCCATACATTTGGTTTTAATGCCGCCATACGCTGCAAGTAATCTTTCCCTGATATCGCAGACATCCTATTCCTCCCAGCGGTTTGAAGTAGTGTGTGTGTTTGTGAAATATATCCGAATAATTGAAACACTGATACAGATACTATATGCCGGCCCCGTGCTGCGGGTGTTTTTGGAAAAGGAAAGAGGCTGGTGCATGATGAAATGAAGAATTTGACCCAGAGGAAACGAAGAAAAAAAGAAGAATAGTATTTGAAAGCGTTTTCTTTGATGCGGGAGTTTTAAAAAGGCAAGAGTAAGGAAAAAATGAATACCAGAATGAATTAGAGGGGGAACTACTCATGCAAGAAGCAGATTTTTTTAAAGGGATGATCTGGGCTGCCGTTTTGAGTATACCGCTGTGGCTGTCTTTCTTCGGATGGATGAAAATTCTTCTGGCCTATTCATGGTAAGCGGGTCGCATGATTTCACGTTTACACGCAACTCTGCTAAAGTAAAATGTATAACCCAGCATAAAAGGAGTCGTTCATCATGTCAGACGAGCAGATTGACCTCTACTTACAGCAGGGGATCTACGGTACCCCTGAGACGAAACCGGAAGAAAGAAATAAATTTCTTGGCACTCTGAGAGAAAGAATTGAACTAGCTCTTACAAATGGCCAGGTTAGACAGAAAAAAGTATACAGCGAAGCCGCAGCCGCCATCAGGCTCGGAAAAGGATATCAGCTGCTTTTAAACGGAACCATTGCTTATTCAGACCTTTCAAAATATATTAAGCTTGCAAATGAAGCAGAACAGCCATTTACCATTGTAAGTGATCAGAAGGATACAAAAATAGGCCTGATTGTTGCTGCTGAACATGCCATCGATAAAGAATTTATTTTTGTTGAAGACTCTATATATAAGAAATCTTTTTCTTAAAGAATGAAAAACCACTGGAGATCTCCAGTGGTTTTTTAAAATACCCTATACAAAATATAAAAAATAAACAGCCATATAGGAATAGAAAGAATAATCCCGTAGAAACATCCTTTTGCAAAAGATTGATCATTCCTCATAAATTACTCCTTGATGATGCGTCATATCCCTACTATATCTTTGGAACAGAAAAAAATTCAACAAAAAATGTCTTATTTTGTCGATTAAACTCTTCAATCTCCTTATACGAATAGAGATTCGTAAAACCGGGAAATGGAATTTTACAATATTATGAAAATCAGGAAAAAGATACTCTTTAAAGCTTAAAAGACAGACTATTCTCACAGTTTAAAACTTGTACTTATTAGTAAATTAGGATTATTGTGAAAATTGTTAACGTATTATATATTTAATTTACTTCGAAGTACAAAGTTATAAAAAACTAACATTTTGAGAGGGGAAATATGATGAAGTTTTCAAAAACGCTTGGAGCCGCTGCACTTAGTCTGTCTTTAAGTCTTTCATCCTTTGGAGCTGCTGCTTTTGCTGAGGCTCAGGTTTTACAGGAGGCGAAGCAGGAGCAATTCCGTGTTGTCATTAAAGGAACAGATGCACAAAAGGTAAAGAAGAATCATAAAGTCCGCAGAGATTTTGGAGCTGCCGGCTATACTGCAACGGTCACTCAGGAGCAGCTTGATAAACTTCAGAAAAACAGCAAGCTGAAGGTTGAAAAGGTGGCAACATTTAAAGTGGCTGCAGGCAAGCCTATTGGAACGATGGCAGTGCCGAGCACACGGACTCCGTGGGGAATTAAGGCCATTTACAACAACAGCTCGCTGACTCAGACTTCAGGCGGTGACGGCATTAAAATTGCTGTTCTGGACACTGGAGTACAGACAAGCCATATTGACCTGTCTCAAAACGCCGAGCAGTGCAAAGATTTCACTGTAGGCACAACGTATACGAACAACTCTTGTACAGACCGTAACGGACATGGAACTCACGTGGCAGGTTCAGCTCTTGCTAACGGCGGTTCAGACGGACAAGGCATTTACGGTGTAGCACCTCAGGCTGAGCTTTGGGCATACAAAGTGCTGACTGACAGCGGATCAGGCTACTCTGATGATATTGCAGCGGCAATCAGACATGCTGCTGATGAAGGAACAAGAACTGGTTCAAAAGTTATTATTTCAATGTCACTTGGTTCAAGCGGAAAAGACAGCCTTATTACAAGTGCAGTTGATTACGCATACAGCAAAGGCGCTTTAGTGATTGCAGCTGCAGGAAACTCAGGTTATGCAAATAACACAATCGGCTATCCGGGTGCTTTGACAAATGCAGTTGCAGTTGCAGCTCTTGAAAATGTACAGCAAAACGGGACATACCGTGTAGCAAACTTCTCATCCCGCGGAAATTCAGCGACAGACGGAGACTATGTGATTCAGGAAAGAGATGTTGAAATCTCTGCCCCTGGTGCTGCTATCGAGTCTACTTGGATTAACGGAGGCTACAACACAATCAGCGGAACTTCTATGGCTACGCCTCACGTTTCAGGTCTTGCTGCGAAAATCTGGTCTTCAAATAAAGGCCAAAGCAATGCACAAGTCCGTGCGGAACTTCAGCGACGTGCAAAACTGTATGACATCAAAGGCGGATATGGAGCAGCGACTGGTGACGACCATGCATCAGGCTTCGGATTTGCAAGAGTTCAATAATACGATAAAAAGAGCTTCCGGACGTTAGTTCCGTGAAGCTCTTTTTATACAGAAAAAACCGCTGAAACAGGACGATTGAAGGCCTATTTTAGCGGTTTAGCAGTTCCTATAAAGCTTTCTTTTTTAAAGAATTTTCCAAAATTTCTTGGTTCACGTTCTGAAAAATATGGTTTAATAGATAAATATAAAACAATCTGCTCAGCTGTATTTTTCAGACTTGATGATTCTCGGCCATTCTTCGTCAGCCGTATGGACTTTATCATCTAATGCAGAAAAGCCTGCTGTAAGGATGGCTGCACCAAGTGCGAGATACAATAAATATTTTTTCCCTTTTTTCATGTTATGACCTCCAATGATTTATTTATTTAACATTTTTAAAAAACTAACATTTTGTTATAATTAACTGACAATTCAAATATATACAACTATTCAATTTCTTGTCAAGACATAATCGACTTTTTTCAGGAGGGTAAGAATGAATACCGTTGGCTTAAAACTCAGGCATTTGAGAAAAAAACAAAAACTGACCCAAAGTGAGCTTGCAGCAGGCATTGTGAACAGAAGCTATATCAGCCAGCTTGAAAAAGGCATGGTGCAGCCATCGTATAAGCTGCTTTTAAAGTTCAGTGAACGGCTTCAGTGTGACATTCATGATTTCTTTGAAGAGGAAAATAAAGCACTTCTTTCATTTGATATTAAAAAGGCGCTGTCAAATCTGGAATTTACTGTTATAAACGATGATTTTGCGGATGCTGAGGAGCATCTGAATGACATCGAAAAGAATCTGTCTGCCCTTAATCAGCGGGATCTTGCTCTATATTATTTCTGTCAGGGGCGTATCCTGCAGAGTGTCAGACAGGACACTGATGGAGCAGTCACGGCTTTTGAAAAAAGCTATGAACTGTACTGTAATCTGCCGTATTGCGAAGAACGGCTGAGAACGAGCAATGAGCTCTCTTCTCTGCTGATTAATGAAGACCGGTTTTCCCAAGCATTTACATATTTGAATGAAGCGTATGATGATTCCATTGCCTTCAAAGCATCGGGAGTAGAAAAAATATCCCTGCTGAACAATCTTGGACTTGCCCACGCTAAAAAAGGGGAGTATTACTCCGCCATCCGCTTTATTAAGCAGGCTCTTTCAATCAGCAGTAAAACAGCCATATATTATCAGACAGGCATCGTCTATATGGTTCTTGGCTTATGCTACAGAAGGATGAGCCAGTATGAAGATGCGAAAGGGGCCTATTCAAAGGCACTTTTGTTTTTTGAGGGAACAGACGATCAGCTGAACCTGGCAGGAACTTATACAAACCTGGGTATATTAAGCAGATACACATCAGATGCGGAAAGTGCCGTCTCGTATTTAAAATCAGCTCATGACCTTTACAATCAGCTTGAAGACAGCAAAGGGATCTTAAATACATTATTTGAACTTGCTGTTACGTATCAGGAGTCCGGAAAAGAGGAGCACGTTCTAAGCCTGTACAAATCATTTAAAGAAGCATATTCAGAGCCTTTTACCGATTATAAATTTAAATTTCTTCATCTTCTTGGGGATATGCATCAAACACGCGGGGAACTGACGGATGCTTTAAAATGCTATCATGAGATCCTTGATGAATCGGGAGCTGTAAAAGACCGCTCTGTCATAAAGGATGCACTGAAAAAAGTGGCTGCGATTGCCTGCGGCAGGCGCGACGAAAAAATGCTGTTTTACGTCACGGAAAAATACTTGGCACTTTAAAAATCAATCTACATAATTCGACAGCCCTGAATGCTGCTTTTGTGTACAATTGATATAGGTCAATTGTACTGATTGGTAAAAGGGCAAAGGGGTTGAACATATGAAGGTATTCGTGGCCAGGCAGCCGATTTTTGACAGGAACGGTCAAAATATTGCCTACGAATTACTTTATCGCAATGGAGATAAAAGTAACGCATTCCCTAATATAGACGGGGACGAAGCAACGACAGACTTGATTGTGAACAGTTTTATTAATATTGGTCTTGAGGAACTGTCACAGGGGAAAAAATGTTTTATTAACTTTACAGAGAGCCTGCTTAAAATGAAGCTCCCAAGCTACTTCAATCCTAGTTCGATTGTAGTGGAGATCCTGGAAGATGTTCCTGTGACAGAAGAACTTGTCAGCATCTGCAGAGACTTGAAGAAGCAGGGGTATACAATTGCCCTGGATGATTTTAATGTTGTGCAGAATAACCTTCTGCTGAACAGACTGCTTGCGTATATCGACATCATTAAAGTTGACCTGCTGCAGACAAGTTTGGAAGCCAGGAAAGAAATTATAGAGAGATACAAGCCATTCGGCGTTTCATTTCTGGCTGAAAAAGTGGAAACACATGATGAATATGACCAGGCTGTCCGCGACGGCTATGACTATTTCCAAGGGTACTTCTTCAGCAAGCCTGTTGTTTTGTCAAGCTATGATATACCGATTTATATTCAGGCCTATCTGCAGATTCTTCATGAGCTGTCAAAAACAGAGCCTGACATCGACACCATAACAGAACAAATTGAGCAGGATCTGTCTTTGTCATACAAACTGCTTAAACTCATTAACTCTCCTGCATTCAGGCCAAGAAACAAAATAAAGTCCATAAAGCAGGCGATCGTTCTACTCGGGCTGAATGAAATAAAAAAATGGATTTACATACTATCCATCAAAAATCTTAAAGGAAGTCAAGATCCTATTCAGGAAGAGGTTATCCGCCTTTCTCTGCAGAGAGCAAAATTATGCGAAAAGCTTTCTGTTAAAATGGGCAAATCAGAACCATCTCTTTATATGCTGACAGGCATGTTTTCGCTTGTTGATGCACTCTTGCACCGCAGTCTTGATAAAGTTCTTGATGAACTCCCTTTATCTGACGACATACGTGATGCCATTCGGGGAAAACAGAATGAAATCCGGATTGTTTTGGATGCGGCTGTTAAAATCGAAACATTCAATTGGGAGGACCTGCCGCTGTCTCTTGATGAAATTGATGAATGCTACAGAGAAGCAATTGCCTGGTCAGCCCACCTGCTGGATGCAGACAGGGAAACGGCGAAAAGCGGCTGAGTGCCAATCGCTTTAAATTTATGCGAATGAAAGATACAATACGATAGAAAGGAGAATGATGATGCAGCGTATACAACTGACAGAAAACTTATCATTTTCAAGAATTATTCATGGACTTTGGAGACTCTCTGACTGGAACATGTCAAATGAGGAAGTGCTTCAGCTGATCGAAGATTGCCTTGCAGCAGGAATTACAACATTCGACCATGCTGATATTTACGGGAATTACACATGTGAAAAGCTCTTTGGCGACGCGCTTGCTCTTAAACCGGAGCTTCGGGAAAAAATGGAGATTGTCACGAAGTGCGGTATTAAACTTGTCTCTGACAACCGCCCGGATCATGGGATTAAATCATACGACACAAGTAAAGAGCATATCCTGGCATCAGTGGACAAATCCCTGGAAAACTTCCGGACAGACTACATAGATGTTCTGCTGATTCACCGCCCTGATCCATATATGAACCCTGCCGAAGTAGCAGAAGCGTTTAAACAATTGAAAGAAGAAGGCAAAGTCCGTCATTTTGGCGTGTCTAATTTTAAGCGCTCTCAGCTAAAGATGCTTCAGTCTTATCTCGATTTTCCTCTTGTGACAAATCAGATCGAGCTGTCGGCTTATCAGCTTGAAAACTTCGAAGACGGCACTCTCGATCTTTGCCAGGAAGAGAGAATGGCGCCAATGGCGTGGTCGCCTCTTGCTGGGGGCAGCATTTTCTCAGCAGAAAATGAAAGAGCTGAAAACCTCCGCAGCACCCTTGAACGGATTGCCGGAGAAATTGGTGCAGACGGAATCGATGAAGTCCTTTATGCGTGGCTGGTCAGCCACCCTGCAGGGATTATGCCGATTGTCGGATCCGGTAAAATGAACAGAATTCAATCCGCGATCCGCGCTCTTGATCTCAAATTGACGCGAGAGCAATGGTTTGACATTCTTCAGGTTTCAATGGGACATGAAGTAGCGTAATCTAATTGAAAACAAAACCTCTGCCTGTCAGGCGGGGGTTTTTTCAAATGGAAATATCTCCTTTTGTGACGGAATTTTCTGATATAATACGCAGGTAAGGAGATGATCAAGTTGAAAAAACTATTGCTGACAGGATTTGAACCATTCTTGGATTACTCGCTTAATCTGACAGCTGAAATTGCAAAGCAGCTTGACGGCGAGATCATAGGCAGCTGGAAAGTTGAAGGGACTGTACTGCCTGTTGCATTTTCAAGCACGTGGGAACAATGCCTCCTGCAGATCGAAAAGGAAAAGCCGGATGCTGTCATGCTGCTCGGTTTAGCTGCCGGAAGAGATAAAATTACACCTGAAAGAGTGGCCATCAACTGTGCGGATGGAGATAAAGACAACGACGGAATTGTAAAGCAGGACGAACATATAGAGAAGGAGGGCCCTGCTGCTTACTTCAGCACACTCCCAATCAGAAAATTTGTGAATGCACTTGAAAAAGACGGCATACCTGCAGGGATATCCAACACAGCAGGCACGTATCTGTGCAACTACCTTATGTACCGTGTGTGCCGCCACTTTGAACTGGCAGAGCAAAAAGTTCCGGCAGGATTTATACATATTCCTGCATCAGAAGAGCTTGCCTCGGAACTTGGCAATGTTCCGGGTATGCCTCAGGAGCAATTGGCAGATGCGGTCAGAAAAATGATTGGCTGTTTGGACTGAGCGACTTTTTTTTATTTGAAAACCCTCACTTGAATGTAGCAATAGCCGATATTACCCAAGATAGACAGAGTCTGGGGGAATAACATTATGTTCAAAAAACTTCAAGTGAGAATTACCTTTTTTATTGCTGCTATTCTGCTGGCAGCCCTTTCATCCGTTCAAGTATTTTCCTACTTTTATCTTCAGGAAAAAATAGGAGAAGATGCGAAAAGAAACGGTGAAGGCATTATTCAGCAGCTGAAAAGCAATATAGAATTAAGTTTAAGAGATTACGAAAAAAATCTCATTCGTTTTGGAGAAAATAATCAGATTGCAGGTTTAGTATCCGCCGGAGAAAACAAAGCAAACATTGATGAAGAGTTCCAAACGTTTCTTGAAACCAACAAAAGAGTTCATTTAATTTACGCCGGCAGTGAAGACAAGTCTCTTTATAATCAGCCTAAAACAGACCTTCCTGATGGATTTGATCCTACTGAAAGGCCGTGGTATAAGGCTGCTAAAGCAAATCCCGACAAGGTGATTTGGACGGAGCCTTATGAGGATGCAACAAACGGAACCTATACCGTAACAGGTGCCAAGGCAGTTCTGCAGAACGGCAAGGTTACAGGTGTTGTTGCATTTGACTTATCTTTGGAGGCAATTAATGACATTGTCGGGGCAGTAGATGTCGGTTTTGGCGGTTATTCCTTTTTGCTTGATCAAAAAGGCATGGCTCTGTCTCATCCTACTGAACAGGGAAAAGATCTGTCAAAGCTTGATTTTATGGAAGACGTATTAGAAAAAGAGAGAGGACTTGTTGACTATACCTTTGAGTCTGACAAACGGATGCTGTACTTTGAAACCATACCTGCATTGAATTGGAAGATAGGGGCAGTCTACAAACTCGATGACCTGATGGAAACAGCAGATGCGGTTTCTCTTACAAGTACAATCATAACTGCAGGGGCCCTGCTTGCTGCAGTTGTTTGCGGGTTTTTTGTATCCAGATCAATTGCCCGTCCGATAAAGATGATTGGACAAAGTGCTGAAGCAGTGGCAGGCGGGGATTTGACGAAAGAAGTTTCCATATCAGGCAAAGATGAGGTTGCTGTACTTGCAGAACACTTTAACCGAATGATCAGCCATATGCGCAGAATGATTGGCGAAGTATCAAATTCTGCTTCAGCTATGACCGCATCAGCCGAGAATTTAAGTGCAGTATCACAAGAGACGATGGCTGCAAGTGAACAAGTAGCCGGTGCTATAGAGGATGTTGCAAGAGGTGCATCTGCACAGACAGCAGATGCTGAAAAGATGAATGAACGCATGAGTGATCTTGCCGAGAAAATAAACCTGGTCAATGAAACAGTGACCATTATTCAGTCTCTGAATTCCAAATCGGAAGAAGCGAGTTTTGCAGGTATTGAAAAACTGAACGTCCTGCAATTAAAATCAGCAGAGTCGACCGCAGAGCTTTCCGCTGTAGAAGAAGTGCTTTCAGATCTGACTGAGAAAGTAAAACAGATTGAAGAAGTGGTTACGGTCATATCTGCTATTTCAGACCAGACCAATCTGCTTGCTTTAAACGCAAGCATAGAAGCCGCAAGAGCGGGAGAGAGCGGCAGGGGATTTGCGGTTGTCGCTGAAGAAGTGAGAAAGCTTGCAGAACAGTCAGCTGCTGCAACTGACAAAATCTCCATTACAATTGCAGGCATTCAAAATGAGTCTAAGCGAGCGGTAGATGCCATGGGCAGAACGAAAGAAATGAATCTGGAACAGCAGCAAGCGGTTCATCAATCGGGAGAGGCTTTTCAGAATATCGTTGTTTTGATGAGTGAGTTATCACAGTCGATTTCGGCTGTCGCCGGAGAAATGGAAAGCATGACTATACAGAAAAACCAAGCCGCAGCTGCTATTGAGAGTATTGCTGCCGTTACAGAAGAATCTGCGGCCGCATCAGAAGAGGTCAGCGCTTCTACAGATGAACAGTTAAGAGCGATTTCAACAGTGGCGAGTTCAGCTGAAGAATTGAGTGAAGCGGCAAATCATCTGCAGGAGCTTGTGAAAAAATTCAAAATCTGATTTGCGGACAGCAGCGTTTATATCACATTCCTTGGGGTAAGTGCTGCAGAGAAATATGAACCGACTTTTTAAATGGAAAATGAAGGATTTACCAAGTAAATGTCGAAATAAGGTAATGTTCATTTTATTTTAAAGGAGGTTCTGCTCTCTCATGCGTGTGCAGCCATCCGTATATGTGCTGGATGATAAAACGGTTGCGGTGTTTTCGGTGGTTATCGGTGACAGTAAGGTTAAAATGGAGTGTTTGCTCTCAGAACAGGGAATTCTTGATTACACCTTGGAATTTAGCGGACCAATCGAAAAGAGAGAAGAACTGACAAAAATGGCCCTTCGGGAAGCAGAGTCCTATCATCTGCAGTCAATAAATACTGTAAAATAAATCACCCCATTCATATGGGGCTTTTTTCTGCCCTTTTTTACGAATTAGATTGGACCATGAACAAAAAAGACTACCAAAGCAAGTTGCGGTATCACGCACTGATTCTTTCGCATTATTTTCGGTGAAAATCCTTTTCACATCCTTTAAAATTTAAAGTAAGGAAAGATCAAAACACGTGTTTCGTTCACCATGCAGAATTTGATCTTTTACAGAGGAGTGTGGAAACGATGAAAAAGCACAACATTGAAGAGATTACTCAATTATTGAAACGTCTTGAAAAAGAAATTCAAGAAACGAAGCAGTCGCTGAGAATGATCAATAAAAGCATTGATAAGTATGATAAATACTCCTTTATAAACGTGTCATAAGACTTGGCTGAATGCAGCCGGGTCTTTTTTTTACCCATTAAATGGAATTTAATGTTAAATGTTTTATATTTATGTAAAAAGATTGTTTTTAAGCTACTCAATTTGTCGCGAATATTGTAATATAATTTCGAAGGGGTGATTACATTTGGACTATAAATCTCTGATTCACCGTTTAAACACTGCAGTAACATCTCATATTGAGAACAAAACTTTGCTGCACCTTCTCCTTTCGTTCATAGAAGCGAAAAAGACCTTCCCTTTTGCCCAATTGACAAACCTGCACTATACAGCTTTTGGAGGGAAAGAGGACGAAATTGTTCAGCTGTCGGGTGCAGTTGAGCTTTTAGCTCTTTCATTTGACATTCTGGATGATCTCGAAGACCTAGACAATTTTGAAGAACCATGGATGAAGATTGATTCTTCGGTTGCGCTTAACGCTGCCACCGCCCTCTATACGGTAAGTCTGAAAATGGCTGATGAACTGCAAAGCCCTTATAAAGGAACGATCATCAGCGCGTTTCACCGATTAGCCCTTCAGGCAATGGAAGGACAGCACGCCGATTTGGAGAATACGGTTGAAACCGAAGAAGAATGCACCTCCATGATCGAGAAAAAGTCGGGTTCCCTCGTTGCTCTCGCATCTGTAAGCGGAGCTATGCTCGCAACTGGAGAAGAGCAGGCAATTGTCGAAAAATATTCCTATCAAATAGGACTGGCTGCCCAAATTGAGAACGATTACCGTGACTTATTTCATCTGCACAAAAATGATTTGTCATCAAAGAAAAAATCTTTGGCTCTCCTTTACATAAACAGGGAGTTTAATGAGCATTCAAAAGAACTGAGCCGTTTTATCGCAGAAGGCAAGTCATATGAGGAGCAATACGGGGATGCAGCAGCATTCAAATCGAAATTGTTTCAATCCGGCGTCGTCCACTACCTCAATGTCATCAAACAAATTGCTCTTCAAAAAGCTTCAACTTTACTTGCCGAACTGCCCTTGCCGCAGCATCAAATTGAGCTTCTTAAGTCTCATTTGATCATAAATCAATCAGAAAATAAAAGGAGAGATTAATTTATGCAGGAAATCGTCAATTTTTTAGTGGAAAACCCTGAAATCGTTGAAAAAGTAGTAAACGGAGAAGCAAGCTTACTGGGTGTGAAAAATGTAGATGAAGTGTTAGGATTAGTTGAGGGGCTTTTAAACACAGCTAGAACGACTAACTTATTCTGGTACTAGTCTCTACAAAATTCTAAGTAGGTCTTATCAAAATGCATTCTATTAATTTTAACAAGTTGTATATAGTTTCAATTATTTTTAGTTTTGTTTTAGTGACTTATTTCTTAACAATCAGCATTAAATATCCTTACGTAGGTGCAAGTGTTAGATTCAATGACACAGACAAGCTGGAAATTACTGTTATTGAGCCTAACACTTGGGCCTCAAAAGTAGGCCTTGAAATTGGAGATGTCGTCACTGGAATAAATGGTGTGCCTGCAAATGAACATTATCCCGCAGTCAGATATGGAATGCTTGAACAAGTAGATGAGCTCTCTATTTTAAGAGACGGTAATCAAATTCTGTTTGAAGTAAAGGATTCAATTATCAGTCATCAGAGTCTGTTTCTTGTTGTGATCCCAACTATTACCTACATTCTTTGTTTATTCTGCAGCTATTATATATATAAAAGTAATAAAAAGCTTAACCTTCAGTCAGCACTTCTTCTAAATTTCTTTCTATTAATGATTGCGCTTGCTTACTTCAGTGGTACTGGTTCTTCAAGAGGAGATGTAATAAGCAGATATTTAAATTTAAGCTGTTTTTTGTTAGTACCGGTTAGTTATATCTCATTTTTATACTATTATTTCAAAGAACTTGGCGAAAAACTTTTTTCAGAGAAATTTCTGTATGCATCATTCGTCATTGTGGCTCTCAATATCATTGCAGAATTGAGCACAGAAACTGTTGATTTTTCATATGCCTTTTTCTATATTTTCGTTAAAAATCTTAACTTAGCTTCTTTTGCCATTTTATTTGTTCTTACATTTGTTGTGAAATTTGTTGGCTTAAAGAAAGTGAAATATTCAGCACAAGGTTACATTGTTAAAGTGTTAATTATCACTAATATTATCGCATTTTCACCCTTTGTACTTTTATATATAATTCCTTATATCTTTCTAAATAAGCATATATTCCCGCCTAACATTCTAGCTGCTTTCCTTCTGTTAATACCGTTTTCGCTAGTCTATCAATTTTTAGCTACAAAGATATATGATATAGAGTTTATCTTAGGAAGAGTAAGGTACTATGCTTTGCTGGCTGTATTGCCAACGATCATATGTGTGGGAATAATGTTAATTATTAAAGAGAATAGCCCTACCTTTTACCCAGTTAAACTCTCAATCTTCATATATATAACCATGCTGATTGTTTTCTACATCAAAGAAATTCTCGATTTCCGCTTCCGGTTTAAGCGTTTTTCGGAGAAGTACAACTATCAGGACAGTATCTTTAAATATACGCAGAGCATCCGTAAAGCGAGCAAGCTGGATCAGGTCATCAGCGAGCTGAAAGAGGTTATTACAGATGTCCTGCTTGTCAGCAGGGCAAGCTATGTTGAGGTAAATAAGGATGGGGATATTGTTTCGGTTGATATTCAGATGAAAGGGTCTGATTATCTCCTGTATGAAAAAGAGATAAGGAAAGCATCTCTTGAGATCGGGAAAATCGTTGAAGTGGACAGGGGTTTTGTGATTAATGTTGGGGAGACAGACGAGCGCAGTTTTGTGATGGTCTGCCTGTCCATGCTCAATACGCCAAAGCTCAACAGGGATGAAATTTCATGGCTGAAGACTCTTTCTTTCTATACGAATATATCTCTTGAAAACTTCCTTAAGATTGAAGAACTGATGAGCCATCTCCAGAAGATTAAAAGTGAAGGCAGCAATCCGGCCTGGCTGACAAAGGTGCTCTTTTCCATCGAGGAAAAGCAGCGCTCTAATCTCGCTAAGGATCTGCATGATTCTGTTCTTCAGGATTTGATTTCACTGAAGCGCCAGTGTGAGCTGGCTCTGGCTGAGCTTGAAGCCGCCCCGACTGTTTTTACTGACCAGCTTCAGGATATGAACAGTTCGATGACGAATATTATTAAAACAACCCGTGAAACCTGCCAGGAGCTCCGGCCCCAGCTGCTGTATGATCTGGGCCTCGTTAAGGCGCTTCAAAAGCTTGCTGCCCAGTACAATGAAACGGCTCCGTTTGATGTCAGGCTCAATGCAGGCAACTTCACAAAATCGATTGATATTGATACCCAGCTGAACTTGTACCGCATTGTCCAGGAGCTTCTTACCAATGCCGGCAAGCATTCTAATGCCATGCATGTGCTGATTATGCTTGTCTGCATCAAGGATAAAATTGTTCTGCATTATGAGGATGATGGAATTGGCTTTGATCAGAACGAATTGTACACCAATCATCAGAGTATGGGGCTCTCTGGAATTGCTGAACGGGTTAAAGCGCTGAATGGAACCCACTCTATTGAGACGTCTAAGGGCAATGGGTTTAAAGTTGTCGTAGAGATTTAAGTTGCATCTTTAGACTTGGCACATGCCAGGTCTTTTTTATAGAATAGTAAGCAGAGGCAGTGGACAGAGAGGTTGATACGATGTTGCATATTTTAGTTGTGGACGATCATCCGGCAGTGCGTGAAGGAACAAAGGCCATACTTGAAACCGATTCAGAAGTGAAGGTTTCGTACCTGAATCCCCCTTATTCCAAAGATGTGATTCAGCACCTGAATTTTCAGGAGTATGATGTAATTCTTATGGATATGAATCTGGGAGATATAAACGGCATGGAGCTTTCCACTGAGATTATTAAACACTCAGAGGATTGCAAAATTATTTTATATACAGGCTATGATGTAGAGGATTATTTTGAAGAAGCCATCCGGCTTGGAATTCACGGGGCAATCAGCAAAACAGAAACGAAAGAGAAAATTCTTTCTTCCATCCGGCATGCCCTTTCAGGGGATATTGTTGTCCCGTATTCCTATTTGAAATCCCTCATTCTTCAGCAAAAAAATAAAAGCAGTTCGTCTCATTCAGAGACCGAGACGCTGAATGAAAGGGAAAAAGCCATTCTCCAGGAGGTTGAACGCGGTTTAACGAACCAGGAAATTGCCGATAAGCTGCACTTGAGCAAGCGCTCGATCGAATATAGTCTCACCTCCATTTTTAATAAATTAAATGTCGGGTCAAGAACAGAAGCCGTTCTGATTTCCAAATCCGAAGGCATTATTGATTAGTGTGCAGAGTAGATCTGCACACTTTTTGCAGGTTTATAGATATTTAAATGCTTAAAGTGTGAAATTAGTAGTGAGTTATCATCGTCCAGCTCCAGCGCCTAGATCCTCTGTCAGAACTAATCCGATATAAAAGTCAAAACCGGACTTTTTTGTCGGATTCTTATCTGCCTATCGGATCTGTTCAAGGCGCTTGCGCTTTTGTGATTATACGTTTTTTTCTCAGCATATAGTTAAAAAGAACGCGAGTATGCAGAGGGGAGAATGAATGTATGTATCCAATGTACGGACAGCCTTACAATCCTGTATATCGTCATGCCTTAAAGGCGGGTGAAAGAAAAGCAAAAGGCGGAAGCACCCTGTCTGTAAGAGGGATGGGGAAGGTGGAAGCGGCGCCTGATACAGCAGTGCTGCAGCTTGCCGTTGTAACAATGGATAAGGATGTAACGGCCGCACAAGAAGAAAACAAGCGGCGGGTCAATCAGCTTATCAGGGCACTTGCGGCTATGGGAATTGATGAAAAACAAATTGAAACGATTTCCTATACCGTGTTCCCGCAATACGACTACACTGCAGGATCTGAGCCCGTCCTGAAGGGCTATGAAGCGGTTAACACACTCTCTGTTAGAACAAGGGACTTAGACACAATCGGCAGCATTTATGATGCAGCCTTCGCAAATGGAGCCAACCGGTCTGATTCGCTGCAGTTTTTTCTTTCTGATCAGCAGAAATGGATCAATCAGGCTCTTGATCTTGCAGCAAAGCAGGCTTTAGAAAAGGCAGAAGCTATCGCACTGTCGTATCGGCTGAATTTAAACCGCACACCTGTAAAAATAACAGAAGAATCAAGAGGGTTTTCGCCTCTTTCCAAAGAATTAAGTCTGGGAGTGCAATCTGCCGGGCAGACACCCATTTTTGCCAGACAAATTGAGGTAACTGCAGAACTCGAGGTTGTTTTCTCCTATCAGTAGCAAGTTTACAAACTTTATACTTTTTCTCAATATTTCCATCACATCCATCCGCTATGATTGACCTTAATTACGAATACGAGCGTCAGTAAGCGCTTTCAATTAGGGGGATTGCAGCATGGATGTGGCGGCGGTTTTACCGATTCTTGGTTTAATGGCGATTTATTTTTGCTTTGCTTTGGCAGCTCTTCGCAAATAAAACAAGGGTGACGCGTGAATGATTGTTTCTTTTCAGTTAAACTAGAGGTAAATGGAAATCAGAGGTGATCGTTCTGAGAAAATGGTTTGCAGTTGGTGCGCTGATTTTTCTTGCCGGATGTCAGTCAGATCAGGAAAGTCCAGAGTCAGAAGCTGTTGTTCAGCAAGAGGGAACAGAAAGTGTGTTGAAAGAGATGGATGTTCCGTGGTCAATTAATGAACACAGCGGGACTTTTTATTTGAGCGAACGAAAAGGGAAGATTGTCAAATGGGACAGTACAGCCGGCAAAAAAGACGTTCAGGATGTTTCTTTTGAGAAAAAAGTACACCTTGAAGGGGAAGGCGGATTTCTCGGGCTGCAGCTTGCCCCGGACTTCGAACAAAGCAGACAAGCCTATGCGTATCATACATATAAGGATGGCGGAAGCATTAAGAACAGGATTGTTGTCGTTGAGGAGCGAAATGGGGGATGGGAAGAGGTGCGTGTCCTGCTCGAAGACATTCCCGGTGCCCGCTTTCACAATGGAGGCCGGCTGAAGATCGGCCCGGACGACAAGCTGTACGCAACAGCTGGTGATGCTTTAACTCCCGAGCTTGCACAGGACAGAAAATCACTTGCAGGGAAGATTTTAAGACTCGAGCTGGACGGCGCTATACCTGCTGATAATCCGTTCCCGGACTCCTATGTGTACTCATATGGACACAGAAATCCGCAGGGGCTCGCATGGAGCGATGACGGGGAGATGTTCAGCACAGAGCACGGGCAGTCTGCTCACGATGAAATTAACCGCATTATGCCAGGCAGAAACTATGGATGGCCCGTGATTGAAGGGGACGAGCAGCAGGAGGGAATGGAAACACCGTTTTTCCATACCGGAAACGAGACATGGGCACCTTCCGGCATCGCCTATAAAGATGGCCGCTTGTACGTGGCCGCATTATCCGGAAATGCTGTAAAAAGAGTGGATATAAATTCCCGTAAAGCAGCAAATGAAATAGAAGGATTCGGAAGGATGCGTGATGTGCTGGCTGCAGGCAACGATATGTATGCCATAACAAACAACCGCGATGGCAGAGGCAATCCGCGCCCTGGCGACGATCAGCTTCTGGTGAAGAAATAGAGGAGGAATCAGAATGGAATACAATGTTGAAAACACGTTACTTAACTCACTTGGAATCGACATTAAAAGCATTACAAACGACGGAGTTGTGGCAACCATGCCGGTGGATGAACGGACAAGACAGCCATTTGGTATCTTGCATGGCGGGGCTTCTGTTGCGCTTGCAGAAACCGTTGCAAGCATTGGAGCTTATCACTTGATCGATCAGGAAACGGAAATGTGTGTAGGACTTGAGATTAATGCAAACCACATCAGAGGCAAGCAGGACGGCACAGTGACTGCACACGCTATTCCTGTTCACAGAGGGAAAACAACGATGGTGTGGGAAATTAAAATAGTCGATGAAAGAGAAAGCCTGATCTGCATTTCGAGATGTACGATGGCTGTTCTAAAAAAGAAAGCATAAGCGGCAGGCAAAGGGGAAAAAGAGATGAAAACACTGGCGGAGTTTCCGGTTTTGTTCACGGACCGTTTTACATTAAGAAAACTTGAAGAACGGGATGCTGAAGCTGTATTTTCGTATTTTTCCAAGGACGAAGTCACAAGGTATTACGATTTGGAAAGCTTTACAGATCTTGATCAGGCGCTGGAAATCATCAGCCGCTGGGCTGAAAGATACGGTAAAAATGAGGGGTACAGATGGGGTATTGCAGAAACAGCAACCGATAAAATTATAGGAAGCTGCGGCTTTCACAACTGGGACAAAGAACATTATAAAGCTGAAATCGGCTTTGAGCTGCATCCGGCCTGGTGGAGAAAGGGCGTGATGAGCGAAGTGCTCAAGCCTGTCATTGCCTTTGGATTTAACGAAATGAATGTAAACCGCATTGAAGCATTTTATGATCCTGACAATCTCGCATCAAAGTCCTGCCTTGAAAAAGCCGGCTTCATTTTTGAAGGAGTTTTGAGGCAGGCCGCCTATGAAAAAGGAGTATTCTGTGATGCGGCAGTGTGCTCCATGCTGAGGGATGAATATATGAAAAAACAGAGCCTTTTGTAAAAGGGCTCTGTTTTTTTGTGTGTTATGCTGCTGAGTACTCATTTTATATTACTGCACATATTTCAGTCCTTCGCGCCTGCTGAGCGGGGCAAGAGGATGGTTCTCCGCAAAAGCCTTTACGGATTCGGGAGCTGTTTTTGAATATTCTCTGAGCGCCCATCCGATTGCTTTTTGAATGAAAAATTCTTTCGAAGATGCGTTTTGTGCAATCACATGATAGAGCCAGGTTTCGTCTGTATTTGTTTTATATTTCAGCTGATGCAGAATAGCGGTTCTGACCAGCCAGATGTTTTCCGATTCGGCCCATTCATCTAAGTATCTTGCACGTAAGGAAGGCTCTTTCTTTACAAGGGGACCGATGATGTTTGATGCAATCAAATCCACAGTATCCCACCATGGTTCAGTCGTGATTGCCGTTTTAAGCCACAGCATGTCTCTTTCGCATAGGTGCTTTTTATTGCGCTCCAGAATATCCACCGCTGCATACTGGAGTTCTCTCTCTTCAAATGCCCAAAGCTTTAAAATGGCATCTTCAAGAGAGGCTGGGTTTCCGTGTTTTTTAAGAAACTGTTTCGTCAGTTCTTTCCTCTCAGGAGACCTGATTCCAAAAAATTGAAATTGGCCGCGCATATAAGCTGACATTATGAGAGCTTTTTCCGCGTCGGCATGCTCCTGGAAGAGTTTCCGCAGGTCTTCAGCATACTTCATCGTGTATCCCTATAGAAAAAGGATGAGAGTTTCTCATCCTTTAACCCCTTCTTTTTTTCTGTCTGCTTCAAGGTCATCCTGAACGCTTTTTTCCCAAAGCGGCACCTTCGTATTGTAGGCAGCCCGCATAATGAGATGGCCTGCAACAGGTGCTGTCATAAAGACAAAGATAATCCCGAGAATGATCCGGGCATTCATATGGCCTTCAATCAGCCAGAAGTAGAAAAACACGCCAAGAAGAATGCTGATTACTCCAAGTGTGGCGCTTTTGGAAGCGGCATGATTGCGTGTATAGGCATCAGGCAGGCGCACAACACCGTATGCAGCTACCAGGCTTAATAGAGCACCCTGCAGCACAAAATAGCCTGTAATGAACTTAGCGATGACGATTGCGGTCATTTTCGATGATCTCTCCCTTCTCAAGGAACTTGGCAAAAGCCACAGTGCCTATGAAGGTCAAAATGCCGAGCAGCAGAATGACTTCCAGGAAGGCATTTGTACGCAGCATGACAGAGATGATGGCCGTAATGCCGATCAGGTTAATGCCGATTGCATCAAGGGCGATGACCCTGTCAGGCACAGACGGCCCTTTAATCAGCCTGTACAAATACAGGATGGTTGAAACGGCAATGATGAGCAGGGATATTCTGAGCACCATATCAAGCATCAGCGGCTCACCTCCTGTATCGCTTTTTCAAACGTATTCTTAATATCGTTTCTTGCTTCTTCCGCATCTCCAAGATCCATTGCATGGATATAAAGGAAGCGGTTATCATCTGAAATCTCTACAACGAGTGTTCCGGGAGTCAGCGTAATTAAATTTGCAAGAATGGTAATTTCCCAGTCCTTTTTCAGCTCTGTTTCAAGCTTGAAAATGCCGGGACGGGCATTTATTTTCGGTGCCAGCACCACTTTTAAAACAGCAAGGTTGGACATAATCAGCTCACGGTTGAAAATGTAGATCAGCTTTAAAACCGCACCGACGTTCCATAAGTAGAAACGGCGGGAAAAAAAGCGCCGCAGCGCAAAAATCATAAGCAGACCGAAGAAATAGCCGTTGAAAAAGTCCTGTGCTGCATATTGCCCTTTTAAAAACATCCAGAGAAACGCTACGAAAAAATTCAGCAAAATTTGAAAGGCCATATCATCTACTCCTTCAGCACGGCTTGAATATAGATTGACGGATCAAGCAGCGTTTCTGCAGCTTGAGTGATATAAGGTGCAGCAGCTTCTGTACCGAGTCCGAATGCAGCGGACAGAGCGATCAGGATGGCAATTGGATAGAGGAGTCCTTTTGTGGACCCTTTCTCTTCTTCTTTGGAAAGCTTTACTTCACCCCAGAATCCATGAATGAAAATCTTCATGACGGAGTAGAGGACAAGCAGACTCGACAGAAGAACAAATAAAGCGAAGACATATTCTCCGGCCTCAAATCCGCCCTGGACAATTTTCAGCTTTCCGACAAATCCGCTCAGCGGAGGAATGCCTGCCAGGGAAATAGCCCCGATGAAGAACAGCCATCCAAGGAGGGGATGATGTTTCAGCAGTCCGCCCATCTTCCTCAGATCGCTCGTGCCGGTAATAACAATCATGACACCTGCAAGCATAAAGAGTGCGCCTTTGATAATCATGTCGTGAATAAGATAATAGACGGCCCCTTCGATTCCTGGAGAATTGAAGACAGCTACACCGAACAGGATAACGCCGACGGCAACGATAATATTGTAAATGACAATTTTATCTACGTCCCAATAGGCAATGGCTCCTATTACGCCAAACAGAATCGTAAGGATGGAAAGCCAGGCCAGGATTTGGTGTGTATAGCCTGTATCGTGAATAAAGATCAGGGTATAGACTCTTGTAATGGAATATACGCCAACCTTCGTCAAAAGCGCTCCAAACAGAGCGGTAACGGCAGCCGGAGGTGCTTTATAGGACCCAGGCATCCAGAAGTAGAGCGGGAAGATGGCGCCTTTTATTCCGAAAACGACTAAAAATAGAATCGCAATGACTGTCAGCAGCCCTGTCTGCCCGTTCTCTGCAATTTTCTGCCCGAGGTCCGCCATATTAAGCGTTCCTGTCACCGCATAAAGGTAAGCCACCGTAATGACAAACAAAGCAGATGAAACAATGTTAACCAGAATATATTTAATTGATTCTCTAAGCTGCGGCTTTGTTCCTCCGAGCACAATCAGAACATAAGAACTCATCAGCATCACTTCAAAGAAAACGAACAGATTGAAAATGTCGCCAGTCAAAAAGGCGCCTGTAACTCCGGTTAAAAGAAACTGCACCGCCGAGTAAAAATAGAAGCGTTCTCTCTCAGGTCCAATTGAGCGGAATGCAAACAGAATGGAAGTGAGTCCAATAATGCTTGTCGCAAGTACCAGCAGGCTTGCGAACATGTCCGCAACAAAAACAATTCCGTAAGGCGGAGCCCAGCTTCCAATCTCAACTGTGAGGATTCCGTTCGTTCTGACTTCCTGAACAAGCAGAGCGGATATGACTACTGCCAAAACGGAAGCAATCACGCTCAGCCACTTTTGTATGGTGATATATTTGTTGAAAAAGATTAAAAGAATGCCTGCCAATAATGGAACAATCAGAGGCAGCATCACGATATTATTCATTATGATCATTTCCCCTTAACTGATCCATATTATCGCTTCCAAGCTCCTGATAGGCTCTGTACGCCATTGTAAGGAAAAAGGAAGTAACACCAAAACTGATGACAATTGCAGTCAATATCAATGCCTGCGGCAGCGGATCGACATAGGAGGATGCCTCTTCGCCGAGCAAAGGAGCTGCTCCTTTTTTCAGCCCGCCCATGGTCAGGATCAGAAGATGGGCGCCGTGGCTTAACAGCCCTGTGCCGATAATAATCCGCAGCAGACTTTTTGAAAGCATTAAATACGTTGCAGCCATAAACAATATGCCAGCGACGATCGACATTAAAATTTCCATTATTCCGTCTCTCCAATCGTCTGAATAATGGTCAGAGTCACTCCGATAACAACGAGGTACACTCCAAGGTCAAACAGAACGGCAGTGGCAAGCTCTGTATCGCCGAGCAGCGGGAGGTCAACATGCCCGTACGTATGGGACAAAAACGGCACTCCGAAAAAGAAAGAGCCGACACCTGTCAGAACAGCAATCAGAAGTCCTGCCGCCGCCATGTGAATATAGTTGACCGGCAGTATGCCTAAAACGGTTTTAACATCATACGCAAGCAGAAGGAGAACAATCGCAGAGGATGTCATGAGTCCTCCCACAAATCCTCCTCCAGGCGTGTAATGACCTGCGAAAAAGAGGTAAATCGCAAAGATGACAATGATGAAAAACACGACTTTTGTGATGGTCTGAAGGATCACATCATTTGTTTTTGGCTTTGAATTCATCCTTCTTCCCCCTTTGCCATGCGAAGTTTTACCATTCCATAGATTCCGAGTGCTGCAATGCAGAGAACGGTTATTTCAAACAGCGTATCGAATCCGCGGAAATCCACCAGGATAACATTGACCATGTTTTTTCCGCCGGCAAGCTTGTAGCTGTTTTCAATAAAGTAGGTTGAAATCGTTTCTCCTGCTCTGCTGCTGTTTGCAGAAATAGCTACCAGTGTGACAGTAAGGCCTACACCAAGCGAAATCAGGAAATTAACCAGTCTGAAGCTGAGCTTTTTCTCCTGCTTTTTAAATTTCGGAAGGAAATAGAAGCAAAGCAGGAAGAGAGCAACAGAAACCGTTTCAATGACAAGCTGAGTCAGTGCGAGATCAGGTGCGCGGAACAGCACAAAGAATAACGCCAGACTGTATCCGACAGAACCGAGTGCAATAATCGCTGTAAGTCTTGATTTTGAAAATAGGATGGTCACGGTTCCAAGCACCATGGCAAGCGCAAGAACAACTTCGTAGATTCCGATTTCAGCAGTGCCGTCAAGCGTAAACGCAAATCCGTCTTTAACAGCCATCGTTCCAAGTGTAATCGCAATCAGGAACACAAAGATGTACGCAAGGTAGTCGCGGATAAACCCGGTCATATAAAAGCGGGTGAAACGGTTTGAAAAGCGTTCCATTCCGTTTAAAGACGCGTCATACAATTTGTTGAGTGCAAGCTTCTTCGGGAACAGATCATAGACTTTTCGCCATTTTCCAAGAGTTAAATAGAGAAGGGTTCCAATCACAATCACGCCGATAGTCATGAACAGCTCGGGCGTAGGACCGTGCCAGAAGTAAATATGCACTTTAAACTGTTTTCCCTCCGGAAGAAGCGAAGGCAGAATGGATTCCACTGCCGGCTCAATTAACGTGTAGGAAAGCAGGTTCGGGAAAAAACCGAAGATAACAACGAGTGAAGCTAGAATAATCGGCGGTATCAGCATGCCGATCGGCGCTTCATGCGGTTTTCGCTCAAGTTTTTCAAGCTGAACAGGACCGGTAAACGTCTTAAATACAAGCACCATGCTGTACAGGAATGTAAAGACGCTTGCAACCCAGGCGAGGACAGGGAATAGCAGGCCCCATGTGTCCACATTGAAAAGATCCATCTTCGTCACATGAATCATGCCCGTAAAGAACATTTCTTTGCTCAGGAACCCGTTAAACGGCGGCAGGCCGGCCATCGAGAAGGCACCAATAACCGCAATTGTAAATGTAATCGGCATAAAGCTCATCAAGCCGCCGAGTTTCCGGATGTCGCGGGTGCCTGTTTCATGGTCAACAATACCTGCGACCATGAACAAACTGCCTTTAAACGTGGCATGGTTGATTAAGTGGAAAATGGCCGCAACCGTTGCAATTGTAAAGTAATTATCATCAAGCGAGTCATAATGCAGCGCCGCTGCACCGACTCCAAGCAGAGACATAATTAATCCAAGCTGACTGACCGTTGAAAACGCAAGAATGGCCTTTAAATCTGTCTGCTTGACCGCGTTCAGCGATCCCCAGAAAAGAGTCACGATTCCAAACAGGGAAACAAGCCAGAACCATTCGGGAGTAAGCGCAAAAACGGGACTGAACCTTGCGACAAGATAAATACCCGCTTTTACCATCGTGGCTGAGTGCAGATAAGCACTGACCGGAGTCGGCGCTTCCATCGCATCAGGCAGCCAGATGTAAAACGGGAATTGTGCCGATTTTGTAAACGCCCCGAGAAGCACAAGAACCAGTGCCAGAATGAAAAGCGGATTCTCCATCATTTGAGGAACAGCATCAATCATCCCGCGAATACTGAATGTGCCGGACATTAAGTAGAGCAGCACAAAGCCTCCAAGCATGGCAAGACCGCCGAATACCGTGATCAGCATCGACTTCAGTGCACCATACCTTGATTTTTCTCTGTGGTACCAATAGCCGATCAAAAGGAAAGAAGAAAGGCTCGTAAATTCCCAGAACGTATAAAGAACGATGACATTATCAGATAGAACCACACCGAGCATGGCCCCCATAAACATCAGCAAATATACGTAAAAATGATTTAATTTTTCTTTTTCTTTAGATAAATAATAAATGGAGTACAGGACAACGAGCGCTCCGATTCCTGTAATCAGCAAAGCAAAAAGCAATCCAAGCCCGTCCACATACGCCGTAAAATTAATTCCAAGAGACGGAATCCATTTCACGGTTGATGTCACTGTCTCACCGATAAAGCTTAGAAAATAGCCAAATAAAACAACAGGCAGAATAAGGACGAACCAGCCTGTATGTATGTTTCTGAAATATTTATAAAGGAAGGGTATCAGAATGGCCAGAAGAAATGGTGAGATGATAGCCGCATGCAATAACGTCATTTTTGAACCTCCTTACAATAAAATTTCACGGTCATAAGACCCTAAATGCAATTATAACGTAAAAATTTCGATCGTGCATTTCTCACACATCTAGTATTGACCAGCTTTTATCGTTCTATTAAATAAGAAGAGAAAGCTAAATCAGGCAAAAAATAACGGGATTTTTTTGTATAGCATGGGGAGAGAATGAGAAACCTATTGCTGAGGTGATCCATATGCTGAAAAAGAAGATCATCACGGCATCCGCATTGTTTTCCGTTCTTTTTGCCGCCGCATGGGCTGCAAACGAATCAGCAGAACAGCCTTTTTACAATCCAGGATACCAATCCGAGAGCGATTCTGAATGGTCTGAAAAACAGGAGCCGTTCTATTTATCCAACGAAGAAAAATGGATGCTTGAAAAATTCAAACCAAGAGAATATATCAGAATCGTAAATAAGTAAACGAAACCGTCTGGATCAGGCGGTTTCGTTTGCGTGTGTAGGGCGGATTTGGCTCATGGGTGAATCAATTCATCTGCTCTGGCAAACATTCGTGGTATTGCTGCCCCCTATTATGGGATACCTGGCAGCAATCATAGTTTTACAACCAACAATTGTGAGATTACAACCAACTATTACAGTTTTACAGCCAACATTGTTTTTATTACAACCAACTATCGCGAAATTACAACCGACTATTCTGCTCCCAACAGCCGAAATATGACTGCCAGCCCCGTATTCCGCTGCTGACCTATGTATCAATCAGACACCAAAATGACGCCTCTTCTCTTTTTTCCATTTCCTTCTTGTCACCCGGACCTCATTCGTTCATACTAAATGAGTATTCTGACGGATTAGGAGATTATGGAATGAAAAATACGTATTTCACCAGCTACTTCCCCCTTATCGCTATTCTTCTGTTCAGCACATCGCTTTCAATTTCGACTGTTTCTGAAATTGTAGGACTTCTAAAGAGGCTTGGCGTATACGGCGGGATGCTGGAATTCTTTTCAGAGAGCGGCATCAAGCTAGCTCTTTTCACGGTTTTTGCCCTTATTTATTTTATGGTTTTTTCTGCACTTAAGCTGATTTCTGATACCGTGACAGAGCTTTCACTTCTGTTTTTCTCAAAGGATGCTGAGGGGGAAAGCCTGAAGAAAATCAGGCTCGGTTCTGCCTTTTACCTTGCAGGAGGCGGGGTATCCCTGCTGCTTGTTCAATTTGGAGCAGCGATTATTGCGGTTTTTCTATTGGCAACGATCTGCTACTTCATTTTTGCCGTGTATCAGTTCAGTTTTTTCCTGACATCCTTTTCGCTGATTGGCCTTGTTCTGTTTCACGTACTGTTCTGGTCGGTTTTTTTGTTCGGTATTCTTTTTATTTGCATGAAGCTGTATAACAGCCTTTTGGCGAGTCTGCCGATATAAAGCGAAAGCCCCTCAGTTTTGAGGGGCTTTCGTTTGCTTCGGGCAAATTTTACAGAAATCTTTTTCTGACTTCTTTAGACGGCAATGTGCAGGCGTCTTTTTTTCCGAACCATTTGTATCTGTTTTTTGCGATCATCATGTAGACGGCATCTCTTATCGGTTTTGGAACGGCAATCAAAAAATAAAGCGCTCTATATATTCCGCCGAGCTCTTTGAGAACGCGCAGAGCTGCAGTGGATTTTGTATGAACCTTCTCTTCATCCAGATAGACAAAACTGTCGTAATCTTCAAGTGGGAGTCCGTGTTTCCTGAGCAGGCTCTGGCCGGCTTCCGATTGGAGGGAAGCAAAGGAGAAGGCTTCTTTCTTGTCGTGTTTTAAGACGAATTGAACGGTTCCGTCACAAAAATTGCAGACACCGTCAAATAAAAGAATTTTGCTGTGTGTCATGTTACTCACCTGCTTTTAGCTGTTTCTTTTTCTATTCCCCAATCATAAAACGAAAAAACTAGCGGTTCTTTGTGATATCTCTCCAAATCAGCTGATGCGGTGCTGCTGTTGAAAGGCTCTCAATGCTTTCTGCTTTGTCTTTTCCAATCCAGACAGCAGCTGTATAGGCATCCGTTAATCCGGCGAACCATAAATCATTGTAATCATTCGTCGTGCCGGTTTTGCCTCCTGTATAGGCAGCTGAATGGTTTGCTTTCGTTCCAGTTCCGCTCTCTGTCACTGAAGTAAAAAGCGCCCGCATTTTCGTGTTCGTTTCGCTTTGCCAAACACGAACCGGCTCGTCCTTCCATTCATATAACAGGTTTCCCTCAAGGTCCGTCACACTTTTAATAGCACGGCTTTTAGAAAAAACACCGTCATTTCCAAAAGCAGAATAGGCCTGTGTGAGTTCAAGAGGGGAGAAGCCGTATGTGAATCCTCCGATTGAAACAGGAAGTCTGTAATCCTCTTTGACAATTCGGCTGAATTTGAAAGGCTCTAAGTATGAAAAGGCCTTTTCAACCCCGACTTCATTCATCATTCTTACGGCCGGTGTATTATAGGAGCGCTTAAAGGCTGTCTCTAGCGTTACCCGGCCGTACGTTTTTTCATCGTAATTCTTTGGACAATACTCCTTGTCGCAAAATGGTTCTGCGCTGATCATGGAATCCGGGCCTGCCCCTGTGGTTTCAAGATACGGCACATAGTCAAGCAGAGGCTTTATGGCCGATCCGGGCTGGCGGTATGCCTGATAGGCGCGGTTAAAGTCGAACTTTTTATAGTCCTTTCCTCCGTACATCGCTTTAATTTCATGAGACCGGTGGTCAATAACCACACTTGCCCCCTGTACAGACGGATCTGTCAGATGATTTTTAAAAGCATCCGAAACCTGTATCTGAAGAGTAGGATCGAGAGCAGTTTGGATACGCACTCCGCTCTTCAGCAGATCCTGCAAGCGGGTTTTAAGCTGCTCGTTCAAACGCTCTTTTTCTGCACTGTCCGCTTTTGAAAGCTTGATGGTGTACCCTTCTTCTTCAGCGATCAGCTGCTTCAGTTCATCATGAACATACGTGATGTAATCCGGATAGCGGTCTGTTCTCATCTGGGTATTTAACCGGATTTTTTCCTCTGCAGCAGCGAGGTATTGTTCGTCCGTTATGTACTTTCCTTCAAGAAGCTCGTTAAGGAGCCGTTCCTGCCGCTTTTTCGTATTTTCAAAATTGGTAATGGGATCATACAGGGCAGGGTTGTTCGGGATGGCACTGATAAAGGCTGTCTGGGCAAGAGTCAATTTCCCGATTGGCTTGCTGAAATAATACTGGCTTGCCATTTCTACGCCGTAAACACCATTGTGAAAATAAACAGCATTCAAATACCCTTCAAGGATATCCTCTTTTGAAAAGGTCCGCTCAAGATGGTACGAGTATAAAAGTTCACTCAGTTTGCGGTTATATGATTTTTCATGAGTTAAAAAGACATTCCTTGCAAGCTGCTGTGTAATGGTGCTTCCGCCCTGATCGGCTGACTGGTTTTTGGCATTCACAAGGACTGCCCTCGTCATGCCGGCCGGGTCAAATCCGATATGCTCATAAAAACGCTGATCCTCTGAAACAATGAAAATCGTTTTTACTGCTTCAGGTATCTCTTCTAAAGGAACAAATCTTCTGTTTTCCCGTGAGTTGACAATTTCTGAAGCGATGCTTCCATTTTGGTCAAGAATGTAGCTGTTTTGAATCATGGGAATGTCTGTTAAAGGAATCCGTTCATCTAAAACAGTCGAAACGGCTTTTACTTGTTTTACTTCTTCCCCTGAGAGCATAAATAAGAAAATGAGGAGAGGGGACATTGCCAGAAGACATATCCAGCCTGTAATTGAACGCAATGATGTCACACGCCTTTAAAGTTTATTGGTATGATAAATGGCCCGACTCTTTCTGCCTGTCAGGGCTGAACGGTCGGCTCGGCTTTTCACGTTGTCCAGCTCCGCCTCCCAGCCCTTCCGTCAGAACAAAATCCCCCAAAAAGTCAAAACCGGACTTTTCGTGTGATTTCTTTTCTGCCTGTCAGGGCTAAACGGTCGGCTCCGCTTTTCTTTTCATATTACCATTTCCCCTCTTATATTAGAATATTTTTCCTGCGAAAAAAGCACGCTGTCATGGACAGCGTGCTTTCAGCTGGCTTCTGCCAGCTGCTTTTGTTCTGTGCGGACACTTTTCCATAAGAGGATCGCTCCGGATAAAAAGAGTCCTGCTGTTACGTAAAAAACGGCTGAAATGCCGAACCCGCCTGCAATGGTTCCTCCTAATACAGGACCGGCGACATTCCCGAGGAATTTGAAGCTTGTGTTGTAGCCGAGCACTTCTCCCTGCATAGAAACGGGCGCGGTCTGCCTGATAAAGGCTGTGATACAGGGAATGATGCCGCCCATCACCAGGCCGAAAAGGAAGCGGAAAATCATCAGCTGCCAAAGTGTGGTTACAAGGGCTTGGGGAATAAAGCAAAAAACAGATGCAATCAGCAGGCCGATCAATACTTTTTCATGTCCGATGCGGTCACCGAGAGCGCCCCATTTTCGGGAAGCCAGCAAATTGCCTGCTCCTGTTGCGGAAAAAGCCAGGCCTGAGAAAAACGCTAGATTGACAGGACCGTGAAGTTCGCTTACATAAAGGGCAAGGAGGGGCTGAATGCTGAAGTTTCCAATTTGGATCAGCAGCGTCAGAAACATAATGGTCAAAAGCAGCGGAGATTTGAAAATATGCTGCAGAACCTGTTTGCGCGAGTAGGATTTTCTTCCTTCTTCTTTTGTTCTGAGCGGTTTTTCTTTGATGCCGAAGGCTACAAGCAAAACAGATATGTAAATGACGGCGGATGTAATGAAGAATGTGTAGGTAAAGCCAAATTGATCAGCGAGGAGACCTCCAATCAGCGGTCCGAACAGTCCCCCTGACACGGTTCCCATCTGCAGAGTGCCGAGGGTGCGGCCGGCTTCTTCCTTTTTGGTTTGGGCGGATATGAGGGCAAGAGATGTAGGAATAAACCCGGTCACTGCCCCCATCACCAGACGGAGAACAAACAGCTGATGCACGGATTGAACAAACCCCATCAGAAAGATGCTTGTGGCAATTCCTGCTCCGGTCATGATCAGGATCTTTTTATAACCGTATTTATCGCCGAATCTGCCCCACAGCGGGGAAACAAGGAAGGCCATTAAAAAGGAAATACCAAACACATATCCTGACCATCTGCGAATATAGTCATCTGAAAAATCACCGAATGTACTCAAAAACAAAGACAAAAATGGCATAATCATTGTCGCGCTTGCTGCAACAAAGAAATTAGCCGTCCACATGATGAGAAAATTGCGTTTCTGAATAGAAATAAAAACACCTTCTCTGGTAGAATACCCATATTTATTTCGTGTCCCTTAATATTATAAATCAATCCTTTCGTTTTTTGAAATATTTATGGAGGCATATTCATTATTTTTCGAAAAATGAAGCTATATTTTCGCGTAAGGTGATATAATAGTAATAAAAAGGAAATGATGAATTTTTGGAGAAAGGAGGGGGGAGAAATGGAAGCTCCTCAGCAATTAATTTTCGTTGATTTTGAATTTACTATGCCCGAAGGAAAAGCCAACCCGCGCGGATTTTATCCTGAAATAATCGAAGTAGGAATCGTTTCCGTCATCAATCAAACTGCTCACAGACAATTTTCCTCTTATGTAAGACCCGTACAGTTTCCCTTTTTAACAAACCGCTGCAAATCCTTTTTAAACATATCCCAGTCTCAAGTCAACTCAGGCATTTCGTTTCTTGACCTGATCGCCATTTTAAAAGATTTTGGAAATTATCCCAACACCACAGTCATTACATGGGGAAATATGGACATGAAGGTACTGCGCCAAAACTGCCTTAAGAACAATGTGGAATTCCCGTTTCATGCGAAGTTCAGAGACTTATCCATGGAATACAAAAAGTTTTTTGGTGACAGAAACCAGACAGGTCTGTGGAAGGCTGTTGAAGAATACGGCAAAAAAGGAACAGGAAGACATCATTGTGCACTCGATGATGCTCTTACAACCTGCAATATTTACAACCTGGTAGAAAATGACAAGCGATATTTGCAAAAGCCTGCCCCGCCAACCATTGGAGACAGAATTGATTTTTCAAAAGTTATGAACAAGTTTGCAACTTAGAGCCAAATCACTAGCAAGTGATTTGGCTCATTTGATTTTAAAATAATCCGCTTTAAGAAGCTGTATTTTCTCAAGAGACTTGACTGCCCAGGGGCGAGCATCCTCTTTTAGTTCGTTTTCGATCGCAGCCACTGCGGAAACAAGGGAATCTTTGTATGCAGGTACGGGCTCGTCATATTTGCGCACCATGTTTTTCGGGATATTGGTTTGTTCGTTTTCTGCAAGAGCTCTGCGTTCATGAAAAAGAGGAACGTCCGCTTCTTTTGGCATGTGCAGGTCGCCTTGAGCGGGGTGCCGAAGAACGGCTTTTACTTTCACTAAGTAATGTTCAGGACGCACGTTTGTAATCACGCCGATATATTTGCCGGTTTTATAGATGCCTGTCACGATCTCTCCGGTACTAAGTTCTTCTTTCAAGTTTATGCCTCCCATAAAAAATGGTGCAAATCCCCATTTTTTCTTTTTTAACGTTCTTACGTCCATTATAGCAAAGTCCTTGAGAAAAATTTTTATCAAAAGTAGAGGAAGCCATGAATTCTTGCTATAGTAAAGGGGACAAGGAGTGATTAAATTGTTAAACGCTTTCATTATGGGGCTTTTTTTATATTTTCCGGAAGACAAGTCTGAGTACCTTCCTGCCGGCATCACAATGTTCATCTTCTTCCTTTTGGCCATTGCAGCCTTTATGCTGATTAAAAAGGTATCCAGAAAAGAGGAATTGAAAGCAGAAGAGTTTGAAAGAAGCCTAAAAGCAGCTGATAAGAACAAGTAACTTCAGAATCCAATTCCGCTGTTTTCGGGATTGGTTTTTTTATTAGCAGGCTTTGGGCATTGCGGGTTACAATGTGACTCCGGCATTTCCTGAAAATGAAAAACGGCCGAGCTGGCCGTTTTTGGTCGTACTAATTTACTTCTTCAATCTCATTGCAGTCAGCCTTCACTTTTGACAGGGGCAGTCCAAAAAATGTGTAGAACTGAATGGTTGTTTCATAGCACTTTTGCCCGCTGTCTTTAACAGGCTTAATGCTCAAAACTTCTTCATTCAGCGTCAGCGCCCTCTGAAAAGAGTTGAAATGAATGGTCAAAACCGTATCAATTGCAAGGGAAGCTTCCTGCTGCATGGTTTCGTTTGGAATGGCGCTTGCACCATTGCCCATTTGTTTTGGGATGGAAAAAGCTGCAGTCAACAGGCACAGGGTCAGCAGAAAAATCAGCATAAATCGGTTTTTCAGGAGTACCCCCTCCTTACGTTCATTTCGTCCATGTCCTATAAACAGTTTATTAACAAAATAAGAGAAACATTCGATTTTATTCATTTGAGAGCTTCGATAGGGAGAGAGACGGTCACAGCTGTTCCTCCGCCTAATGTGCTCTGATAGCGGATCGTCCCGCCATGATGCTGAATGATTGAAAACGTCACCGTAAGTCCGAGACCTGTTCCTTTCTCTTTTAAAGTAAAATAGGGTTCACCAAGCCTCTGAAGCTGGTCTGCACTCATTCCGCAGCCATTATCCGTCAGTTTGATTCTCACAAATTCATGGGACGAATAAGCCCTGATTTCCACTTGTCCCTCTAAATCAGGAACGGCTTCAATTGCATTTTTAAGCAGATTAATAAATACCTGTTTCAGTCTTGAGCGGTCCCCCACAATCATCAGCCCGTCCTGAATGCTCGTTTCAATCGCAACTGTTTTATAATTGGCATAGGAGCGCATCAGCTGATCCACTTCATAAAGCAAAGAAGTCAGGGACACATTCTCTTTTTCGATATAGTGCTGTTTTGCAAGACTCAAATAATCGGTAATAATATCCTGAGCCCGGTCAAGCTCTGATAATACTAATTCGTGATAATCCTTGTTTTTATGTTCATTGTCACGCATTTCCTGGCCCATCAGCTGGATGAATCCCCTTACAACTGTCAGCGGATTTCTGACTTCGTGGGCAACGCTCGCAGCAAGCTCGCTCAGTATGGACAGCTTTTCATTTCGGATAATCTGATATCTCATGATGGCATTTTCACGAATGTATTCGGTGGCATAGTAGGTTAGAAATAAAGCGAAGTTCAGAAGAATCCAGCCGGTAATTAAAAACTTCCGGTCTTCCCCTGAAAAAACATCAGGGACCCATCCAAAGGAATGAAAAAGATACAGGGAAGCATAGGTGATAGCTGTTTTGGCATTGCCGATTAAAAGAATGACCATCATTTTTCGCCGTTTATTAAAGGAAAACCAGGAACGCTGAAAGTAGAAGGATAAAAGGGTGTAAAAAGGAATGGTCACAAGACTGAGAAGAAGCCAGTAGCCTCCTGCATAAAACCGGTAGGCAACCACGGAGGCAATGACCGCAGCACCTGAAATAGGTCCTCCATAAAGGATGCTGACAATAACAGGTATGGCGTGAAGATCAAAGCTTACACTTTCAATTGTGTGAAGCGGATAAGTCAGGCAAAGCAGGGCAGAAGGGATGCACAGAAGGGAAATAAGAATTTTGTTCCTGCTTGGAGGGGACTTGAACGGCCTGCTGAGCCAAACGGTCTGATAGAGAAAAACAGGAAACAAAAGAAAGGTTATATGAAGTATCAGTTCTTTTACAGATTCTATAGGAATAATCAACGGATTCTCACCTTTGCTATATTCTGAGTCCATTATACCATCAGAACATTCAAAAAACTCCTGAAATGACAATTTTTGTTTGCGTGCAAGAACAAAAGCGCAAGCGTCAAGGCCCGCTCCGATAGGCAGATAAGAATCCGGCGGAAAAGTCCGGGTCCCGCCTTTTTTGACGGATTTGTTCTGACAGAGGATTTAGGCGCTTACGCTTGCCGAGGATAACTTTGTTATGTTATCCACAGCCTTTTACTTTTATAATTTTCTAAATAATAAAAAAATCCGCAGCTGTGAACCGCGGATTTTTCAGATTATGAGAACGCCTTTCTTAACCGTTCCAGTCCCTCAAGGACTAGTGAGCGGGGACATCCGATATTCATGCGGACAAAACCCTCTCCGCCGGGGCCGTATTTGGTCCCATCCTCAAGCGCAAGCTTTCCTTTTTGAAGCAGCAATTCCTTTATTTCAGCATCTGTTTTCTGCAATTGCGTACAGTCAATCCAGATTAAGTATGTCGAGTCAGGCCGGATCGCGTTAAGCTTGGGCAAATGCTCTTGAATATATGAAATCACTGTGTTCACGTTCTCTTCAAGGTAGCTGTTTAACTCATCCAGCCAATTTTCACCATGTGTGTAGGCTGCAGTTAAGCCGGCTATGCCAAAGGTATTAAGGGTAAAGAACCCCTGCCGCTTTTGATATTCCTCATATTTTGTCCGGATTTCTTTATTCGGAATGATAATGGCTGAAGACTGCAGCCCTGCAAGATTGAATGTCTTGCTTGGTGCCATGCATATTATAGAGTTTCGGGCATGCTCTTTGGAAAGGGAAGCAAAAGGGACATGCTTATGGCCGAACAGCATCAAGTCTGAATGGATTTCGTCCGAAACAACAATGACATGATGCTTTGCGCATATTTCTCCGATTCTCTCGAGTTCTTCTTTTGTCCACACTCTGCCGCCCGGGTTCTGCGGGTTGCAAAGCAGCATGAGCTTCACTTTTTGATGTGCTGCTTTCTTTTCAAGATCTTCAAAATCAATTTGATAGGTGCCATTTTCAAGTTTCAATTGATTGTTTACAAGTGTGCGGCCGTTTTTCTCTGTCATGTCGAAAAAAGGGTGGTAAACAGGAGACTGAATCAGCACTGCGTCTCCAGGGTCTGTTAGGGACTGAATGGCCATACTCAGGGCAGTAACCACTCCTGAGCTGAAAATGATGGATTCCTGGGTTACATCCCAGCCGTGCCGCGCTTTCATCCATGACTGAACGGCTTTCTTCGCTTCTGGACCTGCTGAAGTATAGCCGAAAATACCGTGCGATGCTCGTTCCTGCAGGGCGGAAATTACTTCATCAGGTGCACGGAAATCCATATCTGCCACCCACATGGGGAGGACATCTTTCACGCCGAAAATCTCCTCGGAATAATCCCATTTTACTGAGTGAGTCCTGTATCTGTTGATTTCCTGATCAAACATGCTCATGATTATCACTCTCCAGTTTGATTTCTCCGGATGTTGCTCCTTTAAAACCTTATGATAAAATATGTATGGAACGTTATGCAAAAGAAAAAGGTTTGGGTGATGCGCAGTGGAAATGAGAGAAGCGAATGAGCAGATGCTCGGGCTGTTATATAAATGGGATCCGCTGAAGTACGGCGCGGAAGCATATGAAACGGAAGTATTTGATGTCCTTCAGGCGGTGCACGTCTCTGAAACACCGGCACAGCTTTCCCGAAAAATACAGGCTGTTTATGAGTTCTCTTTTGAGGAGATTATTCCTTTAAAAGAGTGTGAAAAAATGGCTGTACAGCTTTTGCTGATCAAAAACAATGCAGCTTGTGAACGATGATGCGCCGTTCTAAGCTGCATTTTTTCTGTTCCTTCACTTACACGCAAAATTCAAAAATGCGTTCAGATACAAAATCAGGGCGTTCTTCGGGAACTAAATGACCCGTGTTCTTTAATGAGAAAAAATGAGAATTTGGAAGATCCCTGTTCATTCTCTCTCCGATATGGACGGGTACAACCCGGTCTTCCTGTCCCCAAATAAGAAGGCTTGGTGTTTCGATTTTCCGCAGATCTTCTGCAGGCAAATCACCTTCTCTGTCCCTGATCATCCGCGAGAGCGCCATGAAGATACGGTCGTCGTAAAATGGCTGAATATAGCCATCCATCATTTCCTGATCAATCATTGAGCGGTCATGTACGACGTTGCATAAGTTTTTCCAGACTCCCTGTCTGCTCATGATGTGCTTGATGCAGAGGTAAAAGTAAGGAAAATAAGAGCCGAATATGAGCGAAGGATGCGACCTTTTCATATAGCCTGAGCTGCATAGAAGCACCACTTTTTTAACCATCTCAGGCATTTCTTTTGATGCGTACAGGGAAATTTGCCCTCCCATGGAATGCCCTACGAGGATTGCTTGTTCCACTTGCAGGTTTTTCAAAAGCTCAATCACAACTTTAGCCATGTTCCGGTATGAGTAAACGAACGCGATCGATTTTTCCGACCGGCCGAACGGCGGAAGATCAACAGCAATGAGATGATACTCATGGCGGAGAAATGGAATCAGCCGGCGGTAGCTGAATGTGGAAGAAAGAAATCCGTGTATTAAAACCATCACAGGTTTGCCGGGATTTTCATACACCTCATAGTGGATCCCTATCCCCTGAACATGCATCTTAAACTCCTGCTTGTTATCCAATATCACCATAATCATTCACTCCAGCATTTATTCTTAATTCCTTGAAAAAGACATGATTTGCAAAAGCTGACGGCGATGAAGTGCCGGCAGCGAAAGTTTTTACTATTTTAACCTGCCGTCCGAAAATAACTCTTGTAAAATCTACCCGGTTTTTCCCGAAAAAAAACGGAACAATGCGTGTTTGTTTTCAGATGTTCATGCTATAATTATCAGAACATTCTTAATGAAAAGGGAGGAAAAGAACATGAAGCTTACCCAAAAAGAAACAGAAATTCTTGAGCTCCTTGAAGAAAACAGCAGGCTCACTCCGCAGGACATCTCAAAAATGGTTCAGCTAAGCGTTGAAGAAACCATCCTCACAATTAAACGCCTGGAAGAGCAGAAGGTCATTATCGACTACTCGACAACTGTCAACTGGCGGAAAGTGGATGGGCATGAGGGAGTAACGGCGATGATTGACGTAAAAGTCGCGCCAAAAAGAGGGACAGGATTTGATGCGATTGCTGAAAGAATCTACAGGTTCAATGAGGTGAAATCGGTTTATCTCATGTCAGGGGCATATGATCTGTCCGTTGTTATAGAAGGAAGATCGATGTCAGAGGTTGCACACTTTGTTTCAGACAAGCTGTCAACTCTTGACTCCGTCCTTTCAACAACGACACACTTCATCTTAAAAAAATATAAACATGACGGGAAGATTTACGAACAGGACGATGAAGACAAACGGATTGTGGTGTCTCCATGACACAATCCAAGTATTTATCATATACGGTTTCAGCCCTGAAGCCTTCCGGCATCCGCAAGTTCTTTGATCTTGCGGCAAGCATGGAAGGTGTTATTTCGCTTGGAGTCGGGGAACCGGATTTTGTTACATCCTGGAATGTAAGAGAAGCATGCATCCTGTCGCTTGAACAGGGGTTTACATCATACACCGCCAATGCCGGTCTTTTGGAATTGCGCCAGGAAATTTCCCGATATCTTCACGAGAAATTTGATGTATCTTACCGGCATGAAGATGAAATCATTGTGACGGTGGGGGCGAGCCAGGCGCTGGATATCGCATTAAGAGCCATTGTGAATCCGCTTGATGAGGTGCTCATTCCTGAACCTTGCTTTGTTTCCTATGCACCGCTTGTATCGCTCGCGGGAGGAGTGCCGGTGCCTTTGCATACGCGGGCAGATGATCAGTTTAAACTTCGGCCTGAGTTAATTGAAGAAGCATTGACGGAGCGGACAAAAGCACTTCTGTTATGCTCGCCTAGCAATCCGACAGGAGCGGTCTTATCAAAGCATGAACTTGAGTTGATCGCCGAGCAGGCTGAATTGCACGACCTGTTGGTGCTGGCTGATGAGATTTATGCGGAACTTACATATGATGAAGCTTATACGAGCTTTCCAAGCTTGAGCGGAATGCGCGAACGCACCCTTTTGATTTCCGGCTTTTCAAAAGGGTTTGCCATGACAGGTTGGAGACTCGGCTTTATCGCTGCGCCCGCTGAGCTTTCAGGAGCCATGCTGAAAATCCATCAGTACGCTATGATGTGCGCACCGACGATGGCTCAATATGGGGCCATTGAAGCTTTGAAAAACGGCATGCAGGATGTTGAGCAAATGAAAAAAAGCTATCGCCGCAGACGAAACTTTTTTGTAGAAACACTGAATGAAATCGGTTTGTCCTGCCATCTGCCCGGGGGCGCATTTTACGCCTTCCCCTCAATAAAAGAAACAGGACTCAGTTCAGAAGAGTTTGCTGAAAAGCTGCTGATTGAACAAAAAGTGGCTGTGGTTCCAGGGAATGTATTCGGTGAAAGTGGTGAAGGATTTGTACGCTGTTCGTATGCCTCATCTCTTGAGCAGCTTCAGGAAGCGCTTAGAAGAATGGCTGTATTTATGGAAAACTTCAGAAAATAAAAAATGGACAAAACCTCAGAAGGTCTTGTCCTAAAAACAAAAGGGGGGAATACTAGAAAGCTTATACGCTGATAGTATTCCCCCCTTAAATTTGAGTTAAACCTGTTTTTTTGAAAAAATTTGTATTTTGCGTCCATCAGCGTGAAACAAACTGCATGCATCTCCCGTTTCACAGGTGTAAGAAGGAGGGCAGATTATGAACGATGATGAATTAGTGCGGCGGGCAAAGAAGGGGAATATGAGTGCATTCAGGGAACTGGTTGAAAAATATACGCCGACAGTCGAGCGGTTTGCGTATCAGCTTGGAAACCGGCGTGATGATATAGATGACATTACCCAGGAAGTATTTATCCGGGTATACCGGTTTTTGGACCAATTTTCAAAGGCAAAATTTTCTACATGGCTTTATAAAATTACTCTCAATGTGTCAAGGGATGCAGCCAGAAAGCGCATGTCAAACATGCAGAAAGTGTTCAAAATTCAAAATGAACCTCCGATGGATTATCCTGAGGTGGAATCGAGTGTTATTCAAAATGAGGAAGACAGGGTTCTTCACATGTGCCTTCAGAAACTGGATGAAAAATACCGGATCCCGATTGTTCTGTATTTTTTCCACGAAATGAAATATGAAGAAATCGCTGAAATTATGTCAATAACGCTTTCTGCTGTTAAAACACGCATCCTCAGAGGGAAAACGATGCTGAAAAAAATTGTGGAGGAGCACGAAAAGAAAGAAGGTGAAACACATGGATGATCAGCTTTTTGAGAAACGGCTATCGAGCTTAAAGCAATCCTATGAAAAGCTTCCAGTGCAAACATCGGCTGATCATATAATGGACCGCATCAAGCTTGAAAAGCAGAAGAATAATCCTTTCTTCAAAGCCAAAACGCTATATGCTGCAAGCTTTGCGGGTGTCATGCTGATAGCGGGGCTGCTTGGTGCACAGCTGCTTGTGCAGAATAATGAGAGAAATGGCGGAACAGGTGAACAGCCTCCTGCTGTGCAGGTGCCGCCTTCTGCTGAAGAAATTGAAGCTAAACGAAGCGAGCTTGACCTCCTGTTTAAGGAAAGACTTGCTGCTTTCAAGGCAGAGATTCAGATGCCTGACGCAGAGCTGTATCCATTTATTCAGGAAGCAGAAGATGCAGTCCGGGAATTTGACGGCAGAAATTCCTATCAGTCCATTCAGGAACTTGACAACTATTTTAAGACAGTCAAGCTGACAGTTGAACAGAACGTCTCATCTCCTGCAGCACAGCTCTCTGCTTTAAGAACAAAGGCAGAAGAAGGAGAAGAGATAAGGGATGCAGAGATCATCAGCCTTCTTGAAAAACAGAGGATGATGGAGGAGTATTTCTTTGAAAAGTGGCTGACTGTTTCAAGCACTCTTCAGTATACGGATGTAATTGCCTTCGCTGAACAATTGAACCAAAAAGGCTCCGATCATCCTGAAGCAGGGCCGGTTATTGAGGAGATCAGAAACAGCGGCTACCGTTTTTATCACGAAGGGGAAGGCATGATCAATTTCCAGCCGGATCTAGAACTCCTTGAAAACGAACTTGACCCTAGCCCGCAAATGAAGAAGTATTTTGAAACGGAAAACCAGGCACAGGTTGCCATGGATGCAGCTCTCGCTGTTCCCGTTAATGAACTGGCAGAGCGGACTGCTGCTCTTGAAGAGTTCATTCTGCAGAACCCAAACTTTAAATACCGTGAAAAATTAAAAGAGCGCTATGAGTTCTGGCTCACCGTCCTGCTTAAAGGCCTCAACAATACTATGGCTGTGGATGAGCAGCTCAGACTGAAAGAGGAATGGAAATCCGCCTTCGAACAGCTCATGAAAGACTATCCGAATCGTGAGACGACATCAGCTGTATCGGCATACTATGAGTTTTTGAAAGCGCAGAATTTCGCCTTCAAATCACAGGAGGAATATTGGCAGTATAAGGTGAACGTGCCCGAGAGCCTGAAGCCTGAGGTATCTTTCTTCAGGGGAAGAGAGATTCAGCTCCTGCCAGTATCAAGCAGCATCCAAACTGCCTATCGCGCCTATACTGACGGGGACAGCACAGCATTGAACGAGCTGCAGCCGGCTGACGTGCTCCGCCTTTATTTGTACGCCACAGTTACCGGAGATGAGGGGACTGCTTATGATCTTATGGCAAAAGACGAATCTGCACCTTCAGAAGAAGAATTTAAAGCAGGTCTAGAAGAGAAAGCCAAACAGTTCCGGGCTCTTTCTGCAAATACGGTTAAACTGAATGAAACATACAGCGAAGATGGCAGCTCAGCCGTATTTGAACTGATTCACAGGGATGGTTCGTCAATGAAGATGACCGTAAAGATAAATATAAGTGACTATACATCTAAGGTTGTGTATAACTAATGAGAAACCGGGCGGGATTCTGCCCGGTTTTTTTGGGGTTTTTTGGCGTTTTTAAGTAAACGGTGATTTTGTTAACATCATGAAAGCCAACAGCTTATTACTTGACAGTAACTAAATTGTTATTGTAAAAACAGGCCGGATATGATATAGTTTTAAATTGCGTATATTAAACGAGAAAAATCAACTTATATAGGAGTGTTACCATGAGTACAAAATTCGAAACAGGTTCTGTTTACACAGGCAAAGTAACAGGAATCCAGCGCTACGGTGCGTTTGTTGCATTAGATGAGTCTACACAAGGACTAGTTCACATTTCTGAGATCGCACACGGTTTTGTTAAAGACATTAACGAACAGCTGAAAGTAGGAGACGAAGTACAAGTAAAAGTACTTTCTGTTGACGAAGCAGCAGGCAAAATCAGCCTTTCTATCCGCGCAACTCAAGAAGCTCCTGCACAAACAGAAGCTCCAAAGAAGCCTAAAAAGCGCCAGGCTACAGTAAAAGCTACTCCAGCTTACACAAACGAAACTCCACAAGGCTTCAACACGCTTAAAGAGAAGCTTGAAGAGTGGATCGAGCAATCAAAACAAACAAACAAATAAGCACGTGAAAAGAATGCATCCGGCTGGATGGATTCTTTTTTTTGCATGAAAAAAGCACCGGATCAGGATCCGGTGCTTTTTCTGTGCTTAAAAATATAATTTGTTCAAGGTTGCGGAATACATGATAAAGGTATCTTCGGTAAGCGGAAGCGCCTAAATCCTCAGTCAGAACAAATCCGACGGAAAAGTCAAAACCGGACTTTTCCGTCGGATTCTTATCTGCCGAACGGATTTAACCAAGGCGCTTCCGCTTTTGATCTTAGCGTGCTTCCGGTTTTGGTTCTGTACGGCCGAGCTCAGCTGCCGGCTTGAAGAGAATGGCAAGGTTGATTAAACCTGCGATTCCGACAAGTCCATAAATAATTCTTGAAAGGGCAGCATCCTGGCCGCCAAAAATTGCTGCCACTAAATCAAATTGAAAGAAGCCGATTAGCCCCCAGTTGATTGCTCCGATAATCGTAAGTACAAGTGCAATACGCTGTAATGCGCTCATGCTGATAACCTCCTTGGATGTAAGAATTCACTAATAGAATGCGGAGATGTCATCGAAATTATACACATGCTAAAAAAAAGCTTTTACAAGCGCATTTCTTGCAAAAAACATTCCAAACAGGTCATACTTACTTTATAAAAAATAAGGAGGCGATTGATTGTGGAAAACTTTACATACCATAATCCAACGAAATTAATTTTTGGAAAAGACCAGCTACAGCAGCTTCAGACCGAGGTGACAAAGTACGGCAAAAATGTTCTCCTGGTTTATGGCGGAGGAAGCATTAAACGAAACGGACTGTACGACAAAGTACTTGCTGAACTTGAGAAAACCGGATCAAACGTCTTTGAACTTTCCGGTGTAGAACCGAATCCAAGACTTTCAACCGTTCACCGCGGCGTAAATATCTGCAAAAGCGAAAACATTGACTTCCTGCTTGCTGTAGGCGGCGGAAGTGTCATTGACTGTACAAAAGCCATTGCGGCCGGAGCTAAATATGATGGAGATGCGTGGGACATCGTGACCAAAAAGCATACTCCTTCAGAGGCTCTTCCGTTTGGAACTGTTCTGACGCTTGCTGCGACAGGTTCAGAAATGAACGCAGGTTCCGTTATTACAAACTGGGAAACACAGGAGAAATACGGCTGGGGAAGTCCGCTGACATTCCCGAAATTCTCAATCCTTGATCCTGTCAACACGTACACAGTTCCTCAGGATCAAACCGTGTACGGCATGGTTGACATGATGTCTCACGTATTTGAGCAATATTTCCATCATACAAAAAACACGCCGCTTCAGGACCGTTTCTGTGAATCGACTCTGAAAACAGTCATCGAAACAGCACCAAAATTGATGAAAGACCTTGAAAATTATGAGCTCCGCGAAACGATCCTTTATTCAGGAACGATCGCATTGAACGGATCTCTTCAGATGGGCTACCGCGGCGACTGGGCAACACACAATATCGAGCACGCTGTCTCAGCTGTTTATGATATTCCTCATGCCGGAGGCCTTGCCATCCTGTTCCCTAACTGGATGAGACATACGCTTGATGAGAACCTTGACCGCTTCAAACAGCTTGCTGTCCGCGTGTTTGAAGTGGATACAGAAGGCAAATCAGACCGCGATGTTGCGCTTGAAGGAATCGACAAGCTCAGCGCATTCTGGAGCAGCCTTGGAGCACCAAGCCGCCTGGCTGACTACGACATCACAGACGAGAAACTTGATCTAATTGCAGATAAAGCAATGGCGAACGGCGAGTTCGGCAACTTTAAAAAGCTGAACAAAGAAGATGTTCTTGCCATCTTGAAAGCTTCACTTTAATGGCACAGGCACCCTGCATCTGCAGGGTGTTTTCATTTATTTTTAAATGATCGCGTTTTCATTTTTTGGTCCGCTTGATTTACAAACACAGTTTCGTTAAAGTGAAAGAGGATTAAAATTTTAGGAACGATGGAGGAACTGCAATGACACATGTTCGTTTTGATTACTCAAAAGCGCTGTCATTTTTTGGTGAGCATGAGCTTACATACCTGCGCGATTTCGTAAAAGTTGCGCATCACTCAATTCATGAAAAAACAGGAGCGGGAAGCGACTTCCTTGGCTGGGTTGACCTTCCTGAGGCATACGATAAAGAGGAATTTGCACGCATTCAAAAAAGTGCAGAAAAAATCAAATCTGATTCAGATGTTCTTTTAGTCGTTGGAATCGGCGGATCTTATCTTGGCGCGCGTGCTGCCCTTGAAATGCTGAACCACTCTTTCTACAATGCATTGTCTAAAGAACAGCGCAAAACGCCGCAAATCATTTTTGTCGGCAACAACATCAGCTCTACTTACATGAAAGACCTGATGGACCTGATTGAAGGACGCGACTTCTCAATCAACGTCATTTCAAAATCAGGCACAACAACTGAGCCTGCTCTTGCTTTCCGTATTTTCCGCAAGCTGCTTGAAGAAAAGTACGGAAAAGAAGAAGCAAAAACACGCATCTATGCGACAACAGACAAAGCCCGCGGTGCTTTAAAAACACTTGCTTCAGAAGAAGGGTACGAGTCCTTCATCATCCCTGATGATGTTGGCGGACGCTACTCTGTTCTCACTGCTGTCGGCTTGCTTCCAATCGCTGCTGCAGGAGCGGATATTGAAGAAATGATGAAAGGCGCAGCCGCTGCCATGAACGATTTCTCAACATCTGAGCTTGAAGAAAATGCTGCTTACCAATATGCAGCCGTTCGCAACGCGCTGTATAACCGCGGCAAAACGATTGAAATGCTCATTAACTACGAGCCGGGTCTTCAATATTTCTCAGAGTGGTGGAAACAGCTGTTTGGCGAAAGTGAAGGAAAAGACCAAAAAGGCATTTTCCCTGCTTCAGCAAACTTCTCAACAGACCTGCACTCAATGGGCCAATACGTGCAGGAGGGACGCCGTGATCTTTTTGAAACCGTCCTTAACGTTGAAAAACCGCGTCACGAGATTACAATCGAATCAGAAGAAAACGATCTTGACGGCTTGAACTACCTTGCAGGCGAAACAGTTGACTTCGTCAACAAGAAAGCTTTCCAGGGTACGATGCTTGCTCACACAGACGGAGGCGTTCCAAACCTGATTGTGAACCTTCCGGAAATGAACGAGTACACATTCGGCTATCTTGTCTATTTCTTCGAAAAAGCCTGTGCGATGAGCGGATACCTGCTTGGCGTAAATCCATTTGACCAGCCGGGTGTTGAAGCTTACAAAGTAAACATGTTTGCTTTGCTTGGCAAACCAGGATTTGAAGAGGTTAAAGCTGAGCTTGAAAAGCGTTTGAAATAAAAGTAACTGGCAGCCCGGAGTAATTTAACCGGGCTGCTTTTTTTGCGGGGAAATACGGGGAAATAAAAGCAGGGCCTGTGAAGCCAAAAATTGATTTCGGTGGGTAAGCTTGGGCAGGACAGGGTAAGCAAAAGGATGAATCGTACCCAGCAAGAGCGCAAAATAGCATGGACAGGGTAAGCAAAGGGAAGAATCGTACCCAGCAAGAGCGAAAAACGGCATGGTCAGGGTAAGCAAAGGGAAGAATCGTACCCAGCTAAAAGCAAAAAACGGCATGAGAGGGTAAGCAAACCTTCCGAAATATGTCATTCCCTCCGCTTCCCTTCCTCATAAAAAACAGTTATCAGGAGAACCTACTTTAAAAAGGAGGTCGAATCTCATGATTGAAATTCCATCGAAACTGGAAGGGAAATCGTTCAAGCTGTATCATCTTGAAACACAATTAAAGCCGCTTGGGTATGCTATCGGCGGGGGCTGGGACTATGATCACGGATCGTTTGATTATAAGATTGATGATGAGGTGGGCTATCAGTTTTTGCGTGTTCCGTTTACGGCAGCTGACGGCCAGCTGGATTCGCCGAATACAACCGTCACGCTCTCAAGTCCCTACTTGCTTTCGCACAAATATCAGATAGGTCTTGATGACAATGTTCATATTGGAAATGTAAAGGCATCGTTTGACCAGTTTCAGGAGCCGCAGGACAAAGATGCCGATTTTCCGGAGAAATATATAGATGCAGGCAGGGAGTTGGTTAAAGAGCTTGAGGATCTGCTGCTTGATTAATGAGTAATCATAATCAGAAGATCCTCTTCTTTAAGAATCTGGGAGATCGGCGGATTAAGTTTCGTCTGATCTCCTTTTTTGATGCCAATTAGCAAGTATTCTTTTTCAAGCATAGAGTGGCTGGCATCGTGAAAGGTTTTTCCCACTAGCTCAGGAGGAATCGGAATGATTTTAAAGTAGTTTCCGTTGGCGGGATTCAGTTCTGAATATACACTCGACAACCCGTACTTGGCCAGGTAGCTGTTCATCATCAAGTGGCTTGAAAGCTGATAGGATTTGATTATTTCATCAGCTCCCGCTCTTTTGGCATTATTCACATGCATCCCGGTAACAAGCTCGACAACCGTATAAAGGTCAGGGTTCATGCCTTTTAAGGCAAGCAGGATTAAAATCGACTGCATGTCGGCATCCGTTTCACTTTTATACTGGTCGGCCGTGATGATTGCTGCATCAGCTTTTTCAATGTTTGCTTTGATCAGTGTCCGGTCAATAGTGGGATTGCCTTTAATGAAATGCAGATTTTCAATTAATGGAGACTCCTCGAGCGTGTCATCAATCAGCACGATGTTTTTATAGGGCTTTACCTTTTGCAGAGTCTCAATAAGCTCATTTGATTTTTCATTCCATCCAATAATCACGACATGATTACCATATTTGTAGGCCGTTTCTCCCTTTAGGTAAGAATGCTGCTTCTGAAAAGCTGCCGCCGACAATGTGGCAAAGTAGGTCGTAACAAATCCGGCACCAATAAGGATGAGTACAATGCCTACTGATCTTCCGGCAACCGTTTCTGGAACATAATCGCCGAACCCGACGGTGGATACGGTGACAAGTGCCCACCAGATTCCGTCAAAAACGGTCGGGAATACGTCTGGTTCTATTAGGGCTATCACTTGTCCAAAGAGAAGGACAATCAGCATCACGATTAAAATAATGCGCACATATAGAGGCCATCTCAGCCAGTCTACAAGCAGTTTATTCGATCTCAAAGCTCACACCTGCCTTATTTTTTGTTTGGTAAAAATGATAGGACCTCACGGATAATGGCATTTATTTTCTCCGAAACAGTTTCTGTTCCATAGGCTTCAATTGCTTTTTCAATTGCAGCAACTGTATCCTCTTTAAATTCAATCACCGGCTTTTCTTCTTCAGCATCATTGTAGAATTGAATGAATACATCAAGCCCCTCATTCATTTTGTCGATGGCCTCGCTAAGTGCAGTCTTTTCCTCATCAGACAGTTTCATCTCATCACTTCCTTGATTTCAAACATGCTTTTATGTAGTATGTGCAAGTTTCTCCCATTTTTTCTACTTGTTTCGTTTATGTATGCATAGTCAGGGATTGCGGAAGATAAAAGAAAACTCAAGTGAAAAGGTTGAGACATGGTGATAAAGCGATACGTGAGCGTAAAAAAGAAATTTTGGATCAGCCAGACTGCGGCTTTTATGTGGATGCTCTTCTCTGTCTTCCTTTCTCTTCCATGGCTGAGGGAGCTTGCTGAGCTGACCGGGCTGCCGCTAGCCATCTTCATTATTGGCGGCATTGCCTACATACCGGGATTTTTGAATGCCTTTTTGATCACCAGCCTGCTGATTGACAGGCAGCCTCCATATAAAAACAGCAGTCCTGCGATTCCGGTCACCATTTTGATTGCGGCTAAGAATGAAGAGAAGAATATCGGGACGACAATCAGGTATTTGGCCAATCAGGATTACATGGGAAGTCTTGAAGTGATTGTAGTGGATAACGGATCTGAGGACTCCACCACATCAGAAGCCATAGAAGCAGGGACTTCCTATGGCATTCCTGTGCGTCTCCTCCATGAAGAAAATCCGGGGAAATATCATGCGCTGAACAAAGGCATTAATGAAACAATGACGGATTTCGTTCTTACTCTTGATGCAGATACGCTGCTGCACAAAAGTGCTGTCCGGCGCATTGTTTCAAGGATGATCAGTTCCCCGGAGGATGTTTGTGCTGTAGCAGGAACGATTCTTGTCAGAAACAGCAGGGAAAATCTTCTGACAAAAATGCAGGAGTGGGACTACTTCCTCGGCATTGCAGCCATCAAAAGGCTTCAGGGATTATATCAGGGAACGCTCGTTGCACAGGGGGCATTCAGTTTGTACAAAACGTCTGCTGTAAGGGAAATCGGCGGATGGCCGGAAGCGATAGGGGAGGACATTGTTCTGACCTGGCGATTTCTTCATCACGGGTACAGAGTGTACTTTGAGCCTTTGTCTGTTGCGTTTACAGAAGTTCCGGCTTCCTTCCGTCACTTTGCCAGGCAGCGGTCGAGGTGGGCAAGGGGGATGATTGAAGCGCTGAAGGAAATGAAGCCGTGGCATCAGCCGGCCATTTTTGCGAAATTCCTGACGGGCATTAATTTCATCATGCCGTATCTTGATTTTACGTATACCGTTTTCTGGATTCCCGGCCTGATTCTCGCTTTTTTCGGTCATTACTGGATTGTCGGGCCGATGACCCTTTTTGTTCTGCCTCTTACCCTGATCAGCTATTTGAGCATCTATACCTATCAGAAAAAAGTGTTCAGGGAACTTGATTTAAAAGTAAGAAAAAATATCACAGGCTTCTTTTTCTTCGTTTTAAGCTACCAGCTGATCATGGCTCCTGTTTCCGTCTGGGGATACTTTCAGGAGGTTTTCAGGCTGAAAAGAACCTGGAAATAAATAAAATGCTAAAGTAACGCGAAAAAGCAAAGAATAAAATCAAATAAAACGGAATCCGGGTTTCACCTTATGAAAGGAGGTGACCCTTGTCCATGCAGGATGAGGGAACTCTTTGATCGCCACAAATCTAATTCTAGTCGCTTTTTTAATTGCAGCTACAGGCTTTTTTGTCGCTGCAGAATTTGCCATTGTAAAGGTAAGAAGCTCAAGAATTGATCAGCTCGTAGGAGAAGGAAATAAAAAAGCGATTGCTGCCAAAAAAGTAACGGGAAGTCTTGATGAATATCTTTCAGCCTGCCAGCTTGGGATTACAATTACAGCTCTCGGTCTGGGGTGGCTCGGGGAGCCGACCATTGAAAGGCTTCTTCATCCACTGTTTGATTCATGGGGAGTCAATCCGTCGCTGTCAGGAATTTTATCGTTCGTCCTGGCGTTTGTGACGATCACGTATCTTCATGTGGTTATTGGGGAGCTTGCCCCAAAGACCCTTGCCATTCAGAAAGCGGAATGGGTCACGATGAATCTTTCGAGGCCGCTTATTCTTTTTTATAAAATCATGTTTCCCTTTATTAAAACGCTGAATGGGTCTGCCCAGATGATTGTCAAAATGTTTGGCCTGCATCCGGCATCTGAACACGAGATGGCCCATACGGAAGAAGAGCTCCGCATCATCTTGTCAGAAAGCTTGAAAAGCGGGGAGATCAATCAGTCCGAGTATAAGTATGTAAATAAAATATTTGAATTTGATAACCGGATTGCGAAAGAAATCATGATCCCAAGAACAGAAATGGTTACTGTTGCACTGGAAGATTCATTCGAAGAAAACCTTGAAATCATGAGAAGCGAAAGATACACCAGGTATCCGCTTGAACACGAAGACAAAGACAACATCATCGGTCTTGTGAACATTAAGGAAGTGCTTGATGCGCTTTATATGTCAAAAGACGGCGTGCTCCTTAAAAATTACATCCGGCCGGTGATTAAAGTTATTGAGACCATTCCGATTCAGGATCTGCTCCTGAGAATGCAAAAGGACCGGATCCATATGGCCATTCTTGTTGATGAATACGGCGGAACAGCCGGACTTGTGACAGTTGAGGATATTCTTGAAGAAATTGTCGGCGAGATCCGCGATGAATTTGACATCGATGAACTCCCGAATGTGCAGAAGAAAAGCGAAACCCACTATATTTTTGACGGAAAAGCGCTTATTGAGGAAGTGAATGATCTTCTTCAGACAAACATTGATTCCGAAGATGTGGATACAATCGGCGGATGGGTGCTTACTGAAATGATTGACGTTCAAAAAGGAGATAAAATCACCGCAGAAGGCTATGAATTTACTGTAACGGATATGGAAGGCCATCACATCATAACACTTGAAGCCAAAAAGAAAATAGAAGCAGCCGCAGGCGATCCTGAGTGATTGCCTGTTTTTTGTGCCGATGAAAATTCCAGTAAACCATTCTTGAAAAAAGTCCATTCCTCTGATAGCATTAGTTGGTTCTTATTGATATGAAAGAGGGATTTTAACATGAAAGCTTACCGTTTTCCGCTTATTTTGCTTTCATCAGTCGTGATTGGCGGTATTATCGGACTGATGTTTGGCGAAAAAGCTGTGTTTTTAAAGCCGTTCGGCGATTTGTTTTTAAATGCCATGTTTACGGTTGTTGTACCGCTTGTCTTCTTTACGATTGCTTCATCCATTGCAAATATGGGAGGAACGAAGCGGCTTGGAAAGATTATGGGCAGCATGCTCGCTGTGTTCCTGTTTACAGGATTGATTGCAGCCATTTACATGACGGCTGTCGTAAAAATCATCCCTCCTGCACAAGGTGTGACGCTGCAGCTTGAAAAGCCGGAGGCGATGGAGGATGTAACACTGGCTGATCAGATTGTCAGCACGTTTACGGTTCCTGATTTTGTCGAACTGTTCTCAAGAAACAACATGCTTGCGATGATCGTTTTCTCCGTATTGGTCGGTCTTTCCGTTTCCATGATCGGGGAAAAAGGAAAGCCGTTTGCAAGCTTTCTCGCGTCCGGTTCTGAAGTGCTGATGAAACTTGTCTCCATCATTATGTACTATGCACCGATCGGACTTGGCGCTTATTTTGCAACTCTTGTCGGAGAATACGGGCCGATGCTTCTCGGCACCTATTTCAGAGCAGGTGTGATGTATTATGCAGCAGCCTTTATTTACTTTATCATTGCGTTTACGGTTTACGCATTTATTGCGGGCAGAAAACAGGGAGTGACAGTCTTCTGGAAAAACATGCTGTCTCCGACAATCACTTCTCTTGCAACGTGCAGCAGTGCAGCATCCATCCCGGTCAACCTTGAGGCGACGAAAAAAATGGGTGTCAGTGCAGATATCAGGGAAACGACCGTACCTCTTGGGGCCGCTCTTCATAAAGATGGTTCCGTTCTTGGAGGAGTTCTGAAAATTGTGTTCTTGTTCGGTATTTTTGACATGAGCTTTTCAGGATTTGGCACGATCACAAGCGTGATACTAGTAGCCATCCTTGTCGGAACGGTCATGGGAGCGATCCCGAGCGGGGGAATGATCGGCGAAATGCTCATTCTGACGCTTTACGGGTTCCCGCCTGAAGCGCTGCCTATTATTGCGGCGATCTCAACGATCATTGATCCTCCTGCAACCATGCTGAATGCTACAGGCGATAACGTCAGCAGCATGATGGTGTCCCGCATGGTCGAAGGCAAGAACTGGCTGAAGAAGAAAACAGCTGAAGTCAGCTCTAAAATTGCGTGAATAGAGGAGAAAGCTATCCAGAGAGGATAGCTTTTTTCTTTTGATTCGGTAATACAGGCAGTTTCTCCTCTGCACTCAGCGTTTTTTAAGGAATTCAAAGGAAATTGTTCAATCTTTAACACAATTAGAGTATAATACTTTTTAGTAATGAAAACTTAGCATAAATGTAAGCGAATACTTTTTACTTGAAACACTTTCCCGTTCGTCTTACTGGACGTTAAGGTTGAAATAAAGGAGTGCTGTATATGAAAAAAATGTGGTGGAAAGAAGCGGTTGCCTACCAGATCTATCCAAGAAGCTTTATGGATTCGAATGGGGACGGTATCGGCGATATCCGCGGAATTATTTCTAAACTCGATTATTTGAAGGACTTTGGAATCGATGTCATCTGGATTTGTCCGATTTTCTCTTCTCCAAATGCAGATAATGGGTACGATATCAGCGATTATCAGGATATCATGGCTGATTTTGGAACAATGGAAGACTTCGATGAACTCCTGGCAGAGGTCCATAAAAGAGACATGAAGCTGATTTTGGATCTTGTTGTTAATCATACAAGTGATGAGCATCCATGGTTCATTGAATCACGCGAGTCAAAAGACAATGAAAAGCGCGACTGGTACATCTGGCGCGACGGCAAAAACGGCAAAGAGCCAAACAACTGGGAAAGTATTTTCAGCGGTTCTGCCTGGGAGTATGATGAAAAAACAGATCAGTACTACATGCACGTTTTTGCAACAAAGCAGCCGGATTTAAACTGGAAAAACCAGGACATGAGACAGGCTGTTTATGAAATGATCAACTGGTGGCTTGATAAAGGAATCGACGGCTTCCGTGTAGATGCGATTTCCCACATCAACAAAAAAGAAGGGTTCCCGGATCTTCCAAATCCAAACGGTCTTGATTTTGTTTCATCATTTGATTACCACATGAATGTTGAGGGCATTATGGAGCATTTGAGCGAGCTGAAAGCGCAAACGTTTGCACGTTATGACATCATGACAGTCGGCGAAGCGAACGGCGTTAAGCTTGAACAGGCAGAGGACTGGGTCGGCGATACAAACGGAATCTTCAACATGATCTTCCAGTTTGAGCACCTTGGCCTTTGGGACAATGGACTTGAAGGATCAGTTGATCTTGTCAAACTGAAAGAAACTCTTACTAAATGGCAGAAGGGCCTTGATGGAAACGGCTGGAATGCTCTTTTCCTTGAAAATCATGATCAGCCGCGTTCTGTTTCAACATGGGGCGATGACAAAGAGTATCTTGTAGAAAGCGCAAAAGCACTTGGCGCTATGTACTTTATGATGCAGGGTACACCGTTCATTTACCAGGGACAGGAGCTCGGCATGAAAAATGTTCACCTTCCATCCATCGATGATTACGACGATGTAGCCATGAAAAACCTTTACCGCATTGAAACGGCAAAAGGACGCTCACACGAAGAAATCATGGAAATCATCTGGCATAAAGGCCGTGACAATTCACGTACGCCAATGCAATGGAATGATGAGAAAAACGGCGGCTTCTCAACAGGAACTCCTTGGTTCGGCGCCAATGAAAACTACAAGGAAACAAACGTTGAAAAGCAGCTGAAAGATGAAAACTCTGTCTACCATTTCTACAAAAAGATGATTGATCTGCGAAAAGAAAATGATGTCCTTGTTTATGGAACCTATGACTTAATCCTTCCAAAGGATAAACAAATTTACGCTTATACCCGTACGTTTGAAGGTAAAACAGCGTTGATTATTTCGAATATCAGCAACAAGAACGCATTTTATCAGTACAGCGGTCTGCCGCTTTCAAGCGATAACCTAGTGCTTCAAAACTATAAAACAGATAAGCACAACCACACAACTTCATTTACATTAAAACCGTTTGAGACACGTGTATATATCTTTTAATGTTAAAAACTGCCTATAAGGATGATTCCTTTAGGCAGTTTTTTTTAGGATGAAAAAGGAGGAATCCGGGCTTTTCGGGTGCTTTCTGATCTGTTGTGCCTGCGCTTTTCTTAACGGGGACTTCTGGATGTTTCCAAATGTTTCTTGCAATAGTAAAATGATGAAGTTGAACTTATAAGTGTCAGGAGAGGTCTAATTGAAGAAGTACAAACAGCGCCTGCTGAAAAAAATAAGAGAGCAGATTGACAGATGGTATGGATACCAGCACGCAGTTGAACAGGATGAGGTCATACGTTTTCTGCACTCGCTTGCAGGAACAGCTCCAACGATCGGAATGGAGCAGGTGGGAAAGGCTGCAGCGGCACAGCTGCTTCTGGCGGAAAAGCGGAAGAGAGACACATGGAGGCTGTCCGAACTGCAAAACCTTCTTTTTCCGCTGATATCAGCATGCTATGAAGCAGAAATGGACATTGAGGAAGGGACTGTGCCAAACAGGGAAAAACGCATTTCTTCAGGAGACGAACTTATTCTGCTCATAGATGATGACATTACCCTCTTAATGTATTTAAAGGAAGAACTGGAACTGCATGGATTTACGGCGGCTATATTTACAGACTCAGACCGTGCCATGAAAGCCTATTACGATCTCGCTCCTGACTGTGTGGTGATTGACAGACATATGAAACAGGAAAACGGGTTTGAGGTTGTTGTGCAGCTGAAAGAACTGATGCAGAAAAAGTATGTACCTGCCATTATGATCAGCGCAGATGCATCAAGGGAAACGAGACTTGACAGCTATAGATACGGTGCTGACGATTTCATCCTAAAGCCATTTGATCTGGAAGAATTTTTAGTCAGGGTCAGACGCCAGATCGAACGGAAAAAGCAGCTGGAAGAATTGATTGTCGTTGATGAACTGACAAAGGTGTATAACAGAAAATTTCTGAATCCAGCCTACACAAGGCTTGCAGCGCGCATGAAGCGGGAGGGGAGCTTCTTCACGCTTGCTATGCTTGATCTTGATTATTTTAAAAAAATCAATGATACATACGGTCACCTTGAAGGCGACGAAGTATTAAGAGAATTCTCCCAGTGCCTGAGAGACAACTTGAGAAACAGTGATACGGTCATCCGGTACGGCGGGGAGGAATTTATTATCCTGCTTCCCAATGCCGGTCAAAAAGAAGCAATGGAAGTCATCGGGAGAATTAAGGAATCGTTCTCAGCCCACGTTTTTAAGCGTCCGGATCATACCTCATACTCCTGCACATTTTCGGCAGGGTTAATGGCCGTCCCACCTGAACAGGCTATGAGTGTCGAACATGCAATTGAATGTGCGGATGCCGCGCTCTATCAGGCAAAAGAAAATGGAAGAAACGCAATCGCGGTTTACCGGTCAACTGTGACAGAGCCAGTTGAAAAAGTGCTGAATGTTGCTGTTGTTGATGATGATCCGATTATAAGAACCATTCTTGAAGATGTGTTCCGGAAGAGTCCTCTGCTTGATCAGTACTGTCTGAATATCGGATTGTATGCAGACGGCATGGAATTTCTTGAAGCGCACCCTTTCAGCAAAAGGGAAAATCACTTTGTCGTTCTGGATGGAATGATGCCCAAAATGGATGGCACAGAGGTCCTGCAGAAAATAAGATCTCTGCCCAACCAGCATTTGTTCACGGTCATGATGCTGACATCCCGCAAAAGCGGAAGAGATGCGGCGAGAGCCCTGCAGCTTGGCGCGGATGATTATATGACAAAACCGTTCAGACTTGAAGAGCTTGAAACCCGTCTTTATCATCTTGCAAAAAGGATGACGAAATAATGGATGTCCTGACGCCCCGTCAGCTTTTTTTGCTTCTGGTCTGGTCGTTTCTTCTGCTGACAGTTCTGCTTGTCTATTTATCTGCAGCGAAAACCATCAGAAAAAGAAAACAAAAACGCCTGATCGAATCTAAAGAAGCGTGCAGACTTGCCCTTTTCAATTATCTAAGAGATGATTCAGCCGAATTTCAGTATCCGGGCAGGCATGCGCTGAGTGACCTGCTGCTTGAATACAGCAATGTTCTTCAGGATGAAAACATGCAAATAAGAATGACAGCTCTTGCAAAAAAACATTTGACAGGATGGCTGAAAAAAGAATTGAAGTCTTTTAGCTGGAGCTCAAGAATGAATGCACTCTATATCATTGAAAATATAAGACTCTATCATTTGCTTGAAGAAGTAAAGCAGCTTGCCGGAAAACGTCATTTGACGACTGAGGAAGAAGCGGTGATTTCAAGAATTCTTGCCTCGTCCGGGGATGAGGGCTTTCTTGAACAAATGATAAACAGCAGCAGGCATTTATCGGATTTTACCATCGTGAGCATCCTGCAGAACTGCGGGCCTGATCATCTCCGCATCTTTTATCAAACATACGGGGACCTTCCTGAACGCTTAAGGTACAATCTGATTACTCTAATAGGCGATATGCAGCTGTTTGAACAGAAAAGCCTGATTGAAAAGCTGCTTATGAAAGGTGACGAGGAAGAAAAATTGAGGTCTTTAAAAGCAGCTGCTGATATGGTCCTTCCAGTAAAACCGGCCATCATTGCACCTTTTATCTATTCGCCTAACTGGCTTGAAAGAATGATGGCGCTGAAAGTGATTGGCTCATTGAGAGCGGAAGTCTTTTTAGAAGCTGCGAAGGATCTCCTTTCTGATAAAGAATATATGGTCAGGCTGGAAGCAGCCAAAACCATCTTTACATTTAAAAACGGAAAACAGCTGCTTGAGGAAGTCATTCATCATTCGGATGATCTTTTTGCAAGAGACATGGCCCTTGAGTGGATTACAAAAGGAGGCGGCAGAAATGAGTCTGTTCGATACAATTCTTGAGACGTCAGCCTGGGTTCTGCTCGGCTATATGTGCTTTGTCGTTGCTGTATATGGCGGAATGCTCATCGTCTCGCTTTTAACGGTGAGAAAACAGTTCAACCTGAATAAAACCGAACCATATGAGGAGCTTCTGCATTCGGTTTATACAAAGCCCGTTTCCATTCTTGTCCCTGCCTATAATGAGTCAGCGGGAATATACGGAACGATCCGGTCTCTTATCAGTATTGAATATCCTGAATATGAAATGCTTGTCATTAACGACGGATCAACAGATGACACACTCGAGAAATTAATTGTGCGTTTTCAGTTAAAGAAAATAAGCCGGGTTGTGAGAAAACAGCTGAGTACAAAGGAAATCAAAGCAGTATATCAATCAGATCTTTATCCCAATCTGTATGTAATTGATAAGGAGAACGGCGGAAAAGCAGACGCTCTGAATGCAGGGATTAACTTTTCCCGTTTCCCTTACTTCTGTTCCCTTGATGGTGACTCCGTCATTGAAAGAAATGCGTTTCTGAAGGTGCTAAAGCCGATAATTGAATCTGGGGATGACGTCATTGCCACAGGAGGAAGCATCCGGATTGCAAATGGATGTACAATCCGAAACGGTGAGCTGACTGCGGTCGGCCTGTCTGACAAACCCCTGGTTGTCATGCAGGTCATCGAATATTTACGGGCGTTTCTGGCTGGAAGAATCGGCTTAAGCAGGACAAATCTGCTGCTGATTGTATCCGGTGCTTTTGGCGTTTTTTCAAAACGGTGGGTCATTGAAGCCGGAGGATATTCCCATACAGTCGGAGAAGATATGGAGCTTGTCGTCAGGCTTCACAGAATGATCAAGGAAAGAAAGCTTAATAAAAAGATTGTCTATGTCCCTGATCCCGTTTGCTGGACAGAGGCGCCTGAATCGGCAAGATTTTTAAGAAGACAGCGAAAGCGGTGGCACAGAGGCCTGTTTGAAAGCATCTGGATACACAGGAAGCTTCTATTGAACCCAAAATACAAATCAATAGGACTGATTTCGATGCCCTATTATTTTTTCGTTGAATTTTTAGGGCCGATTGTGGAACTGGCGGGTTATCTCCTCTTGATTGTTGCCTGGTTCAGAGGCGATGTTTATGTGGACGTGGCTCTAATGTTCTTCCTTTTGTCTGTGATTTACGGTTCTCTCTTCTCTGTTGCGGCTGTTCTGCTGGAAGAATGGAGCATGGAAAAATACCCCCATGTCAGCCAGCTTTTCGTGCTGTTTGTCTACGCCATGACAGAATCTTTCTGGTACAGGCCGCTGACAGTGTTCTGGAGAATAGAAGGAATAATTGATGTCATAACCGGAAGAAAGGGCTGGGGAGACATGGTCAGAAAAGGAGTTTCAAGTGAATAAAAAAATCGGAGTACTTGTTTGTGCGTGTCTTGCTGCCTCTGTCCTGCTCTCGGCACCCCTCTGGCACTGGCTTTTCCTGAAGGATACGGAAAAACTTCCAATGCTGATTCTCAACAAAACAGCGGAGGATGATACCCTCAGAGAGCATAAAGGAATCACCTGGCTGTTAAATCATCTGAAAAAAACGAAGGAAGACGGAACAAGCTACAGCCTGGCGGGTGATTATTCAGGCTATGTGCCTGCTTCAAAAAAGATCCGCGAACTTCCAGGTGACCTCAGCCATTATTCGCATCTTTACCTGGCAGACTCATACGGGGTGCGTTCAAATAAGTCCGGAGAGTTGATCTACGGAGGGATGACCCTTGAGGAAGCAGACAGAATCCAGCAGTCGGTCAAAACAAACGGCCAGACCATTTTTGCGGAATTTAATACGTTTGCCGAGCCCACAGAGCCAGAAGCGAGAAGGAAACTTGAAGACTTATTTGGATTGGAGTGGACCGGCTGGACGGGGCGGTATTTTTTGGACCTTGGAAGCGACGAGGTGCCGGAATGGGTTAAAAGATCCTATGAAACGCAGCACAGCAAAACGTATCGCTTCAGCGGGCAGGGGCTGATACTCGTCAGTGAAAAAGAAGAGCTCATGATCGTTCCTGAGGAAGACTTTGGCGGAAAGCATCCTTTGAGCTTTTCTTTTACAAAGCAAGGGAAAAAGGAACTTGGGCTTGATGCTGAACTGAAGTACAACTACTGGTTTGACATCATGGAGCCTGCAGGAGCAAAAGTTCTTGCCTCCTATCATCTGCATGTGAATGCTCAAACAGAGGCGAAGCTCTCGGAAAAAGGAGTTCCCCTCTCTATGCCGGCAGTGCTTCATCATTCAGGCCGGGGCTATGATGCCTATTATTTTGCAGGGGACTACGCAGATGCGAATGATATACCTGACTTTTATCAGGCATCGGGAATAACAGACTGGAAAAAACTTACCTCTTCCGATAAAAAGGGGAGAACGGACGGATTTTTCTGGAAAGCATATGTACCTATGATGAAAACCATTCTTGAAAAAGACAGACATGAGGAAAAGAACCGAACGATCAATCACGATGTTTCGGAAGCTGATGGGACGAAGCTCACTGCCAGGGCTGGGAAAGAACGTCTGCAGGTCTTTAAGGAAGGACGCTGGCAGGACATTCTCATAAAAGGAGTGAACATGGGAATTGCAAAACCCGGATCATTTCCCGGCGAAGCAGCGATTTCAAAAAGCGAATATGCCCGCTGGATCCGGCAGATCGGAGAGTTGAACGCCAATGCCATCCGGATCTACACCATTCATCCTCCCGCATTCTACGAAGCATTATATGAATACAATCAGAAGGCGGAGGAGCCGATTTATCTTTTTCATGGAGTCTGGGCAGAAGAAGAACAGCTACTGGAAAAGAAAGATGTATTTGATACAGAAGTGACAGAAGACTTTAAAAAAGAGATGAAGAGAATTGTGGATCTGATCCATGGAAATGCGAAACTCGCAGAACGGCCCGGACATGCTTCGGGAGAATATACGGCCGATTTGTCGCCCTATGTTCTCGGCTGGATTCTTGGAGTGGAATGGGATCCTGATGTGGTTGCATCAACCAATGCGAAGCATCCTGATAAGACATCCTTTCATGGTGCATACATAAAGACAGCAGAAGCTCAGCCCTTTGAAGTCTGGCTTTCAGAGATCATGAATGACACAATCGCCTATGAAAAAGAAACCTATCACTGGACGAGGCCCGTGAGCTTTACGAACTGGGTGACAACGGATCTATTGAGCCATCCGTCAGAACCTCTTAAAAAAGAGGATATGGTCTCTGTAGATCCCAATGTCATGAAGTCTTCGGGACCGGCGGGACTTTTTGCTTCCTATCACATCTATCCCTATTATCCGGATTTTTTAAATTTGGAAAAAAAATATGTTTCCTACATTGATCACAGGGGAGAAAAGAACAATTACGCAGGTTATTTGGCAGATTTAAAGACACGGCATGATATGCCGCTTCTGGCTGCAGAATTCGGCATCCCTTCATCAAGGGGAATGACGCATAAAAATGTTCACGGGAAACATCAGGGATTCCACAGCGAGCAAGAGCAGGGTGAAATGGTAAGTGCTCTTTTCGAGGATATCGTTCATGAAAATCTTGCAGGCGGGCTGATTTTTTCCTGGCAGGATGAGTGGTTCAAACGGACGTGGAATACGATGGATTATGACAACCCCGACAGACGGCCGATGTGGGACAATGTGCAGACGAATGAACAGAATTTCGGGCTGCTGGACTTCAGCCCGGGAATGCAGGATACAATGATCAAGCCTGACGGGAAGACCGGTGACTGGGAGGCAGGCAGCCATTCCCCCGTATACTCAGATTCATCCGGCTGGGTAAAAGATATCTATCTGACAAGTGACGAGCAGGGACTCATTATCCGGATGGACCTTCAAAAGGGAAAGTGGAACGCGGGACGCCACAGCCTGAATATCCTCTTTGACACAGTTCCGGATCAGGGTCAGGATCATCCTCCTGAGCAGGAGTACATAAGTGCTGCAGGAACGGATTTTTCCGCCGCCATAGATCCGGAAGGAGAATCAAGGCTTTTGATTGACAGCTATTATGACACGTTTTACTACCATTACGGCCAGCAGCTGAAGATGATTCCCGAGGTGCCTTATGCAAACAGTAAAAACAACGGCATTTATCACCCGATCAGACTAACATTGAATAAAAAACTGACGATAAATACAGCAGAAGGCAGACGGGAAATTCCTTTTTCTTTCTACGAAACAGGGCTTCTTGAAAAAGGAAATGCCAATCCTGATGACCCTGACTATCTTTCCCTTGCAGACTATCAAATAGACGAAAAAACAAACACAGCCGAAATCAGAATTCCCTGGCTCCTGCTTAACATGAAAGACCCAAGCACGCGCGAGGCGATGGGGGATATATGGAGAGGCGGAACAGCAAGCAGCGTCAACACAAAAGGCATTCACCTTGCGTTTCTTTTAATAGATAAAAGAACGGGGAACATTGAGGGAACTGTTCCGGAGATTAAAAATGAAGATCTCCCAAAGGAAAAATGGCTCTTCTATACATGGGAGGAATGGAACGGCCCATCCTATCATGAACGACTGAAGAAATCCTATCCAATTGTGCAGAAAACGTTTAAAGAAATAGAGTGAACCGGGACAAGGAGGCACAGACAATGGCCAGAATTCTTCTTGCAGAAGATGAGGAAGTTCTTCGCATGCTTATAACAGATACACTTGAGGATAACGGGCACCAGATAGATGAAGCATCAGACGGGGAAGAAGCATACAGGCTTATTCAGCAGCATGAATATGAGCTGATCATCCTCGATTATATGATGCCGGTGTACACGGGTATGGAGCTCATTAAGAAAATCAAGAAGCATCCAAAACAGTCCGGAGCGAAAGTGATGATGCTGAGCGCCAAAAGCCAGGCTGCCGATCAGCAGAGCGTCCTCAAGGCAGGAGCGGATGAATTTGTTTCCAAACCATTCAGTCCGCTCATGCTTATGGACAAAGTGGAGGAGATTTTAAGCAGTGATTAATAGATTGGTAAAGAAGAGTGTCACGAGGCAATTTGGGCTGATGGCAGCAGCGGCAATTATTCTGTTTTCCATAGTAATTGGCGTTTATGTCTTCTGGCAAAATGCCATAACTGAAGAATTTAAAGAACGCAACCGTCAGCTTGATTTGAAAGAAAATGCAACGATTGTCCTGAACGATTCCTACAATAAGGCGATTTCCGAATTCAGGGCCTACTTCGCCTATGGTCAGAACGGCAAAAACAAACTTTATTACAACAGGGGAATGGAACAAAAAGAGACCGTCCTGAAGGCATACGAAGATCTGGAAGCACTTGCTGAAAATGACTATGATCTTGCCTTTCTTCAGCAGGCAAGCACCTTTTATCAACTCTATTTTCTGGATCTTCTTCCGAAAACGGTAGCAGCATATGAACGGGGAAATACATCCGAAGTAACCAGAACAGCTGTTGAAGGAGGATCTGAAAGAGTAAGAGTTTTTCAGACAGGACTTGAAGATTACAGTGCCAAAATTGAGCGGGAAATCAATGAAAACAGGGAGCAGTTTACCGGCAGCCTGTTTACCAGTCAGATTTTGTTTCTTATCGTGCTTGTTTTCATGATTGGCACGCTGATTGCGATGATCAGAAGGTATTTGAGAAAAATGCAGGAGCCTCTTCAGATCCTTACAGCTGCAGCGGGTGAAATTGCAGCAGGCAAGGATGTCATTTTTGACAGCAGCTCAAACCGGCAGGATGAGCTGGGGCTTTTGCATGTTGCTTTTTCAAAAATGAGCAAAAGCATTGCTGAAAAAGAACAGGATTTAACAGCTCAGAATGAAGAACTGATCGCCCAGCAGGACGAACTTCAGGTTCAGCAGGATGAACTGCGTTCAGCTCTTGAAAAAATGTGGGAAAGAGAGTCGCAGCTCACACTCCGTAATGAACTAAGCAACAGCATAGCAAATACACTTGATAAGCAAAAGCTTTTGACAAGCATAATCACTGCCATGTGCCGTATTTCAAAAGCAGATAGGGGCATTGTCGTCATGGCTGACCAGCCTGAACACTATGCAGCGGTATCACTGTCAGAAACGGCGGTCAGAACCATTCTTGGCAATATGAATTCAGGGCTCATAGATGGAGTGAAAAAGACAAAGCAGGCAAAAGTCTATAAGCGTCTTGCAGATCCTGAGGAAACCGGATACCACGAATCACCGCAGTATTCCTATGATCTTTATCTGCCGGTTCTCTCATCCGGTGAACGTACGGAAGCGATCATGATCTTCACGAAGTTTAATGAGGAGTTCGGTGAAAAAGAGATAGCTGAATACACATCAATGACCAAAAACATTGCTCTTTCATTGGACAAGCTGAAGCTTTACGAGCAGGCTGAACAGGACAGGGAAATGGTCAGACACATTCTGAATACCATCCATGAGGGCATTCAGCTGGTTGATCTGAACGGAGTAAGTCTGCAAGTTAACACAACCATGAGCAGCATGCTTTTATGCAGAGGCGAGGATTTGGCTTTTGCCTCATTTGATGAATGGTTCAGCCATTTCTCTTCTGTCGTGTCAGATCCTGTGGAGCTTGGGAGATTTTTGGAAAGGGTCATTTTTTCGCGTGAACCTGTGCAGGACAGCTTTACCTATAGAATGAATAATGGAACCGTAGTAAACCTTTATGCAGAACCGTTATACAGGAATGGACGGCGCCTTGGAACGGTAATGGTCCACCGCGATATTACGAAAGAGTACGAAGTGGATCAAATGAAGTCTGAATTTGTCAGCACGGTCAGCCATGAGCTCAGGACCCCGCTTGCAAGCGTCCTTGGCTTTACGGAATTGCTGCTGTATAAAGACCTGAAACCGGAAAGAAGGAAAAAATACTTATCGACCATTTATCAGGAAGGTAAGCGTCTGACCAATCTAATTAACAATTTTCTTGATGTTCAGAGGCTGGAATCAGGGAAACAGACCTATGAAAAGAGGCTTGGCGATCTTTCCGTCATTCTCGGGGAAGTCGTTGAAGAACAGCAGATCCTGACATCAGATCACCGGTTTTATTTTCATACAAGCGCCAAAAACGCCATGGTTCTCGGAGACAGAGATATGTTAAAGCAGGCCTTTCAGAATCTTGCCGGAAACGCCGTCAAATATTCTCCGGACGGCGGAAATATCTCGGTTATTCTGTTTGAAGAGAATGGTTGGCTGAAAGTGGAGATAAAAGATGAAGGGCTTGGAATTCCTGAAGATGCAAAGGACAAATTGTTTACGAAATTTTACCGCGCAGACAATTCCGACCGCAGAAAAATTGGCGGAACAGGCCTTGGGCTCTCAATCGTGAAAGAAATCATAAAAGCACACAGCGGCGAGATTTCCGTTCATTCAAAGATTGGGGAAGGAAGCACGTTTACTGTTTCATTGCCATTGCATGATGCCTCAGGTCATTCACCTGCCCCTGAAACTGATGGATCGTCATCTGCCAATATCCTGATTATTGAAAATGACGAAAACTTTGCAAGTCTGCTTAAAGCAGAGTTTGAGGAAATGGGACTAAGCACAGCCGTGATGCTGAGGGGCGACCAGGCTCTGGAAGAGGCGGTTTCACTGAGGCCGGATGCTGTCGTTCTTGATATTTTGCTTTCTGATGATGATTTAAACGGGTGGGATGTTCTGGACCGATTAAAACAGGTCCCGCATCTTGCAGAAATTCCAGTTTTTATATCAACAGCTCTTAATGAAAAGGATAAAGCAGCAGACCTTGGCGCAGCAGGCTGTTTGATTAAACCGTATCAGCCCGGTGAACTAATAAAGCTTGTCATAAAAACGATTCTGGACCGAAAGAGCAGTCTTTCCGAGATGGAACCCTGAGTACAGGGTTCGTTTCTTGTATCATCCTTTGGAAATAAGCTATCCTTTAGAAAAGGAAGCATTAAAAAGAAAGGGAGGATGAACGTGCTTAAATCATTTAAACTGGAAACGAAAAGCAGAGATCAAATGATTGATATCACTGTACAAGTTGAGGACTTGATTCAGGAATACGGCTTCAAGGAAGGAACTGCTGTCATCTATTGTCCGCACACCACTGCAGGAATCACAATCAATGAAAATGCGGATCCTGATGTGAAAACAGACATGATCAAACGCTTTGACGAAGTCTATCCGTGGTTTGAAGAAAAGGACAGGCATGCCGAAGGGAACACCGCTGCTCATATGAAAGCGAGTACAGTCGGCTCTTCGCAGCATGTGATTATTACAGAAGGGCGCCTGTTGCTCGGAACTTGGCAGGGAGTCTACTTCTGTGAATTCGACGGGCCGAGAACCCGGACATTTTATGTAAAGGTGCAGGCAGATGGGGAAAAGATATCGTAACTTAGACGGAGTGGAAAATACGAAAAGCTTCTCTGATTTCAGAAAATGGATGAAAGAGAGAAAAGCGAAAAAGAAGGATTTGTCGGTCTCCATTGAAAGGCTGGATAATCCTCAGTCGGAAGAAGTGTCGGCTAACCTTTCAAAAAACAGTGTGACCTGGATTGGCCATTCTACGTTCTTGATTCAGACTGGCGGCATCAATATCCTTACTGACCCGGTCTGGGCGGAGCGGATGGGCATGCAGAGGAGATTGACGAAACCGGGCATGCCAATCCGGGCACTTCCGGAAATTGACGCTGTCCTGATATCTCACGGACATTATGATCACCTGGATTTTGCATCGATCAGAAAGCTCAAGGGGGACCCGGTTTTTTACGTGCCCGAAGGTCTTGGTGCTTCCTTCAGAAGAAGAGGGTATAAGAACGTGAAAGAAGCTGCGTGGTGGGAAGCCTATGACAAAGAGGACGTCAGATTTACATTCGTTCCTGCTCAGCACTGGACGCGCAGAACCCTGTGGGATACAAATACTTCCCACTGGGGAGGATGGGTCATTGAACACAGGGGCCACTCTATTTATTTTGCCGGTGACTCCGGATACTTCCGCGGCTTTAAAGAAATTGGAGAAAAAATGTCTGTCGATGCCGTTCTGATGCCCATTGGAGCTTACGAGCCTGAGTGGTTTATGAAGGTATCGCACATCAATCCCGAGGATGCAGTCACAGCGTACCTTGATTTGAACGCGAAAGGACCGTTTGTTCCCATGCATTACGGTGCATTCAGGCTGGCCGACGATACAGGACCTGAAGCTTTGGAGAGGCTGCTTGCAGAATGGGAGAAGCGTGCACTTGACCCTGATAAGCTTAACGTCATGAAAATCGGAGAAACATGGTGGATGTGAGCATTGATGAAAATCAGTGCTTTTTTTTGTTGTGAAATAAGAACATCAGCTGGGAAGGAGCCTGAGCTTGATGGCACAAAAAGCGAAGCGTGATAAGAACCATCAACAGAAAAAATCTTGCGTTTGATGGAACCGAACAGCAAGATAAGAACCACCAACAGGAAAGACCTCGTGCTTGATGGAACCCAACAGCCTGATAAGAACCACCAACAGAAAAAATCACAAGCATGATGGTCCTGATAGGCGTGATAAGAACCACCAACAGAAAAAATCACAAGCATGATGGTCCTGATAGGCGTGATAAGAACCATCAACAGAAAAAATCACAAGCATGATGGTCCTGATAGGCGTGATAAGAACCACCAACAGAAAAAATCACAAGCATGATGGTCCTGATAGGGTGATAAGAACCACGAACAGAAAAAATCACAAGCTTGCTGGTCCTGATAGGCGTGATAAGAACCATCAACAGAAAAAATCGTGCGTTTGATGGACCCAACAGCATTATAAGAACCACCAAAAGAAAAAATCTCGTGCTTGCTGGTCCTGATAGGTATGATAAGGACCACCAACAGAAAAGATCTCGTGCTTGCTGGCACTAATAAGTGTGATAAGAACCATCAACAGAAAAGATCTTGTGCTTGATGGAACCCAACAGCCTGATAAGGACCATCAACAGAAAAGATCTTGTGCCTGATGGAACCGAACAGCCTGATAAGAACCATCAACAGAAAAGATCTTGTGCCTGATGGAACCGAACAGCCTGATAAGAACCATCAACAGAAAAAATCTCGTGCTTGATGGAACCCAACAGCATGATAAGAACCACCAAAAGAAAAAATCTTCTATTTGATAGAACTAATCTGAGTAAATGTTTTAATCACATCCCCAGCAGCTCCTCCTCCACACAAAAAAACAGACCACCAAAGTGATCTGCTCCTCTCAGCCCCGAACCCTGTGTGCGGCGCGTTCTTCTTTTTTAGAAGGAATAAATTCTTTAAAGCTCTTTAGAGTTTCCGGTGTTTCTTTCGCAATTTCGATTGTTTCCTGAACGGTTTTCTTCTTATACTCTACGTCAGACATAATTTTTTCCTGAGTGGCGGAGAGTCTGGTAGTTTCATTTTGAATGCTTTCGGTTTGTTTTTGAAGGCGGTTTGCCGTTTCCTGGAGATCCTGAATGACAGGCTGGGATTTTTTGAAGGTGCGGATGGATGAGACACCTAGATAGATAAGGGCCAGGACAACAAGCGCAATGCTTATGTATACAATGATCATCGGTAACACTCCTTTGTCAGCGGTCTTTCTCTTTTTTTACCCAAGTTTGACCGATTTTAATCTTCGTCCGAGAGGGAAGGCCGCAGATTCTCCCTGCCCTTCAGCCAGTACCTGATGCCTTTTCCGGCATACGGTTCGTCTTTGAAGCGGGGGATGATATGAAGGTGGGTGTGAAAAATGTGCTGCCCTCCGGCCTCATTTGTATTCCAGCCGATCGTATAGCCATCAGGCTCGTGCTCTTGATCGAGCAGCTCTTTCACTTCCTGAAGCAGACTGTATGTTGCATTCCATTCATCCTGGGTTAAATCAAACATAGTAGGGCGGTGCTCTCTAGGGACGATCAGGCCTGATCCAATAAGGATGTTTTGGGGCATCTGAAGAAAGAGACAATGGTCGTTGGACAGGACAATTTTCTGATCTTCTATCATTTGGGGGTTGCAAAGGGGACACAGCTCATCCAACTTCAAACAGCTCCTATCTTTGAGTGTCTATTTTTTACCATTTTAGCACAACCGGGTAAAAGGAGAACGGATTTTGCTCCGGATCATTCCTCCTGGATCCGGCAGGGAACGGCTGCATGCATGTAGAAGAAGGTAGGCAGTTCAGTTCTGGATGAGGAGGAATATGTATGGGATGGAACGAAACAGCTGTAAGCCGCAAGCTTTGCATCACTTATCCGGTTATTCAGGCACCGATGGCGGGAGGAATTACTTCACCTGAACTGGCGGCTGCGGTCAGCGGCTTCGGAGCGATGGGATCTGTCGGAGCAGGTTATTTAACTGCGGAACAGCTTAAGGAGCAGGTTGTAAAAATAAAAGGCTTGACGAGGAAACCGTTCAGCGTCAATCTTTTTGTGCCTGAAAAAGAGGTCTATGCCAGTGAGGCAGAGGTAAAAAGGATGACGGACCGATTTAAGCAATGGGGACTCCCCGTGGAAGACCTTTCTTATTCAGATGAAGAAAACCGCCATAATTATGAACAGCAGCTTGAAGTCATTCTTCAGCAGGAGGTGCCTGTCTGTTCATTTACATTCGGGCTGCCTTCAAAAGAAGCTGCAGCAGAACTGAAAAAAGCAGGCAGGACTGTAATTGGCACGGCGACATCCGTTGACGAGGCGCTTATGTTTGAAGAACTTGGAGCAAATCTGATTGTCATGCAGGGCAGTGAAGCAGGAGGACACCGCGGAACCTTCCATCACTCTCGGGATGCAGGGGTCGGAACCATGGCACTTATTCCGCAGGCAGCAGATGCGCTTCGGGTGCCGGTGATTGCTGCCGGTGGCATAGCGGATGGAAGAGGTATTGCAGCGGCATTTATGCTCGGTGCAGAGGGAGTGCAGATGGGGAGCGCGTTTATTCCATGTACTGAAAGCGGTGCAGCGGAAGCATATAAAGACAAAATAGTCTCAAGCACAGAAGCTCAGACGGTACTGACGAAAGCATTCTCAGGAAAATATGCGCGGGGAATTTCAAATGACTTTATCCGAAAAATGGAGCCTTATGAATCAGATGTCCTCCCTTATCCTCTGCAAAACAATCTGACCAAGCGGCTGAGAAGCGAGGCTTCTGAGACAGGCAATACTGAAAATATGTCAGTCTGGGCCGGTCAGGGGCTAAGGTTGATTCATGAAAAAGTGCCGGCAGACGTCCTTTTAAATCAGTTAATCAGTCAAACAGAAATCCGGATGAAGGAGGCTTCCCGCTATGGATCCAGATAAAGCGGCAGCACTTGATAAGCAGGATGATCTGGCCTGCTACAGACAGGAATTTTACTTGAAAGAAGGCATCATCTATATGGATGGCAATTCGCTCGGACTGCCATCAAAGCGGACTGAAGCTGCATTGCTCCAAATGCTTGAGGCCTGGAAGGAGCACGGAATAGACGGCTGGACGAAAGGCGATAAACCTTGGTACTACCTGTCTGAAACACTTGGCGGGCAATCGGCTTTTTTAGTGGGGGCAAAGCCGCATGAAGTCATTGTGACAGGTTCTACTACGGTAAACCTTCATCAGCTTGCAGCCAGTTTTTTCAAGCCAGAAGGAAAAAGGACGAAAATTCTTGCGGATGAACTGAATTTTCCTTCTGACATTTACGCTCTTCAAAGTCAGCTGTCTTTAAAAGGATTAAATCCTGATACACACTTAGTCAAGGTGAAAAGCAAAGACGGTCAGACGCTTGATGAAGACGAGATTATTGCCTGCATGACAGAAGATGTGGCGATGGCTGTTCTGCCGACTGTTCTGTACAGAAGCGGCCAGCTGCTTGATATTGAAAGGCTTACGAAGGCCGCTCACGAGCGGGGGATTATCATCGGCTTTGACGGCTGCCATTCAGTGGGGGCCATTCCTCATGAGATGCACAAATGGGGGACTGATTTTGCTTACTGGTGCAACTATAAATATGTCAATGGAGGACCGGGTGCCGCAGCAGGACTGTTTGTCCATGAAAAGCATCTTGGCAGAAAGAGACCCGGGCTGAGCGGATGGTTTGGCTCAAATAAAGAGCAGCAGTTTGATATGGAGCATACTTTTACTCCTGCAGACTCTGCAGGGGCCTATCAAATTGGAACTCCGCATATCTTCAGTTCAGCGCCCTTATCTGCATCTCTAGAGATGTTCAGGGAAGCAACGATGGCTGCCATCCGCAGGAAATCTCTGAGTATGACCAGAGTGATGATGGATTTAATCGAAGAAGAGCTATCAGGTTTTTCATTTGAGATTGTAAACCCGAAGGAAGATGCACGGCGCGGAGGTCATGTTGCTCTCATGCATCCTGAGGCTGCAAGAATCTGCAAAGCGCTGAAACAGGATGGAGTGATTCCTGACTACAGGTCTCCGAATATTATCAGACTGGCCCCTGCACCTTTTTACACTTCTTATGGAGAGATTTGGAAGACCGTGCAGTTTTTAAAAACGATAATGAGGGAAAAACGATATGAGCAGTTTGAAAATATTCGGGAGGTGATTGCATGAAAATCATTGATATTTCAAGACCGCTGCAAAACAGCACGCCTGTCTGGCCGGGGGATACTCCGTTTGATTTTGAACTGATGTGGACGAAAGAAGCGAGCGGGTCCGTTAATGTCGGGAAGGTGGAGATGAGCACCCATACGGGAACTCATGTAGATGCCCCCTATCATTTTGACTCGGAAGGGAAGCGGATTCATGAACTTGATCTCTCCATTTACTGCGGCACGGCAAAAGTCATTCACATTCGCGGCCAGGAGGTCATTACTGCTCACATTCTGAAGAAAATGGATCTTGCGGGAACAGAACGTCTGCTGATCCGGACTGATTCCTGGGAGGATTCAAACCGGTTTCCCGAAGAGTTCACTTATTTTCACCCTGATGCTGCAGAGTACCTTGGAAGCCTTGGCATTAAGCTGATTGGAGTCGATGTCCCTTCGGTCGATTTTATGAAAAGCAAAGAATTGCCTGCCCATCACTCGTTTTTTCAGCAGTCCATCTTTATTTTAGAGGGGCTGGATCTGACTTCGGCTGAAGAAGGGACCTATGAGCTGATAGCTCTGCCGCTAAAACTTACGGACGGTGACGGGAGTCCTGTCAGAGCGATTTTAAGAGGCGGGTCAGCCGATTAAAGCTTTCTTTTTCAAAGGAGAACATGTATTCTTAAAACAGGTGATGAAAATGAAGATTATTCATTATTCGTACAAGAAAAGGGGAAGAATCGAATTCTGGTTTGATCAATGGCCGAATTCCCCCGTTTTGTTCACCCCCATTAAAGATTACTACTTTATTAGAGTTGTTAAGTGGAATCAGCTCGATCCGCTCGTGACAAGAAATGACCTTGGCGAAATGGAGCTGATGGTAAATAAATATCTTGGGCGTGAACAGTACTACTTGCAGCGCAAATATTTTCATAATGATCAGCTGAAGCTGCCGAAATAAGGGCGGCTTTTTTTTTGCGGGAAAATCAGGCTTTTAAATAAAATACGTCCCCTAGTCTCGTTGCCGTAATGGTTCCATCTGCAAGCGGATAGGCGCCTGTTTCCTCTCTGTCACTCCGTTTATACGGATACAAGTATCTGTAATCAAGCCGTGTAACCTGAGAAAGAAGGTAGGCTGATCTCACAGCACCTTGCTTTCTGTATTTGTTCAGGGAGGTTATGATGCCCTCAGAATCTTTAATGCCGATTCCGTGTCCGTAGTATAGGTCATAGCCAAGATCGATTGTATTTTCACCGCGCCACTGCGGCTTTTCAGGATCAAAATCAGGATTTTTAAAGTACAGGCAGTCACCTGGAAGAAAATCATTTCCTCTTCTCGTAAAAACCCCTAGATCGTCATCATAGTGCCAGTCATATAGAATCATCCCGTCAAACAGGCGGTTGAAATAGGACTCTTCAATCATTTCCAGCACGGCTCTGTAAAAAACGGCTACCATTGCAGTCGCACATTCAAATGCATATAGGGCGCCATTGTTGTAAACGTCCATCAAGGCGACTGAAGGAGGAACGCCGGGCTTAATGACTATGGCTCCCTGGCTCGTCAGGTCCCAAAAAACCGGATTGCATTTGGAATACTCAAACGTCGTGAACTTGACCCCGCTCTGATAGAGGGCGGAGGATGCTTTTACAATTTCGGTCCGCAGATCCATTTCGAATTTGAACTGGCTGAAATGCTCATATGAATAAACCTCTTCATACTTTACCATCAGATCAAGAATCTCTTTCTGCTCGGCGGTTAATACACTCGTATTTAAGATATTTTCATTTTGATAGGCATTTTTAATTTTTATCACGTCAGACACGCTCCTCCTTTTAAAGCTGCTCTCATAAATTATGAGATTGCGGGCGCAAGCGGAACCATTAAGGCATAATTCATTAAAAGCGGACATAAAGTCTGAGTGTTGGCCGCCGGTAATTCCTACTTGACTGATTGGTTTAATTGATTTATATTTTTCTAATACTACAGGAAAATGTTAGGGGGAAATGCTATGTCAGCATTTTTGTTAATTGTGAATATTGCTGTTCTTCTTGGACTCATATTCTTGCTTTTTTATATGCAAAAGAAACACGTTTCGTTTTCTAAAAGGGTGTTTGCAGCCCTTGGTCTCGGGATTGTCCTGGGCTTTGCCCTTCAATTTATTTACGGGCCGGAAAACGAGGTTCTTCTTGAATCAATCGGCTGGTACAGCATCGTGGGGAGCGGTTATGTCAAGCTGCTTCAAATGATCGTCATGCCTCTTGTATTCATATCAATCCTCAGTGCGTTTACGAAACTGAAGCTTTCAGGAAATATCGGAAAAATCAGCATCCTGATTTTGGGGATTCTGGTTGGAACAACAGCCATTTCCGCCGCAATCGGCATTGGAACGTCGCTTGGATTTAATTTAGAAGCGGTTCAAATTGAGCAGGGAGAGGCTGAAACAGCCAGAGGAGAAGCTCTTGACGCTACATATACGGAAATTCAGGATCAGACCTTCCCGCAGAAGGTTCTTGAACTTCTTCCGGGCAATCCGTTCCTTGACCTCACAGGTGCCCGTCCGACTTCAACCATTGCAGTTGTGATCTTTGCAGCTATTCTTGGCCTTGCGTTTCTTGGGGTTAAGCGAAAAGAGCCCCAGCATGCGGAGCTGTTTGCTAAAATAGTTGATGCTTTTTATGCCGTGATTATGCGCGTCGTTACGTTGATTCTGCGTCTGACTCCGTATGGTGTGCTTGCAATTATGACAAAAACAGTTGCTTCAAGCGACCTTGATTCCATCTTGAAGCTTGGAAAATTTGTTATCGCTTCATATGTCGCACTTCTCGTTATGTTTATTATTCACTTGCTGCTGCTTACACTTGCAGGGTTAAACCCGGTTACGTATGTAAGAAAAGTATTTCCTGTCCTTACATTTGCGTTTACTTCACGTACAAGTGCAGGCACGCTGCCGCTTAATATCAGCACACAGACGAAAAAGCTTGGTGTGCCTGAAGGAATTGCAAACTTTGCAGGTTCATTTGGTCTTACAATCGGGCAAAATGGATGTGCCGGCATTTATCCGGCCATGCTGGCGGTTATGATTGCGCCGACAGTCGGGATTGATCCGCTCAGCCCGTCATTTATTTTCACCCTTATTGCAGTTGTTGCCATCAGTTCATTCGGTGTTGCAGGCGTTGGGGGAGGGGCTACATTTGCGGCCATTCTCGTTCTTTCAACCATGAACATGCCGATTGCTCTGGCAGGTCTTTTAATTTCAGTTGAACCTTTAATTGACATGGGCCGTACGGCGCTGAATGTCAGCGGAAGCATGACAGCCGGAGTGCTTACCGGAAAGGCGACAAATGAACTTGATACGGATGTGTATAACGGCGATTCTTCTCAAGTTGAACTTGAAGCCTGATGCAGCAGCCGTTTTAACAAATTAGAACATACAGAAAGGCAGCCGGATTCATGCGGCTGCCTGTTTTATTTTATATAGCCAATTCCCAGTGCATAGTGTTCCTTCAATATTTTTTCCACGCGTGAAAACACTTCCTCACGGCATTCAATAACAAGGACGACTTCGGTTTTTTTGGCGCTTCCGCCAATTTTAAGTTTTCTTTTTTTTATGACCGTATAGTAGAACAAATTGATGGAAAACCCTAAAAGCAGACCGCTGCCTGCCCCGATCAGACCCCAGTAAACAGGTCCCCATGCCAGCTTAAACCCGATGCTGACGCCAATGACGGCAAATGCAGTAGCAAGGGCTGCACCTGTATCAAAAAGACTGATGCCATCTGAATGATGGATAGAATCCATCAATTTGACGGAATCGTCATTCGCTTTTAAAGGCACAGCAAGAATTCTTTCTTTATGTATACCTTCTTGCTCGATTTTGGAAATCGCAAGCTCCAGATATGTGCAGTGATCAAACGCAGCAAATACTTGCAATGGAAATCACCCCTCAAACTCTGTCAGGAAAGCTGACCCGGTATTTCTGGTAATTAGTCATCAAAAAATTTCTTTGTTCATCTATAAACAGCTTGTTGTTCTCGACTGTATTGATGTATGAGTCATAAACAGCGAATCCGTATACTGAAGGAACAAACATCAGCCATGATGGATTCAGAATGTTCGTTGCCTGCTCAATCTCTCCCAAAAACAGAAAATGAACAGCGAGAAGGCACTTGGAATAATAGACGAAAACAACCGTCCAGATCAGGGCGAAAAATCCGGTAATAAGGCGGTGAATATACAGCTGACCGGTTCCAGGCATCAGAAAGGACCAGACGACAGCCATCCGGGGATTGCGCTTGTCTAAATAGTTGATTTCCATGGCTCCGATTGTAAAGGTGTTAAAGGGTGCGTTTTCACGTTCGGCAAGCAGATAGACCCGGTTGGAATCGACCGTTGTGCGGTAGCTGTCCCAGATGGCAAATATGTAGACGGGAATATATAAGAGGGTCCACCGGTAATCAAGGGCTTCGCGCGCTTTATCAATTTCTCCGCAGAACGAATAAACCATTGCGATGTTCAAGTGAGATTGCATATTAATAAAGACTTCCCATACGAAAAGGAGCAGTCCCCTGAAATATTTGGACAGAAGGAGATGGCCGAATCCGGGAAATGCCGCGGACCACCATGCAATAATGTATGGGTTTCTTAAGTGGAATTGAGTTGTCCCAAACATGCTCAAATGAGCTTTATACCGCCTGTGCTGATTGGATCCAGTGAAATTTTCCATCTTTTACGCTGCTTTCTTGGTTAGTTATTCTTGAGTACTATCATTTCCTTATTTATGGAATACATGCAGGGAGGCAGAGGGCTTGTATTTATTCTTTTCTGGAGATATCTGTATAATAGATGATGAGTATGCATGATGGGGGAAAAAACAATGAAAGAACAAGGATACGGAGACAGACTGCGGCTTTTTTATGAACTGATTCGCGACACAAAACCGTCTAAAGCGAGATTGGCGGCTGCAGGCATTCTAAGCGTCATTTCCACGCTTGCAGGTCTTGTTATTCCGCTTTTCACAAAAAATCTTATTGACGATTTTAGTTTTGAGAAAATTGGAGCCTTCCATATTGTGCTCTTATTATCAGCCTTTGTCGCACAGGCGGTTACGAGCGGAATTTCCATTTATCTTTTGAATTATGTCGGGCAGCATGTGGTTGCCAAGCTTAGAGAACGTTTATGGAAGAAGCATATTCATCTTCCGGTTTCATTTTACGATCATCACAAGACAGGTGAAATGATCAGCCGGATGACAAATGATACAGCCATTTTAAAAGGGCTGATCACTGATCACATCACCAATTTTTTTACAGGCATCATCGCCATAATCGGCTCGTTCGGAATTCTGCTTTACCTAGACTGGCAGATGACGCTGATTATGCTTGCCCTGATTCCTCTTTCAATCATGATTCTGCTTCCTCTTGGAAGAAGAATGTACAAGGTTTCAAAAGGACTTCAGGATGAAACAGCACGGTTTACTTCTCTATTGAGTGAAGTGCTGTCCCATGTACGCCTCGTGAAATCATCGAACGCTGAAAAAAAAGAATATGAATCAGGTAAAGAGGGGGCTTTCCGCTTGTTTTCCTTTGGCCTTTCGGAAGCAAAGATTCATGCGCTGATCGGACCGCTGATCTCTTTTGTCATTATGTCGCTATTAGTCATCATCCTTGGATACGGCGGACTAAGAGTGCAGTCCGGCGCCATCTCATCTGGAGATCTCGTCGCATTTATTCTGTACTTGTTTCAGATCGTCATCCCGATGACCCAGTTTACGGCGTTCTTTACTCAGCTTCAAAAAGCAATGGGAGCCTCAGAGCGCATGATTGAGATCCTTGGGGAAGAAGAGGAAAGCTTATCTGCAGGAAAAGAAGTGAAGAGCATTGCAAAACCGATCATCTTTCATGAGGTTGATTTTGCCTATAAAAATGACCCGATACTAACCAAAGTGGCGATGGAAATTGAACCGGGTAAAACGACTGCCATTGTAGGTCCGAGCGGAAGCGGCAAAACAACGTTATTTTCATTGATGGAACGCTACTACAAGCCAACCGGCGGAGCAATCTTGCTTGGTGAAGATGGAATTGAAGAGTTTTCCCTTCAGTCATGGAGAGAGCAAATCGGGTATGTTCCGCAGGAAAGTCCCATCACATCTGGGACTGTCAAAGAAAATATTTGCTACGGATTAACCCGTGATCCCAAAGACGATGAGATTGTCCGGGCTGCTGAAATGGCGTATGCCCACCAATTTATTGAAGAATTTCCGGAGGGGTATCATACACAGGTCGGAGAAAGAGGCGTCAAGCTCTCAGGCGGACAGCGGCAGCGGATCGGAATTGCAAGAGCGCTGCTGCGCGATCCGAAGCTGCTGCTCCTTGACGAAGCAACATCAAGCCTTGACAGCCACTCAGAAATTGTCGTTCAAAAAGCACTCGGCAATTTGATGAAGGGCAGAACAACGCTCGTTATTGCCCACAGACTGTCAACGGTCATCGATGCTGATAAAATCATCTTTTTGGACAAAGGAAAAGTCACGGGTTCTGGAACACATGAACAATTGCTCGAATCGCATGCGATGTACAGAGAGTTTGCTGTGCAGCAGCTGAAGCTTCAGAATATAGGATTAAACGGAACTGTCTGAGAGATCGGACAGTTTTTTTTTGATTGATTTTGACTGTGTTTATGAGTTTTATGAACATTTTTGATTGTTTTTGGATGTTTTTGATTGATTTTTGAAAGGGCTTACGTTACTATTAGGTCATAAAGTTGAAACAGACGGAGGGGCGCTATGATTACACAAGAACGGCACCGCTTGATCCTGTCGGTTTTGCAGGAAAAGCAAGTAGCGACTATACAGGAGCTGGTAGATGCAACGGATTCATCAGAATCAACCATCAGAAGAGATTTAAGCCAGCTGCAGAAGGAAAAGAAGCTTAAGCGTGTCCATGGGGGGGCATCTCTCCTCCATCAAAAGGGCGAAGAACTCAGTGTAAGCGAAAAGGCCCTGAGACATTCGGAAGAAAAAGAGCGGATTGCCAAAGCAGCCGCGGCGATTGTGAAGAACGGCGACAGTATTTATATAGACGCGGGAACGACGACGATGCAGATGATTCCCTACCTGAAGGGTAAAGAGATAACGGTTGTGACAAATGGCGTTACCCATCTCGAACCGCTGCTTGAACAGGGCATTCCGACTTTCTTGACAGGAGGAATGGTTAAGCCTAAGACAAGGGCATTGATTGGCAGTGAAGCTCAGAAAGGGTTAAGTTCGTACCGTTTTGATAAATGTTTCATGGGCGTGAACGGCATTCACGCCGAAGCGGGGTTTACGACTCCAGACCCGGAAGAAGCGGCAATGAAGAGGCTTGCTGTTTCTCTGTCTCAGGAGGCATATGTACTGGCAGATGAGTCGAAGTTCAATGAATGGTCTTTTGCAAAAATTGCAGACCTCAGTGAGGCTGTCATTCTCACTAATGAACTTGAAGAAGATGCCGCTTATGAATATATGGAAAAAACAGTGATAAAGGTTGTGGCACCATGATTTATACATGTACGCTGAATCCCTCCATCGATTACGTGATAGGGGTCGATGATTTTAAGGAAGGTCAAATTAACCGCACAAAAAACGAGAATATGTTTCCGGGCGGAAAAGGCATCAACGTGTCAAGAGTTTTAAAGCGCCTTGGGGCAGACAGCAAGGCTATCGGCTTTACCGCAGGATTTACCGGCAGCTTTATAGAGGATTTTCTGGCTGAAGAACAAATCACAAGCCATTTTATCCCTGCAGATGGTTATTCACGGATAAATATTAAACTCAAATCCAGCACTGAAACGGAAATAAACGGGCAGGGTCCGGAAATCCGGGAAACCCAGAAGCAGCAGCTGCTGAAGAAAATATCTGCCTTGCAGGAGGGTGACATTCTAGTCCTTGCAGGCAGCATACCAAAAAGTCTCGGAGAAGATTTTTACAGAGAGGCAGCCCAAATTGCCCGGGATGCAGGTGTGAAAACGGTGATCGATGCCTTCGGCAATGCATTAAAGAACACGTTCAGCATGAAACCGTTTCTGATTAAGCCGAATCATCATGAGCTTGGAGAATTGTTCGGCACAGACATACGCAGTGCAGATGAGGCTGTAGTGTACGGACGAAAGCTTCTTGATGAGGGTGTCCAGAATGTCATTGTATCCATGGCGGGAGACGGTGCTGTATTTATCAATCAGGAATCGGCGTTTATTGCAAATGTTCCAGCTGGAGAGATCAGGAATTCAGTAGGAGCGGGAGACTCAGTTGTAGCCGGATTTCTCGCAGGATATACGATGCACGGCGATGTGAAAAAATCATTCCGTCAGGGGGTTGCAGCGGGCAGCGCAACTGCCTTTTCAGAGGATCTTGCACAAAAAGAACTCGTCCAGGAGCTCATTAAAGAGATAACAGTTGAAGAGATTTAAAGAGGGAAAGGGGAAGAAACAATGAAAATTACGGATTTATTGACGCGGGATACAATCATTCTGGATTTGCGCGCCAGCACTAAACCGGCAGTGATAGATGAATTAATTGAGATTCTTCACAAATCCGGAAAGCTTAAAGATAAAGAAGGGTATAAAAAAGCAATTCTGGCCAGAGAGGAACAAAGTACAACAGGAATCGGCGAAGGGATTGCCATTCCTCACGCCAAGACGAATGCAGTGGCAGAACCTGCTATTGCCTTTGGCCGGTCCAGGCAGGGAGCAGACTATGAATCTCTCGACGGTCAGCCTGCCCATTTGTTCTTTATGATTGCTGCTTCTGAGGGCGCAAATAACGAGCATTTGCAAACGCTTTCCAGACTGTCCGGCTTTCTGATGGATCCTGCTTTTAAAAAGAAGCTTGAGAATGCCGGAACAGCAGATGAGATTTTGAACGCAATAAACGAAAAAGAAAAGGAAATGGAAGAGGAGGAGGCTTCAGAACCGGCTGCTTCAGGTAAAATGATTCTTGCCGTCACTGCCTGTCCTACAGGAATTGCCCACACGTACATGGCAGCTGATGCCCTCAAAGCGAAAGCAAAAGAAATGAATGTCCCCATCAAAGTGGAGACAAACGGTTCAGGCGGCATTAAAAATGCGCTGACAGAGGAAGACATTGCAGAAGCTGCAGCCATTATTGTCGCTGCCGACAAGCAGGTGGAGATGGACCGGTTTGCAGGCAAGCATGTGATACAGGTTCCTGTCGCACAAGGTATCCGCAAGCCGCAGGAGCTCATTCAAAAAGCTCTTGACCAGGATGCTCCAATCTATAAAGCAAGCGGAGAACCAAAAAAATCTGCAGAAGGCAAGTCCGGAAGATCCGGTTTTTACAAGCATTTAATGAGCGGTGTGTCCAACATGCTCCCGTTTGTAGTCGGAGGCGGGATCTTAATTGCCCTGTCATTCGTCTTTGGAATCAACGCTGCCAAGCCTGATGATCCTTCTTATCATCCGATTGCAGAAGCGCTCAGCACGATTGGCGGAGGCAACGCCTTTTATCTCATGATTCCTGTTCTTGCAGGATTCATCGCGATGAGTATTGCCGACAGGCCGGGATTTGCACCAGGTATGGTCGGCGGGCTGATGGCGGCAACTGGCGGAGCCGGGTTCCTTGGAGGCTTGATTGCCGGATTTCTTGCAGGTTATCTTGTTGTCGGACTTAAAAAGGCGTTCAGCGGTCTGCCGGGTTCACTTGAAGGAATTAAACCGGTGCTGCTGTATCCGCTGTTTGGCATCCTTTTGACCGGACTGATTATGATGTTTGTTGTCGTTGAGCCGGTCAAGGCCATTAATGACGGGCTGACTGTCTGGCTGAAAGGCATGGGAACAGGCAACCTCGTATTGCTTGGACTGATTCTTGGAGGCATGATGGCAGTAGATATGGGAGGCCCAATCAACAAAGCGGCCTTCACCTTTGGAATCGCCATGATCGATGCCGGCAACTTTGCTCCTCATGCCGCTATTATGGCAGGGGGAATGGTGCCTCCGCTTGGGCTTGCCCTTTCTACGACATTCTTTAAAAAGAAGTTTACAAAAGCTGAAAGAGAAGCAGGGAAAACAAATTATGTGATGGGAGCAACCTTTATTACAGAAGGAGCGATCCCGTTTGCAGCCTCAGATCCTGCCAGAGTCATTCCGGCAGCTGTCATTGGTTCGGCTGCTGCAGGAGCACTGACAATGATCTTTGGCATCGGACTTCGTGCCCCGCACGGAGGAGCATTTGTTATTCCGATTGTTGATGGAAATCCATTGCTTTACATCGCGGCTATTTTAACAGGAGCCGTCATCACAGCGGTTATGGTGGGAATCCTCAAGAAGGACGCAAAAGAATAATCTTGAAACGGGCGCTGAACGAATGGGCGCCCGTTTTTTTACACGCCGGCCATTTTTCTGGTACAATGCATTCACCAACAATTCATGGAGGAATGCGATTATGTCTGACATTATCTATTACGATTTCTGGTATTTAAAATCAGAAGAAATCAATCTTGACGGCACTGACACTGGAGCCGTTGCTTATGAGGTTGGAATTAATGTGTTTGCTGATGAGGAATTTATGCATCTGCTTGATGATGTGCGGATATCAGGGCTCGGCAAAGAAGAAATGCTTGCTTTCAGTCTTCAGAATCCTGAGCAGCTTTGTACAAAGCTTGAGGAAGAAGGACTTCACAGTGTAGCAAGTGACATCCGGTCTTCAGGTTTTTATTTTGTCATGGGTGAAAAAATGACGGTGTAACCCGGGGCGCTGTAATTGACCGTTGCACATCAACCGGGGTATAATAGAAATAACATCATATCTATTCCTTAAAGGGGAGTAGCTTTAACAGCAAAGTCGTCATTACGGGACCGTTTCCCCGGCTTTGCTGGCAGCAATCCGCTGTTAGCGAGACCTTTGCCGATTTATTGGTGAAGTCTCTTTCTAAAAAAGACGCTGCGGCCAATTCATTGGCCGCAGCGTCTTTTTGCATATTACAGAGGGAATAGCAGGTGGAAAATGGAAGGGAGCGGTTTAATTGAAATGGATGATGAAACTAATTGCTGTTTTAACCATCGTGTTTCTTAGCGGATGTTCTTTTCTGCAGGAGGTTAATTCGACACTTGAATATGCCAATGATGCAAAAGATTATATGAACAAAGCAGCGGCATTTGCTGAGGAAGCGCCTGCTCTTGCGGAAAAAGCTGCCGGTAGCGGGCAGGCAAGAGCGGAATTAGAGCAAAGCCTGCTTACGATGAAAGAAGAAATTCAAGCCTTTAAAGAGATTGAGGCACCTGGTGCAGCTCAGGATGCCCATAGTCAGCTCATAACGTACAGTGAATCGCTCGAAAGCGGCATTGATTCGGCTCTTAAGCAGCTGGAGAATGGAGAATACACCCTACAGATGCTGGAAGACTCAGAGATGATGAAAAATATAAATGAAATGAAACAGATTCTGGATCAGATCGAGCAGCTTGGCTCGTAATAGTAAAAGACGTTTAAAACGAATGGAGGTTTTCCTATGACAGTCTGGAGCAAGCTCGCTGACAGCGTGAAAATAGGCGGCAGAGGAACGAAGGCAAGGCTTTTGGGCCACAATCCGTCCCTGACGTTCATTGGAGCAGGCAGGAGTGCATTCGTCTTTAAGCTCAGCGGCGAAGAAAAAGCGTTAAAAGTGTTCTTTCCTGATTTTACACATGTCGCAAAAGAGGAAGCTGACATTTACAGGACCCTTAAGGGGATTAAGTATTATCCTTCTTTGTATGAAGCAGGTGATAACTTTCTGGTCATCGATTACATTGAAGGCAGCACCCTGTTTGAATGTGTCAGCAGCGGAATTTCCATTACAGACGAACACATTGCGGAAGTGGACAGTGCGCTGTTATCCGCTAAAATGAGAGGATTGAACCCTTCGGATATTCACCTTCGCAACATCTTTATTACATCGGAAGGGCGAATCATGATGATTGATGTAGCAAGGTTTCGGCAGACGAAACATTGTACACAGTGGAACGATCTGAAAACAGCTTTTCATAAATATTACAGGAAAGCCTATTTTCCTAAAAGAATCCCCGCGGCATTGATGAACGTTATCGCTGCCCTCTATAAAAAGAAACTGATTCCGTTAGCCTCATAGAAAAAGAGAGATCTCCCGAACGAAAGGGACCTCTCTTTTTTCTATTCTAATTTGAAATAATGAGCAATGCTGTCCTTTAAATCAGATAAAGCCGAATCCCGGCTGAAGTTGGCAAGCATTCCCTGAATGACTGCTGTTCTTGGCTGCGGTTCCTGCAGTTCAGACTCGAGAACCTCGAGTGTCACAAGCAGGTCTCCCGACACTTTTTCTTTATGGCGGGAAATAGCTTCAAGAAGATCATCAAGGCTGATGCCGGAACATGGTGAAAACTTGGTCAGCACTTCGCCTGTTAGGATCGGCTTTTCATTTGAGCGGATCAGGCCTGACACTACATCATCGATCCGGTTCACGATAAAGACAGAAAGTGCGTCAAAATCAAGCTCTGTCTGATCAAGAATGATGTACTTCAAATATGAATGAATCATTCCCTGAAGAATGGCCGTAAGATCCCAGATAAAAGAATGAATCTCTTCTCCGTAAATAGAGGAGAGAGAATTTTTGACAAGAAGGCTCGCTTCGGCATTCATTTTTTGGAGAAAGGCTGCAACGGCAGGGTTGTTCGGCACGGCATTTTCACGCATCTGCATGATGATGAAATCTTTATGTTTATTAATTTCACTGAACTGGCAGGATAGCTGCCTGATTAGAAGTTCACGGGGCTCGAGTTCCTCTTCCCGGACAGACTGCATCTTCGTATGGATAAGTTCGAAATGATATTTGAATGTCTCAAGCAAAAGAGCATCCTTTGATTTGAAATAAAGGTAAAAAGCACCTTTAGAAATCCCGCATTCATTGACGATATCCTGAATGGACGTTGAAGTGACCCCTTTTTTTGCAAAAAGGCTCATCGCCGCTTCAATGATCCGTTTTTCTTTTTCCTTCATTCGCTGATTCTCCTTACACGTGCATTTGCCGCCTCGTTTTGCACTCATCATAATGTTCCTGATGGACAGCAGATTTATGACTGAATGTTCACATTTACATAAAATTCATACTGGAACAAGCTAATTATATTTGACTGTAAACGACTGGTCATTTATATTATTAATTATTATGACCAGTCAGTCAATGAAAATGCGGAATGGCTGAACCGCAAACGGGAATCTTAAGCAAATTTCCTGTTTGTCTCCTGGAACTTGGCTAGTAATTGCGCTTTTCTTAAAAAAAATTTCACCTGCGGAGGATCACATGAATTCCATTATTAATTTTGTCCTTAAGAACAAATTTGCTGTATGGCTGCTGACGATTATTGTGACAGCGGCGGGGCTCTATTCGGGCTTGAACATGAAGCTTGAGACCATTCCGAATATCACAACCCCTATCGTGACAGTTACTACGGTTTACCCTGGAGCTACTCCGGAAGAGGTTGCCGAAAAAGTAACCGAACCTATTGAACAGGCGGTTCAGAATCTTGGCGGGGTGAATGTAGTGAGCTCTACATCCTTCCAGAACGCCTCTTCCATTCAAATCGAATATGATTTTGAAAAAGATATGGGCGAAGCTGAAGAAGAAGTGAAAAGCACGGTAGCAGACTTGTCTTTTCCTGACGGAGTCAATGATTCGGATATTTCAAGACTGAGCATTAACGCTTTTCCTATTTTAGCATTAAGCATTTCAGAGGACGGTCAGTCTCTCAGTGAATTAACCAAACTTACAGAGGATGACATCGTTCCGGCATTAAAAGGCCTTGATGGAGTTTCTTCCGTTCAGGTATCCGGCCAGCAGGTAGAAGAGGTACAGTTTACGTTTAAAGAAGATAAACTTGAAGAATACGGCTTGGATCAGGAGACGGTACAGAATATCATCAAGGGCGCAGATGTAAACTTCCCTCTTGGACTTTATACGTTCGGCGAGAAAGAGCAGTCTGTTGTTGTTGATGGAAATATCTTGTCCATGGATGATCTGAAAAATCTTGAAATTCCTGTTGTGCCTAATGGAGCAGGATCGGGCATGGAGCAGGGAACACCTGGTGCTGGACAGAATCCAGGCGCGCAGCCTGGAGGAGCGGAAGGAGCTCCCGATGCCGGACAGAATCCAGGTGCGCAGCCTGGAGGAACAGAAGGAGCGCCTCCTGCAGGACAGACGCAGACAGCTCCCGGAGCACAGGCCCCTCAGGCAGCAGAGCTTCCGACAGTAAAACTGTCAGAGATTGCAGATATCAAGTCCGTCGGGCAGGCTGAATCCATTTCACGCACAAACGGCAAGGAAGCAATCGGTCTGCAGGTTGTAAAATCTGCCGATGCGAATACAGTTGATGTTGCAAATGCTGTAAAAAAAGAGCTTGATGCTTACGAAAAAGAATACAAAAACCTTGATGTGCAGATGACGCTGGACCAGGCAGAGCCTATTGAAGAATCTGTAAGCACGATGCTGAGCAAAGCGGCCTTTGGCGCGTTGTTTGCCATCATTATCATTCTTTTGTTCCTGAGGGATATTAAATCAACACTCATTTCAGTTGTATCCATTCCTCTTTCATTATTGATTGCGGTCCTTTTACTGAAGCAAATGGACATTACCTTAAACATTATGACTCTTGGAGCAATGACGGTTGCCATCGGACGTGTCGTCGATGACTCCATTGTAGTCATTGAAAACATTTACCGCAGAATGTCACTTCAGGGCGAAAAGCTTAGAGGCATGGCGCTGGTAAGAGAAGCAACCAAAGAAATGTTTGTGCCGATCATGTCATCGACAATCGTAACAATTGCGGTCTTCCTTCCGCTTGCACTTGTCAATGGAGTGATTGGAGAATTGTTCCTTCCATTTGCATTAACAATCGTTTTTGCGCTGCTCGCATCTCTTGTTGTAGCAGTCACAATCGTCCCGATGCTTGCACACAGTTTCTTTAAGAAAGGCCTTTACGGAGAAACGGCTAAAAAGCATGATGAGCATAAGCCGGGAAAAATGACAGCTGCCTACAGAAATATTTTGAACTGGACGCTGAATCATAAATGGATCACATCCATACTTGCTGTTCTGCTGCTTGTCGGAAGCTTGTTCCTTGTACCTGTCATCGGTGTCAGCTTCCTGCCTTCTGAAGAACAGAAGCTCGTATATGCGACGTATAAGCCAGCCCCTGGTGAAACAGAAGAGCAGGTAGAAGAACTTGTTACAATAGCCGAAAGCATGCTATTAGACCGCGAGAATGTCTCGCTTGTCCAATTCTCTCTGGGAAGCGAAAACCCGATGAATCCGGGGGACACAAACAGTGCAATCTTCTTTATAGAATATGAAGATGACACAGAAAACTTTGAAAAAGAGAAAGAAAAAGTCATTGAGGACCTTCAGGCAGATACTGATCAGGGCGAATGGGCTGCACAGGACTTTACCCAAAGTGCAGGAAGCAATGAAGTTCAGTTTTTTGTGTACGGCAACGAACTGAAAGACATTGAGCCGACTGTCGGAGAAATCGAAAAAGTCATGAATGACAACGGAAGCTTCAAAAATGTGAGCTCAAGCCTTGCTGAGACATACGATGAATTTACACTTGTCGCAAACCAGGAGGAATTGAGCAAGCTTGGTTTGACTGCTGGACAAATCGGCATGGAACTGATGCCGCAGCGAGAACGTCCAGTGCTTACACAGGTTGAAAGAGACGGAGAAGAAGTCAGCGTCTACCTTCAGACAGAAAAAGAAACATTTGATAATGTGGACGATCTGACTGAAAAAACAATCACGTCCCCGCTTGGCCAGGAAGTGAAAATCGGAGATGTTGTATCAGTTGAAGAGGGGAAAACCTCTGATACAGTGACACGCCGCGACGGTCGAATTTACGTTCAGGTTTCCGGAGAACTGACAACAGATGATGTGGCCAAAGCATCCGGTGAGGTTCAGAAGGAAGTGGATAAACTCTCATTGCCTTCAGGAGTCGATATTGATACAGGCGGGGTAACAGAAGATATTCAGGAATCCTTTACTCAGCTTGGACTGGCGATGCTTGCAGCTGTTGCCATTGTTTATCTTGTGCTTGTCATTACGTTTGGAGGAGGACTTGCACCGTTCGCAATCCTGTTCTCTCTTCCGTTTACAGTAATCGGAGCTCTTGTTGGACTTTGGATTGCGGGAGAAACGATCAGCATCAACTCCATGATTGGAGCGCTTATGCTGATTGGAATTGTTGTCACGAACGCAATTGTGCTGATTGACCGCGTCATTCACAAAGAACACGAGGGACTTTCAACGAGAGAAGCTCTGCTTGAAGCAGGAACAACGCGTCTGCGCCCGATTCTGATGACCGCCATCGCTACAATCGGAGCGCTCATCCCTCTTGCCATCGGCATTGAAGGCGGAAGCGGCATTATCTCCAAAGGACTTGGAGTAACGGTCATCGGCGGACTGACAAGTTCAACGCTTCTTACTCTCATCATCGTGCCGATCGTTTATGAAATCATGAGCAAATTTAAACGCAAAAAAGCAGCAATCGCTGAAGAAGAATAAGCGGTACGCAAGGCACCCTGCGATGCAGGGTGTCTTTTTGCCGTGCATCAGGAGAATGCAGGGTCTTATTTGCAAAATCACATATATTCACATGCCTGCGAATGGTATAATGTTTCAAACATCAAATGAGTACACTATAAAAAGAGAAAGGGGGAACAGAGTTGGAGGATATCATCGTTCATCAACATACGATTCTTAAGTTGTTTTTATCTTTGCTTGTCGGAATTATCATCGGGCTTGAGCGCGAGATTAAGAAAAAGCCTCTCGGACTTAAGACCACCATTATTATCGCAGTGAGCTCGTGTCTATTGACCGTTATTTCAATAGAGGCAGCCTATACCTTTTCAAATGATTACAACCGGCCGATGGACCCGCTGAGACTTGCTGCTCAAATTGTATCAGGAGTAGGTTTTCTTGGTGCAGGTGCAATCCTCCGGAGAAGCAATGATGTCATCAGCGGCCTGACAACAGCAGCGATGATCTGGGGAGCTGCAGGTCTTGGTATTGCCATTGGTGCAGGCTTTTATCAGGAGGCTTTGATTGCCCTTGTTTTCATGATCGGATCAATTGAAATCATTGCGCCGCTTGTAAAAAAAATCGGACCCCGCACGCTCCGTCTTAAAGAACTGAAAGTAAAATTGACGGTTCCAGTAAACGTGAGTATATCTGACGTGCTGAAAATTCTCCGTGATTACGATATGAAAATCAAATATGTCAAAATCAAGGATGTTGTTGACCGGGAAATGAGAACCGTTGACTTAATCCTGCTGATAAAAAATGACCGCTATACGTCTGATGTGTACGAAGATATAAAAAACGTTCACGGCATTGAATCTGTAGAGGTTGAACTAATTTAAGCAAGCGTCACTTGAGACGTTTGCCCCTGTATATGGTAAGGTATTACAGAAATTGATTTTTGGGAGGAACTACTGTTGATACGCTTTGGAATTATTGGAACCAACTGGATTACAGACCGCCTGCTTCAGGCCGCTATGCAGGTTGAAGATTTTTCGCTTACAGCCGTCTACTCAAGATCAAGCGAGAAAGCGGAAGAATTTGCTGCTAAATATAACGTGAAGACAACATTTACAGATTTAGAAAACATGGCAAAAAGCGATGAGATCGATGCCGTTTACATAGCAAGTCCAAATTCGCTGCATGCAGAGCAGGCGATTTTATTTATGAACCATAAAAAACATGTTCTCTGTGAAAAGCCGCTCGCTTCCAACACAGCAGAAGTGACAAAAATGATTGAGGCTGCAAAAGAAAACCGCGTCCTGCTCATGGAAGCAATGAAATCCACTTTCCTGCCAAACTTTAAAGCCATCCAGGAAAACCTTCATAAGATTGGTACAGTCAGAAGATACACGGCAAGCTACTGCCAGTACTCTTCAAGGTACGACGCATACCGCTCTGGAACGGTTCTGAATGCATTTAAACCCGAATTTTCAAACGGCTCTCTCATGGACATTGGTGTCTATGCACTGTATCCTTCCCTTGTCCTGTTCGGTGAGCCGGAGACAATTAAAGCAAGCGGGCTGATGCTTGATTCAGGCGTTGACGGAGAAGGAAGCATCCTTCTTCAATACAAGGACATGGACGCTGTTATGATGTACTCGAAAATTTCTGATTCCGCCCTGCCTTCCGAAATACAGGGAGAGGACGGGACGATCGTCATTGACAGAATCAGTACAATCGGAAAAGTGGAAATACACTACCGCGACGGCAGAATCGAAGATATTACGCGACCGCAAAAAGAAGAAACGATGTACTATGAAATGAAGGAATTCATTGATCTGATTCAAAATGACCTTTATGAATCGTCTATTAACACCTATAACCGTTCCATTGCGGTGATGAACGTGATGGATGAAGCCAGAAAACAGATTGGCGTTGTTTACCCGGCTGACAAAAATAAGTGAATGCGGAGGCAGGATCAGGTGAAAGCAAAGCGGTACAACATTCCCGTAGAAGCTGCTCTTGAAGTGATTGGCGGAAAATGGAAATGCGTGATTCTCTGCCATTTAATGCGGGGTAAAAAGCGGACAGGCGAATTGAAAAAACTGATGCCCGGCATTACCCAGAAAATGCTGACTCAGCAGCTCAGGGAGCTTGAAGAGGACGGAATCGTCAAGCGGATCATCTACAATCAGGTTCCGCCAAAAGTCGAATATGAGCTTACAGAATACGGCTGGTCCGTAACCGGCGTTCTCGAATCGCTGTCTGCATGGGGACTCCAGCATATTGAAAAGGTGTATGGCGACAAGTCGGCTGTACTTGAAGAGAGCATTCTGAATGATAAGTAAAAAGAGTGGGAAATAGAAAAAGGGTGAATTTGATTCGTTCAAATTCACCCTTTTTCTATTTTCTCTTCTGTTGTCGGGTTTTTATATCTTTTTTACGGTATAATCAGCTGCCGTTGGTCAGATGGCATAAGATTCAAGTGTTATCGTACGCTATAATCTTCACCCGTTGGTCAGATAGCATAAGATTCACGCTCTTTCGTATGGTATAATCCCAGCCGATGTTCAGATAGCATAAGATTCGCTCTCTTTCGTTCGTTATACTCTCCACCCGATGTTCAGATAGCATAAGATTCGCGCTCTTTCGTACGTTATACTCTCCACCCGATGTTCAGATAGCATAAGATTCGCGCTCTTTCGTACGTTATAATCTTCACCCGGTGGTCAGATAGCATAAGATTCACGTGTTATCGTACGTTATAATCTTCACCCGTTGGTCAGATAGCATAAGATTCACGCTCTTTCGTACGGTATAATCTTCACCCGATGTTCAGATAGCATAAGATTCACGCTCTTTCGTACGGTATAATCCCAGCCGGTGTTCGAATAGCGTACGATTCAACCGTTTTCGTACGGTATAATCATCGGCGGCATCAATTTAGCGTAAGAATACGCTCTTATGTTTTGTCCCGCCTTTTTTTCACGATTCTGTCAGGCGGAGTCAACGTTGGGATGTGCTGTCCAATTACCGTGCAGTCTGCTTTTTCTTAACCGGTTCAATTGTCACTGATACGGTGCAGTGATGCTCTCCTTTTTCATTCACCGAGAGCTCTGATACTTCTGCCTTCATCCCCAAACCTTCACGAAGAGAGGCTTCTATTTGTCTGGTTTTTGCTGCGCCGATAAAGCCGATATAGCGGCCTGTTTCTGTGTAGACAAGATACCGGTCTTTCCCTTCCTCTTTAAGCAGAGACAGAATGTCTTTTGCGGAAAGAGAAGGAATGTAAGTCTGGGGGCTCGTCCCGTCTGCCTGTTTTTGTTTAACGCCTGAGAGAGGGCACATAACCGTCTTTTTCACAGGCGATGCAGAGGAAAGGGCAACCTTCAAATAGGATTTCCCCTCATAATTGGAACTCATGAGCAGCTGTTTCAGCTGTCTGACATCATCAAGAGCACGGTGAGTCTGCGAAGATGCAAGCTTATGGCTGTGCAGCAGGCTGATAAGCTTCGCGCTGTAGTATCCGTATGTTTTCCAAGGGATGTTCCGAGCGGAACAGTACCACTTTTTTGAAAAAAGCTCAGGGTACATTTTGACCGTAAAGCTTTTGTCAAACGAAGCATTGTGGGCAATGATAAAATCTGCTTTTTTTATGGCCGCTTTTACTTTGTCATCATCAAACGACTTGCCTTTCACGTCTTCAAACGGAATGGAATGAATGCGGAAAGCAAATGGGTAGTTTTTTCTGGCAGAGGCAGAGAGCGGTTCTCTTAGATAAGTGCCTTCTTCCAGTGTATCTAAGTAAAGGTCCCGCTCATCATCATAAGTGAAAAGGATATAGCCAATCTCAATTATTTCATCATTAACAGGGGACAGGCCTGTCGTTTCAGTATCAAGGATCATTCCAGTAAGAATCATTCGGTTCTCCTCCTTTCCTATTAATCTATCACTTTTCGGGAGAAGGGAACAGCGTGAAGAATCTGCTTTAGCAGGTGGAGTTATGGGGCTGCAGTTTAGAAAGGGCTCATTTCTTATATAGGTATCTCAGTGCATGTTTAAGCTGTCCAAATGTAGCGAGATCTCCAAAATCAATTCCAAGCTGGATGGAAGTTTGAGCGATTTCGGGACGGATGCCCGTAATGGTTACTTGAATTCCGAGCAGCTTCAGCATCTGCATCATTTTAAAAAGCTGTCCGGCAACCATCGTGTCAATGACCAAAACGCCGGAGAGGTCGATCACAATGTGGCTCAAGTTAAGCTGTTCCGCTTTTGAGATGGCACTTTCTGTAATCATTGCTGCGCGGTGCATGTCAAGATCACCGACAATCGGCAAAACCCCGATTTCATCTGAGATTGGAATAACGGGCGTTGTCTGCTTGTAAATCATGGTTTTATGGGCTTCCATTCTTGCGTCTGATACTTGATGATAATAGCGGGTAAAGAGTTCAATGGCGTGATCAAAGGCTGAGTGTACTTGTTTGCTGAAAAACAGAAGGTCATGGATGGTAAATTCATCTTCATGGCTTAAGATATAGGCTTCGGCCGTTTCCAGAAAAATCAGCCTGAAGCGCCTGAATTGCTGAATGGTACGGTATAGAGGAGTTTCTGAAGCGGCGCGTTTTACAGCGATTTCCTGAGCCCAGCTGCTCAGCCGGTCAGCTGTGGGGTTCTCAAGCAGATTGATAAGAGTGTGAATAAAATGCTGATTTTGATCGCGAAGATCTGCTGTGACTTTATCAGGTACATCAATGGAATAAACAGATACTGGTTCAACGGTTCTTGAACTGAGCCATTTGTCTGTCATGGATTCAGACTGCTCTCTTAAAAATTGGCACAAAGCCTTAGTCTTCATCAACTTCTCTCCCGTATCAAATAGTAAATACCCTTTGTATCCTCACTTTATCATAAAAAATTTCAACATCCTATTGTATTCTCACATAATTGGCAAAAGATGAACCAATAGTAATAAAACAGGAGAAATGCCAGAATCCTCCTGAAATGACAGATGGTTAAAGAAGATTCAACAAAAACAGAAATGGACAGGGCCGCTATGATACATGAGAGATGGATTATTGCCGGAGCCATTGTGCTCAGCATCCTATTAATAGGAAAGTTTGTACCGAAAGAGAGGGCAAGGGAAGCATGGGTTCCGTTTCTTTCCCTTGGCTCCATTACGTGGATTGCAGGCCTTTTTGTTGTTGAAATGGGCTGGATCCATTACCCGGTGCAGCTTTTCAGCATTGAAAACAAAGTGAACGAATCAAGCTTTACATTTGAGTTTTTCCTATTTCCCGTGCTGGCCATTCTTTTCAGCATCCATTATCCATCACGGAAAAGCCTGATTGTAAAATGGGTGTACGCTATTGTCTTTTCCGGGGTATTTACCGTTGCAGAAGTCATATTGGAAGCCTATACGAACCTAGTCAGATATGACGAATGGAAATGGCACTGGACTTTTTTTTCCGTCATGCTGGTCCTGATGGTTAACCATCAGTACGTAAAATGGTACAAAAAGGGAATGGTTTCAAAAGGTGACAGCCATGCGTGAAATTATTGTCCTTGCTGCTCTTTGGGGAGCTGCAATATTGTATCTGCTGCTGAAGGTTCCAAAAGAAAAACGGAGAGAGGCTCAAGTGATCTTCCTGTTTGCACAGTCTGTGGGCTGGCTGTATGTGTATATACAAACCCTGTCTGGCAGAATGGTTTTTCCGTTCAGGGAGTTTCCGGATGCGACAAAGATGAGCTTGACCCTGTACTACTTATTTTATCCTGCCATTGCCGTTTGGTTTAACCTGAACTATCCGGAACAAAAAAGGCTTCTGCTGAAAGCAGCTTATTTCATTGCCAGTGCATTCGGCATCCAGCTCATGGCCTGGCTTATTGCAGAGTATACAGATTTAATGGAGTACAGGAAGTATCATTGGTTCCTGACCTTCTTCATTAACCTTTCCATCATCATCATTATCCGCATATTCCATGTCTGGTTCCGAAAGGGCCTGACAAAGAAGTAGTGCTTTGCTCAGGCAGGACCGGCATAGATGCGCCTTTTTCTTTCAGTTTGTCAAACTCCGTGTGGTTCTCTTTGTGAGTATTCGGATAAATCTCCATACAAAAAGAGCCCTCATTAGAGAGCTCCTGATTATACGTCTATATCTTCTTTACTGGTTATTTTTCTGAAAAGACTTCTAATCACCAACACAACAAGGATCAGCGCTATATAAACTAAAAATAGTGCGACAAAGCCCCACAGTCCGACAATGGCATCAATAAATTCCATGTTCCCGCGTCTTGTAAGAGCCTGCTGAATTTCTATGCCAAAAACAAGAACGAACATAAACGTCATAGTGTATAGAAAGGAAAGAGCTGTTATTCCAAAAGGAAGCTTTGACAGCCATTTCGAAAGAAGGTAGACAAAGAGAAACACAGCCATTCCAATGAAGCCCATAATCCAGAAGTGAAGGTCTTTGTCCGTCACATTTAATCCAAACGTCTGATAGGCCATTGAATTGATAAGGTCGTGTATATTATTCACAGCTTCTGCCATGAGAAGAATAAATTCTTTCAGAATCTGTCACCCATTTCTGTTTGTGATGAACCTATTATACCTGATTCTGTCAAATCTGTTCATAGCATTAGCTTATTAATTTTTTCCATAAAGGGCTGCCTCCAGAAAATATAGGAGTATAGTAAATAATCCATTTGACGCTTTAGTGGTTTAAAACGTTGTAGATTTAAGGCGCCATTCAAAGTAAAATAGATGAAATAGCACTATTATCAGAAGGGAATGGAGAACTGTGAGATATACGAAAAAAGAGTCAAATGAATTGATTGCGGCTGCTTTTCATCTGCTCAGGGCCAGGAAAGTGGCCACTCCCAAACAAATTGCAGACGATCTGGAAGCGCAGACCGGGAAACGGGTATCGTCTCCATCCGCATTCATGGTAAAGGTAATTGAACGGTATCCTTCAGTCGTAAAACCGAGAAGGGGAGTATATATGGTAAGGGAAGGATAAAATTTTTTTCTTTTTCTTTTATTTTACAATAGAAAAATCAGAAAGACTTCTAGTTTGTGAGATTATGTGACGAAGTTTTCAGCGTAAAAAAATGCCCGCGGGACAGATTCCCGCAGGCATTTTTTAATTGTTAAGGATATTAATAATGATATTCAGGGATTGAATAGCTTAACAAAGTTATCCGCGTCCAGCTCCAGCGCCTAGATCCTCTGTCAGAACAAATCCGACAAAAAAGGCGGCACCCGGACTTTTCCGCCGGATTCTTATCTGCCTATCGGATCTGAACAAGGAGCTTACGCTTTTGTTCCTAAGCCAAAAACTCGTTCGGATTCAGTCCAAGCTCATAGCAGATATCTGCAACAGCTTTTTGTTCATTCTGATCGAAATGGCCGTCCGCATAACCGATGGCGATGCAATAGCGGGCAACAAGCCTCGCAATTTCCGGTTTCGTGCGCACTCTTCCAAGTGCTTTAAAGGCTTCAGCACGCCCGATGATCGGATCTCTTTCCATTTTTTGAACATATAGGTTAAATTGCTGAATGACTTTATTTGTGTCAAAAACACGAAGCTCTTCACTTTGATTCACAAACTCAATCATTTTTTGGCGCTCAGCCTGATCAAGGCGGCCATCTGCCGTGCCTACAAGTGCACAGGCGGCAACAACGGCTTCAAGGACGTCCTGACTCTTATATTTCTGGAAAAGCTCCATAGCCTTGTTCTTTTGCTGATTAGCCCATTCGGCGTAATCCGTCTGATTTGGAGACCAGGAATTGCCGCAGCTGTTGCACGTGAACTTTAACTTGTTTTTTCCGATAAATCCTCCAAGCAGCCCTACAGGTCCAAGAATCAAACCGCCTACAGCAGCTTTTCCAAGACCGAAGCCCTTTTCGCCTGTGCGTACGTTCGTTGAGCTGCAGCGTGTACAGCTGATCGTTTCCCCGCCGTATGTCTGAGATCCTTGACTATATGTCTGCTGCGGCTGGCTGTAGCTTTGCTGTGAATAGGCCGGAGGAGACTGAGTGTACGATGGCGCGGACTGCTGAGAATAGGCAGTCTGCTGAGGCTGATGCGTATTCTGCTGGGAATAGCTTGGCTGCTGCGGCTGAAATCCGCTTGAATGAATTCCCGCTGCCGGTGCCGGTTCGTCATCCACCGTTACTCCGAAGTTGCGGCACAAGGCTGCAAGGCCGCCCTGAAATCCGCTTGCAATTGCATTAAATTTCCACTCGCCGTTGTGGCGGTAGAGCTCAGCTGCAACAATCGCGGTTTCGACAGTAAAATCTCTTCCAAGATTAAACCTGATCAGCTCATCATTGTTATGCGGATTGAAAATGCGGACATAGGCATTTTCAACCTGTCCGAAGTTCTGCTGCTTTGCCTGTGCATCATGAATCGTAATTGTAAACGCAATCCGGTGAATATGCTGAGGGACAGCGCTTAAATTAATCTGAATCTGCTCATCATCCTGATGCCCTGCACCTGTCCTGTTATCTCCGGTGTACAGAATCGAACCGTTTCCGCCTGACGGATTGTTGTAAAAAACAAAATCCTGATCGCTGCCTACCTTGCCGGATTGACCGACCAGGAATGCTGATGCATCAAGGTCGTAGGAAGCCCCGTGCCTGCTTACATCCCATCCAAGTCCGACAATTACGTTCTGAAGGCCGGGATTTGATTTCGTTAAATCCACTTTTTGACCTTTACTGAGCGTCACACCCATACGTCCATCCACTCCTTAAGTTAAATAGCTTTTTGTAAAGTTGCTTAAATTATGTAAAATTAGTAAAAAATCACTCTCTTTAAATACTAAGTCTTTTAAACTATTTTTTCAATGATAAGGTGCGATTTCAAGACCCCATAATAACACGGGCAAAACAAAAGAGAACAGCAGCCCGCTGCTATTCTCCGTCCATCAGGCTCTTATGAATCCAGACAGCAGCCTGACATCCTTCTCCCATTGCAATGGTCACCTGCTCAGAATGCACGCCTGCATCTCCTGCAGCCCATACATGTTTTACACTTGTTTCCTTTGTCCGGGGATTTGTCAGGACATGCTTGTTTTCAAGCCGTTCAGCACCAAGCATTGCTGCAAGCCCGGTATGGACAGTGTTCCCTCCGAAAGCAAGAAAGCCGCGGTCACCCTCAAGCAGCGTCCCGTCTGCAAAACGAATTCCTTTAAACACAGATCCGTTTTCTGTTAAAACTTCATCAGCTTTCTTATCCACGCTTATAATTCCTTTGTGTTTAAGCTTCAAAATCAGGTCTTCAGGAATTGATTGCTGTTCATGATTGACATACACAATAGAATCGGTCCAATAAGAAAGGGTAAGCGCCATGTTTGCACCCGCAGCTCCCGCGCCGAGCACAATGGTTTTTTTATCCCTGACCTCATAGCCGTCACAATCGGGACACACATAGACACTGAGGCCAAGGCAGGCTTTTAGGCCAGGAAGCTCCGGCATTCTGTCAGATAGTCCAGTCGAAAGCAGCACTCTCTTTGCATAATAAACGGCTCCTGATGCCGTTTCAGCTTCAAAAGCATTTCCTGCTTTTTTAAGCCTGACTACGCGGCCGCTAAAGAAGTGCACGCCTGTTTCTTCAGCTTGTGCTTTTCCAAGCGCTCTCAGTTCTTCGCCGCTGATTCCGTCTGGCCAGCCCAGAATATTGCGGTAGCTTCTGCAAAGGGAAGAACGGCCTTCACCGGAATCAATGACAATTACATTTCTTCTGTAGCGGCCAAGCTGAATGGCTGCCTGAAGTCCAGCAATTCCTGCTCCAATAATCACACATTCGTATATATCGTTCATCAGCAACACGCCTTCGGTTATGTATAGTCTATAGGATGCTTCAATCAGAAAACCTCATTCACACGTAAGCCTTTTCACTTAGCGGGAATAACATTGGCGGAAGAAGGGAAGAAACTTTTACCAAAAAAGAGTGTCATGCTATTCATTTTTTCAAAATTCACCATTTACAGGGAAATACGCTCAGTCCCCGTCATATTGGCTTTGCAAGGATTTACAAAATTCATGCAGGAAATGTCACGTTTTTCAATTTCATACAAAAGTACTTATTTTGACATAAATCGACACTTGTTTGTTCATACCATCTACACTAAACTTATACTTTAAGGACAAGGAGGTCAGGTTATGTCTGTTCAGTCATCTAATGCTAGTAAGCAAAAAAACAGAAATTACCTATTTGAAATTTCATTTTTAAGAGCTTTTGCCTGTATGGCTGTTGTTGGCGTTCACGTTACGGCCACTCATTATTACGCAAATGCTCAAACATGGCATTGGTTTACGTATTTTATTAATCAGGTTGGAAGATTTGGAACAACCATTTTCGCTGTGCTCAGCGGCTTTCTCCTTTTTTACCAAGTGAGAAAAAGGGGATTTGATACAAAGAAATTCATTACTTCGCGCTTTTCAAAAATCCTGATTCCGTTTATCATCTGGAGCTTGGTTTACCGTTATCTGGTCTATCATTATGACGGGCTTGAATTTCAGGGGTTTGAAGCAGAACTTCAGAAATTCCTGCTTGGAAATTCGTTTTATCATTTGTATTTTATCGCCATCGTTGTTCAATTTTATTTTATCTTTCCGTTCCTTCAAAAAATTGTCAGATCTAAAATAGCTATGATTGTTTTTGCACTTTTAACTTTGGTGATCAGCTATAATTTATTCGGTTTTAATCCAGGCGTTGAGGGAGCTCTCGGTGCGTTTCTTGCCAGCAAGACCTTTATGCCGATCTGGATTTTTTACTTTGCTTTTGGAGGAGTCCTTGCCTATTTCTGGGACGAGATTACAGGTTTTGTGACGAAGCGTCCATGGCAGATGTTTGCACTCGCGCTTGTTGTTTCTGCCGGAGCAGTTGTGGAGTATCGTATCACTGGACAGGTTTCCAACAGAAGACTTACAAACCTGATCAACATTCCGCTGATATGTATTGCTACCATTGGAATGTACCCGCTTTTGACTAAACTGGCTATTATTAGAAAACCGCTGATGGTTATCGGCCAGTATTCAATGGGCATTTATCTCATTCATCCGATGACGTTATATCTTATGGTTGAATACCTGCCAAACAGCGTTTGGACAGTCGGCAACATTCCGCTGCTGTTCCTTGGTGTCATGGTCATTGGAGTGGCATTTATCAGGCTGCTGCAGTTTATTCCATTAAGCGGCTATGTTATTCCCGTACCGAAAATCAAAAAAGCAAGACCTGCTCAAGATGCATCTGCAGAAAGGCAGCTGCGCTCAGCATAAAAGTCCAGCCGTTTGGCTGGACTTTTTTTGTTTAGGAAATTATAAGAGTAAAAGGCTGTGGATAACATAACAAAGTTATCCTCGGCAAGCGTAAGCGCCTAAATCCTCTGTCAGAACAAATCCGTCAAAAAAGGCGGGACCCGGACTTTTTTGACGGATTCTTATCTGCCTATCGGAGCGGGCCTTGGCGCTTGCGCTTTTGTTCATGCACCTTCTGCTTTTTTTGCGTAACTTCCAACCAGCTGATCCAGCCGCTGCAATTGGAAGGCATATTCATAGACAGCGGATGCTACGACATTCAGTCTCTGATTTTCAATTTTTCCAGAGTCTCTTTCCATCATTTGAATGAGAAAAACCCTTGTTCCTCTTGTCACCCGGTCATCTTCAAAGCGGTCCTTGAGTTTAATTTTCCCTTCATATTTGAGCAGCAAATACTCATGCCATTTCGTCAGCTGCTCAATTTGATCATCAAACAACTGATCCTCTGCCAGTGTGGTTCTGCTCTGAAAGTAATGCTCTTCGATGACTTTCAGTACATCGGCAGCCTGCTGAATGGTTTTGAGCATCTGTTTAAACACGACAATTTCTCTTACATTCAGCGGATTGATCTTTGCCATCTTTTCCCGTTCTTCATCAAAAAGTTCATATAAGTCTTCAAGCTGCTGCAGGTCAGTTCTGAACTCTTTCCTTTTTTCCTGATAGTACGATTCAGTCAGCTCATCCGATACAGCAGTTCTCAATAAAAGAGACATCGTTTCAAAAACGGTCTGCACTTTTGAAAAAAAGTTCTCTTTATATTTTGGCGGAAGAATCAGGAGATTGACAATAAACGCTGAAGCAATTCCGATCAGAATGACGGCAAACCGGTTCAGCACATAAAGAAAATCCTCTTGCCCCGGTGCACTCATAATGGCCAAAACGGTTACAAGCGTCAATGAGATGGACGCTTCCATTTTCAGCTTCAGACAAATTACAATCACAGAGATGACAACGACTCCAATGACGAGAGGACTGCTGCCGAAAAAGTAAAGAGCAAACAGGGCGAGCAGCGCACCGAGTGTATTGGCCTGAATTTGTTCACGAACCTGTTTCCATGTCCTGTAGATGGAAGGCTGAATTGTAAAGATGGCGGCTACCCCGGCAAATACGGAATACTCAAGATTTGCAAGGGAGCAGATAAAAAGCGCCAGCGTGACAGATATTCCTGTTTTCAAAACGCGGGGTCCAAAAATCACTTGCTTCTTTCACTCCTCTATTCTCAGGATAAAGTAGCTTTAGTTTATCAGAAAGGCTGAGCAGTAAAAATGAAAAAAATTGATCTGAAAAAATTTTCATACAATCCCTTGTAAACTCATAGGAATTATGTATAATAAAAATACAAATTGAAAATTTAAAAAAATCAGACTGATTGGATAACCAAAGGTCCTTAACACCATGTTAAGGACCTTTTTTTGTTCAGAAAGGGGAGAAAGCGATGAGAAAGCTTATTATTTTTGCATTTATTGGTTTTTTGGCACAGTTAATTGATGGTTCACTGGGGATGGCGTACGGGGTCACATCTACTACACTGCTTTTGACTTTCGGGATTGCTCCTGCTGTTGCCTCGGCATCTGTGCATTTGGCAGAAGTAGTCACAACAGCAGCATCTGGAGCTTCCCACATTAAGTTTGGAAACGTGGATAAGCAGGCCGTCTATAAGCTGATTATTCCGGGCTCAATCGGAGCATTTGCGGGAGCGTGCTTTCTAAGTAATTTGCCCGGAGATCTGGCAAAACCGTTTATTGCTGTTTTCCTGCTTGCTTTAGGGCTGTATGTCCTAGTCCGTTTCTTATTTCACTTTGAAGCAAGGGAACAAAATCAATCCCTTGCATTAACAAGAAAAAAATCAATTCCTCTTGGGCTGATTGCAGGGTTCGCTGATGCAACCGGCGGAGGCGGATGGGGACCGATTGCAACGCCAGTGCTGCTTTCGCAAAAAGGAGCCTCAGCACGCAAAGTGGTAGGGACGGTTGATACGAGTGAATTTGCCATTGCCGTATCAGCAACACTTGGATTTTTGCTTTCTCTTGGATGGGAGCAGGTCAACTGGCTGTGGGTTGGGGCATTAATGATTGGAGGGATCATCGCTGCACCGATTGCCGCCTGGCTTGTAAGGAAGCTTCCCGGCCACCTTCTTGGCGTCCTTGTAGGAGGATTCATCGTGCTGACTAACGCGAGAACGCTGCTGACAACTTGGAATACGGATGCATCGATTACACCATTTGTTTATGGATTTATCATTATCGGCTGGGCTGCTGCGGTTGCATATGCCGTGAAACGCAACAGAGGAAGATCCGAGGAAGCGGCAGTCGTCTGATAAAAAGAAAAAACCCCTTTTGGCCGAGGGGTTTTTCACGTTAGTAAGCGATAAACTGCAAGATTGAAGCAATTAGCAATGACCCTGAAATGCCAAACAGCAGATCTTGTTTTGTCATATCCAGCTTATTCAGTAATTTCCCCATTTTCATTTCCCCTTTGGTTTTTCTTCTTACATATAAGACGGATTAACGTGGCGGTTTGTTTCAAATAGAGAGAAGAAATTTTAGCGCTCATCCCTTATAAAGGGCCATACCATATGTCCTGATAAAAAGAAATTTAGTATTCGGATATGGTGAAAAACGAACTAATTTCACTTATTTTTTGCAGGAAACTAAGGAATATAGTGGGAATTTTCAGTTATTTGGTAAGGTAATTGTTATCGTGCTGTTACATTTGTAATGGATTTATTATCTCGCTGTTTTTTACAAGCCTCTTTTTTATGCTAAGATGGGAAACATCGATTGCTGAAGGAGGAGGAAAAATAATGAAAAAAACAATCTTTTCATTAGCAGCAGCTGCTGCACTAACAACGACAGCAGGATTTAGCGCACAGGCAGAAGAGGTCGTAGTGGAGAAGGGTGACACTCTTTACAGCCTATCCAAAGAACATAACGTTTCAGTGGAAGATATTAAGAGCTGGAACGGCTTATCATCAGACATAATCATGGCAGACAATACATTAAAAGTATCAGATGAGGAAGTTTACACTGTCGTTGCCGGAGACACTTTATGGAGCATCGGAGAAAAATTCGGAGCTAGTGTTGATCATATTAAAGGTAAAAACGATCTTCAAAGCGACCTGATCCAACCTGGACAGGAATTAGTGGTTTACAGTGATGCAGATAATGGCAAGCCTGCACCTGCCCCTGCAAAACCTAGCGAAAAGCCTAAGGACACAAATCCGTCTGTAAATGAGGCTTCTGCAAGCGCGGTTTCAGAAAATGATGTGAAAGAAGAGAGCGTTGCAAAAGAAATGACAGTTACAGCAACAGCTTATACCGCTTTTTGTGACGGCTGCTCAGGAACAACGGCAACCGGCGTTGATTTAAGAGCAAATCCTGACAAAAAAGTGATTGCAGTTGATCCTAATGTAATTCCGCTTGGATCAAAAGTATATGTTGAAGGCTACGGCTATGCAACAGCAGAGGACACAGGCGGAGCGATTAAAGGCGACCGCATTGATGTGTTCATTCCTACACAAGATGCAGCAGTGGCATTTGGCAAGCGCGAAGTAAATGTAAAAGTTTTAAACTGATAGATTGATAGAATACCGTGAATCTCCCAGGAGATTTACGGTATTTTTTTGCGGTCATAAATCTAATTCCTTCTAATAAAGGGTATAATGGATATTTACCCGAAGCACATGTGATAAAACAAATGAAATTGAGGTTCAGGACAAATGAAAAACGGATTTTCAGATTACAAGTTAAGCTCTGATCTACTTAAAGCTTTAGATAAATTAAGCTATAACCAGCCGACTGAAGTACAAAAGCTCGTGATTCCGGCTGCCCTGCAGCAAAAAGATCTTGTGGTTAAATCCCAGACAGGCAGCGGAAAAACAGCAGCTTTCGGCATTCCTCTGTGCGAGCTTGTTGAATGGGAAGAGAATAAGCCGCAGGCGCTTGTTTTGACACCGACAAGGGAGCTTGCGGCACAAATAAAAGAAGATCTCACAAACATTGGGAGATTCAAACGAATTAAAGCAGCGGCTATTTATGGGAAACAGCCATTTGAACGTCAGAAAATAGAATTGAAGCAAAAGACGCACATCGTTGCGGGCACACCCGGAAGAGTACTTGATCACATTGAAAAAGGTACATTTCCCCTCGAGAAATTGCGCTTTTTAATCATAGATGAAGCTGATGAGATGCTGAATATGGGGTTTATCGATCAAGTGGCGGCCATTATGGAAGAACTGCCGAAAGAGCGGATATCGATGCTCTTTTCAGCTACTCTTCCTGATGATGTTGAAAAGCTGTGCGACAAATATATGAACGATCCGGTCCAAATTGAAATAAAGGCATCTGGATTAACGACGTCTGACATTGACCATTCGCTCATCACCGTTTCAGAGGATGATAAATTTTCACTTGCAAAAGCAGTAACGGTGATCGAAAATCCTGACAGCTGCATTCTTTTTTGCAGAACGCAGGAGAGGGTGGATTTACTGGAGAGGAAGCTCAGCCGTGCTGGCTATCCTTGCGGAAAAATTCATGGCGGACTCGTTCAGGAAGATCGTTTTTCTGTTATGGATGATTTCAAAAAAGGAGCGTTCCGCTACTTAATTGCAACAGATGTTGCGGCAAGGGGAATTGACGTTGACAACGTATCCCTTGTGATCAATTACGATCTGCCGCTTGAAAAAGAAAGCTATGTACACAGAACAGGCAGAACCGGAAGAGCAGGGAAAAAAGGAAAGGCAATAACGTTTGCGGTGCCAAATGAAGAAAGAATGACAGCGGAGATTGAGGACTATATCGGATTTGCCATCCGCAAAACAGACGCCCCAACTCATGAAGAAACGGCAGCTGCCAAACCGGCTTTTGATAAGAAACTTTCAGCGAAGCCCGCTATGAAAAAAGACAAAAGTGCCCAGTTGAATAAAGACATCATGAAACTTTATTTTAACGGCGGGAAGAAAAAGAAAATCAGAGCCGTTGATTTTGTCGGGACAATCTCAAACCTTCCCGGCATCACGGCGGATGATATTGGGATCATTTCCATACAGGAAAATGTCTCATACGTAGATATTCTTAACGGGAAAGGACCGGCCGTTATAAAAGCCATGAAAACGACCACTGTTAAGGGAAAACTTCTGAAGGTACATGAAGCAAGAAAGTGAATGATCCGGGAGAAGATCATTAGAATCCGGGAAGTAACCCTTCGTGCGGATGCGTGGTAGCTGAAGGGTCATAAGGAACCGAGAAAGCTGATCCATTAGAAAAAATCCGAACTATTCAACAATCAATCAGTTCGGATTTTTTAGTTCTTTTATATGGCCCATGCTTCACTATTCTTCCTTTTCGCTGACAGTATCGTCTACGATCGCAAAAAGCTGCCGGTCGAATAGGTCGTCGCTGCAGAGGAGATGCTCGTCAGCCTGATTCACAATGTCTGTCAGTTCTCCTGTATCCCCTTTTGCATTTATGATTTCAACCATTTGATTTAATCCTTCGGACGTTTGATCTTGAGTGTGTTTATCTTTCATTGATCAATCACTCTCCTTTTATCGGTAGGATTCTCCTGGAAAGTCATTTTTACGCGCCGGAAGAATTGCTTTTCTTTTAGAATACAGCTATGGTTTTATAGACGCATATTTTTAACGCTAAAGGATGGGAAATGATTGCAGAATCAAAGCCGGAAACCGGCCTATATTTATACGTTTGCAAGCACAAATGAAGAGCTTGAACTATGCAAGCTTGAAATGCGGTCTTTTTTTGGCGTTCAGCCGGATGGATACTGCCTGAAAAGCAGCATATGCATTGATCCAAGCAGAAGCCCTTTTATGAAAGAGCGCATAGAGATCTTATATGAAGGAAATGAAGTAGAGGATATCGTTCAGCAGGTTGGCAAGATTGATATCGGTACGAACACTTTTAAGATCATTTTTCTGAAAATCAATGACCTGGATGAGTCAGAACAAATCAGCTATGATGAACGGCGGAAGATTGAACGCAGAGTAGGCTGGCCGTTTAAAGCAGAAGCGGATGTCCGGAATCCTGATCAGATATTTGGGATTACAGTACACGAAGGACGCTGGTATTTTGGAAACTATACAAAAGCCGAACCTGTATATCTGCACCATGTGAAAAAGCCTCGGGAGTATTCAACCGCTCTCAGTACAAGGGTTGCAAGAGCAGCGGCTAACATTGCAGTCCCGCATCCTGCCGGAGTAAAGGCAATCGACCCCTGCTGCGGAATAGGAACAGTGCTCGTTGAAGCTCTTTCAATGGGGATTGACATTGTCGGCCGTGATATCAACCCTCTTGTCGTGGATGGCTCCAGAGAAAATATTGCCCATTTTGGCTATGAGTGTGATGTGAAAGTATCTCCGATTGCAGAGGTAAATGGAGAGTATGACGCGGCCATCATCGATATGCCTTACAACCTTTATACACATGCTACCCCTGAAGAGCAGCTTGATATCATCAGGCATGCAAGACGCATTGCAGATCGTGCAGTCATTGTCACGAGTGAAACGATGGATCACATGATTATCGAAGCCGGCTTTGCCATCATCGACAGATGCACGGTCAGAAAGCAAATGTTCTCTAGACAGGTTCTTGTATGTGAATAGATTGTCAGGATCGTGAGGATACTAACTTCTTGAATGAAAATCAGGAGGTATCAGCGATGGACGATAACATGGAGAGCCCCTTTGAGCATAAGTTCATCCCGGTAACATCTGTGATGAGCGGACTTGAAATCGATGTGCTTCCCGGGGTTTACTGCTATACAAATCAAGTGGTAAACGTAGTATTTATGAGAAGCGGGGACGACTGGTATGTCATTGATGCAGGGATGCCCCACTCTGCAGACGCTATTAAAAAAGCATTTGAAGCACATGGTGGAATGGATGCTGCTCCAAAAGCGATTCTGCTTACACATGGGCATTTTGACCATGTGGGAGGGATTGTGGAACTTGTTGAACAGTGGCAGGTGCCGGTGTATGCCCACGAACTTGAAATTCCATTTTTAACTGGCCAAAAAGATTATCCTGAACCGGACCCAAGTGCAGAAGGAGGAATGGTCGCGAAACTGTCAAAAATGTTTCCGAACGAATCCATTGATCTTAAAGACCGGGTCAAGCCGCTTGAACCAGACGGGATGATTCCGGGCCTTCCTGATTGGAAATGGGTTCATACTCCCGGCCATACACCAGGACATGTCTCATTTTTCAGGGAATCCGACAGAACGCTGATCGCAGGGGATGCGTTTGTAACCGTGAGGCAGGACTCCCTCTATAAAGTGTTTACACAAAAACAGGAAATCTCAGGTCCGCCCAGATATTTCACGACGGACTGGCAGGCAGCATGGGAGTCTGTCAGAACACTCGAATCCTTAAAGCCTTCCACAGCAATTACAGGACATGGTGTGCCTGTATCAGGAGAAGAACTGCGTGAAGGTCTTGCCCTTTTGAGCAGGGACTTTGAAAAACTGGCTATTCCCGAACATGGAAAATATTTTCATTAAAGCCGGGAAACCGGCTTTTTTTCGTTAATAAAAAGCAGAAATCCGCCACAGGGATTTCTGCTTAATTTTCGTCTGTCTCACTTACCTTTTCAATCTTCTCAACAAACATCTGATAGACTCTTCGCTTTTCATCCAATTCTTTTATGTACAGTTTCAGTTCATTGAACTTTTCTTCAAACGGCTTTTGGTAAGTGGTTTTGATCGTGCTGATGATTTCGTCATTAATCGTGGATTGAATCACTTGTTTCGTAATACCGAACTTATAGGAATACAGCTGAAGTTCGCTTTTTATTTTTTCGTATTCAGCATCAATCTCATTCTTTTGCTGCAGCATATCTTCTTTCCATTTTTGCAGAGAATCTTTTACGTAGGACTCCATCGTTTCCCTCCAAGGATCGTCTATTTCAATACACTATTGAATGAAAAGGCGGATTTTCTGGGGGTGGCAGATGGATTATGCTTCCTTCTTCCCTCATGCCTTAAGTTTAAGATAGGACCATCGCTTCAGTTCTTTTTCCGTCCGGATGAACCATTATACTAGTAAAATATTTCCGATTATAGGATTATAGACCAATTCCAAGTTTTTCATAGTATGGTATCTTTATACGTGTAGAAAAAACAGAAAATTCTACATGTTCTTACAAATTAGGAGGGGACCGCACTTGAATAACTGGAGCAAGAAACTTGGAACGTCGATTCTGGCTGCAAGCTTGACGGCAGGCCTGTTTGCACCGGCAGCTTTCGCCAAGCAGCCAGTACAGGAAAATACACAAACGGCTTTGTCTGCGCCGATTGATATGAATATCATTAATGAAGAGCGCCTGGCTAACGCTTTGAAGAAACAGGGAATCATCCCGAAAAAGGCAAGCGACAAAGAGGCTGCCGCAGCTGTGAAAAACTATATTGAAAAAAAGCAAGGTGAAAAGCCTGCTGCCGATCTGCATACAGAAGATGGTCATTCACATGCAGAATATGATCTTGATGAAAAGTCAAAAGACTTTTTAACGAAACAAAAAGAGCAGCTCACAAAGCAGCTCACTAAAGGTCATGATAAGCTGAAAAAAGGTAAAAAAGACGGCTTTGTTAACGTGAAACCTGCTAGACAAGCAAATTATGAAGGAGCAGTAAGAGAAGATAAGGTTCTGATTTTGCTTGTTGAATTTGAAGATTTTAAACACAACAATATCATTAAAGAAGAAGGCTACATGTATTCAAATGATTTCAGCAAAGAGCATTATGAAAACATGCTGTTCGGGGACAAGCCGTTTCAGCTTCTGGACGGAAAAAAAGTTCCTACCTTTAAGCAGTTCTATGAAGAGCAGTCCGGTGGAAGCTATACAGTAGACGGTACAGTTTCTGAGTGGCTGACGGTTCCGGGAAAAGCTGCTGACTACGGAGACGATAATCCGGCAGGGGGACACGATAACCTTGCCCCGCTTGGACCCCGTGATCTTGTAAAAGAATCTCTTAAAGCTGCTGCCTCATCAGGTATGAATCTCGCAGACTATGATGAATTTGATTTGTATGACCTTGATGGTGACGGCAATCAAAATGAGCCGGACGGTCTTGTAGACCACTTGATGATTGTTCATGCGGGAACAGGCCAGGAAGCAGGCGGCGGAAAGCTTGAGAGCAACGCAATCTGGTCACACCGCTGGACACTTGACGGTGTATTCCCTGTACCTGGCACAGAGGCTGAGGTGGATTACTGGGGCGGAAATATGGCTGCATTTGATTACACAATCCAGCCTGAAGACGGGGCAGTCGGCGTTTTTGCCCATGAATTCGGACATGATTTAGGCCTTCCTGATGAGTATGATACGCAGTATTCAGGCCAGGGTGAACCGGTTGCTTCATGGTCCATTATGAGCGGCGGAAGCTGGAACGGAGAGATTGCCGGAACAGAACCGACAAGTTTTTCTCCGCAGAATAAAGAATTCTTCCAGACGATGATGGGCGGAAACTGGGCAAACATTCACGAAATCAATTACAAGGACGTAACGGCTGAAGGCACGGCAGCTTTTATCGACCAAAGTGTAACAAAGTCAAACAATCCTGGAATTGTAAAAGTAAACCTTCCTGAAAAAGAAGTGAAAAGTACAATTCAGCCCGAATTTGGCGAAAAATATTATCACAGTACGAAAGGTGATAACGTACACACTGTAATGGAAACACCCCAATTTGATCTTACAGGCAAAACAAGTGCAGAATTCACTTTCAAAGCAAATTATGAGATTGAATACGGCTGTGCATGTGATGCTTTAACTGTAAAAGCAGAAACAGCTGACGGAAGCAAAGTTCTTGAGATCCTCGGCGGAGATGTAACTGACGGAGATGCAACTAAGGGAACAACTGGCGGAAAATGGATCGACAAGTCATACGACTTGAGCGAATTTGCAGGCAAAAAAGTGAAGCTTGTCTTTGATTATTCGACAGACGGCGGACTTGCGCCTGAAGGGTTTGCGCTGGACAACGCGGTTTTAACAGCTGACGGCGAACAGCTTTTCAGCGATGACGCAGAAGGTGCAGCGAAGTTTACACTGGACGGTTTTAAATCGTTCGACGGAACGTATCTTGCTAAACATCACTACTATCTTGAGTGGAGAAACTATGCAGGTTCTGATAAAGCTCTTGCGTTCTCACGCGGACCTAAATACAACACAGGCATGGTTGTGTGGTATGCAGATGACAGCTTCACAGACAACTGGGTAGGCGAACATCCTGGTGAAGGCTTCCTTGGAGTCGTGGATTCTCATCCGCAGCCGCTGTACGGTCTGCTTGACGGCAAACTGACTACTACTCAATCAACACGCTACCAGATTGCAGATGCAGCATTCTCATATGACAAGTCGCCTTCCTGGTACGTAGACAGCCCGACACGCGGCGAATACAGCTACAACGGACTGAAGGGTGTAACATTCTTTGATGATTCAAGACTTTACATCAATGATGTCATTCCGGATGCAGGACGAAAAGTTCCAAACTACGGCCTGAAATTCCAGGTAGTAGGAGAAGCGAAAGACAATTCCGCCGGTGCGGTTTGGATTCGTAAATAACTAATATTAATGAAGGAGCATCGTTCTTTTGAGCGGTGCTCTTTTTTATTTAACATGATAAAGTAAGGGTTTCTTCACTGTCCCTAAGGGTCAATTTACAGCAGACAATTGAACATTCCTCAATATTTACTTTCTTCCCCCATCTATAAAATTCCACCCCGGCAAAGGCAGGTTTGTATTATACTTTAAGAAAATAAAACAAACAGAAATTTTTGAAAAGTTATCGGGGGTCTCCATGTTTTATTCACTTAGAAATCGGCTGTTTATCATTTTTACGATTCTTCTGACCGTTCCGTTTCTTGTTTTGTCCCTTCTTATCCCGGCATGGTTTACTTCTGTTATTGAAGATCAGACAAAGGATTCAACTGTTGAAATGATGGAGCAGTTTTCAATCTATATTAACTCCGTCACCTCACAGGCAGAAGATTTGGGGAAACAGGTACTTGTTAATCAGGCAACTCAGGACTGGCTGCATGCAGAAAGTGATTCTGCTGTTTCGTCCGATGAGAGGATGCTGATCAAAAACCAGCTGAAAATGCAGCTTTCTTCGATGATGATCAATAATTCAAATGACATGGACATTTCTGTTTTTCTAAACGATGGAACAGGGACATGGGGAGATAACCCGAACCTTTCTGAAACGGACTGGTACAAGGCATTTTCAAAAGATGAAAAGCGATGGATAAGTCATCACCAGGACCCGTACCAGCTTCATCAGGCTAAGAGAGAAATGGAGGTTAACAGCTATTTAATTCCTCTTTTTGATATGCAGATGCTTGATTTATCGGGAATCATTAAAGTCAGTTTTCCAGCTTCGCTTCTTGAGACTGCGCTTGGAAAAATTAAACTAGGGGATAACGGACGCGTTTATCTTCTGGATGAAAACGGAAAGAACGTGTTGTCCGGCAAGGTGGAAACACCTGTATCCGTATTAAAGGACAGTCTTGGAAACATTGAACGGATGAATCAGTCAAATGGGCTTATTGAAACGGAATACGGGGGTAAAGATTATCTTGTTTTTTTTCAAAAATTAAAGATAGGCAATTGGACGCTTTTCAGTGAAATCACAACTTCTGAGCTTTTCGCAGAAATTGACAGGCTGCAGAAAAAATTATTCTTTTTTAGCGGAGTGATCTTTCTGCTGACAATCCTTGCTTCGTATGTCCTTTCTTCCAACATTGTCCGTCCTCTCGGTAAGCTTACTAATGCCATGAAATTTGTAGAAAATGGAGATCTTGAAGGAGCTAGGTCGTTTATGCCGACCATTAAATCCTATAATCATGAGGTGGGATACGCCATTAAGGTGTTTGATCATACCGTGGAAAAGCTGAATGACCTCATCAAAACAGAATATGAGGCAAATCTCCGAAGAAAGGATGCTGAGTATAAAGCTCTGCTTTTGCAGATTAATCCGCATTTTTTAAACAATACGCTAGAAGTCATTGGGAGTCTCGCCCTGCAGAATAAACAGAAGGAAGTACTGGATGTAAGCATCTTTCTCGGAAGAATGATGAGATATTCATTAAATACAAAAACGGATATTGTCAAATTAGGAGAAGAGCTTGCCTATATCCGTGACTTCATCGAAATTGTAAAGCTCAGATATGATGGGGCAGTCAGCTTTATTATAGAAGAAGATCCGGCAGCAGCATCCTTTCCCATCTGCAAATTTATCATTCAGCCGCTTGTAGAAAATGCGGTTAAATATAGTCTAATACAAAAAACAGAGGCGGAAATTCTGATTAGGACCGAATGGAAAGATAATAAGTTAACTATTTTGATAGATGACGATGGCATAGGCATGTCAAAGGAGATGGCATCGAAGATCTTAGCCGAAGAGAAAGGATACGAAACCGTTCTGGACAGTGGAGGAAGCAGCATTGGGCTGAGAAATGTCATTGGGAGGCTGAAGCTGTTCTGCGGGAGCCGGTTTTCAATCAGCATTCAGTCAGAAGAAGGAGCAGGGACAAGCATTGCATTATGTATAAAGGGAAATGAGGGGGATATACATGATGAAGGTCATACTGGCGGACGATGAAATTCAAGTGCGCAGAGGGCTGAAAATGAAAGCAAACTGGGAAGAAGAAGGATTCCTGATTGCCGGAGAAGCATCAAATGGAAAGGAAGCGCTTCAGCTTGTGAAAGAAATGAAGGCAGATGTCGTCATTACGGACGTCCGGATGCCTGTGATGGACGGGATTGAATTCGCTGGAAGATGTCACCGTGAGTTTCCCGGTGTAAAAGTTATTGTGTTATCGGGGTATTCCGATTTTGACTATGTAAGGTCGTCCCTGGTTGAAGGAGTAAAGGATTATTTGCTCAAGCCTGTTGCTCCAGACGAGCTAGCAGGAGCTTTAAGAAGGGTGAAGGAAGAAATAGCAGCTGAAAAAATGAAGCAGATTGAAGCAGATAAAATGACAAGGCTTGTTCACACGCAGCTGGAAGAAATGAAGGAACAATATATCCTTCAGCTCGTAAAACAGGACTGGACTGAGTCAGCTGCCGAAAGACTGCATCACTTTGAGATGGACTTTCTCGCCAATAAAGAAAATTCGGTTCAATTTTTTACCGTGGAACTCAGGTCAGACAGATATTCAGTAAAGGAGCTATGGCTTCCCTTCAAAATGCTCTGCAAAGAAATAGCGGGAACGTATGAAAGGGCGTACGCTTTTCATGATGCCGGGTATGCAGGCATGATCCATTTTCTTCAGTGTTCATCAGACAGGAACGCTTTTGAAACATCCACCATGATCAAAAAGGTTCAAACGTATGTAAAAAAATATCTTGGAGCAGAAACCGTCATCGGAATAGGCAAGCAGGTATCAGCATCAGAGCTAAAAACAGGCTACATTTCTGCCCTGCTTGCCTGGAGCCAGAGTGATCCTGATGAAAAATCACAAGTGATCGACGGAACATTTCATAAAGAGGTATATGAGCTCTCTCCTGATCTCGAGAAAAAAGCAGTCAATCTGATTGAAAATGGCCGAATGCGAGACTGTAGCATACTGATTCTAGAGCTTTTAAATGAAGCAAAGACTAAGTCAATGCTGTCCTTTTCTTTTGCAGCCGGCAGGATCCTTTTGCTGCTTGAATCGCTTGCTGTGAAATATGATTTGGACAGAGAACAAATGAACCAGACGATGTGGACATGCCAGCAGAGTATTGGAGAATTAACCTCCCATGAAAAAGTCATTGAGCAGCTGACGGATTTTGCTCACAGTATTATCCAGAAGGTAAACACGTTCCGCTCTTCGCCAAACGGCTTATCCATTGTGGAAAACGTGCGCCGATACCTCGACCTGAATTTTGCAAATGAAATATCACTTAGTGTGCTGGCTGATCAATTTCATATTAACAGTGCTTATTTGTCCGAACTTTTTAAGCTGCATGTCGGACATACTTTCAGTGATTATTTGGTGGAGGTACGGATGAAGCATGCATGCAGATTGTTAAAAGACAGACAGCTGAAAGTGATTGATATTGCCTACTTAACAGGCTACTCTAATTCCAATTATTTCAGTACTGTCTTTAAAAAACACATCGGACAGACACCGGCTGAATACAGGAAGTCTGCTTTGAGCATGGGAGGAGGAAAAAGCAGATGAAAAAAGGTGCGGTTATACTTATCCCCATCCTTCTGCTGATCCTTGCAGGCGTGTATTATGCCTATTCATCCTTCAACCTGTTTTCAACTGATGAAAGGAACGATGAGGAACGGTCATCCGGAAAATCCGAAGCTATTGAACTGACTTTCTGGCGGAATTATGGGACAAAGCTTGAAAATGAAGCCTATATTGAGCTGATTTCAGCTTTTGAATCAGCTCATCCCGGCATAAAGATTAACATGAACGCTATTCCGTATGGGGATTATGAATTAAGGCTGAGGACGGAAATTGCCGCAGGAAGCCCTCCTGACATTATGTCGATCGACAGTCCCAACCTTGGGCTTTATGCAAATTCGGGTGCGCTGCTTTCCATTGATAAAGAAATGAAAGCAGAAGGACAGATCGACGATATCCCTCATTCAACACTTGAAGGGATGAAATATAAAGGAGACATCTATCTGTCTCCCATCGCGGAATCCGGTGTGGCCTTGTTTTATAACATTCACCTTTTTAAAAAGGCGGGACTGCCGCTTCCATCACAGGATCCTGCCGACCCAATGTCATGGGACGAGGCAGTGAAGCTTGCGAAAGAAATCAATGATCCCGCAAAAGGGGTTTATGGAATTGATCCTGCACAGGGGTTCAGCGGCGGGGAATCTCCAGCCTACTTTAAAACGCCGCTGCTGTGGCAATTCGGCGCGGATGTTCTAAGTCCTGACGGGAAAACGGCATCCGGTTATCTGGATTCAAACAACGCCATAAAAGCCCTGCAATTCTATCAGGATCTTTATCACCGCCACGGAGTTGCTTCTGTTGAAATGCCTCCCGATCCGTTTGTAACAGGTCACCTTGGAATGTCTGTCATGGGTTCATGGATGCTTGAAGAAATTGAAAAGAATTTCCCTGATTTTAAGCTTGGAGAGGATTACGGAGTGGCACCTTTGCCGAAAGGGACGCGCCAGGTGACCCCAAATGGAGGCTGGGCGCTCGGCATATCAGCTGAATCCAGGCATCCGAAAGAGGCATGGGCGTTTATAAAGTATTTGACAAGCTATGAAGGTTCCAGAAAATACGTTGACATAACAGGCGACATGCCTGCCCGATTTTCAGTATCCAAATCATTTCCGGAACTCTCATCCTATCCTAAAAATATTTTTGTTCATCAGGCCCTAAACTACTCAAAAAACCGTCCTGTTTCACCGGCTTATCCAGTCATAAGCGATTCTTTGAAAGAATTATTTGAAGACATCGGAATAGGCAGAAAGGACGTAAAAAAATCCGCCGATAAAGCTGTCGCAAAAATAAATGGAAGTCTCGATGATATCGATAAGAAGGAATGACGGGAAATTTTGGTTGTGGAAAGCTGAAACATTTGTTAGCATTTAAAGCCCAAATAAAACGTCAAAATGCAGAGCCGATTCCGCTGAGGATCGGCTTATTTTTTTCTGAAACACGATTTGCTGCAGGTATCCTCTGTCTGCATCACCCTGTACCATAAATGAACCAAAAATATTAAACTTCTTCTTCCAAAGAAATCAAACTTTTTTGAATGGAGCATTTGATAAAGTGAATGTACAGGGACAACAGATAAAGATCTCTGCAACATTATGAAAGCGCTTATATGCGTTTTCTGTAAAGGGGGGAGCTGTATGCAGGAGGCAGTGAAGGCAAAAGATGAGAGCGCTGTCATCGTAAAGCCGGAGGCAAAACCCAAATACAAATGGGAGTATGTGAAAAAGAATTACTTTCTGTATTTGCTGATTGCGCCTGCTGTTATTCTCACAATTGTATTTAAGTATGTTCCAATGTACGGGGCAATCATTGCCTTTAAAGATTTCAGCACGATAAAGGGAATCTGGGGAAGCGAGTGGGTTGGGCTTAAGCATTTCCAGGAGTTTTTGACCTCGCCCAATTTTGAAACGATTTTTATGAGCACGCTTAAGCTCAGCCTGTACGGGCTTTTGCTTGGATTTCCGATTCCGATTGTCCTTGCTCTGATGCTGAATCAAGTCAGAAGAGCAGCTATTAAGAAAAATATTCAGCTGTTCTTATATGCGCCAAATTTCATTTCGGTTGTTGTTATTGTAGGGATGCTGTTTATCTTTTTAGCACCGACAGGTCCGATTAATCACTTCATTACGTTTCTTACAGGAAAGCCGGTCATGTTTATGTCCGATCCGGAATACTTCAGATCGATTTATATTCTTTCAGGCATCTGGCAGGCTGCGGGATGGTCGTCCATCGTCTATGTGGCGGCACTTGCGAATGTGGACCCGGAGCTGCATCAGGCCGCAACGATAGACGGAGCCAATATTCTGCAGCGGATGATTCATATTGATCTGCCAGCTTTAAAACCGCTTATGGCTATTATCTTTATTTTAGGTGCAGGTGGCATCATGGCAATCGGCTTTGAAAAAGCATTTCTGATGCAGACAGCCATGAACCTTCCAACGTCGGAAATCCTTCCGACCTACGTGTACAAAATCGGACTTCAGGCTGGAGATTACGCCTATTCTACTGCAGTCGGCCTTTTTAACTCCGTTATCAATGTCATCTTACTTGTGGTTGTGAATTTTGTGGTCAAAAAACTGAACGAGGGAGAAGGACTCTATTAATCCGAGAGGAGGATTTTCATGATTAAACATACACGCGTTGACCGGATCATCCTGTCTCTGAATGCCGTTTTTCTCTGCCTGGCAGTGCTTGTAGTTCTTGTGCCGCTGGTTTATGTCGTCATCGCTTCCTTCATGGATCCGACGGTTCTTTTGAATCAGGGACTTTCCTTTAACGTCTCTGACTGGAGCCTTGAAGGCTACAAACGGATTCTGTCGGATGATTCCATGGTGCGGGGATTTGTGAATGCGATGCTTTACTCCGCCGGATTTGCCTTTATAACTGTCGTCGTTTCCATATTTGCTGCGTTTCCTCTTGCGACAAAAGGGTTTGTCGGGAAAAACGCGTTTATGACGTTTTTCCTGGTTACGATGTTTTTCAGCGGCGGTCTAATTCCAACGTATCTGGTTGTGAAGGACCTTGGCATGCTGAATACAGTCTGGGCAATTTTGCTCCCGGGGGCTGTAAATGTGTGGAATATCATACTTGCAAGAACGTACTTTAAGGGAATTCCCCATGAACTGCATGAAGCGGCAAAAGTAGACGGGGCGTCAGATCTGCTGATTTTCTTCAAAATTGTCATACCGCTTTCAAAACCAATCATCTTTGTTCTTGCTCTGTATGCCTTTGTGGGACAGTGGAACTCATACTTTGACGCAATGATCTACCTGGAAGATCCGAACATGCATCCTTTGCAGCTTGTCTTAAGATCTATTTTAATTCAGAACCAGGCTGAACCCGGCATGATCAGCGATCAGCTGGCAATGGCCGAGCTTGCCAAGGTTTCTGAGATGATCAAATATTCAGCGATTGTCATTTCAAGCCTTCCGCTGATTATTATGTATCCGTTTTTCCAGAAGTATTTTGAAAAAGGGGTTATGGTTGGTTCATTAAAATAACAAACACAGGGGGAAATGGTCATGAAACACGTGAAAAAAGCTGTAGGGGCAGCCGCAATTGCAGCTGTATTACTATCCGGGTGCACAAGCAAAAATGTCGCATCCTCTGAGGATTATGAATTAAAGGATATCTCTTTTCCGCTGAAGGAAGAGGTGACGCTGAAGTTTATCACGCAAAGCTCGCCGCTTGCGCCGAAGGATCCAAATGAAAAGCTGCTCTATAAGCGACTGGAAGAAAAAACGGGTGTTCAGATTCAGTGGAAGAACTATACGAACGATGTGTTTGCAGAAAAGAGAAACCTTGCCATGGCAAGCGGCGATTTGCCGGATGCGATCATGGATGCGGGCTACGGCGATTATGACCTGCTGAAGCTTGCCAAAGACGGGGCCATTATTCCTGTTGAAGAGTTAATTGAAAAGCATATGCCGAATCTGAAAAAAGTGCTTGATTCATCACCTGAATACAAAGCGATGATGACCGCTCCAGACGGCCACATTTATGCATTCCCGTGGATTGAAGAGCTTGGCACGGGGAAAGAAAACATTCACTCAGTCGATGATTTCCCGTGGATCAATAAGGAATGGCTGAACAAGCTTGGACTGGAGATGCCAAAGACGACAGAAGAGCTGAAACAGGTATTGATCGCCTTTAAAACGCAGGATCCAAACGGCAACGGCAAAGCGGATGAAATTCCTATGTCCTTTATCATCAATCACGGAGGGGAGGATCCGGCCTTCTTGTTCGGCGCATTCGGACTTGGAGACAACTGGGATCACACGGTTGTAAGCAACGAAGGCAAAGTGATCCTGACAGCTGCAGAGGACGGATATAAAGAGGCCATTATGTACTTCAGTGATCTCTACAAAGAAGGACTGATTGATGTTGAAGCGTTTGAACATGACTGGAATACGTATCTGGCGAAAGGAAAAGATGAACGTTACGGCATGTATTTTACATGGGATAAAGCAAATATCACCGGCATGAACGAGAAATATGATCTTATGCCTCCAGTGGCAGGGCCGGATGGAAATGTAAACGTTGCGAGAACGAACGGCATGGGCTTTGACAGAGGAAGAATGGTCATCACAAGTTCAAACAAAAACCTTGAACTGACTGCGAAGTGGATTGATGAGCTGTACGACCCGCTGCAGTCCGTTCAGAACAACTGGGGAACTTACGGGGATGATAAGCAGCAAAACATTTTTGAGTATGATGAAGCTTCAAATATGCTGAAGCATCTGCCTCTTGAGGGGGCTGCCCCGGTTGAAGTCCGCCAGAAAACAAGCATAAACGGGCCGCTTGCCATTTTGGATGAGTACTACGGCTCTGTCACTACTAAACCGGATGATGCAGCATGGAGACTGGATTTAATGAAAGAAGTCATGGTCCCGCACATGAAAGCTGAAAACACGTATCCGAAGGTTTTCTTCTCGCTTGAAGAGCTTGATAAACTTTCATCGATTGAAGCCGATCTGTTTGCTTATATTAATCGAAAGCGTGCAGAATGGATGACAACTGGAAAAGCAGAGTCAGAATGGAAAGAATACCTTGCCGAGCTTGACCGTCTGGGGCTGCAGGAGTGGCTTGAGATTAAGCAGAAAGGGTATGACCGCACCCAGCAATAACCGGAATGCAGGGGCTGCTTAATCATCAGCAGCCTCTTATTTTATGAAAAAGGAGTTTTTTAAGTGAAGCCGATTCTATCAGAAAAATACCGCCCGCAGTTTCACTTTTCACCGAAGGAGAAGTGGATGAATGATCCTAACGGAATGGTGTATTTTAAAGGCGAATATCATTTGTTTTATCAGTATCACCCTTACAGCACAGTTTGGGGTCCCATGCACTGGGGGCATGCGGTGAGCAGGGATCTGATTCACTGGGAGCATCTTCCGATTGCCCTGTATCCTGGTGAACACGGAGCCATCTTCTCTGGAAGCGCGGTTGTTGACTGGGACAACTCAACCGGTTTTTTCGATGACGAACCGGGACTGGTCGCCGTTTATACGAGTCATGACACCTATCCGGGCACAGACAGAGCCCGTCAGCGTCAATGCCTTGCCTACAGCAGCGATAACGGACGGTCCTGGACAAAATACAGCGGCAATCCCGTTCTTGCGGATGAATCGAAGACCGATTACCGGGATCCGAAGGTGTTCTGGCACATGGATACGCAGCGCTGGATCATGATTCTTGCCACAGGGCAAAGTGCGACTATTTACAAGTCGGAAAACTTGATAGACTGGCAGTTTGCGAGTGAGTTTGCAGAGGGATCACACGCGGGATTCTGGGAGTGCCCGGATCTGTTTCCGCTTCCTTCAGGTGAAGGAAAGGAAAAATGGGTCATGCTCGTCAGTCTGGGTGATACAGGTGATTACTCAGAGGGGTCGAGAACTCAGTATTTTATCGGTGAATTTGACGGAGAAACCTTTGTGAATGACCGGGAAAAAGATGGGGTGCTGTGGCTTGATCACGGCAGAGACAACTATGCAGGCGTAAGCTTCTCAGACCTTCCTGACCGCCGCATATACATGGGGTGGATGAGCAACTGGCGATATGCCAATCAAGTGCCGACAGGGGAATGGCGCGGCGCTATGACGTTCCCGAGGGAGCTGTCACTTTCTGCAGGTAGAGACGGCCTTCATCTTATCCAAAAACCGGTCCCGGAAATACAGGACCTTAGAAAAGCGGGAGAAACCTGTCACCATCTTTTTGTGTCCGCAGAAAAACACGCAGTGATTCCATTGAAAGGTACTTTGATGGAACTGAACCTGGAGGCTGAGTTTGAGGGGGATGCCGGGCTGGAGCTGATGATCCTTCATTCAGAGGCAGACAGAACTATTATTTCTTATGATCCGCAGTCTGAAATCCTCTCAGCAGACAGAACGCACTCCGGGGAGTCCGACTTTTCAGCGTCCTTTCCTGCCGTTCAGGAGGCGCCGTTAAAGATGAAGAATCACTGTATCCGCCTGCAGCTGCTGCTTGATTCATCATCCATCGAGATTTTTGGAAATGACGGAGAATGCGCCATCACTGGCCTGATTTTTCCTCAGCCGGAGGAGAGTGTTTTGCAGGTGGCATCAAATGGCGGAACGGTACATGTCAAATCACTCGAGCTGCATGAACTCTCCTCCATCTGGAAGCGGAAGGAGTGATGGATGTGGAAAGGTCTGTTATTTGCATCGGAGAAGGGCTGATTGATTTTTACTGCACAGAACCGGATGTCCATCTTGCAGAAGGAAGGAAGTTTGAAAAGCAGGCAGGAGGAGCACCCGCGAATGTTTGTGCGGCAATTGCCAAGCTTGGCGGCAGGGCTTCTTTTTGCGGCAAAGCCGGGAATGATCCGTTCGGGCAGTTTCTGAAGAAAACGCTGGATGATGCGGGCGCAGATACATCCATGCTTGTTTTTGATCCTGATTATAAAACGACGCTTGCGTTTGTATCTCTTCAAAAAAACGGTGAACGGGACTTTCTTTTCAATAGAGGAGCAGACGGTTTTTTAACGGAGCGGGATATAGATGAAGAAAAGTGGAATCAGGCGTCCATCCTTCATTTTGGTTCGGCGACAGCCCTGCTGGAAAAACCGCTGCGTTCCATGTATTTGGATTTAATGGGAAAAGCAAAGCGCATGGGAAAATTCATTTCGTTCGATCCAAACTACAGACAGGATTTGTGGAAAGGCAGAGAAAGCCTGTTTATTAGTCTTACTCAAGAGGCCATGAAACTCGCTGATTTTATCAAAATGAGCGGGGAGGAATTGGCGCTGATTTCAGGAGAAGAAAGTATCCAGGCAGGCCTTGATGCATTGAACAAGTTCTGCAGCGGGCTGATTGCCGTTACATTAGGAAGTGCAGGAACCGTGGTTTCAAACCGGAAAGAAAGAGCCGCTGTTTCAAGTATAAAGGTAAAGTCCATCGATTCCACGGGTGCCGGAGACGCCTTTGTCGGCGCGTTTCTTTATCAGCTTGCAGACGGGGAGAATCCGAGGGAAGCCGCTTCTGACATGGCAGCGGTAGAAAAAATGACGGCCTTCAGCAACGTGGCGGGAGCCGCAGTCTGTACAAAGATTGGAGCCATTGCTGCAATGCCTTCACTTGAAACGGTCAAAAGATTATCAGCAGATAACGGGATTGATTAAATACGTCCCGTTTTTTAAAAAAGAAATAATGTAAGCGCTTAATTATTGCGAGGGGATGGATGAAATGAAAAAAAGAACGCTTCTTAAACTGGCAGCTGCGGCAGCTTTGCTTTTTTCTGTTTTTACCTTAACTGAGTTCAAAGGGGCAGCGAACGAGCGGAATACTGCCATTTTCGGATATTCAGCTTTGTCAGGCAGCTGGACAAAGGATTCAGACGGATCGTTAAGGGGAAAAGCGGGAAAACAGCCGGCTCTCATCCTATCGAATTCAGAAACGTCCGGTTATCTTGAGTATGAAGCAACAATGAAACTGGAGAGAAAAAGTGCAGCATCCCTTGTTTTTCGGGCAAATGAAACAGGGACAGAAGGGTATAAAGTGAGGCTTGATGCAAAAAAAAGCACGGTATCACTTGGAACGCTGAATCAAGGCCGCTCATTAAAAACTGTGCCGGTGAAGCTGAAGGATTTAGACGGCGTAAAGGTTAAAACAGTGGCAGATGGCCCTTCGATAACGGTTTCTGTAAACGGGAAAACCGTTATGGAGGCTACGGACCACAGCTTTTCAAAGGGATATACAGGATTTCAGGCCGAGAACGGAACTCTTCATTTCAGCAAAGTGAAGCTGCACGAAATACGGACAAACCTGACGGGCCTCTCTATGAAAAAAGGAAACTGGCAGGCTGGACCTGACGGGCTGGAAGCATTGCCGGGAGAGGGTGGGGAACACTATTCCGTTTCAACGGTTTCTTCGAAAGATTTCATTTTTGAATCAGACCTCCTAATAAAAGAAAATGACGCCTCCGCCTCCCTGCTTTTCAGATCAGACAAAACCGGCACAAAAGCATATCAGGTAAAGGCGGATGCCGGAAAAAATATGTTGCAGCTTATAGACGTTCAGAAGAAAAAGGTTCTTGCGGAAAAACAGATGACGATTGACCATGGAACGCTTTATCACGTAAAGGTCAAAGCAGAGGGATCTTCCCTGCAGGTATTTTGGCAAAACAGAGGTAAGCCGGTTTTAGAGGCTGAAGACCGTTCAAATTCAAAAGGATTTTTGGGCTTTCATGCTGACGGACATGCCGCTTTTCAAAACATTCAGCTGAGTGATCTTCAGTCCAACCTGGAGGGCTGGCAGCCGGTTAATGGAGAATGGGCGCCTCATCTTGAAGGTATTGGAGGAACGAGTCCGTCTGAAGAAAATACCTTTCGGATGGCTGAAACAGCAGGGGATGATTTTGTCCTTGAAGCCGATTTGAAAATAGATTCCCAAACTCCATTCGGTACGGCTGGTCTTGTTTTCAGAGGAAAAGCAGATGCCAGTGAAGGCTATATGCTAACACTGGATCCGAATCCAAACCGAATCCGTCTGCTTGATTTGAAAGGAGACCGTACCCTTGGCATGGCGGACAGGGAATTAGAGCCCGGCAAACTCTATCATGTTGAGATTCATGCGGTCGGAAAAGATATAAAGGTTTATTTTGACGGCTATGCTGATCCGGCCATTTCTGCAAAAGACTCAGCCTATTCAAGCGGAAAATACGGATTAAATGTATACAACGGCACAGCCTTTTTCCAGCATGTATACGGAGAACAGCATGACTCGTATTATTCCGAGCTTTACCGCCCGCAGTATCACTTTACACAGGCAAGGGGGTATGCAAGTGATCCTAATGGCCTCGTTTACTACGAGGGAGAGTATCATCTTTTCCATCAGGACGGCGGAAAGTGGGCACATGCGGTCAGCACGGACCTTGTTCACTGGAAAAGGCTTCCGATTGCCATTCCCTGGAATGAAATGGGGCACGCCTGGTCAGGGTCTGCCGTAGTTGATAAAACGAATGCGTCCGGATTATTTGATAAGGAAGGTTCCGGACTGATTGCCTTCTATACTTCCTTTAATCCTGAAAAACACAATGGCGATCAGAAGGTCGGCGTTGCCTACAGCAAAGATAAAGGCCGAACGTGGAATTTTTATGACGGCAATCCCATTATCCCGAATATCGGGGAATTCTACGGCGGAGAAGGCTGGGATTTCAGAGATCCAAAAGTCGTCTGGGACGGGGAGCATAATCAGTGGGTGATGGTCATTTCCGGAGGAGATCATATCCGTTTCTTTACATCTCAAAATCTTCTGGACTGGGAAATGATTGAATCATTTGGCTACGGGGACTACGTCAGAGGGGGAGTATGGGAATGCCCGGATTTCTTTCAGCTGCCGGTAGACGGAGATCCGTCCAAAAAGAAATGGGTGCTGTCCATCAGTACCGGTGCAAATCCGAAAACAGGCGGATCGGATTCGGAATATTTTACGGGAACCTTTGACGGAAAACGTTTCGAGAGTGATAATCCCGCTGGAAAAGTGCTGAAAAATGAGTTCGGCAAGGAAATGTATGCGGCGATGTCGTTTGCCGAAATTCCGGAAGAAGACGGGCGCAGAATCTCACTGGGCTGGATGAGCAACTGGGATTATCCCTTCGCTTTCCCGACATCCCCGTGGAAAGGCCAAATGTCGGTTCCTCGTGAACTGACGCTCAAAACCGTTCCTGGAGAAGGCGTACGATTGTTCCAGAATCCTCTTGAAGAGCTTGAGCAGTTAAGAGGCGCCGGTTTCTCGTGGAGCAACAAAACTGTGAAGCCTGACGATGCAAACCTGCTTGCGGATATAAAAGCTACATCGTATGAAATTGAAGCTGAAATAGAACTGCCTGAAAACAGCAAGGCAGAATTCGGATTCGGGCTGAGAGAATCCGATTCTCAAAAAACGATTGCGGGCTACAAGGCTTCAGAAGGCATCATGTTCTTTGACCGGTCTCAATCTGGAGACGTCAGTTTCTCCGACAAGTTCTCGACTTATCATGAAACCGGCGCTGAACCTAAGAACAGGCGGGTGAAATTCAGTATCTTTGTGGATGAATCTTCTGTAGAGGTGTTCGGAAACGACGGCGCGGCCGTTTTCTCCAATGTGATCTTTCCGGACGGAGCAAGTGACGGGATGAGCTTTTACACGAAAGGAGGAAGCGTGAAAATTGTGTCCCTTGATGTGTACCCGTTAAAAGGGGTTTGGAAAGAAGGCGAGGATTCTGCCGCAGTCGTCATGGATCATAAAAAAGTGACCCTTCCGCTTGGAGGTGTGCATAAGCTTTCTGCATCCGTAACAGGCAAGCATCAAAAACTAAAATGGCACTCAAGTAATCCTGATGCAGCAGAAATCAAAAAAACAGATGATGACAGCGCAGAAATCCATATGACAGGCCACGGACGAAGCATCATTACTGCATCGGCTGCAAATGGGAAAATTGCCGGCAGAACCATTATCGAGAGCACCGCTTCCTTTAAAATTGCCGAGAAGACAAGCGGGAAATTCCTTGTACCTGAAGGAAAGGACAATGGCTCTAAAACAAGACTTCAGCCGGGCGGGGAACATGTATGGAAGATAGAAAACGCTGCACCCGGATCTTATAAAATTCACGCAGGCGACAGCAAATTTGTGCTGGATGCATCAGGAGTCACTGCCGGAGATGCTGTGCAAATATGGGAGTATTTCGGCTACGGCAACCAACAATGGAAAATTACAGATCATTGGGATGGAACCTACCGCTTCAGTGCTGTAAACAGCGGCAAAGTACTGGGGGTTGAAAACGGCACCCCTGAGAATGGAACGGCCGCTGAGATACAGAATGCAGGCGAAGAGGAGTTTCAGGATTGGGAGCTGATCGATGCTTCCGTTTCAAAAAAATAGACGCTGTTTCAGACACTCAGAAATTCTGAGTGTTTTTTTTCTGCGCCTCAGGTCCTATTCAATCCCATCCTGCCGTCCGTTTTTAGATGAAGAAGATTCCTGTACGATAGGCAGAGTCATCATCAACTAGATTAATCGGAGGAACAAAACATGAATAAAGTAAACACTCTTCTTTTGGAGGCACTCAGCATCACAGGATTAATCGTATGGTTCAGCCAGGGAGGATCAGACGTTATTTTTAAAGAAAAGCAGGTTGTAATACCGGTAACAAAAACTTATTCGCCTGTAGTTCTCTGGCCGAAAACGCCTGAGGAGAAAAGCGCAGCAGGCGAAGGAAGCGGTGTGGCAGTTAACTCTGAAGGAGATATTTACTATTTTCACAGAGCAAGCGGAGAGTACAGCGGAAAAAATTTTATTAAAGAACCAACGATTGTCGTTTTGGACGGAAAAACAAAAAAAGTTAAACGAATTATGGGAGAAGGCATGTTCAAATCTCCGCATGGCCTTGAAATCGACAGCGAGGATAACATCTGGGTGACCGACGTTTCTTTGAACAAGGTCTTTAAATTGAGTCCAGAAGGGAAGCTGATGCAATCATTCGGGGAGGATTACCAAACGGGTTTGGAATGGAGTCTCCGCATTCGAAATCTGCTTCCAAACTTTCCTGTTTTCATGGATGAATACACATTTGCGCGCCCTACAGATGTAACGGTCATGGATGATGGATCTTTTGCTGTTGCAGATGGCTACCGAAACCGGAGGATTGTGAAGTTTGACAGAGAAGGAAAACTGGAATGGCAGATTGATAAGCCTGGCAGCCAACCGGGAGAATTCAACTTGCCTCACGGAATCAGCAGCGACAGCGAAGGCAGGATCTATGTTGCAGACCGCAGCAATGCACGCATACAGGTTTTTGATAAAAATGGACAGTATCTTGACCGCTGGGACATGCCGGAGATCGGCAGGCCGTTTGGTGTAGAAGCGGCAAGTGACGGGAACATTTACGTTGTTGACGGCGGCGATTCCCTGAACGGTGCAGAAGGAAACTTTACAAGTCAGATCATTGTCTTAGACAAACAAGGAACAATACTTGAGCGATTCGGCACCTGGGGCAGCAAAGAAGGCCAGATGAAAATTCCGCATGATCTTGCAGTGGATGCGAATGGAACAATTTATGTGGCTGAACTGAAAAACAGGAGGATTCAGGCTTTTATTAAACAATAGCCTCATTCGTTTCCCTCTTTCCCGTCAAAATTTTTTCTCCCATGAAGAATCAGCTCTTAAAGGGAAGATTGATCAGTCCGATAATAAAGATGATAAGAAAAACTGGAATGCAGTGATGGATTGTCTATATATGGGCGCTTGGACAATCAGGAGCAAGTAGCGCAACCGGCCATTAAGAACAGGACTGATCATGACGGCGCTGTGCCGTATGACCAGAAAGAGATTCCGCATGGGGAGGAAAAGATGAAAAGCATTAAATGGAAAATCTTAATGAGCTATGCCATTGTCTTAATGCTGCTGGTTATTATTGCCGTGTTCAGCTATGTGACAATCAACCGGATTTCAGAAGACGTTGAGGAAATGACAGAGAACGACCTTGTGTTTTTGGAATCTGCAAATTCGATGACATTCAGCGTGGCAAACCGTGCAAAGATTGCCCGGGATTATATCTTGTTTGACAGGGATGAGTTTAAAGAGCAATTTTTAGAAGAAACAGAACGGGCAATAGAAACGGAAAAAGTCCTCCACGATGCGATTAAAAACGGGGAGATTTCCAAAGATGTAGAATCCGCTCTGACAGAGGCCGATGAAAAAACCATCAAGTGGAGAAAGCTTGTTGTGGAAGAAATCATCCCATTGTACGACAGCGGACAAAAGGATGAGGCCATTCAGCTGATGGAGGAAAAATGCCTCCCATACAGCCAGGAGGCCATTGATGCCTGGTCTGATGTTGTAGAAATACAAAACAGTATTACAAATGACCAAACATCTGAGGCGCTTCAAACAGGCTTCCAATCAGAACTTATTATTATCGTTGCATCCGTGCTCGCATTTGCTGCAGCGCTCATTGTCGGCCTATTCAGTGCCGGCGGAATTTCAAGAGCTGCCGCACTTATTGTGAACAGGCTTGAGACGATTTCAGAAGGAGACCTTAACGGCGACCTGATCCAGACGAAATCACAGGATGAGATTGGCCGCCTGATTCTTGCTTCCAATGCGATGACAGTGAATTTAAAGGCGTTTATGCAGCGGGTTTCAGAAACCTCAAGCCAGGTTGCTGCAGCTTCCCAGCAGCTTGATGCTTCGGCAGAACAGTCTTCTGCCTCTGCCCTGCAGGTGACAGCGACCATTCAGGGGATAGCAGAAGATGCCACCACCTCATCTGAAAGTGCCAATCGCTCAGTTCACTCCATGGAAGAGATGGCAGGCGGAGTCCTTCAGATTGCTGAATCCTCAGCTGAGGTTTCAAAAGAATCACAGACAGCTGCAAAGCAGGCATCAGAAGGGAATATTCTTGTTAAAAAAGCGGTCGTGCAAATGGGCGCTATACAAACTTCTGTTGCCGTCACTTCAAACCTGCTTGCCAACTTGGGGAACAGGTCAAAAGAAATCGGGAAAATTGCGGAAATGATTACAGGAATTGCAGATCAGACAAATCTTCTGTCATTGAACGCCGCCATTGAAGCTGCTCGGGCGGGCGAGCACGGACGGGGCTTTGCCATAGTAGCCGATGAAGTCAGAAAGCTTGCAGAGCAGTCCAAAGAATCAGCTGATCAAATTGACGAACTGATCGGCCATATTCAGAATGATGCAAGCACTGCGATTTCTTCCATGGCACAGGGGGAAGGCGAAGTTAAAAAAGGAACTGAGGCCATGAACGAAGCCGGTCATGCCTTCCAGAACATCATTTCTTCCATCCATTTAGTCTCTGAAAAAATTGAAGACGTGTCCAGGTATGCAAAAGAAATGGCAGGGGCATCCAAGCACGTAAACGAACGAATCCATTCGCTTGCAAACGCAGCGACTGATACATCCCTGAATTCAAAAAGTGCTGCCGTTTCTTCAAAGGAACAGCTCTCGGCCATGCAGGAGGTTTCCGCTTCGGCTGCTTCACTGAGCCAGATTGCCGGCGAGCTTCAGGAAGAACTGAAAAAGTTTAAGTTTTAGGTAAAGGAAAGAGCTGCAGGTTTTAGGATGCAGCTCTTTTTTCTATGGCTTTTTGGCTGATTCTACTTGTATAACCGGCGGAACGGGCGTTACTTTTTAAGATAATTAATCATCAAATTGAATGCTTTCGTTACCGTATTCAAATCATCCTCAGCAAAGAGAGAAAATAATTCCTCAGTCAGACGATCTTCAATCTCGTCAATTTTATTAGAATAAGCCACTCCCTGCACATCAAGATGAATAAAGCTTTCGCGAAGGTTTTCCGGATTTTTTTCCTTGCGGATGAATGTCTCCTGCTGAAGTACTTTTAACACCTGGCTGACTGCGCTCTTCGAAATATTCATGCGCATGGCAATTTCCGTTGTTGTCCAGGTCTTTTGTCTTTTAAACAGCAACAGGATTTGTTCCTGCTGATAGGTCAGATTAAAATCATTCAGATCGGTAAAGTATTGTGTCAGCAGGAGGTCAAGCTCATCAATCTGCCGGTACATTTGAACAATTTGCTGTTTTTTCAGCGAATCCACAGGCTTCATTCCTTTCGGGTTAAGGTGTTTTTCGCAGAGTGCCGCCCTTGATGTATAAGAAGATGGCCGCTGCAAGCATCAATCCTGCAAAAACAAGCAGGAGCGTCTGAATAGGCACGGACAATGCGACGAGAACGGACAGAACCGAAAAGGCAACAGGTTCAAGCCCGGAGGCGGCGAGCGCCATGATGCTCATGACCCTGCCGAGCTTATCCTGATCACTGTGTTCCTGCATAACCGTCACGGCAGGCAGATAAACCAGCATCAGCATAAATCCGCTCAGTCCGGCTGAAAGAGCGAGAAGCGAGATGGACTCGGCCTGGGTATAAAAGAAAAACGCGATTGCAGTTAAAAAGAGAGCCCTGTAAACAAAACGACCGCGGTGCACCGACCTGAGCATCAGCATAAGGAAGCTTGCGGCAAACGTTCCGACTGCAAGGCCGCCTTCAATCAGACTCAGATCAAATGGCGTGCCTCCGCGCTCGCCCACAAGAATGGGTATGCTCATAATGACAGGACCCATCACAAACAGGTTAACAGAGGCGATGGCAAGCGTTCCGGACCGCAGCACAGGCGTTTTGGACACATACGAAATCCCTTCCTTTAAATCGTCTATAACATAGCGCATCGACAGCTTCCTTGCATCCGGCACCGAGTCGCCGATCCATTTCGGAAGAATCAATGCGGCCGCAAGGAAAATCAGTGCACTCGAGGTTCCAAAGCTCAGAGAATATCCTCCAAGCGTCAAAAGCAGCCCGGCCAGAAACGGGCCAATCACAAACATCAGTTCAAGTGATCCCTGAAAAAGCGAATTGGCGCGGTGAAGCTCCTTCTTTTTAACAAGAGTCGGCAGGAGCGATGAAAGAGCAGGATAAGAAATACCGTCAAGAATCCCGAAGGAAACAGCGATCACAAGCAGAGCTGTAACCGAATAAGATTCTGTCACGTGAAGCAGCACCATCACAGCCATGAGCAGTGCCTGCACAATGTTTGTCAGAAACAGCAGCCTGCTTTTCTGATAGCGGTCTGCAAATACGCCGCCAAAGACCATCATCAGCACTCTTGGAAGAGAAACGGCTGTCATAATCAGCCCAAGAAGACCGGGCTGTTCAAGCACATCAATGGTAAGCCAGGATACACTCAAAAAGAATATGGAAAATCCGAGTGTCACAAACACACCGGACAGCCAGGTGAATAAAAATCGACGGTTTGATAGAACATTCATCATATGACCTCGTTGTTTTAGTAAAGTTTAGTTAACTAAACTATATAAGAAAGAGCGACAGAAAGTCAAATGGGGAAGGGTGCCAGTTTTCAGATGGAAGGATAAAAGAAAGCAGCGGTTTGACAATTATTTTATAAAACAAAAAAACCCTTGCTGCACAAGGGTTTCCGGATATGGAGCATAACGGGATCGAACCGATGACCTCTACGCTGCCAGCGTAGCGCTCTCCCAGCTGAGCTAATGCCCCGTATAGAATTAGTGCCAGTTGCTTTTGGCGATATACTAAATTATACTCCGACATTCACTATGTTGCAATAGAAAAAACAGTCAAAACGAAAAAAGTTTTGACTGTTTTTTATTTGCTTTCGGTTACTCCGAAAATTTGCTCATGGACATATCCGTTTACGGCAATATCTAAATCATGAAAATAACGGTGGAGAGTCAGGACGGTTTCAGCGTTTCCTGCGATGACACTGTCGGCATGCATGGTGATGGCTTCAAGATCTGCTTTTAAAGCGGAATCTTCTGTCAGGGGAATGAAATGGCCGGCATAGGCCTTGGCTGCTTCAGCCCGGGCAATTTGGTCAGGCATGTTCAGATCATTGATTCTTTCCCAGCCGGTTGTTTGATTATAGAACTCATGAAATTTTTTGATGAATTCACCTGCATCAGCGTATTCAGGATTTTCTGTGTCCCCATAATCCTGCACTTGCTGAGGGGGCCGGTTGGTTTCAGCGGCGGTTGGATGTTCTTCAGCACCCGTGTTCTTCAGGTAAACCATTGTCCAGACGCCGATCACCCCGGCCGAGAGCAGCACCAAGACAGCTGCAGCTGCAATTTTAAGTCCTTTTTTCACAGTTTCAAGCTCCTTTTATGTAAGTAGTACCTATTAAATAATACCATTACTGGTTGTGGTTGGGCGTTATATGAATAAAAAGAATCAAAATTTACATAGGCTTATTACACTATTTTGTTCTCTATTGAGAACTTATCGTGTAAAATACTAATGTCAGGAAATCTTTGTAAAGGAGGTGAACATTCTGAAAAAGTTGAAACATGCAGTTATTGCTTTCGTCCTTATTTCTGCTCTTTTTGCTCCGACATCTGCTCTTGCTTCCGGATACAATTATTCGCAGCCGCAGCAAAATTCGTTCGACTCGTTTCTTGATTCGGTCTTCTCTTATTTCTTTGGGGACAAGAATACGAAATATGATTATGGAAGCAGCCAGAAAAACAAGTATGAAGCAAATACGGTGAAATACGACGGCAAGTATTATTATTGCTGGACCAAGTTCTGGTGGGGATGGGGCTGGAAAAAGTATACGAAGAAAGAATGGGAAGATTGTTTCCCGCAAGTTCCTAAGGAGTCATGGGAAATCTGGAAGAAGTGGTATTGCTGGTGAGGCTCCTGAATACATAATCAGGAACAAAAAAAGCGCAGACGGTGTCTGCGCTTTTTTATATGGCTTCTGTGAGAGCCTCTCTTCAGGAAACCGCACTTCGCACTTCGAGCAGCTGAAGGAGATGTCTTTTTTCATGATATCCGATAAATTCAATCCACTGTTTAAGAGAAAGGTCTCCGAGATGCGGATGCTTCATCGCCTTTGCTTCCAGGTCGTGTTCAGGTGCTGTTTCTGCAAAGTTAATGAGCTCCCGGCGTGACCGGTCAAGCTTCGCATACAGCTCATCCTTTGAAAAGGGGCCATCTGCCGGCTTCAGGTTATCAGGTGCCGGCACTTTGTGCGAGCGGTCAATAACGAGTTGGAGCGGTTTTTCTGAGGCATCCTTTTTCTCACCGTTCATCAATACGTGCTTGAGGCCGCCTGTTATGACGGTTTCCATCAGATAGAGATGGTCGAGAATCTGTCCGGGACTCCAGACATCCTGTGAAGGTTTCAGGTTCAGCTGTTCATCTGTCATGTGCTCTGTTTCTTTCATCAGTTCTTCCCGTACGTTCAGTGTATAAGTAAGCATGTTAATCTCTCCCTTCTGCTATTATTCTATCAAACCTGTCTTAAGGAATCTCTTCTCAGCTTTTTTCAGACAGTTCTCTGGCCAGTTCCTGTTTTACCTGTTCTCTGAGTTTGTATTTCTGGATTTTTCCTGAAGCGGTCATCGGATAGTCTTTGACAAAGGTGTAGTATTCAGGGATTTTATAGTGGGACAGCTGTCCTCTGCAGAAGGCTTTTACGTCATCAGCAGTAAGTGCTGCGCCTTCTTTTAAAACGATGCAGGCTGCGACTCTTTCTCCGTATTTTTCATCCGGAATGCCAATCACCTGAACGTCCACTATGTCTTCATGACGGTAAAGGAACTCTTCAATTTCACGCGGATAGACATTCTCGCCGCCGCGAATAATCATATCCTTGAGGCGTCCGGTGATGACAACATAGCCGTGCTCATCCATCGTGGCCAGGTCGCCGGTGTGAAGCCAGCCCTGTTTATCAATAGCTTCCTCAGTAGCCTCCGGCATTTTGTAATACCCTTTCATGACAAGATACCCTCTTGTGCACAGCTCGCCCTGCACGCCTCTTGGCACTTCTTCTCCTGTAACGGGATCGATAATTTTCACTTCCACATGCGGATGTGCCTTGCCCACTGTTTCCACTTTGCGTTCGATGGAATCTGTTACAGTCGTCTGCGTAATAACAGGCGAGGATTCTGTTTGTCCGTAGGCGATTGTGATTTCAGACATGCCCATGTCGTTCATTACTTTTTTCATCACTTCAATCGGACAGGTGGAGCCAGCCATAATGCCTGTTCTTAAAGTGGAGAGGTCGTATTTTTTGAAATTAGGAGAGTTCAGCTCTGCAATAAACATCGTTGGCACGCCATGCAGCCCGGTGCATTTTTCTATTTCAACCGTCTGAAGAACAAGGTCGGGATCGAATTCCACAATCGGAACCATTGCTGCGCCGACTGAAACGCAGGCAAGCACGCCGAGAACGCAGCCGAAGCAGTGGAAAAACGGGACGGGAATACACAGGCGGTCTTCATGAGTCAAATTCATCGCACTTGCCACCAAAAACCCGTTGTTGACGATATTATGATGCGTCAGCATAACGCCTTTCGGAAAACCGGTTGTACCTGACGTATACTGCATATTGATAACGCCTTCAGGTGTGAGCAGACTCTCGCGTTCTGCAAGTTCTTCATCCGTCACTTTCATGCCGCGGACGAGAAGATCGTTCCAGCTGAGCATTCCCTCCGGTGCTTCGTTTTGGCCTATGTAAATGAGATTCTTCAAGTAAGGGAGTGCAGGCTGTGAGCTGTTTTCTGAAGAGGTTTCAGTCGTGATGGAGCGGACCAGATCAACGTAAGATGTTCCCTTAAAGCCGTCGATTAAAAAGAGAGCGGCAGAGTCGGACTGCTGCAGCAGATACTTAAGTTCACTGCTTTGATAGCTGGTGTTGACAGTGACAAGCACGGCCCCGATGCGGGCTGATGCAAACTGAAGGAGCAGCCATTCAGGAACATTCGTGGCCCATATGGCAATGTTTTCGCCTTTTTTTACGCCAAGTCCGATTAATGCTTTTGCAAGTTTTGTTGTCTCGCGGTAAAACTCATCATAGGTATAGCGGATGTTTTCTTTTGAATAGACGACCGCATCTCTATTTCCGTATGCAGAAACGGTATCTTTCAGTAATTGGCCGATGGTTTTGTTTTTGAGTGAATGCATAGGACCTCCCGGAACATTTAAATGGTTACGCTTTCATTATAACTATTTTTTGAAAGTTTTGAAAATAATATTCTGCAAATTGCCGGGTCCGTCATGCAGTATAATGGAAATGAGTGAATGGTGAAGGAGAAAAAACATGAACAAAACCACTTTGTATCCATATATCGCACTGGCTGTGGGAGTTGCGGCTGTTTCAACATCCGCTATTTTTGTCAAACTGACATCTGCTCCTGCGCCGGTTATTGCGTTTTACAGGCTGTTTTTTTCCACGCTGCTTGTTCTGCCTCTTTTTCTGGCAAAATGTCTGCCGCAGCTAAAGACGATGTCACGGAAAGACTGGAGCTATTCCGCTCTGGCCGGGGTGCTGCTTGCCTTTCATTTTATCCTCTGGTTTGAATCCCTGAACTACACGTCTGTGGCAAGCTCGGTTGTTCTCGTGACGCTGCAGCCGCTGTTTGCTTTTATCGGAACGTATTTCTTTTTTAAAGAAAGGGTTTCGATCAGAGCAGTAATCAGTGCCCTGCTGGCGATTGCCGGCAGTGCTGTTATCAGCTGGGGGGATTTCAGGATCAGCGGCCTCGCTCTGTTCGGAGATTTTCTTGCTCTGGCAGCCTGTGCGATGGTCACGGCATACCTTCTTTTTGGCCAGGGAGTGAGGAAAAGGCACTCTCTGACGCTTTATACGTTCATCGTCTATGCCGTAAGCTCTGTGACACTTCTAATCTACTGTCTGGCTCTGAAGTATCCGCTCAGCGGCTATCCGCAGCAGGACTGGATGTATTTTCTTCTGCTTGCGGCCGTCCCGACCCTGCTTGGGCATTCGCTGTTTAACTGGTCGCTGAAGTGGATTTCGACAAATGTCATCTCGGTCGCCATTCTGTTTGAACCGGTGGGCTCGATTATCCTGGCCTATTTCTTTTTGGCGGAAACGGTTCTCCTTACGCAGGTGATTGGCGGCGGAATCATTGTTGCCGGTGTGCTTCTTTTTATGACTGAGAAAAAAACCGGAGCAGAAATTCCTGAAAAACAAGCCGTGTAAAACGGAAAAGAGCACCCGGGCTGTTCCCTGGTGCTCTTTTCATCTTTACTGCTCTTTTAATTTTCTCTCTAACTCTTCATACGTATATCCGGTTTTATTTTTAAGGGCTTCTTCAAAACTTCCGGCAGCTTTTGTTTCCTTCAGCAGCTGGAGGATCATCTCTTCTCCAAATTCATCAGCAAGCATCTTTACAGCATAATAGCTTTGAGTATAAATGTCAGCGTCCGTACTTTTCTCAAGGGCATTTGCCCAGTCTCCCGGATTGATGAGATCGTAAAAAGAAACGGTAGTCTGAAGGGGGATAAGCACCTCTTTCCCGTTATACCCCGCATATTCAGCCAGTCCTTCATTAAACCAGATCGGGATTTTGTAAGGCTCAATGCCGAGCTTCTCAAGTGTCTTTTCTAAATAATAATGAGAATATTCGTGGTAAAACGTTTCAATCACAACAGGAGATGAGGCATTGTATTCATCCGGAATGACAACTGCCATCGTTTTTTTGTTGTGGTCGTAAAATCCCATATAATCCAGATAATCAAGCTCGTGCAGAGAATCAGGCGATTCGTCTAAAAGAAGAAGATCTATAGGCTGATCCTCGATCTCGCCGAGCAGACGCCTGCTTATTTCTCTTGCCTGTTTAAACTCGTTTTCTGCCAGTTCAAGATCCTTTTTCTTAAGTGACGGATAAAAAACGGTCATATGTGAGATTGTTTTCGTCATTGCCTGGTCTTTGTAATCTTCGTAAGGATCAACCGGAAGAAAGGCATTGACCTGGAATTCGAATTTTTCGCGCGGGCTGATGCTCTGGTAATTCACATGAGTGGTCATGATGTTCATCAGCACAACGAAAAACAGCGTAATGATCAGGCCGATACTTGTTGCCGAAAGGGCGATCGTTCCTGACAGCCCTCTGAAAAAAAGAAGGTTCCGTTCTTTGCTGTGAATCATTTCATAAACGGAATAGATAAAGAGGCCAAGGAGAAGCAGGCATATGATTGTGCCGGAAATCACAGACCCCGGGATATTTAAAAACAGAAATAAAACGTAAAAAACGGCGGTAAAGTAAACGATATAAAAAATGGACAGGGCGGCATGAAGTACGATTTTCACGGTAAGCCTCCAATTGAATAAGTCTAATAAACTTATTCTCTGCAAAAAAAGAAACTCCTTTTGAAACAGGGTTTTTATTGAAAGTTGTCGAATTTTAGTCAGCAAGGAGTGTTGAAAAATGAAGGTACTGATCAGAAAAGCTGCCAGAGAAGATGCAAAGCAAATTGCAATTGTACACGTCGACAGCTGGCGGACAACGTATAAGGGAATCGTAGCAGATTCATTTTTAAAAAGTCTGACTTACGAAAGCAAAGAGAAAATCTGGCACAGTATAAATCCGGATACTGTGTTCGTTGCAGAAGATGAAGAGGGCAAAATTGTCGGGTTTGCGGGATTTGGTCCGTCCAGGTCTCAGGAATACGGCTATGACGGCGAATTATACGCCATCTATCTTCTGAAAGAAGCACAAGGCGCAGGTGTTGGTAAGAGTCTGGTTCGTGCGGCAGCAGAGGAGCTGATGAACCTGAACTATCAATCGATGATGCTGTGGGTAATGAATGACAACCCGTCAAAGGGGTTCTATGAGCGCTACAGCCCTGAAAAAGTGGGAGAGGATACGTATGCAATTGAAGGCACCGATCATCCGGAGACAGCATTCGGCTGGAATCTGAAGGAATTGTCAGCGCAGCTGAATACATAAAAGGAGATGAAACTGCATTGAAAACCGCGTTAATACTTGGAGGCACACAGTTTTTTGGGAAGAGACTTGTTCATAAGCTTCTCGAGGACGGAGTAATTGTGACGGTCGCAACAAGAGGAAGAACCCGGGATGATTTTGGAGACGGAGTCGAGCGTCTTGTCATTGACCGGGAAAAGAAAGAATCAATGACCCGGGCTTTTGAAGGAAGGCAATGGGACACTGTCTATGATCAATCCTGTTTCTCGCCGCTTGAAGCCAAAACGGCTTATGAAGCGCTTGAGGGTAAAATAGGCCATTATATCTTTACATCAACAATGGCTGTCTATGAATTTGGCAAAGAGCGAAAGGAAACGGATTTTGACCCGCTCTTGTTCGACCCGACCTTTAAACACCGTAAAGAATATGGGGGAATGACCGGTTATCAGGAGGCAAAGCGCGGTGCCGAAGCGTATTTGTTCCAGAATGCGAAAGTGCCAGTTGCTGTTGTCAGGCCTGCTCTGGTCATCGGAACAGATGATTACACCGAGCGCTTCTTATTTCATGTAGACAAAGTGAAAAAAGAAGAGCCCATTGGCGCGAAAAATGATGATGTTTCTTTCAGCTTCACTTCATCTGAAGATGCTGCAGGTTTTCTTTTTCATGCAGGAAAAGAAAGGCTGACAGGAGCGTATAATATAGCGTTTGAAGACAATTTCTCTCTGAGAGAACTGATCGGCAGGATTGAGAGTGCTGCAGACAAACCCGCAGTCATTACAGGAGAAGTGACAAAAGAAAACGCGTCTCCGTACGGTCTTCCGGGTGACTGGACGCTGGATGTGACAAAAGCACAAATGACAGGATATTCTTTTGGAAACATGAACGAGTATGTTGAGAGTTTAATAGAAAAGCTGCTGTAAACTCCCGCGGGAGTCTCTGTGAAAGCAGAGACTCTTAATAAGCCTCCGTAGCTCTAGAAGGGAAGAGCGCCGGAAAACAGTAGAACCGGGTCGCAAGGCGAAGGTTTCAGAAGCACCGAAAAGCAACTATGCTGAGGCAGGTGAAATTCCTGCCGGTGAAAATCCGTAGGGAAGCGTGTTCCCCTTAGCCTATGCTTACGAAAGGAGTGCGGGTTCGAATCCCGCCGGAGGCATCAAAAAGACCCGGCAGACATCTGCCGGGTTCTAACTTAGATTTGCTGGTTAAAAACCGCTGCAAAATAGGCAAAAACAAATCCGAGGGGAAATGAAAAAACAACCGACCATCCTCTGACAGGGCCATCTTCGCCGCTGATTCGCAGCGCTTCAAAGTAGCCATACAAAAAATGACAGACGGATAGCAAAAAAGCAATCAGCATGAGGGAGTATGTGAGATTCATTTCATGGCCTCCATTAGGAAATCTATTACTATTAATACATGCTGAAAAAGAAGAGATTATGATAAAAAGCACCGGATTTCCGGTGCTTTTCTCTATTTTCTATTTACAATCAGCGCTTTTGAAGTCATCAGCATCAGCACAAGAATGATCGTACAGATGATAAATGTCGGAATCATGTAGGATGCATTGTACCCTGCTGAATATAATAGCACCGGCTGATCTCCTGCAAACTCGGCGAAAAAGACAGCACCTGCGAGTGTATGGGCTGCAAATCTCAGGAAGCTTCCAAGGAAAGCGGCAAGTGTGACATAAAGAATCAGGCGCCCTTTGTTTAAAGGATTAAGTGAGTTCTGAATATGTTTATAAAAAATACCTCCGGCACCAACTACTGTAAAGGCGGCAAAGTAGTCCAGAAAACCCTGAACAGGATGGACAATGGTCGTATAGCCCATGACCGTCTGCAGCAGTCCGAGGAGAAAGCCAGTCAGCAGTCCGCCCTTCAGACCGTGTCGGAATCCCATGATCAATACCGGTACCATCGCAAGTGAAATGGAGCCTCCCTGCGGCATTTTGCCGATAAAGCTTGTCGCTAGATCTAAAAGAAAGGCAATGGCAGCAAGAATCGCTGCTTCTAATAAAAAAACCAGGCGCTTATTTGTTTGCATGATTTTACCCCTTTTCGGCATTCGACCGGGGCCTTTTCTCCATGAAAAAAAGCAATGCGGGGAATGTCGGATGGTTTCCACGCACTGCTTTGGTTGGGTTATCACTTGAATCCATCGCCACATCCCTACGTAAGCTTTAACTTAACAGGTTCAACGGGTCAGAACATAACGTTCACTCTCAGCCGGCGGCTCCCCAAGTGGTCAAATGCGATATATGATTTAGACACTACTATACAGGAAACTGCAAAATTCGACAAGCTTAAATTCTATTTTTTTTCAGAAAATAGCGGAAAGTGTTTTTCCTTTCTTTACAAGTCCTGTAAAACTTGCTATAGTTTCCATGAATCTTATAGAAGCAGGGGAGCTGAGTGAACTCGGCTGAGAGGATACTGATTCTTGTATCGACCCTTTAACCTGATCTGGGTAATGCCAGCGGAGGGATACAGGAAAAGAGTCTTTTTTCCATGAACTTTGCGAATGCTTAAGGCTGCCCTAACCGGCAGCCTTTTTTGCGTTTTCTAAGAGATTCACAGAAAGAAAAGGAGGAATTAATCATGTCCAGTGTAAATCTAGCATTTCAGGTACTTCCGAAATCAGCAGACGGGAATACATACGAGATTGTCGACAAAGCCATCGAAGTGGTGCAGCAGTCGGGTGTCAAATATGAAGTCGGCGCGATGGAGACCGTTATGGAGGGTGAGCTCAATCATCTGCTTGAAATTGTCAAACAGGCTCAGGATGCCTGTATCGCTGCAGGTGCAAGCGAAGTGATGACGCATATGAAGATTCATTATCGCCCTGCTGAAGGAGTAACTATGGATGAAAAACTCCAGAAATATCGCTGAATCTTTATCGGGAATGGCGCTGCCGGCAGGAGTTCTGACTGTTTTACTTTTTATGTGGGAAATGGCTGTTGCGCTTTTTGAAATTGAGAAGTGGATCCTGCCGAAGCCAACAGACATTTTCCTTACATTGTTTGAAATGAGAGGAACGCTCGGCGTTCATATCCTTCAGACGCTTTCTGAGGCATTGCTTGGACTTTTAATTGCGGCAGCTGCAGGTGTGGCCATTGCTGTTTTAATCGACCAGTCCAAATGGATTAGAAGTGCTGTGGAACCGCTGCTCGTTCTCTCGCAGACAATTCCGATTATTGCTCTGGCGCCGCTTTTGATTATCTGGTTTGGCTTTGGAATGCTGCCGAAGGTTATTGTAACAGCGCTAGTCTGTTTTTTCCCGATTGCTATTAATCTGGCGGACGGATTCAGCCAGGCTGACAGGGATATGGTCAAGCTGATGAAAACAATGGGAGCCGGTAAGCGCCAGCTCTTTCTTAAATTAAAGCTGCCCGCTTCTATGCCGTATTTTTTTTCGGGTCTGAAAATTGCGGGAACATACAGTGTGATGGGGGCGGTAATCGGTGAATGGCTGGGGGCAAGCAAAGGTCTTGGGGTTATACTCACCAGATCCTCGCAGTCTTTTCTAACAGAAAAGGTATTTGCAGTGATCATTGTTATTGTTGCACTAAGTCTCTTAATCTTTGCTGCCATTGAACTGCTGGCAAGATTGGCAATGCCCTGGAAGTACAAAGCGCACAAGCAAAACTGATATGGAGGAAATCAATGAAAAATCTGCGGAAAATTCTCGTCACAGTATTCAGTGCATCCATTTTGATGACAGGATGCGGTTCAGCTGAGAACGCCTCAACTGAAGAATCAAAAAAAGTAAAGGTCATGCTGGATTGGTTTCCAAACACAAATCATACAGGTATTTATGCTGCTAAAGAGAAAGGCTTCTATAAGGAAGCGGGACTGGACGTTGAAATTGTAGAACCGGGTGAGGGAGTAAGCGCAGACCAAATTCTTGCATCGGGCGAGATTGATTTTGCAGTCAGCCACCAGGAAAATATCACGCATGCACGATCTGCCGGCCTGCCGGTCGTTTCAATTGCAGCTATTATTCAGGAAAACACATCCGCGTTTGCCTCTTTGAAAGAAGAAGGAATTGTATCGCCTGAAGATTTTGAAGGGAAACGATACGGCGGCTGGGGGTCTCCAACTGAAGAAGCAGTCATCCGTGCTGTTATGAACCAGGATGAAGCAGACTTTGATAAAGTGGATTACGTCACCCTCGGTGCGACTGATTTCTTTAAATCGATAGGCAGGGATACAGACTTTCAATGGATTTTTGAAGGATGGGATGGAATTGAAGCTAAAAGACAGGGAGTCGAACTGAATTATATCTATCTTAAGGATCTTGACCCTGCGCTTAACTACTACACACCAGTCCTTGCTGCAAGCGAGTCGAAAATAAAGAAAGAGAAGGACGTGGTCGGGGCTTTCATGGAGGCCACAGCACAAGGATATGAGTTTGCCATTGAGAGTCCGGACGAGGCAGCGGATATTCTCATTAAACATGTGCCTGAAATAAATAAAGAACTTGTAAAGGAGAGCCAGAAGTGGCTAAGTAAGCATTATAAGGGCGATGCAGAAAAATGGGGCATTCAAAAAGAAGAGGTTTGGGACCGGTATGCGGACTGGATGTATGATAAGAAACTGATTGAAGAAAACATCGAACCGAGTGAAGCCTACACAAACGAATTTTTGCCGAAGGATGAAAAGTAGCATGCTGACGCTTAAAGGAGCAGGCAAAACTTATCCTGGAAATCAAACCGTCCTGCTTCCATCTGATCTTATAGTAGAAAAAGGGGAATTTGTCAGCATCATTGGTCCAAGCGGATGCGGAAAAAGCACGCTTCTGGATATCATCGCCGGGGTAAACAGCCCAAGCGTCGGATCTGTTCACTACAGAGGGAAAGATATAACGAATCAAACAGGTCATGCCGGGTATATGCCTCAAAGCGATGTCCTGTTTCCGTGGAGAACGATTCTTGAAAATGTTATTTTGCCTTTGGAGCTTCAGGGAACAGGAAAAGACAAAGCTCGTGCAGAAGCACTCTCATTATTTCCGCAGTTCGGTCTTGAGGGATTTGAACATCATTATCCTTCTATGCTGTCCGGAGGAATGAGACAGAGGGCTAACTTTCTCAGGGCCTTTCTGAGCGGCAGAGACCTTCTATTATTGGATGAACCTTTTGGAAAGCTTGATGCGATGACAAGGCTTGATCTTCAAAAATGGTTTATCAGAATATGTGAAACCTCTGGAAAAACAGCTCTCTTTATCACACACGATATGGATGAGGCAATCTATCTTTCTGACAGGATTGCCGTATTTTCTCCGAGGCCGGGCAGGATCATTGAACAAATACCCGTTCCCTTAGGCCGGCCCAGAACGGAGCATATTCTTACATCGCCTGAATTTCTTTCAATGAAACAAAAACTTCTGAATCTCCTTCATTCAGAAAATGAGTCTGAAACGCGCTGATTTCAGTGCGTTTTCTTTTATAACATTTTTTTTGCAAAAAGATAAAAATGCTATTGCAATGGGGAAATCAGCGTGGTATATTATTATTCGTTGCCGCGAAAAACGCGTGAGAGCAACGGTGCCTGAGAAAAAGAAAAGTGAAAAAAACGCTTGACTTTGTAAAGGCGATTTGTTATTCTAATAAAGCTTCGCAGGAAGCGGAAATGATCTTTGAAAACTAAACAAAACCAAAAGCGTACCAAACGTTTTAAATTTTTTAAGTCAGCAACATTTATGAGTCACAAATTTTCTTCGGAGAGTTTGATCCTGGCTCAGGACGAACGCTGGCGGCGTGCCTAATACATGCAAGTCGAGCGGACCTCTTCGGAGGTCAGCGGCGGACGGGTGAGTAACACGTGGGCAACCTGCCTGTAAGACTGGGATAACTCCGGGAAACCGGAGCTAATACCGGATACTATGTCAAACCGCATGGTTTGACATTCAAAGACGGTTTCGGCTGTCACTTACAGATGGGCCCGCGGCGCATTAGCTAGTTGGTGAGGTAACGGCTCACCAAGGCGACGATGCGTAGCCGACCTGAGAGGGTGATCGGCCACACTGGGACTGAGACACGGCCCAGACTCCTACGGGAGGCAGCAGTAGGGAATCTTCCGCAATGGACGAAAGTCTGACGGAGCAACGCCGCGTGAGTGATGAAGGTTTTCGGATCGTAAAACTCTGTTGTCAGGGAAGAACAAGTGCCGGAGTAACTGCCGGTGCCTTGACGGTACCTGACCAGAAAGCCACGGCTAACTACGTGCCAGCAGCCGCGGTAATACGTAGGTGGCAAGCGTTGTCCGGAATTATTGGGCGTAAAGCGCGCGCAGGCGGTTTCTTAAGTCTGATGTGAAAGCCCCCGGCTCAACCGGGGAGGGTCATTGGAAACTGGGAAACTTGAGTGCAGAAGAGGAGAGTGGAATTCCACGTGTAGCGGTGAAATGCGTAGAGATGTGGAGGAACACCAGTGGCGAAGGCGACTCTCTGGTCTGTAACTGACGCTGAGGCGCGAAAGCGTGGGGAGCGAACAGGATTAGATACCCTGGTAGTCCACGCCGTAAACGATGAGTGCTAAGTGTTAGAGGGTTTCCGCCCTTTAGTGCTGCAGCTAACGCATTAAGCACTCCGCCTGGGGAGTACGGTCGCAAGACTGAAACTCAAAGGAATTGACGGGGGCCCGCACAAGCGGTGGAGCATGTGGTTTAATTCGAAGCAACGCGAAGAACCTTACCAGGTCTTGACATCCTTTGCCACTTCTAGAGATAGAAGGTTCCCCTTCGGGGGACAAAGTGACAGGTGGTGCATGGTTGTCGTCAGCTCGTGTCGTGAGATGTTGGGTTAAGTCCCGCAACGAGCGCAACCCTTGATCTTAGTTGCCAGCATTCAGTTGGGCACTCTAAGGTGACTGCCGGTGACAAACCGGAGGAAGGTGGGGATGACGTCAAATCATCATGCCCCTTATGACCTGGGCTACACACGTGCTACAATGGATGGTACAAAGGGCTGCGAGACCGCGAGGTTTAGCCAATCCCATAAAACCATTCTCAGTTCGGATTGCAGGCTGCAACTCGCCTGCATGAAGCTGGAATCGCTAGTAATCGCGGATCAGCATGCCGCGGTGAATACGTTCCCGGGCCTTGTACACACCGCCCGTCACACCACGAGAGTTTGCAACACCCGAAGTCGGTGGGGTAACCGCAAGGAGCCAGCCGCCTAAGGTGGGGTAGATGATTGGGGTGAAGTCGTAACAAGGTAGCCGTATCGGAAGGTGCGGCTGGATCACCTCCTTTCTAAGGATATGAGGTCGCTTTTGGTTTTTGTTTAGTTTTGAGAGATCATTCTCTCTATATGAAAGAAGGCAATCATTCTTGATTTGCCGGTTGTTCTTTGAAAACTGGATAACGTAATTGATAACAAGTAATTCACTGAGATTTACGCTTACCATAGTGATTTTCTTAGACTTTACAGTCTAAACAAACGATTGACCAATTTTGGTTAAGTTATGAAGGGCGCACGGTGGATGCCTTGGCACTAGGAGCCGATGAAGGACGGGACTAACACCGATATGCTTTGGGGAGCTGTAAGTAAGCTTTGATCCAGAGATTTCCGAATGGGGAAACCCACTGTTCGTAATGGAACAGTATCTTTACCTGAATACATAGGGTACTGAAGGCAGACCCGGGGAACTGAAACATCTAAGTACCCGGAGGAAGAGAAAGCAAATGCGATTTCCCAAGTAGCGGCGAGCGAAACGGAATCAGCCCAAACCAAGAGGCTTGCCTCTTGGGGTTGTAGGACACTCTATACGGAGTTACAAAGGAACGGGGTAGATGAAGCGGCCTGGAAAGGCCTGTCATAGAAGGTAAAAACCCTGTAGTCGAAACTTCGTTCCCTCCAGAGTGGATCCTGAGTACGGCGGGACACGTGAAATCCCGTCGGAATCCGGGAGGACCATCTCCCAAGGCTAAATACTACCTAGTGACCGATAGTGAACCAGTACCGTGAGGGAAAGGTGAAAAGCACCCCGGAAGGGGAGTGAAAAGATCCTGAAACCGTGTGCTTACAAGTAGTCAGAGCCCGTTAACGGGTGATGGCGTGCCTTTTGTAGAATGAACCGGCGAGTTACGATCCCGTGCAAGGTTAAGTTGATGAGACGGAGCCGCAGCGAAAGCGAGTCTGAATAGGGCGAATTAGTACGTGGTCGTAGACCCGAAACCAGGTGATCTACCCATGTCCAGGGTGAAGTTCAGGTAACACTGAATGGAGGCCCGAACCCACGCACGTTGAAAAGTGCGGGGATGAGGTGTGGGTAGCGGAGAAATTCCAATCGAACTTGGAGATAGCTGGTTCTCTCCGAAATAGCTTTAGGGCTAGCCTCGAGTATGAGAGTCTTGGAGGTAGAGCACTGATTGGACTAGGGGCCCTCATCGGGTTACCGAATTCAGTCAAACTCCGAATGCCAAAGACTTGCTCCTCGGGAGTCAGACTGCGAGTGATAAGATCCGTAGTCAAGAGGGAAACAGCCCAGACCGCCAGCTAAGGTCCCAAAGTATACGTTAAGTGGAAAAGGATGTGGAGTTGCTTAGACAACCAGGATGTTGGCTTAGAAGCAGCCACCATTTAAAGAGTGCGTAATAGCTCACTGGTCGAGTGACTCTGCGCCGAAAATGTACCGGGGCTAAACGTATCACCGAAGCTGCGGACTGTTCTTACGAACAGTGGTAGGAGAGCGTTCTAAGGGCGTCGAAGCCAGACCGGAAGGACTGGTGGAGCGCTTAGAAGTGAGAATGCCGGTATGAGTAGCGAAAGAGGGGTGAGAATCCCCTCCACCGAATGCCTAAGGTTTCCTGAGGAAGGCTCGTCCGCTCAGGGTTAGTCGGGACCTAAGCCGAGGCCGAAAGGCGTAGGCGATGGACAACAGGTTGATATTCCTGTACCACCTCCTCACCATTTGAGCAATGGGGGGACGCAGGAGGATAGGGCAAGCGCGCTGTTGGATATGCGCGTCCAAGCAGTTAGGCCGGGAAGTAGGCAAATCCGCTTCCCATATAAGGCTGAGCTGTGATGGCGAGGGAAATTTAGTACCGAAGTTCCTGATTCCACACTGCCAAGAAAAGCCTCTAGCGAGGTGAGAGGTGCCCGTACCGCAAACCGACACAGGTAGGCGAGGAGAGAATCCTAAGGTGAGCGAGAGAACTCTCGTTAAGGAACTCGGCAAAATGACCCCGTAACTTCGGGAGAAGGGGTGCTTTTTAGGGTGAATAGCCCTGAAAAGCCGCAGTGAATAGGCCCAGGCGACTGTTTAGCAAAAACACAGGTCTCTGCGAAGCCGCAAGGCGAAGTATAGGGGCTGACGCCTGCCCGGTGCTGGAAGGTTAAGGGGAGAGGTTAGCGCAAGCGAAGCTTTGAACCGAAGCCCCAGTAAACGGCGGCCGTAACTATAACGGTCCTAAGGTAGCGAAATTCCTTGTCGGGTAAGTTCCGACCCGCACGAAAGGCGTAACGATCTGGGCACTGTCTCAACGAGAGACTCGGTGAAATTATAGTACCTGTGAAGATGCAGGTTACCCGCGACAGGACGGAAAGACCCCGTGGAGCTTTACTGCAGCCTGATATTGAATTTTGGTACAGCTTGTACAGGATAGGTAGGAGCCTTGGAAACCGGAGCGCCAGCTTCGGTGGAGGCATTGGTGGGATACTACCCTTGCTGTATTGAAATTCTAACCCGCAGCCCTTACCGGGCTGGGAGACAGTGTCAGGCGGGCAGTTTGACTGGGGCGGTCGCCTCCTAAAATGTAACGGAGGCGCCCAAAGGTTCCCTCAGAATGGTTGGAAATCATTCGCAGAGTGTAAAGGCACAAGGGAGCTTGACTGCGAGACCTACAAGTCGAGCAGGGACGAAAGTCGGGCTTAGTGATCCGGTGGTTCCGCATGGAAGGGCCATCGCTCAACGGATAAAAGCTACCCCGGGGATAACAGGCTTATCTCCCCCAAGAGTCCACATCGACGGGGAGGTTTGGCACCTCGATGTCGGCTCATCGCATCCTGGGGCTGTAGTCGGTCCCAAGGGTTGGGCTGTTCGCCCATTAAAGCGGTACGCGAGCTGGGTTCAGAACGTCGTGAGACAGTTCGGTCCCTATCCGTCGTGGGCGCAGGAAATTTGAGAGGAGCTGTCCTTAGTACGAGAGGACCGGGATGGACGCACCGCTGGTGTACCAGTTGTCTTGCCAAAGGCATCGCTGGGTAGCTATGTGCGGAAGGGATAAGTGCTGAAAGCATCTAAGCATGAAGCCCCCCTCAAGATGAGATTTCCCATCACATTTGTGAGTAAGAACCCTGAAAGATGATCAGGTTGATAGGTCTGAGGTGGAAGCGCGGTGACGTGTGGAGCTGACAGATACTAATCGTTCGAGGACTTAACCACAGTCTAACTAAGCGTAAATTGCACGTGAATCTTGTTATCAAACGTTATTCAGTTTTGAAAGAATAACTTCTTTCAAAAAAAGCTTGAAATCTTCGGATTTCATAGTATAATAATTTTTGTCACTATGTCTGGTGATGATGGCAAAGAGGTCACACCCGTTCCCATGCCGAACACGGAAGTTAAGCTCTTTAGCGCCGATGGTAGTTGGGGGTTTCCCCCTGTGAGAGTAGGACGTTGCCAGGCTGCTGACAAAAATTAAACCCGGAGGATTAGCTCAGCTGGGAGAGCATCTGCCTTACAAGCAGAGGGTCGGCGGTTCGAGCCCGTCATCCTCCACCATATGATTTCTGGACATGCTTTTTATAAATGCCGGTGTAGCTCAATTGGTAGAGCAACTGACTTGTAATCAGTAGGTTGGGGGTTCAAGTCCTCTCGCCGGCACCACTAGGTTTCTTATATATGTGCCATTAGCTCAGTCGGTAGAGCATCTGACTTTTAATCAGAGGGTCGAAGGTTCGAGTCCTTCATGGCACACCATTTTTCCTTAATATGCGGGTGTGGCGGAATTGGCAGACGCGCTAGACTTAGGATCTAGTGTCTTTGACGTGGGGGTTCGAGTCCCTTCACCCGCATGATATTGCGGAAGTAGTTCAGTGGTAGAACACCACCTTGCCAAGGTGGGGGTCGCGGGTTCGAATCCCGTCTTCCGCTCTTTGAATAAGCCGGGGTGGCGGAACTGGCAGACGCACAGGACTTAAAATCCTGCGGTAGGTGACTACCGTACCGGTTCGATTCCGGTCCTCGGCACCACACACATTTTTATACGCGCCCGTAGCTCAATTGGATAGAGCGTTTGACTACGGATCAAAAGGTTATGGGTTCGACTCCTATCGGGCGCGCCATATTACGGGAAGTAGCTCAGCTTGGTAGAGCACTTGGTTTGGGACCAAGGGGTCGCAGGTTCGAATCCTGTCTTCCCGACCATTGGATTTTTAGGGGCCTTAGCTCAGCTGGGAGAGCGCCTGCCTTGCACGCAGGAGGTCAGCGGTTCGATCCCGCTAGGCTCCACCATTTTAATAGAAGTAATTGACTTTGTTCCTGGGGCGGTGTAGCTCAGCTGGCTAGAGCGTACGGTTCATACCCGTGAGGTCGTGGGTTCGACTCCCTCCGCCGCTACCAAAAAAGGACCTTTAGCTCAGTTGGTTAGAGCAGACGGCTCATAACCGTCCGGTCGTAGGTTCGAGTCCTACAAGGTCCACCATTCTATTTTCATACGGAGGTATACCCAAGTCCGGCTGAAGGGATCGGTCTTGAAAACCGACAGGGGGGTCAAACCCCGCGGGGGTTCGAATCCCTCTACCTCCTCCATTTCTTTTATCTTCAGCAAAACAAATTAGCATTATTTATTACTATCGCGGGGTGGAGCAGTCTGGTAGCTCGTCGGGCTCATAACCCGAAGGTCGCAGGTTCAAATCCTGTCCCCGCAACCAAATGGTCCCGTGGTGTAGCGGTTAACATGCCTGCCTGTCACGCAGGAGATCGCCGGTTCGATCCCGGTCGGGACCGCCATTTTTATAAAGGCTTGGTAGCTCAGTCGGTAGAGCAAAGGACTGAAAATCCTTGTGTCGGCGGTTCGATTCCGTCCCAAGCCACCATTTGCTTTTGCAAATCTTGCAGCTTTAAAATTTTACAGATAGTGGCGGTTGTGGCGAAGTGGTTAACGCACCAGATTGTGGCTCTGGCATTCGTGGGTTCGATTCCCATCAGTCGCCCCATTTTATCTTTATTTACTGCGGGTGTAGTTTAATGGTAAAACCTCAGCCTTCCAAGCTGATGTCGTGGGTTCGATTCCCATCACCCGCTCCAATAATGGGCCTATAGCTCAGCTGGTTAGAGCGCACGCCTGATAAGCGTGAGGTCGATGGTTCGAGTCCATTTAGGCCCACCATTCCTATTATAGGAGCATATATGATTTTCCGCAGTAGCTCAGTGGTAGAGCTATCGGCTGTTAACCGATCGGTCGTAGGTTCGAGTCCTACCTGCGGAGCCATTTATTCTGGGGAAGTACTCAAGTGGCTGAAGAGGCGCCCCTGCTAAGGGTGTAGGTCGCGTAAGCGGCGCGAGGGTTCAAATCCCTCCTTCTCCGCCAGAAGGCATGCTCCGGCCCGTTGGTCAAGCGGTTAAGACACCGCCCTTTCACGGCGGTAACACGGGTTCGAATCCCGTACGGGTCATCATTTGAAAAGCGCTGCACAATGTGCAGCGCTTTTTTTGTCGTTAAAAAAGAAAATAAAAAGCAGGTATGAAAAACGGCATAGAACGTATTTATCCTAAATCATGCGTCCGTGAATCATGATCTCGAAATTAACTCCCGCAAAGCAGCTTAGACCGTCTCCAAGGAACGAATGAAACCTTCTCCCCGTTAAAATAAGACTTCAAAAAATCTTTTTTTTCCTTAAAATATGTTTTCAACAAATAATATATATTTCTGTTATTCAAAAAGGTTTGAATGTTTTCCATTAGAGGTATATGTAATGGTAATAAAGAAACCGTGATTAAAAGGTCGTGAAAATTTCGACAAATATAAGAGGATTTGTCGAAATAACTGTTTTCGTGATATAGCATACGGAATTTGCTGAAATTGTATTTTTTGGTTAATATGCCCGGATTTTCTCATCGAATATGTTTCTATTTAGTAAATAAGACTGATGTTCATTTCACCAACACTCTATCCTTCCTTCCTTTCTTTATTCGACATCATTTTAAAAGAATAATGTTTTGAAAAATGAATGACTGTTCATGACATATCGTGTCAATAAGTAGAAGCGCTTACAAAAAAGGTAATTCTTCCTTCTGATTGAAATAAGAATTAAGATTACTTTATAGAAAGGGTGATGGGAATGAATCTTGCTACGCCAACTGATTTTGAGGTGCATCTTTTCCATGAAGGAAATTTGTTCAGAGCTCATGAATTGTTTGGTGCCCGCAGCAGCGTGCGAAACGGTGTAAGCGGAACAGTATTCACAGTTTGGGCTCCTCATGCGCTTGAGGTGCGGGTTGCAGGTGATTTTAATCACTGGGACGGCACAGGACACAAGCTTGAGAAGCTGAATGAACAGGGAATCTGGTCTGCTTTTATTGCCGGCATCGAAGAGGGTGATCTCTATAAATATGAGATTATCACAAAAAAGCAGGAAAAGATCCTGAAGGCTGATCCATTTGCCTTTTATTCTGAGCTGAAGCCAAATACAGCTTCTGTTGTTTACAATCTTGGAGGGTATAATTGGAATGATAAAAACTGGCAGAGAAAAAAGCGCCAGAAGGAAATTTATCAGCGCCCTATGTACATTTATGAACTGAATATCTGCTCTTGGAAAAAGAAAGAAGACGGCAGCCTTTATACATATTTAGAGCTTGCGGATGTCTTGATTCCGTATGTTCTTGAGCATGGGTTTACACATATCGAACTTTTGCCGATCATTGAGCACCCATATGACCGTTCATGGGGATATCAGGGCACAGGCTATTATTCGGCTACAAGCCGTTACGGCACCCCGCACGACTTGATGACATTTATAGATCTTTGCCACCAGAATAACCTGGGAGTCATTATGGACTGGGTTCCAGGCCATTTCTGCAAAGATGCACACGGACTTTATTTCTTTGACGGGGAACCGGTTTTTGAATATGAGAAATTTGAAGACAGGGAGAATATTGTCTGGGGTACGGCGAACTTTGATCTTGGAAAACCGGAAGTGCAGAGTTTTCTGATTTCAAATGCTCTCTTCTGGCTTGAAATGTTCCACATCGACGGTTTCAGGGTTGATGCTGTTGCAAATATGATTTACTGGCAGAATACGGATGAACCTCACGAGAATGCGTTCGCTGTTCAGTTTTTAAGAAAACTGAATGAGAAAGTATTTGAGTACGATCCTTCCGTACTGATGATTGCCGAAGATTCTACGGATTTTCCTCTTGTTACATCTCCTGTCTCTGATGGAGGACTGGGATTTAATTATAAATGGAATATGGGCTGGATGAACGATATCCTCAAATACATGGAAGCCCCTCCTGAACAGCGGAAAGATCTTCATCACAAAGTTTCTTTTTCCCTGATTTACGCTTTCACAGAGAATTTTATCCTTCCGCTTTCACATGATGAAGTGGTCCATGGAAAACGTTCACTGCTGAATAAAATGCCGGGTGACTACTGGCAGAAGTTTGCACAGTACAGACTTTTGCTCGGCTATATGCTTGCACATCCAGGCAAAAAGCTGCTTTTTATGGGCGGAGAATTTGCCCAGTTTGACGAATGGAAAGACCTTGAGGAGCTTGACTGGGTGCTTGATGACTTTGAGATGCATCAAAAATCCAGAGTATATGTGAAAGAACTGCTTGCCCTGTATAAACGGCAGCGTCCGCTTTATGAGCTTGACCATTCGCAGGAAGGCTTTGAATGGATTGACGTCAATAATTCGGACCAGAGTATTTTTTCTTTTATCCGTAAAGGGATTAAGCCGAACGAACAGCTTGTTGTCGTTTGTAACTTCACTCCTGAAACGTACCATGACTATAAAGTCGGAGTGCCGATTGACACCAGATATGTTGAAACGCTGAACAGCGATGATGCCGTATTTGGAGGCTCGGGCCAGATCAACAGGAAAGAACTGAAAGCACAGGAAGGCAAGATGCATAATCAGCCTTACCATATATCAATGACCATTCCGCCATATGGAATATCCATATTACGCGCAGTTAAAAAACGAGAGGAGACAATCAACCATGGTGAAAAAAAAGTGCGTCGCAATGTTATTGGCAGGAGGAAAGGGTAGCAGATTAAGTTCACTGACACAAAATCTGGCGAAACCGGCTGTTCCATTTGGAGGAAAATACAGAATCATTGATTTTACACTGAGCAACTGCTGCAACTCCGGTATTGATACTGTTGGTGTGCTGACGCAGTATCAGCCGCTAGTCCTGAATTCCTACATCGGAATCGGCAGTGCATGGGATCTTGACCGTAAAAACGGAGGAGTAACGGTTCTTCCTCCATATGCTGAATCTTCAGAAGTGAAATGGTACAAAGGAACAGCGAGTGCCATCTATCAGAATATGAATTATTTAAAACAGTATGATCCTGAATATGTACTCATTTTGTCAGGTGATCATATTTACAAAATGGATTATTCCGACATGCTTGACTATCATATCGAAAAAGACGCCGACGTCTCTATTTCGGTAAAAGAAGTCCCGTGGGATGAAGCGAGCCGGTTCGGTATCTTAAATACTGACGCTAATCTTGAAGTTATAGAGTTTGATGAAAAACCGCAAAACCCGAAAAACAATCTTGCTTCCATGGGGATCTATATTTTCAAATGGTCCATTCTTAAGGAATTTTTGGAAATGGATGAGCGCAATCCATATTCAAGCCACGACTTTGGAAAAGATGTTCTTCCGCTGCTTCTTGACGAAAAGAAAAAGCTTGTTGCGTATCCATTTAAAGGCTACTGGAAGGATGTCGGCACAGTGAAAAGTCTGTGGGAAGCAAATATGGATCTTCTAAAAGCCGATCCTGAGCTTGATCTTTTCGACAATAACTGGAGAATTTATTCTGTCAACCCGAATCAGCCGCCGCAGTATCTGTCAGAAGGCGCAGAAGTGACGGAATCTTTAGTAAACGAAGGCTGTGTCGTATACGGCACCATTCATAAATCCGTCCTTTTCCAGGGTGTAACAGTAGGACAGCACTCCTTCCTTAAAAATACGGTCGTCATGCCGGATGCTGTCATTGGCAATAATGTTTATATTGAGAATGCGATTGTTCCGTCGGGACTTGTTGTGCCGGATGGCATGGTCATTCGTTCGGATAAAGATATTGATGAAGTCATTTTAGTAACGGAAGAATTAGTCGAGCAAACGGCAGGAGCGTAACCGTTAAGTACGATGTGCGTGTCAGCAGTGAAATCCTATTTATTTCCGATGAAAAAAAACGAATACGAGAGGTGGAACAGCTATGAATCAAAGGATGCTGGGAATTATTGATGCAACAACGTATACAAGTGCTATCGAAGACTTGACGGTAAATCGTTCAATGGCAGCGGTCCCGTTTGCAGGACGCTACAGATTAATAGACTTTATCTTATCGAATATGGTGAACTCGGATATTGACAGTGTAGCAATCTTCCCGAAATACCAGTACCGTTCTCTAATGGACCATCTTGGTTCAGGAAAGCAATGGGACTTAAACAGAAAGCGTGACGGACTGTTCTTCTTCCCGTCACCGCATTTAAATGATCAGTACAGCGAGTTCGGATCGATCCGCCAGCTGTCAGATCATATTGATTATTTCCTCAGAAGCAAGCAGGAATATGCGGTTATTGCCAACAGCTATACGGTCTGCAATATCGACTTTAAAGATGTTCTTGCCAAGCATGTGAAAATGGGCTGCGACATAACGGAAATCCGCAAAGACGGCGAGTCACTGCAGATGTATGTCATGTCAACAAAACTGCTGCTGAATCTGATTCATGACAATAACCAGACAGGATATAAAACGATAGCCCAGGTAATCATGGATAATACCCACAAGCTTATGATCTGTGATTATGAATTTGACGGATATGTTGCCATTATTGATTCGACTGAAAGCTATTACCGCCACAGCCTTGAAATGCTGAAGCCGGAAGTCTGGCAGCAGCTGTTCCTTACAAATCGCCCGATCTTAACGAAGGTAAAGGATGAGCCGCCTGCACGCCACGGCCAGAACGCCGTAGTGAAAAATTCCATGATTGCAAACGGCAGCGTAATTGAAGGACATGTTGAGAACAGCATTATTTTCAGAGCCGTTCATATCGGAAAAGGAACCGTTGTGAAAAACGGCATTATCATGCAGAAATCACAAATCGGTGAAGACTGTGTTCTTGAAAATGTCGTGCTTGATAAAGATGTCAAAGTTGGAAGCGGCATTGAACTGAAAGGAACATCCGATCTTCCGGTTGTCCTCAGAAAAGGAACGGTACAAGGAGCGCTGATGAAATCGTGAAAGTATTATTTGTCGTATCGGAATGTGTTCCCTTTGTAAAATCCGGAGGCCTGGCCGACGTTGCGGGAGCACTGCCGAAGGAGCTTAAGCGCCTCGGGACGGACATAAGAGTAGTCCTGCCTAAATACGGGCAAATCCCAGAGCGCTTCCGATCCAAAATGAAAAAAGTGAAGGAGATTGTCGTTCCTGTCGGATGGAGACGGCAATATTGCGGAATTGAGCAGCTTGAATTTGAGGGTGTCACGTATTATTTCATCGATCATGAATATTATTTTAAGCGTGATTCTTTATATGGCCATTATGATGATGGGGAACGGTTCTCTTTTTTCTGCAGAGCCGTTCTTGATTCCATTAAGGCGGTTGACTTCCAGCCTGATGTGATCCACTGTCATGACTGGCATACAGGTATGGTTCCATTCCTTCTAAAAGAGGAATATGCCTCGCAGTCTTTTTATGAAAATATGAAAGCAGTCTTCACGATTCACAATCTGCAGTTTCAGGGGATTTTTCCGAGAGAAATTCTTTATGACCTGCTTGGCCTTGATGACCGTTATTTCAACAATGATCAGCTTGAGTTTCACGGCATGGTCAATTTCATGAAAGCTGCTCTTGTAGCCTCTGATTTGATCACGACGGTAAGCCCGACGTATAAAAATGAAATTCAGACCCCATATTTCGGAGAGCGTCTTGACGGTCTGCTGCGGGTGAAGGAAGCGTCTCTTGTCGGGATTCTAAACGGCATCGATGACACGATCTACAACCCCGGGGATGATCCATACATAGCATTCCCTTATGATGAGCACAGAGCTCAGAATAAAGCGAAAAACAAAAAAGAGCTTCAAAAGATGTTTGGCCTTCCTGAAAAAGAGGATACGCCGCTCATGACAATGGTTACGCGGCTGACTCAGCAAAAAGGACTCGATCTTGTTGAGCGCGTGCTGCATGAGATGCTGCAGTCTGATATGCAGATGATTATCCTTGGAACTGGAGAAAAGAAATTCGAGGATTTCTTCCGCCACATGGAATGGCTGTTTCCGGATAAGTGCAAAGCATATATCGGCTTTGATGAGCCTCTTGCACACCGCATTTATGCCGGTTCAGACTTCTTCCTGATGCCGTCGCAGTTTGAACCGTGCGGACTTGGACAGCTGATTGCCCTCCGCTATGGATCCATTCCGATTGTAAGGGAAACAGGCGGACTGAATGACACTGTTACCTCCTACCGGGATGATACAGGTGAAGGGAACGGGTTCACCTTCACAAATTTCAATGCGCATGATATGAAGCATACAGTCGACCGTGCATTTTCTGTTTATAAAAACAAAACCATTTGGAACAGCCTTGTCAAAACAGCTATGAAGGAAGATTACAGTTGGGCGCAGTCTGCGTTTAAATACAACCAGCTTTACGCTGATTTAATGACTAGGAGTGGGAGTCATGTTCTCTGACAAAAACGAGTTTAAAAACAGTTTTCTGAAGCGTCTGGAGATGATGTACGGTAAAACGTTTGCTGAGTCGACAAAACGCGACCAGTACCAAACGCTTGGAAACATGGTAAGAGAACATATCAGCAGCCATTGGATCCAGACAAATGAATGGAACCGCGCAAGCAACAACAAACAGGTCTATTACCTGTCAATCGAGTTTCTGCTTGGCAGGCTGCTCGGACAAAATCTGTTAAACCTGGGAATCCGGGATGTTGTGCTTGAAGGGTTTGCTGAGCTTGGCATTGATCTTGAGGAGATCGAGGAAAGCGAAGCAGATGCAGGCCTTGGCAATGGCGGTTTAGGCCGCCTTGCTGCCTGTTTCCTTGATTCGCTGGCATCTCTTAACCTTCCGGGCCATGGCCTTGGAATACGCTATAAACACGGCCTTTTTGACCAGAAAATCGTGGACGGCTATCAGGTGGAGCTGCCTGAGCAGTGGCTTAGACACGGCAACGTCTGGGAGGTGCGCAAGCCGGATCAGGCCATTGAAATTCCTTTCTGGGGAAAAATCGAACATGTAATGGAGGATGGAAAGCTTGAATTCCGTCACGTTCATGCAGAAAACATAATGGCTGTGCCATACGATATGCCCGTCATCGGCTATGAAACGAGCACGGTCAATACTCTGAGACTGTGGAACGCTGAACCGTCTCCAAACCCGCCTAACCGCGACGTGCTTGCGTATAAACGCGAGACAGAAGCTGTTTCTGAATTTCTGTATCCGGACGATACACATGATGAAGGAAAAATTCTTCGTCTGAAACAGCAGTATTTTCTCGTCTCTGCAAGCCTGCAGTCCATCATAAGATCCTACCTGAAAAAGAATGATACACTGCATGAATTTCACAAGCATGTAGCCATTCATGTCAATGATACACATCCGGTTCTGGCCATTCCTGAACTGATGCGCATTCTTCTTGATGAAGAGCACATGGAATGGGAAGAAGCCTGGAACATCACCGTTGGCACGATCTCCTATACAAATCATACAACACTGTCTGAAGCACTTGAAAAATGGCCGCTGCATATCTTTAAACCGCTGCTGCCGCGGATTTATATGATTGTCGAAGAAATAAATGAAAGATTTTGCAGAGAATTGTGGAATCGTTTCCCTGGGGACTGGAAGCGGATTGAAAATATGGCGATTATTGCGCACGGCGTCGTCAAGATGGCTCACTTAGCCATAGCAGGCAGCCACAGTGTAAACGGAGTAGCCAAAATCCACTCTGATATCCTGAAAAACAGGGAAATGAAGCTGTTTCATCAAATCTATCCGCAAAAATTCAACAATAAAACGAACGGCATTACTCATCGCAGATGGCTGCTGAAAGCCAATCAGGAGCTGACAAGTCTGATAACGGATACAATCGGCACAGACTGGATTAAAAAGCCCCATCTGATGATTGAACTGAAAAGGCACATTTACGATCCGCTGCTGAAAGAACAATTTGCAGCTGTAAAACAGAAGCGAAAGAAAATTTTAGCTGACATTATTGAAAAAAATACTGGCATCAAGGTAGATGAACATTCCATTTTTGACGTTCAGGTTAAGCGCCTCCATGCCTATAAACGACAGCTGCTGAACGTGCTGCACATTATGTATTTGTACAACAGGCTGAAAGAGGATTCTAATTTCTCCATTCATCCGAGAACCTTTATCTTTGGGGCAAAGGCATCACCGGGCTATTATTACGCCAAGAAAATCATCAAGCTGATTAATGCACTTGCTGACAAAGTAAACAATGACCCGAAAGTTTCAAAAATGATGAAAGTCATTTTTATGGAAAACTACAGAGTGTCACTTGCAGAGCATATTTTCCCTGCTGCAGACGTCAGTGAGCAAATCTCTACAGCAAGCAAGGAAGCATCGGGCACAGGCAACATGAAATTCATGATGAACGGCGCCCTGACTATCGGAACTCTGGACGGGGCAAACATTGAGATTCTTGAAGAAGTGGGGAAGGAAAACATTTTCACATTCGGATTGAAGGCTGAGGAAGTCTTAAACTATTATGAAAATGGCGGATATCGCTCAAGCGAATATTATCACCATGATCTGCGGATCAGACAGGTGGTTGACCAGCTCACAAATGGATTTTTCCCTGATACGGAAGATGAATTTGAGGCGATAAAAGACTCCTTGCTGTATGAAAACGATCAGTATTTCGTTCTTCGGGATTTCGCATCTTATGTGGATGCACAGGATCAGCTTGAAAAGGCCTATCAAAATCAGGATAAGTGGCTCGAAAAAGCCCTGTTGAACATTGCGCATTCCGGTTATTTCTCCAGTGACCGCACCATTCATGAATACGCAGACGGCATTTGGGACATCCAGCCGATTCCTGTACTGCATTGAAAAACCCGCTTTTAGCGGGTTTTTTTTTGGCGGTAAAATCTTTACAGGACGCTCTATTCTACTCTGTGTAAGGGTCTTTTTCGTATTCAGGCAAATCACCGAACGGCGTCATCAGACCCTCTTCATCAAGAGTGTGTTCATATTGCCTGTGCTGAATGGTCGGATATACGGTTACATTCTTTCCTTCAATATCTGTGGCAGTGAAGTTTTCGTAATCTTCGACATAGCCCGTTGGATCATCATTTTCCATGTAGACGTCATTGTATGAATCGACGGGATATTCAAGGTCTGAGGGTGTTTCGGAGTTTCCGTACCGCTCGACATCCTGATACGTATCTTCTGCATCATAAGCCTCAGAATCGCTTTCATCATACTCAAACTGACCAAAGGCAGGTTCTAAAACGTCTTCTTCAATTGGGCGCTCATAGGAAACAGCCTGTTCAGGTGAGTGCTCCTTGCAGGTGACGGCTGTCGGAAGAACCTCAAGCCGTTCTTCCGGAATGTCCCGGCCGCAGACTTCGCATTTTCCGTAAGTGCCATTCTTGATGGCTGAAAGAGCCCGGTTCACATCACTTAATTCCTCTTCTGCATGCTCGTTAAGGGCAATATCCTTCTCCCGTTCATAAAGTTCCGTACCTTCATCTCCAGGATGATTATCATAGCTTGAAAGCTCTCCTGTTGAATCATGCCCGAAGCTCTGTTCAAGGCCGTAGTGGCTGTTTTCCTTAAGATGCCGTTCCAGCTCCGCTTTTATCTCTTCAAGAACAGAGCGGAAGGAAGCTATTTGTTCGCTGTTCAGCATTTCCATCACATTCCTTTCCCTGTCTGACCTGCTTTTTGGTTAATCGCTTTTCTTAGTATGGTCAAAAGGCGTATTTTCATGTTTGAAAATGAAAGTTTCCTGGTTCTGCGTGTGAAAGATGCCAAAACAAAAAGGCCCCTTAAGAGGACCTTTTAGATCGTGCTGATAAATAATCCGATCGCAAGCAAAAAGCCGAACTGGATGTTTGTTTGAGCGGTAGCTTTCATAGCAGGCATCATTTCAAGCGGGACGGATTTTCCTATGAACTTTTTGACCGCACTGTATGCTTTAGGCGTGCTGATCAAAACAAGCAAAGCCCATGCTGACAGATAGCCAAAAGCAATCATGACAAGAATGACTGCGTAGGAAGCGGCAAACGTGGCGGCAAGGAAGATGATGGCTTTTTTGCGGCCAATCAGAATGGCCAGGGTCTTCCGTCCGTTTTCTTTGTCGCCGTCAAGGTCACGGATGTTGTTGGACAGCATGATGTTCCCGACTAAAAATGCAATTGGTATGGAAATGATTACGCTGATAGCAGAAATTGTGCCTGTCTGGATATAATAAGCGAGCAGAATAATGACCATTCCCATAAAGAATCCCGCTACAAGCTCTCCAAAAGGAGTGTAGGCTATCGGAACAGGGCCTCCTGTATAGAAGTATCCTGTCGCCATGCAAATCAGGCCGATGACAGCAATCCACCAAGTGGACTCCATACAAATGTAGATGCCAAGCAAGATGGCGATTCCGAAAAAGCCGAAAGCAAGGTTCAGTACTGTTTTTGGCTTTACGCCGTTTCGGACGATTGCTCCGCCGATTCCGACAGAGTTTTCATTGTCTAGACCGCGCTTAAAGTCAAAGTATTCATTGAACATGTTGGTTGCAGCCTGAATCAGAATGGATGCAATGAGCATGGCAAGAAACAGGGCCACATGTATACCGCCTTCATTTAAGGCAAGAACTGTGCCGATCGTAACGGGTATAAAGGCTGCTGACAGGGTATGCGGCCGCAGCAGCATCCACCATACTTTCCAGCTTTTATCCGGTTTAATGGAAGGCATGTTCTGAGTTGTGTGAGATTGTGTGTGCATCTTTTTTTCCTCCCCTAGTTGAAGCAGACTAAAGCTGTCAGCTTCACAAAATTAAGTGTAGGAAATTTACAATATTGTGTCAATCCTTTTACAGATGTTTGAACATTGGGGACTATTCCAGCACCTGAAAATTCTTCCTTGAGAGCTTTTCATTTTAAAGTGATGCGGGTAGTAATATAATAAGGATAATAGTCGTTCATTCTATTATACCATTTCTTTGGGAAAGTACTATTGACACCTCTTTCCTCTGGGGTGTATCTTAATATAAGCGATTTTTCGGTTTTGGAGGGATTTCCAATGATTACGGCGTTAGAACATACATTTACGGAGAAATTGAAGGGTGCTTTGGATGAAGCCAGACAGTTAGAAGAACCGGTTATCCTGAGTCAGGTTAAAACATTGCATGAGATCAAGAACCCCCTCCAATTTTATGCGGATGGCGAACAGCATTTTTCAGGCAGCCGGTTTTACTGGGCGACTCCGGGTACACGGTTTACGATTTGTGGTCTGGGCAGTGAATGCACAGTGGAAAATGATGCTGTAAGCGACCGTTTTGGGCGCATTGAAACGGAATGGAAGCGCTTTAAAAAGATTGTTCACCATGAAGATAGTGAAAGTTTTCACATAGGTACAGGCGCCCTGCTTTTTGGCGGCTTTTCGTTTGATCCGCACAATCGCAGCAATGAGCAGTGGAGCCATTTTCCGGAATCTAAGTTTTTTCTGCCTTCTGTGATGCTTACGGTAAAGGAAAATGCATCCTATTTAACCATCAACCGTATAATCAGGCCGGATGACGAGCTTGAGAACTGCGCGGAGCACTTTACGGATCTTGCAAATAAAGTACTGGCCGCACAGCAGCCGGTGAGCATGGAAACGGGCGGCAATTATTCGCTGCAAGAAGCAGATACACATGAATGGATGTCCGCTGTTGAAAAAGCTACAGCTTCCATTAAAAGCGGCAAGCTTGATAAAGTCGTGCTTGCAAGGGAAGTCAGTGTTTCTTATGAGCGTGATATCAATGTCTATGCATCTTTAAATAAGCTTCAGTCAGAACAGCCTGGAAGCTTTATTTTTTCGATAGAAATCGGCAGCAAGTCTTTTATTGGGGCTACACCTGAACGGCTTATCAAAAAAGAAGGCAGCAGACTGCTTTCAACATGTCTTGCAGGGTCAATTAAAAGAGGGGAAACAAAGCATGAGGATACAGAACTCGGCACTGCCCTCTTAAATGATGAAAAGAATCTGATTGAGCATGCCATTGTCGTAAAAATGATCAAGGATTCTTTTGAGGAGTGCTGCAGTGAAATCAGGGTGCCGGATGGTCCGCAGCTTTTAAAAACAAAAAATATCCAGCATTTGTATACGCCAATTGAAGGCACAATGCACGGCGGCAGGTCGCTGCTCAGCTTAGTTGAAAAACTGCATCCAACGCCTGCCCTCGGAGGATATCCAAAAGCAGGTGCACTAGAGATGATCAGAGACATTGAGCCGATGGACAGAGGATGGTATGCAGGTCCGGTTGGATGGCTGGATTCAGACAACAACGGGGAATTTGCAGTGGCTATCCGGTCAGGGCTCATTGACGGGAAACAGGCATCCCTGTTTGCAGGATGCGGAATTGTAGCAGAATCGGATCCGCAGTCGGAATATCAGGAAACGATCATTAAACTGAAGCCGATGCTTTCTGCTCTGGGAGGAATGCAGCATGAGCAAATCTAAATCACTTACCCTTTATGCTGCAAATTTTGCAGATGAGCTGGCAAAAGCGGGGGTCACAGAAGCTGTCATCAGTCCCGGATCAAGGTCAACACCGATGGCGATGCTGATGGCAGAACACCCAGATATCAACATTCACCTTATGATCGATGAAAGGTCCGCAGGCTTTTTTGCTCTGGGGCTTTCCAAAATGCTGAATAAACCGGTAGCGCTGCTGTGTACATCCGGTACTGCAGCTGCAAATTATTACCCTGCTGTCGTTGAGGCATTCTATTCAAGAGTGCCTCTGCTTATTTTGACGGCTGACCGTCCCCACGAACTGCGGGATGTCGGAGCTCCCCAGGCAATTGATCAGATTCATTTTTTCGGGCGGTATGCGAAGTGGTTTGCTGACATGGCAATCCCTGAACAAACAGAAGGAATGCTTGCCTACAGCAGAATGATGGCTGCCCGGGCAGCAGGCAAAGCAATGTCGTCTCCAGCGGGGCCTGTGCATTTGAATCTTCCATTCAGAGAACCGCTGATTCCTGATTTTGACTTAGAGGACATTTGGAAAAACGGGAGCGGCAGAACACATCATGTCACCATCAAACCGGGACAGGCAGTTCTTCAGGACCTTGAAATAGAGAGGATAGCCGAGATGCTTTCCGGTAAAGAAAAAGGGCTGATTGTCTGCGGGGAGATACGTGATCCGCTCTTTACTGATGCTGTCCTTAAACTTTCTGCAGCTTTAAAATACCCGATTCTTGCAGATCCCCTTTCGAACTTAAGAACAGGATCTCATGATAAGTCTGCAGTCATTGATGGATACGACGCTTTTATGAAAGATGATGAACTTGCAAATGAGCTAAAGCCAGACGTGATTCTCCGTTTTGGAGCGATGCCGGTTTCAAAGCCGCTGTTTTTGTTCCTGAAACGATCTCCTGAGATTCTGCAGCTGGTGGTCGACGGACAAGGAGGGTTCCGCGAACCTACTTTGCTGGCTTCTGAAATGATAGAATGCGATGAAAGCTGGTTCTGTGAAAGTCTGTCGGGGAGGGTTTCTTCTGCAGAAAATGAACAATGGCTAAAGACGTGGCAGCAGACAAACAGCACAGCACGGAAGATCCTTTCCTCTCCTGAAGACGGCCCGGACGACCTGTTTGAAGGCAAAGTCTTTACCGAGCTTCAAAAGGCCATGCCGGAAAAAAGCCATATGTTTGTTGGAAACAGCATGCCGATTCGAGATGCAGACAATTACTTCTTAAATTCAAATAAGAACATTTCTGTACATGCAAACCGGGGGGCAAATGGGATAGACGGAGTCGTCTCATCAGCCCTGGGAATGAGTGCCGGTACAGAAGATCCGCTTTTCTTGGTCATTGGAGACCTTTCCTTTTACCATGACATGAACGGGCTGCTGGCTGCAAAAATGCATAAGCTTGACATGACGGTGATTCTTTTGAACAACGACGGCGGCGGCATTTTTTCCTTCCTGCCTCAGTCAAAAGAAGAAAAACATTTTGAAACGCTTTTCGGGACCCCTACCGGGCTGCATTTTCAGCATGCTGCGTCACTCTATGATGCGGCTTATACCCAGCCTGAGACGTGGGAGGCATTTAGAGATGACGTTGAAAACGCTGCTCGCCGAAAGGGGCTGAATATCATCGAAGTCCGTACGAACCGCCATTCCCGTGTCACGATTCATCGAAACTTGATGAATCGTGTTTCCCAGGAAATAAGAGAGAGGCTGCGGAAATGATGGTGAAGATAAGAGGGATATCCTACTCGGTTGAAACGTATGGAGAGGGCCGGCCCCTTGTGCTTCTGCATGGGTTTACAGGATCGGCAGAATCATGGCATTCGTTTCTGGGAATATTTCACTCATGCAAGGTGATTTTGATTGATCTGATCGGTCACGGCAGGACTGATTCTCCGGCAGATTACCGCCGGTATTCAATGGAGGAGACGGTGCTTGATCTGCATGCACTTTTTAAAGAGCTCGAACTGGATAAACCTGTGCTTGCAGGCTATTCAATGGGCGGCAGGGCAGCACTGTCCTATGCTCTGCGCTATCCGGATACAGTAAGCAAGCTGATTCTTGAAAGCTGTACCCCGGGGCTACTATCGAGTGAGGAAAGAAAGAAAAGGCGGCAAAGTGATAAGGAACTTGCGGAAATGATTTCAGAAAAAGGGATTCCGCATTTTGTACAGTATTGGGAGGAGATTCCGCTGTTTGCATCCCAAAAAGAGCTGCCTGAGGCCATTCAGAACAGGGAGCGCAGCAAGCGGCTTAAAAACAAGGAAGCCGGCCTGGCAAACAGTCTTCTCGGAATGGGGACAGGCTCACAGCCACCTGTCTGGAACGGCCTTTCTTCCCTGCATATCCCTGTCCTTCTCGTATGCGGAGAGCGGGATGAGAAGTTCTGCAGACTTGCAGAAGAGATGAAAGGTTTGCTCCCTCTTTCGACATATATTAAAATAAAAGATGCAGGTCATGCGGTTCATGTAGAACAGCCGCAAATCTTTGGTAAAATAGTAAATGAGTTTATGAATAAGTAAACGTATTCAAAAGGAGGCTGTACGCGAAATGACAGTAGAATGGGTAGCTGAACGCAAGTACGAAGATATTTTATATGAAACGTATAATGGGATTGCCAAAATCTCGATTAACCGCCCTGAAGTACATAATGCATTCCGTCCAAAGACAGTGATGGAGCTGATTGACGCTTTTGCATACGCAAGAGACGATGCAAATGTAGGAGTCATCATTTTAACAGGCACAGGCGGAAAGGCATTCTGTTCCGGAGGAGACCAGAAAGTCCGCGGCCATGGCGGATATGTTGGAGAAGACCAGATTCCAAGGCTGAATGTTCTTGACCTTCAGCGCCTGATCCGTGTTATTCCTAAACCGGTTATCGCGATGGTTGCAGGATACGCGATTGGAGGCGGACATGTTCTTCACATCGTATGTGATCTGACGATTGCGGCTGACAATGCTGTATTCGGACAGACCGGACCAAAGGTAGGAAGCTTTGATGCAGGATACGGTTCAGGATACCTTGCCCGTATTGTGGGACATAAAAAAGCGAGAGAAATCTGGTTCCTATGCCGTCAGTACAATGCACAGGAAGCGCTTGACATGGGACTTGTCAACACAGTAGTGCCTCTTGAAAAACTTGAAGAAGAAACCGTTCAGTGGTGTGAGGAGATTCTTGAGAAGAGCCCGACTGCCATCCGCTTCTTAAAAGCTGCATTTAATGCGGATACAGACGGACTTGCCGGCATTCAGCAGTTTGCAGGTGACGCAACTCTTCTTTATTACACGACAGATGAAGCAAAAGAAGGAAGAGACGCTTTCAAAGAAAAGCGCAATCCTGACTTCAAACAGTTCCCGAGATTTCCTTAAGAACGTGCAGCAGCTTGATGAGTTCATCAAGCTGTTTTCTTTTATGCAAATTTGCCGAAGCTACTAGCATATGAAAGTTGGTGAAAACATGACAATGATGCCAAACTGGCTGATGCAGCGGGCTTTTTTGACGCCTGAACGGATTGCTGTTCTAACGGAGGAAGAAACGGTAACCTTTCATGAGCTGCACAGCCGGACACTCCGCAAAGCAGCCGCCATGCAAGAAGAAGGCATGGGGAAAGGGAGCCGATGTGCGGTTCTCATGAAGAACAGTCTTGATATGGCCGTCACCATTCATGCTCTTGCCTATATTGGGGCACAGGCCATATTGCTGAATACACGATTAACAGCAGCAGAGCTTGACTATCAGCTGCGTGACTCAGAAGCAGATTATCTCCTATACCATCATGCCCTGGAGCATCATTGGGAGAAGCCGAGCTGGATATCCATAGACAGCAGAAACCTTGAAAGTTTTACAGAATCTGCTTCCTATGAAAAAACATTTCATCTTGATGAGACGGCGACAATTATGTATACATCAGGCACGACAGGGAAACCAAAAGGCGTGATGCAGACCTTCGGAAATCATTACTGGAGCGCTTCCGGATCCGCTCTAAATCTTGGGCTTCATCATGATGACCGCTGGCTTTGTGCGGTTCCTCTTTTTCATATCAGCGGTCTTTCCATTTTAATGAGGGGGATCATTTATGGAATGACCGTTGTGCTGCATGAAACATTTCAGCCTGGAAAGGCAAATAAGGCGATTTTTGAACAAGGGATTACCATTGTATCGGTTGTACAGGCAATGCTGACCCGGATGCTTGAAGAGCTTGGTGATGCAAAGTTTCCGGACAGTCTGCGGGTTATGCTCCTTGGCGGTGGTCCGGCGCCCATGCCTCTTTTAAAAGAGTGCAAAGAAAAATCCGTTCCGGTCTATCAGACTTACGGAATGACAGAGACTTCCTCACAAATTGTCACCCTTTCTCCGGAATACAGTTTTTCAAAGCTTGGATCTGCCGGCAAACCTTTGTTTCCGTGCCGGATAAAAATCATGGACAGCGGAGAAGAGTGTCCTCCTATGGCTGAAGGAGAGATTTACGTCCAGGGGCCGAATGTGACAAAGGGCTACTGGAAACGGGAAAGCACGTTTCACGACGGCTTTCTTCCAACAGGCGATATCGGCTATCTTGACGAAGATGGGTTTTTATTTGTATTAGACAGGCGCTCAGATTTAATTGTTTCAGGCGGTGAAAATGTGTATCCGGCTGAAATAGAGGCCGTGCTCCTGTCTCACCCGTCTGTACTTGAAGCGGGAGCAGCGGGAGCAGATGATCCAAAGTGGGGACAGGTTCCTCTTGCATATGTGGTTTTGAAGGAGCATGTGAGCGAAGCTGAACTGCTCTCGTATTGCAGGGAAAGACTTGCAAAATATAAACTTCCTTCCCGCATTTATTTTAGAGACAGCCTGCCGAGAAATGCTTCGAGCAAGCTGATGCGGAGGATGCTTGCGGATGGAGGCAGGCATGATTGATGTCCGGAAAGTGACCCTTCACCATTTGGAGATGAATCTTGTCTCTCCCTTTAAAAACAGCAGAGAAACGGTTGACCGGCGGGAGAGTATTCTGGTTGAACTGGAAGATTCCTCGGGATTCACAGGCTGGGGAGAGGTTGTTGCCTTTTCATCCCCCTGGTATACGGAAGAAACTATCAAGACATGCCATCATATGCTGACCGCTTTTCTGATTCCGGATCTTCTCGGAAAAACGTTCCCGCATCCGGAGGCCTATGCAACATCCCTTCAGTGGATCAGGCGGAACCAAATGGCAAAGGCATCGATTGAATCTGCTGTTTGGGATTTGCATGCGAAGCTTCTCGGCAAGCCGCTGGCAAACATGCTTGGCGGCACAAGAAGCCAGATTGAATCTGGAGTCGTTGTGGGAATGGCACCTGTCTCATCCATGCTTCAGACAATTGAGCAGCGTATCAATGAAGGATATAAAAGAATCAAAGTGAAGATCGAACCGGGGATGGATGTTGAGCTGATTGAAGAAATCAGAACCCGTTTTCCTGACATTCCTCTTATGGCAGACGCCAATTCAGCTTATACACTGAAAGATCTCGAGCATTTAAAAAAGCTGGATGTCTATAATCTGATGATGATAGAGCAGCCGCTTGGCCATGATGATATCATTGAGCATGCGGTCCTGCAGGCTGAGATCAAGACGCCCATCTGCCTGGATGAGAGCATCATCACCTTCAATGATGCGAAAAATGCGATTCAGCTTGGAAGCTGCGGAGTCATTAATATTAAACCAGGACGAGTTGGAGGGCTTGCGGAATCAAAAAAGATCCACGATCTATGTGTCAAAAAAGACATACCTGTATGGGTAGGCGGCATGCTTGAGACTGGCGTTTCAAGAGCACACAATATCGCTTTGGCCTCTCTATCCGGATTTTCAATACCTGGTGATATCTCTGCTTCCTCAAGGTATTGGAAGGAGGATATTATTACACCCGAAGTAAGGGTTGACCAGGGCGTGATTGATGTTCCGGCAGCAGCAGGAATTGGATTTGATATCGACAGGACGAAATTAGAAAAATACCGTACGTTCAAAGAGGAATTTACATTGTAAAATGGTGTTTTCCCCAGGGGAAAATGAAGTTTTTTCAATTGAAATCGGGATTTTCCCGCTTTGCTCATATTTGCGTAATATGATAAAAAGAAAGTGTAGAGTTATTCGGCATCATTCTTAAAAAATACCCTCTCTGCCCTTTTTTAGCCAGCTGTCTTCGGATAGCTGGTTTTTTTTGTCGAGAATCTATCATTGACAGAAAGACGTAAATGATTTAAATTTTGCATAAGGGCAAAAAACTTATACTTGTCAACAAATCATGAAACAAGCTAACTTATTGGCACTCAACCTACCTTTCTTTCATATGATGCTTCAGCGAAAGAAAGACTTTTTTTACCTTAAAATTTGCACATGGGAAACATTTGTTGATTGACGAAAAGGAGGATTTCTATGAAAAAAAGATTCAGTATGCTGATTGCGGTTTTCATGTTTACGGCAATTATGTCTGCCTGCAGCAAGAGCACAGGCGGAGGGGAAAATGACAAAGTTCAGGTAACGACGACAATTGCTCAGATTGCGGATGTTGCAGCGAATGTCGGAGGCAGCCATGTAGAAGTAACTTCTCTGATGGGACCGGGAATTGATCCCCATTTGTATCAGGCTTCACAGGGAGACATTCAGAAGCTGAATAAGGCTGATATTATTTTTTACAATGGTCTCCATCTGGAAGGCAAAATGGGTGAGATCTTTGAAAAAATGTCAAATGAAAAGCCGACTGTTCCAGTAGCAGAGACGATACCCAAAACGAAATTAATGAGTGATCCGGCCAATAAAAAAGCACATGATCCACATGTCTGGTTTGATATTTCATTATGGATGTACACCGTTGATAAAGTAGAAGATGAGCTGAGCAAGCTTTCTCCTGAAAACAAAAAGGAGTTTGCTGCCAATGCAGCTGCCTATAAAGAGAAGCTTGCAGAAATGGACCAATATGCAAAAGAGCAGGTTCAATCCATTCCTGAAGAGAGAAGAGTTCTGGTTACCGCCCATGATGCATTTGCATACTTTGGGAAGGCATACGGCTTTGAAGTAATGGGCCTTCAGGGACTGAGCACAGATTCTGAATATGGCCTGAAGGATGTTCAAAATTTAGTGGAATTGCTGACAGAAAGAGAAATTAAGGCTGTGTTCGTTGAGAGCAGCATTTCTGAAAAATCCATTAACGCGGTTGTCGAAGGCTCTAAGAAAAACGGTCATGACGTGAAAATCGGCGGACAGCTTTATTCAGATGCCATGGGAGAAAAAGGATCTGAAGAAGGAACGTATCTTGGAATGTTCAAACACAATATCGATACAATCGTTTCGTCATTGAAATAAGGCAGGTGCTAAGTATGAAACCAGTAGCAGTTAACAATTTGACGGTAGCCTATCACCGGAAACCTGTTCTTCAAGAGGTTGGTTTTGAGGTCCCTGAAGGAAAATTGATCGGAATTATCGGTCCAAACGGGGCAGGGAAATCCACGCTGATAAAAGCTGTACTCGGGCTGATCCCTTCAGCCTCGGGAGAAGTTGAAATCTATGGAGATTCATATAAAAAACAGCGTAAGCGGGTCGGCTATGTGCCTCAAAGAGGTTCAGTCGACTGGGACTTTCCGACAAATGCCCTTGATGTTGTGCTGATGGGGCGCTACGGCCATGTGGGCTGGATGAAAAGGCCGGGCAAAATGGACACGGCTTTTGCAAAGGAGTGCCTGAATAAAGTGGGTATGCTGGATTTTGCCGACAGGCAAATCAGCCAGCTTTCAGGCGGCCAGCAGCAGCGTGTTTTTCTTGCAAGAGCCCTTGCACAGGATGCAGACGTTTATTTTATGGATGAACCATTTGTGGGCGTTGACGCAGCAACGGAAAAAGCCATTATCTCTCTTCTTAACGAATTGAAAGCAAGAAAAAAGACGGTGCTGGTCGTGCACCATGATCTGCAGACTGTAGAAGAATACTTTGACTGGGTATTGCTTTTGAACCTGAGGAAAATTGCTTTTGGCCCGACGAGTGAGGTTTTTACAATGGAGAACCTTCAGAAAACCTACGGGGGCAGACTCACTTTCTTGCAGGATCAGCAGGTGCTTGTAGACGAAACCAAACAGGAGTGAAGAAAAATGATGGAGGAATTAATCTATCAGCTGCAAAATCAAAATACGCAGTGGGTGCTTGTCGGAACAATGCTTCTCGGTCTTGCAAGCGGAGTCCTTGGAAGCTTCGCTCTTCTTAGAAAACAGAGCCTGATCGGCGATGCAATGGCCCATGCCGCTCTGCCCGGAGTTTGTATGGCATATCTCCTATACGGTTCTAAATCATTGCTGTGGTTTCTTGTTGGAGCTGCGGTTTCGGGAATGCTTGCCGCATGGCTGATTGGGGTCATTATCAAGAACTCAAGAATAAAAGAGGATTCAGCCCTTGGCCTTGTTTTGTCCGTTTTCTTTGGGTTTGGGATTGTGCTGCTGACTTATATTCAGCATAACCGGGGGGGAAATCAGAGCGGACTGAGTGATTTTATATTTGGAAAAGCGGCATCCATGGTCGGTCAGGATGTTCAGATTATTACTTGGATTGCAGCTGCCCTGCTCCTCCTTACCGCTCTTTTCTTTAAAGAGTTCAAATTATTGACGTTTGATCCTCAATTTGCAAAAGGAATTGGCCTGCCGACAACATTTCTGAATGGCCTGCTGATGGTCCTGATTGTCTGCGCAGTTGTAATCGGCCTCCAGACGGTTGGTGTTATTTTAATGGCAGCCATGCTGATCACTCCGGCGATTGCTGCAAGATATTGGACGGATAAGCTTGGACATATGGTTCTTATTGCAGGGCTTATAGGAGGGATTTCAGGTGTTGCAGGGACTCTTCTCAGCACGACAACAGACGGAATGGCGACCGGGCCGCTGATTATTGTTGCAGCGACGATTCTGTTTTTGATATCCCTTGTTTTTGCACCGAAAAGGGGCCTCGTGTCCAAAGCGGTGAAACAGTGGAAACTGAAAAGGAAAACGTCTGTTGAACAGCTTCTTCTCTCTTTTTACGATGTGACGGAGAATGCCGGTGTGAATGGGGCATTTTCCCTCGAAGATGTTCTCAGTAAAAGAAAGGTTTCCCAAAGTCTGATCAATAAATCGGTCAAGGAACTTGAAAAGAAGAAGCTTGTCATGCAGGTCGGGAGCGATCAATGGAGATTGACAGACAGCGGTTTGAAGCATGCTTATGAGCTGACCTTGAATCAGAGGCTGTATGAGATGTATTTGATGCACGAAATGGAGCTTGCCCAGCTTCAGCTTAAAAGCAGGGACGATGTCGATGTGGAGAAAATGTCGTTCGATATGAAGAAGAGGCTGATGGGCCTTTTGAAAGATCACAGCAGAGAGCCGAAACTGCTGCCAAAAACCGCAAATGCTTTAAATAGAAAGGAGTGGCAGGTTCAATGAGTTATGATGCATGGATTCTTTTGACAGGATCGCTCGTCGGCATTACATGTGCGATCATTGGCTGTTTTCTGATTCTCAGGCGAATGGCGATGCTTGCTGATGCGATCAGCCACTCTGTTCTGCTTGGCATAGTCGGTGCCTATTTTGTCAGCAAGAGTCTTGACGGCGTTTCTATGTTTATAGGGGCAGCTATAGTCGGCCTTCTGACAGCTTTTTTAGTCCAGGTGCTGAATGCGAAAGGGGTTCAGTCCGATGCGGCAATTGGAGTCGTATTCACATCCCTCTTTGCCGTCGGAGTTATTTTGCTGTCGCTTTTTGGAGGGAATATACATCTTGATGTCGATCATGCATTAATGGGGGAAATCACCTTTATTCCGTGGAATACCCTTACACTTGCAGGAATGGATGTTGGGCCAAAAGCGGTCTGGATGCTTGGTTCGGTCCTTGTGATTAATCTCATTCTGATCGCGCTGTTTTATAAGGAGTTCAAAATAACGTCTTTTGATCCTCAAATGGCAGCTGCCATTGGCATCCCTGTCCTTGTGATGCATTATCTGCAAATGGGGATGCTCTCGATTACAACGGTAGCTTCCTTTGACAGTGTCGGAGCGATATTAGTGGTTGCGATGCTGATTGTTCCTGCTTCAGCGGCCTATCTGCTGACAGATAAACTGTCGCATATGCTCGTGATCAGCTCAGGTATTGGTGTTCTGTCTGCCGTTCTTGGCTATTGGTCGGCAACTTGGCTGAATGTTTCCATAGCCGGCGCAATGGCAACAGCAGCAGGGGCAATCTTTTTCCTGGCCTTTCTTTTTTCGCCAACACACGGCATGCTTGCAAAATGGCTTGCAAAAAGAAATTTTGCTTCTGCCAGTGAATAAAAATGATTCTCATTATCAATAATAAAGAAAAGGACAGCCGCCAGCTGTCCTTTTCACTAGATCATTTTACAAATCATGAGGTTTAAATGTTTTACAGTCTGTCTCTTCACTGCGTGAAGCCGTGTCGCCTCTATGGCTCACAACATAAATGGCATCAGCCGTACACTGGTTGCCATTGCCCCAGTACTCACAGTTATTTACTTCGCACCTTACTTCTCTTGGCATAAAAATACCCTCCTTTTAATTAAGGTTCATCTGTTAGTTTTGCTTACTTTACTGACTTTCATACGTGAAAAGGGGTCAGTCCCGCTCTGCGTTAATCTGTTAACGAGGTGCGGGACTGACCCTCAGCTTTCTTTTTGATCCAAATAGCGTTTGTCTTTCATGAACAGCCGCCAGAAATAGAAGAAGCCAGGGAAAAGGATGAGGAATCCGACGATGTAGGTGATAAAGACGGCATGAAACGTGTTCGGGTGTGTAAAGCCGTCTTGTATGGTCACATCAGGATAGAGCATGTAAGGCAGATGTGCCCGGCCATAGGCGTAGCTTGCCAGAAAATACTGAATGACGACCGCTACTACAGCAAGCCTCGGGCGGCCAAGTTTTTTCTTATCCTTTTGGGATGGGAGAAACAGCGCTCCGCCGGCAATGACAAACATCGCTACCGAGCCGATTAAAAATGGCAAATACTCCATCATGTTGGTGTAAAGCCAGTTAGCTTCATTCCGAAGCGTAAGCATGATCAGAAAGCCCATTACAAGCGAAAGCGGTCCGAGGATCAGGGCATCCCGTCTGTATACTTTATATGCCTCAGGTTCATTCGCCACATTTGAATAATCCGACAGCAGAAGCGAAGAAAGAAATAGCGTGCTCGTAATGGCAAACCCGCTGAATGCATAGGCATTCGGACTTGTGAAAAGTTTATCAAGCTGAAGCTGATGGGCGCCGTCGATTACTTCAATGTAGCCGCCATGTGTAATCGGAAGGACTAAAAGCAGGATTGCCGGTATGATAAAGCCGGAGATCCCTGAAACGTACGTCAGCAGTTTGCCGTATCCTGATTTTGAATAGTGGGAAAAAACGAGAAAACCGCTTCGGATTGCGAGCAGCAGCAGAATGATGCTGCCCGGAATCAAAAGCACAGTGCCCAGGATAAACGTTGCCCCCGGAAAAAAACTGAACAGGGCGACAACAATTGCAACGATAAAAACATTCGTTACCTCCCAGGTTGGCGATAAATAGCGATTGGCAATGTTTGTTGCGTTTGTCCGTTCTTTGTTGATGTAAACCATGGACCAAAATCCCGCTCCAAAGTCCATCGTCGCCATAACAGCATAGATAAAGACAAATCCCCAGACAACCGTAATGGCAAGCAGAGCATCTGTTGTCATCTTTGCAGCGCCTCCTTCGTAATCGTTTTAATAAACACTGACGCCATCTCCGTCTCCTCGCTTATCTAGCTCATTTTCAACCGGATTGCGTTTAAAGTAGTAGACAAGCACAAGAATTACGGCCAGACCCAATATCGCATAAACAAGGGTGAACAAAATAAAGAGCGTGCCAATCTGACCTGAAGCTGTCACCACATCCTCTGTCTTGAGCAGACGGTAAATCACCCAAGGCTGTCTTCCTGTACAAGCGAAAATCCAGCCAAACTCAATTGCAAGCATGGACAGAATACCTGATGGTACAAACAGTACAAGCAGCCATTTCGGAAAATGGGGCCGCTTCAGAATTTTGTACCAGAAAAATCCGATCAGGGAAAGGAGAATCAGCAGGCTTCCGATTCCCACCATGGCATTAAACAGGGTATGGACAAACAGCGGAGGCCAATATTCTTCCGGAAAGTCATTTAATCCAATGACTTCTGTCTCAAAGCTGTTGTCTGCCAAAAAGCTGAGTGCCCACGGAATTTCAATTCCCCATTTGACTTCCTGGGTTTCTCTGTCTGTAAATCCGCCGACAGCAAGCGGAGCATAGCGCTGCGTTTCAAATAGCCCTTCTGCTGCAGCAAGCTTCTCAGGCTGATATTCATGCAGCATCTGGGCAGATTCGTGTCCATTCAAAGCGGTCAAAAATGAGAAAATGCCTCCGACAATCAGCCCCATCATGAGCGCCTTGCGGTGAAACTTGTATAGCCTCTCATTTTTCATGTTTCGGAGCATTTTATACGCAGCAATTGAAGCAATAACAAATGCGCCGGTCATAAATGCAGAAACAACGACATGTCCAGCCGTTACGATGAAGCTTGGATTGAAAAATGCAGCCCAAGGATCAACATCAACGATTTCTCCATTTTCAATTCGGAAGCCCGCGGGAGTTCCTTCAAACGCATGGACATTTGTAATGAGAATCGCAGATGCTGCGGCCCCGATTAAAACAAGTGATACACTGACAATCCTCATTCTCGGGGAGATGCGGTCTGCAGCATACACATAAATGGACATAAACAGCGCCTCCACAAAAAAGGCATAAATTTCAATCTGAAAAGGAAGGGCCATAACCCGGCCGATAACTTCCATGAATCCCGGCCACAGCAAGGCAAGCTGCACGCCTGCAATCGTTCCTGTAGGGATAGCAACACCGAGCAGCACGGCCTGTCCTTTTGTCCACCGTTTTGCCATCACGGCATAATCAGGATCCTTCGTTTTTTGAAAAAGAAGCTCTGCTATTAAAATCATTAGAGGGAGGCCTACACCAAGCGATGCAAAAATAATATGAAAGCCCATTGTCGTCCCGAACAAGGATCTGGCAAGTACGAGATCATCCATCTGTTTTCCGCCTTTCTTTCCCATGGTTGTAACAATCTTTCCTTATTGTCCGCATTTTTCCATAAAATATGCTTAGGATGTTCCTCAAAAGAAATTTCATTTCAGACAGGAGCGTTGACAAATTGCCGGAAAGGGAGTAATATATAAAACGTAATAATTACGATTAAAGGAGTGCTGTAAATGAAACAGGGTATCCATCCGGATTATCATAAAGTTGTATATATGGACACAAACAGCGGTTTTACATTTTTGAGCGGTTCTACTCAAAAATCGAATGAAACAACAGAGTGGGAAGACGGCAATACGTACCCTCTGATCAAACTTGAAATCAGCTCTGATACACATCCATTCTACACAGGGCGCCAGAAATTCGCAGACCGCGACGGACGCGCAGAGCGCTTCAAGAAAAAATACAACATGTAAAAAGGGAGCCCTGGAGCATCATGTTCCAGGGCATCTTTTCTGTATGATAATCTACTGGCAGGGAGGTTTTTTACATGAAAAAAATACCCGTTTATACTATAAGCGGTTTTTTGGGAAGCGGCAAAACAACGCTTCTTGTAAAAATGGCGGATGAGCTGAAAAACAGAGGACAAAAAGTAGGCATTATTTTAAATGAACTTGGCGATGAGAACGTTGAGAAGCATTTATTTAAAGATCAGCAGGTCCATGAGCTGTTAAATGGCTGTATTTGCTGCACCATTCAGGATGATCTTGTGACGACGCTCAAAGCATTTAAAGCAGAGCAGTCTGTTGATGTTCTTCTAATAGAAGGAACAGGAGTGGCGAATCCGCTGGAAATTAAAGACGTGCTTCTTTCTCCGGCACTGTTTGATGACTATGAGCTTCTTTCAATGATCGGAATTGTCGATGCCAGTCATTACCTGGACTACCAGAGCATGTTCTCAAGCTCGAAGGAAATCCGCTCTCTGCTGAAAGAACAGATTATTTCTTCTGATTTGCTGATTCTGAACAAAATTGACCTAGCAAGGGATAAAGACCTGGAAAAAGTAAAGAAAAAAATCCGGAAAACTGTTCCGGAAGATGTAGAAATGTATGATGCATCGTATGGAAACGTACCATTTGAAAAACTGATAGAACAGCGCCATGCTGCCCTGACACTCAGTGAGGGAGCAGGGCACCATCACCACCATCACACTATTGGCACAATTAAAATTGAGAATCCGCAGGTCATGGAGCTTTCGGATCTTGAATCCATCCTGAGAGATATAGATGGTTTGATCCGTTCAAAAGGGCATCTTATTGTGAAAGGCACAATGAGGGAGATGCAGTATGCTGCGGGTAAAGCGGTTATATCTAAAGAAGTGGTTGAGAGCGAAAAGCCCGTTCTAATTCTGATTGGGCAGAATCTGCCTGCAGAAAGAATACAGCAGTTATTTGTAAAGAAACACATATAAAAATACCGGCCAAGTTTGGCCGGTATTTTTATTGAAGAGCAGTTTTTAACGTTTCAAGATTGCGCTTCATGATGCTGAAATAGTCTTCCTTGTTTTCAGCATCTTCTTCTGAAATGGATTCAAGGTTGGATAGGGTTAGGCTTTCTGCGCCAATTTCACTTTTCACAATGTCTGAGATTTTGCTGTTGACGTTATTCTCAAAAATCACATAATTGATTTTGTTTGCTTTCGCTGTTTCAACGATGGTCTGAAGCTGCTTTTGAGATGGCTCCTGTGTTGGAGAAAGTCCTAAAACGCTGATCTGCTCAATGCCGTAGCGGTTTTCCCAGTAGCCGTACGCAGCATGAGAAACCAGAATTTTTTTCTTTTCAGCAGCGTCGATTGTTTCTTTGTAATCAGCATCTAGTTTTTCTAAATCTGCTTTAAGCGCAGTGAAATTTTTCTCGAATTCATCTTTTGATTCCGGATGAAGCTCTGTCAGGCTGTTTTTAATGTTCTCAGCCATTTGGATGGCAAGTGCTGGGTCAAGCCAGATGTGGGGATCTTTATCTCCATGATCATGGGCGTGCTCTTCCTCAGCTGCGTGCTCCTCTTCTTTAGCATGGTCGTCATGTCCCTCTTGATCAGCATGCTCTTCCTCATGGGCATGGTCGTCATGTCCTTCTTCTTCAGCATGTGCTTCTTCGTTATGAGAGGAAGCAGCAAGCTCAATTCCTTCGCCCGCTTTGATGATTTTCACATCTTCTGACTGCAGGGTTTCAGTTGCTTTTTCGGCAAATCCTTCAAGTCCGACACCTGAGTAGATAAAGGCATCCGCCTCAGCCATGGCAACCATATCTTTTGTAGAAGGTTCAAACGTATGGGCATCTGCATTAGCAGGGTACACACTTTCAACCTCTACAGCGTCTCCTCCGATTTTTTCAGTGAAATCCTGAACAGGGAAGATGGTGGTATAAACCTTCAGCTTGTCCTTTTCGTCCCCGGTTGTTTCATTTCCGCTGTCTGCACATCCTGCAAGAGCTGTTCCAAGCAGCAGTGCCAGTGCCATAGATAAACCTTTTTTTCTCATTGTAAGCTCCTTATATATAAAAATTTCGTTGGTTTCATCATTTCCTTTCACATTATATCGTAATACTTACGATTTGAGAACCGTAAATACTTTAATGTAAAAAGAAAAACCATTCTCACAATTATGAAAAAGCAGGAAGCGGGTCATGCATGGAGGACCAGTCTGATGTCATTTCTTCATCTGTCAGGAGACATTCGTCAAGTGAAGCTTCCACATCTGTCCGTTTAAGGTCAATCCCGATAAAAACAAGTTCCGTCATGCGATCTCCAAATTCCGTGTCCCAGCGTTCAAGCAGCTCAGGTTCATCCTTCAGTGTTTGAATACGCTCGTCCTCCGTATAAGCGGCCACCCATTCTCCTGCTCCCTGAATCATAATGGAGGTGCCTGCCTGTGAAAGAAGGCCAGAAGTATCATTTCTTGATGCAAGCCAGAAAAAACCTTTTGCTCTCACTACATCCTGGGGCCAATTCTCAAGCCAGTTCATGAACCGCTCCGGATGGAACGGCTTCCGTCTTCTGTAAACAAAGGAAGAAATGCCGTATTCCTCTGTCTCCGGCACATGCTCTTCGTTAAGTTCCTTGATCCAGCCGGCGGACTGGCTGGCTTTTTCAAAGTCAAATCTGTTAGTGTCCATAATTTCAGCCAGCGGAACATGGCTGAAGGCTGTTTTCAATATCCTTGCATCCGGATTTAATTTCCTCAGTACACCATATAATTCATTCACATCTTCCTCTTCCAGCAAATCTGTTTTGTTTAGAAGAAGAACGTCAGCAAATTCAATCTGATCAATCAGCAGGTCAATGACTTCTCTTGTATCGTTTTCATCTGTTCCCTGCTTCCGGTCAAGAAGATTTTCACCAGAAGAGAAATCCTCCCAGAAGCGGTTCCCGTCCACAACCGTTACCATTGTATCCAAACGGCAGAATGCAGACAGATCAATGCCGATCTCCTCGTCAATGTAGGTGAATGTCTGGGCAACAGGCACCGGTTCGCTGATGCCGGATGATTCGATAACGATATAATCTATGTTTCCTTCCTTCACAAGACGCTCGACTTCAATCATCAGATCCTCGCGCAGCGTACAGCAAATGCAGCCGTTTTGCATTTCCACCAGTTTTTCTTCTGTACGGCTGACGGTATTTTTAATCAGGCTCCCGTCAATGTTGATTTCGCTCATATCATTGACAATTACAGCGATCCGCCTGTTTTCTTTGTTCTCAAGTATATGTTTTAAAAGGGTCGTTTTTCCGGCTCCAAGATATCCGCTTAAAACCGTAACGGGAATTTGTTTTCTCATCATAATCCTCCAGCTTTTATAAATAGTAATTATTACGATTTACATCATATAGTAAAACGCGCCTAAAAAACAAGTGTTATGATATAGTAATTAAAAAGCTGCCTATTACATGCAGCCAAACTATACCACTTTGTAAGGAGAATAGCAGATGAGATTGTTAGAAGAAATTATTGAACACAATTCCCAGTTTGTAGAGAAGAGAGACTACGAAAAATATCAGACGACAAAATTTCCTGACAAAAAAATGGTCATTTTAACTTGTATGGATACAAGACTTGTCGAGCTTCTTCCGCAGGCAATGAACGTCAAGAACGGCGATGTTAAAATTGTCAAAAGTGCAGGTGCGATTGTTGCCCATCCGTTTGGGAGTATCATGAGAAGTATTCTTGTAGCTGTTATGGAGCTTGGCGCAGACGAAGTATGCGTTGTCGGTCACCATGACTGCGGCATGAGTGCCCTTAACCCGGAGTCATTTCTTGAAAAAGCAAAAAACCGGGGAATTACCCAGGATAAAATTGATACGCTCCGTTATTCAGGAATTCAGCTTGATGATTGGCTGAAAGGGTTTAATAAAGTCGAAGACAGTGTAAAACACAGTGTAGACGTTATCCGCAACCACCCATTGCTTCCGGCTGATGTTCCTGTACACGGACTTGTGATTGATCCGTCTACAGGAAAGCTTGATTTAGTAGTGGACGGCTACGGCGTCTGATCCTTTTTTTCCGGAACCGGATCAAAGCCCCCGGGATGAAAAGGATGGCACTTCAGGATTCGTTTTACGGTCAGATAACCGCCTTTTAAAGCCCCAAACCGTTTGACAGATTGGAGTCCGTAGTGGGAACATGTCGGATAAAAACGGCATGACGGGGGTTTCATCGGCGAAAGGAATTTCTGATAAAAGCGGATCAGTGCGATAAACAGCTGTTTCATTTTAATCACCTCTCTGTATGCCTTAAGTATACTGCAAGTGGGAAAAAGTTAAAATTGGAAACACTTATTCAGACAAAAGTGATGAATTTTATCGGAATTAATTGTATGATAAAAAGAGACGTAATAAAGGAGTGGTACTATGCCATCAGTAGAAAGCTTTGACCTTGATCATAATGCAGTCGTTGCCCCGTATGTCAGACATTGCGGCGTTCATAAAGTAGGAACAGACGGACTTGTTAATAAATTTGATATCCGCTTCTGCCAGCCGAATAAGCAGGCAATGAAGCCGGATGTAATCCACACACTTGAGCATCTGCTTGCATTCAATATCCGCACGCATGCTGAAAAATACGATCATTTTGATATCATCGATATTTCACCAATGGGCTGCCAGACCGGCTACTACCTGGTAGTGAGCGGCGAGCCGAAGGTTGAAGAAATTATCGATCTTCTTGAAGATACTTTAAAAGATGCCATCGAAATTACTGAAATTCCGGCAGCCAACGAAAAGCAGTGCGGCCAGGCTAAACTTCATGATTTAGAAGGAGCCAAGCGACTTATGCGTTTCTGGCTTGATCAGGATAAGAAAGACCTTGCAAAGGTTTTTGGATAATGAACAGAGAACAGCGCCCTGCGATGCGGGGTGCTGTTTTTTTGAGCCTTTTTACCTGATTGACGGTGGAAAGAAGTGAATGATACACTTCAAATCGTAATTATTACGTTTTGTAGGAGGGGTAATTTGAAAGACAAATACACATTTTTAGTGTCAATAAAAATGCTTTTGCACGAAATAGCAGAATTATCGGTCTTTATTAAAAAAAGCAGCCCGTGCTGTGAGATGCTGACAGAAAAACTGGATGAACTTTCTGCATTTGTCACAGATGAAAAAAACGAAAAACAATGGCTTTTATGGGAAAGTGATCAGGAAATCAGAAAATATGCCAGTTTGCTTAGAGAAACGTCTTCCGCTGCAATTGCTGCTCTGGAGAAACATCAATCTGTATGCACGTCAAAAAGCAATGCTGATCTGTCGGGTTATTTTTCCGCGCTTTCATCCGCGGTGAAAAAGGATGCAGTCAGGTGCGGAATTTCGAGGGAATCAGAGGTATTCTTCATTGGATCTGGAGCTTTTCCTCTTTCCGCTCTAACAATCGCAAAGGAAACAGGGGCACGGTTAACATGTCTTGATATTGATGAGGAAGCTGTCGAAATGGGCAGGGAAATTGCCTATCTGTCAGGTTTAAAGGAGAACGTGCGATTTACAAGCGAGCCGGTTAAAGAGCTGCCTGCCATTAAAAGTGCCACGCATGTTGTGATTGCATCCCTTGTAAGAGAAAAAACGGCCATTATTGAGCAGCTTGCATCCCTTCTTCCGTATGGAGCAAAAGTGATTCTGCGCTATGGAAATGGCCTTAAATCTATTTTTAACTATCCGTACCATGATTCACCGGAGTCGGTCTGGAAAACAGAACCGGTTTATCCGGATAAACGCTTCTACGATACACTTATGCTGACAAAAGTGCAGGCATTAACAGGAAAGGAAGTCGAATATTCATGACATTAAATTCGCATGCTTTTGGGAACACGCTGATTGCAGGGGCGGGACCGGCAGCCTTTGCAGCAGCAGTACAAGCTGCAAAAGGAGGATACTCAAATAAATTGGGCTTAGCCAACCGGGCCGGAGAACATTCCGAACAACTTCAGAAATACTTTGAACTAAATGGATTTGAAGTGTCGTCCTTATTTGCTCCTCACTTAGATCAAAGCTTGAACGGAAAAGCCGCCATTTATTATTTTTACCCATCTTTAGGTGAAGTGAACGATTTATGGGAGACGATTATACTATGCACGCCAAGCCATATATACATTGAAGTTTTAAAAGAGATAAACATAAAGAATCTTAAAAGGGCAAAACAAGTGGTTCTTCTCTCTCCTGGAATCGGCTCTGCTTCAATGATCGTCGAGCAATTGGCATTAGATATAGAGGTTATCAGCCTGTCTGCTTATTATGCCGCGACGAAGTTTTCAGCAGAAGATCCGTTTTCAGCTTTCACAAAAGCTTTGAAAAAAAAAGTGTATGTTGGTTCCTCACATAGAAACAGCAGCTTTGCACCTGTTATGGCTGATTTTCTAAGAAGTACCGGCCCGGAATCGGAAATTCTTTCATCAGCAGTTGAAGCCGAGGCAAGAAGCATAACAACCTATGTCCATCCGCCATTGTTTATGAACTGTGTTGCGATGAGAGAGATACTGAGAGAAGACAAGTCTTTAAAATCCATGTATAAGCTTTATCCGGAAGGACCGATTACCCAGCATGCGATAAAAGCTATGAACGCTCTTTGGAAAGAAATCTCAGAAGTTGTTCTTTGTTTAGGTGCAAGTCCTATTAATCTATTGGAATTTTTAAACGATGATAACTATCCAGTTCACGAATATACACTCTCAAGAAATGATATTTGCGAGTTCCCTTCGTTCAGTTCACAGAAGCAGGAATATTTGCTGTACATCAGATACACGGCTATTTTGATTGATCCCTTTTCAGTCCCGGATGAGAATGGAACGTACTTTGATTTTTCAAAAGTGCCGTTTGCCCAGGTGAGACGGTCCCGGTCAGGAAAATGGGTGCTTCCAAGAGTTCCGCTTGAAGACTACCACAAGCTGAAACTGGTGACCGAACTTGCTTTTAAAGCAGGCATCCCTATGCCTGTGGCTCATTTGTTGCTGAGGACGTTTGAAGAGGAAACAGCACAATTCAGTGAAACACAACGTGAAGCGTTTGAAAACTATGATCCTGAAGGGAAGAGAGAAACATGCTGAAAAATGGAGTAATGCTTGCGGTTTTATCCTCACTCGTTTTTAGTGTGATGAATGCCCTTGTAAAAGCGGTCAGCCTAAATATTCCTGCTTCAGAAATCATGTTTTTCAGAAGCTTGATCGGCACTGTCATCATTTTCGTGATGATGAGGCAAAGCAAAACCGTATTTTCAAAAAAGGGTGTTCCCATGCTCTTTGTAAGAGGGATGCTCGGTGCCATGTATCTATATGCTTACTTTTTCACCATTTCAAAAATACCGCTTGCTGATGCAAGTATTCTTGCACACTTATCAACCATTTTTGTCTTTTTCCTCTCAGCGGTTTTTTTAAAGGAAAAGGTCTCAAAATCAACCTTTTATGTTCTTCCCCTTGTTTTTCTTGGAGCAATACTCTTGATTAAGCCGTTTCAATTCTCGTCTTTTTCAGTCTATGCCCTTGTAGGTGTATTAAGTGCCCTGTTTGCTGCAGGAGCCGCAACATCTATTCGGTTTCTCAGCAAAACACATCGGTCTTATGAAATTGTTTTTTATTTTCTCGCAACCGGAACGGTTCTTTCCATACCGCTCATGTGGAACGAATTTGTCATACCGTCTCTGCTTGAATGCTTTTACCTGATTTGCATTGGCGTTGTGTCCCTTCTTGGCCAAATTTTCCTGACGAAAGCTTTCACCCATGAAAATATTGTTGTAGTGGAAATGACAAGATACATAGGAATTGTCTTTAATGCATTGTGGGGTTTTTTATTCTGGTCAGAGATTCCGGATGCAATCACCATTTCAGGCGGTATACTGATTGTTGCTTCATGTGTTCTGCTGTCTATGATGAAAAGAAAAACAGCTGTGGTGCAGGGGCGCTCGTCTTCTGTTTAGAAAAATTGGCATTGACCGATGTTGAAGAAGCTAGTAATATTTACTAATGTAAATCGTAATTATTACGAATTAAATTAATCAAGGGTGGTAGATTTGATGAAATCGTTTTGTGGTTCGAAAAGCTTGATTGCTATTTTAATAGGCTTATTTATTCTTGCAGCTGCAGGATGTTCTGCTGAAAAGAGCAAGGCTGATCCTGAAAAAGAAGAAAAGGATAAGAAGGTATCGATGATCTTCAGCTTTAAGTCGCCGAACATGGATCCCCATACAGGATTTACCCCAATTCGTGCAGGAGTGACAGAGACGCTTCTTAAGCTTGATGAAGATTCAAAGATTGAAGGCTGGCTCGCTGAAAAATGGGAAACAGAAAATAATGTGCACTGGACATTTACAATCCGTGATGAGGTCAAGTTTCAGGACGGAAAAAAACTTGATGCTGCGGCAGTAAAGAGTTCTCTAGAAAGAAGTATTGCTGTAAACGAGTCCCTTGGAGATTCGCTGAAAATTCAATCAATGGAAGCTGACGGACAAACGCTTTCCATTATCACGACAGAACCCTATCCGGCTCTTCCTTCTGAGCTTGTAAACCCGTATACATCAATTGTGAACACAGAAGCTGAAAAAGAGATGGGCGAAGAAAAATTTAACAATGCCCCGATTGGTACAGGACCGTTCAAAGTCAAAAAATTCATTTCAAATCAAGAAGTTCAGGTTGAAAAATTCAGCGGATACTGGGCCGGAGATCCTAAGCTCAGTGAAGCAGTCATCAAATTCAATGAAGATGCTAACGTAAGATCACTTGCTTTTCAATCTAAAGAGGCAGATATCGTCTATAATCTTCCGGCAGAAGGCATAGAGCCGATTGAAAAGGATAAAGAACTGAAGGTTGAATCGGTTCCTGGCCTTAGAGCGCATTTTATTTTATACAATCAGCAAAGCCCTAAAGTGTCAGATGCTAAAGTGAGAGAAGCGCTTGATTTGCTCCTTGACCGCAAAAGCACTGCAGAAGACATAATGCTGGGACAAGGAATTCCTGCAAATGGACCGTTTAACAGCACCCTTCCATTTGGCATAGAGGATAAAGTTAAAGCACTGGATGTAGAGAAAGCCAAAGATTTGCTTACTGAAGCCGGCTATAAAGAGAATGGTCAAGGAAAAATGGAAAAAGACGGACAGCCCCTCAAGCTTGAACTGATTACATACAAAGCACGTCCTGAACTGCCGCTTATTGCACAGCTTCTGCAGTCGGATGCAGCAAAAGCAGGAATTGAAATTGACATTAAAAATGTTGAAAATGCAGATACACACCTTGCCCAAAATAAAGACTGGGATCTTGCTACATACAGCAACAATACGTCTCCACGGGGAGATGGGAGCTATTTTCTGAATTCTGCCTTTACAGAGACAGGTGCTCTAAATGTCGGGAAGATTTCGATACCTGAATTGAATGAACTGATCAAAGAACTCAATACAACAGCCGATTTAGAAAAAAGAACGCAGCTGACAAGGGATGCAGCAGGCATCATCAACAAAGAATTCGCGCACAGCTATGCTGTTTACCCAAACATACTGGTAGGAGTAAACGAGCGGGTTCAAAACTTTAATCCCACGGCTGAGGAGTATTATATTTTAACTCATTCAATGGATGTGAAGTAGCATGCTTCCTCTAATAAAACAGCGTGTCATTCAGCTGGTGCTGATCATGTTCATTTTGTCTGTTTTTACATTCGGACTGATGAAGCTTGCACCGGGTGATCCGGTTTTGCTGATATTAAACGCTGATGAAATGATGGTGACAGATGCTGATCAGGCTGAGCTCAGAAAAGAGCTCGGCTTTGATCAGCCCCTATATGTTCAGTACGGAAAGTGGATGGTTGGGCTGCTCCAGCTTGATCTTGGAAAGTCCTACATGAGCGGTAATCCAGTCTGGGAAGAAATGATGGAGCGCTTGCCGATTACATTGGAGCTTGCGGGGGGAGCACTTCTTGTCATGGTGTCTATCGCTCTTCCGCTCGGTATTGCAGCAGGACGCTTTCCGGGAAAATGGCCGGATCATGTCAGCAGAGTGCTTGCGCTGATTGGAGCATCAATTCCAAGCTTCTGGCTGGGACTGATGCTTATTTATGTTTTTGCCTTTAAGCTTCAGCTGCTGCCTTCGAATGGATTTGGAGAGTGGTCTCAATCCATTTTGCCCTCATTTGCTTTAGGGTTTTCACTGGCAGCTGTTTATGCAAGATTATTGCGCTCGGGTTTAATGGAAAGCTATTCCGAAGATTATGTCCGGGCAGCAAGAGCAAGAGGGGTGAAAGAATGGCGCATTCTGTGGATTCATGCTATCCGGGCTGCACTTTTGCCTGTCATGACGGTGCTTGGTCTGAGTATGGGAAGTCTTCTTGGGGGAGCGGTCGTGATTGAAATCTTATTTTCCTGGCCCGGGCTTGGAAGTATGGCGGTCGACGCTATTTTTGCCCGCGATTACCCAATCATACAGGGTTATGTATTAGTAACAGGAGTTTTTGTTGTAGCGATGAATCTGATGACAGATCTTTCGTATTTTCTCATTGATCCCCGAATCAGAAGAGGAAAGGAGGAAGCGAAATGAATACTTTTCCGCAGGTGAAAAAAAACGTCCGCCATCTGCAGCGAACTATTTTTTCAGGCAGATTAATGATAGTGACAGGAGCAGCTTTGCTTGTTTTCATTGCCGTTCTTTCGATTGCGGGCCCGCTGCTTGTTTCAAATGATCCTTATACAGCAAATATGGGGGAGCGGTTTGCTTCTCCAAGTCTGCAATACCCTCTTGGAACAGATAATCTCGGCAGGTGCATTTTTACAAGATTGATGGTAGGGGCAAAAGCAACTCTCGGCATCACAGCGCTTGTTGTGGCAAGTGTTCTTTGTCTAGGTCTTCCTCTCGGCCTTCTGTCGGGGTATGCAGGGGGCAAGTTTGATGCTTTTCTCATGAGAACGGCAGACGGGCTTCTTGCTTTGCCGGAATTTATTCTGGCGATTGCCATTGCCGGATTTTTAGGTCCAAGCCTTACAAATTTAATGATTGCTGTTGTCGCAGTGAAATGGATCACCTACACCCGCTTAGTAAGGGGCATTGTGATTTCGGAAAAGGAAAAAGAGTACATTCTTGCCGCAAAGGTTGGAGGATGCTCTGACTGGAAGATTCTTAGAAGGCATATACTGCCTCACATTCTGTCGCCGGTTCTCATACTCGCAGCACTGGATATTGGGAAAGTGATTTTGATTATCTCATCTTTATCATACATAGGCCTCGGTGCACAGCCTCCCAACCCTGAATGGGGAGCCATGCTGAATGACGGCAGGCCTTATTTTCAAACGTACCCGGAATTGATGATTTATCCCGGTCTTGCCATCTTTCTGGTTGTTTTATCATGCAACTTAATAGGGGAAGGCCTGAGAGACCGGCTTGATGTAAAAAGCAGGTAGGCCAGGAGGTGAAAAGAGCATTGAACGCACAGAATGATAAAACAGTGTTAACCGTAAGCAACCTTTCAATAGCACTAACGAATAAACATGAGAGCAGAATTCTTGTAAAAGATTTAAATCTCAAGATCAAGGCAGGAGAAATGATTGGACTTGCAGGAGAAAGCGGCAGCGGGAAGAGTATGACAGCAGCAGCTGTACTGGGTCTGCTGCCTCCTTCTGTCCATCTATCAAAAGGAAGCATCTTTTTTTCCGGAAATGATTTAACAGCCATGAAAGAAAAAAAAATGCAGAAGATAAGAGGAAAAGATGTGACGTACATTTTCCAAAACTATCAAGGAAGTTTTTCGCCTTTTCTTAAAATTGGTAGACAGCTTGTCGAAGCGATTAAATCTCACCGTCAAGTAAGTAAAGCGAACGCTGAACAGGAGATTCTTTACTGGCTGGAACGGGTGAAACTTCCTGCAAAAAGGACGTTTAATAGCTATCCCCATCAGCTCAGCGGAGGACAGCTGCAAAGAGCAGCACTTGCGTCATCGCTGATGATGAAGCCTTCACTTATTATTGCAGACGAACCGACGACGGCCCTTGATGTTTTGACGGGAGAATCAATTCTTCAGCTTCTTGCTGACCTGCAAAAAGAGATTAATTGTGCGGTTCTCCTTATATCACATAATCTGAATCATTTGTTGAAACGGACAGACAAGATGATGATCATGTACGGTGGGAGAATCGTTGAGCATGGCCCAACAGAGATGATCGCTTCAGAACCCGCGCATCCTTATACGAAACTTTTATTAAGCACACAGCCTAAACTTGCGGGAAGTGTACCCAGAAGATTGCCAAGTATTGAAGGCGAGCCTGGTCTTTCAGCTGAAACAGGATGCCCGTTTGCCCTTCGCTGTCCGGAAGTGATGCCGGAGTGCATGACATTTCCTTCGTTTCAGGAAAAGAGTGTTCATCATTGGTCTGCTTGTCATGCGGACATGAAAGGAGAGAAGACAGGTGCTGACAGTCAGCCGGATCACAAAGTTTTACAGGGATCATAACGTTCTTAAAGACGTTTCTCTCACTGTTCAGGAAGGGAAGTGCCTCGGGCTGATAGGCGAAAGCGGTAGCGGCAAAAGTACGCTTGCAAAGCTGATAGTTGGACTTGATTCAGCTGACAGCGGAGAGATCACAATAAACGGAATTGTGCTGAGGGAACAAAAGGGAAAATATCTTAAGAAAATAAGGCGTCACATTGGGGTTGTATTTCAGGATTCTCATGCTTCACTGAACCCCAAACTGCCTATTTGGAAAACGGTCGCAGAGCCGCTTGAAAACTATCCGGAAGCTGTTCCTGATTACTTATCTGACGTAAAAGCGGACAGAAAAAAAATGGCGCTGCACCTTATAAAAAAAGTTGGCTTGAGCGAAAGGCACCTGGATTGTTACCCGCATCAGCTCAGCGGTGGCCAGAGACAGCGCGCAGCCATTGCCCGGGCAATCAGCATTGAACCAAAACTTCTCATCTTGGATGAACCAACGTCAAGCCTTGATGTATCTGTCCAGGCGCAAATATTGAACCTGCTCAAGGAGCTGAAGGAAGAGCTCGGCATGTCGTTTCTGTTTATCTCCCACGACATAGCTGCCGTCCGGTTTATGAGCGATCAAATCTGTGTGTTGAAGGACGGTAATCTGCTTGATGTCTTTTCTCCAGCAGAGCTCTTTGAGGACAAACGTCACCCATACACGAAGCAACTTACAGATGCTGGTTACTGCCGGTCTTTCACCTGAATATTAGGGGGTAAGGGCCGTTAGTAGATGTCGTATATCTAGGAAATAAGTATTTCAGAAAAGAAGCTGATGTCCGGTAAAGGCGTTGCTTAAAAACGGTCGATTCGTTATACTGTTCACATTGATTATACATATGTCCGTACAGTGAGCACATGCGGGCCGAGGAGGATTCAGTGTGATAGGAAGATTATTGATTTCATGTGAGGACCGCCCGGGTATTGTTGCAGCGGTTTCACGTTTTTTAGCTGATGAGGGAGCCAACATTATTCACTCGGATCAGCATTCTACCGACCCGGTCGGCGGTCTTTTTTTTATGAGAATTGAATTTCAGCTTCATGGCATTGAAGATCAGATAAGTGAACTGAGAAACCGGTTTGAGCAGACGGCAGCGGCGTTTCAAATGAAATGGCGGATGTCCTGCGCGAGTGATAAAAAGAAGATCGCCATCTTTGTTTCAAAAGAAGATCACTGTCTTCAGGATCTGCTGCAGCGGTACCGCCTCGGCGAACTTGCTGCAGAAATAGCCATGATTGTCAGCAACCATAATGAAATGCGGGAAATTGTTGAGCCGTTCGGAATTCCTTATCACCATGTGCAGGCAACGAAGGAAACAAGAGAAGAGGCGGCAAAAACACATCTTGAACTTTTGGAAGATGCAGGTGTGGATACCATTGTTCTGGCGAGATACATGCAGATTATTCCCCCTGTTATGATTGAACGTTTTAAGAACCGGATTATTAACATTCATCATTCATTCCTGCCTGCCTTTGTTGGAGGCAAACCTTATAATCAAGCCTATGACCGCGGCGTGAAAATTATCGGGGCAACCGCCCATTATGTAACAGAAGAGCTTGACCAGGGTCCAATCATTGAGCAGGATGTTGAGCGGGTAAGCCACAGATATCAGATTAAGGATCTGAAACGGGTTGGAAGAGACGTTGAAAAGCTTGTGCTGTCACGCGCCGTAGGGTGGCATCTGGATGATAAGGTACTCGTTTATGAAAATAAAACGGTAGTATTTCCCTGAAAAACTAACGAAAGATCAGTCGATTGCAGACTGGTCTCTTTTTTTTTGCTGTTTTCGCATTAATTTGAATACGGGCCCTGAGCAAAGTAATTGACCCTATTCTTCAAGAGGAGTATCGTTGTCTGCGTTAACTTCTATATAGCTTATTTCTCTGTTTTGCAGAGCTGCTAAAGAAAGAATGCTTCAAAAAATAGACCCATGAAGGAGAATGCGATATGGAAAACTATCAAGAACTTACAGCAAAACAACAGTCATTTTTCCGAAGCGGGAAAACGAAGGATGTTCAATTCCGAATCCAGACACTGACTAAACTGAAAGAGCTTATCATAAGCAATGAACAGGAGATTCTTGACGCCTTGAAAGCTGATCTGAATAAACCTGAAGTTGAAGCGAAGCGCGCAGAGATAAGCCTTGTTTTGAGTGAAATAGATTTTATGGCCGAGAATGTAACTTCCTGGTCTGCACCGAAGAAAGCAGATACCCCGTCTACACATGAAGGGGCAGAAAGCTTTATCTTATCAGAACCGTATGGATCAGCACTTATTATTGCCCCTTGGAACTATCCATTCCAGCTTGCCGTCAATCCGCTTGCTGGCGCGGTAGCAGCGGGAAACTGTGCGGTGCTGAAACCTTCTGAGCTTACACCACGCACATCAGGACTTTTGGCAAAGCTCATTAATGACAACTTCCCGGAGGAATATTTGCGAGTGGTAGAAGGGGAAGTCGAAACGAGTACAGCTCTGTTAAAAGAGAAATTTGACTATATTTTCTTTACCGGCAGTACAGGAGTGGGGAAAATTGTCGCAAAAGCAGCCGCAGAGCATTTAACGCCTGTGACACTTGAACTCGGAGGCAAAAGTCCGGCTATTGTCCACGACGATGCTGATTTGGATCAGGCGGCTGCACGAATTGCCGGAGGGAAATTCATGAATGCCGGCCAAACATGCGTGGCACCCGACTATATTTTAGTAAAGAGCGAAGTGAAAGATCAGCTGATAGCGAAGATAAAAGAAGCTATTACAAAGACATATGGCGAAAATGTGCCGGGAGATGAGTATCCGCATGTGGTAAGTGAAAGACACTTTGACCGGCTGCAAGCATTTCTGGAAAGCGGAAACGCAGTTGCAGGAGGCAAATCCGACAAATCACGTTTATTCATTGAACCGACAATTCTTGACAATGTTTCTTGGGAAGATTCTGTGATGCAGGATGAAATCTTTGGGCCCATCCTGCCTGTTCTTGTATACGATGAACTTCCGGAGGCCATTGAAATGATTGCCGAGCGCCCAAAACCGCTGGCTCTGTATCTTTTCTCTGAAAATGAAAACATTCAAAATGAAGTGCTGCATAACCTGTCATTCGGCGGCGGTGCAATCAACGATACCATCAGCCACATGACGTCTCATTACCTCCCATTCGGCGGTGTTGGAGACAGCGGCATGGGTGCCTACCACGGCCGAGCGAGCTTTGATACGTTTACACATTCTAAGAGTATTCTTAGACGCTCCTTTAAGTAATGTTTATAGACAAAAGTACCTCAAGCCTGCAGAGAGAAATATATTCCTCTGCAGGCTTTTCATTTAGATATAGAAAATGTATAATGATTATAAATCGTATTTATTACGATTTGGGTTGACTCTCATCGAAACCGGGGTGCTGAGATTGAATGAAAAAGGAATGAACGTCCTTGCAAAGGGAATCATTGCAGGTCTATCTGAGACGAAACGAACAGTTTATCAATATATAGAGAGCAGAGAAGATGAACTTGCGTCTCAATGCGAAACAAAAGAACAATTTCTGAACATGCTCGTAAAAGTGTCGCCTTATCATGAAGCAGCGAACAGGTTTAGTATAAGTGCTGAAGAAGTTTACCGGCTGATGAAGGAAACAGAAGCCGAAATCAACAAAAAGCTAGAACAGAAACTGAGTACTTATAAATGGATCGACTGTACAGAGCGAATGGAAAATGGATCAGAAAACAACAAAAAGCATTACCTCTTTCTAGCATAAATGTGCGGAAACAGTATGGTTTTTAAATCGTAATAATTACGAAAAAGAAGGGTTGAATGGATATGGCCAAAAAGTCAAAAGTGGCAAAAGAAAAAAAGCGACAGGAGCTTGTTGAAAAATACCGGGAACTGCGTGCAGAATTAGAGCAAAACAGAGATATTGAAGCATTGCGCAGGCTGCCGCGTGATTCTTCCCCGACACGCCTGAAAAACCGCTGCGAGGTAACAGGGAGACCCAGAGGGTATTTGCGTAAATTTAAGCTCTCGAGAATTGCCTTCCGCGAGCTTGCGCATAAAGGACAGCTTCCCGGTGTGAAAAAATCAAGCTGGTAAGATAGAACTCTGATAATAGGTGACTGAAGCATACCATTTGCCGTGGTATGCTTTTTATTTGTTTATGCCAAAAAAGATTGCATCTATTTTCAATAAAAGTACAACTTAAATAAATAAAAATTTATTGTAAAACAATAAATAACGTGGTACAGTCTAATTGAAAATATATATGCGAGGTGCTTTTTATGAAACGGGGAACAACGCTCTTTCTAAAGGCAGCGATCATCCTGATTGGTCTTCCTGTCATTGCTTTGTGTATCTTTTTAGTACCCGAAATTGGGAATTTTGCAGCAGAGTTGTATCCTGAACAGACTTATCTAAAATATCTGGTGCTTATCGTTCTGTATGCAACGGCAGTTCCATTTTACTTTGCTCTATATCAATCGTTTCACCTTTTAAATTTAATTGACAGAAATCATGCCTTCTCGGATTTTGCCGTCGAAGCTTTAAAGAAAATCAAATACAGCGCCTTCAGTTTCAGTGCCCTTTATGTGCTTGGCATGCCGCTCTTTTACCTCATGGCGGAGAGGGACGATGCACCGGGCATCATATTAATCGGAATGGTCATGGTCTTTGCATCCTTTGTGGTTGCGGTTTTTGCTGCTGTCCTGCAGAAGCTGTTAAAAGAGGCGATTGATATCAAATCAGAAAATGATTTAACGGTCTGAGGTGAATAATATGGCGATTATTATAAATATTGATGTCATGCTGGCCAAAAGAAAAATGAGCGTAACAGAACTTTCTGAGAGAGTAGGGATTACAATGGCTAACCTTTCTATTTTAAAAAATGGCAAGGCAAAAGCTGTAAGGCTCTCCACTTTGGAGGGGATCTGCAAGGCGCTCGACTGTCAGCCGGGAGATATTCTGGAATACCGGAGTGACGAAGATGGCGAGTAAACAGGAGGTATTTCAAGCTCGGGAAAACTCACTTGGAGCCTTCATCTCAAGAGGAATCGCACAGCTCTTTCACTTTGGATGGCAGCAGGCTCTGTCCTGTCTGTTTCCTGTTGTCATCTTTGCTTCCCTTGCTTTGACACAGGTTATCCCGCTTCCGTTTCTTCCAAGGTATGACTGGCTGCTTGTGATTTGTCTTGTCATGCAGTGGCTGATGCTGAAATCAGGGCTTGAAACGAAGGATGAACTGAAAGTCATTACACTGTTTCATATCATCGGGCTTGCCCTTGAACTTTTCAAGGTGCATATGGGCTCCTGGTCATATCCTGAGGAAGGATATTCCAAGGTTTTTGGTGTTCCGCTATACAGCGGATTTATGTACGCAAGTGTAGCGAGCTACTTATGCCAGGCTTGGAGGCGTCTTGAAGTTGAGCTGATAAAATGGCCCTCGCTTTGGGCAGTCGTGCCGCTTGCAGCTGCCATCTATTTGAATTTTTTCACCCATCACTTCTGGATTGACGTTAGGTGGTGGCTGTCCGGACTGGTCATTCTTGTTTTCTGGCAGTCCTGGGTTTCTTATGAGGTGAACGGAACCAGGTACCGCATGCCGCTTGCTCTCTCTTTTGTTCTGATCGGCTTTTTCATATGGATTGCCGAGAATATTGCCACCTATTTTGGAGCCTGGAAGTATCCCAATCAAACGGAAGCATGGAGCCTTGTTCATTTAGGAAAGGTCAGTTCATGGCTGCTGCTTGTGATAGTCAGCTTTCTAATTGTGGCCGTGCTGAAGCAGATCAAGGGAGATTCCAGCGGAAAAGAAAGAGTCATGCATAATGAGGAGAGGGTGCCTGCTTAGATTTAGTAGGCATCCTTTTTTGTTGCGTTTAAATTAAACCGAATGCATGAACAGCACTTATACTTAATGGACGGGTGCTGTTTTGCCTGTAAAAAAACGTCATTTCATAGATCCTTTCACCCGATTTGTGTCAGTATGATTAAAAAACGTTATTCGTTGCGTAAAGATCATTGATTGTTTAAATTTCCTTCTGTTAAAATGGAACAATTAAAATATGAAATAACTTCTTGCAGTGGAAAAGGGAGGATAGAAGTCAGATTCACAGAAGCGAAAAATCAGAGAGTATCTGAATAAAAATAAAAGATACATAGAATAAGAACCAACTAGAGGTTTCAGCAGAATATTGGAGGAGTTAATCATGTTTCGCCAAACGGATAACCGCCGCTACATCCCTGCACTGGATGGACTTCGGGCAATTGCCGTCATGACGGTCATCGCCTATCATTTTCATCTTGGCTTTGCAAAGGGAGGATTTTTGGGGGTTGATGTTTTCTTTGTTTTATCGGGTTATTTAATCACATCTATGATCCTCCCTGAAAAAGGAGAAACGATGCAGCTGAACTTTGCTGCATTTTGGACAGGAAGGTTAAGACGGTTGCTTCCTGCCGCTTTCGTTATGATTACGGCAACGTTTGTATGGGTGATGTTTTTTGACAGAGAGCTTGTGGGCACACTTCGCGGTGATGCTGTTTCGTCCCTGTTCTACGTCAGCAACTGGTGGTACATTTTTAACGATCTTTCTTACTTTGATCAATTTGGATCGCCGTCACCTTTTAAAAACCTGTGGTCGCTTGCCATCGAAGAACAGTTTTATATCATTTGGCCAATCTTGCTTGCAGCCGGTCTGTTTGTCTTTAAAAAGCGGCTGAAACTGGCGGCTGTCATAGCGGGTTTAGCTGTTTGCTCAGCGGTTCTGATGGCTGTTCTTTTTCAGGACGGTACAGATCCGAGCCGCGTATATTATGGAACCGATACGAGGGCATTTGAGCTTCTGACAGGCTGTGTCCTGGCTCTTGTATGGCCGATGAAGCGTTTGACTTCAGGCAGGGTACCGATTGGACATAAGGTATCGCTGAACGTTATCAGCTTCGCAGCTTTTGGAATTCTTCTTGCCTGTTTTCATTTTGTCACTGAATATCAGCCGTTTCTGTACAGAGGAGGAATGTTTTTAATCTGTCTGAACGCAGCCGTATTAATTGGAGCGGTGAGTCATCCGGTCAGCTATTTGGGGAAGATTCTCTCTTTTAAACCCCTGCGTTGGATCGGGACGCGGTCATACGGCATTTACCTGTGGCATTACCCTGTCATTGTGCTTGGCACGCCCGTTCATGAAATAGGAAATCCGGTGTACTGGAGAGTCGGGCTGCAGCTTCTGCTGATCCTGATCATCGCAGAGCTTTCATACCGGCTGATAGAAGTACCTGTAAGAAGAGAAGGCTTCAGGGGATTTATCAAGCTTACATGGACAGACTTTTCTCTATCAAGAAAAGCAGCGTCACTTGTCGTATCTGTTCTGTTTGTTTTCTTTGCGGCCGGAGCACTGGGGATGGTTGAAGGAGAGAAAAAAGAGATGCATTCTTCTCCTAAACAGGTCAAAATCAGTGATAAAGAGGAGAGATCGCAGAATAGCAGCCCTTCAGAAAAAGAGGAGCCAAAGACAGTGGACCCGTCTGATAAGGAAGTCCTTGCCATTGGTGATTCTGTTATGATTGATATAGCTCCAAAGCTTCAGGAAGAATATCCGGGCATTACAATAGATGCTGAGATTGGCAGGCAGATGCGCCAGGCGGTCAGCCTTGCTCCTGAATATGAAGAATATAATGAGCAGAATAAAGCGGTTGTCATTCATCTCGGAACCAATGGATACTTTCCGGAGAACCAGCTGCAGGAATTGCTCGATTCGTTCTCAGAAGCCGACGTCTATCTGGTGAACACCCGGGTGCCGAAGGAATGGGAAAGCAGTGTAAACCGTGTGCTTCAGGAAAAAGCGGAGCAAAACGAAAATGTTACATTGATTGACTGGTATGCAGAATCCATTGATCATCCCGAATATTTTGGAGACGACGGAGTGCATCTTGGAAAAACAGGTTCAGAGGCTTTGACTGATCTGATTGCCGAATCAGTCAATAAAGAAAAATAGAAGAGAAGGCTGTTCACTCCAACTGCGGGTGAACAGCCTTTTTTATATGTAAAAAAAGAGATGCCCATTATCAGGCATCTCAAGCTGCATATTTATTTCCGGTACGACAATTCTGCAATTGCATCATGCAGATGAATGGATTCTTCGTTTCGGCATTCGACGCGGAAAGCTGAAACAAAGTCAAGCTCGTAAAGGTCTGCTGCAACGAGGCGGACCATGTCTTCAACGAAGCGCGGATTTTCATAGGCTGTTTCGGTGACCATTTTTTCATCCGGGCGTTTAAGGACAGGATGAATCATGGCGCTTGCGTTTGTTTCCGCTGCTGCGAGCAGCGCCTCTTTCCAGTCGAGCTCCTCGTTATAGCCTTCTGCAAATTCTACTTCCATTGTAATGAATCCGCGCTGATTATGGGCGCTGTACTCACTGATTTCCTTCGAACACGGGCAGAGTGTTGTCACTGCACAGGTAAGTTTTGCACTGGATGTAAAGCCTTTGCCTTCTTCATAGCGGATTTTCATGCCGGCAGTGGCGTGGTTTAAACCGGCCAGCTCCGAGCTTGGTCCTTTCCGCTCGTAAAACCACGGGAATGTCACGTCAATTTCAGCATCTTTCTGTTTCAATCGTTCAGCAAGCTCTTTTGTAAAGTCATAGAGCTCATTGATGGACATGGTGAAACCGCCGTTTAAGCGGTACTTTTCAAGCTGTTCTGTGAAACGGCTCATGTTTGTTCCTTTTGCTTCATATGAGATGGATGACGTCATTTTAAATGCGGCCACTGTCGTTTGCTGCTCGGGTGACAGCGAAGAATGAATCACAACGGGATATTTTACATTACTGATGCCGACAGCATTTATATGAAATAGGAAATCTTTTTTTGAATTTTGCAGGTCCGGCATTTTGTCCTTTTCAACCGGTTTTGTTTTGATGCCTGGTTCTACTGACCCAAATAATCTGTGTCTCTCTTTTTTAGGCGGTAACTGTAATTCTCTGTTCATAGATGATCTCCTCTCGAGTGCCTCAATACTAGAGAGTATACTGTACAATGAAAGATTACGGCAATGAAAAATGCTCAATAGTGGTTAAAGGCCGGATAAAATCAATTCTGCAGCCTGCCGGGCACCTGAAATATTCCGTGCAATCGGTCCTACCTGCAGTTCTGCGAGAGCACCTGTTACATACAGTCCCTGGTCCCACTTCAGATGCTCATTGACAATTGGGTATCCGCAGTCTGCGCATGTTAATTTCTCACGTTCTATTACGGGATTTATCCACTCTTTTCCAGGTAGTGAAGGCATAAATCCGGTTGCCAGAATGACTGAACCCGCCTGAATGAGACAGCCGTCTTTTCCGTGGAGGGTAAGTGTCTTCCCGTCTGCAGCCGCCTGTTCAACTTCAAAGTCTTTCCATTCAAGCATGCCGCGCTTTTTTAAATGATGGAGTTTCATCTGCAGATCCCTGGTGATGGAGCCGCGGTGCCTTGCTGACTTTATGTGATTGCGTCTGCTTGTGTAGTCGGCGTTCATTCTGAATGTACGCTGGTTTTTCGGTCCGAGCCATCCGGGATCACTGTCGAAGAGTTTCACTCTGAAGGGATGTCGCTTCAGCATCATCACTTCTCCCGGATAAAGCCCTGCAAGCTTATTTGATAAATGGGCTGCCGTCATGCCGCCGCCAATGACGGCTACAGGACCGGGCAGATTATCAAGATCCAGATCCTTATCAAAAACATGATAGATATGGTCAAAATTCTTCTTTGCTGCTTCAGCCCACTCTGGCCAATGGGGCTGTTCTCCGATTCCTATGGCAAGGACCACATTTTCAGAAGTCAGAGTCTTTCCATCTGAAAGAGTAACCTCCCAATGCTCACCTGTTTTTTTCAGCGTGTTTGTACGGCCCTGAATCCAGCAGCTTTCAAGATTCAATTCCCGGTAAATGTGATCACAGTGTTCTTTAAATAATTCAAGGGAAGGTCTTTTAAATCTGCCATAGAAACCTTGATATCCCTTCTGTTTTGAAAAGCGTTCGAGTCCAAAGGGATTCATTTCAATATGGTGAACAGAAGGGGACCGTAAATATGGCATTGATATCGCTTCTGTACAGTTTTTCCAGTTTTCAAGAGGCTTTGAATGGGGATCAATCACTTTTAATTTCTCCGCTCTGGTTTTCTTTCCTTGGAGAAGAAAAGCAGCCATTGTCATTCCCTGGACTCCGCCTCCGATAATGATCCATTCGTACATAATCCCACTCCTAAAACGTAATAGTTACGATTTAATCAGTTTACCTAATCCCAACGAATTTTACAATAGGAGGGATTTGTCATGAAATTGCATAATTTATGGACTGGCCCCGTATGCTATAATGCTAGGAGAAATAATAGGATTGGAGATTAGAGATGAAAAAACCGGCGTTTTCTATTGTGAAGGAGTCTCTTGCTCTTGCATTAATAGGGTTGTTTATTTATCTTTTTATATTCATAGATTTCGGAAGCTTCGAGATTGATGCACCTAAATCGTTCTTAAACTTAAACACGATTTTCCTGAGCATTGTGCTTGAAGCCATTCCCTTTATTCTGCTCGGGGTATTCGTTTCTGCTTTGATTCAGTCATTTGTATCGGAAGAGATGATTCAAAAATACCTTCCTAAAAATGCTGTTATTGCCCTGTTTCCTGCAGCACTGCTGGGCATTATTTTTCCTGTCTGCGAGTGTGCCATTGTTCCGATTGTGAGACGGTTGATTAAAAAAGGTATGCCTCTTCATATCGGAATTGTATTCCTGGTTTCTGCTCCGATCCTAAATCCGGTCGTGTTCGCATCTACATACTATGCTTTTCAGTCATCAAAAGAAATTGTGTACGGCCGCATGGGACTTGCCTTTATCGTCGCCATCCTTGTCGGTCTCGCGGTCTATCTGATTTTTAAAAACCGCGATCAGCTGAAATGGACAAGAGAGGAGCTTGTGGGAAGAACCGCTCCTTCAGAGCCTGTCAAAGGGGTAAGCAAATGGAAAGAAACCTTGTTCCATGCAAGCGATGAGTTTTTTGAAATGGGGAAATACCTCATTCTTGGTGCGTTCATTGCAAGTGTCTTCCAGACGTTCCTTGACCGCTCTCTGCTGACGGATCTTGGATCGAGTGAATTCCTGTCTCCGGCTATCATGATGGCATTTGCCTACATTCTTTCGCTTTGTTCGGAAGCAGATGCGTTTGTCGCTGCCTCTTTCGGCGGGACATTTACGGCAGGCTCCCTGCTTGCATTCCTGGTTTATGGACCAATGATCGATTTGAAAAATACAATCATGCTGTTCGCGTTCTTCAGAGCGAAATTTGTTTTTGCTTTTATTGCGATTGTAACAGCAGCTGTCTATCTATCCGTGCTGGTTTATCAGCAGGTCATCCTGTAAGGAGGAAAACCGATGGAAAAGGAAAGAGATTACCGTTTTCACTTATATTTGCGCGGCATTATCCTGATGGGTTTTACGATGCTTCTTTTTAAACTCATCGTCACTGGGGACATCCGGAATTTCATTGCACCCCGGATGCTTCCTTTTATCTATTTTGCTGTTGTCACGTTTTTAATTCTCGGCGTTGTTCAAATCTGGAGAAGCGGCAGCAAAAAAACAGAAGAGCTTTACTGCAACTGCGGTTTTGATCATTCAGGAAAAAGCTCGCCAGTTCAGTCGCTTGTTATTTACTCGTTCTTTATTTTTCCGGTTGTAACAGGGTTTGTTTTCCCTGACACGGTTCTTGACAGCTCAATTGCTGCAAAGCGCGGCTTTAAAAACGGCCTGGCCCAGTCTCAGGAGCAGCAGGCCGGATCAGAAGAAAACGCTCAGATGGATGAAGATCTTGCTGATCTGTACTTGCAGGATCCGGATGAGTATATGAAGCAGCTTGAGGAACGTGTAGAGGAAAAATCGCAGTCTCCTGCATCAAGTCCGGACGCACCTCTTGAGCATCCGGACGGATTCGAGATTCAGGCGCCGCCTGAAGGGTATTACGAAGAGCTGGAAGCAGACATGCTGAAAATGGACAAAATCGTCCTGACAGAAAAAAACTATATCGCCATGACCAATATATTGGATAAAAACCCTCAGAAGTTTGAAGGCAAAGAAGTGGAAATGCACGGATTTGTATACAGGGAAGAGGGATTTGAAGAAGACCAGTTTGTTGTCGCGAGGTTTGGCTTATCATGCTGTGTGGCAGATGCTTCTGTGTATGGAACTCTCGCTTCCATCGAAGACGGGGAAACATACGAACAGGATGAATGGGTAAAAGTAAGCGGCAAACTAAAGAGTGTAAAGTTTAAAGACTGGACGCTGCCGAGTGTCGAAATTCAATCGATCAAAAAAATTGAGCAGCCGAAAGAGCCTTATGTCTATGAAGAATATTAAAAAGAGCGGGGCAGCTGCCCCGCTCTTTTTGTGATTATTTTAAAGCGTTAACGGCATTAATTAAACCGTGTCCTGCTTCACCGTCATATCCGTTCTTGAAAAGATCTACAGAAGAAGATTGGACGATGTGTTTTACTTGGGAAGGAGAAAGTTTGTCCTTTCCATGCTGGGCGATAATGACGCCTGCAAGTGCTGCGGCTTTTGGAGCAGCCATGGATGTGCCTGCTTTGTATCCGTATCCTCCGTTCAGAGTTGTAGCTAAGCACAGATACGAATTGTCTCGGCCAGCGCCTGTTGCAGGATCATAATTTGGTCCTAAATCACCGCCGGGAGCGATTACATCAATTTTACCTACACCATAATTCGAGTAAAAAGCAAGGTTTTTAAGCTGTCCGCCTGCAGAAACGCGAATCATGCTCTGGCTGCTCGGACTTCTGTGTGTAGCGCCATTGTCATCGCCCGATAGTTTTCCAGGGCTGCTGATGTCAAGGGCATTATTTCCGGCAGATCCGACAACCGTTACACCCTTTTTGATTGCGTATTGAATGGCTCTGTTGAACAGTCTTACGTCTGCTACAGTGTCCTTTGTTGCATATTCAGGGTTTTGGAACCAGTCGTAACCGCCAAGAGACATGTTGACAACATCCACATTGTCATCTGCAGCCGTCATAAGCGCTTCTGCGATATGCGCTGTTTCAGCTCCTCCTGTAGGACCGAATACGCGGTAAGCCGCTACTTTTAAGTCAGGACCGACACCCATTGTGCGGCCTTTTGCTGCAATTGATCCTGCAACATGAGTACCGTGGCTGTTCTGATCCATGGCATCGGGATAGCCCGGCACGAACGATTTCCCGTAAGCATAGTTCTCTTTTAGATCCGGGTGGTTGTAATCAATGCCTGTGTCGATGACCCCAACTACAATGTCATTGCCGTCAACGGATTTTCCTGTTCCGCCTGGGAGGGTCCATGATTCGCCATTGTTGGTTACTTGTTTAATGTCCCATTGCAGGGATTCATATAAATCTGCTGATTGTGTATTTGCTTCAGGTGTAAAGGCTGCTTCAACATCCGGTGATTCCGGGTAAAGCTTTTTTTGGACACCTGCATCCTGCACGCTGGAGGATTTTTTAATGGCTGTCAGAAAGTCCGGATTAGCAGAAGAAACCTCTACGGCACCAACCTTCTCAAGCTTGTCGCTTACTTTCCCTCCTGCTTTTTCAATCAGCTCCTGATAGCCGGATGGTAGAGAGTTTTCATTTTTGAAAACCACCAGATAGCTTTTTTCCGGAGCCTGGGCAGAACCTGTCGCAGCAGCCCCTCCAAATACTGCAGAAGCACAAAGTGCAGTACTTAACACTCCTGCCATAAATCCTTTTTTCAATGTCATGTATGTATCCCCCTTTATTTTCTTAATTTTCATTATAGTATAAAAACTAGATCGTTTTTCTTTATTGTTCGAGTGGTTTCGACAGATTTTTGCTGTGCTATCTGTCTATTGGTATGAGAAATGATAATATCTTACAATAATTAGATAGTAAGAACGGATATTTCTTTCCTGCAAAAGAGTGATGATAAATGGTGACTAAAAAAAGTGTCGAAAGTATAGTCCTAAATACACAAAAAGACGCCTTTGTGTGTCAGGCGTCTTTATCGTTAGTAATATGTTCTTTTTCTTGTGGTTTTTCCTCTTTTTGAAGAGGATCAATCGTGTGCTCATATTTATATGCTTTAGATGTTGTGAGTACACTCAGAAGAAGAACGATTAGAATAATGAGAATGCAGATCGCAAAAATTACATACATGCTGGTCCCCCCTGTATGTCCACATTGTATCAGATTTTCATGTCTTTTTTGTTTTATTTTTTGTGATTGTGGGTAACGTAAGAATAGATTTAAGGAGGAGATTCATATGTCTGAAAAACTAATTCAAACCGTCAACAAACAAGTGGCAAACTGGACTGTGCTTTATGAAAAATTACATAACTATCACTGGTATGTAAAAGGCCAGAACTTCTTCACCCTTCATGAAAAATTTGAAGAGCTCTACAATGAAGCACACATCCACATCGACGAACTTGCAGAGCGTCTGCTTGCACTTGAGGGAGCGCCAGTTGCAACGCTCAGAGAATGTCTGGAGCTGTCGACCATCAGCGAAGCAGAAGGCAAGGAGACCGCAGAGCAGATGGTTCAGTCCACTTTCAATGATTTCACAAAAGTGGCGGAAGAGCTGAAAGAAGGCATGGAGCTTGCCGATGAGGTAGGAGATGAAACGACAGGAGATATGCTCCTTGCAATTCATCAGAGTCTTGAAAAGCATAATTGGATGCTGAAATCATTTTTGGGAAAATAAGGCTGCCGGATGGCAGTCTTTTTTCGTGCAGTCCATTTTTCTTCTGATAGGATAGATGCTAGAACAAGTAGATGAAATAAGCATAAGATATAGGGATTTTATTTTCCATGAAAGGATGGCAAAAAAATGTCTCGTCCAGAAATGGGCCTGCTTATGCTGACTTCTGTCTACTTTTCGGTTTTGACTTTTATTATTGGAGAACTGCATGAAATTTTTCTGATCCTGCTTGCACTGATGGCCTTGGAACTGATTACCTTTCTGCTGTCCGATGTCATAAACAGCAATGGGAACCTTCTGAAAAACGCAGCCTCCAGATTTGGAGCAAAAGTCATCATCATAGCAGTCGTTGCTGTCGCCAACCTCATTGATCTCATTCTTAACACAAGCTATCTTCTCCGGGACGGCACGATCTGCTTCTATATCGTGTTTGAAGCTCTCAGAATCCTTCGCAATGCCCATTACGTCAAGCTTCCTGTACCGCAGTTTCTTATACGGATTCTTGAGTTTATTGAACAGCTGCTTAAAAGGTAGCCCCGAATAAATTGTCCGCTGTTGGGAAAAAAATAAAAAATGGACAAGTAAAGGGGTGGCTTTAACAAATGCCTGATATAAAACAAACGTATTATGTAACGGTGGCAAACGGAGAAATATCAAGACTCAGCACACAAGCGCCGTGGGACTATAAAATAGAAGCGACAGAGGAAGAAATTACGTCGCTCAGAGAATATTTTGACCAGGTGTATTCTTCTGACTGGCAGGGGTTTTTCAGGGCGCATGTGCCATACCTTGAATATCATTATGACAGGCAGAACGATGCAATTGACCAGACCAACATAAAGATTTTTGAAATGATTTATGAACTCGGAGACGAAGAGGCAAAGGAACATATCAAGTCTCAGGGGATATTAAAAAAGATTGAAGAACAACAATAGGTCTTATACAATTTCATTCATTGTGATAAGATTTTTATGGACACATAGAAATTGAGGGATTGGAAATGTTTCGATTTAAAGATTATTATCACAATGAAGTGCATTTATCGTTTGAAGAACATCCATTTTCAGAAAAACCGAAACACGTCTGGGTGATCTGCCGGTATGGAAACCGCTGGCTGCTCACCATACACAGGGACCGCGGCTATGAATTTCCCGGAGGAAAAGTTGAAAAGGGTGAAAACCCCTCAGATGCCGCTCTAAGAGAGGTAAAAGAAGAAACGGGAGCAAGTGTTTCTAAGCTGCATTATGTCGGGCAATACAAAGTGGTTGGAAAAGAAAAAACAATCATTAAAAACATTTATTATGCAGAAATCGACGAGATCATCCCGCAGGCTGACTACCTTGAAACAGAAGGCCCCATTCTTTTTGAAACACTGCCGACGGACATCGGAAGAAACCGCAGATTCAGTTTTATTATGAAAGATGACGTCCTGCTGAAAAGCATGGAACGAGTATTAGAGCGCTTTATGTAAAATCCCGGTTCAGAGGAAGCCGGGATTTTTTTTGTAAAAAAACCCTTTCGCTCTTGGAAAATATAGTAATATAAAGAGAGCGTGCTACGGAAAGGAGGACTACAATGACCCACAGTGAACCAAGATACATATGGATTGCCATTGCTTTGCTGCTTGCCGTTTCAAGCTTTTTTGTTATATTAATCGTTCCGCAGACGGTGCATAATGTTCTTTTTCATACTCCGAATACAGCCATTATCCAAACACCGAGACTTGTGCTTTATATGTACGGCATCTCAATTGCGGTGCTGGCCCTTGCCTGTTTTTTGATGTACCTGAACCAAAAGAAGCTCTGGAAAGCGGCGCTGCCTCTTGCTGTACTCGGACTGATCGGACTTGGTCTTGGAACGGACCATTATAAAGTCGTTACCTATGACGAGATAAAATTCAGCGATGCATGGACGTTTGCAGAAACAAGCTACAAATGGTCTGACGTAAAGGAAATTATTACGGAAGATTCGGAAGATCAAGCTGTCAATTGGCAAGTGAAGCTGTTTTTCAAGGATGGAAATGAACTTGTATTTTTAAGAGACAAACGGTTCAACAGCAATCATTCGAATTTTTATGCGGCTGCGAAAATGCATGGAGTGCCTTACAAGGGAATAAATGACAAATAAGACTTCCCCCTTTGGAGGAAGCCTTTTGTTTTATCTTTATACGCCGATTGCAAGATTTTCTTTTTTTAGATAATCAGCAAGAAGGTCCGGTGCGCTCAGATAAATGAGGCCGTTGCCTTCCAGGCTTTTTGGGAACCCAAGCGGGATGGTCCGCTTCATGAGCTGGGCGTAAATTTCCGGCTCTGACATTTTTCGTTCAAACTCGCTTTCAGAGAGAGGCTTCAGCAGTGCCAGAGCTCCCGACACATGAGGTGCCGCCATGGAAGTGCCGCTGAAAATAGCGTATTTGCCGCCGGGGACTGTCGAGACAATTTTTTCACCGGGTGCAACGGCATCTATTTCATTGTTGGAATTTGTAAAGTAGGATGACTTTCTCTGCAGGCTAACAGCTCCTACTGAGATGACTTCATTATAGCAGCCGGGATAGGAGAATTCGGACGTTTTGCTGTTGCCGTCTCCTTCATTGCCTGCTGCACAGACTACCAGGATTTGATTTTGAACGGCTTTTTGAACCATTTCATGAAGCTCAGGCACATCAGATGGTCCTCCAAGAGACATGGAGATGATGTCTGCTTTTTCTGAAATGGCATAATCGATTGCGCTGATAATCCATTCATAGGCGCCTGACCCTTCCTCGCCGCCCAGAGCTTTGAGAATAAGCAATTTAGCTTCAGGTGCAACGCCGACAACGCCCGAATCAGGGTTAACTGCTGCAATTGTTCCGGCAACATGAGTTCCGTGTCCGTTGTAGTCAGTGAAGTTTTCTGGATCGCCATTGTCATCATCGGTAAAATTGCGGCCGCCGATCACTCTGCCCTCAAGATCAGGATGCTGGGCGTCGCATCCGGTATCAATCACTGCAACGACTACGTCCTTTCCCTTAAACCCCTTACTCCAAATCGACGGGGCCTGAATCAGATTTACGCCTTCCGGAATCTGCTGAATATCTACGAGCTGGTCTTCAACTTGGTACGGGATTAATCGAACAGATTTTTCCATAAGAACCCCTCCTAATTGTTTCTCGCAAACTAGTAACCGGCAAATGAGCAGAGAATAATCAGAACTTTCTGTTAAATTCTATCATTTTCCAAAAACTCTTGCAAATGCCAAATAGACTAGAAAGAATATAGGATTCATGATTGGGGCGGGAGGTGGCAAAGCGAGGATGGTGCCCTATAAATCGGCTGGCGTGGAATAGGGGTATTAGAAAGCAAAAATAGTGCCCTATAATTCGGCTGGGGTAAAATAGAGGGTGCCCAAAAGGTAAAATGGTGCCCTATATATCGGCTGGCGCAAAATAGAGGACACTAAAAAGGTAAAATGGTACCCTATAAATCAGCTGGCGCAAAATAGGGGGTACCAAAAAGCGAAAATGGTACCCTATAAATCAGCTGGCGCAAAATAGGGGGTACCAAAAAGCGAAAATGGTACCCTATAAACCGACAAGCACAAAATAGAGGGCACTAGAAAGTGAAAATGAAAGGCTACACAAAAAATACAGCTGCCCGCGCAGCTGTATTTATTCTCTGTCTTTCACAAGCCTTCTCTCAAGCAGCTCCACCGCCTGATACATAATTGTGGCAAAGCACGCGATGATGATGAGAGAGAGGAGAACCAGGGTGAAGTTAAAGACCTGAAAGCCGTAAATGATCATGTAGCCGAGTCCTTTTGCCGATACGAGAAATTCTCCGACGATGACGCCTACCCAGGATAAGCCGACGTTGACTTTTAACGTCGAAATAATGGTTGGGAAGGAAGAGGGAAGAACGGCTTCTTTGAACATCTGCCATTTTTTTGCGCCGAATGTCTGCAGGACCTTCAGGTAGTTGGCATCAATTTCCCTGAATGCCGTGTAGACAACGATGGTTGTGATAATGATGGAGATGATGGCCCCCATTGCAATGATGGAAAAATAGCCGGGACCGAGTGCCACGATCAGGATGGGGCCAAGTGCAACTTTAGGCATGGCGTTCAAGATGACAAGGTAGGGATCAAGGATATTCGACAATCGTTTTGACCACCAGAGAATGGCGGCAAGAATGGTGCCCGCAAGTGTGCCGAGGATAAAGCCGAGCACGGTTTCAAACAAAGTGACGCTCAAGTTCGCAGCAAGAGAGCCATCTGCTGTTTTTTCCAAAAACAAGCTCCAGATCTTCGACGGGTAGCTGAAGAGAAGAGGATCAATCCATTCTCTCTTTCCCGCAAGCTCCCATAATGAAAAGAAAGAAACGAATATTAGAAGCTGGTAGAACCTTATCCAGTTCTTCTCTTTTTTTAGCCCTTTTAAATACGAGAGATGCAGCTGCTGCAGTTCATCCTTTTTCATCGAGAAGGTCCAGCTCCTTCCATATGTGCTGAAAGAGATCATTGAAGGAAGGGTGCTGCCTTGCCTGAAATGGCTCCAGCTTCTTTAGTTCTTCCGGGATGTCAAACGTTTTGGCCACTCTCCCGGGCTTTGACGAGAGAAGAAAGATGCGGTCGCTCATGGCGATGGCTTCCCCGATATCATGTGTTACAAGCAGTGCCGTTTTCCCGTAATCTTTCAGTGTGCTCCAGACAAGGTCTTCCAATTTAAGTTTCGTCTGATAATCAAGAGCCGAGAATGGTTCGTCGAGCATCAGAAGCTTCGGATCGGTGGTAAGCGTTCTGACAAGTGCCGCCCTCTGTCTCATCCCGCCTGAAAGCTGACGCGGATAGCTCTTCTCCACGTTTTCGAGGCCCATTTCAGCAAGGAGGGCAAGCCCTCTAATCCTTGCCTCCGGTGTCAGCTTTCCTCCAATTTTCAATCCTAGAAGAATATTCTCTTCGATGGTCTTCCAGGGAAAAAGATAATCCTGCTGAAGCATATAGCCGATGGATGAGGAGAACCGGTTAATAGGTTTTCCTTCCATCAGCACCTTGCCTTTTGTCGGAGAAATCAGTCCTGCTATGATGGACAGCAGCGTGGTTTTGCCGCAGCCGCTCGGGCCAAGGAAAGAAATGAATTCTCCTTCTTCAATTTCAAGGTCTATGTTCTCTAATGCAAGAGTTGCGGATTCTTTAGTGAAGTAGATGTGATGGATATGCTGGACCGTTAAGAAAGACATGCTGAAACCTCCTTACTTTGCGGCATCTTCAGCAAACTTTGTATTAACAAGCTCGGCGTGATCAATCCGCGCAGGAAGTTCGCCGGCTTCTTCCATGATGTCCTGAAGATTCGTCCATTCTGCTTCATCAAGGATCGGGTCTGTGGCAAATGATCCTTGAGCTTTATAGCGTTCAACCACAGTCGTGATCAGGTCGAGATCTGTATCTTTAAATTGAGGGGCAATGGACTTTGCAATTGTTTCCGCACTACTTTCTTCCACCCATTGCTGCGCTTTATAAATCGCTTTTGTGAATTTTTCAGCCGCTTCTTTATCGTCTTTCAGGAAGCTTTGTTTTGCCATAAAGGTCGTATATGGGACTTTGCCGGATTCCTCGCCGAACGATGCCACAATATGTCCGGTACCCTCTTTTTCAAAAATACTGGCTGTCGGTTCAAAGAGCTGGACGAAATCGCCTGTTCCTGAAGCAAATGCGCTCGGAATATTAGCAAAATCGATATTCTGAATCAGTTCCAGATCCGCCTTCGGATCAATTCCCTGCTGTTTCAGGACAAATTCGCCAACCATCTGCGGCATGCCGCCTTTGCGCTGGCCCAGGAACGTTGTGCCTTTCAGCTGATCCCAGCTGAAACTGTCTATTTTCTCGCGTGAGACAAGAAAGGTTCCGTCTGTCTGCGTGAGCTGTGCAAAGTTGATCACAGGATCCTTTGAGCCCTGGGCAGAAACATAAATGGATGTTTCAGAGCCGACAAGTGCGATATCAGCACCATCAGAGAGCAGGGCCGTCATCGTCTTGTCACCGCCCCACGTTGTCGTCAGTTCTACATCAAGACCTTCTTCTTCAAAAAATCCTTCAGACATCGCTGCATAAAGAGGAGCATAGAAAATGGAATGGGTGACTTCAGCGAGTCTGATTTTTTCCGGCTTGCTTTGATTGCACGCGCTCATTGTAAAGACGAGCAGAGCAAGCAGACAAAAGCCAATCAGCTTTTTTTTCATACATAATCCTCCTTGGTGACAGACACCATTAAAAATAGGTAAAATAAGTTTTCAGTAATGTAACGCCTGAAATAGTGTATGAATGCAGCGAAAATGTGTGAATGCCTATTATCGTTTTGTGAGGTGAAGGGAAGATGGAAAACGGATCGATTATTGAACGCCAGGTAATGCCGTCTCCCAATCCTGCTGTCAGACTGGAAATCGTCACCTATCTGTCTGAAGGCCTGAAGGTGAAGGGACTGCTCGCAGAACCTGTGCAGGAGGGAGTATTTGACGGTTTTCTGTATTTGCGCGGCGGCATTAAGAATGTCGGCAAAGTCAGACCCGGACGGATCGTGCAGTTTGCCTCTGAAGGGTTTGTCGTCATGGCCCCTTTCTACCGGGGAAATCAGGGAGGAGAAGGGAATGAGGATTTTGCAGGAGAAGACAGATATGATGCCCTGCATGCTTTAACGCTTCTAAAAAATCATTCGAAGGTTATCCACGGTCGGATTCACGTGTTCGGTTTTTCCAGAGGAGGCGTCATGGCGCTGTTTGCAGGACTGCTTGACCGGGATGTGAAATCGGTTGTGACATGGGGCGGTGTTTCGGATATGACGCTGACCTACGAAGAAAGAGAAGACATGAGGAGAATGATGAAGCGGGTGATAGGAGGGACTCCGTCCAAATATCCGGAACGGTATCACTGGAGAACCCCTCTTTATGACCTTGAAGACTGGCATGCGCCAATCTTGATCATCCACGGGATGCATGATCACAATGTGTCCGTTCAGCATGCTCATTTATTGGAGAACAGGCTTTTGGAACTCGGAATAAAAGCAGAAACGATGTACTTTGAGGAGTATACGCACTATTTTCCCCCGGCTGTAAACAGAAAAGTCGTGAGGGACCTTACAGCATGGATGAAAAAGCAGTAAAACCGGAAACGGTTATGATAAAATAAAGCTATATAAGAAGAGGAGTGATGAGGATGGGTATGCCTTTAGAGCTGAACACAATGATTGTGACCAAAGGAAGAGAGAGCAGGCTGGAAGAGAATCTTTTTTCGCTTGAAAAAGAGGGTTATCGCATTTATCCGCTAGAAATACCTGTTGAGGTCAGAAAAACAAAAGACGGCGATGTCAGCGGACAGGCTCTGATCAAAAAACTTGAACTAGCTGATTCAAAAACCATCCTGACGTATCAGCTGATTGCGCTGAAGTCGACAAATTAAAGCGTCTGAAATGACGTCTGCATACAAAAAGCTGCTGAGCACATCAGCAGCTTTTATCATTTAGCTGAAAAAGGGTTTTCGCCAATTGAGCAAACTCTTCTTGCTGTATCGCTGTCTTTTCAGCCCGTCCGTTGATCGTACGGGTGAGTGAGGTGTCGGTCAGTGTGACCGTGCCGCTGTCTGTTATTTTTACGGCCAAAGGCTTTTTGTTAAAAGGGGAGAATTCAGAATGAGAGATAACATCCTGTATTTCATCTAATTCTGACTCCTTCATTTCTCTTGAGTCAAATACATATCCTTTTTTCCAATCTGTATCCCTGCCTGAAAGCTTCATCTCAAGCAGATATTCTCCTGAAAACCCCGAAACCTCAGCCGCGCGGAACTCCCCATTGCGGGAGCTGATGACCTCTCCGTTCAGAGGAACAGGTTTCAACGGAAGATTTCCTCCAAACCCGGTATCAATCAGATAGTACCTGCTGTCGTGGTCAAGAAGGATGGCGGTATGTGTTCTTCCTGTCCGGCTGAAGCAGTTGTTATGGTGGTCATAGACCATTCCCCTGACCAACTTTACGTTCAAATGGTTTTCCAGCAGAAAATGATAGAGGAGGGGGTTCAGCTCATAGCAGAGCCCGCCTTCATTCAAAGCCAGCATTTTTTCCGTCAGGTTTTCTTTAGTGACGGGCTTTGTCTGTCCGGTGAGCACACGAAAATTTTCAAAAGGAAAAGCTGAGGCCGTCCGCTCAAGCAGGTCATCAAGCTGTTCAAATGAAATGGTGCTGCCGGCGGATAAACCCAGTCTGTTTCTGAACGCCTGATTAAGCTCCATGGAATCCCTCCTTTATATGGTTTTCATCCAATCAAGAAAGTCATGCAGTTTGTCCACTGAAGTCAGATTCTCATTGCATGTTTTGGCATCTTTGCAAATATAGTTTCCTTTTTTAACGTACGTTCCCTGCTCTGACCCTTTCAGCTCTACTGTGAAAAGTCCTGTCTCGGCGAATTTGCTGCAGATTGCACAGATGCCTTTCTGGTAACTGCTGCTGAAGGTGCCGCTGAGTCCGGTCCATTTTTCTCCGGCTTCCGCTATCATAAAGTATTTTCCCGTTCCTTTGTCGTGCCAGCCGATATAGGATACTTCGTTTAGTTCCAGCTCTTGTGCAAAAGAGGGAAGCTTTAATTTTTTTGCTTTCGGGAAAAGTTTTTTGACAGACTGCTCCGTTAACGGCCTAAAAGGAATGGTGTATGGACGCAGTTTGGCCAGATATGCATCAATGTCCAGCGTGTCTTGCACATCTGAAACAGGAGAAATAAGGTCTATCTGTTCAGAAGAAAGTTCTTTGAAAACAGCTATAGACCTTTCTGCCGCAAGTGATTTTAGTGCGTCTAAGACATGGCGGTCATTAGCCGAGCTGTGCCCGTTCACAAGAATCTGTGCCTGTGCCTTTATGTGGTTGTACTGGTCGCTTCTGATAAAAGGTTCCATTTTTTGATTCACTCCGCTTCTAAGCAGCCGGCTGAACCGGCTTTCTTTTATTATATGCACGATTCGTCCGTTTTTAAATGGATGGAACAAATAGAAGGAAACTCGGCATAAAAAGAGGGATGATCTTATTGATCATCCGCTGCTGCTTTTCGTTTATAGACAATTTTTTTTATAGTTTCAGTGGAAAGGAAATATTCCTGTGCAAGCTCCTGGATGGTGCTCCCGCTGCGGAAGGATGTACGGATGCTGTCATTTCTTTCATCTATCCATTTTCTGCTGCCGGAACAGCTTCCCCATTTTTGGCGACTCGATTCAGGCCTTGGTATATAGATAGACTCTCCCTGAATATACTGCTGAATTTCAGTAATCAGTCTGTCAGGAAGAACCTCATTTGCGTTAACATATTTCATTTCTGCCAGCTCCTTATTTTTAATTGAGAAATAAGGGCAAAGCCTGGCATTAATGGCGATGCGGAATGTTAGGCACGAATTGCCTTACTCGTGATTTGCCCCATGCAAAGGATCGCCTTATTAATACTGGGCTTTGCATGAGTTGCTGCAGTATCCGGCAAATGGAATAAGTCTGCCAAAGTGATCACCTCCTTAACTGCCTTTTTTATACAATACTATCATACGGCGGGGAAAAAGAAAAAACGTTTGGCTGCACCTGCGGCCAAACGTTTTTCTTTTAAACAGCTATTTTCGATTCGTTCATTTTTTGTTCTTTCTTTGTGCTGAACTTGTTTACAAGCATCGTAAGTGCACCGTCACCAGTTACATTTGTTGCTGTTCCAAGGCTGTCCTGAGCAAGATACAGCGCAATCATGAGTGATACCATTGTCGGATCAAAGCCGAGCATCGTTTTCAGCAGGCCGATTGCTGCCATGACCGCTCCGCCGGGTACACCCGGTGCTGCAACCATTGTGATGCCGAGCATTAGGATAAACGGAATCATCATTTCAACAGTCGGGTCTGTGCCGTTCATCATCATAACGCCCATCGCACAGCAGACAAGTGTAATGGTGCTTCCTGAAAGGTGAACCGTTGCAAGCAGCGGCACGCTGAAATCGGCTACTTTAGCCTGAACGCCTGTTTTCTTCACTTGACCAAGCGTGACTGGAATAGTCGCTGCCGATGACTGTGTTCCAAGCGCTGTGAAATAAGCTGGCGACATGATTTTTAAAAGTTTGAAAGGATTGTTTTTCGTCAGCAATCCGCTCGTACTGTATTGCAGTAGAAGCATTGTGAGATGCAAAGCAATAATCAGGATAAAGACTTTTGCAAAAACAGACAGAATGGACTGAACCTGTCCGCCGAATGTCATGTTGGCAAAGATTCCGAATATGTGAAACGGAAGAAGCGGAATGATGGCCTTTTTGATTAATTTTTCCACGATTTTCTGGAAGTCTTCAAATGCATGCTGCAGTGTGTTTCCTTTAATCGATGCAAGGCCGATTCCGATGATAAACGCGAAAAGTAGGGCGCTCATTACTTCCATCACAGGCGGCATGCCGATTTCAAAAAATGGTTTCTGAAGGAACTCTTCAGGGTTGTCTGTTTGGACGAGTTTATTTTCTGAGATAAAGGACGGCAGGATAAAGGATGCTGCCGCAAAAGCGAGTAAACCTGCAAAAATGGTGGACAGATAGGCAAAGCCTGTTGTCATCCCGAGCAGTTTCCCTGCCCCTTTTCCGAGCTGTCCAATACCTGGAGCGATAAAGCCAATAATAATAAATGGAATGGCAAAATTAATAAAGTTGCCGAAAATCCCGTTGAAAGTAGCAAAGCCTTTTACCAGCCATTCGGGAGAAATGCTTCCGATCATGACACCTAATGCGATGGCCAGTACAATTTTCGGCAATAATCCAAGCTTGATTTTCATTGATGTGTCCTCCTGAAAGATACATTTGTACATGAGTTATAGAAACTACTTTAGCACAGGCGGACTGAAATTTGTATAAAAAACGAGAATTTTATTTTATTAATATATGGAAATGAAGGAGAAGAAAAACAAAAAAATCTGTGCCGCAGTAGAGGGCACAGATTTTTTATCAGACTGTAGGTCCGCCAAGCGCTTCAATCTCAGCTGAAACGTTCTTGAACTTTTTGAAGTTTTGTTTGAATTGTTCCGCAAGCTCCTGCGCCTTTGCGTTGTAGGCTTCCGTGCTGTCCCATGTCTTCACCGGCTGGAGCACTTCATCAGGCACTCCCGGTACATGAATTGGAATTTGCAGGCCGAAGTTTGCATCGGTTACTGTCTCGACGCTGTCAAGCTCACCTTCAAGTGCAGACTGAACCATTGCACGCGTATACTTAAGCTTCATACGCTGACCTGTACCGTACTCTCCGCCGGTCCATCCCGTGTTAACAAGGAACACATTGGCACCGTGCTCATCGATTTTGCGTCCGAGCATTTCGGCATAAACTGTTGCCGGAAGCGGAAGGAATGGTGAGCCGAAGCATGTTGAGAACGTAGCCTGCGGTGATGTAATGCCGCGCTCTGTTCCGGCAAGCTTGCTTGTATAGCCGCTAAGGAAATGGTACATAGCCTGTTCTTTCGTCAGTTTGCTGATTGGAGGCAGAACTCCGAATGCATCAGCTGTCAAAAAGACGATTGTATGAGGATGTCCGGCAATGCTCGGCATCACAATATTGTCCATTGCTTCAAGCGGATAAGCTGCTCTTGTATTTTCAGTGAAGAATGTATCATCATAATCTGCCGCTCTTGTATCGTCATCTAGGACCACATTTTCCAAAACAGATCCAAATCGGATCGCATCAAAGATTTGCGGTTCTTTTTCTCTTGTGAGGTTGATGCACTTGGCATAACAGCCTCCTTCGATATTAAAAACACCCGCATTTGACCAGCCGTGCTCGTCATCGCCGATCAATTTGCGTTTCGGGTCTGCAGAAAGCGTTGTCTTTCCTGTTCCTGAAAGTCCGAAGAACAGGGCGACATCACCTTCCTGGCCGACGTTAGCCGAGCAGTGCATCGGCAGAATGCCGCTCTCAGGCAGAAGGTAGTTCATAACAGAAAAAATGGATTTCTTCATTTCGCCGGCATATTCCGTACCGCCGATTAAAATCGTTCTCTTTTCAAAAGAGACAATAATGAATGTTTCGGAATTTGTTCCATCAACAGCAGGGTCTGCTTTGAAATTAGGTGCAGAAACGATTGTAAATGGATTTGTATGCTGAACTAGCTCATCTGGACTTCCAGGCTGGATAAAAAGCTGCTGGGCAAATAAATTATGCCATGCAAACTCGTTTACAACCTGAATCGGAAGCCGGTATTTCGTATCGGCGCCGGCGAATCCTTTGAAAACAAAGAGCTCATTGCGGTCTTTTAAGTATGATAGGACTTTTAAGTATAGCTTTTCAAATGCTGCTTCTGAGAAAGGCTGATTCACAGAACCCCATTCAATTTTGTCTTCTGTGGATTTTTCGTTTACAATGAATTTATCCTTAGGTGAGCGGCCTGTATATGTGCCTGTAGTTGCACGTACAGCTCCCGTTGATGTCAAAACGCCTTCTTTTCGCTCCAGAACCTTTTCTACAAGAACTGGAACCGATAAGTTATGAAATGCATTTTCCCCATTAAGTAACACTTCAAGCTCGTTTGTGATTTCGATTGAATTCATCCCATACCCATCCTTTACCTATATTTCGGAATTTTATCTATAGTTTCATCCTGCTCTTGTTAATTAGTATAACACATTAAAATAAATAGTCTATACTATTTAACTTATTCTACGTGAAAATTCACGAAATGGAACAAATACCGCTCTGTTTTCCTCGAAAATGAGACATATATAATAGAAGTGTTTCGTCCCCACCTTTTTGTGGAAAAGAAGAAAGAAGAGTAAAAAAAAGGAACATAAAAACCTTGTCATTTTTTGTTGACACCTGTATAAAAAGTGCGCTATCATATGACCTTGAACGGATTCTCTTATCCCGAGCTGGTGGAGGGACAGGCCCTGTGAAACCCAGCAACCTGCTTTACCGGAAAAATTCATTTCAGATCAGAATGCCCTGGGTGAATTTGAAAAGCAAAGGTGCTAACCTGATGCAAGGCGAAAGCCCTTGATCGATAAGAGCGAAAGGCTGCGAATTCAGTAAATAACCTTTCCTCGCGGGAAAGGATTTTTTATTTTTAAATGACATTTTGCCTGAATGTACTCGTGGATTCTCCTAAAACATGCCAACTGAAATATTTTGCCGAATGGTCAAAATATGAAAGGGAATGAGTTCCGTATCATCTACCTTTTGAGGAGGAAAACTTTAATGACTAAACAACGTCGTCTGTTTACTTCAGAGTCAGTAACTGAAGGTCATCCTGATAAAATCTGCGACCAGATCTCTGATTCGATTCTCGATGCAATTCTTGAAAAAGATGCAAATGCCCGTGTAGCGTGCGAAACATCTGTAACAACAGGTCTTGTGCTTGTTGCCGGTGAAATCACAACTTCTACTTATGTAGACATTCCTAAAATTGTCCGTGAAACAGTTAAGGAAATTGGCTACACTCGTGCAAAATACGGTTTCGATGCTGAAACTTGTGCAGTACTTACTTCCATCGACGAGCAGTCAGCTGACATCGCCATGGGTGTTGACCAGGCGCTTGAAGCCCGCGAAGGAAAAATGACTGACGAGCAAATCGATGCAATTGGTGCAGGTGACCAGGGTCTTATGTTCGGATATGCGAACAATGAAACAAAAGAGCTTATGCCTCTTCCAATTTCACTGGCTCACAAGCTTTCCCGCCGCCTGACTGAAGTGCGTAAAGAAGACATTCTTCCTTACCTTCGTCCGGATGGAAAAACTCAGGTAACGGTTGAATACGATGAAAATGACAAGCCTGTGCGCATTGACACAATTGTTATTTCAACTCAGCATCACCCTGAAATCTCACTTGAGCAAATTCAGCGCAATGTAAAAGAGCATGTTATTAATCCGGTTGTTCCGAAGGAATTAATCGACGAAGATACAAAATATTTCATCAACCCGACTGGACGCTTTGTTATCGGCGGACCTCAAGGGGATGCCGGTCTGACTGGCCGTAAGATCATCGTTGACACTTACGGAGGCTACGCTCGCCACGGAGGCGGCGCATTCTCAGGCAAGGATCCTACAAAAGTTGACCGCTCAGCAGCATATGCAGCGCGCTACGTTGCTAAAAACATTGTAGCTGCAGGTCTTGCTGACAAGTGTGAAGTTCAGCTTGCATACGCAATTGGTGTTGCACAGCCGGTTTCTATTGCAATTGACACATTTGAAACAGGTAAAGTGAAAGAAGATGTGCTGGTAGACGTTGTACGCGAGAACTTCGACCTTCGTCCTGCAGGCATCATCAATATGCTGAACCTTCGCCGTCCAATTTACAAACAAACGGCTGCTTACGGTCACTTCGGCCGCAACGATCTTGACCTTCCATGGGAAAGAACGGACAAAGCAGAGGCTCTTAAAGAGCAAGCGTTAAACCGATAAGATATCAAAAGATGAAACTTGCGTTTAAGCGGGTTTCATCTTTTTTTGAGCTCATTTTTAGAAACATTAGGCCAAAATCTTTTTTTTATGTAAAAATATGCAACTTTCCGGCAGTTTCTGTCGTTTCACAGGCAGTCAAAAAGCTGGAGGGAAAAAAATGTGCGGTTTTGCAGGTGTTGTTGATTACAGTCAATCAAAGAAAACGGAATACATGGAGCTTATAAAAAATGCGGGCAGGATGATACGGCACAGGGGTCCGGATGACGGCGGGATGTTTGAGGATGAGCACGTGATTCTTGCATTCAGAAGACTCAGCATCATTGACGTCAACGGCGGTCATCAGCCCATGTCTTATCAAAACGGCCGCTATCACATTGTGTTTAATGGAGAGATTTATAATTATGTGGAGCTTAGAAAACACTTGCTTTCAAAAGGCGCTTCATTAAAAACGGAAACAGATACAGAAGTGATAGTCGCGCTGTATCACTTGTACGGAGCGGAAGTCGTCGATTATTTGAGGGGGATGTTTTCCTTTTTAATTTGGGACAGATTAGACAGGCACCTCTTTGGGGCAAGAGACCATTTTGGAATTAAACCGCTCTACTATATAGAAAATGGACATACGGTCCTTTTTGCTTCAGAGATGAAAAGTATAAAAGAATATTGTTCAGATCCTGTGATTGATGGCCATTCATTGCAGCATTATCTATCCTTTCAGTATGTTCCGGATCCCCGCACCATACAGAAACATATTCAAAAAGTTCCGCCAGGATCTGTCTTTTCAAAGCATATTGGACAGCCCCTTCAGATTGAACGCTACTGGAAGCCGATGCTTGAACCAAAACGGCAGGCTGATGAGAAAAAAATGATCAGGAACATTCAGGAGGCGCTCATCGACTCTGTGAAGCTTCATATGAGAAGTGATGTTCCGGTTGGTTCTTTTTTGTCGGGAGGGGTAGATTCCAGTATTATTGCCTCCATCGCAAGCAAGTATCATCCCGGGCTGAAAACATTTTCTGTCGGCTTCAGGCAGTCCGGCTACAGTGAAATCGACGTGGCAAAAGAAACGGCCGCTGCCATTGGAGTAGAGAACGTATCCTATTATGTGGACCATGAGGAATTTATGAGAGAGCTTCCGAAAATTATCTGGCATATGGATGATCCGGTTGCAGATCCTGCTTCTATTCCGCTCTATTTTGTTGCAAGAGAAGCCAGAAAGCAGGTAACCGTTGTTCTCTCGGGTGAGGGCGCAGATGAACTTTTTGCCGGATATAACATTTATAAAGAACCTGGAGATTTATCTGTGTTTACCTATATGCCAGATTTCTTCAAGAAAGCGCTCAAACAGCTGTCAGCCATCTTCCCTGAAGGAATGAAGGGAAAGAGTTTTATCGAAAGAGGCACAACTCTCCTGGAGGAAAGGTACATAGGGAATGCAAACATTTTTTCAGCATCAGAGAAAAAGATGATGCTGAAAAATATGGAACAGGATGAAAAGCCAATCGGAATTACGAAATGCCTGTTCGAAGAAGTTCGCCAGCTTGACAGTATATCAAGGATGCAGTACATCGATCTTATGACATGGCTGAAAGGGGACATTCTTGTGAAGGCGGATAAAATGACAATGGCACATTCTCTTGAATTGAGGGTTCCCTTCCTGGATAAGGAAGTTTTCCGGGCGGCTGCGCAGATTCCGCATGAATGGAAAGTGAAAAATAGTGAAACCAAGTATCTGCTTCGGAAAGCTGTCCGTGATTTGGTTCCTCCCCATGTCCTGCACAGACGGAAACTTGGTTTTCCAGTCCCAATCAGGGATTGGCTTAAAGATGAAATGTATGAGTGGGCAAGGCTGCTCCTCATGGAGAGCGGGACGGATTACCTGCTGGATAAGACTCTTGCTCTTGGGATGCTTGAAAAGCACAGAAGGGGCGAAGGAGATTACAGCAGGAAAATTTGGACAGTATTGACGTTTATTCTGTGGCATCAGGTTTTCATCGAAAAGGTTTACACGTTCAGGCCGCTTGAGCTTGTCCATTCCTGATTGGTGCATAAGCGGAATATAGAAAGAATCGTGCAGAGTATGGAAAATGGCAGCAGAAGAAAGGGAGAGCGCATGATGGCGGTCTCCCTTTTATTAAGCGTACCGGATGTAGGACTGCTGATGAAGCACGTCATTGTACTCATGAAGAAGCCCTTCAAAAATAGAATCCCACGTCTGTGTCAATGCATATGCACGGGAGCTCATGCCCATCTGATAACGGAGAGCATCATTAGTAAGAAGTGTTTCAATGGCACCGGTAAAACTTGAAACGGAACCGGTTTCGCAAAGATAGCCTGTTTTTCCATGCTGGATGATGTTCTTCACTCCGCCTGAGTTTGCTCCAATTACCGGTGTTCCTGAAGCAAGTGCTTCCAGCACAACGTTTCCGAATGTTTCGGTTGGTGAAGGGAACACAAATAGATCTGATCCCGAGTAAATCTTAGCGAGCTTTTCGCCGCTTGCATAGCCTGCAAAAGTCATATTGTCAGGTGCCCCGTTCATCATTTCTTCTTTTGATGGCCCGTCTCCGACGACAAGGAAGTGAACCTTGTTTTTTAATTGAGGCGGGAGCTGATGGGAGATTTTCATAAAAGTCTCCACATCCTTTTCCGGGGCGAGCCTTCCTACATAAGTCAAAACAAATTTTTCTTTTATCTGATATTCGTGAATGATCTCCCTGCGAAGGTAGTTGGGATGAAAAAGCTGACAGTCTACGCCCCGCGACCAGATGCGGACATTGTCAAATCCCTGATGCAGCACCTGCTGTTTCGTTTCTTCCGAGGGCACAAAAACTTTCTGCAGGGGGCGGTGGAACCAGAGCATATATTTCCATAATAGCTTCGAGAAAATCTGCAGATCGTAAAATTCTAAATACTGGTCAAAATCTGTATGGTATGAACCGACTAGGGGAATATTTAATTTTTTGGCATAATGCAGTCCGCATAGACCAATGTTAAAAGGAGTGGCTACATGGATGATGTCGGGTTTGAATTTCATGAGTTCTGATTTTACTTGCAGCATGTTCGGCCATGCAAGTCTGCATTCCGGATACAGAAAAAAGGAGGAGCTTGCAAATCTGTGAATATGACTGGAAAAAAGTGATTCCTTCGTGCTCTCCGGTGCAAAAACTTTGTATTCGTGACCCTTTTCTTCTAAATAATCGGTAAGACGCTTTAACGTTCTCGCAACACCATTTACATCAGGTGCAAATGTGTCTGTGAATATCGCAATTTTCATCTTTACCCCTCCATGAGTCTGCTGCAGCAGCAATGTTCTCTTTCACGTTACAATGGAAGCTGGAAAAAGGATGCCCCTCCAAAGTATTTCTGAATGAAAAGAAAGCAGGTTATACCGGCAGTCGTGCCAAGAAGGCATCCTGCAAGAACATCCGAGGGGTAGTGAAGTCCGAGATACATCCTCGAAATTCCTACACTGAACCCTAGAGGAAGCAGGATAACGGCAGCTTGAGGAAAGAGGAATAAAAAAGGTATGATGACGGAAAAGATGGCTGTTGTATGGCCGGATGGAAACGAATGATCCTCAAGCGGGTTTGCCGGCACCTTTGTCTCAAGCAGCGCCAGATAAGGGCGTTTTCTCGGGTAGCGCTTTTTGACATAGGCAACGGGCAGGTGACTGAGCAATAATGCCGCTGCACTTGCTGCCGCTGCAAGGCGCAGCTGGCCAGATGTGATAAAAAGGAGAATTAGGCACAGCGAGATGGTAAAGGTTGCTCCGCCGGTATGGGTGATATTGCGGAAAAAGCAATTCATGAACTTCCGGTCAAAATGACGGTTTACACTGCGGAACAATCTGCATTCAAAATCGTACATGTTTGCAATAAATTTAGTCATCTATCCGATGCTCCTTTACAACACTGTTTACCTCCATTTTAATGGTGAAATATTTAGAGAATAATAATGGGATGTAAAGATTTTAAGTAAGAAATTTACATTCATTTTATCCATAAAAAAAACCGCGGAACAGCAGTCAAGAGCCATTTCGCGGTCATCAGCCCAGCCGAATAGACCCTTTTTTGCAGGTGTTAACTAATATGTAAAAACGGCATGGGTTATTCCCGGTTTTCCTGCACCGCTTTATAGAGCTGTCCTTTTTCAGCGTACTCCCGGCGGATGCGCTCCATATCCAGGCGGTCCTCGTCAGTTAATTCTCTGACGACTTTAGCGGGCCTGCCGAATGCAAGGGTATTTGGCGGAATCTTCTTGCCCTGCGGAACGAGGCTTCCTGCACCGATGAAGGCGCCTTCTCCAATTTCAGCTCCGTCAAGGATAATTGATCCCATCCCGATTAACGCATTTTTACGGATGATGGAACTGTGCAGAATCACACAATGGCCAACGGTTACGCCATCTTCCAATACAAGCGGCGCGTTCGGGCTTTGATGCAGACAGCTGAGATCCTGAACATTGACTCTGTCACCGATTCTGACAGGAGACACATCTCCTCTGATGACGGTTCCAAACCAGATGCTTGATTCCCGGCCGATTACTACGTCTCCTGAAACGGTTGCTGTATCTGCAATAAAAGCAGAATCTGCTATATCCGGATATGTGTCTTTAAAGGGATAAATCATGCGGATCAAACTCCTTTTGTTATATAATTAGGCAAACATATTATACCAAAGAACGACCAGTTTAAATGAACATGCAGCAGCTGGCGCGAAAAACCTTTTAGAAAGGTGTGAAATGAGTTTATGTGGAAATGGGAATGTGAGGATGAGAATCCAAAAGGCGTCATTGTGATTGTTCATGGAGCTGCAGAGCATCATGGACGTTACAGGTGGCTCGTCCAGATGTGGAAATGTGCAGGATATCATGTGATTATGGGCGACTTGCCGGGGCAGGGGACTTCGACAAGAAACAGAGGGCATATAAAATCATTCAATGAATACATTGCAGAGTTTAACGTTTGGGTAAAAGAAGCGAGAAAGCTTGGCCTGCCGCTGTTTCTGCTTGGACACAGCATGGGAGGGCTGATCGTCATCAGGGCCCTGCAGGAAGAACATCAGCACATTAACGGTGTAATCCTCTCATCTCCATGCCTTGGACTTATTTTCAAGCCGAATAAAGCAATGGAGCTTATTTCAAAACCTTTAAATATTCTTGCGCCATCTCTAAAAGTGAATTCCGGTCTTTCCGTCAGCCTGGCAACGAGAAATAAGGAAGTCAGGGATGCGGATGAAAATGATACGCTTTATGTGACAAAAGTATCCATAAGGTGGTATCGTGAACTCATCAAGGCAATGGAACAGGCCCATGCGAAAGTGAAGCAATTTCCCGATCTGCCGCTTTTAGTCATGCAGGGCGGAGATGACAAGGTGGTTGATCATTCCCTAGTCAGAACCTGGTTTAACCGGGCTCCGCTCAGAGAAAAGGCATATAAGGAATGGGACGGCTTTTATCATGAAATATTTAACGAACCAGAGAGAGATCAAGTATTTAAGTACGCTGAGGCGTTTGTCAGCGCGCATTTAGAGCGATGAACATAAAGAGGTGATTTTCTTGAAGGCAATACCCGAGCACCCGCTATGGCTTATGGCAAAAATTTATAAAGACATCTTTCCGTCCGTTCATGCACATTTGAATACGTGGAAAGAGAAAGCGGAACAGATCCCGAATACTGAGCTTAGAACCCAGGCGCTTGCAAGCATCAGCACCAAAACCTTCCATTGTGAAGGAGGCGGCATCTACGGACTCCTTTCAGGAGACTGCAGGCACGACTGCGTGGAGTTCATTGTCGCCTATCAGACGATCAGCGATTATCTTGATAATCTGTGCGACAGAAGCACGTCCCTTAATCCGGAAGATTTTGCCATGCTGCATGAATCCATGACTGACGCACTAACAGTCGGTGCCCCTCTGAAAAATTACTATGCATACAGGATTGACCAGGATGATGGCGGGTATTTGCATGAACTGGTGAAAACGTGTCAGAGAATTTTGTCAGGGCTCGAAAACTATCCTTTCATTGCGGATTATCTGATTGAACTCGCCCGCTACTATTGCGACCTGCAGGTACATAAGCACGTTACAGTGAACGAGCGCATACCGAGACTTGAAACTTGGTTTGAAACATACAGGCAGGAGCTTCCCGACATGCAGTGGTATGAATTTTCTGCGTGTGCAGGCTCTACATTGGGCATCTTTTGCCTTGTCTCCTATGCCTTCAGGAAAGACTTCAGCAAGTCCGAAGCTGCCCGCATCAGAAACAGCTACTTCCCCTATGTGCAGGGACTGCATATCCTTCTCGATTACTTGATTGACCAGGAAGAAGACAGAATCGGCGGCGATCTGAACTTCTGCAATTATTACTCAGACGAACGGGAAATGATGGGGCGTCTCCGGCACTTCGTTGTTCAGGCAGAAACCAATTTGAACGGCATTCCCCATGAAAATTTTCATAAGCTGATTCACCGGGGACTTCTTGGCGTGTATCTCTCAGATGAAAAAGTAACGGCCAGAAAAGATCTCGGGAGACTTGCCAGGCAGCTGATCAAACTTGGCGGAAAAACATCATCATTTTTCTATTGGAACGGCAGAGCGTACAGGGCTTTTCAGAAGCTGTCTGCGAAAAGTTCGTAATAAAAAAACGGGCCTGAAACCCAACTGGTTTCAAGGCCCGTTTTCTGTTAGCAAGCATTACTTATGCTTTCATTTTTTCAATCGCCAAGATAAAAGGAGCATCATTCTTCTGATTCATGAACTGATAGTTAAGGACATGGGCTTCTTTTTGAGGAAGCTTTTGAACAAAGTCCAAAACGGCATCTCTTTCTGCTTTTCCTTCTTCATGGCCATGGTAAATGACAAGAATCATGATGCCGCCTTTTTTTAGGACGGAAAGAAGCTGTTCCACAGCCTTCAGGGTGGAATCCGGTCTTGTCACAATCGATTTGTCGCCGCCTGGAAGATATCCGAGGTTGAATATGGCTCCGGCCGCTTTTCCATGCCATTTTTCAGGAATAAAATCAGCCAGGTTTTCGTGACTCTCCTTAAAAAGAGTGACCCTGTCCGTGTATCCTGCCTGTAAAACCCGTTCTGAAGTGGCGCGGACAGCTTCTTCCTGTATGTCAAAGCCGTACACGTGACCTGCTTCTCCAACAAGCTCTGCGAGGAACACCGTATCATGCCCATTGCCGATTGTAGCGTCAATGGCGATGTCGCCCTCTGCTGCTGCTTTGGATAAAAGTGTTTTAGCAAAAGTAAGAACCCGTTCAAGTATCATAATTGTCCTGCCTTTTCTGTCTTATAAAATTTCCCTTGGAAGCTCTCTCTTCTTTTTAATTCCGCATCGATTGAATTCAGCACATCCCATTTGTTAACGCTCCACATCGGCCCGATCATCAGGTCAATCGGCCCGTCTCCCGTTATGCGGTGCACAATCATTTCCGGGGGAAGTATTTCAAGCTGGTCACATACTAATGCTACATAATCCTCTTTTGTAAGAAATTCAAGCTTTCCTTTTTCATACTGCTTGACCATCGGCGTGCCTTTCAGCAAGTGCAGAAGGTGGATTTTAATTCCCTGAACATCAAGGTTTGCTGCCGCACGGGCTGTTTCCATCATCATGTCATTCGTTTCAAGCGGCAAGCCGTTAATAATGTGTGTACAGACTCTTATGCCATGTTTGCGCAGCTTTTCAACACCTTCAGCGTAGCAGGCGAAATCATGAGCCCGGTTAATAAGCAGGGCCGTGCGTTCATGAACGGTCTGAAGCCCCAGCTCAACCCAAAGATACGTGCGCTCATTTAATTCTGCCAGATATTCAACCACATCATCGGGCAGGCAGTCAGGACGGGTCGCAATAGACAAGCCCACAACCCCTTCAAGAGCAAGAACGGATTCAAACTTTTCCCTTAAAACCTCAACAGGTGCATGCGTATTTGTAAAAGCCTGAAAATAAGCCATATACTTTCCGTCTTTCCACTTTTCGTGCATTTTATCTTTTATTTCGTGAAATTGCGTTACAAGATCCTCTTTGCGGTTTCCGGCAAAATCGCCAGAACCTGCTGCACTGCAGAACGTACACCCTCCAAACGCTGCCGTCCCGTCTCTGTTCGGACAGTCAAAACCGCCGTCCAGAGCCACTTTAAACACCTTATGTCCAAAATGATTGCGCAAGTGGTAATTCCACGTATGGTACCTTTTATCGTCTGCTGCATATAGAAAAGGGTTTTTCTCTTTCAGCGGAAAAACCTCCCTTTGAAAAAATTTTCTCGAGCAAGCCATCAGAGCATTTTATCACGGGGCAGACTCTTATGACAAACATGCACAGCCGGATTTACCAATTGTTTTTCAGTAAAATGAACAGGCACTAGGCAAACAATATGAGTAATGGAGCACAATGCTTCATTTTACAATAGGAGGTCTGCAGCCATGGCAACAAGACAATCTGTTACTGAATGTCTCGATAATTGCTCAAATACGTATGATTTCGCCCAAAGCCAGTATACAGAAGGCAGAAAGCAGGAGCATTACAACGATACGGAATACTCTAAAGCGCAGCAAATGCTCGAAGACGCAGTAAATGAATGCAATGCATTGTCTCTGAGCGCAAACGATCAGCAAAAAGAACAGCTTTACAGAATGCGCATACAGCTTCAGCAACTGCAAAATGAAATGATTCTGCTTGATCACTAGGAGGATGAAGTCTGTATGAAAAAACGCTCAAAACAGCAAAACCCCGAACAGAAAACACGAAACGGCATCAACAATACGGACACTGAATTCGGCCAGGAATTTGATCCGGTAAAAGAATCCAAGAAAAAATATGAAAAACAGGGACAAAAAGTGAAATCAAAACAGCGTCCTGAATAGTGAATGGCCGCTTCCGGGTTTGGAAGCGGTTTTTTTAGTGAGGGGAAGGGTGTTTTTGGGGAGCAGCTGCAGGTTTGGTTCTGTCAGAAAAGGAACTGTGCATTTTGATGGTTCTGAACTTAGGGATAAGTGCCATCAACAAGGAAATTCTGCGTATTGATGGTTCTGAACTTAGGGATAAGTGCCATCAAAAAAGGCAACACGCATCTTGATGGTTTTGAACTACGAGATAAGTGCCATCAAAAAAGGAAACACGCGTGTTGATGGTTCTGAGCTCCGAGATAAGTGCCATCAAAAAAGGCAACACGCATCTTGATGGTTTTGAACTTCGGGATAAGTGCCATCAAAAAGAGAATCCTGCGTATTGATGGTTCTAAACTCCAAGATAAGTGCCATCAAAAAGAGAATCCTGCGTTTTGATGGTTCTAAACTCCAAGATAAGTGCCATCAAAAAGAGAATCCTGCGTTTTGATGGTTCTAAACTCCAAGATAAGTGCCATCAAAAAAGGAAACACGCGTATTGATGGTTCTAAACTCCGAGATAAGTGCCATCAAAAAAGGAAACACGCGTGTTGATGGTTTTGAGCTCCGAGATAAGTGCCATCAAAAAAAGAAACACGCGTGTTGATGGTTCTGAATTCCGAGATAAGTGCCATCAAAAAGAGGAAACACGCGTATTGATGGTTCTGAACTTTGAGATAAGTGCCATCAAAAAAAGAAACACGCGTTTTGATGGTTCTGAACTTTGAGATAAGTGCCATCAAAAAAAGAAACACGCGTGTTGATGGTTCTGAATTCCGAGATAAGTGCCATCAAAAATGAAATCCCGCGTATTGAGACCTCAAACTCAAAAAAGTCCCAATATCCCCCAAAAAACCATTGACAATAATTTCAAACACCATTATTGTATTAAGTGTACTACTAAAAGTAATACACATAGTACAGAACCATTTCACGATAGGAAGAAGGGAGACCGATGATTCAAATTGATCCGCGCAGCTCAAAAGCGATTTATGAACAGATCATTCAGCAGATGAAAGAGCTCTGCCTAAAAGGGATTCTTAAGCCCGGTGAAAAGCTCCCGTCTGTGCGCGAGCTTTCAACCATGATTATTGCAAACCCTAATACCGTAAGCAAAGCGTATAAAGAGCTTGAACGTGAAGGAATTATTGAAACGTTAAGGGGCAGGGGAACGTTTGTCTCTGAAAATGCGGGAGTAACGCTTGATGAAGGGAAGATGGAGATGATCAAAGAACAATTGAAGCCGCTGATTGTAGATGCCGTTTATGCGGGAATTGACATTGAAGTCATTTATAAATGGATTGAGGAAATCAGCAGAGAAATGAGAGGCGGAGACCATGCTTGAACTGAAAAATCTCTCAAAATCGCTCGATGGAGCAAGGGTGCTGCAGGACGTATCGCTCACGATTGAAAAAGGCGATATCTTTGGGCTTCTCGGCAGAAACGGCTCGGGGAAAACGACGCTTCTGAGGATTATTCAACAGATAGTGCTGCCGGATGAGGGAGAGGTTTTGTTTGAAAATGCCTCCATAAAGAAACAGCCGCTTGTTAAAAGAAAGGTCATTTATGTACCTGTCCAAAACCCATTTTATGATAGATATACATATAAAGAACTGACCGGGATGCTGAAATCCCTGTATCCGGATTTTGATGTCACCTATGCGAACGAGCTGATGAACCGCTACGGCATACCTGAAACAAAAAAATACAGGGATTTATCAACGGGACTGAAAAAACAGTTTGCTCTCATTATGGCTTTTGCTTCAAGACCTGCAGTGATTCTGCTGGATGAACCGACTGACGGGATTGATGCTGTCACAAGGAGAGATCTCCTTCAGCTTATGGTAGATGAAGTGGGGGAAAGAGAAACTGCCATTATGATTACATCCCACAGGCTTGAGGATATTGAAAGGATCTGCAGCAAAATCGGTTTTCTGGATGGCCATACTTTGTCCAATGTGATGGACCTTGAATCGCTCAGGGAGGATTTTGTGAAAATACAGGCGGTTTTTGAAAATGACCTGCACTTAAAGATTAGAGAAATGGGTGTTCCGATTCTTGACCACTCCGGTATTTTTTACACGATGCTTCTGGAAAAAAAGGATGAAGATAAGATAAAGCGGCTTCAATCCCTCGGTCCTAAAGTCTGGAATACGCTCCCGGTTAACTTAGAGGAAGTATTTATTGCGAAGTTTGGAGGGGACCGCAGATGGTAGTGCGTGCTTTATTTTTAAAAGAGTTCAGGCAGATCAGAGTCCTGCTTGTCTTATTTTTCATTCTTAATGCCTTTTTTCTTCCTTATAGAATTTGGTCCGAATACACGGGCCACCAAAATATGCTGAAAGAGTATCCGGAAATGTCGTCCGCTTCGTTTGTTTACCCGTTAGGAGACGATTTGCTCTTGATTTTATCGTCTGTTTTCCTGTTTTTTATCGCAATCGCACAAATGGGAACAGAAAGAGCCAGGGGGACTATGGATTATACACTCGGTCTGCCGTTTAAACGTACAGAAATTTACCTTGTGAAATCTGCTTCTGTTCTTATTGCAATCCTGCTTTCATCACTGATTTCGCTGGTGTTGTCAGGAATCTACACAGAGACGGCAGGAGTGGCTCTGTCTGAACCGTTAATGGATTATTATTCGGAACTGTTTTTCTGCCTGGTGATGGTTTACTGCCTGACGTTTGCAGCAGGCTCGCTTACGGGAACTCCTTTCGCGCAGGGGCTGACGGCTCTGAGCACCGGCTCGCTGCCGTTTCTGTTTACATTTGTTCTCTTTAATCATGTAGAAGGCCTTGGATTATACTCCTATGTAGAAATGGAGAAATTCATTAATGCGGGATGTCTTATGACACCGTTTCTCCCAATGATGAGCTGGACTTTTTACAAGGAAATAACGGATGGGATGCCCCTTTACTTTTTGATTCAGGCATCTATGGGTGTCATATTTTTTACAGTCGGACTGGTTGCATTCCTGCATCATCCGAATGAAAGGAACGGCAATTTCTTTTTATGGAAACAGCTCAATCTGCCTGTCCTGTTGCTGGTGTTCGTGCTCGGAGTGCTGGGGTTCAGCTCGATGGGATACCATATGTCCGCTAACGGCATGACAGGACTTGCAACAGGAGCAGCCGCCGGAGCAGCCGTAAGTCTGCTGCTCGGCTACTTCCTTATTTATAAAAAAACAAAGCACTCCTAGGAGAGGAAAACATGATAAAAGTTGATGGATTAAGTCATTCGTTTAAGGTTGGAAAAAAAGGAAATGAAAAAGAAATACCTGTTTTGAAAAATGTGTCGCTTTCTATTCAAAAGGGAGAAATTGCTTCAATCGTCGGACGAAGCGGTTCCGGGAAATCAACGCTTTTGAACTTGGTTTCAGGTTATATTTCACCGACGGCCGGCACCATTTCAGTCGGCGGCACAGAGGTGACCGGGTTCAGTGAAAAAGAATGGGCAGCCTTCAGGCTTGATACGTTTGGCTTCATCTTTCAAAGTTTTCAGCTCATCCCGAGTCTGACGACGTTTGAAAACATTGAACTGCCATTAACATTGAAGGGCGTTCCTTCCTCTGAAAGAAAAACGAAGGTAACCGAAATGCTTGACAGAATCGGCCTTGAAAATCATTCAGGCCATTATCCGAATGAGCTTTCAGGGGGACAGCAGCAGCGCGTTGGAATTGGACGCGCCCTGATTACAAATCCGGAAATCATTCTGGCTGATGAACCGACAGGAAGTCTGGACAGTGAGACGGAAAAAGAAATTCTTGATCTCATTAAAGAGCTGAACTCAGAAAAAGGCATTACGTTTTTCATCATCACTCATGATGAAGAAGTTGCAGCATTCAGCGACAGAAAATTTGTGCTGCAGGACGGCGTATTGAAGGAAGAGGGTGTTCCTGTTGAAATTTAGAGATCAGCTCGGTCTTGTCAGAAGAAATATGAAGAAAAACAGGATGAGGGTTTTCATGACCGTGCTTGCGACTACTATCGGCTGTGCGTTTCTGATTGTACTGGCATCAGTCGGATTCGGCATGCAAAAAAGCATGCAGGAGGAGCTGTTGAGCGCTCAAAAGCTGAATGAAATTCAAATCAGCGGGAAGGAAACGGACGCGGGCTTTGAGCAGGGAAATGATGAACAAATTAAAGAACTCGAGGATACAAAGAATGTGGCAGCCGTCGTCAGAAGGTCCTATGCTACCCAGACAGGACAAACGGATGCAAAGCTTGGTGACAGAACATCCGATTACGCGAGTCTGCTGCTTACAAATATGGAAAGTGAATTTAAGGCAAATTTGAAGCTTGATTCAGGAAAAGCACCGGAAAATGACCGTGAAATCATTGTCGGCCATCATTTTGCAAATTCGCTTCTGACTGATGCGGAGAGAACGAAGCGCGATGAGCAGGCTGAGAATCCAGAGACGGCTGCAGAAGAACCGGAAGGCTATCAGGGCGAACTGATCGGTAAAGAGATTGTCCTGACACAAACCGAGCAGATTGAAGGCAAATCGGAAACGAAAAGCTGGACGTTTACGATCTCCGGAATTACAGAAGCTCCTGCAAGAGACTATATGGATGATTTCAATATCTACATCAGTGATGTGTGGAAAGAAGATATGCACACATTTGCCGCAAAAGCAGATTCGTCAGATGAAGTTGAGCCGCAGGAATATAATGAAATCAAGGTTTATACGGCAAGCATGGAAGATGTTAAAGGCGTGACAGATTCCCTGAAGGATAAGGGTTACTTAGTGTACTCAATAACAGAAGAGCTTGAAAATATGAACTTATTCTTTAATGCCTTTAAAGTGGGACTGATTTTTGTCGGAACTGTAGCCGTTCTGATTGCATCAATCGGTATTTTCAATACGATGACAATGGCGGTGACTGAACGTACACAGGAGATCGGGATCATGAAGGCGATCGGGGCGCAGCCTGGCGTGATTCGCAGAATCTTTCTTCTTGAAAGTGCGTTTATCGGTCTGCTGGGGGCATTGCTCGGTGTCATTATTGCCTACGCCGTCAGCTTTGCTGCGAACTTTGCCATCCCGCTCGTGCTTGAAGCTGTTTCTGAGGGAAGCATGGAAGGTGTGGACTTTACGTTCTCCTATATCCCGCTCAGCCTTGTCCTGATTGCTGGCGGCATCAGTCTTGGAGTGGCCTTGATTTCAGGATTGCGTCCGGCCGTGAAGGCGACGAATATCAATGTGCTCTCCGCTTTGAGAAGAGAACTGTAAGAGAAGTATCGCTTTTTCCAGAATGTAACAGTAGGAGGGGCGCTCGTGAAAAGATGGCTTGTCAATTTGATGATTGCTCTGCTGCTGATGGTTTTATTCGTACTGCCTGTAAAAGGCATGTTCAGCAGCGCAATCACCATAACAATCACAAATCAATCTGAACATCAGCTGGATGAAATGGAGATCAGCTATTTTTATAATAAAGAAAAAATTGTGATCCCATCACTGGAACCGAAAGAAACCTATCAGGTAAAAATTGTCCCCCGTGAAAGGTTCAGTGAGAGCTCAATGAAGCTTCTGTACAAGGACAAAAGCGGAAAACAGCTAGAGGAAACGATTGTCGGCTATTTCGAAAAGGGATACCGGGGTTCCGCGGACATGACTGCAAAAAACAAACAATCCAGCGGTAAAATAACATTTGATACAGAAGAAGATATATCTGTCTATTAAAAGCGAAGCCTGATCAGCTCCAGACAGGCCGAATCAGCCGGTATTTCCCGGTTGCAATCTCCGGATAAAAGGACTACAATCTTCTATGGATTTAAAAAAACGCGAAGGCAGTTCTTGCCTTCGTGCTTTTTTGTGAGTTTTTTAAGGAGGTTTTTGAGATGCCGCGTTCTTTATGGCTGCTTGTAATAGGAATGCTGATTAACGTAACAGGTTCTTCGTTTCTGTGGCCTTTAAATACGATCTACATTCATGATCATCTTGGTAAATCGCTGACAGTTGCCGGGATTGTCCTGATGCTGAATTCTGCTGCAAGTGTAGCGGGCAACCTGATTGGCGGGGTTCTTTTTGACCGGTACGGTGGCTACCGTTCCATCTTGAGCGGGATTGTGCTTACGTTCACGGCTATTTTAGGTCTTGTTTTCTTCAATGACTGGCCTTGGTATATTGTCTTTTTGACACTTGTCGGTTTTGGTTCCGGAATTGTGTTTCCATCGATGTATGCACTTGCCGGAACGGTTTGGCCCGAAGGGGGGCGAAAAGCGTTTAACGCGATTTATGTTTCGCAGAATGCGGGTGTTGCGATTGGGGCCGCGCTTGGCGGACTGATTGCAGGGTATTCGTTTCAGCTGATCTTTATTGCAAATGCAGCACTGTATGCTGTTTTTTTCTTGCTTGCATGTTTCGGTTATCGAAAGATTGCGTCAGCTCCCTCGGCTCAGTCATCCATCCTGCAGGAGTCATCCAAACTGCAGAACCGGGATAAATTTACAGCACTTATTATCCTGTGCTCCGGCTATTTGCTGTGCTGGGTCGCGTATGTTCAGTGGCAGTCAACGATTGCTGCTCACACTCAGGAGCTGAGCATTCCGCTTACCCAATACAGTTTGATCTGGACGGTAAACGGGGCATTGATTGTTTTCGGCCAGCCGCTTGTGAATACATTTGTAAAATATGCGGCCAAATCGATTAAAAAGCAGATGATGATCGGCTTTTGCATCTTTATTTTCTCCTTTGTCATGGTATCCTTTGCAGGGGATTTCAAAGGATTTATGACAGCCATGATTATCTTGACCATCGGGGAAATGCTTGTATGGCCGGCGGTTCCGACCATCGCGAATGATCTTGCTCCAAAAGGCCGTGAAGGATTTTATCAGGGCTTCGTCAACAGTACAGCTACAGGCGGAAGAATGATCGGTCCGCTGCTTGGAGGCGTACTGGTTGATTTTTATGGCATGAACATGCTGTTTACTGTTCTGATTGGCTTGCTGTTTATCGCCATGTTTACGACATCCGTTTACGATAAGAAAATCAAAGAGAAGCATGCTGCACCCGCAGTGAGTGCGTGATAACAGATGGCACACCTTTTAAATGAATAAAGGTGTGCTTTTTTCGGTCAAATGGACAAGTATTTGGAAGAGGGAGGAAAATAAAGAGGCGTACTCTCCAGAAATGCATGGTACTAATCACTTAGGCGCCGGACCGAAAAAGTGTTCGGTCTAGTGAAATAGTACGAATGAAAGTTTACTGAAAATTCCTTCTATTTAATCAAGATTGTTTTATCGCTATTCACATATAATGGAAGTAAAACAAGCCTCTGGTTTTATTGATTTGGACAAGCAAAGAGAAGCTTTATATCTTGTACCTGAAGTCGCGTGCCGAATTTATTACGGCTTTAGGAAGGTGATCTTATGCTGCAGACTGTACTTGTAGCGTCATTGATTGGGGGGTTAATGGGACTGCTTGGACATGTTAAAAAGAAAGGAAGGATGGAAAAGCCAAGAATGACCAAGCGTTTTATCTACCTCGGTTTCTGGGAGGATATCGCAATGGGCACGACCGCATCGATCCTGCTCGTTTTATCTACAGAACCTTCATCCTCATTTCAGCTTGTCGTGCTTTCTATTATCGCTGGTTACAGCGGGGAGGCCGTACTTCGGAGTTTTGACTTTGTCAGACAGCAGCAGGACAGCATAGAACAGCCTGTAAAAGACAATGAGCGCCAAGCGAAATAATCTCCAAACCATCTCACACCTTATCTCTCAACATCTTACACTTCTATTAAAAGCATGATTTTCCCGCATTCCTGCCCATTTCTGAAGTTTTTATAGCGAACAGCTTGCAACCGTGGTTTAAATTCTATAAAATACATGTATAACTTTATGATTTTGAACGGTGATAAGGATTAGTAACAGACTGCGGATGCTCAGAGAATTGACGGACGGTGAGAGTCAATCATCCAATGCCTGCGAACTCGCCTTTGAGTTACGGATGCGAACTGCAGGGCAGCCTGCACGGTAATGTCTGTCGTGATCCACGTTACGGATATCAAGTGAGTGCCGTATGGCGCTAAATTGGGTGGTACCGCGGGAAATAAACCTCTCGTCCCTTTCGGGGACGGGAGGTTTTTTCTGTTTTCTCCGTTTAACAATCCAAAACCCGTTCAAACTAAACTAGTAGAAACAGCGCACCAATCAGAGGAGGATAATGATGAATTACAAGCACGAAAAAATCGAGAAGAAATGGCAGAACTACTGGCTTGAAAATAAAACGTTCAAAACAACGGAAGATGCCGGCAAGCCGAAATTTTACGCACTTGACATGTTTCCGTATCCATCAGGAGCGGGCCTTCATGTCGGACATCCGGAAGGCTTTACCGCAACAGATATACTTTCCCGCGTAAAACGCATGCAGGGATATAACGTCCTTCATCCGATGGGATGGGATGCATTCGGTCTTCCTGCTGAGCAGTACGCGCTAGATACTGGAAATGATCCTGCAGAGTTCACGGCCAAAAATATTGATACATTCCGCCGCCAGATTCAAAGCCTCGGATTTTCATATGACTGGGACCGTGAAATCAATACGACAGATCCTGAATACTACAAGTGGACACAATGGATTTTCCTTCAGTTATATAAAAAAGGTCTTGCTTATGTTGATGAGGTAGCGGTCAACTGGTGTCCTGCACTTGGAACGGTACTTGCGAATGAGGAAATCATCGACGGGAAAAGCGAGCGCGGAGGCCATCCTGTAGAACGCCGCCCGATGAAACAATGGATGCTTAAAATTACGGCATATGCAGACCGTTTGATTGAGGACCTTGAAGAGGTTGACTGGCCGGAGAGCATCAAGGAAATGCAGCGCAACTGGATCGGCCGCTCTGAAGGAGCGCACGTCCAGTTTAACGTTGACGGACATGAAGAATCCTTTACTGTTTTCACAACACGTCCGGATACGCTCTTTGGCGCAACGTATGCTGTCCTTGCTCCCGAGCATGCTTTAGTTGATAAAATTACAACAGAAGACCAAAAGGAAGCTGTAGCCGCTTATCTTGATAAAGTAAAAAGCAAGAGTGACCTTGAGCGGACAGATCTTGCGAAAGAAAAAACAGGTGTATTCACAGGGGCCTTTGCTGTTAACCCTGCAAACGGCGAAAAAATGCCGATCTGGATTGCAGACTACGTTCTTGTAAGCTACGGAACTGGCGCTATTATGGCTGTTCCCGCACACGACGAGAGAGACTATGAATTTGCAAAAACGTTCGACCTGCCGATCAAAGAAGTTGTTGAAGGCGGCAATGTTGAAAATGAAGCATATACAGGCGACGGCCAGCATGTGAACTCTGATTTCCTTAACGGCTTAAATAAAGAAGAAGCCATCGAAAACATGATTGCATGGCTAGAAACAAACAAGAAGGGCGAGAAAAAGACGACTTACCGTCTTCGTGACTGGCTGTTCTCCCGCCAGCGCTACTGGGGTGAGCCGATTCCGATTATTCATTGGGAAGACGGCACAATGTCAGCAGTCCCTGAGGAAGAGCTTCCTCTGACACTGCCGAAGACGACAGAAATCCGCCCTTCAGGCACAGGCGAATCTCCGCTTGCCGTTATTGAAGAGTGGGTGAACGTAACAGACCCTGCAACAGGCAAAAAAGGCAGACGGGAAACAAACACGATGCCGCAATGGGCCGGAAGCTGCTGGTACTACCTGCGCTATATTGATCCAAAGAACGCTGATCACCTTGCAGATCCTGAAAAAATTAAGCAGTGGCTGCCTGTTGACACATACATCGGCGGTGCCGAACATGCGGTTCTTCATTTGCTGTATGCGCGCTTCTGGCACAAAGTGCTTTACGATCTTGGAATTGTTCCTACAAAAGAGCCGTTCCAGAAATTGTTTAACCAGGGAATGATCCTCGGGGAAAACAACGAAAAAATGAGCAAATCCAAAGGCAATGTTGTCAACCCGGATGATATCGTTGCAAGCCACGGTGCTGACACACTCCGCCTTTACGAGATGTTCATGGGACCTCTTGAGGCTTCTATCGCCTGGTCTGAAAAAGGACTTGACGGAGCTCGCCGATTCCTTGACCGCGTATGGCGTTTGTTCGTCGAAGATAACGGAGCTCTGAATGCAAAAGTGACAGACAGCACATCTGACAGCTTAGAGCGTGTGTATCATCAAACCGTTAAAAAAGTAACAGAGGACTACGAAGGGCTGCGCTTCAACACAGCGATCTCCCAGCTGATGGTTTTCATTAATGAGGCGTACAAAGCAACCGTTCTTCCGAAGTCTTATATGGAAGGCTTCGTTAAATTGCTTTCACCGGTAGCGCCCCACCTTGCAGAGGAATTATGGGAAAAGCTTGGCTACGAAGGAACAGTCTCCTATGAAACATGGCCTGCATACGACGAAGGCAAATTAGTAGAGGACGAAGTGGAAATCGTTGTTCAGGTAAACGGGAAAGTAAAAGCGAAACTTCACGTTCCAAAAGACGCAACCCGCGAAGAAATGCAGGAGCTTGCTCTTTCAGACGTTGACGTGAAAGAACAGGTTGACGGAAAAACAATACGCAAAATCATTGCCGTTCCCGGAAAACTTGTAAATATTGTAGCGAACTGAGAAAAAGCAGGCCATGGCGCCTGCTTTTTTCATGCCTCTGTGAAAGTGGTATGTCATACACAGGCTTTGGTATAATAAAGCCATCTGAAACAGAAAGGATGATTTCAATGAGAGAAATGACAACAGACGAATTACATAAAAAACTGAAAAGCGGCGAAGCGCTGAACCTTGTAGATGTGCGCGAGGACGATGAAGTGGAAGAAGGGATGATTCCTGAAGCAAAACATATCCGCATGGGAGAAATTCCTGAAAAGCTAGATCAATTTGATAAAGACAAAGAATACATCATCATCTGCCGGTCAGGCGGACGCAGCGGCAACGTCTGCTCCTTCATGGAGGACAAAGGCTACAAAGTGACGAACATGGCGGGCGGCATGCTTGACTGGAAAGGCGACACAAAACGCAAAAGTGAATTGGCGTAATTCCGTTTCCCTGCTTCGGCAGGGTTTTTTTATGCTTTTTAACGGTATTGGCTGCAGTCCATCGCGGATTGCATGCTATTACCCGGTTCCAAATTCTGAATAACAGTTCTAACAATCCAAATCATGCCTTTAACAATCCAAAACAGAAGTCTAACAATCCAAATCGCATCTCTAACAATCCAAATCGGCAATCTAACAGTCCGAATTAATAAAACACATGATTCCTCCGTTATGAAATGAAAACGCTATCATAAACGGCAGCCGTCAAAAATACACTTCAACTAAGGAGGGATGTGATATGTCTGACTATCACAAGCTTGATGTAACGAATCGCGTTGTCGCAAAGCTGCACGGGGAATTTATTGAGCTTTACATTGGAAAGGAGTATATCGGAAAGCTTGTCATAACTTCTGATGGACGGGAATATGAATTAGTAAATGGATTCATGATGGAAGAGGACAGGTTTTACCGCGTGTATGAACGGAACTGCGAGCTCCAGCAGCAATACGCGGAAGGCTGTGATATGGGATGGTGCTAAATGTACAAGGTGGCCGTTTTTGACAAAGAGCACGAAAAAGATCTGGAGAAGGCAATCAATCAATTTTTGAGGTCCATCTCAGATGAGCAGCTGGTTGACATCAAGTACAATGTGTCGGCAGCCTGCGATCAGAACGGGGAGCAGCTTTATTGTTTTTCAGCACTGATATTATACAGAACCTAAAAAAGGAAGCCGCTATAAACTAGCTGCTTCCTTTGCATATTGTGCGGCATTTTTTCCGGCAAGCCTGCCTGTTACAAGAGCAGATGTTATGTTGTAGCCTCCTGTATAGCCGTGGATATCAAGGATTTCTCCGCAAAAATACAAACCGTCCATAAGTTTTGATGCCATTTCTTTCGGATGGATCTCCTTAACGGAAACCCCGCCACCTGTTACGAACGCCTTGTCGATAGAAAGCGTTCCGTGAACGTTGAACTGAAATCCTTTGCAGTCCTGGATGAACGAGCGCCATTTTTCCATCTGCAGATTGGCTGCCGGCAGATTTGGGTCTATTCCGTTTTTCTCAAGCAGAAACAGAAGGTATCTTTCCGTCAGGAATCCTTTGAGCACGTTCTTAACGGTCTTTTTAGGTTCTGACTTAAAGAGCTTTACCGTTTCCTGAAATAGCTCTTCCTGGTTCCGTTCAGGAAACGAGTCGATGCTCACGGGGATAGCCGTGGTTTTAAACTTTTTCATCGCTTTTACGACGTATTGGCTGCAGCGGAGAACTGCCGGTCCGGAAATCCCGAAGTGGGTAAAGATCATGTCCATCTGGTGCGTTTTAATGACCTTGCCTTTAGGATTCAAAACACTCAGGGCAACATTTCGGAGTGAGAGGCCCTGCAGCGTTTTTTCCTGAATGAAATGCTCATTGGATGTTACGGGAACTTCTGTCGGAAAAAGCTCTGTAATGGTATGCCCTGCTTTTTCAGCCCATGCATACCCGTCTCCTGTGCTTCCGGTATGTGGAACGCTTTTGCCCCCGACAGCAACCACAACCGCCTGTGTTTGAATATACTCTCCGTTTTTTAACCGCACTCCGGCGGTCTTGCCGTTCTCGTACTCGATCGTTTCCACAGGCTCGTTTGTCCGGATTGTCACACGCAGCCTTTTAAGTTCATTAAGAAGAGCATCGACAACAGACTGAGCTTTGTCTGTGACCGGAAACATCCTGCCGTGGTCTTCTTCCTTCAGCTGAATGCCAAGCTTTTCAAAAAAGAGGATGATATCTTCATTGCTGAATTCTGAGAATGCGCTGTATAAAAATCGTCCGTTTCCGGGAATATGTTTAACAATCTCATCAACCGGGAGCCTGTTCGTGACATTGCATCTGCCGCCACCTGAAATCGCAAGCTTTCTGCCGAGTTTATTTCCTTTATCGAGCAGGAGGACGCGTGCTCCTTTTTCACCTGCAGCAATCGCTGCCATCAGGCCGGATGGACCGCCTCCAATAATAACTACATCAACCTTCATGCTTTCACAACCTTTTCTTTCTGAAAAAAACTTTTCTCTCCCTATTATAGCGGAATCATGTAAAATGCCAAATCCGCCTATTATTATTCATGGAGTTATAAAGAACATAAGGCTGTCGAACCTTATAAAGTAATCAGCGTCCAGCTCCAGCGCCTAGATCCTCTGTCAGAACAAATTCGCCAAAAAAGTCAAACCCGGACTTTTTTGGCGGATTCTTTTCTGCCTGCCGGAGCGGGCCTTGGCGCTTCCGCTTTTGTGATGCACAAACATTCTTGTTATAGGTGCCTAATGTGTTAAAATAGAAAAGTTGAATCTTCAGAGAGAAATTGGTGATTTCATTCATGTCGAATAAATTATTGCGGGGAACACTCGTATTAACACTTGGCACTTACATATCAAGAATTCTGGGTATGATCTACATTATCCCGTTCTATGCGCTTGTCGGAAAAGACGGCGGGGCCTTGTACCAGATCGGATATGCGCAGTATGCCGTTTTCCTCGGCATAGCGACCATGGGATTCCCCCAGGCGGTTTCAAAATTTGTATCAAAGTATAATTCCATAGGAGATTACGCAACAAGCAGAAAAATGTTCAGAGTGGGCATCTCGGTTATGTTTTTAACGGGAGTTCTTGCGTTTATTATTCTCTATTTTCTGGCGCCGGTTCTGGCTGAAAGCTCGCTTGGACAAAGAGAGATCGGCAATACAACGGTTGACGATGCTGTGCTTGTCATCCGCATGGTCAGTCTCGCTTTAATTGTCGTGCCGATTATGAGTCTGATTAGGGGATTTTTCCAGGGGCATCAGTCAATGGGGCCAACTGCAGTTTCTCAGGTTATAGAACAGATTGTGAGGATTGCCTTCCTGCTTGCGTCAGCTTATCTTGTCCTTAAGGTATTTGACGGCTCGCTTGTAACGGCAGTCGGCTATTCAACCTTTGCTGCATTTGTCGGAGCCATCGGAGGACTGCTTGTGCTGTTTGTCTACTGGCAGCGACGCAAACGCGGTCTTGAAGCGATGAGGGAGAATGTGGTTCCTGCTGAAAATATGCCTGCAGGACGCATGTTTAAAGAGCTTTTCTCATACGCTGGGCCATTTGTTTTTGTTGGACTTGCTATCCCTTTATATACGTACATTGACACAAATACGTTCATTAAAGCGATGGTTGAAGGCGGATATAAAGAAACAGCAACCGGCATTTTTTCAATCGTGACTTTATATCTTCCGAAACTGGTGATGATTCCCGTATCACTTGCTACAGCATTCGGATTGACGCTTGTACCTACGATTACAAAGTCCTTTACAAATAACAATATGAAGCTTGTGAACAAGCAGATTGACCAGGCCTTTCAGATTATCATTTTTCTGACACTGCCTGCGATTGTGGGTCTTGCCATTCTTGCAGAGCCTGCCTATATGCTTTTCTATGAAAACGACCCGGACGGCCCGGGCCTGCTGAGATGGTTCGCTCCTGTTGCGCTCCTGTTTTCTTTCTTTACCGTAACAGCGGCCGTTCTTCAGGGAATCAACAAGCAAAAGCTTGCTGTAATTTCCCTTTCGCTTGGACTGATCATTAAACTTGCTGTGAATGCTCCGCTCATTGAGGCATTCCAGGGAGTAGGATCCATTCTCGCAACTGCGCTTGGGTTCGGTGCATCCATTCTATACAGTTTTGCAATGATCCGCCGCCACGCCGGCTATTCATTCAAACTGCTGTTCAAACGCACCGTCTTTATCGGAATTCTGACGGCTTTTATGGGTCTGGTCGTATCAGTCACCCAATCCGTTCTATCTATTTTTATTGAATACTCTGATGGAAAAATGCAGTCAGTCATCATTCTGCTGATTGCAATTGGTTTAGGAGCAGCTGCATACCTGTACGCAGCGCACCGCTCTCACTTGCTTGAGAAGCTGCTCGGAAGCCGTTTTTCCTTTTTAAACCGCAAAAAGAAGGCTTCTGAATAAGCCTTCTTTTTTGAAGCTCTTTTTGGAAAAAGAGGGATGTTAGTCAGCATAATCCATACAAACCAGTGGATTGCAGCGGAAGGAACTTGACTCCTGCGGGATGAAGAGGGAATGGGAGACCCCGCAGGCTGGCCGAGTTATCATGAACGAAACTAGCTCCTTATTCGTAACATCGTAGGTTAATCTGGTTAGAATGTTTACTGGAAAAAAACATACCAAATCAGAGCTGCATTACGGAAGGAGCTAGTTATTATGAAGGATGCCATGAAATACGTAGGTTTAGACGTATCGAAAGAAAAAATTGCGGTCGCGATTGCAGAAGAGGGACGCGAAGCCCCACGTTACTGGGGAGTGATCGACCACACACCTGAGGCCATAAAAAAGCTAATGAAAAAGTTGGGGGAGGCAAAAACTCTTCGCGTCTGTTATGAAGCTGGTCCTACAGGTTATGCCTTATACAGACTATTGTCTGATATGGGGATTCACTGTGAGGTAATTGCTCCATCCCTTATTCCTCAAAAGCCTGGAGAGCGAATTAAAACAGATCGCAGGGATGCCATTCGGCTAGCACAATTACATCGTGCAGCCGAATTAACATCTATTTACATTCCAACTCCAGATGATGAAGCATTGCGAGACCTTGTCCGCTGTAGAGAAGATGCGAAAGAAGATGAGTTAAGAGCTAAACACCGATTGAGTAAATTTCTTCTTCGAAACGATATAAAACCACCGACCGGGATTAATAAATGGACAGTGAAATATTATCGTTGGCTGGATACGCTTCAGTTTGAAAATGTTCACCTTCGCGTTGTTTTTCAAGAATATTACTACCAGCTAAAAGAATTAAAACAGCGTATTCTGCGATTAGAGGAAGAAATAAACATTCACGCAAAAGAAGGTGTCCACGCAGAAAAAGTTCAAGCTCTTCAAGCATTAAGAGGGATAGCGCTTGTGACAGCGACAAGCATCGTAGCTGAGATTGGTTCATTTAAACGTTTTTCGACCCCTCGACAGTTTATGTCATACGTTGGATTGATTCCAAGCGAATATTCAAGTGGAGAAAAACGAAAACAAGGCAATATTACGAAAACAGGAAATCGTCATGTTCGGCGCTTGCTTGTAGAATCGGCATGGAGTTATCGCTATCAGCCAGCTGTGAAGGGAGATCTTGAAAGGCGCATAAAAGGTCAATCACCGGCTATTCAATCGATTTCATGGAAAGCACAAAATCGTCTTCACAAGAAATACTACCGGCTGTTGTCCAAAGGGAAAAATGGAGGGAAAGCTGTAACCGCAGTTGCCAGGGAATTAGCCGGCTTTATTTGGGCGGTGATGCAAGAAGTAGAAGAGATGCCTAGCACAAATTGAGATTGTATCTACCAGTTAGAAACAAACGTATCGAGAATGGAAGAATGAGAATAGGGCTCGAAGGCAAAGAGAAAAACCGGAAAGGAAAACCCACGTGCCTCCTCTGTGCTAAGTCGAAAATGATGAATGCACGCGCCGAGTTAGTGGAACAGTCCTTTACACGGAAAGATAAAATGTGAAAACCCACGAATATCAGAGTGCTAACCGCAGTTGAAATTTTTGCCTTCGTGCCGTGTTCTTACCTTTCATTTTTAGCAGGCTACGTTCGTACTTGTTTCCTGAATATAAGTTTAAACACCAGTGGACTGAAGCGGAAGGCACTTGACTCCTGCGGGATGAAGAGTGCACGGGAGACCCCGCAAACGAAGTGAGGAGGCTCCCGGGGCTCCCCGCGGAAAGCAAGTGACTGGAGCGCAAGGGAACGGGTACGATTTAGAATCTACAATGATCATAAAAACAGCCTGCCATTAAAAAAGAGAGGAAAATGGGTTCACATCTTCTTTAGCTTGAGAAGAATCTCATCTCTCTGGTTAGCCATCAAGGAAAGCACTTGACCGCTAACCAGAGAGATGAGCAGCGGTAGGTAAGCTAAAGAAGGAGATCAGCTAGCCACTATGGCTTTAACTTTTACATGAAAAGAAGCTGAAAATCGCTTCTCTTATTAAAGGCGTTCAAAAATCGGTGTGGGTTAGGAGCCTTGACAGTTTCGTTCATATCAGGAGGCTCCCATCCCTCCCCGCGGAAAGCAAGTTCCTGGAGCGGAAAGGAACGGCATACTTCCAGAATCCGCCCTTGCATTAATCTATATTTAAATTAAAAGGCAGGTCGTACCATGAGAATCGATAAATTACTTTCAAACATAGGCTATGGAAGCAGAAAAGAAGTAAAACAGCTGCTGAAAACAGGTGCTGTAAAGGCTGACGGCAAGATCATCAAGGATGCCAAAACACATGTTGACCCAGCGCTTCAGGCCGTGACAGTACACGGTGAAACAGTTGAGTACAAAGAGCACATTTACCTGATGCTGAACAAACCGGCCGGCTTCCTGTCGGCCACAGAGGACTCTGTCCAGAAAACGGTTATTGATCTGCTGGAAATGATTGATGCCGTCTACAAGCCGTTTCCTGTGGGACGTCTGGATAAAGACACAGAGGGGCTTCTTCTCCTTACAAACGACGGCCAGCTTTCGCATCAGCTGCTCTCTCCTAAAAAGCATGTGCCAAAAACGTACTATGCGAAAATTGAGGGACATGTGACAGAAGAAGATGCGTCTGCTTTCAAAGAAGGGGTAGAGCTTGATGACGGGTATGTCACAAAGCCTGCCCGCCTTGAAATCATCGAAGCAGGAGAACGGTCAGAGATTCGTATCACAATCACTGAAGGCAAATTTCATCAAGTAAAACGGATGTTTGAGGCAGTCGGCAAAAAAGTAGCCTATCTGCAGCGCATCAGCATGGGCCCGCTTCATCTGGATGAGAGTCTTGAACTCGGAGAATACAGAGAGCTGACGGACGAAGAAGTGGAAGCTCTGAGGAATGCACAGGCCATAGAGCTGTAAAATGACAAGAAAAAAACCAGTCGCCAAAAGGGCAGACTGGTTTTCTTATGTATGCAAGTTTAACATTTTTTTCCGGAATAAACGGCTTTCTAGGAAGACATTTTTCTAACCTTCTTCTGTGTAATTGTCCATTTGCCTCTGCTTGGGCTCCGAACCAGGTCATTATACGCTAACACATTTAAATCTCTTTGAATGGTTCTGGGTGTAATACCAAATTCGTCAACAAGCTGCTGAGTTGTAACAGTACCTCTTTCATGGATAAACATGTAGACAGATTTGATACGAGTTAGCATACGGTTTGTTGAAGGTTTCAAAAAACCACTCCTTATCATTTGATCGTATGGCATAGCCTACTGCAACCTACGATGTCCCCTACTGCAGATGTTACTGTACTAATTTAGTTTATGAACGCTACAACAATATTTTACACGATTTCGACATCATCATACCAGCGAAAAGCTAGAATTAACAAAATTTTTACATAGTTTTAATCTTGTTACACACTGATTTGTTCTATATTTCTTATTTTACTATATGTAATTAATTCTGAATAGTATGACATTTTTATGCGTATAAAAAAGCACCCATATCTAGTATGGATGCTTTTAAAGTGTTTTATGAGCGGCTTTTAATGTCCGCCGAGGAACACGAGCTGAATAAAGAACAGAACGGCAAAGATATAAACAAACAGGTGAACCTCTTTCCATTTTCCTTTTGCTATTTTCATAAGCGGATAAGAGATGAAGCCCAGCGCTATGCCTGTTGCAATACTTGAAGTGAGCGGCATTGCAATAATGACAAGGAAGGCCGGGAAAGCTTCGTCAAGTTCGTTCCAGTTAATTTTCGCGATGTTGCCCATCATTAAGCTTCCTACGATAATCAGGGCAGGGGCTGTGATGGCTGCTATGCCTGAAACGGCTCCTACAAGCGGGCTGAAAAAGGCGGTAAGCCCGAACAGCACGGCAACAGTTAATGTAGTGAGTCCTGTTCGTCCTCCGGCGGCAACGCCTGCAGAGGATTCGATGTAGGCAGTCGTCGGGCTTGTGCCGAACATAGCTCCTACAGTCGTTGCAGCAGAGTCGGCTAGCAGCGCTTTGCGTGCATTCGGCAGTTCATTACCCTTCATAAGACCGGCCTGCTGGGCAACGCCGATCATCGTGCCGGTTGTATCAAAGATCGTAACCAAAAGGAATGAGAAAACAACGGCGTAAAGACCATTTGAAATCACCTGTCCAATGGCATCTGCCGGGTTTAGGACCATAAATCCTTCAGGCAGGCTCGGTACAGAGACAAAACCATTTTCAAATGAAAGTTCTCCGGTAAAATAGGCAATAATTCCAGTAATGATCATCCCGAAGAACAGGGCGCCATGAACGTTCAGGCTCATAAGGAGCAGGGAAACTGCAAGCCCGATCAGAGCAAGGATAACAGGTGGTGAAGATAGATCGCCAAGTGTCACAAGGTTTTCAGGGTGGTCCGTTACAATGCCTGTCAGTCTGAGGCCGATAAAGGCGATAAACAGACCGATTCCCGCTGTGATGCCGTATTTCAGGTTAGCCGGGATGGCTTCAATCAGTTTTTTGCGGAACGGTGTCAGCGATAAGATCAGGAAAATGATGCCCGCCACAAAAACAGAGGCAAAGGCAACCTGGTAGCTGACCTGGTGGCCGCCGACAACCGAGTAGGCGAAGTAAGCGTTCAGACCCATTCCGGGTGCAATCGCAATCGGGTAATTTGCAGCAAGAGCCATCCACAGCGTTCCGACAATTGCCGCGATGATGGTGGCTGTAAATACCTGGTCAAATGGAACGCCTGCATCTGCAAGGATAATCGGGTTTACAACCACGATGTAAACCATCGTCAGGAAGGTTGTGATCCCTGCAAGTGTTTCTGTGCGTACCGTTGTTTGATGTTCTTTCAGTTTAAACATAGTAAGCCTCCAATGTGTAGTCTTTCAGGCAGCCATCAGCTGCTGTCATGAGAAAGGTCCCTTGAAAGCAGGGACCGCTGTTGAATAATTGGCATCTGCTTTTTTTCTGCGCTGTCTATCGGCAGCAGAAGCAGAATGAGTGATGAGTGCACTTGATAAACGAACGTTTTTGCAAAACATTTATTATATTATTCGTTTTTAGGTAGATTTGCAAGAGTTTTTGTTTTTTGTTTAAGCTTAGTTTCTCCGTGGAGCGCTTTCTTATGTTTGCATCCTTTGGTATCTTAACTAAGTAGAGGTACGATGAAAATGATCATGAAAAGAGGTATGCAAATGGATTGGATGCAGGAAGTACTGACAAGAAAAGATCAATTTACCGAAGATACTCAGGAATTTTTGCGGATTAAGAGCGTGCTGGATGAGAAATCAAAAACAGAAGGCGCTCCATTTGGAAAAGGCATACATAAAGCATTAACTCACATGCTCCAAAAGGGAGAAAAAGACGGGTTTACGGCTAAAAACCTCGATGGCTACGCCGGACACCTTGAAATGGGACAGGGAGATGAAATTGTAGGCATACTCTGCCATGTCGATGTTGTACCTGAAGGGGACGGATGGAGCAGCGATCCATTTGGAGCAGAAATCCGCGACGGAAAAATTTACGCGCGCGGGGCGATTGATGATAAAGGCCCGACAATGGCAGCTTATTATGCCATGAAAATTGTAAAGGATCTCGGGCTTCCGCTGAACAAGCGGGTGCGGATGATTCTTGGAACCGATGAAGAAAGTGACTGGGGCTGTGTGGAGCACTATTTCAAACATGAAGAAATGCCTTCCCTCGGTTTTGCTCCAGATGCAGATTTTCCAATCATAAATGCCGAAAAGGGTATTATTGATGCAAAGCTTTCGTTCCATTTTGATAAAGCGAGCATCAGCAAAAATGGACCAAAGCTCCTTTCTTTCAAGTCAGGAAGACGTTTTAATATGGTGCCGGATTTCGCTGAAGCAATCGTTCAGACAGATGATGCAAAAGCCCTTGCCCAAAAATACAGCAGCTACCTGTCCCAGTACGAGATAAAAGGCAGTGTTTCAGAGGAGAATGGCACCCTCAAATTAACCGCTGAAGGGATTTCCGCTCACGGAAGCCTTCCGCATACAGGCAAAAACGCAGGGCTATTGCTTGGGCTTTTCCTTGCTGAAGCTGAGCTTGATCATAATGGAAAGGTCTTTTTGAAGCAAATGACCGCCTTTTTCAGCAATGATACAAGAGGAGAGAAAATCGGCATTCAGTGTGAAGACGAAGTTAGCGGAGAATTGACAGTCAATCTCGGCATCATGTCATATGACAGCAAAGAAGGCGGAGAGCTTGGGGTAAACATCCGCTACCCTGTTACAGCAGATTCGGAAAGGATTCAGGAAGGACTCAAATCCATCACTGATTTTCACCTTACATCCTTCAGCGACTCAAAACCGCATTATGTGGAAGCAGAGCATGAACTCATTCAAAAGCTTAAAAAGGTTTACGAGGAGCAGACAGGGGAGAAGCCTGAACTGATTGCCATCGGCGGAGGAACATATGCGCGGTCGCTTAAAGCAGGTGTAGCTTTCGGCCCTATGTTTCCGGGAAGACCGGATGTAGCTCATCAAAAGGATGAATACGTGATCATCGACGATCTTCTGAAGGCAACGGCCATTTATGCTCAGGCCATTTATGAACTGGCAAAATAAGATTAACGAAACGCTTTTCATGTGGTAGGATGTTTGAAGAAGCTTTTAGCCGCTCTCTTTCCAGGGAGCGGTTTTTAGCAATCGAAATGACAGGTGGGGAAAGAAGGCTGCTGGTTTGGATTACACTCTTCAAAGAGAACACCGCATGACGCGGGTTTCGTTCTGTTCGTTTTATTTTCTCATGTTTTTTGCCATTGGATCTCTGTTTCCTTTATTGCCAGTTTATTTAAAGGACAGTGTAGGACTTTCAGGAAGCCAGATTGGAATCATTATGAGCATCAGCCCGGTTGTTATGATTTTAGTTCAGCCGCTGTGGGGGATTTTAAGTGACATCACGCAGAAACCGACTGTTTTACTGACCGTCGCTTTGACGCTTGCCGGACTGTTTGGGATTGTATTCTCACTTCTTGACGGCTATTTCTGGCTGATTGTGATTGCTCTGCTGCTTGCTGTTGTTCAGAGTGCTCTGATTCCTTTATCCGACAGCATCTCAATGAATTATGTCCACAGGACCAAAACGGAATACGGTTCAATCAGGCTGTGGGGAGCTGTGGGCTTTGCAGTTGCTGTCATGGCTGTTGGCCAGCTGTCTGAACGCTATTCTCTTCACGTGATTTTTTATTCCTTTGCACTCGTGCTGTTTCTTGCCATTTTCTTTGCGGCGCAGCTGCCGAATGAAAGCAGAACGATGCAGATCAGCATCCGTGACGGCATAAAAGAACTTGCGAATGTGCCGAGGTATTTTCTGTTTCTATTTATCGCATTTCTTGTTCTTGGCCCTATTCTTGCCAATAATATTTATTTCGGCATTTTTGTCGCTGACCTTGGCGGCGGGCTGACCGGAATCGGCATTGCATTTTTGCTTGCGGCGGGCAGTGAAGCCCCGTTTATGAAGTTTGCAAGCAGCTGGATCAGGCGCCTCGGCATGATGAACATCCTGGTTATGGCAACATGCATTTCATGTCTCAGATGGTTTCTGTATTTCTTTGAACCGCCTCTTGGGGTTGTGTATGCCACAACGATTGCACAGGGCTTTTCTGTTGGATTGTTCATACCTGCTGCCCTTCAGTATGTGAGAGAGCTTGCTCCTGTATCTGTTGGGGCAACGGCGATTTCTCTGTATTCATCTGTTGGGAACGGGCTTGGAAACTGGTTTTGCACGTTTTTCGGGGGCCTTATCCTTGAAGGGTATTCGATTCTTCATGTGTATTTGTTCTTTGGAACAATGTCCCTCATTGCGCTTGTCATCCTTTGTGTGATGAAGCTGAATCAAAAAAGAGCTGTTCCGGTTTAGTCCGGAGCAGCTCTTTTTTTAAAGACTTATTCTTCTCTGAACACATCGCTTGATAGATAGCGTTCGCCTGTATCGCATGCGATGCAGACAACAACATCATCCGGTGTCAGGCGTTTTGCAACTTCAAGGGCGGCAAAGCAGGCTGCACCTGAGGATGGACCGACAAGGATTCCCTCTTCAGCAGCAAGTCTGCGTGTAATGGTGTACGCTTCTTCATCCTTTATTTTGAAAATCTCATCGTAGACATCCTGATTCAGAATGTCTGGAATAAATCCGGGACTTGTGCCGACAAGCTTATGCTTGCCGGGCTTTCCACCGGAAAGGACCGGGGAGCCGGCCGGCTCTACAACATGTACGGTCAAATCCGGATAATGCTCTTTCAGCGTTTCGCCGGTGCCTGTAATGGTTCCGCCAGTGCCAGCTGTGGCAACAAATGCAGTAAGCTTTTTCCCGATCTCATCCATTGCGTCAATAATCTCGGGTGCCGTTGTTTTGCGGTGGGCATCAGCATTTGCTTCGTTTTCAAACTGCATGGGAACAAAGCTGTAAGGGATTTCCTGTGCAAGCTCGTTTGCCTTTTTTATGGCACCGGGCATTTTTTCGTCGCCCGGTGTAAGCACAACTTCTGCACCGTAAGCTTTAAGCAGATTGATGCGTTCCTGTGTCATCGTATCAGGCATGACAAGAATGGCTTTGTAGCCCCTTGCTGCCGCATTCATCGCAAGTCCGATGCCTGTATTGCCTGACGTTGGCTCGATAATCGTTGATTTTTCGTTTAACAGGCCCTGTTTTTCGGCCTCGACAATCATATTAAAAGCAGCTCTGTCTTTTACACTGCCGCTTGGATTGAAGAACTCAAGCTTAAGATAAACCGCAGCTCCGTCTTTTGGATTCAGGCGGTTTAATTTTAAAAGAGGTGTATGGCCAATTAAATCTGCCACATTTTCTACAACACGCATGATTTTTTCAGCTCCTTTAGTTGATATAATAGCATATCCTCTGTTTGCCTTCCCAGCAATCGATTTTCTTAAAGCAAGGCGCTTTGTTTCTATTCTTCCCGGAGACTTTGATAAAATGAAAAAAGTGATTGCGCTGTTTTTGCATGGAAGCGCCGGAGCAGAGCCATGCTCATAGCAAACAGACGGGAAAGGAACCGTTATGACGACACAAACCCATTATTTTATTGGAATACCTGTCCCTCAGAATGAAGCAGATAGACTGACAGCAAAAACAGAAGGGATGAGAAAGCTGTTTAAGTCCTGGGTTCATCCTCTGGATTATCATTTGACGCTCGCTTTTTTGGGGCATCCGGATTCCGCTGATCAGCTGCAGGCCGTCATGAAGGAACTGCACGCAGCCCTTGGCCAGTTTCCTTCCTTTCACCTGACATTCAGCGGTTTCGGCACATTCGGGAGAAAGCAGGCCCCCCGTATTTTCTGGGCGGGCGCGGAAAAATCAGAGCCGCTTGAAAAGATGAGGGAAACGGTATATTCCGTGTGCCGGGAACATGGTTTTGCACTTGATGAGCGTCCATTCGCCCCACATATCACGATCGCGCGGAAATGGGCTGCAGATGAAGACTTTCAGGAAAGGATGCTTCCGGATCATCCGGTGTCAGCCTTTCAGGTTTCAAAAATCAATCTGTTTCAGACCAGGCTTGGGGAAGTCCCTAAGTATCATGCAATTGACACTATCTTATTGCGCTGATGCCCAATAAGATAAATAAGACTTTTAAGCTTAGCGGGGAAACTATGAAATTTATACGTATTGTTATTCAGCTTGCCGGTTTATTTCTTTTTTATTTTGCCGGCACAGCCATTCAGCAATTTTTCAGCTTGTCCATGCCGGGCAGTATTATCGGCATGTTTCTTTTATTTTTCTGCCTGTCCTTCAAACTCATAAAACTGCCGCTGTTAAAGGAAGGAAGCTCCTTTTTGCTTAAACATTTAGCCTTGCTTTTCGTTCCTGCAACGGTTGGGCTGATGGACCATTTTGACCTATTTGCGGGAAGGGGCCTGATCAGCGCGCTGATTGCTCTTTTCAGCACAGCTCTCGTCATGCTGTCAGCCGCTTCGGTAAGCCAGTGGATGAGCACCAGAAAAACGGCAAATGAAGGAGAGGGGGAAAACTCATAATGGCTGTGATCTTCTATATTGTCCTTACGGTTATCGTGTACGCCCTTATGAGAGAGGTTTATAAAAAATACCCTTTTCCTCTATTAGTGCCGATCTTAACGAGCACTTTTCTTTTAATTGTGCTTTTCCTTCTCACAGATACCGAGTATGCTGAGTATATGACCGGCGGAAAGTGGATTGATGCTCTTTTAGGGCCTGCTGTAGTCGCACTTGCCTATCCGCTGTATGAAAACAGACATGTGATGAAAAAGTATGCTTTGACCGTTTTTACGAGCGTTCTATCGGGAAGTATAATCGGAATTGTGAGCGGGGCCGGCCTTGCAGCATTATTTCATGTAGACCGGGAGATGATCCTGTCACTTGCTCCGAAATCGGTCACAAATCCCGTTGCAATGGACATTTCAGAAATAATCGGAGGAATCCCTGCGCTTGCGGTTATCTATGTGGTTATAGCAGGCATGTCGGGGGCTGTTTTCGGCCCGTCTCTTCTGAAGGCTTTTGGCATTAGCCATCCCGTTGCAAAAGGAATCGGACTCGGTGCGGCATCACACGGAACAGGTACGGCGAGAGCTCTTGAAATGGGAGAGCTTGAAGGAGCTGTCAGCTCCATTTCCATGACGCTGTGCGCCATATTTACGGCTGTTCTGTGTCCGGTATTGGTTCCGTTTCTTTTACATGTTCTGTGAGGATGAATGATCCGGAAGGAGTTTACATAAAGTGGCTCAATTAATAAAAGTTCACGCGTGCATATCCAGATATGAAATGGATCTGTACCGCTATCAGAGCCGGTTTCTGCGTGTGAAAAAACAGCAGTGGCTCATGCTGAAGGAAGCTTTTGAAAAGAATGAATTTCACCATTTTGTTAAAAAAGAGCAAATGGAAAGCACGGAAAAAGAGGGAGATTCCCTGACACGGATACGGAGTTACAGGCTTAAAAAGGAAAGGTCCGGCACATCTGTCACCTATCCTGAAGCAAATATGGATTCATCTGAGCTGAGCTTTCATGCCATTCCGGGCTCCCTTGATGAGCTGAAGGAAATGTTTATGAAGCGGGTCTTTCATTTCCAGCTGAAATGGGCAACGTCAACCATAAGGGACAGATCATTTGCAGATCCTTCTCTCTCGGATGATCGCAATCTGAAGGAGCTTTTGCAAAAGCTTCCTGATCAGCATCTGATCTTGTATGCTCCGGTCCTCAGGGTGAAAAATACATCCATTGCCCTCGACACGATTTTAATAAGCCCGGGGGAAATCACGTGCATTCATTTTCTTGAAGGTGACCGCCATGACGTCTATATGGGATCAGCAGAAAGGTTCTGGCGGAAAAACCCCGGAGAAAAAGATGAATCAAGTCTCCTCTCGCCGATAATCAGCCTCAGCCGGACAGCAGCCCTTGTAAAGCAGCTTTTAAAAGAAAAAGAGATTGGATTAAAAGTGAAAAAAGCGCTTGTATGCAAAGAGGGCTTTGTTGAATACCCGGAGGCTTCCTATGATTTGACAGTTGCGGATAAAAGGTCATACAGCCAGTGGATATATCCTCACATCCATCATTCAATGCCAATGAAGCATGATCAGCTGAAAGCAGCCGGTGTTCTCCTGGCTAATTGTGTGAGTGAATCGTTCAGAAGAAATGACTAATGCGCCTTTTGGCGTATTTTTTTATCCAATTACACCCACTTCCCCAAAGAAAAAAGCTATAATTTTACTAGACTCGGAATATCTCTTAAGGTATTCATAATCCACATGAAGATAATGGGGCTGACGATGGAAAACAGCATATACTTTATTATAAATCCCGTTGCGGGAAATGGACGGTCTTTGCGTGTTTTTAAAAAAATCAAAGCAGAAATGGAAAAGAAAAACATGGAGTACCGGTCTTTTATGACGGATTACGCCGGACATGCAGAAGTACTTGCCAGGCAAATTGCATCCATACATGACTACCGGCTGAAAACGGTGATAGGCATTGGCGGAGACGGAACGATTCACGAAATTGTAAACGGGCTGAGCGGGTTTGATCATATCAAAATCGGCTATATTGCGTCGGGGTCGGGCAATGATTTTAAAAGGGGATACGGCAGCTCAAAGGGGAAAGGCTCTGTTCTCACAAAACTGAACAGACAGGCTAAAAGCTATGACTTGGGCTGCTGCAGGGCCGGGAAAGCAGACCGGCTGTTTGTGAACAGCATAGGTGCAGGCTTCGACGCCTACGTTGCGAAGCTTTCCAGTGAAATGAAATGGAAAAAGATTCTGAATAGAGCGGGTGCAGGCTCCTTCGTATATACCCTTGCTCTTATGAAAGGTCTTTTCACCTACCAGCCCGGTTTGCTCTCTGTAACGATTGACGGCGAAGAAAAGGTTTTTGAAAAGGTCTGGCTTGCTGCAGTCAGCAACCATCCATATTACGGGGGAGGAATGAAAATCTCCCCTGATGCAAGGCCTGATGACGGATTGCTGAACGCCACCGTTGTCCACGGATTATCCAGAGGCAAACTGCTCCTTCTCTTTGTACTTGTTTTTACAGGCAGACATAAAGGGCTGAAAGAAGTTTCCATGATGGAGGGCCATGAAATCACGATATCAGGCCCCGTTTCTGTCATGGTGCATGCAGACGGAGAATATTTAGGCGAAACACCTGTTACAGTCACATTAAGGCCAAAAAGCATAAAGTATTATATCTGAATAAATATCAAGACGTGTCCACATGGGTATACTGGTGTGATGAAGAAACAACTATTGCAGGCAGGTGAATCAACATGCTAACGGTACAACGTGCATATCATGCATACCTTGACGAAATGAACTTAATCACCATTTTAATTCCTGGAGAAATGCAGGTAGAGGGAAAGAGGACGTTCTATCTGCTTGACGGGGAGACCCGGACAGAGCTCAAGTGTGAACGGATCGAGACGATTGAAAACAGAGTAAAGATTCAATGCAGGTTTGACCCGTCCGTTAAGCCCTTCGGAAAACTGTACGAAATTTGCGATGACCTGAACCGAAAAACCGATCTGCAGATGGGGGCTGTCATCAGAACAGATTTATTTGACGACTATTTTTACTACGGAGAAAATGACCTTGGCGCAGTTTACGGGGAGGAATCCACAGTATTAAAGGTCTGGGCTCCTACTGCGACAGAGGTGAAAGTAAAGCTTCTTTTTACGGATGTAAATAAAATAGAAACGATGCCTATGACGCTTGGAGAAAAAGGAATATGGACGATAGAGCTTCAGGGCAATTTTGACAGCGTTTTCTATACGTATCTTGTCTGTGTGAACCTGATCTGGAACGAAGCTGTCGATCCTTATGCAAAAGCGGTTTCCATAAACGGAGAGTACGGTGTCATAACCGATTTGAAAAAAACAGATGTGGAAAGAAAAAAACCTCAACCTTTTGAAAAATTGACCGATGCCATTATATATGAGGCTCATATCCGTGATTTCAGCATCCATCCGGACAGCGGCATCAATCAAAAGGGAAAATACGCAGCCTTCAACGAAAAAGAGACGAAAACAACCGGCGGATTATCGTCTGGTCTTTCCTATTTGCAGGAGCTTGGTGTTACCCACCTGGAGCTTTTGCCTTTTAACGACTTTGAAGGTGTGGATGAACAGGACACATCCGCAGAGTATAACTGGGGATACAATCCTCTGCACTTTAATGCGCCGGAGGGAAGCTATTCGGCGAAACCCGATGACCCTGCCCAACGGATAAGAGAATTAAAGAGCGCCATTCAGTCTATTCATGAAAGCGGAATCAGAGTGATCATGGATGTCGTGTACAACCACGTCTATATCCGGGAGACCTCTTCTTTTGAAAAAATTGTACAGGGCTATTATTTCCGTCACGACCACAACGGACTTCCGTCAGATGGAACAGGTGTCGGAAATGATATCGCATCCGAACGGAAAATGGCCCGGAAATTTATTGTTGATTCTGTTTCCTATTGGCTGAGCGAATATGATGTTGATGGTTTCCGTTTTGATTTGATGGGTATTTTAGATGTTGAAACGATGAATGAAGTCCATGCAGCATGTATGAGGATTAAGCCGGATCTTCTTATTTTGGGAGAAGGATGGGACTTAAACACCCCGCTTTCCTATGAAAAAAAAGCCATTATTGCAAACGCCGGGAAAATGCCGGGCATCTCTTTTTTCAATGACCAGTTCAGGGATGTGATTAAAGGGAGCACGTTCAATCTTTACGATAAAGGATTTATTTTCGGGCATACATCAAACCCGGATCTGCTGGCAAGAGTCATGACAGGTTCGATTGCCCATTTTACGTCGCCTGCGCAATCCATTAATTATGTGGAATCCCATGATAATCATACGCTTTGGGATAAAATGGAGGTGTCAAATCCTCATGAGGCGCATGAAGACAGACGGATGAGGCAAAAACTTGCTGCCGGAATGGTCATCCTTGCGCAGGGCATCCCGTTTTTTCACAGCGGCCAGGAATTTTACCGGACGAAAAAAGGCGTAGAAAACAGCTATAAATCACCTGATGACATTAATCAGCTCGACTGGAATGAACGGGAGAAATACGCTGAAGATGTCAAGTATATCAAGCATCTTATTGCCTTGAGAAAATCCCACGGCGCCTTCCGGTTTGGAGCTTCAGATGAAATCAGCAGACATTACCGGGTACTGAAAAATGAAGGCGGAGTATACGCATATGCATTAATGGACGTAAAAGAATATGGTCCATGGAGACACATCGCGGTCATTCACTGCAGCCATCGAAACGGTGCGGTCATTCCGCTTCCTGAGGGAGGAGAATGGGAAATCGCATCAAGTCCATTGATGAATAAAGATCACCATGAACAGAAGGCAGACTCACAGATCACAGCAAATGAAATCGGCACTTTGGTCTTGTTTCAAAAGTAGCTTTTCGGTTTTTCTTGACTAAATTCGCCTGGAAACGATAAAATTTAAAAGGATGGCTACTTGTATCTGTTTGATTCATCAAACTAGCTGTCTTTTTTAATTGACTGAAATGATGACTAATGACAGGAAAAGCGCATGCTTTCTTTTCCTATTCCAAACTTATAAATGAAATGTTGGGTTGAAATTGAAGGTGAACTGGTTGGAACAACTACTAGGCAGCGAGTGGGAGCTATCTCCTGCTGGCGGAGCAACAGGCGATGCCTATTTTGCACAGCGAGAAGGACAAAAATTGTTCTTAAAACGAAATAGTTCTCCATTCTTGGCCGTTCTGTCTGCAGAAGGAATTGTTCCTAAGCTCGTATGGACAAAGAGACTGGAAAATGGCGATGTGATTACAGCACAGCACTGGCTCAGCGGCCGTGAGCTGAAGCCGAATGACATGAACGGGGAAAACGTAGCGGAACTGCTGCATAAGATCCATCATTCAAAAGAACTGCTTGATATGCTGAAGCGTCTTGGTAAGAAGCCTCTTACTCCATCCGTGATTTTAGAGGATTTAAAACAAACGGTTGAGTTTGAAAATTTCTATCTCCCTGAAGTGCTGCAGGCCCTTCACTATCTTGAAGAAAACCTGCCGTATGTGGACTGTGCCGAAAAAGTGGTCTGCCACTGCGATGTCAATCATAACAATTGGCTGCTCTCAAGCGAGAACCAGCTCTATCTGATCGACTGGGACGGCGCGCTGATAGCAGACCCGGCAATCGATATCGGCATGCTGCTGTACTGGTACATTGACGAAAAAGACTGGGACAGCTGGCTTTCTACTTACGGGCTTCAGCTTAACGATCAGCTTCGTGCCAGAATGTTCTGGTATGTGCTTGCGCAAACGATTACCTATACCCTTTGGTACCGTGCCAAGCACAACGAAAAAGAAACCAACGAATGGCACAGCTATCTCCGTCAAATGATTACAAAAATCAGCGCAGATTAAGAAAATGAATCAATGTCGCTGATCCACTGAGACAGCACATTTTGCTGAGACGTAATATATGAATTCAGTTCAGGGGAATTTTTTCCGTCCTGGCTGTACGAATAAATCGATTGCAGGACACCTTTTAAATCCTGATGCACATCAGCATGAACCATCAAAGATTTCACCACGCGCTCAAGCTGCTCGCATTCAGCAACCGTTCCGCAGCAGTCACTCTGGTGCTCTGACAGAATATCCTTTAACAACTCAACTTGATTCTCGTATTTAAGCGGCATAAAAAGCCTCCTTTGCAAATTCTTCTCTTAATTTGTGCAGGAGACGCTGTTTTCATTCCGCATGTATGCAGCCGGTTCCACGGGGAGCCGGCTGTTTTTTTGATTTTGTAGCTAAGAAGGTGGCGCCGCGGGGCCGATGGGAATGCGGGAAGTGGCGTTACTAAGCGTGGTGGTGCCATAAAGAGTCTGGTGAGAAAGTGAGAAGTGGCGTTACTGAGGGTAGTGGTGCCACAAAGAGGTTGTTGAGAAAGTGAAAAGTGGCGTTACTGGGCGTAGGGGTGCCACAAAGAGGTTGATGAGAAAGTGAGAAGTGGCGTTACTGGGCGTAGTGGTGCTACAAAGAGGTTGATGAGAAAGTGAGAAGTGGCGTTACTAAGCGGGGTGGTGCCACAAAGCGGGTGTTTAGAAAGTGAAAAGTGGCGTTACTAGGCGTAGTAGTGCCACAAAGAGGTTGTTGAGAAAGTGAGAAATGGCGTTACTGGGCGGAGTAGTGCCACAAAGAGTCTGGTGAGAAAATAAAAAGTGGCGTCACTGGGCGTAGTGGTGCCATTATGATCACTGCTGCTGCATAAAAAATGCCGGCACAATTGCACTGACCTTTTTCACAAATTCTGTTAATCAAACCACCAGATTTTCTTGCACCCAGGACCGTTTCGTGATACCCTTTTATCCGACATTACATGGACAGAGGTGTGCTTGATGCGACAGCGAAACAAGCCCTGGGCAAATGACTACATTGCCGGGCATTCACATATTGCAATACAGAATCCTAAAGAACATAGAGGAAAATGGAACAAGCTTTTTGGAAACGAAAATCCAATTCATATCGAAGTGGGTACAGGTAAAGGCCAGTTCGTAACAGGAATGGCAAAAGCAAACCCTGATATTAACTATATCGGGATTGAATTATCTGAGAGCGTCATTGTCGCAGCCCTTCAAAAAGCGGTTGAATCAGAGTGCAAAAACCTATTTCTCCTCAATGAAAACGCCGAAGACCTGACAGAGCTCTTTGCAGAAGGAGAAATTGACAGAGTCTACCTGAATTTTTCTGATCCTTGGCCAAAAACAAGGCATGCAAAGCGGAGACTGACCTACAAAACCTTCTTGAAAAGATACCAGGATATTCTGGTGGAAGAGGGCGAAATTCACTTTAAAACAGATAATCAGGGACTATTCGAATATTCGCTGCGAAGCTTTTCAGAATACGGCCTGCTGCTGACTTTTGTAAGCCTCGACCTTCACAGAAGTGAGTTCGAAGGCAACATTATGACTGAATACGAAGAAAAATTCTCAAATAAAGGCCAGCGGATCTACCGCTCGGAAGTAAAATTCAGAAAGTAGCCCAGGATACCAATCCCGGGCTCTTTTTTGGTATGATGGAGGAGGAGGGGATGTAAATGGAAAGGTTAACAATTGGGGAAACAACTTTAACTTGGCTTGACGGGGGAGTGACGTACCTTGACGGCGGTGCGATGTTTGGCGTCGTTCCAAAGCCGCTTTGGTCAAAAAAATATCCTGTCAACGAGCTTAATCAAATTGAATTGCGGACAGATCCTATTCTGGTCCAGAAGAACGGGGTAAATCTTCTGATCGATAGCGGAATTGGATCAGGCAGGCTGACAGATAAGCAGAAAAGAAATTTCGGTGTAACAGCTGAATCAAATGTTGAGGATTCGCTCAATGAGCTTGGGCTAAAACCTGAAGATATTGATTTTGTTCTGATGACGCATCTTCATTTTGATCATGTTTCCGGCCTCACAAAACGTGAGGGAGAGGAACTGGCATCTGTTTTTCCAAAGGCTAAAATTGTCACTTCTCTTACGGAATGGAATGAAATGAAAGAGCCGAATATACGGTCTGCGAATACATACTGGAAAGATAACTGGACGGCCATTGAACAGCAGGTAGAAGCCTTTGATGAGTCATCAGAGGTTGTGCCCGGCATCACGATGTTCCACACCGGAGGGCACAGCAACGGCCACAGCTTGATAAAAATTGAAGACGGCGGGGAAACGGTCCTTCATATGGCAGATCTGATGCCTACACATGCGCACAGCAATCCGCTTTGGGTCCTCGCTTATGATGATTATCCGATGACGTCGATTGAACAGAAGCAAAAATGGCTCGGACTTGCTGCTGATCAAAATACGTGGATCTCTTTTTATCATGATGCGTTTTACCGCGCAATCAAGTGGAACAGTCAGCGGGAGATAACAGAAAAGGTTGAGCGGGTTCGTCCGCTGTAAAAGAAAAGGCATGGGGTGCGCACCCCATGCCTTTTGTGTATTATGCAATTTGTTCAACATGCAGGATATTTCCGTTTGTAGCGTCTACAAATGCTTCGTACTGTTCAAGATCCGACCCTGCCATCCGTGTAACGCCGGCCTTGTAGATGCTGTAGGTTTCCCCTTGATTGATAAAGGATTCACGAACCGTATAAATCCATGAACCATTAATAGGGCCTTTCTCTTTAAACGCGTTCTTCACAGCCGTCAGTGCTTTTTCAGAAGAAATATAAGCCGGCTTCAATTGATCCCTGAAAAGATATGCAGCGGCCAGGCCAATCCCGATTCCTATCAGTACTTTTCTGCCATTCATCACAATCTCCTCCATCCTGTACACGATGATTTAAGTATACAGAAAATGCCTTCTGTTGTTAAGCAGGAGGGTGGAGAGAAATGATTATGGCTGGGCACAAACTCTGATTTGTGAACAAGGGAAAGTGTTCTTAACTGGGGTTAGCAGCACAAACGTTGGTTGGGTTACGAGGGAAAGTGTTCTTAACTTAGGTTAGCAGCACAAACTCTGATTTGTGAACAAGGGAAAGTGTTCTTAACTTGGGTTAGCAGCACAAACGTTGGTTGGATTACGATGGAAAGTGTTCTTAACCGGGGTTAGCAGCACAAACGTTGGCTGGTTTACGAGGGAAAGTGTTCTTAACTGGTGTTAGCAGCACAAACTCTGGCTGGTTTTCGATGGAAAGTGTTCTTAACTTAGGTTAGCAGCACAAACGTTGGTTGGATTACGATGGAAAGTGTTCTTAACTTGTGTTAACAACACAAACGTTGATTGGATTACGAGGGAAAGTGTTCTTAACTTGTGTTAACAACACAAACTCTGGTTGGTTTACGAGGGAAAGCGTTCTTAACTTGTGTTAACAACACAAACTCTGGTTGGTTTACGAGGGAAAGTGTTCTTAACCGGGGTTAGCAACATAAACTCTGGTTGGCGTTTAAGGGGAAGTGTTCTTAAACGGGCGATTCCGCTTTTCTTATTGTCCAGCTCCGCCTCCCAGCCCTTCCGTCAGAACAAAATCCCCCAAAAAGTCAAACCCGGACTTTTCGGGTGATTTCTTTTCTGCCTGTCAGGGCTAAACGGTCGGCTCCGCTTTTCGCATTGTCCAGCTCCATCGCCTAACTCCTAGGCCAGAACAAAATCGCCAAAAAAGTCAAAACCGGACTTTTCCGCCGATTTCTTATCTGACTCCCGGAGCTAACCAGGCGATTCCGCTTTTCTTTAGTAGCACGAACGATAAATCTTCTGTAAAATGGAAGTATACATATGTAAAGGGGATATGATGGATGAATCAAGAGACGTTAGAGCTTTTTAAGACATTGACGGAGCTCCCGGGTGCGCCGGGGAATGAGCATGCTGTACGAAAGTTTATGCGTTCTGAGCTCACCAAGTATTCAGATGAGATCATTCAGGACCGTCTCGGCAGTATTTTCGGGGTGAAGCGGGGCAGCGAGGAAGGTCCGAGGATTATGGTTGCGGGCCACATGGATGAAGTGGGTTTCATGGTGACGGGTGTTACGAAAAACGGCATGCTGCGTTTTCAGACGCTTGGAGGCTGGTGGAGCCAGGTGCTGCTTGCGCAGCGTGTTGAGGTCATGACGGATGCGGGACCTGTTCCGGGAGTGATCGGTTCCATTCCGCCACACTTGCTCAGCGAAGACCAGCGCAATAAACCGATGCAAATCAAGAATATGCTGATTGATATCGGTGCAGATTCTGATGAGGATGCGAAAGCACTTGGCATTAGACCGGGGCAGCAGATTCTTCCAATCTGTCCATTTACGCCGATGGCCAATCCGAAAAAAATTATGGCAAAGGCGTGGGATAACCGCTACGGCTGCGGTTTATCGATTGAACTTTTGAAAGAGCTGAAAGATGTTACCCTTCCGAATACGCTTTATTCCGGAGCGACTGTACAGGAAGAAGTTGGTTTAAGGGGTGCGCAGACAGCTGCGAACATGATTCGTCCGGATCTTTTCTTTGCGCTTGATGCGAGTCCTGCAAACGACATGAGCGGAGCAAAGCATGAATTCGGCCAGCTTGGTAAAGGTGCGCTTCTTCGCATTCTTGACCGGACGATGGTCACTCACAGAGGAATGCGCGAATTTGTTCTTGATACGGCCGAATCAAACAATATTCCGTATCAGTACTTTGTTTCTCAAGGCGGTACAGATGCAGGACGAGTGCATACATCAAATGACGGTGTGCCATCTGCAGTCGTGGGCATTTGCTCGCGCTACATTCATACGGCAGCGTCCATTGTGCACATTGATGATTACGCTGCGGCAAAGGAACTGATTGTGAAGCTTGTGAAAGCATGTGACCAGTCGACAGTGACTTCGATTAAACAAAACTCATAAAAAAAGGCGTTTCCGCCAGATTATTTTGCGCATTTTGCTTCGGTTTCCCGGAGCCATGCGCTTTTTTAAAGGAGATCAATCATGAAGGTTGCCATCGGGACACTGAATCCGGCAAAAGTGAATGCTGTAAAAGAGTGCCTGGACCAGCTAGGCTCTTTTACATTAAGCAGTACGAGTGTTTCATCAGGTGTTGCTGACCAGCCGTTTTCTGATGAAGAAACGATCCGCGGAGCTGTAAACAGGGCCCTGCGTGCAAGAGAAGAAGAAAATGCTGAAATTGGAATAGGTCTTGAAGGCGGAATGCTCGAGACTGACGAGGGCTTTTTCCTTTGTAATTGGGGAGCGCTGTCAGTGCAGGGAATCGAGCCGATCATAGCAGGCGGAGCAAGAATTCCCCTGCCTGAGGAAATCGGCAGAAAAGTGAAATCAGGTATTGAGCTGAAAATCGTGATGGACGAGTATGCCGGCAAGGAGAATGTCAGCCAAAAAGAAGGCGCCGTCGGCATTTTTACAGGCGGGCTTGTGACAAGGAAAGAGATGTTTAAGCATATTAGCCAGCTTTTAATAGGGCAATATCTTTATCAGACAGAAAGAAGCAGCGAATAAACGCTGCTTCTTTTGCTTGTCCGTACAGTCAACTATTTTCCTGCATTGCTAAAGGCAGATCCTCATACCCTCTTTTTCCGGACATAAAACAAAGCTGTCTTGCTAACTATAAAATGTAAGGGTTATTATAGGGAGGGAATTCTATTTTCCTAGTAATGAAGGAGGAGTTTTCGAGTATGAAAAAACGATTTACAGGGCTATTATTTATTTTATTTTTATTCCTTTTTGGCTGTACGATAAATGATGAAGAGATTCAGACTGCAGCAATAGATCAGACGAAAGCAGCTTTTGAAGCAAAACCGCCTGCAGCCAATGATAAAAGCGGCTCTATCAGCTATTATTTGCCTGAAGGCTATCAAGCAGAAGCTGGGAAAACAAATAATGTCATTTTTAATAAAGGAGACCAGCAGTACATTCTCTTTGTGAATGAAAATGAGAAAGAGACAAGCTCTTTTTTCTATGATACTCTTCTTGAGCAATACAAAGATCCACTTGTAAATGAAACGTTTGAGGACAAGGGCCGCTTTGGCTACATTCTGGTGGATAAACTGAAAGCGGACGACGAGTATGAAGTATCAGCAGGCATTGGCGGAGTGAAAATGACGACGCAGACTAAAAGCCGGGAAGTCGCAGATGCGGCAGAACAAATGATGAAAATAATTTCTTCTGTTTCATTTGAATGAAAAACAGGCCTCTTTCAGACAGGAAGAGGTCTTCTTTTTTACAGCCGGGAGTTTTCTGATAAGTCCCTACAGTGGCAACAGGGACCAGGGTTTGGTATGATTCGGGTGGATAGAATTAGTTCATGTTGGAGGGTTAATAATGGAAAAATTACAATCAATGCAGCAGTATAACGAAGTCATTCAGCAGGAGCGGGTCATTTTAATGTTTTCCGCTGACTGGTGCCCGGACTGCCGGTTTCTCGACCCGATTTTGCCAGAGCTGCAGGAAGAAAACAGCAGCTTTACGTTTTATTATGTAGACCGAGACGAATTTATTGATTTGTGTGCAGATCTTGGCGTTTTTGGTATTCCAAGCTTTGTTGCTTTTCATAAAGGCGCGGAAACAGGCCGTTATGTGAATAAAGACAGAAAAACGAAAGAACAGATTCAGGAATTCATTAATGGACTTTCCTGAGACAGAAGGGAAGATTCTGGGATGAAAATGACTTCAAGAAAAATGGCTGAAACGATTAAAGACCGTTTGAGCCATAAAACATGGTCCACCCGGTTTGACAGGGAAAAAGATCAGCTCCGTGTTGAAGATGATGAGACGAAAAAAGGACTGACGATTTCGCTTCCGGGTATTATTGCGAAATGGGAAGAGAAAAAAGATACGGCTGTTGATGAGCTTGTGTACTATATTGAAGAAGCACTTACCGTTATGAATCATGAACAGGAATTGACCGGCAAAGAAAAAGGGATCTTTCCGGTTATCAGATCCACATCTTTTCCTGAAGAGTCGTCAGACGGAGTCAAGCTGATTTTTGAAGAGCATACTGCGGAAACAAGAATCTATTATGCCCTTGATTTAGGAAAATCATATCGTCTGATTGATGAGAAGATGATGGAGCGTGAGAACTGGACGTTCAGCAAGCTGAAAGAGATGGCCAGATTTAATCTCAGGTCGCTTGATACGAGCGTAAAAGAAGATCATGTCGCAGGAAATGTTTTTTATTTTCTTAATGCAAACGACGGATATGATGCGAGCCGCCTGCTGAATGAATCAATTCTTGATTCGTTTCATAAGAAAGCGGAGGGAACAATGGCCGTCGCCGTTCCCCATCAGGATGTTCTGATCATAGCAGATGTGCGCAACGATACGGGCTACGATATTCTCGGGCAAATGGCGATGAGCTTTTTTGCTAGCGGCAGAGTGCCGATTACGGCTTTGTCCTTCTTGTATGAAAACCGCGAGCTTGAACCTGTTTTTATTCTTGCGAAGAACCGTGCAAAAAAGGAAGAACAGGACTAAATAGCCAAACTGGAAAATTTGTCCGCTGACTCCCATAAAAAAGCGGCTGATACCGTACCATTTATAAAAATGTGAAACGTCACTGGAGATTTTTTCTAGTGGCTTTTTCCGTTTGCGGGGAACAGAATTTCCCTGTCTCTCTCGAAAATGAAATGGTCATTTATCTGAAAAAGATGCGATTACCTGATACAATAGAGGGGTAAGAAAGAAGAAACATTTGAAAGAGTGGTATGCAATGAGTTGGTTTTCAAAAATGATCAATTATTTTACTGGTGAAACAGAAGAAGATAAGCAATTGGAAAAAAGATCAGCCGAAAGCAGGCAAGTACCTGAACAGCTTCCGCCTGTACATAATGCACCGGCTCAAATCAAGCAGCCGGCTGCCAATACGAAAAATGCAGATGCAAAAATCGCCTATCAGTACCCGAAAGGGAATTTTAAATTTCCGGTCATACCCGACCAGCAGAACAGCCGTACAGAACCAAGAAGAAGACCTGCTGCAAAACCGGAAAGGAAAGCTCCCGCTGCAGCAAAAAAGCCGGCAGGGCAAGCTTTGAAAAAAACAGACAGCAAGCCTGTTAAAAAAACGTTCAGTCCGACAGAAATTCCTTCTCCGATTTACGGATACAGATCAAGAGACAACCAGGGTCCGTTTAACAGCCGTGTCAGTCAGGACGGCGGACGGGAAGCGGGGACAACGATGTTCCAAAGCTACCAGCAGGAAGCGAAAGCTGCAGAGTCTGTCATTTCAAGGCTCCATCAGCAGAATCATGAAATGCTGAGAAAAGAAGCAGACCGGTTAAAGGCACATTCCGGGTCTATCCCTGAAGGAGACGCATCACAGGACCGCCCTGTCATTCCTGAGGTTTACAGAAAAAATGATGTGTCAGCTTTGCAAAAACACCAAAATCATAAACCTGAAACGTTTTCTTTCGGTTATCGCAAGGAAGAGGAAAAACAGGATCTGCGTCCTTCTGATCAAGTGAGTGAACAGCCCCAAAGCTTCAAAGAGTCAGCAGCTTCTCTGGCAATGGAAGAGTCAGAACATGAAACACAGTCTGATGTCATTCGTCCTGCAGATCGAGTGAATGAGCAGTCTTCAGCCTTTAAAGAAACAGCTCCTGCTCTATCAATGGAAGAAGAAGTGCCCGAACTGCATGAGCCATCCCAGTCAGGGCAGCCTGAAGAGCCCCATGAGACTGCAGCGTCACTTGAAACAATTCCTGCGCTGGAAACAGAACGGGCATCTGAACCAGAAGAAACAGCTGTACAAGAATTAGAATCTGTGCCAGAAATGACATCTCAACCAGAAGTAGCATATGAACAGGAAGTTTTTGATGAGCAAGAATTAGAAATTGAGCCAGAATTAGAATTTGAACCCGAATTAAATTCTGAACCAGAAGTAAAATCTGAACCGGAAGCAGGAGAACGCCGGCGCCCTGCCTCGCTTTTCCAGGATGTGCAGAATTTAAACGTCCATGAGGAAAACAGATCTTCGCAGAACCCGCAGCAGGAGGCTGACATAGATCCTTCCGAAGGAACTAAGCCTGAAGCGGGAGAAGTCAAGGAGCAAGCAAGCAGCGGGAACAGGAGGTCAACGGTTCCATTCAATGTGATGATGTTCGGGCGCGATAAGCAAAAAGCGCAAAGAAATCAGAGCGTGCCTGGAGGCTCTGCTTATGCGTTCCCGTCTCTCCAGCTTCTAAACATTCCGCCCAAGGAAGTTGTAGATGATACGGAATGGCTGAGAGAGCAGACACAGCTCCTGAATATGACACTTGAGAATTTCAACGTCAAAGCAAAAGTTGTTCACGTGACACAGGGACCGGCCGTAACACGTCTTGAGGTCCAGCCGGAGCCGGGTGTGAAAGTCAACAAAATTACGAATCTGACAGATGACATAAAGCTTAGTCTTTCTGCCAAGGATATCCGCATTGAAGCGCCGATACCAGGGAAGAACCGGATTGGCATTGAGGTGCCGAACAGACACAGCAAAATGGTTTACCTGAGAGAAATTCTGAGAAGTCCCGACTTCATAAACAGCCAGTCGCCGCTTACAGCAGCTCTTGGACTGGATATATCCGGACAGGCTGTTGTGACCGATTTGAAAAAGATGCCTCACGGGCTGATTGCTGGTGCAACCGGCTCAGGAAAAAGCGTCTGCATCAATACGATACTCGTGAGCCTGCTGTATAAAGCTTCACCGCATGAAGTGAAGCTGATGCTGATCGACCCAAAAATGGTGGAGCTTGCTCCGTATCAGAATGTTCCCCATTTAGTCAGCCCGGTCATCACAGATGTGAAAGCCGCCACGGGTGCGCTGAAATGGGCAGTAGAGGAAATGGAACGCAGATATGAACTGTTTGCCCATGCAGGAGCAAGGGATATTTCACGCTACAATGAGCTTGCAGCCAAGCACAATTCAGGTGAACATATGCCTTACTTGGTGATTGTGATTGATGAGCTGGCAGACTTAATGATGGCTGCGCCTGCCGATGTGGAAGAATCCATCTGCAGAATTGCCCAGAAAGCTAGAGCCTGCGGCATCCATCTGATCGTTGCTACTCAAAGGCCGTCCGTTGATGTTATTACGGGTCTGATCAAGTCAAATATTCCGACAAGAATTGCCTTCTCGGTTTCCTCCCAAGTAGACTCCCGCACGATTCTTGATGCAGCCGGAGCAGAAAAGCTGCTTGGCAAAGGGGATATGCTGTTCCTTGAAAACGGAACATCTAAGGCAGTCAGACTGCAGGGGAACTTTGTGTCGGATGAAGAAATTGAGCGGGTAGTGGGCCATGTCAGAAATCAAATGAAGCCGGTCTTTTTGTTCGAACAGGAAGAATTAATGAGAAAATCAAGCATTGAGAATGATGAGGATGAGCTGCTTTTAGAAGCATGTGAATACATTGTTGATCAGGGAGGAGCTTCCACCTCCAGTCTGCAGAGAAGATTCAGAATCGGCTATAACCGCGCCGCCAGATTAATGGATATGATGGAAAAGCAGGGCATTATTTCGGAGGCAAGGGGAAGCAAGCCCCGTGAAGTGCTGATTACAGAGCAGGATCTTGAAAGTATGCAGGAAAGAAGTGTTTACTGATTCATTTGAAAAGAAGATAATATTTTCAGGGTGAGAAGGTATTATCTTCCTCAATTGGGAAAACTGTTTCTATACAGTTTCCCTCTTTTTCTGCTGTGAAAAACAAATCCCTGAAATCAGGGCAAATTTTTTGAGGGAAAGCCATCAGGGGGCGCAGCGGCCGAATGAGAACGCGCCATTTTGATTAAGCACTTGCCAAGTTCAAGGATATCGTTTAAGATGCATTGGGCAGGAAAAAATACGATTTGTTTTCATCATTCTTAAAAGCGATGCAGAGAATCTGCAGAATGCAGAATGCTGCAGTCCTGCAATTAAAATACATAACCGCTATCTTATGCAGCCTCCGGTTGCACATTGGGTTAAGAATCATATAATGTCAAACAGATAGACGTTTGTTGGAGGTTCTATTTATGACTGTTTACCATTTTGTTGGAATAAAAGGGACTGGAATGAGCGCCCTGGCACAGATTCTTCATGACATGAACTATGAGGTTCAGGGATCTGACATTGAAAAGCCAATCTTTACACAAAAAGCATTAGAACAGCGCGGAATTAATATTTTTCCATTTTCAAAAGAGAATATCCATCAAGGACTGACGATTATAGCCGGAAATGCGTTTCCGGACACACACCCGGAAATCGAAGAAGCAAAAAACCTTGGTCTTGAGATCATCCGCTATCACATTTTCCTGGGTCAATTTATGGAGAAGTTTACAAGTGTAGGCGTAACGGGAGCACACGGCAAAACGTCTACAACCGGTTTGCTCGCTCATGTGATGCAGGGTGCAAAGCCTACTTCCTTCCTCATAGGAGACGGAACAGGCAGAGGAATGGAAGGAAGCGAATACTTTGTTTTTGAAGCGTGCGAGTACCGCAGGCATTTCCTTTCCTACTATCCTGATTACGCAATCATGACCAATATTGACTTTGATCATCCCGACTACTTCAGCAGCATTGATGACGTTTTTAAAGCGTTCCAGGAAATGGCCATGCAAGTGAAAAAAGGGATTATCGCATGCGGTGATGATGAGCACCTTCAGCATATCCAGGCTAATGTTCCTGTCGTGTACTACGGATTCAGCGAAGAAAACGACTTTCAGGCACGCAATGTCGTCAAATCAACGGATGGAACAAGCTTTGATGTGTTTGTCCGAAACACATTCTATGCTTCATTTAAAATTCCTACGTTCGGAGACCACAGTGTGCTGAATGCTCTTTCTGTCATTGCCATTTGCCACTATGAAGAAATCGATGCAGAGGTCATTCAGGCGCAGCTTCAAACATTTGAAGGCGTAAAGCGCCGGTTCAACGAGAAAAAAATCGGCAATCAGGTTCTGATTGATGACTATGCTCATCATCCGACTGAAATCACTGCAACGATTGATGCAGCCAGACAAAAATATCCGGACCGTGAAATCGTGGCTGTTTTCCAGCCGCATACATTTACCCGCACACAGTCGTTTCTTGATGAATTTGCAGACAGCCTGAAGAAAGCGGATATGGTTTACCTCTGCGATATTTTCGGCTCTGCCCGGGAAAACATCGGAAAGCTGTCGATTCAGGATCTATTGAATAAAATTGATTCAGCAGCCCTGATTGATGAAGAAGAAACTGGCGTCCTTAAAAAGCACGAAGGCGGCGTTCTCGTGTTCATGGGAGCAGGAGACATTCAGAAATATCAGCGTGCCTACGAAAATGAATTAGGTTAAAAAAAGCATGAGCCACGGCTCATGCTTTTTTGTGTGTTTAATGAAATTTTAATGAATAAAAGGGTGTGCACGAAATAATAAAGTTATCCTCGTCCAGCTCCAGCGCCTAGATCCTCTGTCAGAACAAATCCGTCAAAAAAGTCAAACCCGGACTTTTTTGACGGATTCTTATCTGACTATCGGATCTGACCAAGGCGCTTGCGCTTTTGTTATTTACTTCAGATTTTCAGGGTTCAGCCCTTTTAGCTCATCAATCACAAAGACGCCGTCTTTTCTGATGAGGACACCGTCAAAGTACATTTCTCCGCCGCCGTATTCAGGGCGCTGGATGTTGACCATGTCCCAGTGGATATTGGAGTGGTTGCCGTTAAATGCATCATCATAGCATTGTCCCGGAGTAAAGTGGAAGCTGCCGTCAATCTTTTCATCAAACAGAATATCCTGCATCGGATGCTGGATGTACGGGTTGACGCCAATGGCGAACTCGCCGATATATCTTGCTCCTTCATCTGTGTCAAAAATACTGTTGATGCGTTCTGTGTCGTTTGATTCGGCTTCAACAATTTTGCCGTCTTTAAACGTTAGTTTTACATTTTCAAACGTGAAGCCGTTGTATGGTGAAGGAGTGTTATACGTAATGGTTCCATTGACAGAATCACGGACCGGCGCCGTATAAACCTCTCCGTCCGGAATGTTCATTTCTCCTGCACATTTAACAGCAGGTATGTCTTTTATGGAAAAAACGAGATCAGTTCCGGGACCTGTAATTCTCACTTCATCCGTTCGGTTCATCAGATGGACGAGCGAATCCATTGCCTGATCCATTTTGCCGTAGTCGAGATTGCAGACATCAAAGTAGAAGTCTTCAAATGCTTCCGTGCTCATTTTCGCAAGCTGGGCCATAGAAGCGTTAGGATAGCGGAGGACAACCCATCTTGTTTTCGGGACGCGGATATCACGGTGAACCTTTTTGCCGACAGTCCGGCTCTGCAGCTTCATCTGAGCATCAGGCACATCTGCATGCTCATTAATGTTGTCACCTGAACGAAGCCCGATATAAGCATCCATTTTGCTCATCACATTTGCTTCAAAATCGGCCATCATGCTGTATTGTTCTTCCTGTCCTCCCATGAGAAGGGCACGGTCCACCTGCTGATCCTTGAGGGATACAAACGGATATCCTCCTGCAGCGTAGGCTTCTTGAACAAGAGCCGTAACGAGCTCTCTTTGCAGACCGAAATTTTCAATAAGTACTTTCTCGCCTTTTTTCAGTTTAACTGAATAATTGATCAGGTTTTTGGCGAGTGTTTGAATGCGGGGATCTTTCATTTTTCTTCCTCCTATGTAAACAAATAACCGGCACAGCCTTTATTGTAACCGATGTTTTAAAAAAGAGTTAAAATTTTTAGTGAAAATTGAAAAACTCGGTCATAATAGGAGAGGAATCCGGTGTGTTTTGTAGAATACTAGGTGTATGAAAAATTCATGTTTATGATTTGTTTCTTAAGGGAAACAGTTACTATCGCTTATTTGGAGGTGCTGAAGTTGGAAATTATTTTATACTTAGCTGTTGCACTCATTGCAATTGCATTCACAGTTCTTGTCGTGTTCCTGTCGAAAACGCTGAAGGCGCTGTCGGCTACTTTGAACAATGTAGCAGGCACACTGGAAGGCCTTGAAAAGCAGGTGCAGGGTATTACCCTTGAAACGACTCAATTGCTGCATAAGACCAATGCTTTGGCAGAAGACATTCAGGAGAAATCCGAAAAACTGAATACAGTTGTATCCGCTGTTCAGGGTGTCGGATCATCCCTGCAGAACTTCAATGATTCTGTTCAAAAGGTAGCCGTTTCTGTCGGCACAAACCTTGAGAAAAACCAGGATAAAATCAATCAGGTCGTCCAGTGGAGCAACGTCGCCATGGATGTCTGGAACAAATGGAAGCTCAAAAAAGAAGTTCGAGAACAGCAGAAGTACCCGACTATATGAACCCGTTTCAAAAATATAGAAGAATCACAATAGGGAGGAATTTATCATGAGCAAAGATGGAATCAACAGTAAAGATTTTTTGATCGGAACACTTGTTGGAGGGATTGTGGGTGCAACAACCGCCCTTTTCCTTGCGCCAAAATCAGGTAAAGAACTTCGTGATAATATTGGAGAACAGGCTGTCATTGTAAAAGAAAAAACAGGTAAAATCACAAACGACGCCCTTGAAAAAGGCAACGAGTTTGCTGCGATTGCAAAAGAAAAATCAGCCACCCTTTCACAGGCTGTGACTGACCAGTCTTCACAGATCATGAGCAAAGTGCGTGATCTAAAAGCATCCAAACAGCAAAACGACGAGCAGACAGAAGACGAAATCAGACTTGCTCCTGAAGCATCCGATGAGCCTCAGCTGAATGCGGAAGTACAATCGCCGGTAAGCCCGGCAGCGGCTCCAACTGCCGGAACAACGCCACATTCAGAAGAGCTTAAAAAACAAGTGAACAAAGAGATTGAGGAAGCGAAAAAAGAAGAAATCAATAAGTAAGCTTCCTGAAATAGAAAAAACAATCGGCAGCTTAAAGCCGATTGTTTTTATTTTGTCATTTATTCGTATAAAATGTAGGTAAAACCAGTGGAGGCCTAAAATCATGCCAAAAGTAAAAATTGATACAGTAGAAGACTTCCAGAAAATCACCGAGCAGGAAGGTGTATTCCTGTTTTTTAAAAACAGCTTGACGTGCCCGATTGCCCAGGCCGCCTTTTCTGAGTTCTCCGCGTTTACAGAAGGGAACGATTCCATTCCCGCCTATTACTTGAATGTGCAGGAAGCAAGACCACTTTCCAACTATATTGCCGAAACATACGGAATCAGGCACGAATCGCCACAGGCTCTTCTGTTCAAGGACAAGCAGGTTGTCTGGAACGAATCACACTGGAAAATCACAGCAGACTCTCTCAAGCAGGCTGCAGGAAACTAACATAAGAAAAGCAAGAAAAGCGGAGCCGAAAGTCGGCTCCGCTTTTCTAATTGTCCAGCTCCACCTCCTAGCTCCTCCGTCAGAACAAAATCCCCCAAAAAGTCAAGACCGGACTTTTCGGGTGATTTCTTTTCTGCCTGTCAGGGCTAAACGGGAGGCTCCACTTTTCTTACATCCACCTAATACTCAACCGATCCCCCGGAGAGAGCTCTTCATGGAAACTTGTTTCCTGTTCATTTTTCAGCAGGAGGAAGCGCTTGTTCGTCTGAGCGGGGAATGTGACGTCCACAGCTTTGAACACGTCCTGGAAGATGAAGGAGCCTGCCTGCTGTTTTTGAATTTTTAAGTCATCGCCGCTTCGTATTTCATCTGATAAGGACAGCAGGTTTCCTCCTCTGTATACGTGGAGGAGCATTTTCTTAATGACAGTCGGCTCTTGATTATAGAAAATGGTGATGGATTCATAGGCATCCATTTCAAGAGCAGAAAGCACCTGGCCCAGAGTTGGCCTTTTTTTGCGGACGGCAGCTATCTGATCCCATTCTTTGAACGAGGAATCCGGGTGTGCTTTTTCATGGTTTATCGTGATCTTTCCTGAAAATGCGTCCAGATGGACTAATCGTCCGTCAACAGACAGGCAGAAGGGCGTGCATCTTGACGCGTCCTGGAAAAGGTCCATGACTTTGTCCGGGAAGGTATAAGTAATCACATCCCTGTCAGCGACCGGGTCATTGGGGTCAGCCGGTGTTCCATTTTTTAAGAGCTTCGCCTGCACTGCGACTTGCTCGCCGTTTAAAATGATTTTCTTCTCCGGTACAACATCAATCAAATCTGAAATGACGACAGGGAGGGAGTGGCCGTCCTTCCCTTTTTGAATCGTTATTTCATCCCCGTTCTGAAGTTCTTCATCTACTGAACAGCGCCTGCCGTTTTTGCAGATGACCGGTGCTTCGCCGTAGGTGCCGGGAACGGTCACAGAGCGGCCGTTGATCGAAACAAAATAGGCAAGTCCGGGTTTGCCGTAGTAGCCTGACAGCTGAATGCCGGTTGACAGCAGGCTGTCAGAGACGGTCCGCTTTTTCATCTGAAGAAGTCTCACTTTCTGTCCATTGACACTGACACTCACATAATGAATCGGATTGATGCTTGAAGTAATCGCGATGCCGATCGGTGTCACAAGCTCCGGTCCTTTTCCTAAGCTCTCTGAAAGATGAAGCTGCTGAATCGCTTCGATCCCTCTAATGGCAATGCGGTCTTCAGGCAGCGACAATTGCTCTGCAAGCAGGGACGGCAGTCCCGGAGTTAAGCTGCCTCCCCCGATCAGCATGACAGCTTTTGGAGGCTTTCCGCTGTTGAGCGAGAGGATTTCTTCTTTGATTAATTTCGCAAGACGGGAAGCGGCGGGCTGTATGGAAGCAGCCGCTGCCTCTTTTGATACGCTTTTCTCATAGCCGAGGATATCCTTAAAACGGATGATCTGTGATGTATTAAGTTCTCTTTTCACACGTTCTGCTTCATGAAAATCAAGCAAGTATTCGTCTGAAACAGCTTCTGTAATCGCATCTCCTGCTGAGGGCACCATTCCGTATGCAGTAACCGTGCCTTCACTTGTTATGGCAATGTCAGATGTGCCTGCCCCAATATCAACCAGAGCCACGTTGAGCCTTCTCATAGATGCCGGTATCAGCACATTAATTGCAGCGATCGGTTCCAGCGTCATGGCAAGCATTTCTAAATTTGCTCTTTTTAAAGCGGCCAGGAGAGACTCTGTTACAACCTTAGGCAGAAAGGTAGCAATTATTTCGGCAGATGCGGTGTGACCCTGCTGGTCGAGCAGGCTGCCAATCTCCTGCTGATCAAGCTTATAGGAAATAACAGAGTAGCCCACGCAGTCATAGCCTGCCATGCCGGTTTCTTTCAGGGCGATTTCCTGCTGGGCAAGCTGAACGGCCATTAATTCCAGCTGGGAGACTGCCTCAGCTTCCAGAATCGGTTTTCCTGTTATATCAATGGATGCTTCTGCACGAAGGGTTTTAAGCGCTCTTCCTGCTGCGGCAACGCAGACTTTCGTCAGAGGTCCATGTTTTTTTTCAAGCTTTTCTTTCACGGACACAATGACTCTGGCCACAGCTTGAATATCGTGGATTTGTCCGTCGAGCATTGAGCGCTCATTATGTTCTTCCATGACGGCATCAATGACTTCAAACACGCCGCTGCGCCGAGAGAGAAGCAGTCCCACGACTGAACGCGTGCCGATATCGAGTGCGAATGTATGGTCAGCTGCTTTCATGAACAGCACCTCTTTCATTTATTCTTATCTAGTTTATCGGCTGATTTCGAAAAAACATCAGCCGTGCGTCATACAGACTCCTGAAAAAGACAGCAAAAACAATCGTCCAAACGCTTTATTGCTTAAAAGCGTTTAAATGTTAAAGAAAAATGCGTGACAACAGGATTGTTTTTGTATATAATTATCACTAATTACAAAAGAAAATGATTACTATTTTCTTTTCAGTGCATAATGCATCTGCTTTGAATACGGCCAGATGCTTGAATAAGATGCATGTACAAGCCGGTTTGCCGGTTTCTATAAAAACGGGAAAGGATGAGTCAGATGAGTAACGCCGAGTTAGAAGCATTGCGAGAGAGAGCAGAAGAGATTAATCTGCAGATTTTACAGCTGATTAATGAGCGAGGAAAGTTAGTACAGGATATTGGTAAAGCCAAGGAAGCGCAGGGCGTTAATCGATATGATCCTGTCCGTGAACGAAGAATGCTTAATAAACTGAAAGAAAACAATGACGGGCCTTTCGAGGATTCCACCATTCAGCATATATTCAAAGAAATCTTTAAAGCGAGTCTTGAGCTTCAGGAAGACGACCACCGCAAAGCCCTTCTTGTTTCACGCAAAAAGAAACCTGAAGATACGATTGTGGATGTAAAAGGAGTTAAAATCGGAGACGGCAGCCAGGTGCTGATTGCCGGTCCATGCGCAGTTGAAAGCTATGAGCAGGTTGCTGCTGTTGCAGAAGAAGCCAAAAAACAGGGTGTACGCCTGCTTCGCGGCGGTGCCTTCAAACCCCGCACAAGTCCTTACGATTTCCAGGGTCTTGGTGTAGAAGGCCTGAAAATACTGAAACGCGTTGCCGATGAGTACGATATGGCTGTCATCAGTGAAATCGTCAACCCGGCAGATATCGAGATCGCGATTCAATACATTGATGTCATTCAGATCGGTGCACGCAACATGCAGAACTTTGAGCTGCTGAAAGCTGCCGGCGCCGTTAATAAGCCTGTGCTCCTGAAGCGCGGTCTTGCGGCAACCCTTGATGAATTTGTAAATGCTGCCGAGTACATCATTTCACAGGGAAATGATCAGATCATCCTGTGTGAACGCGGCATCAGAACGTACGAAACAGCAACACGCAACACGCTTGATATTTCAGCGGTTCCTATTTTAAAACAGGAAACGCACTTGCCGGTACTTGTGGATGTGACGCATTCAACAGGACGCCGCGATTTGCTTATTCCATGTGCAAAAGCTGCACTTGCAATCGGAGCAGACGGCGTAATGGCAGAGGTTCATCCGGACCCGGCGGTTGCACTGTCAGATTCGGCCCAGCAGATGGATTTCGATCAGTTTGCTGATTTCATGAATGAAATTAAACCTTTAATTAAAGTTAAAGCATAAAACCTGTTCAGGGTGCCGCGGAGGAGAGAATTCTTGAATCCGCACGGCACCCTGATTTTGTTTTGCTTGCAACATCATGAGGTTTTATTTATGATAGAAAACAGTGCTGTTTATGAAAAACTTTGCTCATTTATGAACAAATACGGTTATATTGCGTAAAAACGCTGTAAATAGATTGCTTACGTTTTCATAGTATCGTATCATTATGTACATATAAATTCATAATGATGACATGTTACTTTCAATAATTGTAAATGCTAACTATACATATAGATGGATTTCGAAGGAGTGTAGGAAAATGAACAATATCACGATTTATGATGTAGCCCGTGAAGCAAATGTTTCCATGGCTACAGTATCAAGGGTTGTAAACGGCAACCCGAATGTAAAACCGACAACGCGCAAAAAGGTATCTGAAGCCATAGATCGTCTCGGCTACCGCCCAAATGCCGTTGCACGGGGACTTGCCAGCAAGAAAACAACGACTGTAGGGGTTATCATTCCTGATATCTCAAGTACTTTTTATGCAGAACTTGCCCGCGGAATTGAAGATATTGCAACTATGTACAAATACAATATTATCTTGAGTAATTCAGATCAAAACCGCGACAAAGAACTTCACCTGCTGAACACGATGCTTGGGAAGCAAGTAGACGGAATTGTCTTCATGGGCGGAAATATTACAGACGAGCATGTGGATGAGTTTAAGCGCTCCCCTGTGCCGATCGTTCTTGCTGCCTCTGTTGATGTAAATGAAGTGACGCCTTCAGTAAACATCAACTATGAGCAGGCGTCTTATGATGCTGTGTCCATGCTGATTGAAAAAGGCCATAAGCGCATTGGTTATGTAACAGGACCAATGGAAGAGCCGATTAATAAAGAAATGAAAATGAAAGGCTATCTGCGTGCCCTGTCAGAAGCAGGCATCGATGCTGATGAAGCGCTGATCACAGAGGGCGACTATACGTATGATTCTGGCCTTGAAGCGTTTGAGAAAATCAATGAGCTTTCTGATAAACCGACTGCCATCTTTGCGGGTACAGATGAAATGGCGCTTGGAGTTGTACATGCCGCTCAGGACCTTGGCTATGTGATTCCAAATGATATTGAAATCATCGGATTTGACAACACGAAGCTTGCATCAATGGTCCGCCCTAAGCTGACAACCGTTGTTCAGCCGACTTATGACATCGGAGCTGTAGCTATGCGTCTGCTGACAAAGCTGATGAACAAAGAAGAAGTGGAAAATCACATCGTTGAGCTTCCGCACCGCATTGAAATAAGACAATCGACAAAATCATAATTAAAAGGCATGAATCCCTTCGATTCATGCCTTTTTTCAGGTTTAAAGAGAATGCCTGTCTTTCGTTTTGTTCTGACGGATCGGAAAAAGAGCTTTAGCAGTTGTCTGGGCATTTTTCTCTTCGATTTCAAGCTTTCTCGGGATGGCTTTATAGTCATCCTTGGAATCGTGCCAGAAGGAAGGAAGTGTGACAGGTGCTTTTGACTGCCACTGTTCAATCCATTCGATAGGCAGATTTCCTTCTGCAGGCAGATTCTTCATCTGAAGCCAGATCATCGCCCATGCCCTTGGGACAACTCTCCAAATGTCATACCCGCCGCCCCCGACGGCAATCCATTTACCTCCGCAGTACTCATCAGCGATTTCCTGAGCCAGCTTAGGAATTTCTTTGAAAATAGCGGTTGTTGTCGCGAAATGGGTAAGAGGATCATAAAAGTGTGCATCTGCCCCGTTTTGGGTAAGAATCACATCAGGCTTAAAGAAAGCGGCAACCTCCCGGATTGACTGCCTGTAGGCATCCATCCAGGATTCATCTTCAGTAAAGGCATCAAGCGGTACATTGAACGAATACCCGTAGCCCTGTCCTGCGCCGCGCTCGGTCACATTGCCTGTCCCAGGAAATAAATAGCGTCCGGTTTCATGAATGGACAGGGTGCAGACGGAAGGGTCATCGTAAAAAGTCCACTGCACGCCGTCTCCGTGATGAGCATCAGTATCGATATACAGCACTTTCGCCTGATACTTTTTCTGAATGTACTTGATTGCAACAGAACTGTCGTTGTATATGCAAAATCCGGAAGCCTTGCCGCGGAAGCCATGATGAAGTCCGCCTCCAAGATTCAAGGCTCTTTTGGATTTTCCTTCCATAACATGCTCGACTGCTGCAAGCGTGCCTCCGACAAGAAGTGCTGCGGCGTCATGCATGCCCGGAAAAATAGGTGTATCTTCCGTTCCAATTCCGTAATTCATTGCCTCTTTTTGATCGAGTTCTCCCGCTCCTGCCTTTTTTACAGCTTCGATGTACTTTTTGTCGTGAACGAGTGCAAGCTCTTCATCAGTGGCCATTCTCGGAGCTGCGAGCTCGTCATCAGACAATGCATTCATCTTTTTCAGCAGGTCATAGGTCAACTCAACTCTCAGCTGGTTGAACGGGTGGTCCTGGCTAAATTTGTACTGCTGAAAAAGAGGGGAGTAGATGAAGATATTTTCTTTCATGACGAAATCCCCGGTACATTAGGCCACAGAACAGTATAGCCTTCTTTATCAAGCTCCTCAATTAAAGGCATCGGATTCATTGTCTGAACTCTGAAGACGAGAATCTTAAACCGTTCGTCCTGATCAGGATAAACGAGCACACTCGATATATTCACATTGTGTCTGCTGAAAACAGCTGCTGCTTCTGAAAGAACTCCTGATACATTCGGAACTTTTACTTCAATCTGAGAGCCGGGCTGGTCAGCGCCTGTCAGCTGAACAAATGTATGGAGAAGATCCGTTTCGGTCACAATCCCCACTAGCTTTCCGTGTTTGATAATCGGTAGACAGCCAATTTTATGCTCATAGAAAATAGACGAGATTTCTTCGACAAAATCAAGCGGATGTCCGGTAATCGCATCTGTTTTCATAATGGATTTAAGCGGTTTATCAAGTGTTTCCCGGTCATTGGTCAGTTCGAATATGGAAGGGCTCGCATCCTTTATGTCCCTGTCTGAAACGATGCCGGAGAGCATATCGTTTCCTGACACAATAAGAATATGGCGGATCCGGTGTTCAGCCATTTTTTCGATGGCTTCAGCAATGGTTGCATCCGGCGGAAGCGTAACGACGTTTTTATTCATGATTTGTTCTACGATCATTCTTATTACCCCTTTGTTTTAAAGCATGAACGAAACATATCAGTACATAAAGCGGTTTTTGAATCTCAATTGGTCAAACTGCTGAACGGAGTCCTGATCGACTCTTTTTCCGATTTTTGCCATCAGGCAGTTTGCAGGATGAGAACTGATTTCAGGTTCATCTGTCGCATACCATTCAAGGCCGCCTGCATTCATCATCTTCTCCATGACTTTCCTGTATTCCCATACATTCAGTCCGGTTCCTTTTAGATCCCAGTGCCAATAGTACTCGGTTGTAATGGTGATGTAATCCTCCATGGCATCATCCATCATCGAAACTCTCAGAAGGTTTTTTCCCACCGAGAAGCCCCGGAATTCAGGTATGACTTCAATCGCACCAAGTTCAATCAGATTTTCCATCTTTCCTTCTGACCATCTTTCAAGAGGGTCAGGATACAAATATGTAACATACCCGACAATGGTATGGCGATTTCTTGCAATAATAATCCGGCCTTCGGGAAGTCCCGCTATTTCAATCAGCGCCTTGTGCTGCTGCTCAGGCTGCCTAAAAGCCACCAGATCCTTGTGAAATTCAAGTCCTGCCAGTTTTTCAGGCTTAATGGGTCCTTCTATAATAAGGGGGCCAAAAGGAGTTTTAATCTCTTTTGCGTTGTACGTTTTCGGGTGTTCCATTCATTCACCGCCTTTTTATTCTGCTGAACTATCATCTATTATACTAGAAAAAATAGAAAATGAAGCGTTTACACGAAAAAACCGGGATTTTTTTAAAAATTGAGAAAAGATAGAAACTGTTCTATAATAGAGGATGTATACACTGAACAAGGGGGAATTAAGATGAAGTTGGAAGCGCTGCCAGCAGCAAAGGGGAACCACAATCTTGAAGACTACCAAAAAACCTATGACCAATTTGACTGGTCTGAGGCAGAAAAAAACCTCTCGTGGTCGGAAACAGGAAGAATCAATGCTGCATACGAAGCAATTGACAAACATGCAGAATCTTTCCGGAAGAACAAGGTTGCCTTGTACTACCGGGACCCTGAAAGAGAAGAGAAGTATACGTTTAAAGAAATGAAAGAACACTCAAATAAAGCAGGGAATATCCTCCGTCAATGTGCAGATGTTGAAAAAGGCGACAGAGTGTTTGTCTTCATGCCGAGAACGCCTGAGCTTTATTTTACCGTCCTTGGAGCCATCAAACTGGGTGCCATCGTAGGTCCTTTATTTGAGGCATTCATGGAGGGGGCAGTAAGCGACCGGCTGAAAGACAGTGAGGCTAAGGTCATTGTGACAACGCCTGAACTGCTTGAGCGGGTTCCGTTCAACGATCTGCCTGCTTTAAAGCATGTTGTCTTAGTCGGAGAAAATGTAAATGAAGACGGTCCGTACATAGATTTCCTTACAAGAATGAAAACCGCGAGCAAGAAGCTCGAAATAGAATGGGTGGAAAAGACGGACGGACTTCTGCTTCATTACACGTCCGGTTCGACAGGAAAACCTAAAGGCGTGCTTCATGTCCATCAGGCAATGGTCCAGCATTACCAGACAGGCAGCTGGGTTCTTGATCTGAAGGAAGATGACGTTTACTGGTGCACAGCAGATCCAGGCTGGGTAACGGGTACAGTCTACGGCATTTTCGGACCATGGCTTCACGGTGCATCAAATGTCATTGTTGGGGGCAGATTCAAGCCTGAGCATTGGTATGAAACAATCCAAAACTATGGCGTTACCGTCTGGTACAGTGCGCCGACTGCCTTCCGCATGCTGATGGGAGCAGGAGACGAGCTCGTTAAACAATATGATTTGAGCTCATTAAGACATGTTTTGAGTGTCGGAGAGCCTCTCAACCCTGAAGTTGTCAGATGGGGAGTAAAAGTGTTTGATAACCGGATCCATGATACGTGGTGGATGACTGAAACAGGCGCGCAGGTGATCTGCAACTACCCGTCCATGGAAATTAAACCAGGCTCAATGGGCAAACCGATTCCGGGTGTCGAGGCTGCCATCGTGGACGACCAGGGAAATGAAGTGCCGCCGTACCGCATGGGCAACCTTGCGATTAAAAAAGGCTGGCCTTCCATGATGCACGCGATCTGGAACAACAAAGAAAAGTACGAATCCTATTTCATGCCGGGCGACTGGTATGTATCAGGTGACTCTGCCTATAAGGATGAAGACGGCTATTACTGGTTCCAGGGAAGAATTGATGACGTCATCATGACTTCCGGTGAGCGCGTAGGGCCGTTTGAAGTGGAAAGCAAGCTTGTCGAACACCCTGCCATCGCAGAAGCAGGCGTCATCGGCAAACCTGATCCGGTCCGCGGCGAGATCATCAAAGCGTTTGTCGCCCTTCGCGACGGCTATGAGGCGACGGATGAGCTCAAAGAAGAAATCCGCAACTTCGTCAAAAAAGGCCTTGCTGCGCACGCGGCTCCGCGCGAAATCGAATTCCGCGACAAGCTGCCTAAAACACGCAGCGGAAAAATCATGCGCCGTGTCCTGAAAGCATGGGAACTTGACCTTCCGACAGGTGACTTGTCGACGATGGAAGATTAAAGAACTAATAGAACAAGGAAAATCCGAACTGAGGTAATTAGTTCGGATTTTTTCTGTTGGGAAGGATTTTGGTTTGTGCTGCCACTTTCTTGGTGCTTAAACCTCGGTTTGTGGCGCCACTTGGCGGAGTGCAGGCACTCTCTCGAGGGTGGAAGCTTCGTTGTGGCGCCATTCGTTGGAGTGGAGCCACTTTCTCGGTGGTGGTACCTTTATTTGTGGCGTCACTCGGTGGAGTACAGCCACTTTCTTGGTGGTGGAATCTTCGTTTGTGGCGTCACTCGGCGGAGTGTTGCCACTTTCTCGAGGGTGGAATCTTCGTTGTGGCGCCACTCAGTGGAGTGTTGCCACTTTCTCGGTGGTGGAACCTTTATTTGTGGCGCCACTCGGTGGAGTACAGCCACTTTCTTGGTGGTGGAATCTTCGTTTGTGGCACCACTACCTGAATCTAAAAAAGGATGCCCGCTGCGGGCATCCTTTTAAATCATCATCCATTCGGTTTTTCAGGCGGTGTCTGAGGTTCGCCAGGTGGTTTTGCCGGCTCTCCCGGTTTTGGTTTTTCAGGCTGAGCCGGCGGCTTAGGCTCCGCAGGCTTTGGTTCAGACGGCTTCGGTTCAGCAGGCTTAGGCACTGCAGGTTTTGGAGCGGCCGGTTTTTCTGCCTGGTAGCTGCCGCTTTTCACAATGGCGGAAGCAGGTGATTCTTTTCCGGCTACATCAACTGCTGTAACGTAGTAGGCTGCCGGAGAGCCGCCAAGTGATGCGGACAGGCTCTTGGAAGCTGGAATGCTGGCAACTTTTTTAAAGTCTTTAGAGAAGTTGCCGGCTGCATATACGCGGTATCCGATGACATCAGAATCTCCGCTTATGTTCCAGGCAAGAGAGCTGCCGCTTATTCTGACACCTGATACTTGCCTTGGAACCGCACCGTTGTCCCTGATCTCATTTCCGTCGGTGACGACAATTTTTCCCCAGTTTGTTTTGTTTGGCAGCAGTTCTTTTAAATCGCTGAAGCTGCTGAGGTTATGCATTTCAAGGATTTCCTTCTTCAGCATCGGGCCCTGCTGGACAAATTCAGCCGGTGCAGAAGGCGGAACCTGGTACGCACGGTCTTTAACGAATACATATTTACCCGATGTCAGACTGTCATCTGTCTTAGAAGGCACAAACTTGGCGTTGAAAAGATCTGTTGTAACCAGTCCTGCCTGCTGGCACATCGCAGACGGAAGGTCCCCTGAAAGGGCGCAGTAGGATCTCTGGACAATTCCGCCCGGCATTTTAAATGTAGACTTTGGAGCGATCAGTCCAGGGTTTACTTCATGTGCAGCATTCATCATCTTCGACCATAGAAGGATGTTCCGCTTGCTGTAGGACATGCCTTTATACTCTTTATCCACTGATTTAGGTGTATCATAGCCAAGCCATGTTCCAAAAGAGACGCTTGGATTGGAGGCTACAAACCAAATATCTTTGTACTCCTGGCTCGTTCCCGTTTTTCCGGCCCAGTCTGCACTGAATGACAAATAGTTTTTCGCAGACGATCCGGTCCCTGATTGAACGACATCTCTCATCATATCAATGGTCAAGTAAGAAGTTTGGGGAGTGAATACGTCTACAGCCTTTGACTGGTGCTGGTAAATGACTTCCCCTGATTTGGTTTCTATTTTTTCAATCAAGTAAGCATCAACAAACTTGCCGCCGTTTGCAAAGGTAGCATAGGCGTTCACGTTTTCTTCCACTGTCACTCCATTGGTCAGTCCGCCGATGGCAACAGCGGGGGCTCCGATATCATTTTTATGAATACTGGTCATGCCCATCTTTTTGAGATATTCAGTAGGATTTTGATCCATAACCCTCATATATGATTTAATGGCAGGGATGTTATAGGATTTCTCAAGAGCAAAACGTGCACTTGTAAAGCCGTGGAACCTGCCGTCAAAGTTTTTAGGCTTCCATCCCCGAACGTCCATCGGAACATCTGCAAGAACGGAACCAGGCTGAAGTTTTCCGACTTCCATGGCAGGGGCATAGGCAAGGAGAGGCTTCATCGTTGAACCATTTGACCGGTACGAATCTGTCGCATGATTCGTCTCTGAAACATTGTGATCTCTTCCCCCGACAAAGCTGAGGATCTTTCCGGTTTTGTTCTCAATTAATACAGCGCCGACTTCTACCGGTTCCTGTACCTGAATCTTTTTGCCTGTTTCTTTATCAATCTTGTATTCTGGTTTGCTGTTGCCGTAATATTCATAGGATTTGGCAATGGCATTCATTTTATCGTACATCGTTTTATTGACAGTGGTGTGAATCTTGTAGCCGTTTTGTCTTAGATTTCTGTCAGCTAAAGCCTTGTATTCGGCATAGAGTTCTTTATTTTGCTTTAATTCATCGAGTTTGCGGCCGTCTTTTTCCGCGAGCTGGGCAAGAAGAATATCTCTCGCGCGTTCTTCGATTTCGTAGGTGAGCCAAGGATATTCATCAACTGATGAGGGTTTTGCGGCTGTTAAGCTTTTTCTGAGGTCGAATTTGCTTGCTTCCTGGAATTCCTGCTGGGTAATAAAGCCTTTGTTATGCATGCGGCGCAGAACGGTTTTCATTCTTGATGTTCCCGCATCAAGATTTCCTTTAATTTCCCCTCTGTTTGTAAACGGAGTATAGCCAAACGGGCTTTGCGGAAGTCCCGCAATAAACGCAGCCTGAGGAAGGGACAGGTCTTTTGCATCGACTCCAAAAATGCCTTGAGCAGCTGCCTGTACTCCCGCGACATTTCTGCCTGATGCATTTCTTCCAAGATCCGCTACATTCAAGTAAGCTTCAAGAATCTCTTCTTTTTCAAAAAAACGTTCAAGTCTGAGGGCTAGCAGAATTTCTTTTGCTTTTCGGTCAAAAGAAACTTCATCGGTCAGGATCTGATTTTTGATTAGCTGCTGTGTCAGCGTGCTTCCGCCTGAGCGGTTAGCCGAGTTGGTTGCTTCCTGAAAAAGGGCGCGCATAATGGCTTTAGGAACAACGCCATCATGCTTATAGAAAAATTCATCTTCTGTCGCAATTACGGCATTTTTCACATGATCCGAAATATCCGCTAGCTTTACTTCCTGCCGTTCAATATCTGCCTGAAGCTTGCCGAGGTAAACATTATCCGAAAAATAAACCTGTGAGGTTTCTTCATAATTGTAGATGTCTTTTTTCATTGAATTGTATGTGCGGAGAGGTTCATCTTTTACGAGAGAAGCAAAATACCCTGCTCCTACGCCCGCACCGAAAGAAGCCGTCAGTAAACCGATTACAATAAACACAAGCACCAGGTTCCAGATGACTCCATATGTAATGTTAAACCCTTTAATTGTTCTATGTTTGTAAGGCATCCATTTTCTGTACCACGTTCTAAGTTTATCCATGAGCGTATCATCCCCCTATACAATCACTTCATTATATCATATAAAAACGGTTCTTTTGTATGATCTTGTCAAATCGGGGCGGATCGTTTGACAAGTCATGCTGAGTTGTGGTAAAAAAGATTTATTATTATTTTATTGCTTTGATTGGAAGAAGTAGTGAACATCTCCCTGTCTCAGAAAGCTGATGGTCGATGCAAATCAGCACAAAGATGGATCATGAATTACCTCCAGGAGCTTCTTTTGTGAACGGCAGATCTGCCAATTAGCGGAAGACGGTTAAAGGCCGTTATCTTTTCGAGACGGGAAGCATGCTTCCCAAAGCAGGGTGGTACCGCGTATTCCACGCCCCTTCATTTTATGAAGGGGCGTTTTTGTATTTTATGAAAAAGGAGAGAAGCAAAATGAGTGAATTGCTCAAAGATCTTCAGTTCAGAGGATTGATTAATCAAATGACAGACGAAGAAGGCCTGAAAAAGGTGCTTGAAGAGGAGTCTGTTAAGCTATATACAGGATTTGACCCGACAGCAGACAGCCTGCACATCGGCCATCTGCTTCCAATCTTAACGCTTCGCCGTTTCCAG